>NZ_LGDY01000035.1 GCF_001279525.1 Nocardia sp. NRRL S-836 | reverse complement strand
ACCTCGATTCGCTTCGCGCAACGCCTGGCGGACATCGGAATTCTGCCGTCGATGGGCTCGGTCGGCGACTCCTACGACAACGCGCTGATGGAGAACTTCTTCTCCACGCTGAAGATCGAACTCGTGTACCGGAACTCCTGGCGCACCCGCGACGAGGCCGAGAACGCGATCCTCAGCTACATCGACGGCTGGTACAACACCCAGCGCATCCAGAAGGAGCTCGGCTGGCTCAGCCCCGACGAGTACGAGGCCGCCTGGCACGCCGACCAACTCCAGCCATCTATCATCCCGGCATCCTCATCCGGAGCCAGGTAACCAACCCTCCGAGTTATCGGGGGAACCTCA
>NZ_LGDY01000034.1 GCF_001279525.1 Nocardia sp. NRRL S-836 | reverse complement strand
GGCCGGGCGCGGCGTTGCGGGAGGCGCAGCTGCAGGTGCTGGCCGGTGAGGTGCCGCACGTGCACCAGGTGCCCAGGCAGCTGCCGACGGCGCTGCCGCACTTCGTGGGGCGTGCGGTCGAGTTGGAACGGCTCGGTGCGGTGGTCGGGGCGGGGCGGCCGCTGGTGATCAGCGGCAGCGGCGGGGGGGGGGAGGGGTGGGCGGGGTCCCAGCGGGGGTCGCGCCAGTTGGACGAGCAGGTCGGGGTGGGGCCGGGCGCGGCGTTGCGGGAGGCGCAGCTGCAGGTGCTGGCCGGTGAGGTGCCGCACGTGCACCAGGTGCCCAGGCAGCTGCCGACGGCGCTGCCGC
>NZ_LGDY01000033.1 GCF_001279525.1 Nocardia sp. NRRL S-836 | reverse complement strand
GGTGTGTCCGGTTAGCTGGTGGATGGGTTGGCCGGTGGTGGCGTCCCAGATGCGGGCGGTGTTGTCGTTGCTGCCGGTGAGGATGCGGGTGTTGTCGGGGGACCAGGTCAGGGCATTAACAGTGCTCGCGGAGCGTGGTAGCCGACGGAGAAGCTTCCTCGTGGTGGCGTCCCAGATGCGGGCGGTGTTGTCGTTGCTGCCGGTGAGGATGCGGGTGTTGTCGGGGGACCAGGCCACGGATCGGACCCACCCGGTGTGTCCGGTTAGCTGGTGGATGGGTTGGCCGGTGGTGGCGTCCCAGATGCGGGCGGTGTTGTCGTTGCTGCCGGTGAGGATGCGGGTGTTGTCGG
>NZ_LGDY01000032.1 GCF_001279525.1 Nocardia sp. NRRL S-836 | reverse complement strand
GATCTATCTGGCCTGCGACGGGCACGGCCGCCCGCTGACGACGGTGCTGACCGGCGGCAACATCAACGACTGCACCATGTTCGAGACGGTGCTGGCGGGGGGGTGGTTTCCCTCGGCCCCACCGGTCGGGTCGTGGAGCGGCCGGGGCGGGGTGTTCCGCTGTATAGTCGGCCATCCTGGCCTCCCAACCGTGGACCCCCGTCACGCATTGCGATCAACCCCCGCCCCTGCCGGCCGCCGCACCTCAGCAGCTATGTGTTTACCATCACAAAAAGGCCCCAGGTCGTGATGCCCCGAGTGCTTGTCCTCAAAGCTAGAGGTGAGTGTTGCCAGGTCGATCATGGGTTGGTAGGACGGGGC
>NZ_LGDY01000031.1 GCF_001279525.1 Nocardia sp. NRRL S-836 | reverse complement strand
GGGAGGCCCCGCGATCACGACAACACCACCGGTCTCGGCCTCACGAGAAAGCCGCAGCAGCTCCTGCCGCCTTCCGACAAGCCCGGACACAGCCGGCAGGCGGCGCAACGCCGCGCCTTTGGCGATCCCGACCGAGCGACGACGCCCCTCCTTCGCCAAAGACAGGAAGGACTCCCGAACCTCCCCCGCGAGCTCCAACGCGTCGGCGAGCAGCTCCGTCGACCGCTCATACGGCGCGTTCGCCCGACCGCGTTCCAACTCGCGCAACGCCCGGACGCTCATCCCGGAGGCGAGCGCCAGACCTGCCTGCGACAGACCTGCCGCCGTCCGCAGGCTCAGCAGGACCTCGCCGAACGTCGAA
>NZ_LGDY01000030.1 GCF_001279525.1 Nocardia sp. NRRL S-836 | reverse complement strand
TTCGACGTTCGGCGAGGTCCTGCTGAGCCTGCGGACGGCGGCAGGTCTGTCGCAGGCAGGTCTGGCGCTCGCCTCCGGGATGAGCGTCCGGGCGTTGCGTGAGCTGGAACGCGGTCGGGCGAACGCGCCGTATGAGCGTTCGACGGAGCTGCTCGCCGACGCGTTGGGACTCGCGGGGGACGCTCGGAAGTCCTTCCTCTCCCTGGCGAAGGAGGGGCGTCGTCGCTCGGTCGGGATCGCCAAAGGCGCGGCGTTGCGCCGGCTGCCGGCTGTGTCCGGGCTTGTCGGAAGGCGGCAGGAGCTGCTGCGGCTTTCTCGTGAGGCCGAGACCGGTGGTGTTGTCGTGATCGCGGGGCCTCCC
>NZ_LGDY01000029.1 GCF_001279525.1 Nocardia sp. NRRL S-836 | reverse complement strand
CATGGCTGGTGAGACGACGATCACGGTGGTCGGGAACCTGACTGCCGACCCCGAACTGCGCTTCACCCAGAGCGGTGCCGCGGTGGCGTCCTTCACGGTCGCTTCCACGCCCCGCACCTTCGACCGCCAGTCCGGCGAGTGGAAGGACGGCGAAGCGCTGTTCCTGCGGTGCAACGTGTGGCGGCAGGTCGCCGAGAACGTGGCCGAGTCGCTCACCCGCGGTTCGCGAGTGCTCGTCTCCGGGCGGCTGCGCCAGCGTTCCTTCGAGACGAAGGAAGGCGAGAAGCGCACTGTCGTGGAGCTGGAGGTCGACGAGATCGGCCCCTCGCTGCGCTACGCGACCGCGAAGGTCAACAAGGTCA
>NZ_LGDY01000028.1 GCF_001279525.1 Nocardia sp. NRRL S-836 | reverse complement strand
GAGGTAGCCGTTGCGGCGGGGCCCGCGGGCGAGCTCCCCCGGCCAGCCCCGCCGCCCGGCCTCCGCGCGCCGGTCGAGCCCCGGCCCGCGCCGCGGACAACGGGGGGACCGGGCGGGCTCAGGGCGCTGTGCGGGATGGCCCGCGCTCCATCAGCGTTAGCCCGGCGCAGGAGTCGTGCTGCGACCAGCTGTTCCTGTCTCCGGGGGAATCTCTCCGCCCGGCCCGCTGCAACCGTTACCTCTCCTCGACCGCCGGCGTCGCCTACACCCCCGGCGTGTTCGGCCACGTCAACATGGGCAAGGGGCGGGTGAAGGTCGTGCTGGGCGTGCCGCAGCTGGTCAGGATGGTCACGGGCGAGTAG
>NZ_LGDY01000027.1 GCF_001279525.1 Nocardia sp. NRRL S-836 | reverse complement strand
CTGCTCTGCCCGCGCTGCTCTGCCCGCGCTGCTCTGCCCGCGCTGCTCTGCCCGCGCTGCTCTGCCCGCGCTGCTCTGCCCGCGCTGCTCTGCCCGCGCCGCGCCGCCTTGCGTCACCTGCCTCGCGCTGGCGCCGCCCCTGCCGCGCCGCGCCGATCCGTGCCAATCCGCGCCGTGCCAATCCACGCCGGGTCGATCCGCGCCGGGTCGATCCGACCCGACCCGGGCCGACCTGGGGCGGGTCGGCTTGCGTGGGAGGCCCCCCGCCCCGCCCCGCCCTGCGCCCCGCCCTGCGCCCCGCCCTGCGCCCCGCCCCGCCCTGCGCCGCGCGCCCTGCGCCGCCCGCCCTGCGCCGCCCGCCCTGCGC
>NZ_LGDY01000026.1 GCF_001279525.1 Nocardia sp. NRRL S-836 | reverse complement strand
GCAGGGCTTCGGCTCGCTCGGCCGGATGGCGTCGGTCCTGATGACGCCGGACGGCAAGCCCCTCGAGGCCGAGGCCGCCCACGGTACCGTGACCAGCCACTTCCGCCAGCACCGGGCCGGCACGCCTGCCTCCACGAACCCGATCGCCTCGATCCTCGCGTCGACCCTTATCCCGATGCTCCTCGTCAAGGTGGACATCACCACCGACGTGCTCTGGTTCGACGAGGCGCTCGACTCGGTCTTCATCCAGGCCGTCAAGGCCGAGGCCGCCCACGGCACCGTGACCCGGCACTTCCTCCAGCACCAGGCCGGCAAGCCCCCCTCCACCAACCCGATCGCCTCGATCTTCGCGTGGACCCGTGGCCTGATGCACCGC
>NZ_LGDY01000025.1 GCF_001279525.1 Nocardia sp. NRRL S-836 | reverse complement strand
GGCGGTGGTTGGCGTGGACGGATGTGGGCCGGGTGGTGTGCGTGAGCGTGTTGCGGGTTGACGGTGTGACGGTGCGGTTCGGCGAGGTGACCGCGGTCGACGGGGTCACGCTCGACGTCGAGCCGGGCGTCACCGGGCTGATCGGGCCCAACGGTGCGGGCAAGACGACGTTGTTCGACGTCGTCAGCGGGTTGCGCAGGCCGTCGGCGGGGCGGGTGGTGCTGGACGGGGCCGACGTCACGGCCAAGGGGCCGCACCAGCGGTCCAGGCTGGGGGTGGCGCGGACGTTCCAGCGGCTCGAGGTGTTCGGGTCGTTGACGGTCTGGGAGAACGTCGTGGTGGCGTTGGAGAGCCGGCGGCGGTCGCCGAGGCTTGCCGACGAGCTGCTGCGGCGGGTGGGGATCGCGGGGTGGGCGGGCAACCAGGCCGACACCGTGCCGACCGGGGCCGCGCGGTTGCTGGAGCTGGCGCGGGCGCTGGCCACGGACCCGCACCTGCTGCTGCTCGACGAGCCGTCGTCGGGGCTGGACCGGCAGGAGACCGACGCGTTCGGTGAGCTGTTGCGCGAGCTGTCGGCGGAGGGGCGGGCGGTCGTGCTGGTCGAGCACGACATGGACCTCGTCATGGGGTACTGCGACCGCGTGCACGTGCTGAACCTGGGGCGGTTGCTGACCAGCGGCACGCCGGACGAGGTCCGCGCGCACGCCGGGGTCCGGGAGGCGTACCTCGGATGAGCGAGCCGAACATGATCGAGCTGACCGGGGTGCACGCCGGGTACGGGCGGATCGAGGTGCTGCGCGGGGTGTCGCTGAGCGTGCCGCGCGGCAGCGTCACGGCGTTGCTCGGGCCCAACGGCGCCGGCAAGTCCACGCTGGTCAAAGTCCTCAGTGGACAGATCAGGGCGACGCGGGGGCACGTCCACCTGAACGGCGTGCACGTCAACGACGCCGCCCCGGACGAGCTGGCGCGGGCGGGGCTGTGCACGATCCCGGAAGGACGGGCGATCTTCCCGAACCTGACCGTCGCGGAGAACCTGCGGCTGATGCGCGGGGACGCCGAGGTCGTCTACGAGCGGTTCCCGAAGCTCAAGGTCCGGCGCAAGCAGCTCGCGGGGTCGATGTCCGGTGGGGAGCAGCAGATGCTCGCGTTCTCCCGCGCCCTGCTCACCGACCCGGCGGTGCTGGTGGTCGACGAGCTGTCGATGGGGCTCGCGCCGGTGGTCGTGACCGAGCTGTACGAGGTGGTCCGCGAGCTGGCCGGGACGGGCGTGACGATGCTGGTGGTCGAGCAGTTCGCCGAGACCGCGTCCGCCGTGGCCGACCAGGTCGTGGTGATGGCGCACGGCGAGATGGCCGAGGGCGACCTGGCCACCGTCTACTTCGGAGGGACGTCATGAGGTGCGCGGTCGTCGTGCTGCTGCTCCTGCTGTTCCCGGCACCGGCCGGGGCGGCCGACCTCGGCGGGTTCACGCTGTCGTCCAGGGCGACACCGGTGTCGGTGCTGCTGCACACCACCCTGCTGCCGGTGCCGGCCGAACCGCAGGGCGAGGTCCACCTCTCCTACACGCAGACCGAGCTGGGCTCCGGGCCGATCGGCCGGTCGCTGGCCAGCTCGCTGTGGCCGGGCGCCGCCGTCGGCACCGGGCTGCCGCAGCTGCTGGGCTTCGCCTACCCGGTGCAGGCCAACGCGGCACACCCCGGTGGTCCCGCCGACGAGTCGAAGTCCGGCATGCGGGCGCAGGCGGGTGCGGCGAAAGCGGAGGCGTTCGCCGGTGCACGCCAGGAGGTGCCGTTCGTGCTCACGGCCGAAGGGCTCGCGTCGACCAGCACGAGCGCGGTCACGGCCACCGAGGCCCGTTCCACGGCGGTCACGTCCGCGCAGACGATCACGGTGCTGTCCGGGCTGGTCGTGCTGTCCGGGGTGCGGTTCGAGTCGGTGGCGGTCAGCGACGGCGGCAAGGGCAGCGGCACCAGCGCGTTCTCGATCGCCGCGATCACCGTGCTGGGCCAGCGGTTCCCGGTCAAGGCACCCGCTGCCCCGCCGGACGGGCTGCTGAAGGCGCTGGAACCGTTGGGGGTCACGCTCACCTGGCCGGAGGCGACGACGAGGTTCGAGGGCGCCTCGGCCACGGCGAGGTCACGCGGGCTCGCGCTGACCGTCGACGTGAAGGCGTTGCGGGCCAGGCTCGGTCTCGGCGGGATCCTCGACGGCATCGTCGCGCCGTTGCTGCCCAAGGAGCTCGCGCCGTTGCTCAACCCGCTGGACAAGATGGAGGTCGTCGTCGGTGACACCGAGGCGGTCGCGAACGCCGCCGTGGCCGCGCCGCTGTCCCCGCCCGACGTCCCGGCGCCCCAGGCACCTCCGCTGTCCCCGCCCGTGCTCGGCGCACCGCCGGCACTGCCGGGAACGCCACCGGCCGCCGGGATCAACCCGCCCGGTGTCGCCCCGCCGGTCGCGCACGTGGCCCGGTCACGGCCCGGCTCACTGCTCGACTTCCCCGGCGTGCCGGCGCTGCTCGTCCTCACCGGCCTCGGCGTCGCCGCGGCCGGGGCGTTCGGCATGCGGTCGTTCGGCGCCTTCCTGCTCGGCGGCGCCCCCTGCCCCTCCGGACACCCCACCGGTGTCCCCGACCTGCGCAACGGGTGAGACATGACCATCCAAGACCGGCGCCGCTCCCGGATGCGCAACGGCCTGGGCCTCGTCGGCACGATGCTGATGACCGCCGGGATCGCCGCGATCCTCTTCGCCTGGTGGGGAGTAGCGCACACCGGGTACGTGTGGGAGCAGATGCCGTACGTGGTGTCCGGCGGCGTGCTCGGCCTCGGCCTGATCGGCGTGGGCGGGTTCCTCTACTTCGGCTCGTGGCTCTCCAAGCTCGTGGAGGAACAACGCCAGGCCACGCTGGCGTTGCGCCACCTCCTCGACGACCGGGACTCCGACCTGGAGCGCACTAGCGTGCTGTGAGTGCGTAAGCGGGCAACGGCACGTTGCCGCGCTCGGCCGCGGTCTGCCGGAGCAGCTCCCTGGCCAGGCCGTCCGGCGCCTCGCGCAGCGCGATCGCGACCTCCCAGTCGGCGTCCTGCAACGTGCGGGTGTCCACATCGGTCACCCGCTCGACCTCCCAGCCGGTGCGCCGCACCGCGTCCAGCAGAGTCGCGCGGGTGAGCGGCGCGCGCACGTTGACGTCCGTGTCGCCGCCGATCCGGTCCTGCGCGAGCACGGCCAGCAGGTGCGGCAGCTGGCTCACCGCGGCGGGCTGCGGGTCCCACTCGGCGAAGCACAGCCGCCCGGCCAGCTCGCGGGCCCTGCGCAACGTCCGTTCGAGCCGGTCGGCGGAGGCGAAGTACCAGGAGCAGTGGGCGAGCACGACGAGGTCGTACCCGGTTCCGACGTCGTCGGTGAGCACGTCGGTCCCGTACCGCAGGTCGATCCGCGCGCCGAGCGGCCCGTCGAGCAGGTGCCGCGCGGACTGACCCACGGTGACCGGTGCGCCGTACTCGGGCGGTGCGACGTCCGTGCCCACGACCGTCCCGTTCGGACCGACGAGATCGGCGAGCACGGCGGTCATGTCGCCCTGGCCGCAACCGACCTCCAGCACCCTGCTGCCCGGCGGCACCTGCCAGATCTGTGCCAGTTCCTGCCGGTATCGGGTTTGAACGACCTGGATGTCCGGACTGACGGTCCAGGTGGCCATGTGGCGGGCGATCTCTTCAGCTCTCATCGCCTTGCAAGGTAGGCGAACGTTCTCACGGGCTCGCATTCGCACCCTTGAACCAATGGTCCAGACCAGTTAACGTCCTTGGCATCACGTACCCCTGCACGTGAAGGAGCACCATGAAGAGGTTTCGCTGGCAGTTCCTGACCATCGGAGTGGCGGTGGCCGCCGTGGTCGGAGGCGTGCTCGCCGCTCCCGCGAGCGGTGCGACGGGCGTGACGGCCGCGTTCACCAAGACGTCGGACTGGGGCAGCGGTTACGAGGCCAAGTACACGATCGGCAACGGCGGCTCGTCCGCGCTCACGTCGTGGACCGTCGAGTTCACGCTGCCGAGCGGGCAGTCGATCGCGTCGCTGTGGGACGGCACGTACACCGCGAGCGGCCAGAACGTCACGGTGAAGAACACCTGGAACGGCAACGTCGGCGTCGGCGGGTCGACCAGCTTCGGCTTCACCGTCCGCGGTTCGGGTGGCAGCCCGAGCAACTGCAAGATCAACGGTGCGGCCTGCGATGGCGGCGGCGGCACGACGACCACGACCACGACCACGACGACGACCACCACCACGACCACCACCACGTCGAACCCGCCGCTGCCCGGCACCGGTCGCGGCGCGCCCTACCTGTACCTGGGCTGGGGCAACCCGCCGAGCGCTACGCAGGTCATGAGCGCGACCGGGGTCAAGTGGTTCACGCTGGCGTTCGTCCTGTCCAGCGGCGGGTGCAACCCGGCGTGGGACGGTCAGCGCCCGCTGACCGGTGGCGCGGACCAGCAGCTGATCAACTCCGTCCGCGCGGCCGGCGGTGACGTCGTGCCGTCGTTCGGCGGCTGGAGCGGCAACAAGCTGGGCCCGAACTGCTCGACGCCGGAGGCACTGGCCGGCGCCTACCAGCAGGTGATCAACGCCTACAAGCTCAAGGCGATCGACATCGACATCGAGAACTCCGACGAGTTCGAGAACACCGTGGTCCAGGACCGGATCCTGACCGCGCTGAAGATCGTCAAGCAGAACAACCCGGGCATCCAGACGATCGTCACGTTCGGCACCACGACCACCGGGCCGAACTCCTACGGCGCTCGCCTGATCGACCAGGCCAAGGCGCTGAACGCGAACATCGACGTGTTCACGATCATGCCGTTCGACTTCGGCAGCTCGAACGTCCGCACCGACACCATCGGCGCGGCCACCGGGCTGAAGAACAAGCTGAAGTCGACCTTCGGCTGGAGTGACGCCGAGGCGTTCAAGCACGTCGGCATCTCCGGCATGAACGGCCTGTCCGACCAGCGCGAGGTCACCACGGTCGACGACTGGGCCGCGATCCGCGACTGGGCCAAGGCGAACGGCCTGGCACGCCTCGCGTTCTGGTCGGTCAACCGCGACCGCGGCGGCTGCGACGGCCAGGTGGCGGAGAACTGCTCCGGCGTCCCGCAGTCCGACTGGGCGTTCACGAAGATCACAGCCGGTTTCTGATCGGCTACGAGCCGTCAGCGCCATTTAATCGATGGCGCTGACGGCTTAGTCTTGTGCCATGCGACGACGACATTGATCTTCAACTGAGCTGACCAGAACCGCGACGGCGTGGGCGTGGTGTTCGCACCTCGTCCCGATCTACGCGCTGTACGCGTTGCTCTTCGCCGACAGCGGGCTGTCGGACACCCGGATCTCGGTGCTGCTCGCCATCTGGTCGACCACCGCCGTGCTCTTCGAGGTGCCGTCCGGTGCTATCGCCGACCGGTTCTCCCGGCGCGGCTCGCTGGTCGTCGCGGGGGTGCTGCAGGCCTGCGGGTACGCGACCTGGGTGCTGTTCCCGTCGTTCTGGGGCTTCGCGGCCGGGTTCGTGCTGTGGGGCCTCGGCGGAACGCTGACCTCCGGTGCGTTCGAGGCGTTGCTCTACGACGGCCTGGCGGCGAACGGGGACGAGGCCTCCTACGGCCGGTTGAACGCCCGCGTCGACACCATCGAGCTGATCGCCCAGGTGCCGGTCGCCGTGGTGGCGACCGTGCTGTTCTCCTGCGGCGGCTACCGGCTGGCCGGCTGGGTCAGCGTGGCGATGTGCCTGCTGTCGTCGGTGATCGCGTTGCGGTTCCCGGAACCCGAGCGCGACCCGTCGTCCGGTGAGGACGGTTATCTGGCGACCCTGCGGACCGGTCTGCGCGAGGCGGTGCCCATCAGACGCGCCGTCATCGCGGTGGCACTGGTGTACGCGCTGGACGCGTTCGAGGAGTACTTCACGCTCCTGGCCCGGGACTGGCACGTGCCCACGGTGTGGGTGCCGCTCGCCACGATCGGTGTGCCGCTGCTGGGCGCGGCCGGTGCGGCGCTGGCCGGGCGGTTGCCGTGGCGTGGCTGGGTGTTGCTCGCGGCGGGTGCGGTGCTGGTGCTCGCGGCGGTGCTCGCGGTGCCGGCGGCGATCGTCCTGCTGGGACTGTTCTACGGGCTGTACCGGTTCGTGCTGGTGCATGTGGAAACCGAGCTGCAGCACCGGATCGACACCGACGCGCGGGCCACCGTGACCTCGGTGGCCGCGATCGGCTCCGAGTTCGTCGCGTACGCGGTGTACGCGGCGTGGGTGCTGGGCTCGGCGGTGGCGGTCGGGGTGCTCGTCCTGGTGGTCGCGGTGGTGATCGCCGTGCGGAGGTGACCGGTGCCGTCCAACGGGCTCACCGCAGGCGGCCGAGCCGTTCGACGTCGGCCGTGGTCCTGACGTGGACGAGCAGGCGGTCCGGGGCGAGCTCCAGGCCCTCGTCGAGGCCGGCGGCGAGGACGCCGAGCCGCGGGTGGTCCGTCTGGTCGCGGTAGCGGGCGACGTGGTCGCTCCTGGTCCCGAACACGAACAGCCCGTCGTCGTTGGCCGCGGCCAGGTCGGCGATCTCGGGGGAGTGGGCGCAGGCGTGCCAGAGGTAGGGGCGGTCCGGCCAGCCGTCGGTGAGGACCGCGTAGTGGTCGAGGGTCAGCCGCAGGCCGTCCTCGATCTCCCGGCCGAACCAGCCGAACACCCTGGCGGTGTTGCCGCGGCCCAGCACCAGGTCCGTGCGTCCGCGTGCCAGGTGGTGCAGGGTGGCGTACTCGGCCCGCAGGCGGCGCGGGTCGTTCGTGGTGATCAGCGTGGTGGCGGTGGACAGCTGCAGGCGGGTGGTCCGCGCCGCGACGTGGGCGAGCAGGGTGGCGGGGGAGGACGAGTTGTACGGCGGGTTGTGGTGCTCGCCGACGGCGAAGACGTCGAGGCCGGCCTGCTCCGCGGCGACGGCGAGGTCGGCCATCGCGCACGGGTCGAGGTCGCCTGGGGTGAACACGCCGAGCTCCACGGGACCAGTGTGCCGCCCGGACGTGGTGGCCTGAAACGGGGTTGCGCCCGTGGCTAGGTTGGTCCTGACATGCGTTCAACCACAACCTTCATCGCGGCCGTGCTCGCCGCAACCACACTCACGGCCCCGGCACACGCCGCGGGCGACGTCATCCGCACCGACACCGGTCTCGTGTCGGGCACCCACGGCTCCTTCCAGGGCATCCCCTTCGCCGCGCCGCCCGTCGGCGCCAACCGGTGGCGCGATCCGCAGCCGGTCACGCCGTGGCGCGGCGTCCGCGACGCCACCGGGCCCGCTCCCCGGTGCGCGCAGGACGCAGGGCTCGGCAGTCCGGCCAGTGACACCGAGGACTGCCTGTACCTCAACGTCTCCACGCCGAAGATGCCAGGCAACCGGCCGGTTCTGGTCTGGCTGCACGGCGGCGGCTTCGCCAGCGGCGCCGGGTCCGACTACGGCACCGACCGGTTGGTGCGCAACGGGAACGTCGTGGTCACCGTCAACTACCGGCTCGGCGCGTTCGGGTACTTCGGGTATCCGGGGCTCGCGGGTTCCGGCGCGTTCGGGCTGGCGGACCAGCAGGCCGCGCTGGGCTGGGTGCGGCGCAACATCCGGCGGTTCGGTGGCGACCCGCGCAACGTCACGCTGTTCGGTGCGTCGGCGGGCGGGCTGTCGGCGTGTGCCCAGCTGACCACGCCCAGGACCAAGGGCCTGTTCCACCGCGCGATCATCCAGAGTGGACCGTGCCAGCTCGGTCTTCCCGCCGGCGAGAACCGGGTCCAGCACACCTGGGTGCCGCGCGAGCAGGTCGAGGAGGCGGGCCGGACGGCACCGCACGGGTGCGCGGACATCGCGTGCCTGCGCGGCCTCCCGACGGCGGAGGTCAAGAAGCTGACACCGTTGTTCTCGTCGCCCGCCTACGGCACGGAGGCGTTGCCGCGCAACCCGGTCACCGCGCTCCGGCAGGGCGACTTCCACCGCGTCCCGGTGCTCACGGGCACCACGCGCGACGAGCTGACCGTGTTCGTGGCGATGTACTACCCGCCGCTGGACGCCGTGGCGTACGAACAGGCGCTCACCGCCGGGTTCGGCGCGGCCAAGGCACAGCGGATCCTCGCCGCGTACCCGCCCACCGGTGGTGACGAACGGGTGCCGCTGTCCGCCGCGCTCACCGCGATGACGTCGTCGTGCACGACGGACGAGCTGCGCGCGCAGACCGGGGCGTTCGGCTACGAGTTCGCGGAACCACGGCCCCCGATGATCTTCCCCGGCCTGCCCGAGTTCGCCTACGGCGCCTACCACGGCTCCGAGCTGCCGTTCCTGCTGCGCTACGGCACCGTCGAGCTGAGCGCGCCGCAGCAGCGGCTCAGCGACGAGATGGTCCGGGTGTGGAGCCGGTTCGCGTCGACCGGGCAGCCCGGCTGGGACCGCCGGGACGTCCGGGTGTTCGCCACCGGACCGGTCGCACCGGCCGATCACCGGTGCGACCTCTGGGCCGGCTAGGACGGTGAGCCGAGCGGCGCGCACCCAGGCGCGCGCCGCTCACGGCCGGGGTGTCGAACCGCCGCGGAGCCGCGGCCGTTGTCCTTGACGCGGGCACCGCGCGCAGCCGGCCGCGGTACCACGCTGGAGGTGGGTGTTGTTCCGCTTGCTGGAGACCGCCGTCCGCGTCGAACCCATGACGGGCGAGGGGCTGACCAACGTCCTGCACCTCGTGACGCTGGCCGACGGGCGCAAAGCCGTGCTGCGGCAGCCCAAGGTCGCGCGGGACCTGCCGAAGTTCGTCGTGCCCGGCGCACCGGAGGTGCTGGCGCACAACGGCCGCGGTGACGTGCTGGTCGAGTACGTCGAGGGACGGACGCTCGCCGAGGCGCTGCCGGTGTCCGACGAGGTGTGGGAACGCGTCGGTGCCGCGTTCGCGAAGGTGCACGCCGTCGGCCTGCTGCACAACGACGTGAACCTCCACAACATCATCGTCGGCGACGGGCACGCCACCCTGATCGACTGGGACAACCCCGGCCAGGGCAACCCGCTCGACGAGCTCGCCGCGTTCGAGGAACACCTCCACCTGCACGGAACCACGCTGCCGCAGGCGTTCTGGACCGGCTACGGCCACAGGCCCGACCCGGCGCTGCTGCGGGTCCACCGCGTCGCCGGCTGCATCGCCTGGCTCGCGGGCGAGGACTGGCAGGAGTGGGAGGACGACCCGGCGCTGCGGCCGGAGCAGCTGGCCAGGGTCCGGAACTGGCGGCGGCTGCTCGCGCACTGGCTCGCCGAGCAGTTCCGGACCGGCTACCGGGCCGCCCTAGCGGCTGAGGTTCCGGTACTTCAGCACCGACAGCGGCCAGAAGACCGCCACGAACACCGCGGGCCACAGCACCGCCAGTAGCACCGGGTGCTGCGCGGCCCACGAGTCGCCACCGACACCGGGGTTGCCGAACAGCTCGCGCGCCGCGGCGACCGTGGACGACAGCGGGTTCCACTCCGCGACCACCCGCAGCCACCCCGGCATCAGCTCCGGCGAGACGAACGTGTTCGCGAACATCGTCAGCGGGAACAGGAACATCCACGACGCCTGCGCCGCCTCCGGCTTTACCAGCAACCCGAGGTAGATGCCGACCCACACCAGCGCGAACCGCAGCCACAGCAACAGCGCGAACGCGAGCAGCGCGTTGAGCAGCCCGCCGTGGAACGACCAGCCGAGCACCAGCCCGCACAGCGCCAGCACCAGCAGCTCCAGCGAGGAGTTGACCAGGTCGGCGATGCTGCGCCCGGCCACCACGCCGGTCTGCGACATCGGCGAGGCGCGGAACCGGTCCGTGACGCCCCGGTCGGCGTCCATCGACACCATCATGATCGTGGTGCCGACGCCGAACGCGACGGTCTGGCCGAACATGCCCGGCAGCAGGAACTCGACGTAGTCACCGCCGCCGAACACGGTCATGGCGCTGCCGAACACCAGCCCGAAGATCAGCACCGAGATGACCGGGTAGGCCAGGTTCGCGACCACCCTGACCGGCTCGCGCACCCAGTGGACCAGGTCCCGCCTGGCGACCACCCACGAGTCGACCGCCGCGTACCGCACCGCGTTCACGCCCGCGCCCCCGCCTTGTGTCCCGTGATGGCCAGGAAGACCTCGTCCAGCGTCGGCCGCCGCAGCGCGATGTCCTCCGCTTCGACGCCGTGTGCCGCCAGCGCCGACGTGACCCGCGTCAGCGCCGCCACCCGGTCGGCCACGGCCGCGCTCACCCGGAACGCGTCGTGATCCACCTCGGCGTCCGGCCCGAGCACCCCGGCCACGACCGGCAGGTCCTGTGCCGTGCGGACCACGACCTCGATCCGGTCGCCGCCGAGCCGCGACTTGAGCTGGTCCGGCGTGCCCTGCGCGGCGACCCTGCCGCTGTCCAGCACCACGACCTGGTCGGCGAGCTGGTCGGCCTCGTCCAGGTACTGCGTGGTCAGCAGCACCGTCGTCCCCTCGGCGACGACCCGCTTCACCTCCCGCCAGACCTCGCCGCGGTTGCGCGGGTCCAGGCCGGTCGTCGGCTCGTCCAGGAACAGCACCGACGGCCGCGTGATGAAGCTCGACGCCAGGTCCAGGCGCCGTCGCATGCCGCCCGAGTACGCCTTGACGCGCTGGTCGGCCGCGCCGGTGAGCCCGAACTGCTCCAGCAGCTCGGCCGCGCGTGCCTCGGCCTGCCTGCGGGTCAGGTGGTAGAGCCGTCCCCACATGACCAGGTTCTCCCGGCCGGTCAGCACGTCGTCCACGGTGGACTGCTGGCCGTTCAACGCCACGTGCCGCCGCACCTGCGGCGCCTCCCCGGCGACGTCGAAGCCCGCCACCTCGGCCCGGCCGCCGTCCAGGCGCAGCAACGTGGCCAGGATCCGCACCGCCGTCGTCTTGCCCGCGCCGTTCGGGCCGAGCAGCCCGCACACCGTTCCCGCCGGCACCGCCAGGTCGAACCCGTCCAGCGCCGCCTTCCCGTCGTAGGTCTTCCGCAGGCCTTCCGCGAGCACCGCGTGTCCCACGCCCTCACCCCCATGGCTGTAACTGTGTACGAGATAAACCAAGTGTACGTTGTACACGGTTCTAGGATTCAACGGCAAGCGGGGTGCGAAGGGGAGCTGGGTGAAGCAGAGCGACCGGGACCGCAGCGTGCGCCTGTTGTGGGAGCCGCAGGCCGAGCCGACCAGAGGGCCCAGGGCCGCCCTGAGCCAGGCGCGCGTGGTCGAGGCCGGTGTGAAGGTGGCCGACGCCGAAGGCGTCGAGGCGCTCACCATGCGCCGGGTGGCCGAGACGCTGGGCTTCACGACGATGTCGCTCTACCGGCACGTGCCCGGCAAGTCCGAGCTGCTGGACCTGATGGTCGACGCGGTGTGGGGCGAGACCGAACCGGCGCCGCCGGGGCCGTGGCGGGAGGGGCTCGAGTTCTTCGCGCGGCAGATGTGGTCGATGTACCGCGCGCACCCGTGGATGCTGCAGCTGGCCACCTCGCGCCGGATACCGGGCCCGCACTCCACGACCCGCCACGACGCCGCCTACGCCGTCGTGGCCGACCTCGGCCTGCGGCCGGAGGAGATCGTGGCGGTGGTGACCACGGTCGCCCAGTTCGTCGACGGCGTCGGCCGGACGATGGCGGACCGCGTGCAGGCCGAACGCGAGACGGGTGTGTCCGAGGAGGACTGGTGGAACGGCCGCGAGACGCTGTGGGAGCACTTCACGCCGGAGCGGCTGCCGATGATGACCCACATCTGGAACTCGGGCGGGTTCGAACGCCCGCTGGACGAGTTCGAGTTCGGTCTCGCGCGCGTGCTCGACGGCCTCGCCGTGTTCATCGAGTCCGAAGATCGACCGGTAGTTCGTCGAAAGACGTGTCAGTAGCCGGACCGGTGCGCTTGAGTCCGCCGATCGAGTGAAATGCCCAGCTCAGCACGCCGGTGATCGGTAGTCGGGTGGTTACGTAATGCCATTGTTATGGGCAATTCGGATTCAACCCGTTCGCGCGCTGAACCAAGCACTCCTATCCGCCCGTTTTCCTTGTGACACCGTTTCGCCGCGGGGGTCGATTCGGGACGACGAGGAGGTCGTATGACAGCTGGCGCGCACGATGCGGTCACACTTGGCTGCTACGCGCTCGGCGTTCTGGACGCGCATGAGAGCCATGGCGTGGAGCAGCACCTGATGGGCTGCCGGCCCTGCCGTGCGCAGGTCGCCGACTTCCGCCGGATCCGCGTGGTGCTCGACGAGGTGCCCCGTGAGGCGTTCCTGCACGAGCTCGAAGCCGACCAGCCCACGCCGTCGGACCTGGTGCTGCAGCGTGCGCTGCGGCAGATCCGGCAGGAGTCGGTCATCCCGCAGCCGCGGGTGTCCGACCCGCAGCCGAGAGCCAGCCCGCGGCCGGTGGAGGAGCTGCCCGAGCCGCAGCACGCCAAGCCCCGGCGCTGGCCGGGCTACCTCGCCGCCGCGGCCGTCGCCGCGGTGGTGGCGTTCGGTGGCGGCGCGGTGTTCATGCAGAACCGGGCACCTGACGCTGCGGTCTCCGCATCGGTCAGCGGCGAGGGGACCTCGGGGCCGATCAGGCTGGTCGCGGAGGTCGCACCGTCCTCGCAGGACCGCTACCTGGTCACGGCGAAGGTCGACGGCCTGCCCGCGGCGCAGAAGTGCAAGCTCGTCGTCATCGGCGCCGACGGGACGAAGTCGGAGGCCCACGTGTGGACCTCGAGCGAGAAGGGCCGGGTCGAGGGGGTGACCGTGCGGGGCATGGTCAGCGTTCCCCTCGACAAGGTGAAGTCCGTGGCCATCGAGAACAGCGAGGGCAAGGCGTTCGTGGTGGCGAACATGTAGAGGACCGAACGATGGAGAAGGGCCCGCATTCCGACCGAATGCGGGCCCTTCTTACATCGGTGTGATTTATACGTTCTGCAATGTCAGCCAGCCGCCGACGACGAGCACCATCGCCGCTGTGCCGACGGGTGCGTAATGCGAGAGCAGTTTTGTCGCACGGCCCTCCAGAAGTCGGCCGACCCGGTCGCGGGCTTTCACCAGCAGCAGGCCGACGCAGGTGAGGGTGGCGGCCATGCCGAACCCGTAGCCCAGGACGAGCAGGACGCCGAACCACGTCCGGCCCAGCGCCATCGCCCCGAGCAGGACGACGAGCGCGGAGGGTGACGGGACCAGGCCGTTGGCGGCGCCCATGCCGATCAGGTTCGCCCGGCTGTAGCCGTGCCCGTGTCCATGACCGTGCCCGTGTCCATGACCGTGCCCGTGTCCATGACCGTGTCCATGTCCGTGGCCGTGCCCGGCGCTCACGAGGGTGAGTTCGCGGGTCAGCGCAGAGCGCAGCAGCACGACGCCGATGACCGTGATCAGCAGGCCGCTGACCAGTCCGAGCCAGCGCAGCACCTGCTCGCCGGCCAGCGCGCTGGAGGCGCTGATGACCAGGCCGAGCACCAGCACGCCACCGGTGTGCGTCACGGTGACCGAGGCGCCGACGACGAGCGCGTCCTTCGGCGTGCCCTGGCGGCCGGCGAGGTAGGCGGCGATGAGCGTCTTGCCGTGACCGGGCAACGCGGCGTGCGAGGCGCCGAGGACGAGCGACAGCAGCACCGCCAGGAACCCGAGCCACGGTGTGAGCTCGTCGCTGCCCAGGATGTCGTTGAGGGCGGCCGCGGTCGTGCTGAACGACTGGATCGGCGAACCGGTGGCCTGCTTCGGCTCCGACCCGGTGCCCGGC
Organism: Nocardia sp. NRRL S-836; assembly: GCF_001279525.1. Taxonomy (GTDB): domain Bacteria; phylum Actinomycetota; class Actinomycetes; order Mycobacteriales; family Pseudonocardiaceae; genus Lentzea. The sequence goes on along the minus strand of NZ_LGDY01000025.1, from coordinate 140,441 downwards.
TGGGAGGTGAACGCGACGGTCCGGACGTCGAGCGGGTTGCTGAGCAGGTCCTCCGGATAGGTCCGCAGCTCGTCGCTGATGCTCTCGGTGGGCACCGGCGAGCCGGTGAGCCGCACGCCGGAGCCGGCCGCGGTGATCTCCCGCCAACCCACCCGGTCGGCGGCCGAGGAGTCGTGGAACTCCAGGCGGGCCGGCCGGCCGAGGTCGACCTTGGCGGTGAGCTCGCAGACCAGCCGGGTGGTGACCAGGTCCGCCTGGCCGACCGGGTGCTGTTTGGTGGCGCTGGAGACGGTCCAGGTGATGCGGCGGCCGTCGACGGAGGACAGGTCGCTGCCGGCCACCTCGTCGCACCAGCGTCCGGCGTCGCGGTCCTTCAGGTTCTCCTGCAACGTCGGGATCTCCGCGACGTCGACCACCGTCCTCAGGTCGATCCGGTCGGGGTGCAGGTGCAGGCCGTGGTAGTGGTTCACGCTGAAGTTGCCCAGCGGGTGCCCGAACGCCTCACCCTGCAGGCCGAGGAAACCGGCCAGCAGCAACGCGCCGATGACGGCGTACCTCACCGGCCGCCCCGCAGCTCGGCGAGCTTGCGGCCCGCCTTCAGCGCCTGCAACGGCGAGAAGTTCGCGTTCAGCCGCAACGCGTGCACCAGCGCCTCCTGCGCCTCGGCGACCCGGCCGAGCGCGGCCAGGATCATCCCGCGGTGGTAGGAGAACGTCGCGTTCTGCCAGCCCAGCGAGGCGGCCCGGTCGGAGTAGGTCAACGCTTCGGCGTCCCGTCCGCTCACGTGCAGCGCCCACGCCATCGCGTCGGCGACGAACACGCTCTGCCGCTTGCTCCACTCGGTCTCGGCCCGGCGCAACGCCTGCACGCCGTCACCGCGGTCCGCCGCCACGAGCGCCGCGGCGAGGTCGTCGGAGGCGCCCTGCGACTCCATCAACCGCTGCTGCTCCGACAGCACCTCGTACTGCCTGGCCGCCTCGCCGCCGCGGCCGGCGGCCTCCAGCAGCTCCGCGTACTCCTGCAGGTACTGGGGCAGGGGAGCGCGCGCCACGAGCCTGCGGTAGTCCTCGATCGCGACCGGGACCTCGCCCCGTGCCGCCGCGACCTTCGCCTTGCCCTGGGTGAGGGTCATGTCGTCTCCTCTCGCCGCCAGACCCTGCTCGTAGTGCTGAGCGGCTTCGTCGAGCCGGTTGTGGTCGAACGCGAGCTCGCCCAGCCGGTACCGGCAGAAAGCGATCTCCTCGGGCGTCGCGGCCGCGGTCAGCGCGCGGGTCATCGCGGCGCGGGCGCCGTCGACGTCGCCGTGGAGCTCCAGGTGGAAGGAGGCGCGGGCGAACGACGCCGTGCCCGGTTTGAGGTCCAGCATCTTCTGCACCGCGTCCTGCGCGCCCGCGTCGTCGCCGAGCTGCGTCAACGCGTCGGCCAGCACGCCGTACGCCTCGGCGGAGCCGGGCATCGCGGCGATGGCCTTCCTGGCCTGGTCGCGGGCCGTGTGAAAGTCGTGGCGGGCGTTGGCCAGCGTGCCCATGCCGACGGCGGCCAGGCCCGTGTCGCCCGCGTTGCGCAACGCGCCCTCGGCCTTCGCGTAGTACGACGGGTCGGCCGTGACCCTGGCCAACTCCACATAGGACGCACCGAGCCGCGCCCACGACGAGGTGTCGTCGGGCACCCGGTGCAGGCGCTGCTGCAGCTGGTGCACCACGCGGTGCATCTCGTTCTGCTGCGCCACCACGGGAACAGGGGGCGCGCCCCCGGCCCTGCTGTCGGCAGGACCGGGGGCGGCAAGGTGGACAAGCGCCGCGGTGACCAGGAGACCCACCGCGACGGCCTGCCGCTGCTGGTACTTCACCTCGAGTGCGACCCGTACTTGCGGATGTGGGCCTGGCGCTTGCGCCACAGGAAGAAGCCGGCGCCGAACACCAGTGCCGAGCCGACCGCGGTGGTCATCGCCATCGGGTCGAGGCTGCCGATCTTGCCGACCGGGTTGACCGCGACCTCGGCGGTGGTGCCGGAGGCGTTGACGGCCGTGCCGTTGCGGGGCAGTGCCACGTACGGGAAGCTCGCCTCGAACGGCTGGTCGTTCTGGTCGACCTTGTCACCGGCCGCGAGTGCCTCCACGAGCTTGCCGGAGGCCGCCGCGCCCTCGAACGCCTGCAGGCCGATGTCCACCACGTCGTCGGTGAGCCGGCGGCCGTTCGGGAAGCCCTGCGTGTCACCGGCGAGCAGGCCCAGCCGGTTCGGGTTGGGGTTCGGGTCGATCATCATGTTCAGCCGCAGCATCTCCGAGGGCCGGAACCGCTTCGGGTCCACGTCGGCGTTGTTGATCTGCGAGTTCAGGTCGGCGTCGATCTGCCCGCCGAGCTTCTTCGTGACACCGGTCAGGAAGATCTCCGCCAGGTCGTCGCGCTGGCCCTTCGGCGCCGGGATCTTGTAGATCGCCTCGACCAGCTTCGGCAGCTCCGGGTTCACCACCCGGTCGACCAGCTCCTTCACGCCGGCGTCCTGGTCGGGGCGCAGGCCGTTGAACGCGTCCTTGAGGCCCGCGGGTGCCACGACCTCGTTGACCAGCGGGTTGCCCAGCCGTGAGACCTGCACGAAGTCACCGACCGCCTCCGCCTTGCCCGGCGAGAGCTTCATCGTGCGGCGCTGCGTCGTGCTCCAGACGCCGATGTTCGGGTTGCGGTGCACGTCGTTCTTCAACGCCAGCGCGTGCTTGGGCAGCTGGATCGCGATCGTGTTGACGTTGTAGCCGCGCAGCGTGTCCTGCCCGACCTCGCTCAGGTTGCCGCCGTAGAGCAGGTCGAACACCCGCAGGTCCAGGAAGAAAGAGTCCTCCGACGGACCGACGTAGACCTTGCCGCCACCGGGGATCTGCACGGTCGCCTGGTCGCGCAGCTTCTTGAAGTCCGGCATCGACGCCGCGCCGTTCGGTGACGGCGCGACCGGGGCGTCGTTGACGAGCTTGACCTTCTGGCCGTTCTCGTAGATCGCCTCGATGTCGTAGCGCTGGCGGAACAGCAGGTTCTCGTCGTCCAGCGAGTCGACCACGCCGTTGGTGTAGAGGAACGTGTTGTTCTTGCGGCGGTCGTCGTTGTGGAACTGCCAGCGCAGCACCACGTCGGCTTTCGCGTCGCCGTCGTTGTCGATGTTGAGGTCGTACTGCGCGTCCGTGGCCCACGGGAAGAAGTTCGGACCACCGTTGGGCTCCTGGAACGGCGACCAGTTGCCGATCAGCGTGACGGTGTCCTTGTGGTCCGGGCTGACGAACGCGTACAGGTCCGTGTTGTCCACGGCCGGGTCACCCGCGATCAGCGGTGCCTCGCGGTGCGAGGACGCCGTGGCGTTGGTGCCGCCGAACAACGCCGCGTTGAGCAGTGTGGCCGCCACCAGCGCGGCCGCAGCCACCTGGCCGCGCCGACCGCTGAGGACGTGCGGTGATGACATCTCTGGGCAACCTTTCGGAGAAATGAGTTCGACGCCCGAAGGGGCTAGGCGCTGTGCTTCAGCGGCGACGGTTCGCCGGAGTGACTCGGGTGGTCGGTCCACCCTGGGTTCGCGACCAGGTGGCCGAACCGGATGCCGTGCGGCCCGAAGTTCTTGCCGAGGCTCTTCACCACGACCACGTTGGGCCGGATGGACGCCTCCGGCTCTCCCACGCCGGTGCGCGCCAGCTCGAAGTAGGACGGGCTGTGCGCGGTCTGCTGGAAGAGACCCGGGTCCACACCGTGCCGCACGTGATCACTCCGTCCCGGTCGTCCGTTCCGACACCGGGGCATACGTGCCGGTGTTCATCCCGGTTCACGGGTCCGTTTCGGGAAGGTCTCGGAACGGTCTCGCGCGCAACCTCGGGCCCGCGCGCCGCCGACCTGCCTCCCGCCCGTCCTCGTGTCCACATAGGACGCCGAAACCGCGCAGCTCCGGATGCCGGGTTGCGGCCGCACGTGCTCGGGTATCCGGCCTGCGGAACGCGCTTGCGCGCGCGATATGCGCGAGTTTCTTCTCGTTTGGGTTGAAGCGTTGTGTTTTCGCAGCTCAGAGGGTCCTCGCGGCGTGCTTGAGCCTCGATGTGACGCACCACCCAGGGCGGTTTGGCCGTCCGAGGCGGGCCGCATGCAAAAAAGTGTCCGACCGTGCGGATACCCTGCTGGCAGTCCGCACACAAGCTGGGAGAAATACCCGTGACCGCAGAGACCCTGTACGGGGCCGACGACCTGACGCACCTCGAAGGTCTGGAGGCCGTCCGCAAGCGGCCAGGCATGTACATCGGGTCCACCGACAGCCGGGGCATCAACCACCTCTTCAGCGAGATCGTCGACAACTCCACCGACGAGGGCGTGGCCGGCCACGCCTCCCGGATCACCGTCACCCTGCACGCCGACGGCAGCGTCCAGGTCGACGACGACGGCCGCGGCATCCCGACCGACGTGCACGCGAAGTCCGGTCTGTCCGGTGTGGAACTCGTCCTCACCAAGCTCCACGCGGGCGGCAAGTTCGGCGGCTCCGGCTACAAGACCTCCGGCGGCCTGCACGGCGTCGGCGCCTCGGCCGTCAACGCCCTCTCCCACCGCTTCGACGTCACCGTGCGCCGCGCCGGCAAGGTGCACGAGATGTCGTTCGCCCACGGCGTTCCCGGTGTGTTCGACGGCCCCGGCCCGAAGGCCAGGTTCACCCGCCAGTCCGGCCTGAACGTCGTCGGCAAGATGAAGCGCACCGAGTCCACCGGCACCTCGATCCGCTACTGGTACGACGCCCGCTACTTCGAGAACGGCGCCGCACTCGACGTCGAGGCCGTCCGGACGAAGCTGCGCAACACCGCGTTCCTCGTGCCCGGCGTCACCTACGTGCTGCGCACGGCGCTGGAAGACAACATCTCCGAAGAGGTCTTCCACTACCCCAACGGCCTGACCGACATGGTCGACTTCCTGGCCCCGTCCGGCGACCGCGCCGTCTCCGGCACCCTCGTGATCACCGGCTCCGGCACCTACTACGAGAACGCCGCCGACGAGAACGGCGTGATGCGGTCCAAAGTGGAGCGTCAAGCCGAGGTCGAGGTCGCCCTGCGCTGGGGCACCGGCTACGAACGCACCGTCGAGTGCTTCACCAACACCATCCGCAACGTCCACGGCGGCACCCACCGCCGTGGCTTCGACCGCGCCGTGCTGAAGGCCGTCCAGGACGCCATCTCCAAGACCCGCGGCCTGCTCAAGCCCAAGGAGGACCCGCCCACCCTGGACGACGTCCTCGAAGGCATGACCGCCGTCGTCCACGTGCGCATCCCCGAACCCCAGTTCACCTCGCAGACCAAGGACGAGCTCTCCACCGCCGGCATCACGAAGGTGCTGCAGGGCATCGTCGACCAGCAGGTGCGGGCCTGGACCGAGGACCGCAAGACCAAGGTCGAGGCCAAGACCGTGCTGCAGAAGGTCGTCGACGCCTCGCGCGTCCGGCTGACCCAGAAGCAGCAGAAGGACGCCGCCCGCCGCAAGACGGCGCTGGAGGGCGCGGCGATGCCCGCGAAGCTGGTCGACTGCCGGACGACAGGTGTGTCGCGGTCGGAGCTGTTCCTCGTGGAAGGCGACAGCGCACTCGGCTCGGCGCGCATGGCCCGCGTGTCCGAGTACCAGGCGCTGCTCCCGTTGCGCGGCAAGATCCTCAACGTCCAGAAGGCCTCGCTCGCCGACACGCTGCGCAACGCCGAGATCGCCTCCATCGTCCAGGTACTGGGCGCCGGCACCGGCCGCACGTTCGACATCGCGCAGATGCGCTACGGCCGCGTGATCCTGATGGCCGACGCGGACGTCGACGGCAGCCACATCCGGACGTTGCTGATCACGTTGTTCGCCAAGTACATGCGCCCGGTCATCGAGAGCGGCCGGCTCTACGCGGCCATGCCGCCGTTGCACAAGGTCATGACCCGCGGCCGCAACCCCGAGACGCACTTCACCTTCACCCAGCGCCAGATGGAGCAGAAGGTCGCGCAGCTGGAGAAGGCCGGCAAGCAGGTCGTGACGCCGGTGCCGCGGTTCAAGGGGCTCGGCGAGATGGACGCGGACGAGCTGTGGGAGACCACGATGAACCCCGCGACCCGGGCGGTCCGCCGCATCACGATGGACGACGTCGAGGCCGCCGAGATCGCGCTGGAACTGCTGATGGGCGAGAAGGTCGAACCGCGCCGCAACTGGCTCGTCGAGTCGGCCGCGCGGGTCGACCAGGCGGCGATCGACCTGTAGGGCACCCGGCTCGTCGCTCGTGGAAGGAGGACATCGAGCTGTGACAACGCAAGTGACACGCGCGGTGTCCGCCGCGGCACGGCCGTGGGGCCCGGTGGAGGTTGAGCCGGGGCTGGTCGGCCGTCGCACGGGGGCGGGTGTGGCTGATCGGGCGTCGAGCGGTTGCCACACGCCCGGACAGCCGGCCCGCGCCGTGCGTGGCCCGGCCGCCCGCGCCTTCCCGCGGCTCGCGCGTCCACCGGGCCTCCGCACCGCCCCGGCGTTGCCGAGCCGACTCGCCCGGCCCCCGGACCAGCGCACCGCCGCCGGACACCGGCGCACCACAGACCTCCGAACCACCTCCTGCTGAGAAAGAGCAACAAGACTCATGGCACGCCGCAAGGGATCCACGACCAAGGTCGACCCCGCCGCGTTCGACCGGGCCGGCGCGACGGTGCTCGACAACTCGCTGAAGACCGAGATCGAGGACTCGTACCTGGAGTACGCGTACTCGGTCATCCACTCGCGGGCGTTGCCGGACGCGCGGGACGGGCTCAAGCCGGTGCACCGGCGGATCCTCTACTCGATGCACGAGCAGGGGTACCGGCCGAACCACGCGTACGTGAAGTCGGCGCGTGTGACGGGCGACTGCATGGGCAAGTACCACCCGCACGGTGACACGGCGATCTACGACGCGTTGGTCCGGCTCGCGCAGGACTTCAGCCTCAACGAGCCGCTCATCGACGGGCACGGCAACTTCGGGTCGCCCGACGACGGGCCCGCGGCCGCGCGGTACACCGAGTGCCGCATGTCGCCGGTGGCCATGCAGCTCGTCGGTGAGCTCAACGAGGAGACCGTCGACTTCCGGCCGAACTACGACGGGTCGCTCGAAGAGCCGTCGGTGCTTCCGGCGGCGTTCCCGAACCTGCTGGTCAACGGCACGTCCGGCATCGCGGTCGGCATGGCGACGAACATGATCCCGCACAACCTGCGCGAGGTCGTCGGGGCGGCGCGGTGGCTGATCTCGCACCCGGACGCGAGCCTCGACAAGCTCATGGAGTTCGTGCCCGGTCCCGACCTGCCGACCGGCGGCATGCTGCTGGGGCTCGACGAGGTCCGCAAGGCCTACGAGACCGGGCGCGGCGTGGTCAGGATGCGGGCCAAGGTCGAGATCGGGCTGCTGGAGGGCAGCAGGGGGCGGCAGGCGATCACGGTCACGCAGCTGCCGTACGGCGTGGGGGCCGAGCGGATCGTCGAGAAGATCACCGACGAGGTCAACAAGTCGAAGCGGCTCACCGGCATCGCGGACGTCAAGGACCTCACCGACCGCGAGAACGGCATCCGGCTCGTCATCGAGTGCAAGGTCGGGGTGAACCCGCAGGCGTTGCTGGCGGACCTGTACCGGTTGACGCCGATGGAGCAGTCGTTCGGCATCAACAACCTGGTGCTGGTCGACGGGCAGCCGCAGACGCTCGGGCTCAAGGAGCTGCTGGAGGTCTTCCTCAAGCACCGCTACGAGGTCGTCACGCGGCGCACGAAGTTCCGCAGGCGCAAGCGCGAGGAGCGGTTGCACCTGGTCGAGGGCCTGCTCAAGGCGCTGCTCGACATCGACAAGGTCATCAAGCTGATCCGGGGCAGTGAGAACGCCGCTGCCGCCAAGGACGGCCTGATGAAGCAGTTCAAGCTGTCGGAGATCCAGGCGTCCTACATCCTCGACACGCCGCTGCGCCGCCTCACCCGGTACGACAAGATCGAGCTGGAGGGCGAGCAGGAGAAGCTCTCCAGGGAGATCGCGGAGCTGACGGCGATCCTGGAGGACGAGGGCGTCCTGAAGAAGCTCGTGTCGAGCGAGCTGGCGGCCGTGGCCAAGGAGCTGGGCGGCGAGCGCAGGACGAGCCTCATCGACGGTGACCTCAAGGAGGTGCTGGCGGCGTCGAAGCCGGCCGGGCCGCTGGAGGTCGCGGACGACCCGTGCCAGGTCGTCCTGAGCGCCACCGGGCTCGTCGCGCGCACCGCGGCGGAGTCGGAGGAGGCGTCGGAGGGCAAGCGGCGTGCGGGCCGGGTGAAGCACGACGCGGTGTCCGCGGTGGTGCACTCCACGGCGCGCGGGCAGGTCGTGCTGATCACGAACCTGGGCCGGGCGTTCAAGACCGACGTGCTGCCGCTGCCGGTGCTGCCGGAGCAGAGCGGCACGGTCAGCCTGCGCGGTGGCATGGCGGCCAGCGAGCTGGTGCCGCTGCAGAAGGGCGAGAAGGTCGTCGGCATCGCACCGCTCGACCCGAAGGACTCGCCGGGCATCGCGCTCGGCACGAAGCTCGGCACGGTCAAGGTGTGTGCGCCGGAGTGGCCGGTGCGGTCGGACGAGTTCGAGGTCATCACGCTCAAGGACGGCGACGAGGTCGTGGGCGCGACCTGGCTGGACGACGGCACGGAGACGCTCGCGTTCATCAGCTCGGACTCGTCGTTGCTGCGCTACGACGCGAAGCTGGTGCGGCCGCAGGGCCTCAAGGGCGGCGGCATGGCGGGCATCAACCTCAGCGGTGACGCGTACGTGGTGTTCTTCGGTGCCATCAAGACCGGCGACGACGCGCACGGCGAGCCGATGGTGGTCACCTCCAGCGGGCAGAGCGTCAAGGTCACGCCGTTCTCGGAGTACCCGGCCAAGGGGCGCGCGACCGGTGGTGTGCGGTCGCAGCGGTTCCTCAAGGGCGAGACGCACCTGGTGCTGGCGTGGATCGGTTCCCGGCCGGCCGGTGCGGACGACAAGGGCACGCCGGTCGAGCTGCCCGCCGTCGACCCGCGCCGTGACGGGTCGGGTCACACGCATCCCGGCCCGGACGTGGTGGGCCACCTGATCGAGAGGGACTAGCTTGTTCCGGCGGTTCGACGCCGGCGAGGCGGAGGCACTGGCCGACTTCCTCGCCGGCGAGCCGTGGCCGTTCCACGCGAACGCCACCGTGGACCGCGCCGGAGTGCTCGACCGCGTGCGGGACGGCCACTACGACGACACGTACTGGATCGAGGTCGGCGGCGTGCGGGCCGGCGTCGTCCGGCTGTTCGACCTGGGTGACGAGACGCCGATGTTCGACCTGCGGATCAGCGGGCGGCACCGCGGCAGGGGCCTCGGCCGCGCCGCGGTGCGCTGGCTCACCGACAAGGTCTTCACCGAGCTGGCCCACGTCGAGCGGATCGAGGCCACGACCAGGCAGGACAACGTGGCGATGCGCCGCGTCCTGCGGCAGTGCGGGTACGTCAAGGAAGCGCACTACCGCAGGGCGTGGCCGGACGCGGACGGCACCCGGCACGACTCCGTCGGCTACGCGGTCATCCGGCCCGACTGGCAGTCGGGTGGGACGACCGTGCCGGACTTCCACGACGGCGACTAGCGCGGACGACCTCCCACGTCACCGGCTCAAGCACACCGAGCCCGGTGACGTCCACAGGCCTGCGCGACGGCGGTCGGCAGCTTCGGGTTCGCGTCGATCAGTCAGCCGGAGAACCTCCGTTCACGACAGTCCGGCAACCGGCCCAGGTCATCTGTCGTGCTCGATTCCGGCGCGTCGCACCCTGGCCTCGGCGACGATCCGCTCGGCCTCGTCCAGCGCCACGTCACGCAGTTCCGCGAGTGCCCGCATCGCCTCGGCACGGCGGGCGGACATGGCGAGCCGGAAGTCCTCGCGCACCTCCTCGCGCTTGGCCGCCGCCTCCTCCTCGAGCCCGCGGGCGCGGGCCTCGGCCTCGCCGACGATCATCAACGCCCTGAGCTGCGCGTCCCTGATGACCTCGCGGCGTTCCTCCTCGGCCAGCGCGACCATGCGCGCGAGCCGTTCGGGCAGGCCCTTGGGGTCGATCGGGGTCAGGCAGATGCGGTGCAGCCCGTCCTGCAGTGCCGCGTTCTCCTCCTGCACCGACATCAACCTGCTGGCCAGCGCGTCGGCACGGGCCTCCGACGCGTCCCGGTCGGCGGTCACCAGGCGCAGCTCGGCCTCCAGTTCGGCGACGTAGTCGTCCACCTCGGCGCGGTCGTAGCCGCGCCAGCGCAGCCCGAACCACGTGCGCAGCGGAACCAGGTCCACCCTGCTCTCGACGGTCACGTGCGGCCTCCTATGCCTCCCGCGAGTCAGTCTTGACAGGGGGTACGTACGCGGTGCGCCATCGGTTCTATCGGGTTCACCAGGCACAATGTGCACGTGAACAACAAACTGTGTCCCTGCGGCACCGGCCAGTCCTATGTGGACTGCTGTGGCGCGCTGCACTCGGGCGCCCGCAAGGCGGCGACCGCGGAGCAGCTCATGCGTTCTCGCTACAGCGCTTTCGCGGTGTCCGATGAGGACTACCTGCTGCGCACCTGGCACTCGCGGCACCGGCCGTCGACCGCGGGAACGGGCGACAACGACCGCTGGCTGAAGCTCGAGATCCTGTCGACCGAGAACGGCGGACTGCTCCAGAACGAGGGCGTCGTGGAGTTCCGGGCGCACTACGTCGGCGGTGTCGTGCACGAACGCAGCCGGTTCGTCCGGGAGAACGGCCAGTGGGTGTACCTGGAAGGGGACCAGACATGAGCACCGTGACGATCGGCAGCCGGTTCAACGGGCCGCCGGGAACGGGCAACGGCGGGTACGTCTGCGGCCGGCTCGCCGCGCACGTGGGCGCCGGTCCGGTCAGCGTGCGGTTGCGCAAGCCGGTGCCGCTCGACCGCGAGATGCAGGTCCGCGACGGTGAGCTGCTCGACGGCGACGTCGTGATCGCCTCGGCGCAGCCCGCGGCGCTCGACCTCGCGGTGCCGCCGGCGCCGACCCTGGAGGAGGCCCGTGCGGCGGCCGCGAAGGTGCCGTGGCGCGACAACCACCCGTTCCCGACGTGCTTCGGCTGCGGTCCCGGCCGTGACGACGGCATCGGCGCGCTGCTCGGGCCGCTGGACGGGCGCGCGGAGTGGGCCGGGGTGTGGCGGCCGTCCGCCGTACTGCCGAACGACGGGCGGCACGTCCTGCCGGAGGTCGTCTGGGCCGCGCTCGACTGCCCGTCGGCTCAGCCGGTGGCACCCGACGGTGGTCCCGCGTTCGTGCTCGGCACCTTCGTCGCCCAAGTGGAGCAGCCGGTCGAACTGGACGTGGACCACGTGCTCCTGGCGTGGGAGCTTGGCCGGGACGGGCGCAAGGCGTACTCCGCGTCGGCCATCATCGGCCCGCACGGGGTGTGTGGACGGGCGACCGCGGTGTGGGTATCGATCGGATGACACCAAATAACCTGACTGGGTGACGGAGCAAGTACGCCTCTTGATAGCGTGCACGACCGTTGCCCGGTTACACCGAAAGGGCGAGTGAACGGGATGGCACGGAGGTGATCAGGCGCTTGATGGGCCGACGTGCCGCCGCCCGCGGCGACCAACAGACGCAACAGGTGCAGCAGGTGCACTCACAGGCCCAGGAACAGGCGCTGCAGCCGGTCGAGCCGGTCGTGGCCGCACCGGACCGGTCCTACGAGTACGACTACGAGCCGGAACCGTTGCCGCAGCGGACACCGTTCGCGGCGAACTTCGTCGGTGCCACGCTCGTCGTCTCCGCTCCCGAGGGCCCGAGCCAGGGCGCGACCGGGCTCGCCCGCACGCTGCCGGCCGACCGCGGCCGCACCGTTGTCGTCGTCGACTTCCCCAGCGGTGACCAGACCACGTTCTGGCCGCACGTCGTGACCGCGCTCAGCGGCCGCGGCCCGATCCGGCTCGCGGTCTCGCACGCGGGCACGATGCGTCCCACCGCGCCCGCGCAGTGGCTGGCCGAGCAGTTGCAGGCCGAGGTCGTGGCACCGGACGGCGTGCTGACGACCGTGCCGGGTGCCGCGTTCGTCGTCGGCACCCAGGGCTACGGCAGCTGGCTGCGGTTCCAGCCGAACGCCTCGCCGATGCCGTTCGGCCGCCGCTTCCCGGTGCCGCAGTGGGAGGCGATGGACCCGAACTCGCCGTGGCCGACCGGTGAGATCGGCATCTCCGAACCTGTCCCGTCCGGACTGTGGCTGCGCGCGCAGCAGCCGCCGTTCGACCCGGCCGCGCCGGACTCCCGCCCGATCGTGGCGCTGCCGTGCCGCGACAACGTGCTGACCGTCGTCGTCGGCGGTCCCGGCCAGTCGGCGATCCCCACCGAGGAGGTCTGCCGCCTGCTCACCGCGCTGCCCCAGGCGGCGCGGTCGCGGGTGCGGCTGGTGCCCTACGGCATCGACGCCTCGCTCGGCCGGCTCGTCGCCGACGAGCTGGGTGAGCCGATCGCGATGTTCACCGGCCTGCCGGTCGGCAACCTGCGCAGCGGCGGTCCCGCGGTGATCGCGGTCGACCCGCGCGGGCAGCAGACGTGGCGGCCGTTCGTGACCGAGGTGCAGTGCATCCCGCACGAGAGCGTGCCGGTCGTGTCCGGCTACCGCGCGCCGGTGCCGGGGCTGAACGAGGTCTCGCCGGGCGTGTTCTCGCTCGGTGACGGCGTTGTGCTCGAAGTCGTGCCCTCCGGCCTGTGGGTGCGTGAGCACGACGAGCCGTACAACGCGGCCGAGGTCCGGTCCCAGGCCGTCGACCCGGAGTGGGCGCGGCTGACCGTGGGCACCCCTGGGCGCACGACGCCCGGTGCGGTCGCGGTGCACGGCGCCGCCCTCGTGGAACGCCTTGAGCCCGAGGTGCGCAAGCTGCTGCGGGTCGTGTTCTGCGACGCCGAGGTGTCCCCGCCGCCACCGCCTCCGCCGTCCGTGCCGCAGCACGCCGCTCCGGCGCACGCGGCCGAGCCGGGCGCCGCGTTCGGCACGAGCACGGCGTCCGGCGTGGCCACCGCGCCCACCGCGGCGTTCGGGTCGAGCGCCGGGCACGACGCGGCGTTCGGGTCGGGCACGCCGTCCGGCACGGGTGCCGGGCACGACGTGGCGTTCGGTGCGAGTGCCGGGCGCGACGCGGCGTTCGGGTCGGGCACGTCGTCCGGCGCGGGTGCCGCGCATGACGTGGCGTTCGGTGGGAGTGCCGGGCGCGACACGGCGTTCGGGTCGGGCACGCCGTCCGACACGGGCAGCGGGCGCAACACGGCGTTCGGGTCGAGCACGCCGTCCGGCACGGGCGCTGCGCATGACACGGCGTTAGGTGCGGGCACCGGGGCCGAAGGGAACACCGGGCCGGGAGGCAGGGCCGGGTTCGGGTCCACCACCGGGCAGGGCACGAACATCGCGGCGGCGCTGGGTGCGGCCGCGCACGCGTTGTCGCAGCGGGACTCCGCGGACAACGGCACCGGGTTCTTCGCGGCTGTGACACCGGCCGAGCCGGAACGGCCCGCGTACGCGAGCATCGAACCGGAGCCGGTGCGGCCCACGTTCGGCAGCGGGGTGACGGCCAACCGCGAGCCGCGGCCCGCCTACGAGCCGGAACCGCCGCGGGCCACGTTCGCCGGGATCCCGGTCGACGCCGACCCGCCGGTGCGGTCCGCGTTCGCCGAACCCGAGTCCTCGCGGCCGTTGTTCGCGGGTGTGCCGGTCGACTCCGACGCGCCGGTCCGCCCGGCCTTCGGCGCGGTGACCTCCGACGCCGAGCCGCCGACGCGACCCGCTTTCGGTGCCGTGACCTCCGACGCCGAGCCGCCGACGCGGCCCGCCTTCGGTGTCGTGACCGCCGATCCCGGTCCCGCCATGGCCGCGGTGACGTCGCACGCGCTGACCGAGCCCGAGGAGGCCGCCTACCCGTCGTCGGACCCGGATGCCGCCGCCGTGCGGTTCCGCGTCGACGGCCCGCTGCCCGCCCAGCCGCTGGCCTCGTGGGAGCTCCCCTCGCAGAACAGCGGTGAACGCGAGATCGTGGCACCCGACCACAGCAGCTCCGAGGTCGAACGCGACGCCGTCCGCCGCGCGCTGGGCGAACGCTACGGCGTGCACGCGGCGACCGTGTGCCGGCTGCTGGCGCAACGGCCGGACGCGGAGGAGGACCCGGCGGCGTTCGAGGCGATGGTCACCGACCTGACGGCACTGCTCGCGTGCGTGTCGCAGGACGAGGAGATGGTCGTCGAGACGCTCAGGATGGGCCGCCTCGGGCGGTTGCGGCCGTACGTCGCGTGCATCGTCTCCGGCCTGAACCGCCTGCCCGTGCACAGCGGCGTGGTGACGGTCTGGGGTGCCAGCGGCCCGACCGGACCGCGTCGCTACCGCAGTGGTGACGTCCTGGTCGAGCACGGGCTGCTCGACGCCGTCGCGAACCCCACCCAGCGCGTCGAGGGCGCGGTCGAGTACCTGCTGTGGTCGGTGAACGGCCGCAGGGTCGAGGTGGCCGACCGGGTCGCGGTGGCCACCGAGGAACGCGTCGTCTTCCCGCCCGGCACCAGCTTCCGGGTGCTCGCGGTCGCCGAGGCCGAGGGCGAGCACCCGATGCAGGTGCTGCTGCAGGAGTCGGCGGGACCCGCGGCCGACCAGGAGATCGCGAGCCTGCGACCGAGTGTGCTGTCGCAGCTGGAACGCGCGGCCGCGAACCTGCGCGTGCTGCCGTCTGTCCCGCTGGCGGTGCAGGCCTGACCGCGCACCTGGGCATCCGCTACGCCGAACCGGCGGCGGGGGAGCTGCGCCTCCGCCCGCCGGTCGACCACGACGGCGAGCCGACCGGCGCGTTCGGCGACCGGCACACGCTCAACGTCTGGTCCACAGGGGACGGACCGGTGCTGCTGTGGGTGCACGGTGGCGCCAACACCACCGGCACGTCGGCGCAACCCGAGTACGCCGGTGACGTGCTGGCCGGCCTCGGGGTGGTGTTCGTCAGCTGCGACTACCGCCTCGCCGAGGACGGATACGGTGCCGTGGAAGGCTTTCCGCACAACCGCGGGCTGCTCGACATCGTCTCGGCGTTGCGGTGGGTCCGGCGCAACATCGCGCGGTACGGCGGCGATCCCGGCAACGTCACGGTCGCCGGCCAGTCCTCCGGCGCCCAGGCCGTCGCCAGCCTCATGGTCATGCCCGCCGCGAAAGGCCTGTTCCACCGGGCGGTCCTGCACAGCCTCGCCGGACGGTTCTTCACACCGGCCGAAGCGGCCACGACCCAGCGCGAGAAGCCGGCGGACGTCGTGCTGTACCAGCCGATCATCGACGGCGACACCCTGCCGCGCAGCCCGCTGGACGGCCCGTACGACGTCGACGTGCTGACCTGCCACACCGCCGACGAGGACGTGGACCTGTTCCAGCGCCCCACGACCCGGCTGGCCGACGAGGCGAACGCCTACCGGTCCGTGTACGCCCGCACACCCGCGCACCACGGTGCGGACGTGCCCGCCATGTTCCGCGGCGACATCGCACGGGCGTGGGCCCGGTTCGCGCACACCGGCGATCCCGGCTGGCCGCGCGAGGTCAGCTTTCGGTGGTGAGCCCGAGCGTGCCGTCGAGCTTCGGCACGCACGCCCCGTCGCGTGCGCCCGCGGCCAGGAACTCGCTCAGGCAGTTCGCGAACTGCTGGTGGCCGCGGGCGTTGGGGTGGAACGACTCCTGCAACGCGTGCGCCGACCGCCGGTCGTCCTTCAGCCCGTCCCAGTCCACCGCGAGCCGGGTGAACCACTCCTCGTCCGATGACGACCCGCCCGCGCACGCCTCGTGGCCCTCACCGGCCCGTGCGAGGTCGAGGAACCGGGCGTTGACCTTCGCGGCCGCCGCACGCAGGCTGTTGGAGAGCTCCGGCACGCCCTCGTCGACGACCCACCGCAGGTCGGCGGTGCGCAGCGGGCAGCCGGAGAGGTTCTGCAGCGACTTCGCCATGTCCGGCGCGACCGGCGCCGCGTAGGACTGCACGACGAGCTGGTAGGACGAGTCGAGGTAGCCCGAGTCACGCATGGTCTGGCGGATGGCGTGCAGCGTGTTCTCTACCTTGGGGACCATCTTCGCGACCCGCTTGGTCCACTCCGGAGCCACCCGCGACGTGCAGTCGTTGCGGGCACCCCACGCCTGCACGCACGTGTTGAGGACGTCCGCGAACTTCGGGTCGTCGTTCGCCCCGATGGCCACCACGAGCGCCACGACCCGGTGCGAACCGGCGATCTTGCGCAACGACGGCAGCTGCTCGGTGCGCAGCCGGTCGGAGTTCGCGCCCGAGCACGCCAGGTTGAACCGCTCGTCGGCCTCGAACCGCGCCTTCATGATCGACGCCTCGCTGGAGCGGTGGCACCAGTTGCCGCCCTCCTCGCCGTTCGTGCCCGGCTCGTAGGAACCGGCGCCCTCACCGGAGAGGGTGCTGTCGCCGAGCGCCACCACCGCGGTCCTGGACTCGCGGTCGGCGTCGGACGGCGGCGGGAACGGGTGGTCGCTCACGACCAGCAGGATCGCCAGCACCACGATCACCATCAGCGGGAGAACTCTGCGCATCGCGCACCAGCTTACCGAGCCGCTCCCGCCCCTCGCCGTGGCCGCACGCGGAGGCCTTTCGTGCGCCAGGACGGTGCGGAAGCCCCCCGCGTGCACTTCGGCCGTGGCCGAATGAGAGGGCGGAATGGCGTTGCCGCCTCTGCGGGGGATGAGGAAAGTGGAGGTGTGGGGAATCTGAGGGAAGTAGTTGTGGTCGGCTATGACCGCACGGCGTTGCTGGACCTGGCGGGGCCCGTAGAGGTGTTCCAGGCAGCGAACCACGGGGACCAGCGCTACCGCGTCACCGTGGCCACGCTCGGGGGAGAACCGTTCACGGCGACAGCGGGGGTGCGGATCGAGGCAGGAGCGGACCTGCGCACGCTCGACCGGCCCATCGACACGCTGCTCGTGGTCGGCGGCTGGGGGTATGACGAGGCCGCGTGCGACCCGGTGCTCACGACGAACCTGCGGCGGCTCGCGCTCAAGTCGC
The DNA here is from genome assembly GCF_001279525.1 of Nocardia sp. NRRL S-836. GTDB lineage: Bacteria > Actinomycetota > Actinomycetes > Mycobacteriales > Pseudonocardiaceae > Lentzea. The sequence goes on along the minus strand of NZ_LGDY01000025.1, from coordinate 123,416 downwards.
GGCGGGTCGCGGGGGTCTGCACCGGTGCGGTGGTCCTGGCGGGGGCTGGGCTGCTGCAGGGCAGGAAGGCGACGACGCACTGGGCGTTCACCGGGGAGCTGGCGGCGCGCGGTGTCGACGTGGAGCCGGACGCGATCTTCGTGTGCGACGGGCAGGTGTCCACGTCGGCGGGGGTGACCGCGGGCATCGACCTGTCGCTCGCGATGGTCGAGCAGGACCACGGGCCGGCGCTGGCCCGCAGGATCGCGCAGTACCTGGTCGTGTTCCTGCAGCGCTCCGGCGGCCAGTCGCAGTTCAGCGTGCACACCCGCACGCCACCGGTGTCCGACGACGCGCTGCGGGCGTTGCTGGACGCGATCCACGCCGACCCGACCCGTGAGTGGACCGTGCCGGTGATGGCGCGCAGGGCGATGATGAGCGTCCGCCACTTCGCCCGCGTCTTCTCGCGCAATGTCGGCATCTCGCCCGCGCAGTACGTCGAACGGGCCCGCGTCGAGGCCGCCGCCGACCGCCTGGCCAGCACCGGTGACGGGCTGGACCTCGTGGCACGGGAGAGCGGCTTCGGCTCGGCCGAGACGTTGCGCCGGGCCTTCCTGCGCGTGCTCGGCGTGTCGCCGGGCAGCTACCGCGCCCGTTTCCGGACCACGGGGGTGGCCTGATGGACGTCGCGTACGTGCTCTACCCGAACATGACCGCGCTCGACCTGGTCGGGCCGTTCGAGGTCCTCGGCTGCGTGCCGGTGGTGACGCCGCGGTTCGTCGCGCGGACGCTCGACCCGGTCCGCTCCGACAACGGCCTGACCGTGCTGCCGACCGACACGTTCGCCACGCTGAGGTCGGCGGATGTCGTCGTGGTGCCGGGTTCCGGGCACTGGAGGGAGGTCCTCGCGCACTCGGCCGAGCTGGTGGAGTGGCTGCGGGCGGTGCACCCGACGACGAAGTGGACCACGTCGGTGTGCACGGGCTCGACGCTGCTCGCCGAGGCTGGCGTGGTGTCCAGGGCGACCACGCACTGGGCCGCGCGGGACGACCTGACGGTGCGCGGCGTGCAGGCGTGCACCGAGCGGGTCGTGTTCGACGGCAAGGTCGTGACCGGCGCGGGGGTGTCGGCGGGCATCGACATGGCGTTGCAGCTGGTGGAACGGGAGTTCGGCACGGCGGTCGCGCAGACCGTGCAGGTCGGCATCGAGTACGACCCGCAGCCGCCGCACGCCTACGACACCATCCCGCCGGAGATCGAGCGGAACCTGAGGTCGCTGTTCGCCGCGAACCAGGGCTGAGCCGGCCTCAGGTCGTCGTGCGCCGCAGCCCGGTGCCGATCCGGCCGTCCGCCAGTTCCAGCACCCGGTCGGCAGCGGCGTGGACGGCGTCGTGGTGCGTGGCGACCAGCACCGCGGCGCCGTCGTCGGCGACCCCGCGCAGCAACGCGATCGCCGCGTCGGCGCTGACTGCGTCCAGGTGCGCCGTGGGTTCGTCGGCCAGCAGCGCCGACGGCCGGGCGACGACCGCACGCGCGAGCGCCGCCCGTTGCTGCTGCCCGAACGACACCTGCGCCGGGTAGCGGGACCCGAGGTCCGCGATCCCCAGCTCCGCCAGCACGCCGGCCACCGGGTCGGTCGGAAGTCCGCGCAGCCGCAACGGCAACGCGACGTTCTCCTCCAGCGTCAGCTCGGTCGCGAGGCCCAGCGACTGCGGCAGCACCGCGCACGCCGACCACGCCACCGGTCCCGGCCGGACGGACCCGGCGTCGGGGACGTCGAAGCCGCACAGGATCGCCAGCAGCGCCGTCTTGCCCGACCCGGACGGCCCGCTCAGCGTCACGAACTCGCCGGGGGACACCGCGAGGTCGACCCCGCGCAGCACCTCGACGCCGCCGAACGACCGCCGCACCCCGGCCGCGCTGATCACGACGCCACCAGCGGCACGCACAGGTCGGCCAGCTCGACCAGCCGCGGGTCGTGCGAGGCCACCAGGGCGGGCACCGGCAACGACCGCAGCGTCTCCAGCACCAGGTCGGCCGAGCGCGCGTCGAGCTGCGAGGTCGGTTCGTCCGCCACCACGACGGACGCGCCGCGCGCCAGCGCGCACCCGAACGCCAGCCGTTGCTGCTGCCCGCCCGACAACGCCCCGATCCGCCACGCCGCCGAGCCGCCCAGCCCCAGCCGGTCCAGCAGAGCCAGGTCGGTCGCGCCGGCGGCCCGCAGGTTCTCGCCGACCGTCAGGTGGCCGATCAGGTTGTCGGCCGGGTTCTGGAACACCACCGCGATCTCCTTGCGCCGCAACGCCCGCAGCTCCCGCCACGACAGCCGCGAGGTCGGCCGGTCGCGCACGTAGACCTCACCGGCGGACGGCCGTTCGACCAGCGACAGCACCCGCAGCAACGTGGACTTGCCCGCCCCGGACGGCCCGGACAGCACGGTGAGCCCAGGCGCGATGCGCAGCGACATGTCCGTCACCGCCCGCACCGCGCCGTACGACACCCCGACGCCACAAGCGCGAATCACCTGAGCAGCTCTCCCATCCGCGCGGTGCGCACACCACGCAACGCAAGCCACGCCGCCACCGCGACCACCAGGCCGCCGCACAGCACCATCAACCCCAGCAGCGGCACCAGGTCCGGCAGCACCGGCGCCGGGTTCAGCCACGGCGCGGGATCGAGGCGGGGCACCGCGGCACCGGCGCTCACGAACGACGCCACCGCACCGATCACCAGTGCCACCACCGCGATCGCGCCCACCTCCAGCAGGTGGCTCGACCACAGCACCGCGGGCCGCAGGCCCATCCGCGTCGACAGCGCGCCCGACACGGCGTTCTGCCGCCGCCGCACCTCGATCGCCAGCAGCAGCGCCACCGCCGCCACCACGGCCAGCACCACGCCGATCGCCGCCACGAACCCGAACGTCCACTGCACGGTCAGGAACGGCAGCCCGTCCAGCACCTTCGCGCGGTCGGCGACGTTCGTGTAGTGAACCCCCGCCTTCTGCAGCTCCGCGGTCAGCGCGCCCAGCGGCAGCGACGACCACAGGTGCCACGACCCGACCTGCTCCGGCGCGGTCACGGCGGCCCGCGCGACCACGTACCCGCGGGTGCCGAGCTTCGGGAACGACGGCAGCGACTCGGCCGGCTTCAGCAGCGGCAGGCCGGGGAACTGCATCTCCTGGTCCGCCGCCCGCCCGATCCGCACCGCCGACGCGACCGCACCGGTCCTGCCCAGCCCGGACAGCACCGACCGCACCCGCGCCGGGTCGTCGACGATCGCCGCGTCGGTGAACGTCGCCGGGTCCACCACCAGCGCGCCCGAGCTCACCCCGACCAGGGTCGTGGTGCCGCGCAACGCTTCCGGCAGCGTCACCCGCCCGGTCGCGAGGTCCTGCGACACCTGTGCGGTGCTGTTCGCGCCCACGTACACGGCGGACTTCGCGTCCAGCGCCGACTGCTGGGCGCCCGCCACGGAGCTGCCGACCGCGATCGTGCCGACCGCCAGCACCCCCACCAGCACGACGCCGGTGACCGGCCCGGCGGCCGCGGCGAGCCGGCGCACCGCCAGCTGCGCGGCCGGGACCCGCCACCACCGCACGCGGTGCGACCAGGTCAGCGACCAGCGCAGCACCCGTGTCGCGAGCAGCGCCGCCGCCAGCACCACCAGCAGCGGGAACGTCAGCGCCGCCGCGTCGATCCTGGGCAGCTCACCGACCCTGGGCCGGGTGCCCAGCCCGTTTCGCGCGAGCCGCACCCACGCCAGCACCGCGAGCCCGCCGACGGCGAGCTCCCACGGCAGCGCCGCGAGCCGCCACCGCCGCGGCCGTCCCTGGAACGTGCGGTGCGTCTTCCAGCACGCCGTCAGCACGGTGACCGCGAGGCTCAGCAGCACGACGGCGAGCACCGCGCCCAGCGCCGTCCACAGCGTTCCCGGTGCCAGCGCCGTACCCGGCCCGTACAGCGGCAGCAGCACCCGCGCGGCCACCAGCCCCAGCAGCCCGCCGAGGACCAGCGGCAGCCCGAGCTCCAGCACCCCGCGCACGCCCAGCGCCAGCGGGCTCGCGCCGCGCACCCACAGCAGCCGCAGCTCGGAATGCCTGCGCTGGGCCCACTGCACCGTCACCGTGCCGACACCGGCGAGCCCCACCAGCAGGCTCACCGCCACCAGCGGCAGCAGCGCCGACCCGACGTTGTCCCGCGACGTGCGCGCCGCCGTGACCACCGCACTGAGCAGATCGGTCCTGGTCAGCGGCAGGTTGAGCCGGGCGAGCAGCGCGTTGCCGTTGTCCCGCAACGCCTCCGCCTCGGCGATCGTGCGCACCGGCTCGGTGGGGAACCTGATCGACACCGACGCCGCACCGGTGAACTCCGCCGGCAGCAGCGCCAGGTCCGCCACCCGCGGCACCCAGATCACCGACGTGCTGTCGCCGTCACCGCCCAGCGGGTTCGGCACCACGGTCTTCGACTCCGAGCACCACCAGTCCGCCACCGGGTGCGCGAGGTCGGCGTAGATCGCGCTCACGACCAGCGGCGAGCCGACCAGCCGGTCGCCGACGTCCACCTTCGCCGCGGTCGCGATCGTCTGCGGCACCCACAACCCGGTGCCGCCGCCGCGCAGCACGGTCAGGTGCTCGGTCGCGCCCGGCCGGTACCCGAAGCGCCCGTAGGTCGCGAGACCGGTGAAGTCAGGGCGCCCGATGTTCGTGTAGACCGCACCCAGGCCGCCGTTCGTCGTGGCCGTCCGCACCGCGGTGGCGAGCGGCATCCGGTCGCCGTCGAGCGAGGGGTGCATCGACTGTGGACAGACACGGCCCTGCTGGTAGGCGAGCGCCGCGCTGCCGGCCGCCGACGAGTGCAGCACGGCCGCGGCCACCACGAAGCCCAGCAACAACGTCGTCACGATGCTCACCAGCAGGGTGAGCGGACTCGACAGCGCTGCCCTGGGCGCTGCTCTCCACGGCAACCGCACCAGCGCACGCTAACCGGCGATCCGCGTTTTCGGGAGCCTTTGGCCGTTCTCGTTGCCGGACCTACGCCCAGCTCCACCGGATGCCGACCCAGTTCACCGACACGTTCGACTCGAAGTGGTGCACCGAGTGCGTGTGGTCGAGCGACAGGTCGATCGTGCGGTGCGGCTCGGTCTCCTCCCAGTCCTGCAGGTACACGTGCGGGTCGGCGGGCAGTGCCGCCGGGTCGAAGTGCACCTCGATCAGGCTCTGCGCGAGGAAGCACCGCACGCCGTGGGCGTACTCGATGCTGTCGACGCGGGTCGGGTCGTGGATCGTGTACTCGAACACCCAGGTCTCGCCCAGCCGCAGCGGCCGGTCGAACAGCAGCTCCTCGACGGTCGTGCGGTCTTCGAGCACGGTCTGGCCGGCCCGGCAGTTGCGCAGGGGTTCGTGCGTCACGCGGACCACGTCGTCGCCGTAGTAGTGCGCGTTGTAGCGGTCGACGCCGTCGGTGTGCGCGCGGACGACCATCTTCACCTCGGCGCGGGTGGCGTGCCGGTCGGCGTCGACGAACACGCGGTCGTGGCGGGCGACGACCTCCAGGTCGTTGGCGTCGAAGCCGGGCATCATGCCGGGCACCACGTCCGGCCAGCCGCTCGGGCCGGTCTGCTCCAGCAGGGTGCGCAGCGAGCGCGGCGGGACGTCGAGCAGGTCCTCCAGCACCGCGACCGCCCGCAGCGACTTCGGTGACACCGGCCGGACCCGGCCCTGCTGCCAGTCGCTGAGCGTGGACAGCGCGACCGCCACGTCGTGCTGGGCCAGCCGCGTCCGCAGCCGTTCCAGGGTGAGCCCACGCCTGCGGATCGCCGCTCTCAGCGCCGCGTGGAACGGTCCGATGCGCAGCAGAGCCTCGAGACTGGGCGTGGTGCTCACCCCGGTGAGCCTAACGACGAACGGCGCGGCGACCGGCGCTACAGCGAGAAACCCTCCGGGAACGGGTCGGTGGGGTCGAGCAGGTACTGGCCCATACCGGTGATCCACGCGCGACCGGCGACCGTGGGCACCACGGCGGTGCGGTCGCCGAGCGGGACCTCCTCCAGCAGCGTGCCGATGAACCGGGTGCCGATGAACGACTCGTTCACGAACTCCACGCCGAGCGCGAGCTCACCGCGGGCGTGCAGCTGCGCCATCCGGGCACAGGTGCCGGTGCCGCAGGGGGAGCGGTCGAACCAGCCGGGGTGGATCGCCATCGCGTTGCGCGAGTGGGCGCCGTCCCGGCCGGGCGCGGTGAACTGGACGTGCTTGCAGCCGCTGATCGCCGGGTCGGCCGGGTGGACCGGCCGGTCGGTGCGGTTGATCTCGTCCATGATGGACAGACCGGCGGCGAGGATGCGGTCCTTCTCCGCGCGGTCGAACGGGATGCCGAGGTCGGCCAGCGGCAGGATGGCGTAGAAGTTGCCGCCGTAGGCCATGTCGTAGCGGACCTCGCCCAGCCCTGGCACCGTGACCGTCGCGTCGAGCCGGTGGGCGTAGGCGGGGACGTTGCGGATCGTCACGAGCCTGGTGCGGGTGTCGTAGTCGGCGAGCACGAGACCGGCCGGGGTGTCCAGGCGGACCGTGGTCACCGGCTCGGTCACCTCGACCATGCCGGTCTCGACCAGGACGGTGGCCACGCCGATGGTGCCGTGCCCGCACATCGGCAGGCAGCCGGACACCTCGATGTAGAGCACGCCCCAGTCGGCGTCCGGGCGGGTCGGCGGCTGGAGGATCGCGCCGCTCATCGCCGCGTGACCGCGGGGTTCGTTGACCAGCAGCCTGCGGATGTGGTCGTGGTCTTTGATGAAGTTCAGCCGCTTGTCGGCCATGGTGTCGCCGGGGATCACGCCGACACCGCCGGTCACGACCCGCGTCGGCATGCCCTCGGTGTGCGAGTCGACCGCGCTGAAGTACCGGGCGAACCTCATGACGTGGCCAGCTTCATGTCGGCCTCGATCTGGGCGCGCTGAGCCTCGGACAACGGCCCGCGCGGGGGACGGCACGGGCCGCCGTACCGGCCGACGAGGTCCATGCAGTACTTGATGGCCTGCACGAACTCGGTGCGCGAGTCCCAGCGGAAGGCGGGCACGAGGCGTTCGTAGAGCGAACGGGCCTCGGCGAGTTTCCCGGCCTGCGCCAGCGCGAACAGCTCGGCGGACTCGGCGGGGAACACGTTGGGGTAGCCCGCGAACCAGCCGGTGGCGCCCATCAGCAGGCTTTCCAGCACCACGTCGTCGGCGCCGGCCACGACCGTCAGGTGCGGTGCGGCGGCCCGGATCTCCAGCACGCGGCGGACGTCGCCGGAGAACTCCTTCACGGCCACGACGTGCTCGATCTGGCCGAGCTCCGCGATCAGGTCGGGGGTGAGGTCGACCTTGGTGTCGATCGGGTTGTTGTAGACCATGATCGGCAGGCCCGCCTTGGCGACCTCGCGGAAGTGGTGCACGACCTCGCCGCGGTTGGCCCGGTACATCGTGGGCGGCAGGCAGAGCACGCCGTCCGCGCCGTCCTCGGCGGCCAGTTCGGCCCAGTGCCGGGCCTGGTGGGCGCCGACGCCGTGCACGCCGACGACCGCGATGCCCTTGCCCTTCACGGCGGCGATGGCGGTCTTGGCGACCTCCCGGCGTTCCGCGTCGGTCAGCGACGAGTACTCGCCGAGCGAGCCGTTCGGGCCGACGCCGCGGCAGCCGGACTCCACGACCCAGCGGCAGTGCTCGGCGAACCGGTCCAGGTCGGGCCGGAGTCCGGCGGGCGCCGTCGCGTCCTCCAGGTACGGCAGGGCGGTGGCGACGATGACGCCGTCGAGGCGTTCGGTCATGAGTTCTCCTCGGGAAGGGCGGCGAGTTCGCCGAGCGGGATCGGCACCGCGATCACGCGGCGCTGGGCGTCGAACGGGATGCCGGTGAGATCGGCGGCGTTGCGGGCGCAGATGCGGCCCTGGCAGCGGCCCATCGCGACCCGGCTGGTCAGCTTGAGCTCGCGCATGGTGGTGGCGTCGCCGAGGGCGGCGAGGCTGACCTTCTCGCAGCGGCAGACCGTGGTGTCCGGGGTGAGCCAGGTGCGCCAGCCGGGTTTGACGGCGTGTGCCCTGGCCAGTGCCGCGGCGAAGAGGCGGCCGTCGCGCACGGCCTTGAGCGCTTCCGGCGGTGGTTCCCGGCCGGCCGCGGCGGCTCCGGCGACGACACCCTCGGCCTCGGACAGGTCGGCACCGCCGATGCCGGTGACCTCACCTGCCGCGTAGACACCGGGGACCGAGGTCCGCTGGTGGTCGTCCACGTCGTAGAAGCCGTCGGTCCGGTCCGCGTGCGGGACGAGGTCGGTGCGGGGCAGGAAGCCGTAGCCGACGCACACCAGGTCCGCCTGCACGGTGCGGTGGCTGACCGGCCGCCAGGCGGCGTCGAGCCTCGCGACGGTCACGCGGCTGCCGTGCTTGCCGATCACGGCGGTGCGGGTTTCCAGGCGGGGCAGCACCTTCCGGTACTTCGCGAGCTCGGCGAGCTTGTGCCGGTTGGCGGCGACCGCCCTGACCTCCCTGGCCCACGCCAGCGGTGAGCCCGCCTCGTAGACGCCGACGAGCGTGGCGCCGAGGTCCTGCAGCGCGGTCGCGACCGGGAGCAGGAACGGGCCGGTGCCGGAGACGACCACGCGTTCGGCGAGGGTGACGCCCTGCTTGGCCAGTGCCTGGGCGGCGCCCGCGGTGATCACGCCCGGACCGTCCCAGCCGGGGAAGGGCAGCGGGCGGTCGTAGGCGCCGGTGGCGATGACGAGTGCGTCGAACCGGAGCTGCCGCGGGCCCCTGAGGTGCAGGGTGCCGCCCTCGACCAGCCACGCCTCGGTGTTCCTGAGGTGGGTGACGCCGGGGTGCGCGAACCTGGCCCGGCCACGCAGGAACTGGCCACCGGCCTCGGCTTCGGAGTCGACCATGGTGACCTGAGCGCCCATGTCGGCGGCGGTTCTGGCGGCGGCCATGCCCGCCGGACCGGCTCCGACGACGACGACCCTCATGGCGTGGTCCTGATGACGTCGCCGTCGGCCAGCCGGTGGCGGCAGGCGCGGACCTCGGGGGTGCCGTTGATCTCGGCGACGCAGCCGAAGCAGACACCGATGCCGCAGAAGAACCGGCCGGGCAACAGCTCTGCGACGTGATCGGCCTCCCTGGGCAGGCCGTTGAACGTGACCTTCACACCATCACCTCTGGCCGGTCGACGCGGAACGGGTGGGGATCGACGTGCGGGGTGTCGCCGGTGAGCAGCTCGGCGAGCAGGCGCCCGGTGGCCGGGGCGAGCCCGACGCCCGCGCCCTCGTGACCGGTGGCGTGCCACAGGCCCGGCGTGCGCGGGTCCTGGCCGATGATCGGCAGGTGGTCCGGCGCGTACGGGCGGAAGCCGCCGTACGCGCGCATGACCGGGACGCCCGCCAGCATCGGGAAGAGCGCGATCGCCCTGCGCGCCAGCGCGGTGAGGACCTTCGACTCGATCACGTCGTCGAAACCCTTGCGCTGCCGGCTCGACCCGATCAGGACGGTGCCCGCCGGGGTCGACTCGACCACGCCGGAGGTCTGCAGGTCCGCCTCACCGCTCGCGACCGCGCCGACGTAGTCCGCGTCGTAGACCTTGTGCCGGATCGTGCCGGGGATCGGGGTGGTGACCAGGACGACGCCGCGCCGGGGCAGGACGTTGACGCCGAACCGGCTCGCCCACGGGCCGGTCGCGTTGACGACGGCGCCGCAGTGCAGGACGCCCTGGTCCGTGGTGACGGACCGGCCGTCCGTTGTGGACGTCTCGGCCCTGACGACCGTGATGCCGCGCAACAGGGTCCGCGTCGCCTTGACCGGGTTGAGCTGCGCGTCCTGCAGGTAGTGGATCGCGGCGGTGAGGTCCGGGTTGAGGTGCGGTTCGTACTCGCGGGCCTCGTCCGGCGTCAGCTCGCACGCGTCGATGCCCGCGGCTCGCTGTCCCGCGGCGAAGGCCTTGAGCGGTGCGACGGCCTGTTCGGTCGTGGCGACGACCAGACCGCCCTTCTCCTCCCACTCGGCGTCCTCGGCGAGCTCGGGCCAGAGCCGCCGGGAGGACCGGGCCAGTTCGAGCTCCGGCCCCGGTCCCTTGTCGCTGACCAGGACGTTCCCCTCGCCGGAGGCACTGGTGCCCGACGCCGGTCCGTGGCGGTCGACGACGAGGACGCGGAGCCCGCGCCGGTGCAGCGCCTGCGCGCACGCGGCGCCGATGATGCCCGCTCCCACGACCACGACATCCGGGTGCATCGCTCACCTCCGTTCAATAGAATGAACGTTAGTGCTTCGGATACTCCAGCACCAGTACCGAGCTCACCTCACCGCCGACCGTCTCGTACAGGTGCGGCACCGAGCCCGGGAAGCACACGTAGTCGCCGGGCCCGAGCTCGAACGGCTGCTCGGCCGGCCCCACCCGCAGCCGCCCGCTGGTGACCAGCACGTGCTCCTTGCCTGGGTGACCTTCGCTGGTCTGGGTCGCGCCCGGCCGCACGCGCTGGTCGTAGATCTCCAGCACGGTGTCCGCGATGTCCATCCTGCGCATCAGCCGCAGGTCGACCGCGTTGCTGCTGAGCTGCTCGACGTCCCTGGCCCTGACGAGGATGACCTCCGGCGCCGTCCGCTCGGTCACCAACTCCGACACCGGCACGTCCAAAGCGTTCGACAAACTGAACACCGTCTCGATGGTCGGGTTCCCCGCCCCGCTCTCCAGCTGGGACAGCGTGCCCTTCGCGATGGACGACCGCCGCGCGAGCTCCGACAACGACAACCCGCGCTGCTCGCGAAACGCCCTGATGTTGGCGCCGAGCACCCGACCCGCACTCATACTGCGAGATCGTTGCATAGGCTTGCGGGCATGACTGCCTACACGGAGGCGGAGGGCCAGACGCTCCGCACCGCCGTTTTCGGTGCCATGGTCCTCGTCTCCACCGCCGACCCCGGTGCCGTGGACGAGGAGAGCCACGCCGGCATCCGCGCGATGTCCCTGCTCTCCGACGACCTGCGCGCCGTGATCGCCGCCGCCCCGCCCGCGCTGCCCGGCGGCTCCACGTCCGATGTGGAGGACGGCGTGCTGGCCGCCCTCCGGTCGGCCGTCGAGATCATCACCGCGCACGAGCCGCGGGACGTGCCGATCTTCCGCGCGGCGGTGGCGGAGATGTGCCGGTCCGTCGCCGGGGCCGACGGCGAGGTGGCCGTGGCGGAGAAGGCGATGGTCGAACGGGTGGTTGCCGCGCTGGGCTCCTGACCGCCGGGCTCCGAAGCGCGGACGTGCCGAACGGCGGTGGCCTGAACGCCGGTGGCCTGAACGCCGGTGGCCTCAACAGCGGCGGCTTGAACGCCGGTGATCTGAACGCCGGCGGCCTGCCCCGCCGGTGGCCTGAACGCCGGTGGCCTGAACGCCGGTGGCCTCGACGGCGGTGGCTTGAACGTCGGTGATCCGAACGCCGGTGGCCTCGACGGCGGGGCAGGCCACCGGCCCGGGGCTCTCCCCGCTCAGGTCGTGCTCGGCCGGGACGCCAGCCACGCCGTGTGCTCCTTGCTGATCGCCCCTTCGGCCTCCGCGACCGCGGCCGGCCAGTCGGCCTCCTCGACGTCCGCGAGCCGTTCGTAGATCAGCGCGAGGTCGCTGGCTGCCGCCGCGTACCCCAGGTACAGGTTCTCGTGCTGCTTCAGGCCCAGCCACGCCGCACCGCCCGCGACGGCCGCGGCCATGACGCCGGACATGTCGACGTCCCACACGCCCATGACCCTGGCGCCGGCGAACAGGATCGCGACGAACTCGCCGGCGATCAGCAGCATGCGCCACAGGTTCGCGCGGAACTCGTTGGTCGTGGCGCGGGCGCGGTACCACTCCAACTGCTCGCGGACGCGGCCCTCGCGGTAGGTGTCGCGGCGTTCGGCGAAGGGCTGGGCGCGCAGCTGTTCGCGGCGTTCGGCGCCCGCGGGGTTCGTGCTGGCGAGGGAGAGCTTCTTGCCCTGCTCCGCGACGACCTCGGCGATCATGAGCTGCAACGACTGCTTGGCGTTCTGGCCGGTGAACGGGTCGCCGACGACGGCGTAGCGCCAGACCAGCGACTTGATCTGCTCGGCGACCGCGCGGCCGGCGTTCCACTTCTGCTCGGGGTGCGTGGCCCACAGCAGGATCTCGGTGAACAGGGCGACGAAGAAGCCGGCGAGGGCCACGAACGCCCAGAAGTCGTAGGTGCCGCCGATCTTCCACTTGAACGCGCCGCCGACCGCGGCGACCACTGCGCTCACCAACCTCACCCGGCTGAGCAGGAGCGTCTGCCGCTGCCCGCGACGGGACGCCTCGTCCGCGTCGTGGAAAAAGCCGGGCAAGTCCGCGTCGGTCATGTGCTCCCTCTCGCCAACGCTGATCATCTGCCTCCGAACGTGTTATCACGTCCGGTCCCGCGATGGAGGAGGTACCGGTGACGGTGCAAGGGGGTTCACCCGGACAGCCGAGGGTCCGCTGCTGCCCGCGCGAGCGCGTGGCCGAGGCCGCTGGACGGACGGTTTTCCTTACCGCTCCGATGAGTCTGGCCTCAAGTCAACGGACAGAGGGTTGACCGCGGCCAGGTAGGTTGAAATCATCGGATCTCTCGCCGCCGCCCTGACGAGAATGCGATGGGTCATGGCTTCACGACGTTTGTGCGCGGCCGTCGTGGCCGCGTTGCTCGCCGGCCTCGTCCACCTGGTGGTGCCGTCGCCCGCGGCGCAGGCCGAGGTGCGGCACCCGCGGCAGGAGTGGCTGCGCGGGTCCACCGCCGGGCTCTTCCTGCACTGGGGCATGTTCACCGCCCCGAAGCACCTGAACTGCGCCGAGTGGGAACGGGACGTCACCGGCGGCGGCTGGACGCCCGACTACTGGATCGACGAGGCGCGCAAGCTCGGTGCGTCCTACGTCGTGCTGGCGACGTTCCACAGCCGGCTGGGGTACGCGCGGCCGTGGCCGTCGAAGGTCCCCGGCTCGTGTGCGACCCAGCGCGACCTGCTCGGCGAGCTCGTGCGGGCCGGCAAGGCGAAGGGCGTCAAGGTCATGCTCTACATGACCGACGACCCGCAGTGGCACAGCGAGCAGGGCGTGCAGATGCTCGACTCCCGCGCCTACTCCGAGCATCGGGGCGAGCAGGTCGACCTCACCACCCGCGAAGGCTTCGGCAAGTACAGCTACGAGCTGTTCTTCGAGGTGATGCGCGACTACGCCGACCTCGCCGGCTTCTGGATCGACAACGACAACGAGTACTGGGAGCGCAACAGGCTCTACGAGCAGGTCCGGCAGCTCCGGCCGACCTGGTTGCTGTCCAACAACAACGAGGACACGCCGATCATGGACACGGTCTCGAACGAGCAGAAGACCGGCATGGTCCCGTCCTACGACTACCCGGCGGCGACGTTCACGCCGATGCCGCGGCTGTCCGAGGCCTGCTACAAGCTCCCGACCACCGGCGACTGGTGGTACGACGGCGGCGACCACGCCGTGGACACGCGGCTGAACACCGGCCGGTACGTCACGAACGCGGGATCGTCGATCAAGTCGCTGATGGCGGAGACGCCGATGGTGAACGGGAAGATGCCCGCGCGGCAGGAGGCTTTCAACACCTTCATGTCGTCGTGGGTGCAGCCGATCCGCGAGTCGCTGCAGGGCGTGGAGGGCGGCGGGTACCTGTACGGCGGCATGCAGCCGGGCTTCTGGAACGACGGCGCGCACGGCGTGATCACGGTCAACCCGGCGAACGGCAAGCAGTACGTGCACGTGGTCACCCGGCCGCGCGCGGACTTCGTTCGCCTGCGGGACAACGGATATCGCGTCACGGGCGTGCGCGACCTGCGCACCGGTGAACGGATGCGGTTCTCGCAGTCCGGCGGCCACCTGACCGTCGAGGGCATCACGCGGTGGGACGACTACGACACCGTCTTCGCCGTCGACACCGCCGGGCAGGAAGGCTTCTACGCGGGCGTCCGCGCGTCCGCCACGTCCGCGAAGCCCGGTTTCCCCGCGTCCGCCCTGGTGGACGGCGACCACGAGACCTACTGGGACGCGGGCGGCGCCCAGCCCGTCTCGCTCTCCCTGGACCTGGGGCGGCGCAGGCAGGTCGCGTTCCTCGCCGTCAACCAGCGCGAGTCGTCACCGACCCACGCGCGGGTCTCGTTCGGCCGGCCGGAGGACTCCGCCCGGATCAAGGACTACCAGGTGACCGCCTCCGACGACGGCCGCACGTGGTGGCACGTGCGGACCGGCGCGCTGCCCTCCGCGCGTGGCACGCAGTTCATCGACATCGGCCGGCAGGAGGCGCGGTGGCTGAAGCTGACCGTGCTGAACACCTGGAGCGGCCCGCAGGCTCCCGTCTACTTCAAGCAACTGCAGATCGACGAGATCCGCGTCGGCCACAGCTACCCGCGCGGCGCGCGTGACGGTGCGCTGGAGGCAGAGGACGCGCAACGGTCGGGCGCGGTGCGCGGCGAGTCCTGCGCGGCCTGCTCCGGCACGCGGCAGGTGACCGGGCTGAGCGGCGAGCGCAACGCCGTGACGTTCCGCGACGTTTCCGTTGCCGCCGCAGGGACCTACCGCCTGCAGCTGGACCTCACGGCCGCCGCTCCCTCGACCGTGTCGGTGGTCGTCAACGGTGCCGCGCCGCTGACCGCCACCGTGCCGGGGGACCGCGCCGACGTGCCCGCACCGACCTCGCTCGCGGTGCCGTTGAACGCGGGCCGCAACGCGGTCACGGTGTTCGCTTCGAGTCCGATCGGACTGGACCGGATCTCCGTCGGCGGCCTGCCCCCGTCCGGCTACACGCCGAAGACCACGCTGACCGTCGAACCCCACGGCGTCCAGTGGGTGGCACCCGGTCAGCGGTCGGTGCGGATCACCGCCCGCCTGCGCCTCGACGCCGACGACCAGATCGACGCCGTCTCCCTGGTGCCGTCCGTGCCCGCGGGCTGGACGCTGACCGGCACCCCGGCCACCGCGGTGTCGATGCGTCTGGCCGGGGTGCTCGAAGGCTCCTGGACCGCGGTGTCACCGCCCGGTCAGGACGTCGGATCGGTGACGGTGCCGGTCACGGCGTCGTTCTCCCTGCTCGGGTCCGGCCGCACGGTGTCCGGCGCGGTCCCGGTGCGCACCCGTCCGGCGGACCGGGTGTTCGTGCGGGAGGCGGAGGACTCGGCGAACACGTTCGGCAGCACCGGCCTGAGCGGCTGCGGGGCGTGCTCGGGCGGGGAGAAGGTGCGCAACATCGGCGGCAGCCCCGACGCCGCCGTGACCTTCGCCAACGTCGTCGTGCCCGCGGCGGGGACGTACACGCTGTACGTCGACTACACGGTCAACGGGCCGAAGTCGTACTTCGTGTCGGTGAACGGAGGTGCGCCGGTGGAGGTGAAGGTCGACGGGCAGGGCAACAACACCCCGTACCAGGCGCGGATCCCGGTGACGCTCACCGCGGGGGCCAACACGATCCGGTTCGGCAACGACCAGAGCGGGGCACCGGACCTCGACCGCGTCTCGATCGGCTGAGCGTTCTTCCCGCTGGACGGCACCCGACCTCGGTAGGGTGCCGTTCTCATGGGGGATGACATCACCGCTGTGCAAGAACGCGACCGGCTCGTCGCGGTCCTGGCCGGGGCGCCCGGGGGAGACGGCTACAGCCTGGCCTGCGTCGCCGGGCTCGACGCGGAGGCGGTGGTGCGCAGGCTCGGCGTGCGTCCGGCCGAACCGACCGCGGAGCAGCTCCGGACCTGGACCGAGGAGGACCCGTTCCACGCCGACGCCGAACGGACGATCGGCGTCACGACGGTGCCCGGCGGCTGCGTGCTGCTGCAGCCGTGGGGTTTCGGCGCGAGTGACAGCGCCCTGCTCGACCGGCTGTCCGAGGGCACGGTCGCCTACGGCATGTACGCCAACCCGAAGAGCGGCAACCAGGGGAGCATCCACCGCGACGGTGAGATCGAGGCCTGGGACCTGCACCCCGGTGGCGGCCCAGATGAAGACGAAACCGATGACGACGAACCTGACGACGAACTGGCGGAGCTCTACGACGGCGAGCCCGTGGCCTACTGCTGCGCCTTCGCCGGGCTGCGGCCGGTCGACCAGCGCGCCTTCACCACCCCCGACCTCTGGATACGCCTGCCTTCCTGAGCACCTGGGGTCCCGTTCTCAGCCACCGCGTCGCATGATGAACCCATGCTGGAAGCATTGCGGCGTCAGCTCAGCAACGGCCTGTTCGAGATGGTCATCGGTCCCGACCGCGAGGACAAGGCACGGAGCATCCACGAGGCTCCCGGTCCCCGCATGTTCGCCGACGACCGCCCGATCCGGCACGTCCACGCCGACCACGCCATGTTCATCGGCGGACTGCGCGCGCTGCTGCTGCAGTCGTTGCACCCGCTGGCGATGGCCGCGGTCGCGGAACACTCCGACTACCGCACCGACCCGTGGGGGCGTCTTCAGCGCACGAGTCTCTTCGTGGGCGTGACCACGTTCGGCACCGAGGCCGACGCGCAGCAGGCGATCGACAAGCTGGCGCGCATCCACACCTACATCCACGGCACCGCGTCCGACGGCCGCCACTACCGGGCCGACGACCCGCACCTGCTGGAGTGGGTGCACGTGGCCGAGGTGGACAGCTTCCTGCGCTGCCACCGGCGTTACGGCGAGCAGCCGCTGGACGACTACGACGGGTACGTGCGGGACATGGCCGTGATCGCGAGGGCGATGGGCATCCCGGACCCGCCGGAGACCACGGCGGAGCTCGACGAGCGGATCAACGCCTACCGCCCGGAGCTCAAGGGCACCGCGGAGGCCCGTGAGGCCGCGCGGTTCCTGCTGCTCAAGGCGCCGCTGCCGGTGATCGCGAAAGGTCCGTACGCGGTGCTGGCGGCCACCGCCGTGGCCAGCCTGCCGGTGTGGGCCCGGATGCCGCTGCGCCTGCCCTACCTGCCGATCTCCGAGGCCACCGGCGTGAAGCTCGCGGGCCACGCGCTGATGCGCGGCCTGCGGTGGGTCACGAGCTGAGGAAGTCCACCACGAGCGGTGAGGCGACCGAGCGGAACTCCTCGAAGTAGCCGTGCCGTGCGCCCTCGATCAGCTCCACGCGCGCGCCGGGGATCCGTTCGGCGATCAGCGGTGCGTTGGCCGTGGGGTTGAAGATGTCGTCGGTCCCGTGCACCACCAGCGTCGGGCACGTGATCGACGGCAACGCGTCCCACGCGTCGTGCTCGGCGCTCGCCAGCAGGTGCAGCTTGCGCGCGTGGGGCGGCATCTCGGGGTCGCCGAGGGTGTTGAACGGGCCGCGGTAGGCCGGGGTGTACATCAGGTCCACGAGCGCCTTGCGCGCCTTCATCTGGTCCACCTGCGCCAGCGACCTGCGCACCTCGTCGCTGCGTTCCACGGCGTGCGGGCCGCCGGGGGAGGTGCAGCCGAGCACGAGCTGAGCCACGCGGTGCGGGTAGCCGGCGGCGATCCACTGCGCGATCCGCCCGCCCATGGACGTGCCGTACACGCACGCCTGGTCCAAGCCGAGGTCGTCGAGCACGGCCACGCAGTCGGACGCGAACAGCCTTGTGCTGTACGGCGTGTCCGGCTTGTCGCTGGCACCGGTGCCGCGGTGGTCCATCACGATCGTCGTGAACGCGGCCGTGAAGTCCGGCAGCACCTGCCGCCACCACCGCGACGAGTTCGACTGACCGGCGATGAGCAGCAGGGGAGGCCCCGACCCCTCGACCGAGTAGAAGAGCGCTGTTCCGTCCGTCGCACGAGCGTGGGGCACGGCTGTGCAGTCTACGACCTTGACGCGGCGGTAGATGGTCTAGTCCAATTCGGGGTGGAACCCTGCCGGCCGCCACGCGTGAGGGATGGAGCAGCCATGTCGTTGTTCGCTCGAATAGCCGCGGTCGCCGCACTGGTGCTCGGCACCGTGGTCGTGAGCCTGGCGCCCGCCAACGCCGCCGGCGTCACGGCGACGATCACCAAGCAGACCTGGTCCACCGGGTACACCGCGACGGTGACGGTCAAGAACGAGACCAGCGCGGCCATCGGCTCGTGGAAGGTCGAGTTCGACTACCCGGCGGGTACGAGCGTCGGTGCGTACTGGGACTCGCTGCTCACCAAGAGCGGCAACCACCACACGTTCGTCAACCGCGAGTACAACGGCTCGGTCGCACCCGGCGCCAGCGTCACGTTCGGCTTCAACGTCTCGGGCACCGCCGACCCGCAGAACTGCACCGTCAACGGTGCGGCCTGCACGGGCGGCGGCACCCCGCCGACCTCGACGACCACGTCAACGACCACGACAACCACCACCACAACCACCACGACGACGACCACGAGCGGACCGCCGCCCACGGGTTCGATGCCGCGCAAGGTCCTCGTCGGCTACCTGCACGCGAGCTTCGCCAACGGTTCGGGCTACATCCGGATGCGCGACGTGCCGGACGAGTGGGACGTGATCAACCTGTCGTTCGCCGAGCCGACCAGCGCCACGAGCGGGGAGCTGCGGTTCGCGCAGTGCCCGGTCGCGGAGTGCCCGAACGTCGAGCCCGAGGCGGAGTTCATCGCCGGCATCAGGGCCCAGCAGCAGAAGGGCAAGAAGGTCCTGATCTCGATCGGCGGCCAGAACGGCCAGGTGCGCCTGGAGACGACCGCCGCGCGCGACGCGTTCGTGCGCTCGGTGTCGGCGATCATCGACAAGTACGGCCTGAACGGGCTCGACGTCGACTTCGAGGGCCACTCGCTGTCGCTCAACGCCGGTGACGTCGACTTCAGGAACCCGACCACGCCGGTGGTCGTGAACCTGATCTCCGCGCTGCGCAGCCTGAAGTCCCGCTACGGCGCGAACTTCGTGCTCACGATGGCGCCGGAGACGTTCTTCGTGCAGGTCGGCTACCAGTTCTACGGCGGTGCCGGCGGTGGCGACGCGCGCACGGGCGCGTACCTGCCGGTGATCGAGGCGATGCGCAACGACCTGACGTTGCTGCACGTCCAGCACTACAACTCGGGCCCGGTCACGGGCCTGGACAACCAGTACCACTTCATGGGCGGCGCGGACTTCCACGTCGCCATGGCCGACATGGTGCTGGCCGGGTTCCCGGTGCGCGGCGACACGACGAAGTTCTTCGCGCCGCTGCGCCAGGAGCAGGTCGCGATCGGCCTGCCCGCGTCCGTCAACGCGGGCAACGGGTTCACATCGGTCGCCGACGTCCGCACCGCGCTCGACTGCCTCACCAAGGGCACGAGCTGCGGCAGCTACAAGCCCAAGGGCGTCTACCCGAACCTGCGCGGCCTCATGACGTGGTCGATCAACTGGGACAAGTACAACAACTACGAGTTCTCCAAGCAGCACCGGGCCTACCTGCCCAGGTAGTGCCGTTCGCGGGTGGTTTCCGTCGCCACGGCGGCGGAAACCACTCAGCAGGCCTGCCGGAAGGCCTGGTGCAGCCGGGCCGTGAGCTCGTCCGCCGCCTCCTGCGGACGGGCCAGCAGCGCGTGGAACGGCACCGCGCCCCCGGAGTGCACCCTGATCCGCGCCGCCGTGCAGGAACCACCCGCTCCCGGCAGCTGGCCCGCCCTGTTCTCGGTCAGCCCCGCGGCCGGTTCCAGCCCGGCGGCGACGGCGACCGCGGCCGGCGCGGGCAGACCCGAGAGCTCGGCGAGCAGCCGCAGCGAACGTTCGACCTGACGGCCCAGCGCCGTGCGGTCGACCACCGACCCGTGGGCGTTGTACTGCAACGGCGACCACGCGCAGCGCTGGCCGGTGCGGTGGACGGCGAGCCCGCGGTGACCGTCCGGGCTCGGCGCCGACCGCACCCACGCGGCGTCCGCCGAGACCTCGGCGCTCAACCGCTCGGTGCCGCTGAACAGGCCGTGCGTGCGGCCGTGCGCGGTGAGCAGCTCGTGCATCCGTTCCAGCACATGGGCTTCCAGCCGTCCGTACTCGTCCATCGGCACGAGGTGCACTTCGACGGCACACCGTTCGACGGCCGACGTGGTGCCGGTGAGATCGGTTCGCCAGCTCAGCTCCACCGGCCGCTGCCATGTGACCGCGCTGGAGCCCAGGGCGGGCAGACTCGGCGCGGAGGCGAAGAGTTCGGTGACGACCGCGATGGTGAACGCGGCGGCGTTGCCGGCCGCGATCGACTGCCAGCCGGCGCGGTCGCTCTCGTGCTTGCGCCCGTCGGCCCGGTCACTGATGGCGCGCACGGTCAGGAACGGCGCACGGTTCAGGTGCGCGGCCTTCGCCGTGCCCGCGCTTTCCAGCTCGACGGCCGCCGCGTCCGAGTAGTGCTGCCGCAGCTGCTGGGCCGACGGTGCGAACGGTGAGTCGAGCACCACCTCCCCGGCCGCGACCGGCCGGAAGACCACCCTGGGTGCGGCGGGGAACCGCCAGCGGCCGTCCCGGCTGACCGAACGCGCGATCTGCTCGAGCTCGTGGTCGGCGTCCCACGCCTGCGGCCGGGCACCGAACCCCTCACCGCCCTCGAAGCCGCCGTGGTAGCCGTAGACCTTCGTGGCGACGACGACGGAACCCAGGTCGAGGTCGTCGTGCAGCGCGCCCGCGATCCCGGCGAAGAACACCGCACGTGGCCGGAACTCGGCGATCGCGCGCTCGGCCACCACCGCGGCCGGCTGGTTGCCCGCTCCCGCCAGTGCCAGCGCCACCCGGCCGGTGCCGCCGCGGATCGTGCCGACCTCGAACCGCGTCCCGGCGGCGTGGCGGCGCACCGCGGGTTCCTCCAGGAGGTCCCTGACGGCGGCGTACTCGCTCTCCAGCGCCGTCACGACGACAACGATGTCGGTCGGTTCGATGGTCACCGTGTTCCTGTCCTGGCAGCGCACTCCTGCGGGCAAGCTACCGGCTGGCGCCGGATTCCCGCCGAGCTGTCAGGTTTTTGTCAATGAACCGTCGACTTCGCACGTCCAGCCGCCGCGCCGGGTCGTGCGAGTCCACTGTGGACAGTTGTTTCGGGGTGGTGGAAGAACTGACTCGCTTCAGAGTTGTGGTAGATGGGTGGCATGCGCGACGTGACCATCAGGCCGGCGCGGCCCGAAGACCTCGGGTCACTGGCCGGACGACTCGGGCAGGACCGCTTCTTCGCCGACCGCCTCGACCGGCAGTCGGAGAGCAGGGGAGTGCTGCTCACGGCGTGGCGCGGTGGATTGGTGATCGGGGACGTCTACCTCTGGCTGGAACCCGCCGAGGAGCCGGAGATCCGCCGCTACCTGCCGGAGACGCCGCTGGTGACGCACCTGGAGATCCACCGCGACCACCGCAGGCAGGGCGTCGGGACCAGTCTGATCGGTGCGGCGGAGCGGTTGCTGGCCGACCGCGGGCACGACGAGGTGGCGCTGGCCGTCGAGATCGGCAACACCGCCGCGGCGAAGCTCTACACCCGGCTGGGGTACCGGGACTGGGGCCACTCGGCCGTCAAGTGCTACTCGCTCGCCGACGAGAACGGGCACCGCGACGTGGAGATCTGCGACGTGATGGTGAAGGCGCTGGCCCGTTAGAGGTACGTCGTCACGTGCGTGAGGCCGAGGTGGGCGATCACCTTGCCGAGGTCGCTCTCCCGCGGCGCGTGCTGCTCGTGGTGGTCGAGGTGCCGTTGCCAGACCGACCGGTCCTTCCGCCACGCCTCGACGTAGTCCTCGCACCGCTGCGGCTGCAGTGACCGGGAGCGGCCCAGCGCCGCGGCCAGCGACCTGAGCTTCCTGGCCTTGCGCGCGGGATCCGGCTCGGTGCTCCTGGTCAGCTCGATCGTCTCGACGATGAACCTCTTCCGCTTGGCCAGGTAGTCGGCCCAGTAGCAGGCGTTCGCGTCCTTCAGCGGCCGGCCCTCGTCCAGGAGCCAGAAGAGCCCTTCGGCGAGCACGTCGCCCCACTCCTGCGCCCTGGCCCGCTCCTCGACGTCGAACGGGTCGTACGGCTGCTGCCAGGCGGTGCCGGTGACCGTGGTCCGGCGCAGCCGCTGGTCGCCGAGCAGGAAGAACCAGTCCTCGTTGTAGATGTTCGGGAAGAACGACGACGTCGAACCGGCGTGCACCGCGAGCGCGCCGCCACCGACGAACATCTCCTGGGCGCCACCGGCCTCCCGGTAGGCGTGGCACACCACCGAGTTGTCGGGATAGCCCTCGATCTTCAGGCCGACCCCGGCGTAGTCGTCGGTGAGGGCCGCCGCCCTGCTCAGGTCGCGGTGGTCGGGCACCTCGATGTCGTCGTCCAGGAAGACGATCCGCTCCCACCTCGCCACCCGCGCCAGCAGGAGCCCCAGGTTGCGTTTCAGGCTGAGGTCGCTGCGCCGGGTGAACCTCGGGTCGCGCAGCCAGTCGGACGTCCGGAACGCGGGCAGCAGCCGGGACGGGAGGTCGTCCACGTCGATCGCGAGGACCTCGACGCCCGCGGCGGCCGCGAGCAGGGCCACCTTGAACGCCGACGTGTGCTTCCTGCTGCACAACGCCACCAGGACGCAGCCGAGCGCCGCCGCCAGGCCGATCGCGTGCTGCATGGCGCGCGGCGGCCGGACGGTCGGCACGACGATCGCCTGCACCCTGGCGGGAAGCGTGGTTCTCGGTGCGGCGTCGAGCAGACCGCGGTGGGAACCGTGGTGGTGCTCGGAACGGACTCGGGTGTCGTCGGTCAAGGGATCACGCCGGCCATTCGTGCAGGACGTGGTCTTTGGTCCAGTCCGGCGTGATGACCGTGCCCTGCAGGACGGGTACCCGGCTGAGGATGCTGAACGCCTCCATGCCGGCGAACCGGCGCCGTGCGTAGGCGGTGTTGCGGTCGCGGAACCGGGCGTCGGTCAACGCGCGCACGGCGCCGAGCACGCCACGGGAGTGCACGCCGTTGCACATGGTCACCGTCCGCTTCTGGTTGAAGGGGTTGCGCGAGCGGTAGAAGTGCGCGACGTCCTCTTCGAGCACCTGCACGTCGCCGATCTGGCGCAACGTCGGGAGGAACGTCTCGACCACCTCCCCGTTCTCGACGACCTCGAAGCCGCTCGTGTCCTTGTCGTCCGGTCGCTTCTGCTGCCCGATCGGCAGGTCGATGCGGTGCAGGACCTCGGCGGTGATCTGGTTCCAGTCGACGCCGCCCAGCAGCACCAGGTGGCTGGAGCCCTCGTCGGCGGTGAGGATCCCCGCCCCGGGGCGTACGCGCACGGTGTTGCTCGGGTTCATCGCGCGGATGTGGCCGTGCAGCTCGAACAACGAGTCGAGGTCCGAGTACTGGTAGAGCTCGACGTAGTCGGGATCCTCCGGCCCGGCGCTCGGGAGCTGCCTGCGCAGGCGGTCCGGCAGCTTGGAACACACGATCGTGATGTCCTCGTTGGGCGGGAACCGCCACAGGTTGTCCGCGACGGCGGGCACCTCCCCGGCCGGCGAGCCACCCAGTGCGCGTTCGCGCAGCTCGGTCAGCTCGGCGAGCAGCGCGTCCCTGGCCGCCTCCTCCTCGCCGTTCAGATCGGTCGGCGCGCGGAACGGACGCCGGTCGACCGATCGCTTCGTGGCGAAGAAGGCGGCGTAGGCCGCCAGCCGGTGCTCGGGAGGCAGGGCCGGGTTCTGCGCCCGTTCCCAGGAGGAGATCAGGGGGACGCTGACGCCGAACGCCTCGCTCAGCTGCTCCTGGGTGATGCGCTTGCCGGGCATGCCGTTCCTGCGCAGGTCACGGAGTCGCTGCGCGAGCTGGAGCGCTGGTTCCGCTGCGGAGGTCACGCCATCACGTCCTTCAGCTGAACTTCAGTGCAGGATCTGGCAACACTCGTACATCGCCGGACGCCAGGCCGCCATTACCGCGCGTTCAGCGCTCGTGCCGGTGTCTGCGGCCCATTTTCCTGGCTATTGCTTGGTCTTCAGTTGAGCCTTACTCTCAACTATAGACATATAACCGAGATCAACTGAAGTTAACTGAAGTTCACTCTTCTTCCGGGTGACAACCGCCAGTGCCCGAACCTCCGCACGCTTCGAAGGTCAGGAGGCGGGGAGCCATGAGTACCCTGTCGATACAACCGTGTCAGCGCACGATCCTCGCTGTGGCCATGGCACCACCGACGGCCTGCAGCAACCTGGTGATGGGAATGCTCCGCAGGGCCATGTTCGAGCTCGTCGAGCAAGCCCTGGTGGACAGCGGTGTCACCGCTGATCTCCGGGACCGGTACGTCGATCGCGGCGACTGGCTGATCGTGCTGGTCCACCCCACGGACCGGATTCCCAAGACCTGGCTGCTGACCAGGCTCGTGCCGAGGCTCAAGGCGCTGCTCGACGAGCGCAACGACGGGCAGTACTACCCGTTGCGGCTGCGGCTGGTCATCCACCCCGGCGACGTGACCTGTGACGACCTCGGGTGGTTCGGCGAGGACCTCGACATCGCGAAGAGGCTGCTCATGGCCTCCGCGCTCGCGCGGACCTCCGGCCCGCTCGTGCTGGTGGTGTCCGACCAGATCCACCGCTCGGTGATCAGGCACGGCTACGACGGGGTGGACGACTGGGTGTTCGTGCCGCTGCCCAGGGTCGAGCCGGCCGGCGAGGAGTGCAAGGGGTGGGTGCACGTCCCGGACGAGGTCTAGTGCGTGGTTTTCGCCGCCAGACCGCCACAACGAAAACCACGCACGGTGCTCACGCCAGCGTTGACCAGAACTGCAGCTCGTAGGCCTGCAACAGGCGGCCGTAGCGCCACGCGTGCTTCGGCTGCCAGCCCGCGTCCAGGGCGGCCTGGATCGCCGCGACCGCCCGTTCCTCCACCTGGGGCGCGGGGGTGGCGAAGAAGTCCACGAACGCGCACGCCTCGTCGTCGAAGTCGTAGTGCTCGCGCAGGCCCTTGGCCATCCGGGCGCAGTAGCCGCCCCACGCGGTGAAGTTCGCCAGGAGCGCGAGGATCACGTCCGTCGGCTCGCCGTTGAGCGCCATCCACGCCTGGTAGGCCGGGTAGGACTGGCAGCCGGGGAAGGGCTCGTAGGCGTGGAAGTCCCTGGCGGACATGCCGGCCGCGCGGGCCAGCGGCTCCAGCAGCGGCAGCACCAGCTCCTCACCGCCCGCCAGCAGCGTGAAGAACGCCCGTGCGTGGGGTTCTTCCGCCTTCGCGGCCAGCGTGAGGAATGTTCGCCAGTCCGACGAGACGATGTGGTTCTCCTCGGCGGCGAACGTCGCGATCACGGAGCGCGGGGCTTGCCCGGTTTCGACCAGTTTGACCACGAGGTTGTCGTGCTCACCGGGGTGCAGCTCGGTCCGGATGCGGGCGACCAGGTCCTTTGCGTTCATGGAAGGCGATTCTTCCGCACCGCAGAAATCGTTCGCCAGGGCGCACGGCGTTCCTGCACGATGTTCCCTCGTGGCTGAACACACCTACCGAGTACTCGTCCGCGGCCGGTTCGCCGACCTGACCGACGACCAGCGCGCGCACCTGCGGGAGCAGCTCAAGGGCTTCGACTTCCTGCGCAGCGGCGGCTTCAGCGAGCAGGGCGCGCTCACGTTCGACGAGAAGCTCGACTTCTTCAGCTACCGGGTCGTGCTCGCCGCCGCCGAGAAGCCCGACGACGCGGGGCTGCGGCGTGCGACGGCGGCGCTCGACGCGCTCGGGGTCGACTACCGCGGGCTGCGCGCCTCCGTCACGGACATGGACGAGATGAAGATCAACCGGCCGAAGCGCCTGGGCTGAGGCGGGCTGTCCCGGCAACGGGAGCATCCCCGCACTCCCGGCCGTGCGGACCGGAAGTGCGGGGATGCGGGTCGATCGTCGCAGGGCGGACGGCTACGGGTAGTTCGCCAGGTAGGCCTCGGTCGACCCCGCGGTCACCCGGCCACCGGAGCCGTTGATGATCCGTTCGATGGTTCCCTTGCCGCCCAACGAGATCGTCACCATGCTGTGAAACCGGACGCCCGGCGTGTCCGGCACCTCGAACGCCCGGTCGGCGACCACGCCGGGGTTGGCGTTGGCGAAGATGTAGCTGCCCAGCCCCCACGCCTCGTGCGTCGTGACGTTGTTGGAGACCTTGTACGCCGCGTAGCCGCGCGTGGAGCCGTTCATCCACGCGGCCTGGTTGGGTGCCTCGTACGGCATCTCGTTCTGGTAGAAGTACGTCCGGCCGCCCTGGCCGTTCCAGATGGTCTGGTACTTCTGGTAGTGCTCGACGAACAGGCCGTACATCGTCACGTTGCTGCCGTTGACGACCAGCCCGGTGTCGGCGGTGTTCACGTCCCAGCCGACGCCGTAGGAGTGGTCGCCGCGCCACAGCCAGAGGTGGTCGCCGATCACGTCGGCGCTGTTGACCACCAGTGAGGTCGTGGCCCGTCCGACCGCCGAACCGCCGATGCGCACGTACAGGTCGTGCACCGAGGTCGGGTTGGCCTGGTGACGCGCCGTGCTGCCGGGCGCGCCGATCCGCACGAGCAGCGGGGAGTTCGTCGGCGCGGCGTCGACCAGCAGTCCGGCGATCTTCACACCGTCCACATCGGCCACGTCGATGGCCATGTTCCCGTTGGTGGGCATGATGGTCGCGAGGCCGAGGCCCATGACCACGGTGTCCGGCCGGGTGACCCGGATCGGTTCGGAGACCTGGTGGACACCCGGCGTCAGCAACAGGTGCTTGCCGGCCGCGAGCTGCTGGTTGATCGTCGCCGCCGAGGTGCCCGGCTTGGCGATGAAGAACTGCGACAGCGGGATGTTCGTGCCCTGCTGCTGGCCGCTCGCCCACGTGGTGCCGCTGGAGTTGCTGCGCAGCGCGGGGACGAACACGTTGTAGTTGCCGGAACCGTCGACGTTCAGGAACGGCTTCTCCCGCACCACCGGCGTCTGCGCGACGGTCGTGTACGGCGGTTCGGGGAACGAGGTCTGCGGGGCGTTGCGCGCACCGACGAACACCATGTTCCAGTTCTCACCGGTCCACGAGCCCCACTCGGTGTTGCGCGACAGCCACTGCTGCTGCGAACCGGAGCGGACCTGGCCCGTGACGACCGAGTCGGCGAGGAAACCGCCGCTGGACCAGCCGTTGTCGTCGAGCTGCATGTTGCCGTAGACCTTGGTGCGGCGCATCGCCGACGCCTGCGAGACGGCCCACGTGTTGGTGCCACCCGGCGGCCGCACGGCGAGGTTCTCCGCGCCACGCCAGAAGTTGTGCGTCGCGTTGCCCTGGAACCAGTCGGCCTCGACGTGCACCTGGCCGTTGATCGTCACGCCGTCCGGCAGCATGCCCAGGCCGAGCACCTGGGTGAAGAAGCCGATGTTGACGTCGACGTTGTAGTTGCCCGGCTTGAACATGATCGCGAACCGGCGGGCGTCGTACTGCCCCTGTTCCTGCTGCCGGAAGACGTCGTTGAGCCGCGACTGGATGGTGCTCGCGGGCATCGACGGGTCGAAGACGAGCACGTTCGGGCCGAAGTCGGGCTGATCCGGGTTGGGGTTGCCCGAGGCCAGCCGGAAGAGCTGCGCGTTGGTCCCGTTGCAGGTGTACTGGACCAGCTGGACGTCGCCGGTCGTCGCACCGGGCACGTCCAGGCACTTGCCGCTGTGGCGGCTCACGAACCGGTAGGTGTCCGCAGCCACCTGCTCGGCACGCCACTGCTGGTTGTCCGCGCTGTAGTTCTGCCACAGGTGGATCGCCGCGTTGTCCGCGGCCGACATGTTCGAGACGTCCCAGACCGCACCTTCGCCGACTGTGTAGTAGCCGTCGCTCGTGGGCGTGAACTTCCACGTCTGCCCGGAGCAGGCCTGTTGGCGGAGCTGCGCGCCGTTCGCCGATCCCAGCGACTCCACGCACTTTCCGCTGCCGACGTTCGTGACCTGATAAGCGGTTCCGGGCACCACGTCGGCCTGCGCCGCGACCGTCCACACCGGAACGATCGCTGCTGCCGCCAACGCTGCCACCAGCAGGGGGGTTCTCACGGTCACAGAGTGGAGCCGGTTCGTCGCAACAGTCAACGAACCTAACTGTTTCCGGTCGTGTTCCGGTATTGACAAATCCTTTTGTCAAATGGCACCGTTCCGGGAGTGGAGCTGTCCCCGTTGCGCCGCTCGCTGCTGGAGCTGCTGGCCTCGCCCGCCTCGGCGACCCAGCTCGCGGCCGCGCTCGACCTGCCCCGCCAACGGGTCAACTACCACGTGCGAGCCCTGGAACAGGCCGGACTGGTCGAGCTGGTCGAGGAGCGCCAGCGCCGCGGCTGCGTCGAACGCGTGCTGCGCGCCCGGCCGGGCCGCTCGGTGGCGGCGGACGTGCAGGACCAGTTCGCCGCGACCCACCTGGTGTCGGTCGCGGAGGAGGTGGCGCGGTCGGTCGACCGGATGTCCACTGCGGCAGCCGATGCGGGAAAGCGCTTGCTCACGTTCACCGTCGAGACCACGGTCCGCTTCGGCGCCCCCGGCGACGTCCACGAGTTCACCAGCGACCTGGCCGAAGCGGTGCGGCAGCTCGCGTTGAAGTACGACACCGAATCCGGCCGCCCCCACCGGGTGGTCGCGCTGGGCCACCCTGGAGTCCCCGATGAGCGATGAAGGCGTCCGGATCGAGATCACCATCGCCGCCCCGGTCGAGGAGGTGTGGCAGTCGTTCCGCGACAAGGACAAGCTGCGGCACTGGCACGGCTGGGACCTGCCGGAGCTCGACGCGGAGATCGACCAGATCTACTTCCAGAACGCCCAAGAGGACGGCACCACGCTGGTCGTGCACGGACACGACACGTTCGCGCTCTCACCGGTCGACGGCGGCACACGGGTCGTGTGCACCCGCGCGCCGAAGGGCACGTCACCGGAGTGGGACGACTACTACGACGACATCACCGAAGGCTGGATCACGTTCCTGCACCAGCTGAAGTTCGCGCACGAGTACCACCCCGGTGAGGCCCGGCGGACGTTGTTCTGGCCGGCGGAGGTCGACCTCGGAGTGTCCGGCGAGGTGTTCTTCACGTCGCCGCACCAGCGCGGGGTCGTGGTGGCCGAGTGGGGGCCGGGGCTGGTGGTGAGCAGTGCGAAGATGACGGTGGTGACGACGTACGGGTTCTCGGACTCCGAACTGGCGGCGTTGCGCCGGAAGGGTGACGCGGTGGTCGGGGGCTAGCGCTCCCGCCAGGCCAGCGGGGACAGGCTGACGGCCGCTTCGGCCACCCGCCGGGCCGTCTCGGTGGCGAGGCCCTTGCTCGCGGAGTCGATCCAGCCGTCGACCCGCCGGTAGCCGGTGTCGCGGTACTCGACGGCCTGCAGCAGCATCTCCAGCTTGTCCGCGTCCTTGGCGCACAACGCTTCCGGAGTCTGCCGCGTCTCGTACTCGGCCACCGCTTCCCGCACCACACCGCGGGAAGCGTCCGGCAGCGCGTCCGTCTGGTCGGCGGTGATGTCACGCGGCTCCGGCTTGGTCAGGTACCTGGTGGCGGTGTGCGGGATGTCCCCGGTCCGCGTCTCCTGCGTGTCGTGCCAAAGCGCCAGGAACGCGGCACGCTCGGGGTTCGCTCCCTCCTCCGCGGCGAGCAGGGCGGCGAGCTGCGCGGTCCGCAGGCTGTGCTCCGCCACCGACTCCGGGTCGCGCACGCCGACGTGCCACCAGCCGGTGCGGCGGATGCGCTTGAGCAACCCGAGCTCGTAGCCGAACGCGGCGAGGGCGGCGGGTTCGTCTGGCATCAGGTGTTCTCCCCTTAGCGGTTGGCGATCCGCAGAGCGTAGTGAAGGCCGGCGGCCTGGGCGCGGCCGTCGGGGGTGAGGACGTCGGTCGAGGTGAGGGCGTCCAGTGCCGTGCCGAGGGCGGTGCGGTCCGCCTGCCGGGTGGTCAGCAGACCGGGACGGCTGGAGACGAGCGTGTGCACCGTGTGCAGGTTCAGCGGAAGGTGTGGCGACGACGGGTCGAGACGTGTCACCAGGTGGTGGAAGAGCCGCGCCCCGGACCACGGCTTGGTGTCCTCGGCGAACATGAACGTGTCGTCGGTCTGCTCGTCGCCGAGCTCGCCGATCCAATGGGCCCAGTAGTTGAGGTTCGCCAGTTCGGCAGGGGTGTTGGCGGTGCGGGCGACGAAGTCGTGGATGTGCCGGCCGTCGCCCGCCGACGCGAGCGCGACCGACGCGGAGCGGGCTTCGAGCAGTTCCGTGACACTGCCGCCGACGATCCGACGGCGGCCCGCGGTCTCCCACTCACCGCGCAGCCAGCCGATCACCTCGTCGCGCGGGTCGAAGCTGAGCAGGTACACCGCCTGGCGGCGCAGCAATGCCTCGCTCGGCTGGACAGCGCGTTCCGCCACCGCCATCAGGTGGTCGAAGAACCGGGTGCGTTCGCCGGCCGCCAGCACCGGGCCGGGCGCGACCGGTCCGCGGCGGACGACCTTCGAGGTGAACACACCCAGCTCCGGCGGCAGCTGCCCGGTGAACGGCCACGTGATCAGGTTGGTGAGCGTCTTGTGGTGCACACTCGCGGCGAGCGGGTGCACATCGGCTCCGACCCACGCGCCTCCGGCGGTGATTCCCGTCGACAGGACCAGATCGGCGTCGAGCGCGGTGCGGAGGTGCCGGCCGGTGGACGGCGGAGCGCCGAGCCGGGGCAGCCGGGCGCACAGGCGGACGAAGTCACCGGTGTTCATCGCGGTGAGCGGCCGCCGCCCAGACTCCCAGCCTTGGACGGTGCTGACGTCGATCCCGAGACGTTCGGCGAACCGCTCCTGCCTTTGCTTGATCCCGCCGGGTCGAACCCGTACCCGCGGTCCGTTCTGCTTGCCCGCGGCTGATCGTAGCGTTGTCGGTCGAGGCGCAACGACCGCCTCTGAACAGGCAAAAGCAGGCGGGAGCAGCACGGATGAACAACGGCGCCATCGTCCCTTACGTCACGGCCTGGACCGGCGAGCGGCGGGTGCCGTACAGGCTGGTGGCGCGCCCCGGCATCGGAATCGGCTACACGGACGAGGTGATGGGCGACAGAGACGCACGCGGTGTTCTCTGGATGCGAGCGGCCGTGCGGCACGGGGCTGGAAGGCCCGAGTTCGGTCAGGTGCACCCACTGCGGCAGCGCCGCGCCATGCGCAGGCTCCTCTGCCAGGTCTGTGCCGGACCGGCCGACCGCAACGGCGATGGCGTCCTCTGGCTGTTGCGCGACCACGGGAACGACTGGGCGGACTGGCCGGAAGGGATGGCTACGGTCGACCCACCGGTGTGCGTTCCCTGCGTCGCGATCACGCTGCGGCTGTGTCCCGCTATGCGCCGAGGCGCGGTAGCGTTCCGGGTCCGGGAGTTCCGCGTCGCCGGCGTGCGGGGTGCGCTGTACCGTGGCGGCACGTCCACACCGGGCACCGCTGAGGCCGCCAACCTGGCCTTCGACGACCCGGACGTCCGCTGGCTGGTCGCGTCCGCGCTGGTGCGCGAGCTGCGCGGCTGCACCGCGATTCCACCCGACCTGGTCCCGGAAGCCGTTGCGCCAGAAGAGTGACGCGGTTTTGTGATGCGCCGTCGAGAGATCACGATCTGATGGCGTGGGCTACGAGTGGGACGTCTTCCTGAGCTACACGCGCAGCGGCGGTGGTGACGTGTGGGTCCGGGAGCACTTCTACCGGGCCCTGCGCGAGTGGCTGGGCAACGAGATGGCCGACGAGCCGCGGATCTTCGTGGACTGGAACCAGGACGGTGGCACGAGCTGGCCGGAGAGCCTGGAGCGGGCGTTGTTGCGGTCGAAGGTGATGGTGGCGGTGTTGTCGCCGCCGTACTTCCGGTCTGCCTGGTGCCTGGCGGAGTGGGAGAGCATGTGGGCGCGGCACCGGGTGCTCGGGTACGGGACGGCGGACCACCCGCGGCACCTCGTGATCGGGGTGCGGTTCGCGGACGGGCAGCACTTCCCGCCGGAGGCGCAGGCCACGTTGTTGCGGGACTTCACCCCGTGGAACAAGCCGCTGGCGTATGAGGTGTACAGCCGGTCGGCGCAGTACGAGCACTTCTACACGGCTGTGCAGAAATTGGCTGAAGAGGTGGCCAAACGCATCGAGGAAGTGCCACCGTGGAACCCCGAGTGGCGTGTGGTGCGCCCGCCGCTGAAGCCAGGGCTGCCCCCAGGCCCGTTGCCCAGGTTGTGATCGGCGTGATCGTCACCTTCTACTCGTACAAGGGCGGTGTGGGCCGCTCGTTCTGCCTCGCGAACGTGGCCGTGCAGCTCGCGCGGTGGGGCAACCGGGTGCTGTGCGTGGACTTCGACCTGGACGCGCCGGGGTTGCACGAGTACTTCCGGCCGTTCCTGCGGGAGTCGCCGGCGCGGGGGCTGGTGGAGGTCGTCGAGGGCGAGGTGGAGTGGCGCGACGCCGTCTCGCCGGTGGTGGTGCCCGAGGCCGAGGGGCTGGCGTTGCTCGCGGCGGGGCGGATGGACGAGACGTACGCGGACCGAGCGCAGGCGTTGTCGTGGCCTGAGCTGTTCGCGCACCACGACCTGGGGTGGCGGTTCGAGAAGATCCGGCAGGAGTGGGCGGCGGAGTTCGACCACGTGCTGATCGACTCGCGGACCGGCATCACCGACATCGGCGGGATCTGCACGGCGCAGCTGCCGGAGGTGCTGGTGCTGTGCGTGGCGCCGAACCAGCAGAACCTCGACGGCACGCTGGACGTCGCGCGGCGGGCGGCGGTGGCGCGGGACAAGCTGCCCTACGACCGGGCCGGGTTGCTGTACCTGCCGGTGGTCTCGCGGTTCGACGGGCGGGAGGAGTACGAACGGGCGCGGTCGTGGCGGTCGGTGCTCGCGGAGAAGTTCGCCGGCCTCTACTCCAGCTGGATGCCCGCCGACAACGGTGACGCCGAACCCGAGCTGGGGCTGGTCGAACGCACCACCGTGCCGTACCTGCCGTACTGGAGCTTCGGCGAGGAGATCGCGGTCGTCGACGAACGCAGCGGCAACCCCGACACCGTCTCCTACTACATGGACAACATCGCGGCGTTGCTCGCACACGGCCTGGCGGACGCCGACGTGCTCGTGTCCGCCCGTGACACCTATGTCTCCGCCGCGCGCGAACGTGGCAACCGCTCGCAACGCCAGGGATACCGGTACGACGTGCTGGTCCACGGCACGTCCGAGCGTGCCATCGGGTTGACCGAGGAGCTGGCCGCGCTGGGCGTGCGGGCGGTGCGGGGGCGGCTGGCCGAGCTGTCGATGGCACGGCACTTCGTGATCGTCGACCCGCCCGCACGGCCGTCGGTGGGCATCCAGGAGATCCTCGACCAGGCGCAGCTCGACTCCGGCCGGCTGGTCGTCGCGGTGGTGGAGGCCGAGGCGGACGGGCCGCGTCAGCTCGCGTCGGTCCGGCTCGTCTACACCTCGGCCGATGCCGCGGGCCTGGCCGTCACCGTCGCCGGGCTGCTGCCGGGCGCGGGGGCGCGCTGGGAACGGGTGCTCGTCGCCGCCGCGTCCGTGCTGCTCGGGCAGGGCGACGTCGGCGGTGCGTTCGCGCTCGCCACCCGTGCGGCCGGCAGCACCGGACGACCGGTCGACTCCCTGCTCCTGCGCGGCCGGCTCGCCCACCTGCTGGGGCGGTTCGACGACGCGCGCGACGACCTGCAGGCCGTGCTCAACCGGGTGCCGCGCCACTCCACCCAGGCGCACCAGGCCTACCGGCTGCTCGGCGCGATCCACCGCGACTCCGGTGACTTCGGCGCCGCGGTCACCGACTTCGGCCTGGCGCTGAGCTCCGAGGCGGCGCCACGCGACCACGCGCTCGTGCACCGCGACCTCGCCCGGATCGCGTTGCTCACCGGCGACTACGAGGCCGCCACGGCCCATTTCGAGGACGCACAGGAGGTCCTGGGCGCCGCCGACGCGGTGCTGGCGGCGGAGCTGGCGTTCGAGCTGGGCTCCCTGCGCGTCGACCGCGGCGAGTTCGCCCAGGCACTCGACCTGCTCAGCCTCGCGCTGGAGTCCGGGTGGCTGGGCACGGACGACCGGGTGACCGCGCTGCGGCAGCTCGCCTACCTGCACACCCAGGCCCGCGAGTACGAGTCCGCCGCAGGCCACCTGCGCCAGGCCCTCACGCTCGGGTCGCCCGGTGACGTCGTCGACATCGCCGTCGAGCTCGCCCAGGTCCAGCGCGAGGCACACGGCACCGACGCCGCGAACGACGAGCTGGAGGCGGTGCTCGGGGCGCTGGACCCGGCCGACCGGCGGTCGCGGGCCCGCCTGCGCGAGGCGCAGGGCAACCTCCAGCTCGACAGCGGTGACGTCGAGCTCGCGGTGACGGCGTTCGAGAGCGCGCTGACGACGTTCCGCGGCTTGGGCGACCGGGCGGGGGAGGTGCGGGCGCTGATCGGGCTGGCGGGGGCGTTCCAGGACCGCGACTACGACCGCGCGTTCACCTCGTGGGACGAGGCGCGGCGGCTGCTGACCCGGTTGCGCGGGTCGGAGGCGGACCTGCTGCGCCGTCAGCTGGACGCGGTCGACCCGAGGTAGCGGGTCAGGAAGTCGTTGCGGAACACGCCTTTCGGGTCGTGTTCGCGCAGCAACGCCCGGAAGGCCTCCCACTGCGGGTAGCGGGCGGCGAGCAACGGCGGCGGCACGGTGAAGAGCTTGCCCCAGTGCGGCCGCGGCGCGACCGCCTCCTCCAGGCGCGGCAACAGTTCCAGCACGCGAGGGGTGTCCGGCACCCACGTGAAGTGGATCGCGAGGCTGTCGCGGTCGTGGGCGGGGCTCAGCCACTGCGGCTCGGCGGAGATCGTGCGGATCTCACAGGCCTGCACCAGCGGCGAGATCACCGTCGACATCTCCGCCAGCGCCCGCAACGCCGTCACCGCACGGGTGCGCGGCACGAAGTACTCGGTCTGCAGCTCGGCGCCGACCGACGGGGTGAACTC
The DNA here is from genome assembly GCF_001279525.1 of Nocardia sp. NRRL S-836. GTDB lineage: Bacteria > Actinomycetota > Actinomycetes > Mycobacteriales > Pseudonocardiaceae > Lentzea. The sequence continues at coordinate 88,678 of NZ_LGDY01000025.1, read as the reverse complement.
GGCGCGGAAGTGCGGCAGCCGCTCGTGCCACGGCCCCGGCACGCCGCCCTGCACCGTGCACCGCGACGGCGGCTGACCCACGACCGGGTGCCGCGGGCCGTCCGCGGGGCGCCCCGGGTAGGCGTACGACGGGTCGCCCACGCGGTGCTTCACCCACAGCGTCGCGCCGCCCTGCCAGTCGAGGAACGCGCTCACGCTGTACGCGCCGTCGAAGATCTGGTCCAGCGACCCGAGGAACGTGGTCCACGGAACGTCCTCGTACACCGTCTGCTCCACCTGGAACGACGGCACCACGTCCAGCTCCACCGCCGTGACGACGCCCAGCCCGCCCAGCGACACCACCGCGCCCGGCGAGGTCAGCGAGACCACGGACCCGTCACCGCGCATCACCTCGACCGCGCGCACCGCACCGGCCAGCGAACGGGCACCCGAACCGTGCGTGGCCGTCGTGACGGCACCCGCGACGGTGATGTGCGGCAACGACGGCATCGTGTGCAACGCCACACCCTCGGCTTCGAGCCGCGGCGCCAGCTGTGCGAGGGTCATGCCCGCGCTCACCCGCGCCGTCGACCCGCTCACCTCGAACTCGTCCGGCATCGCGGCGAGCGACACCAGCGTCCCGGTCGTGTCGGCGACCGTGCTGAACGAATGCCCGGTCCCGACGACGTGCACGGCGGAGGCACCGCGCACCACGGCCTGGAGGTCGTCTGCCGATTCGGGCGTGACGACCGAGGCCGCGGAGAACGTGACGTTGCCGGCCCAGTTGGTCCTCATACCCACACGGTAGGCGCCGGAGCGACCAGCCGTTCCACACTATTGCTTCAGTGCAGACAGAAATTCGATTGCCGCGGGTGTCAGAGTGGATCTTCGTGGAACACGAACCAGACGTGCGAACGCTCCGACAGATGGCCAACCTCGTCACTCCGATGGCACTGCGGGTCGCGGTCACCCTCGGCCTGCCCGACCTGCTGGCCGAACCGCGCGACGCCGGCCCGCTCGCCGCCGAGCTCGACGTCTCGCCGCTCGCCCTCGACCTGCTGCTCGGCCACCTCGTGACGCTCGGCGTCCTCGAACGCACCGGCGGCGGCTACCGCACCACCCCGTTCGGCGCGCACCTGCGCAGGGACGCGGACAACGGCCTGGCGAACCTGATGGACGCCGGCACCGCCGCCGGACGCGCCGACCTGGCGTTCGTCGACCTGCTGCACAGCGTCAAGACCGGCGAACCGGCCTACCCGCTGCGCTACGGCCAGGACTTCTGGTCCGATCTGGACGACCACCCGCACCTGCGCGCGGCGTTCGACGGCCAGATGGCGTTCCGCATCCGCGAGCAGCTGCCGCAGGTCGTCGCCGGTTTCGACTGGGCCCGGTTCGCGACGATCGTGGACGTCGGCGGTGGTCCCGGCCGGCAGCTCGCCGCGATCCTCGCCGCCCACCCGCGGGTGCGCGGCCATCTCGTGGACCTCGACGTGGCCGCGGCGCGCACGGCGTTGGCACCGCTGGGGGAGCGGGCCCAGGCCACCGCGGGCAGCTTCTTCGACCCGCTGCCGCCCGGTGCCGACGCGTACCTGCTGTTCGACGTCCTGCACGACTGGGACGACGAGCACGCCGAGCGCGTTCTGCGGCGGTGTGCCGAAGCGATGCCGGACGACGGCCGGGTGCTCGTGGTGGAGGCGGTCGGGGGCCTGGGGGCCGCCACCGAGATGGACCTGGTGATGCTGGTGCACTTCGGTGGCCGGGAGCGGCGGGTCGAGGAGCTGGAGCAGGTCGCGGGCGCGAGCGGGCTGGTGCTGGACCGGGTGGTCGAGCTGACCCGCTCGCGCCACCTGCTGGAGTTCCGCAAGGGCGTGGTCACTCGTTGAGCGCGGCGATCCGTTCCTGCGCCTCGGCGAGGTCGTCGGCGGTGGGGGCGTCGTCCTGGGTGAGGTCCCGCCGCCAGTAGCCGGCGAACTCGATGTCCTCCTTGGACACTCCCAGGCCGACGAAGTGCCTGCGCAGCGCGCGGACGGCGGAAGCCTCGCCGGCCAGCCACACCCACACCGAGCCGGGCACCTCGACCTGTCGCACCACGGAGACCAGGTCCTCACCGGCACTGCGGTGCACCCACCGCACGCCGGGGAGGTCCTGTTCCTCGCCGGGGTCGGCGACCTCGGCGAACGCCAGGAACCGCTGCCCGTGCGGCAGCACCTCCAGCAACGACCCGATCGCGGGCAACGCGGTCTCGTCGCCCGCGAACACCAGCAGGTCTGCGGTGCCGAGCGGCCGGGCGTAGTCGCGGGAGGGTCCGAACCGCCCGAGCACGTCACCCGGCCGCGCGGTCGCGGCCCAGCGCGCGGCCGGGCCGTGGTCGCCGTGCAGCACGAAGTCCACGGTCAGCACGCCGTCGGCCAATGCGCGCACGGTGAAGCTGCGCATCCACGGCCGTGACTCCTCGGGGAGGGCGAGGTAGGCCTGGTACCAGGTGCCGACGTCCGCGGCGTCCGACACCTGCGCCGAGCCGCCGGGCTTGGGGAACAACAGCTTCAGCTGCTGGTCGGGCCACGTGCCGAGGTCGGCGAGCCCGTCGCCGGTGAACGTCACGCGGGTCGTGCGCGGGGTCAGGCGGGTCACCCCGGTCACGGTCAGCAGGCTCATGCCAGGTACTCCCTCAGGTGCCGCGCGGTGAGCGTGTCGGCCTGGGTGACGAGGTCTCCGGGCGTGCCGGAGAAGACGACCCGGCCGCCGTCGTGGCCCGCGCCCGGTCCCATGTCGACGATCCAGTCGGCGTGCGCCATCACGGCCAGGTGGTGCTCGATGACGATCACCGTGTTGCCCGCGTCGATCAGCTGGTCGAGCAGGCCGAGCAGCTGGTCGACGTCGGCGAGGTGCAGGCCGGAGGTGGGTTCGTCGAGCACGTAGGTCGCGGCCTTCTCGGCCATGTGGATGGCGAGCTTGAGCCGTTGGCGTTCCCCGCCGGACAGCGTGGTCAGCGGCTGGCCCAGCGCGAGGTAGGACAGGCCGACGTCGTGCAGGCGGGAGAGCACGGCGTGGGCCTGGCCGGACGGGAAGAACTCGCGCGCCTCCGCGACCGGCATGGCGAGCACGTCGCTGATGTTCTTGCCCCGCAACGTGTAGCGCAGCACCTCGGGTGTGAACCGCTTGCCCTCGCACTTCTCGCACACCGTGGCGACACCGGCCATCATCGCGAGGTCGGTGTAGACGAGGCCGATGCCCTTGCAGTGCGGGCAGGCGCCCTCGGAGTTCGCGCTGAACAACGCCGCTTTCACGCCGTTGGCCCTGGCGAACGCGGTCCGCACGGAGTCGAGCAGACCGGTGTAGGTGGCGGGGTTGGACCGGCGCGACCCGCGGATCGGTGACTGGTCGACCGTCACCACGCCCGGTCGCTTGCGCAGCGACCCGTGGATCAGCGACGACTTGCCCGAGCCGGCGACACCGGTGACCACGGTCAGCACGCCGAGCGGGAGGTCGACCGAGACGTCCTTGAGGTTGTTCGACCGCGCGCCGGTGATGGTGAGGAACCCCTTGGGGGAGCGGAACTCGGCACGCAGCTTGGCCCGGTGGTCGAGGTGCCGCCCGGTCAGCGTGCCGGAGGACCGCAGTCCGGCCACGTCACCGGAGTAGCAGAGGTGGCCGCCGTTGACCCCGGCGCCGGGCCCGAGGTCGACCACGTGGTCGGCGATCTCGATGGTCTCCGGCTTGTGCTCGACGACCAGGACGGTGTTGCCCTTGTCCCGCAGGCGCAGCAGCAGGTCGTTCATGCGCCGGATGTCGTGCGGGTGCAGCCCGACGGTCGGCTCGTCGAACACGTAGGTGATGTCGGTGAGCGAGGAACCCAGGTGCCGCACCATCTTCACGCGCTGCGACTCGCCACCGGACAGCGTGGCCGACTCGCGGTCCAGCGACAGGTAGCCCAGCCCGATCTCGACCAGCGAGTCGAGGGTGCCCCGCAGCGTGGCCAGGAGCGGCGCGACCGACGGGTCGTCGAGGCCGTGCGCGAACCGGGCCAGGTCGCTGATCTGCATCGCGCAGCAGTCGGCGATGTTCAGCCCGCCGATCTTCGAGCTCAGCGCGGCCTCGTTCAGCCGCGCGCCCCGGCATTCGGGGCAGGTCGCGAACGTGACCGCGCGGTCGACGAACGCGCGCACGTGCGGCTGCATCGACTCGCGGTCCTTGGCCAGGATCGTGCGCTGCAGCTTCACGACGAGACCCTCGTACGTGACGTTGGTGCCGCCGATGTCGAGCTTCGTCGTCGGCTTGTGCAGGAAGTCGTCCAGTTCCCGCTGGGTGAACTCGGCGATCGGCTTGTCCGGGGAGTAGAGCCCCGAGTGCGCGAGCACCCGCCAGTACCAGCTGTCCACGCCGTAGTTCGGTGCGTCGATCGCGCCCTCGTTCAACGACTTCGAGCGGTCCACGAACGCGTCGACGTCGATCGTGGTGACCTTGCCCAGGCCCTCGCAGGCCGGGCACATGCCCTCGGGCAGGTTGAAGCTGAACGCGCCGGACGTGCCGGCGTGCGGCTGCCCGAGCCGGCTGAACACGATGCGCAGCATGGTGTTCGCGTCGGTGGCGGTGCCGACCGTCGAGCGGGAGTTCGCCCCCATCCGCTCCTGGTCGACGATGATCGCCGCGCTCAGGTTGCGCAGCGCGTCCACGTCCGGGCGCCCGATCGAGGGCATGAACGACTGCAGGAACGCGGTGTAGGTCTCGTTGATCATCCGCTGCGACTCGGCCGCGATCGTGCCGAAGACCAGCGAGGACTTGCCAGAGCCGGAGACGCCGGTGAAGACGGTCAGCCGGCGTTTGGGGATGTCGAGCGACACGTCCGCGAGGTTGTTCTCCCTGGCCCCGCGGACCTCGATGACGTCATGGCTGTCGGCCACAGCGTTCATGGCAGTTCTTCCCCCGGTGATTCTTTATGCCGTAAAGTGTGGACTGGCGAGGTTACTTTACGTTGTAAGGAGTCGCAAGGTGGTCGTCTACGCAGGGCAGGGCGACCCGCGCCGGTCGATCGAGCTGCTGTGGCGTGCCGGGGCGGCGCAGGAGAAACGCCCCGGCCCACGACCTGGGCTGAGCGTGGACGCGATCGTCGACGCCGCGATCGCGGTCGCCGACGAGGCCGGCACGGCGGCGTTGTCCATGCGCGCGGTCGGGGACCGGCTCGGACGCACGGCGATGGCGCTCTACACGTACGTGCCGGGCAAGAACGAGCTGGTCGACCTCATGTACGACCGGGCGATGGCCGAGCTGCCGACCTCCTGCGACACCGCCGACGGCTGGCGTGCCGCCGTCATGCGGTGGGCGCAGGACATGTGGGAGTTCTACGGGCGCCACCCGTGGGTGCTGCAGGTGTCGCAGGCCCGCCCGGTGCTCGGCCCGCACGAGTTCGCCGTGATCGAGTCGCTCGCCGCGGTCCTCGTGCCGACCGGGCTGCCCGGCCGTGAGCTGCGCGGGATCGTCGGCGCGATCAACTACTTCGTGCGCGGTGCCGCCCAGACCCTCGCCGAGGCCCGCGCCGCCCGCAGCGCGACCGGGGAGGCCGACGAGGAGTGGTGGTACGCGCGCTCGGCGGTGCTGATGGAGGTCGAACCGGAGCTGGCGACCAGGTTCCCGATGCTGCACCTGCTGGAGAACGACCGCGAACCACCCGCGGCCGACCCCGAGCTGCCGTACCTGGAGAACGACGCGGTGGAGAACTTCCGCCGCGGGCTGGCGGTGCTGCTGGACGGTGTCGAGGCAGCTGTGGCGAAACTGTGACACAACGCCCACCGGTGACTCACATTCACGCGCTGAGATCACCCCATGGCATCAACGTCCCCGGCGAGCAGAGCCGGCGTGATCGGCAGGTCGGCCGCCGCTGTCGTGTTCGCCCTGGTGCTGAGCGCACCCGCCACCGCGACCGCCACCCCGGCCGGCCACGGCGTGACGCGGGCCGAGCACTCGCCGGCCACGACCTCACCGCGGTGGTGCACGCGCCACGCACGCCCGTCGGCGAAGGGCCGCACGTGCTGCTCGCGCACGGCCGCCGGCAACCGGGCGAGGGCGTCGCGGGGGTCCGGCCGGATACCCGGGGCGCATCGGTCACGGGCCGTCCCGTGCAAGACCGCCTCGCGCGTCCCGCGGTCGTGACGCATCAACCGATCGGCTAGTCCTGGACCCTACTTCCGTCGGTCGCGTCGAGGCCTTCGGCGGATCCCGTCCCCCTCCCGCCACTGCCAAGGTGGTGGTGGAAGGGGGAAATTCCATGTTGAAGACCACAGCGCTGTTATCCGCGGCGCTCGTCGTGCTGACCGCGGTTCCCGCCGACGCGCACCGGTCCGGTGACTGGGCGGGCTGGACGAAGGACCTGGCCGGCTCCCGGCACAACGCCGCCGAGTGGCGCATCAACCCCGGCAACGTCGGGAAGCTCAAGCTGAAGTGGGCGTTCGCCTACGAGCGGGGTGACTACAACACCCCGCGCAGCCAGCCCGCCGTCGTCGGCGACACCATCTACTTCGGTGGCCCCGACGGCAAGTTCTACGCCCGTGACGCCCGCACCGGACGGGCCAGGTGGGAGTTCGCACTGCCGTCGGCACCCCGGTACGCCTTCAACTCCGACGGTCCGACGGTGTCGAACGGCAAGGTGTTCTTCGGTGACAGCGCGGGCCGGCTGTTCGCACTCGACCAGCGCACCGGCCGCGAGGTGTGGCGTGCGCAGACCGACGACAACGTCGCCGCGCTGCTCACCAGCTCACCGATCGTCCACAACGGACTGGTGTACGTCGGCACGTCCAGCGGTGAGAACACGATGCCGCGCGACTACCCGTGCTGCACGTTCCGCGGCCACGTCGACGCCTACGACATCGACACCGGTGCGCTGGTGTGGCGTCATCACACCGTGCCGGAACCGGTCGAGGTCGGCACGTGGCCCAACGGAGCCAAGCGGTTCGAACCGTCCGGTGCCGGGGTGTGGAGCTCGCCGGTGATCGACCGCGGGACCGGCACGCTCTACGTCGGCACCGGCCAGAACTACACCGGCAAGGGCGGCGAGTTCGACTCGCTGCTCGCGCTGGACGTGCGCACCGGCCGGGTGAAGTGGACCAACCAGGTCACCGATGCCGACACGTGGCGCAGCGTCTGCAATGAACCCGACGCCGAGGGCTACTGCCCAGGGCTCAAGGACAACACGAACCTCGACTACGACATCGGCGCGACGCCGAACCTGTTCGCGGTGGACGGCCGGCAGCTCGTCGGCGTGGGCCAGAAGTCGGGCGTGTACCACGTGTTCGACGCGAAGACCGGCCAGGTCGTGTGGCGCAGGCAGCTCGGCGTGCCGCTGCCCAGCGGTGGCATCTCGGGCATCCAGTGGGGGTCGAGCTACGACGGCAAGCGGTTGTACATCTCCACGTTCTTCGCCGATCCCGGGAAGCTGTTCGCGGTGGACCCGGCGACCGGCAAGGTGTTGTGGGAGACCGCGGCACCGGAGGACGGCTGCTCCACCGGCGGTGCGGTGGGCCAGGCGAACTGCGCACGGGCCCACGGCGTTCCGGTGACCAGCACACCCGGCGTGGTCTACCTGGGGGCGGGTGACGGCAAGTTCCGCGCCTACAGCGCGAAGACCGGCCAGATCCTGTGGACGCACGACACCGTGCAGGACGTGCGCGGCGTCAACGGAGTGACCGGGCGTGGCGGCTTCATGGCCGGACCCGGCAGCGGTGCGGTCGTCTCGGACGGCATGGTCTACGTGCACTCCGGCTACTGGCCGGAGTTCGAGAACCCGCACGGCAACGTGCTCCTGGCGTTCGGGCTCTAGCTGTGGTGAGGGCCGGCCCCGCGTTCCGGCGGGGCCGGCTCGCGCCGGTGCGACCCGGTTTCGCAGGGCGGCGGAACTCTAGAGCTTTTCTCAGGCTGCTGACAGCAGACTCCCAGCCGACCGGGGCTCACTGGAAGGCAGGGAGGTCGCCATGCTGATCGATCACACCACGCCCCTCGGGACCGCGCTGACCGTCACCGGCTCGTCCGACCGCGGCCCGCGCACCCACAACGCCGATGCCTACGCCTCGCACCGCCGCACCTTCGTCCTGGCGGACGGCGTCGGCGACTCCGTGGCGGCCGCCGAGGCCGCGCACGCCGCCGCCCAGGCCGCCGCGCTGCTCACCGACCCGGTCGCCGCCGTGTTCGCCGCACGTGCCGCACTCCAGGTGCACACCGGGGACGCCGTGATCGTGGTCGCCGTCGCACGCATCGAGGGCGGGTTCGACATCGCCTGGGCCGGCGACGCCCGTGCGTACGCCTCGGACGGCGAAGACCTCGTGCAGCTGACGACCGACCACACCGTGGCCGAGTACTTCCGAGCGCGCGGCGTGGTGCCGGAGCGGCGACTGGAGCACGTCGTCACCAACACCGTGCGCCACGCGACGCCGCAGAACATCGGCCGCGCCACCACCCGTGCACCGCGGCTCGTGCTCGCCTCCGACGGCGTCTACGGCCCGTTGGGGCACAGCGGGATTGAAGCAATCATGGCCGGGCACGCGTCGGCGGACCGGCTCGTGCGCGCGGCACTGCACGCGGGTGGAACGGACAACGCGACGGCGCTGGTGATCAGCCGGTGAGCGGCGTCAGCCGGCCTTCTTGCGCTTCTTCTTGCTCGCCTCGACGCTGCGCTGCAACGCCTCCATGAGGTCCATGACGTCCGTGGCGGCCTCGGGCTCGGCCTCGACGACGACCTCGCGGCCCTTCTGCTTGTCCTCGATCAGCTTGTTGACGCGTTCGGTGTAGGTGTCGCGGTAGTCCTTCGGCCGCCAGTCGTCGGACATCGACTCGACCAGCGACACCGCCATGTCGAGCTCCTTGCCCCGCGGTGCCCGGCCCTGCGGCGCCACGTCCAGCACGTCCTTCGGCCTGCGGATCTCGTCGGCGAAGAACAGCGTGTGCACCGCGAGGAAGCCGTTCTCCTCCTTGAGCGCGGTCAGGTACTGCTTGCCGCGCATGACGAACACCGCGATCCCGGCCCGGTTCGTCTTCTTCATCGCCTGCGCCAGCAGCAGGTACGGCCGGGAGAACTCCTCCTTGGCCGGCCCGAGCCAGTACGTCTTCTGGAAGAACACCGGGTCGATCTCGTCCAGGTCCACGAACGCCTCGATGTCGAGCGTGCGCGACCGGCCGGGTGCGATGTCGTCGAGCTCCTCCTGCTCCACGACGACGTACTCGCCGTCGTCGACCTCGTGGCCCTTCACGATCTTGTCGTAGGGCACCTCACGGCCCGTGCGCTCGTTGACGCGCTTGTACCGGATGCGGTCGGAGGTGCCGCGCTGGAACTGGTTGAAGTGCACCGTGTGGTCCTGCGTGGCGCTGTACAGCTCCACCGGGATGTTCACCAGTCCGAAGGAGACGGACCCGCTCCAGATCGCACGTGCCATGCGGCTGAGATACCCGGTTTCCGCCCGGCAGAACCACCGGCGGGAGTGACTGCTCTGCCCGAACGGTCGTTGACCTCCGTAAACAAACTTCCCTAATTTCAGGCCATGACCCTGCAGGAGCAGTACGAGGACGCCCGGCGCCGTTACTCCCGCCGCCGCGTCTTCCTGGGCGGTGCCGCGCTCGCCGCCGGTGGCCTGCTCGTCCCCACCACCTCGTCCGCGTTCGCCGCACCCGCCGTGCTGCTGACCGCCCCCAAGACCGCCGGATCGGCGCTGCGCCCGTTCGGCCGGCACCTCGCGTTCGGTGCCGTCCCGTCCCGTGAGGTGGTCGTCTCCTGGCAGGTGCCGGCGAACGTGACGGCGCCCTACCTGCGCTTCGGCACCGCACCCGGTGAGTACGGCGAGGCCTGGCCCGCCGAGGTCCGCGCGCTGACCAGCGACCTGGCCTGGCAGTCGGAGCCGCTGTTCACCGTCGACCCGCACGTCGGCCAGGCCGTCACCCAGCACTACCTGCACGTCCGCATCGGCAACCTGCTGCCGAACACGACCTACTACTACGTGGTCGGCCACCAGGGCTACGAGCCGAGTGCGGGTGACGTCGCCACCTTCCGCACCGCGCCCGCGCCGAACGCCACCACGCCGTTCTCGTTCACCGCGTTCGGTGACCAGGGCGTCGGCTACAACGCACTGGCCACCAACAGCCTGATCGCCGACCTCGGGCCGCAGTTCCACCTCGCCATGGGCGACCTGAGCTACGCCAACGACGGCGAGGGCGGCCGGCCCGACGACAGGTACGACGCACGCAAGTGGGACTCGTTCTTCGCCCAGAACGACCTCGTCGCGGCGGAGGTCCCGTGGATGGTCGCGCTGGGCAACCACGAGATGGAGTCCTGGTACGACCACCACGGCTACGGCGGCATGCGGGCCCGGTTCACCATGCCCGACAACGCCTGGGACGGCTCGACCTGCATCTACTCCTGGCGCTACCAGAACGTCGGCCTGATCAGCCTGGACGGCAACGACGTCTGCTACAACAGCGACGCCAACCTCGACTACACCGAGGGCAGGCAGCAGACGTGGCTCAAGGCGCAGCTGCAGAAGTTCCGCGCCGACCCGTCGATCGACTTCATCGTCGTCTACTGCCACCAGTGCACCTACTCCACCTCCGGCAACAACGGTGCGGAGATCGGCGCGCAGAAGCGGTGGGCGCCGCTGTTCGACCAGTACCAGGTGGACCTGGTCCTCAACGGACACAACCACGTCTACGAGCGCACCGACCCGATCAGGGCCGGCAAGGGCACGAAGAAGGCCGCCATCAAGAGCACCGTCAACCCGGTCAAGGACGGCACCACCTACATCACCGCGGGCGGTGGCGGCGAGAGCATCAACAGCTGGGCCGACTCGAAGATCGCCGATTCCTACTACGGCAACGTCAAGGACGCCACCGCCACCATGCGCGTCGACCAGGAGGACGGCGAGTCGAAGTCGGTCAAGGTGACCTGGTCGCGCGTGCGGTACCGCGGTTACGGCCTGGTCGTCGTGGACGTCACCCCGGCCGCGAACGGCACACCGGCCCGGATGAGGGTCCGCGCGCTGACCGAGACCGGCGCGCTGGTCGACGAGCTCACCCTGCGCCGCAGCTGACCGGGAAGGCCTGACATGACTGACCTCACCACCGCACGGCGTTCGTTGTTCAAGGCCGGTGGCGCCGCACTGGCCGCCGCCGCGGTCGTGCGCCCCGGCAGCGCCGCGGCCGCACCGGACGGGCACGCGAAACGCCCGCTCGGCCGCCGCATCACCTTCGGTGCCGACCCGGCCACGCAGGTCGTGATCTCCTGGCAGCAGCTGGAGAAGGTGACCGGCCCGTACGTCCGGATCGCCACCGGCGCGTCCGGGTTTGGCGCACCCGTCGCCGCCGAGCTGCGCACGCTGCGCAGCGAGCTCGACTGGCAGGAGGGCGACCACAGCTTCCCGCCGCACGGCCCCGACCCGATGTACCAGTACTACCTGCACGCCAGGCTCGACGGCCTCAAGCCGGACACCACCTACCACTACGTCGTGGGACACCGGGACCACGACCCCGCCACCAGCACCCGCCCCGGCGAGATCGCGTCGTTCCGCACCGCGCCCACGACGGCGTCCGGGTTCACGTTCACCGCGTTCGGCGACCAGGGCCACGGCTACAACGCCCGCGCGCTCACCAGCCTCGTCGCCGACCAGGCCCCGGCGTTCCACCTCGCGCTCGGCAACCTCAGCTACGCCATCCACGGCGGCACCGCGAACGCCGAGGGCGGCCACCCCGACACCGACACCTACGACGCCGCCCGGTGGGACTCGCTGTTCGCGCAGAACGAGGTCGTCACCGCCGGTGTGCCGTGGATGACGACGCTCGGCAACCGCGAGATGGAGAAGTGGTACGGCACCAACGGGTACGGCGGCGTCAAAGCGCGGATCACCACGCCGGACAACGCCTGGAGCGGCTCGACCGGCATCTACGCGTGGAGGTACCAGAACGTCGGCCTGATCAGCCTGGACGGCAACGACATCTGCCTGCGCAACGCCGCGAACCTCGACCACACCGGCGGAAAGCAGCTGGCGTGGCTGGAGCAGCAGCTCGCCCGGTTCCGCGGCGACCCCGCGATCGGGTTCGTCGTCGTGTACCTGCACCACGCCACCTACTCGACCGCGGACGGCGGCGGCGCGGAGAGCGTGGCCCAGCAGAAGTGGGCGCCGCTCTTCGACAGGTACCGGGTCGACCTGGTGCTCAACGCGCACAACCGGGTCTACGAGCGCACCGACCCGATCAGGGCGGGCAAGGGCACCCGGCAGGTCGGGTCGCGCGGCACCGTCACACCGTTCACCGACGGCACGACCTACATCACCGCGGGCGCCGGCGGGCAGGCGCTGGACAGGTTCTACAAGGGCGCTCCGGAGAGCTACCTCGACCACGAGAACACCGGCGGCACCCCGACCATGCGGTGCTACAAGAAGAACAGCTCCAGCTCCACCGACACCAAGGTCACCTGGTCACGGGTGCGCTACCGCGGCTACAGCCTGGTCGCCGTGGACGTCACGCCCACCAGCATGAAGGTCCGCGCGCTCGCCGCGGACGGCGGCCTGATCGACGAGGTGACCATCAAACGCCCGTAGGAGCGCCTCCGGCGTGCCCGCACCCTCGCGGGCCACTACCGTCGGCAGGCGTGCGAGTCGTTGTGCTGTCCGACACCCACGCGCCGCGTTTCTGGAAGCGGTGCCCACCCGCCGTGGCCGCCCATCTGCGCACGGCCGAGCTGATCCTGCACGCGGGCGACGTGTGCGTGGCGCCCGTTCTCGACGAACTGGCGCAGTACGCACCCGTCGTCGCCGTGTGCGGCAACAACGACGGCCCGGACGTGGTCGCGTGGGGCGCACCCGAGACGGTCGAGCTCGACGTCGCGGGCCTGCCGGTCGCGATGATCCACGACAGCGGCCAGAAGACCGGGCGGCTCACCCGCATGCGCCGCCGGTTCCCGTCCGCGCGCCTGGTCGTGTTCGGGCACTCGCACATCCCGCTGGAGGAGCGGGAGGACGGCTTCCGGATCTTCAACCCCGGCTCGCCCACCGACAAGCGCCGTCAGCCGCACGGCACGCTCGGCCTGCTGGACGTCGAGGACGGCGAACTGCTCGCCGCGCGGATCGTGCCGGTCACGCCGTGACTATCGTGTAGATCATGGCCCTCTCACGCCGGGTGTTCCTCGCGGTGGCAGCCGTTCCGCTGGCCGGGTGCGCCGCACCACCGCCCCGGCAGCAGACTGCGGCCACGACCGTGCCCACGACCACCACCAGCACCACGCCGGTGCGGCACGACCGGCTCGTCGCGCTGGAGCAGAAGTTCGGTGCCCGCCTGGGGGTCTTCGCGAGCCGTGGTGACCGCACGGTCGAACACCGGGCCGACGAGCGGTTCGCGTTCTGCTCGACGTTCAAGGGCCTCGCCGCCGCGGCCGTGCTCAGCCGTGCCGTCCCGCTGGACACCGTGGTGCGCTACACCGAGGCCGAGCTGATGAAGAGCTCGCAGATCACCCGCCGGCACGTCGCCACCGGCATGACGGTGCGCGAGCTGTGCGACGCGGCGGTCCGCTACAGCGACGGCACGGCCGGGAACCTGGTGCTGCGCACGGCCGGCGGCCCCGCCGAGCTGACGGCGTACCTGCGCGGCCTGGGCGACGAGGTGACCAGGATGGACCGCGTCGAGCCGGACATCACCTCCGCCGTCCCGGACGACCCGCGTGACACCAGCTCCCCGCGCGCACTCGGCACCACCTACCGGAAACTGGTGGTGGGCAACGCTTTGCCGGACGCACATCGCGCGTTCCTGCGCGACCTCATGGAACGCAACACCACCGGCGGCCAGCGGATCCGCGCCGGTGTGCCGAAGGACTGGAAGGTCGCCGACAAGACCGGCACCGGCTCCTACGGGACGGTCAACGACATCGGGCTCGCGTGGCCGCCCACCGGTGAGCCGCTGCTGATCGCGCTCATGTCCAGCAAACCCGCCGAGGACGCGGCCTACGACCAGGCCCTGCTCGCCGAGGCGGCCGCGTACGTGGTCACCGCTCTGGGCTGACCACGTACGCGGCCTAAGTTCACCCGAACGTGAGAACGCGGTCGCGCCGCTGCGCCGCGAGGCTCGCCCATTCCGCCAGCCTGGGCCCGAGCACCTGGTAGACCTGCGGGTCGAAGCCCATGCCGGTGTGCGTGCTGCTCACCTCGACGCAGTCGGCGTACGGGTCCTGGCACAGCTCCCACGGCACGACGCCGTCCGCGCGCGAGAAGATCGAGACGGCGGGCACCTGCAACGGCTTGGTCATCGACTCGATGTTCGCCTCGTAGCACGGGCCGGTGAAGCAGTCGGCGTCGAGCAGCCCCGGCAGGCCCGCGGCCGACAGCCTGGTCAGGAACCGCGCGATGCGCATGACGTTGGGGTGCGCGCCCAGCGGGTCGAGCACCGGGCTGCCCATCATCACCAGGCCCAGTACCAGTTCCGGGCTCCGGGCCGCGGCGAGCCTGGCGAGGCCGCCACCGCGGCTCTGACCGAGCAGCACGACCGGACCACCGGTCCGTTCGGCATGGTTCTCGACGCTGCGCATGAGCCGGTCGAGCAGCTCGGTCGTGCAGCCCACGGTGAACCCCACGCGTGCGCTGACCGGCCGGTAGCCGCGGGCCCGCAGCCACGACGCGGCCGGCGCGAGGCTCACGTCGCCCGCGCCGAAACCGGGCGCCAGCACCACGCCGACCCCACGACCCTGACCGGGGTCGGCGTTGCGCCACACCGGATGGCGCACCAGTCTCGGCACGTCGACGAGCGCCCTGAAGGCGCTCTCCCGCGCAGCGGATCGCAATCCGTCGAACATGCAACTGGTTTGCCGGGAACGCGTTCGGCAAAACCAGGTTCAGCGGACCGTGATGCTCTTGAGTGAGCCGTCGCCGGGCCGCCACCGGGTCGACACGGCCACGAACCGCGCCTGCGTCGCGGCCCCGTACGCCCGGCCGTCGGTGCTGTAGGAGAGCGTGTGCGCCGGCTCCGGCCCGCCGGTCCACTGCAGCCGGACCTGCTCGATCCGGTGCACCGCACCGAGGTCGACCACCATGCGGCCGTCGGGTCCCGGCGTCCACGAGGTCCGGGGGTCGCCGTCGACCGCACGCCCCGGATCGCTCATGCCCGGCGGCAGCACCGAGCAGGGGAACGTGACGCGGCCCAGCGCGAGGTCGTCGAACGGGAACGGCTTCACGTCGGGCATGGTCACCGTGCGTTCCCCACTGCCCAACACCACCTGCACGGTGCCGCCGTCGCGGTGCACCAGCGTGAACCGGGCCGGGCCGCCGCGGAACGTGACGCGCTGCGCGTCGTGCACCACGGCCGTGATGCCCGCGGGGATGCCCTGTGCGGTGAACCAGGGCGCCTCCACCCGTGCGGTGGCGGCGGGCAGCGCGAGGTCGTAGGCGGTGCCGTCGGCTGTGGTGACCTGGGTGCCCCGGTACAGCCGCGAGCCGCGCAACCGGACCGTGCCGGTGACGCCGGTGCCCGAGAGGTTGAAGAGGGTGAGGAACCCGTCCGCGACGCTCGCCTGGACCGACGGCGGGCACTGCGGCCGCGCCTGGGCCGCGATCGCCCGCAGGTCGGCGCGCACGTAGCCCTCGACCAGACCGGCGGGCAGCGTGATCGTGTCGCCCTCCACCGTGATCGTGCCCCGTGCGACGAACCCGGCGCGGCCGTCGACGTCCAGCCAGTCCTTCGTGCTCAGGTCCGGGCGCGGGTACTCGGCGGCCGTCGTCCACGTGCTGCCGTCGGCCGACGTCTCGATCCGGTAGGCGCCCGCCGCCGCGTTCTCCCAGCGCAGCCGCACCTCGCGCACGGGCTGGGCGGCGCCGAGGTCCACGGCGAGCCAGCTGTCGGCCCGGCCGCGGTCGCCACGCGACACCGCCCAGCGCGTGCCCGGGTTGCCGTCCGTCGCCTTCGCGGGTTCGTAGCCGGTGTCGAACGACGACGCCGTGGTCGGTTTGCCGCGCGCGAGGTCGCCGTTGACGTCGAAGTCGAACACCGAGTAGCCGTAGGTGGGATGCGGCCGCACGCCGACCATGCGCACGTGACGTGCCGTGACCGCCGGGAACGTCAGCACGTCGACCCGCGGCTCCTCCCGCGCCCGCACCACCGCCTTGCCCGCCGCACCGGTGTAGGTGCGGGTGCCGCTGAGGATGCCCGGCATGGCCAGGTTGTGCACGTCCACCCGGCCCGGCCGGGGGAGCGCGCACACGATCGTGCCGGTGGGCAGCGTGGCCGTGCCCGCGAAGCCGTCCGCGAACGCCAGCAGGCTCGCCGTGCCGTCGAACCCGTCGCGAACCCGTTGGTACACCACGGTGTTGCGGGTGGTGACGGCGGAGGTCGGCAGCAGCATCGGGGTCGCACCGCTGATCTTGAACAGCCAGTCGTCGTGCGCCGGTTGCCAGGCGAACTTGGTGAAGCCCGGTTTCGTGACCGTGCCGGCCCAGGCCTGCGCCGACTGGTGGGTGAGCAGGCCGGGTACCGCGCCGTGGTCGATCGTGAGCGCCGCGCGGGTGAAGAAGTCCTGTTCGGACACCGGAGCCGGGGCCGGGCGCAGCGCGTGCAGCAGGTAGCTGATCGCGAGCTCGGCGCGTGCCTCCGGCTCGTACTTGGCCTCGCCGGAGAACTTCGCGAGCCGGTGCACCGGCGGATACGCCTGGTAGGCCAGCAGCCGCGAGGCGAGCGCCGCCTCCGCGCGGGCGGCCATCGGGTCGCGCAGCACCGTCGAGCGGAACGCGAGCGGGATGACGTCACGCCCGTAGAGGTGTTCGCGGTCGTTGACCATCGGCATCAACGGCTCACCGGCGTCGCTCATCGTCGCGAGGATGGTGCGCCACAACAGCTCCCCGTTCGGCTGCCGGGTCAGCACCTCGGGCAGCGGCCGCCCGGCGAGCAGGAAGTGCACGGCGTTGCGGCCCGACGTGCGCCACAGCTCCTCCTGGTAGTGCGGGCCGAACGAGCCGTGGTTCTCCACGATGAACGTGTCGTGCAGGTTCGTCGCGGTGTTGGCGGAGATCGGCACGCCGTCGACCAGCGCCGGGTTGGCGAGGTCGGCGGCGGGCAGCCCGGCCTCGTTGCGGCTCCACCGGCCGAACGCCTCCCGCCAGCCCGGCCCGTCGCCGTGCCAGGCCAGTCCGGGCGCCAGCGACTGGGCGTAGACGCCCATCTCCTCCAGCTTGGTGTCACCCCGGTAGCCGCCGGTCAGGCCGTTCGGCGTCCAGGAACCCGACCGCGGGTCGTCGCCGGTGCCGAGCGAGACCGTGTAGTCGGCCTGGCCGCGGGCAATCGTCTCGACGTTCGCGCGCGTCGCTGCGTCCAGGTCCGGCCAGAGCAGCCGCGCGGCCAGCACGAAGTACGACTGGAACGTGGTGTCCCAGAACAGCGTCTTGCCCCACTCGGTGCCGCCGGCGAGCACGTTGCTCGCGGCGAAGTGCCTGATGGTGGCGAGGGTGCGCTGCCGGAGCACGTCCTTCTCGACGCCGGCGAGCGCGGCGTCGTAGGTGCCCCTGGTCAGCAGCACGGCGTTGCCCAGCACGACGGCGAACCCGAAGTCGGTGCGCCGGTAGCGGCCGGCCGCCTGGTCGTACTGGGTCTCGGACCACCTCGTGTGCCGCAGGAGCACCTCGTAGTAGAGGTCCCCGACACCGCGCGCGTCAGCGAGCGCGATCGTCGGCGTGGCCGCGAGCAAGCCCGTGGCGTAGAGGAACTGCCTGCGGTTGATCAGCCATGACATCGTTGTCAGCTCCCGGGGTGAGATCCGGCCCGATCGTGTGAGACGGGCCGGTCCCCGGTCAAGGTGCTGATGATTATCAGTCGATTTGCGGACAGACCGGTCTCACACGGTGACCGCGATCTCCGGGCCGAGCTTCGCGCCGTCCAGCAGCTCCAGGTCGTCGCCGCTCCAGAACCGGCCGGGGTCGTACCAGTTCGGCCGCCGCTTCGGCAGCAGCCCCATCGCCTCGTACGTGACCGCCACGACCTCGGCGCAGAACGCGCTCTCCAGCGTCGCGTCCGCCCTGGGCCGCAACGGAACCCGCCCGCGCAGCCAGCGCGAGGCCAGCCGGGCGGTGTTCGGGAACGGCGTGCCGTCCAACCGGGCGATCGTCTGCAGCACCGCGTCCTCCATCTCGTGGCCGACCTCGTGGTCGAGCTGCCGCAGCCAGACCCGCTGCCCGTACCTGTCGTGCCACGTCGTCACGGCGTCGCGCAGGTCGTGCAGCTGCGCGCCGCGCTGGTGCGTGCCGGTCCACATGTCCCTGAGCGACTTGCCGAGCTCCGCGTGCCACATCAGCGGCGGCAAGTCGTCGAGGACCACCGCCATGCCGACGTGGTTGACCGGGCTGTTGGTCATGGCCTGGATCGCCCGGTCCGCGGCACTGCGCCCGCGGAACACCCACACGTCACCGGTCCGGGTCAGCTCGACGGCTTGGTCCAGGGTTGTCGCCATGACCACGTAGCCTAGGCACATGAAGCTCTGGAAGGTGCTCGGCATCGCCGCGTTCGCCGGTGTCGCGGCCAGTGGCGCTCTCGTGGCCCGCAACCAGCGCCGCCGGGCCGCCTACACGCCGGACCAGATCAGGGAGCGCCTGCACGAGCGGCTGGCCGGCGCGGGTCAGCCGAAGGACTGACGCCCGCTCAGTCGTGGTCGGGCTTGCCGGTCAGGTGGTGGTCGGCGGCGTTGACCGCCTCGAACAGCAACCGGCGCACATGCCCGCCGCGCGCCCGGTAGACCGAGCGCCGGCCGTCGCGACGCACCGTGACCAGCCCGGTCAGGCGCAGCTTCGCCAGGTGCTGTGATACCGCGGGCCGCGCGATCCCGACCTTCTCCGCGAGCGTGGTGACGTCGTACTCGTCGCCGCACAGCAGCCACAGCATGCGCAGCCGCGTGGGGTCGGCCAGCATCCGGAACCCGTCGACGGCGGCCTCGACGTGCTCGCCGGACGGCAGCTGCCGCCAGGGCTCCGTCGTCGACCCGTGCTCGCGTGCGCGCATCAGCACATGTTGTCACCCTGCCGCGACAGCGCGGCGTGCGCCGTGCCATCTCCTTGCAGTTGCCAGGGATGGGTTGTTGCAACGTCGACGCGTGCGTACATGTGCACATATAGTGCCGCGCATGCACACCGTGCTGCGCAACCGCGCCTATCGCCACCTGTTCGGCGCGCAGGTCGTCGCGCTCACCGGCACCGGCCTGGCGACCGTCGCGCTCGGCCTGCTCGCCTACGACCTGGCCGGGCCGGACGCGGGAGCGGTGCTCGGCACCGCGCTGGCGGTCAAGATGGTGGCCTACGTCGGCGTGGCCCCGATCGCCGCCGCGGTGCTCGGCGCCCTGCCCCGGCGCGCGGTGCTCGTGGCGCTGGACCTGGTGCGCGCGGCCGTGGCGGTGGCGCTGCCCTGGGTGGACCAGGTGTGGCACGTCTACGTGCTGATCTTCGTGCTGCAGTCGGCTTCGGCGGCGTTCACGCCGATGTTCCAGGCGACCATCCCGGACGTGCTGCCCGACGAACGCGAGTACACCCGCGCGCTCACGTTGTCGCGGCTGGCCTACGACCTGGAGGGCCTGCTCAGCCCGGCGATCGCCGCCGCGCTGCTCACGGTCGTGTCCTCCGGCCACCTGTTCATCGGGACAGCGGCCGGGTTCGCCGCCTCGGCCGCGTTGGTGGTCTCGGTCGTGCTGCCGCGCCCGCGACCCGTGCCCCGCAAGGGCGGCCGGTACCGGGCGACGACCCGCGGCATCCGCATCTACCTGGCGACGCCGCGGCTGCGCGGCCTGCTCGCCGTGCACCTCGCCGCCGCGGCCGCCGGGTCCGTGGTGCTCGTCGACACCGTCGTCCACGTCCGCGACGTGCTCGGCCGCGGCGCCCCGGACGTCGCGATCGCCTTGGCGGCCAACGGAATCGGCTCGCTCGCCGCCGCGCTCGTGCTGCCGGGACTGCTCGACCGGGTGGCCGACCGCGTGGTCGTGCTGCGCGCCTGCGTCGCGCTGACCGCGCTGCTGGCCATCGGCACCACCTCCGTCTCGGCGCACTGGACCGGGGTGCTCGTGCTGTGGGCGTTGATCGGCGCGGGGTGCTCCTTCGCGCTGACGCCGGGAGCGCGGCTGCTGCGCCGCTCCGCCGGTGAGACCGACCGCCCCGCGGTGTTCGCGGCGGACTTCGCGCTGTCGCACGCGTGCTGGCTCGTCTGCTACCCGCTGGCCGGCTGGGTCGCGAGCGCGAGCGGCACCGCGACGGCGTTCGCGGTCCTCGGTGTGATCGCCGCGGCGGCCGCGGTGGTCGCGATCCGCCTGTGGCCGGCGGCCGACCCCGAGGTCGTCGAGCACGTCCACGACGACCTCGACCCGGACCACGACCACCTGTGCGACGCGGTGCCGGCCGGGGGAGCGTGGCGGCACGCGCACGCGTTCCGCATCGACGACCACCACGAACGCTGGCCGCGCACCTGAGTCAGGCTCAGCGCTCGGTGGACACGGCCGTTCCGGACGGGATCAGCCAATAGGCCACCCCTGCCGCCGCGGTCAGCAGCGCCGCCGCGACCAGCGCCGTGCCCTGCACCGCCTCCGTGAACGTGCTCGACGCCGCCCACGCCGACAACACCGTCCCGAGCACCGCGATCCCCAGCGCCGCACCGAGCTCGTACCCGGTCTCCGACACCGCCGAGGCCGCGCCGGCCTTCTCCGCGGGCACCGCCGACACCACCGCGTCCGTGGTCAGGGTCAGCGCCAGCCCGACGCCACCGCCGATGACCACCAACGCCACGGCGATCGCCGCGTAGGCCGCCGACACGCCGATCAGCGCCAGCCCACCGGCGCTCGCCAGCAGTCCCGCGGCGATCGCCCGTCCCGTGCCCAGGCGCCGCACCACCGGCCCGATGAACGCGATCACCACCAGACCCGCGATCCCGAGCGGCAGCTCGCGCAGCCCGGCCTCCAGCGGCGAGTAGCCCAGCACGTTCTGGAAGTACTGCGACAGGAAGAACACCAGCCCGGTCAGCGCGAACACCGCGATCACCGTGGCCCCGACCGCGCCGGAGAACGCCGGCTTGCGGAACAGCCCCACGTCGAACACCGGGTGCTCGGAGCGCTGCTGCCGCCGCACGAACAGCCACACCCCGGCCACCCCGGCCACTGCGGCGCCCAATGCCGTCCACGACGGACCGACCAGCGCGACCTGTTTGACCGCGTACACCAGCGGCACCACCCCGACCGCCGACAGCGCCGCGGACACCAGGTCGAACGGCCCCGGCGCCGGGTCACGCGACTCGGGCAGCCAGATGGCGCCGAACACCACCAGCAGCACCATCACCGGCAGGTTGATGATGAACACCGACCCCCACCAGAAGTGCTCCAGCAGCACACCGCCGACCAACGGCCCGAGCGCCGCGCCCGCGGTCGCCATGCCCGCCCACACTGCGACCGCCCGTGTGCGTTCCACGGGGTCTGTGAACATGTTCCTGATGATCGACAGCGTCGACGGCATGATCGTCGCGCCCGCCACGCCGAGCAGCGCCCGCGCGACGATCAGCCAGCCCGCCGTGGGCGCGAACGCCGCCAGCACCGACGCGGCCCCGAACCCGAAAGCGCCGGTCAGCAGCAGCTTCTTGCGGCCGATCCGGTCGCCGAGCGTGCCCATCGTGACGAGCAGGCCACCCAGCACGAACGAGTAGACGTCACCGATCCACAACACCTCGGCCGCCGACGGCGCCAGGTCCCGTTGCAGCGCGGGCAACGCCAGTGCCAGCACCGTGGCGTCGACGGCGATCAACAACAACGCGAGCGCGAGCACCCCGAGTGCCGCCCACCTGCGCATGACCCCTCCTCAGACCTGGTCAACCTAACGTACCGTCCGGACGGTCGGCTAGCAAAACGATAGGTTGATCGCCATGCCCGGAGAGCAGCGCAACGCACCCCGCACACGCCGTGAGGTGCTCGACGCGGCCGCACGCGCGTTGGTCGCGTTCGGCCCGAACGTCAGCCTCGACGCCGTGGCCAAAGAGGCGGGCGTGTCCAAGGGCGGCCTGCTGCACCACTTCCGCACCAAGCAGGCGTTGCTCGCCGGCCTGATCGACGACTGGTTCGAGCACTACGACGCCACCGTCGAGAAGCTCCTCGAACCCGAGGACACGCCGGGACGGTGGACGCGCGCGCACATTCGTGCCACGTTCGCCGAAGAAGAAGACGATCTATGGGCTCACCCGTCCGTCGTAACGGCCCTGCTGGGTGTTCCCGAGGTGCAGCGGCGCATCGACGCCGCGGCCGACCGCTGGCGGCAGCAAACCGATTCGGACGGACTGCACCCGCAGCGCGCCGACCTCATTTCCCGTGCACTCGACGGGGTGACGCTGGCCGATCTGCTGTGGCCCGGCCAGGAGACCCGCGAACACCGCGAAAGCACCCGTGACCTGCTGCTGAAGCTCACCGAGCAGGACGGCCCGCTGGTCTGAGTTTGTCCACCGATCGTTGTACATCGGAACAACTCTGAGACCGGACAACGAAAGCTGCGTACCGTCGGAAGTGCATGCACTCCGGGGGGAAGCATATGCCGATAGTGTTGTCAGAATCCGCGCCCAGGGGACGCGGACTCACGATTCTCTTCGAGCTGGAAGATCTGGCCCGCACCCGTTTCGCACCGGCCCCGCTGCCGATGTACGAACTGGTGTTCACGGTGCACAGCGGCAACTGGGACCGCCTGCTGCTACCGCAGATCCGCCCGCTCGCCGAGCTCGTCCGGCCGGGACGGTTCATCCCGGACTTCTTCAACTCCGCGCGCGCCGACTTCGACGAGGCCGTCCGCCAGGTCCTCGACGTGCCCGCCACCCGCGTCCGCGACCAGATCGCGAACATGCTCGGCACGACCTCACCGTGGCTGCGGTCGTTCGCCGCCGGCACCCCGACCTCACGCCAGGACCTGCGCGCGGCACTGCACACCGGCTACCGCGACCTCATCGAGCACAACTGGCCGGAGACCCGCCAGGCGTTCGACGCCGAGGTGCGCCTGCGGTCCAGCCAGGCCGTGACACGCGGCCTCGGAGACCTGCTCGGCAACCTGCACCCGGCGATCTCCTGGACCGCGCCCGCCCTGCACGTGGAACTGGCCTGGGACACCGAAATCGCCCTGCGCGGCACCGGCATGCTGATCGTCCCGGTGCTGCACGGCCTGACCCGCCCGGCCGTCTCGATGTTCGCCGAACCGCAACCGCTGCTGTTCTACCCCGTCGCCACACCCCAGCCGAGCGGCGCCTCACTGGAACTGGCCCTCGGCCGCACCCGCACACTGGTGCTGCGCGCCCTCACCTCCGAACGCACCACCACCGAACTCGCCAAACACGTGGGCATCAGCCTGCCCACCGCCTCCCAGCACGCAACCGCCCTGCGCACAGCGGGCTTCGTCTCGACCCACCGCAACGGCCGCTCCGTCCGCCACCGCCTGACCAGACGCGGCTGGGAACTGCTCACCTGACCCCGCCGGGGGACCGGCGTGACCGGCTGCTGGGGGAGCCGCGTGGCTGGGTTGCCGGGGATTTGCGTTGCCGGGTTGTTGGGGCACCCGCGTGGCCGGGTTGCCGGAGCATCCGCGTGATCGAGTTGCCGGGGGATCCGCGTGATCGGGTTGCCGGGGATTCGCGTGGCCGGGTTGCCGGAGGAGCCGCGTGGCCGGGTTGCCGAGGGATCCGCGGTCCCGTGTCGCTGCGTTACCGCACCGGCCCGAGCCCTCGCACCCCGCCCTCGCGCCCCGTCCAACCGCCCACGAGCCCTGGTTGCGCATCTACAAGCCCTGGGCACACCCATGGGCACGTGCCTGCGTGGCCTGCTCGCCGCCGAAGTCCAGGTCTCGTGCACCAGTCCGCCCACGCCACCTGCCCGACCGCGTCACCGGTCAGCCGCGCCCCTGTCCAGCCGTACAACCAGCCCGACCACGCAGCCGTCCAGCCGTACCGCCAGCCCGGTCCCGCCACCAGTCCGCCCGTGACACCGGGGCAGCTGTGCCGCTCAGCCCGGCCGTGTCGACCTCTCGGCCCTGCCGACCTCTCGGCCCTGCCGACGCCCACTCCGCCCTGCCGACGTCCACTCCGCCGCTCAGCCCGGCCCTGCCGACCTCTCGGCCCTGCCGACCACCCACTCCGCCGCCGCCCGCTGTGCCCGCCGATCGGCCCGGCCGAACCGCTCCATCCCGCCCGCCGTCAGCGTGCGTCAGCCGTCACCAACAGCCGCAAATGCGCGCCCAACCAGGCCTGCGTGCCCGGCGCATCGGCGAACGCAACGACCTGTGTCGCCGCCGTGCGCAGGCCGAGGCGGTGCAGGTGGGCGGCGACCTCGCGGGTGCGGGTGAGCAGGCCGGCCGGCAGGTGGTCCAGGCCGCGGTGTGCGGCCTCGGCCAGGACCGTCAGTGCGCTGTCGATCGCCGCGGTCAGCGGGTCGGCGCCGGCTCCGCCTGGCGGCAGCGGTTGCGGGGAGGTGTCGGTGGCCAGGTCCAGCACCACCACGCCCGCGTCGGTGTGCACGGCCAGCGGGTCGACGACCAGGGTGCCGCGGTGTCTGCGGACGGAACCGGTGATGGTGGTCGGGGTGGCGCGCAAGGCAGTGGCCAAGGCGTCGAGGGCGTGTGGTGCCACGGCGCGGTGGGAGGCCTCCAAGGCGCAGGTGCCGGTCGGGTTGTGCAGGGTGGCTGTCAGGCGTTGGGCGGCGGGGTCGTAGGACACGTCGGAGACGTCGGTGACGCGCACCGCGCGGACCAGTTCGGCCTCGACGCGGGCGCGGACCTGGCGGGGTGGGAGGTCGGCGAGGTGGGCGGCGGTCGCGGGGTAGTCGGCGACCACCAGGGGGTGTGGCAGGTCGTCCCAGGAGGTGCCGACGGGGGTGAGTGAGGTCTTGGCGATGCGGCTGGTCTTCAGGGTCACCGCGCGGCTCGCGTTGCGGGTGGCCGACTCGGAGACGACGTTCGACGCGGCCAGGCGCTGGGCGGTGCGCAGCGGGGTGTCGCGTTGGACCAGGACCACGTCGCCCGAGGCGAAGTAGACGTCGGCGGTGGTGTCGGTGCGCAGGCGGGCGCCCAGGGCCGTCAGGCGGACGCGGCGCAGCGGGGTTTCCGCCGGTTCGTCGAAGCCGAGGACCTCGGCTCGGGGGCCGGTCGCGGTGGTGCGGGCGTGCAGTTCGGTGAGCAGTGCGGCGAAGTGCTCGGCCTCGTAGTCGGCGTTGCGGGTGCGGTAGGCGGCGAGCTGGGCGAGCAGGTCGGTGATCACCGCGGCCGGCCAGTGCAGGCGCTGGGCGGTCAGGTCGCGGTGCAGGCGCTGCCAGGCGGCGTCGAGGACCTCGCTCGCGTTCGTGGCGCCGTCGAGCAGGAGCTGGTCGAGCAGGTCGGTGACCGCGGTCAGGTCCGTTGCGGTGGTGGGGGATCCGCCGACGTCCACGGTGTCGGCGCCCGCCGCGTCGGCCGCGCGGAACGCCCACACCGCCAGTGCCGTCGCCTCCTCGCGGTGCACGGCGTCGGTGTGGACATAAGCCAGGTCGCCGGGCACGAGGAACGTCACCGTGCACGTCGGCAGCTCCGCCTGGGCCGTCGGGTCGGTCGCGGTCGGACGGCGCAGCTTCGCGCGGTAGCCGGCCTGAAACGCCCTGCGGGCACGGCGCAGCGTGCGTTCGCCCATCAACGCCGTCAGGTCGTCGTCGGTCACCGCACCGGGCGACCACAGCTCCACCGGCTCGGCCACGTCCTGGGTGCGTTGGTACGCCAGGACAACGGCGATGCGGTGGCGGCACACGCCGGCCGCGCCGCAGCTGCACGATGCCGCGTCGAGCGCGGTGTTCGGGGGCAGGGTCGTCGTCGTGCCGTCGGGGAACTTGCCCTGCACGGCACCGGCCGGGTCGGTGTCGAGCACGGGCAGGACGCCCGCGTCGAGCTCCTTGGCCGCGCGCTTCACCAGGCCGCGGTTGGCGAGCGCCGCGAGGGCGTCCGGCGTGAGCGCGAGCAGGTCGGGTCTGGTCACCTGAGTTTCTCCGCAACGAATTCCGCGAGCTCGCCAGGGGTCATCGCGCCGACGTGGGCGCCCGCGTTCGCCAGGCGCTGGCCCAGCACGCGGTCGTAGTCCGGGTTCGCCTGCTCGTCGAGCGCGGCCAGGCACAGCACGTGGGTGCCCTGCTCGCACAGGCCCTTCACCGTCCTGACCAGGCGATCGGGGTTGCCACCCTCGTAGAAGTCGCTGATGATCGCGACGACCGCCCTGCGCGGGCTGTCCACGAGACCGGCGCCGTACTCGGCGGCCCTCGCGATGTCCGTGCCGCCGCCGAGCTGCACCTTCATCAGCAGCTCCACCGGGTCGGTCACGTCCGAGGTCAGGTCCACCACGTTCGTGTCGAACGCGACCAGGTGCGTGCGCAGCCCCGGCAGGCCCCACAGGCAGGCCGCCGTCACCGCCGAGTGGATCACCGAGCCGGTCATCGACCCGGACTGGTCCACCAGCAGGACGACCTGCCACTGCTCGACGTGGGTCTTGGTGCGGGAGAAGAACTTCGCGTGTTCGATCGAGAGCTTGCGCTCCTCCGGCCGGTAACGCCGCAGGTTCGCCCTGATCGTGGCGCGGAAGTCGAAGTTGCGCGAGTTGCGGTGGATGCTCGGCCGCCGCGACCGCGTGCCGCTGAACGCCTGCCGCACCTCGGTCTTGAGCTTCTCCACCAGCTGCCGCACGACCGCCTCGACGATCTTGCGCGCCATCGCGAGCACGGCCGGGTTCATCAGGTGCTTGGTCCGCAGCACCGCGCGCAGCAACGCCGCGTTCGGCTCGATCCGTTGCAGCACATCGGGATCGGTCACGACATCGGTGATCTCGTACCGCTCGACCGCGTCGCGTTCCAGCCGCTCGATCGTCTCCCTGGGGAACAGGCTGTGCACCTCGTCCAGCCAGTCGACGGTCTGCACCACCGAGTCCTCGTTGCCGCCCTTGCGCACACCGCGTTCGGCCAGCCCCGGATCGCGCCCGTAGAGCCACTCCAGCGCGGCGTCCCTGCGTGCCGCCTCACCCCGCAGACCGCCGGTGCTGCGGGCGGAGGGCTCGCCGAGGATCAACCGCCAGCGCTCCATGTCCGTCATGCCAGTCCGCCCTTCACCAGCAACGCGTCGACCCGTCGTTCCACCGCCAGCGCCTCCGCCACGACCATCGGCTCGGCGTCGAGACGGGTCACGCCCCGCGCGTCACCCCCGGCGCCGCGGTGGGTGAGCACGGTCGCCGCGATCGTCTCCCGTTCCCTGGGCGGGAAGTAGCCGAAGGCGAGCCGCAACGCGGGCAGCGCCACCAGGAACTCCTCCTCGGTCATCGCGCTGACCAGCTCGTCCAGCACACCGACCAGCTCGGTGCTCGCCAGCACCTCCTCGCGCGCCACCGCGAACAACCCGGCGAGCCAGTCGCCGAGCGCCGCGACGTTCCTGACCTTCCGCACGTCCGGCTGCGCACCCAGCGCCCACGCCAGCCCGAGCGCCGCACCCCGCAGGTCCGGTGGCGCCTGCACGTCCTCGCTCACCCGCGTCGCCACACCCGTGACGTCCTCGACCTCCAGCGACAGCGCGGACTTCGCGTGCAGCACCGCGTCCCTGGTCGCCGCCACCGCCCGCAGCCGATCGGGGTCGGCCGGGGCCGGGCCGCCGTGCAGACCCTCGACCAGCCACAGCACCCTGGTCGTGCCGCTGTCGATCACCGCTCCCAGCAACGGGTCCTTCGCCGTGCCGAACAACCGGTCGTGCCGCCACAGGCCGAGCACCCCGCTCAGCACGTGACCCAGAGCGGCGAGGTCACCGGTCTCCCGCACGCCCGCGTCGAGCGCCTCCTTGACCCGGCCGGACAGCGAGGACACCCCGCACAGCACCGCGTCGAACAGGACCCCGGCCAGCTCCTGCAGCTGGGCGTGCCGCGCGCGGCGTTCGAGCGCCACCCCGGCCGCCTCCGTGAGCGTCGCGCCGTGCTCGGCGGCCTCGATCAACGCCGCCAGCCGCCCGTCCACCGGCCGCAGCACCCACTGCTCGTCGAGCTGCGGCGGCGCGCCCTGGTCCGGCCCGCTCGTGCGGTCGAAACCGGGGATCCGCAGCACCCGCAACCGGTGCAGGACCCGGCTGCGCTCCAGCGCCTTCGGGTCCGTGAGGTCGAGCGCCACCTTGCCCTCGTGGTCCAGCCCGTGCGTCCGCAGCAGCTCCTGCACCGCGTTGACCAGCGGCGGCGCCGGTGTGTCCGGGTGCAGCCGGCCGACCTGGTCACCGCGCAGCGCACCGATCATCTCGACCAGCGCCGGGTGCGCGCCCGGCTGCAACGTTCCTCGCCGCGTCCACGGCGGCGGCTGGGTCAGGTCCTCGGAGATCAGCGCGCTGGTCAGGCCGTCCAGCACGTCCGTGCGCGCCGGCTGCTCGTGCCCGCGCAACCGCGCCAGCGCGCCCGCCTGGGTGCGCGCCGCGATCAGGTCCGCCGTCGACACCGGCTGCTGCCTGCGCCGCAACCGGGTCGCCACCGACTCGACCAGCCAGTCGGCGGCCCGCTGCGCACCCTGCTCCCAGACCTGCTGGTAGTAGCCGGGCGACGGCATGCCCGACTGGTAGCCGGTGAACGCGTCCAGCCGCGCGTGCGAGTACGGCACGAGGTAGCTCGCGCCACGCTCCCGTTCCGGCACCTCCGGCCACTCGGTGCCGCCGTCGAGCATCCCCCTGAGCGCGGGCGTGTGGAAACCGCCGGTCACCACGACGACCGGCCGCTCACCGGCATCGTGCACCGCGGCGCGCACCCAACTCGCCATGTACTCCTCCCGCGCCGAGTCGCCCTCGTCCGCGGTGGCCGTGCCGCGCAGCAGGTCGAAGTACTCGGCCAGCCCCCGAGGGTCCGGTTCGGACTCGAAGAGGTGGTCCCACAGCACGTCGACGTTGTCGACCGCGAACTCCCGGCACAGCCGCTCCACGACCTCGGCGTACCGCAGCTCCGCGTCCGCGTACCGGTTGCTGACGTCGTGGAACGCCCGGTGCCACGCGGGCAGGTCGATGAACCTGACCTCCGCCCCGCACCTGCGTGCCTCCGCGATCGCCACCCACTCCGGCGAGTAGTCGCAGAACGGCGCCCACGACGCGTGCTCGTCGGAGTAGCTGAACAACGCGATCGGCAGCTCGTGGCCCAGCAACAGCTCGTCGATGCGCTCGTTGAAGTCGGCCGGCCCCTCGATCAGCACGTACGCGGGCTGCTGCTCCTCGATCGTGGCGGCGACCAGCCGGGCACAGGCGGGACTGTGGTGCCGGACGCCGACGAACACCGCCCCCATCAGCCGGGCAGCAGGTGCCGGGCGCGGTGCAGCTCCTGCCACTGCTTGCCCTTCCTGCGCGGCGCGTGCTGCTCCAGGTACCGCCGCAGCCGGGCCAGGTCCTCGGCGTTGTCCTTGGCCGCCGTGCCCGCCAGGCACTCGACCACATCCGCCGCGGTGCCCTGCTCGCCGCGCAGGAACCACCCGCGCAGCCCGACCGCGTGCGCCACCGACACCGCCTCCGCGGTGCTCATGACCGTGGTGAGCCGGTCGGTGCCCTCGCGCAGGTCGCGGAACGTCCGCACCAGGACCTCCAGCACGTCCCGCTTCGGCGCCAGCTGGACGCCGGACTTCTCCAGCAGCTTCGCGGCCTCCTGCTCGACCAGCGCCAGCTCGGTGTCGAAGTCGGCGATCGGGAACACCGTCTCGAAGTTGAACCGCCGCTTCAGCGCCGCGCTCATCTCGTTGACACCGCGGTCGCGCGTGTTCGCGGTCGCGATGACGTTGAACCCGTCCTGCGCGAACACCATGCCGTCCGGGCCGTCGAGCTCGCCGATCGCCATCACGCGGTCCGACAGCAGCGACAGCATGCAGTCCTGCACCTCGAGCGGGCAGCGGGTGATCTCCTCGAACCGCACCAGCTTGCCCTCGGCCATGCCGCGCAGCATCGGTGCGGGCACCAGCGACCGCGGCGACGGCCCCTCCGCCACCAGCAACGCGTAGTTCCACGAGTACTTGATCTGGTCCTCGGTGGTCGCCGCACCGCCCTGGATCGTGAGCGTCGACTCGCCGCACACCGCCGCCGCGATCAGCTCGGACAGCAGCGACTTGGCCGTGCCCGGCTCACCGACGAGCATCAGCCCGCGGCTGGTCGCCAGCGTCACCAGCGCTCTGTCCACAAGGGAGGGATCACCCACGAACTTCTTGGTGATGCCGCGTTTCTCGTCGCCGACGACGAACCGGCGCGCGGCCTCCAGGCTCAGCGCCCAGCCGGGTGGCCGCGGCGCGGTGTCGGAGTCGCGGAGCTGGGCGAGCTCACCGGCGTAGCGGACCTCGGCCGGCGGGCGCTGCATCGTCTGGGTGCTGGTCATGGCTGCAGGGACTCCAGTTCGGAGAGGATCTCGGAGGTCGTGATCGGGTCGACCGCGTACGTGGCGGGTGCGTCCTTGGGCGGTGACCACCCACCGTGGCCGCTGGGCGAGAACCACATGTCGGAGAAGCCGACCTCGGGGAAGACGTCCATCGCGCCGACCGCGATGCCGGGGTCGAGGGAGGCGACGAGGGCGCCGCCGCCGGGGAACGGCCGGGTGATCCAGCACTCGACACCGGCGTCCTGCGGTTCGCCGCGGACCCAGCCCTTCTTCGTCAGACCGAGGATCTTGCCGATCGGGTGGGACGTGCCGCAGTACTTCCGCAAGCGCGGCAACAGGTCCTCCCCGCGGTCCGGCACGTGCAGCGGACGGCCGAGCTGGGGGAACGGCTGGAGGATCTCGTAGTCGGCGAACACCTCACCCCACGCGGCCAGCGAGTCCCCGAGCGTGACCGGGTGGGCGACGCGAACGGTTGCGTCCTGCGGCAGGGTCACCTCGCCGTCGTTCGAGTCGGCGAGGGTGCGGTCCTCGGCCAGCCGGAACGACAGCCCGGAGTCGGTGATCCACACCAGCCGGCGGACGATGTGCCACAGCAGCGGGTGCGCGGCCAGCACCGTGCGGAACTCCTCCTCGGTCCACGCGCGCTGGTCGACCATCGCCCGTTCCAGCCGCTGGATCTGGTCGGAGGCGACGGTGCGGACGTCCTTCTTGAGCGTCGTGAACCGCTTGTGCTCCAGCGGGGCGAGCTCCTGGTCGTCCTTGGCACCGGGCTTCGGCAGGTCCTTGCGCCGCTTGCCGTCCGGGTCGAGCACATAGGGCTTGAGTTGTTCGTCGAAGCCGACGCGGAACTGGCGTGGGCCGTAGTTGATGACCAGTGACGCTTCGTCGTCGAGACCGAGGCGTGGGACGAGGCGGTCGGCGAGCTGGTCGCGGGACAGGCCCAGTTCGGCGGCGATCTGCGAGACCTTTTCCTGGGCTCGGGTCTTGAGGCCCTTGAACTTGACCTTCTCCGCGATGCCGTTGAGGTGCGAGAGGGCGACCTCGGTGCCGATGTCGGCGAGCACGTCCAGCGCGGTCACCGCCCTGGCGTGCTGGCTCTCACCCGGCCAGCTGCGGATCAGCGGGGACAGCTTGCGGACGGTGGAGTCGTCGCCGAACCAGCCGAGCGCGTGCAGCGCCCAGCTCTCCTTCGACGGCCCGCCCGCCCGGTACCACTGTTCGAACACCGCCCACGCGAACGCGGCCAGCGACGCGGGATCGAGCGCCTCTCGGGCGATCGGCAGCCCGGCGTAGACCTCGCCCGGCTTGGACAACGCGGCCGTCATCAGCAGGCTGGCCGACGCCTCGGCGGGCAGGGCGTGCGTGCGGCCGCGGAGCAGGACCTGCGGCAGCATGCGGACGTCCGCCCAGTCGCCGAGCACCGGCAGCTTCGCGGGCAGCACGTCCACCGGGTTGACCGCCAGCACGGCGTCGATCGCCGCCTGCGCACCGCAGGAGGCCGCAAGACCCGCCACGTCCACACCGAGGCCGTGCAGGTGCCGAAGGGCCGCCTCGGCGTCTCGGCGGGCGGCACCGGGCTTGCCGGCGGCCGCGGGGATGAGCAGCAGCGCGGCCTGCTCGCGGTGGCGGGCCAGCCACGCCAGTGCCCAGCGGCGGGGCAGCTTGGTCCGCGCGAACCAGCCGGCCATCACCGCGGCCACCTCGGCCGTGGCGAAGGGCAGCAGCACCACGCCACCCTGTGCCGGACTGGACTGCGCGAGCTTCGTCAGCGGCGCCACGGCGTCCGCGCCGAACCGCGCGGCGAGCTGCTTGCCCCACTCCTCGACGCCGTAGTGGTAGTTCGGCTGCCACTGCGCCAGCAACGGCCGCACCTCGTTCTCGGGAGCGAGGAGGAACAGGTCGTTGTCGTGGTAGCCGACGATGCCGGACCGGTAGTCGGCGAGGAGCTTGCGCCAGTCGTGGTGGGTGGAGATCCACTCGCGGCCGGACGCCAGCCACTGCTCGCGTTCGCCCTCCTCCCACCGCACCGACCCGGCGGGCACCGGGAGGCCCTCCAGCACCACGGGCTTCGCGGCCGGTCTGCGGTCACGCCACGGCGGTGACACCAGCAGCGGCGGCAGCTGGTCCACGTCCGCCTCCGGCCAGCTCTCCACCTCGGACTCGGCGAGCACCGCGAGGACGTCGGCCGGCACGTCGAGAGTGGGGTGCGTCCGCAGGTGCGCGCTCAGCAGCTGCTGCACGTCCGCATTGCCCGACACCCGCTCACCGAGCAGCCGGGCCGCCCGCCGCGGGAACGCCGCCATCGCCGTCAGCACCGCCGGCCGCACGTACTTCCGGTCGAGCCGGTCGAGCAGGACCGTGAACGCCTCGTCCGCCGGCAGCGCCGCGAGCACCTTGACCGCCTGCTTCACGCCCTCCGCCCACACGTACTCCTGGTCGAGCTCCTGCGCGAGCAACGGCGCGACGGCCGGACCCAGCACGTACACCGCCGTGTACAGCACGAACGCGGAGTTGGTCAGCGACGAATCGGCGCGCACGAAGTCCTCGTGGCTGCGCGCCGTGCACGGCAGCATCCACCACTTGCTCGACGTGTACGGCAGGGCGCAGACCTCGGCGAACCAGTCGGAGCGCTCGGGCAGCAGGTAGGACCGCAGCTCCCGCACCGTGTCCGTCGCGGCCATCTCCTCCAGCGCGGTCTCCGCGGCCGCACGCTCCGCGTCGTCCGCGACCGCGAGCGCGTACCGGACCGCGGTGAGCATCCGGCCCTCGACGCGGTCGAGGGCGGTCTGGAAGCCGTCGGTCACGCGGTGCAGACGGCAGTTCGTCTGCTTCGACCGCACGCTGTCCCACTCCTCCGAGTACGCCAGCCCCATGAACTCGACGACCGCCTCGGCGGCGAACGCCACGCCGTGGTCGGCGATCCAGGCGTGCACCGACGGCAGGCCGCACGCGGTGATGGTCGCGACCGCCGCCGCGCCGACGGGGTTCGGTCGTCCGGCCAGGTGTTCCCTGGTGGCGCTGACGAGCTCGGCGGACGTGCCCTGGGCGGTCAGCGCGCGTCCGACCGCACCGGCGTTGACGGTCACCTGGCTGCGGGCCTCGGCGGCCAGGTCGAGGTCGAGGATGAACTCCGGCGGCGGGGTGAAACCGCGCTGGCGCACGACGTGCCGGAGCCAGGCCTTGGGCATCTCCCAGGCGTCCTCGTCGACGACCGCCGCGGCGTGGTCGGTGGCGGGGGTGTCGGCGGCTGGCGGCTCGGTGGGTGCGGGTGTGGAGGAGTGGGCGAGTGGCTGCGGCGCTGGGGTACCGGACGGGGGTGTGGCGGCTGGTGGCTGCTCGTCAGGGGCAGTGGGCGGGTTTGTGGCGCCAGCCGTGGTCGGCTGGGCAGCGGGTGTCGCGCCGGTGGTGGCCGACTGGGCAGCGGCCGAAGGCTGACCGGGTGCGGGGGCGGCCGGGGAAGCGGTAGCCGCAGCGGTCGTGGCGACGGCGCTGTAGCCCTTCTTCTCCTTCTCCGCCACCAGCTTCGCGACGTGCGTCGTGGCGGCCTCCGCCGACGCCAGCTCCTTGGTCTGCGTCTGTCCGGCGGTGCCGATCCGTCCAAATCGGACGGTCACGGCGGCGCCGTCCTGCGCCACCTCCCAGAACTTCGCCGAGCCGCCGGAGACGAGCTCCCACCTGTGCACTGCTGTACTCCTCGTGGTCGGGTTCACGGCTGCAGGGACTCCAGTTCGGACAGCAGTTCGGAGGTCGTGATCGGGTCGAGGTCGAGGGTGGACGCGGCGTTGTCCCTGGCGGACCAGTAGCCCCTGCCGTTGGCGGAGTACCAGAGGTCGTCGAACTTGATCTCCGGGAAGACGTCGACCGCGCCGACCGCGATGCCGGGGTCGAGGGAGGCGACGAGGGCGCCGCCGCCGGGGAACGGCCGGGTGATCCAGCACTCCACGCCGGCGTCCTGGGGTTCGCCGCGGACCCAGCCCCGCTTGGTGAGGCCGAGGATCTTGCCCACCGGGTACGGCGTGGCGCTGTACTTCTTCAGGTGGGTCAGGAGGTTCTCGCCGGCCGGGAGGACGTGCAGCGGGCGGCCCAGCTGGGGGAACGGCTGGAGGATCTCGTAGTCCGCGAACACCTCGCCCCACGCGGCCAGCGCGTCCCGCAGCTCCACGGGGTGGGCGACGCGGACGGTCGCCGTCTCGGGGAGCGTGAGCTCGTCGTCGTTCGAGTCGGCGAGGGTGCGGTCCTCGGCGAGCCGGAACGACAGACCGGAGTCCGTGACCCACACGAGGCGGCGGACGATGTGCCACAGCAGCGGGTGCGCGGCGAGGACCGTGTGGAACTCGGTGGCGGTCCAGGTGCGCTGGTCGACCATGGCGCGTTCGAGGCGGTGGATCTGGTCGGCCGCGATCGTGCGGACGTCCTTCTTCAACGCCGCGTAGCGCTTGTGCTCCGCCGGGGCGAGCTCCTGGTCGTCCTTGGCGCCGGGCTTCGGCAGGTCCTTGCGCCGCTTGCCATCCGGGTCCAGCACATAGGGTTTGAGTTGTTCGTCGAAGCCGACGCGGAACTGGCGCGGTCCGTAGTCGATGACCAGTGATGCCTCGTCGTCGAGTCCGAGGCGTGGGACGAGGCGGTCGGCGAGCTGGTCGCGGGACAGGCCCAGTTCGGCGGCGATCTGGGAGACCTTTTCCTGGGCTCGGGTCTTGAGGCCTTTGAACTTGACCTTCTCCGCGATGCCGTTGAGGTGCGAGAGGGCGACCTCGGTGCCGATGTCGGCGAGCACGTCCAGCGCGGCCACAGCCTTCGCGTGCTGGCTCTCACCCGGCCAGCTGCGGATCAGCGGGGACAGCGCGCGGACGGTGGTGTCGTCGCCGAACCAGCCCAGTGCGCTCAGCGCCCAGCCCTCCTTCGAGGGCGCGCCGATCTCCTGCCAGCGCTCGAAGACCGCCCACGCGAACGCCGCCAGCGACTCGCGGTCCAGTGCCTCGCGGGCCGGCGGCAGGCCCGCGTAGACCTCGCCGGGCTTGGACAGCGCGGCGGTCATCAGCAGGGAGCTCGCCGCCTCCGGCGACAGCGCGGACGTGCGGTCGCTCAGCAGGACCTGGGGGAGCAGGCGGGTGTCGGCCCACTCGCCGAGCACCGGCAGCTTCGCGGGCAGCACGTCGACCGGGTCGACGGACAGCAGCGTGCGCAGCCCATCCACCGCCGCCTCCGGCGCCGCGGCCAGCACGTCCACCCCCATCGCGTGCAGCTGGCGGAGCGCCGCCTCGGCGTTGCGGCGCTGCGCACCCGGCTTGCCCAGTGCGGCGGGGACCAGGAACCGCGCGGCCGTCTCGCGGTGCCGGGCCAGCCACTCCAGCGCGACCTTGCGCACCTGCTTGAGCCGCACGAACCAGTCCGCCATCAGCGCGGCGACCTCCGGCGTGGCGAACGGGAGCACGACCACCGCGTTGGTCGAGCTCGCCTCGACCATCCGCAACAACGGCCGCAACGCGTCGAACCCGAACCGGGCCGCCAGCATCTTGCCGGTGATGTCGGCGCCCCAGCTCACGTGCGGCCGCCAGTCGGCCAGCAGGTGGCGCACCTCGTCCTCGGGCGCCACCGCGAACAGGTCACGCGTGCGGTACCCGTGGCGGCCGGCCTGGAACTCCGCCATGAGGTCCTGCCAGGAGGTGCGGCTGTTCCAGTAGTCGCGGTTGAGCCACTCCTCGCGTTCGCCCTGCCGCCAGACGATCGACGGCTCCGGCACCGGCAGGTCCGCCACCACCACGGCCTTGACCGGCGGTTTGCGGTGCACCCATGGCGGCGTGGCCAGCACCGGCGGCAACGCGTCCGCGGCGGCCTCCGGCACCAGGTCGTCGTCGGTGGGGGAGAAGCCCTCGGGAGCCGGCAGGTGCGGGTGCGTCTTCAGGTGCACGCTGAGCAACTGGCGGGTGTCCGCGTCGCTGGCCGCCCGCTCGCCCAGCAGCCGGGCCGCCCGCGCGGGGAACGCCGCCATCGCCGACAACAGCACCGGCCGCACGTACTTGGTGCTCAGCCGGTCGAGCAGGGCTGTGAACGCCTCGTCGGTCGGCAGCGCGGCGAGCACCTTCAACACCTTCTTGCGCCGGTCCGACAGCTGGTAGGAGTGGTCGAGGTCGCTGACGAGCAACGGCACGACGGCCGGCCCCAGCACGTACACCGCGGTGTACAGGACGGCCGCCCCGTTGTTCATCAACGACGGCGTCCGGTCGAACTGCTCCGGGGTGCTGGCGCTGCACGCCCGCATCCAGAACCGGCTCGACGGGGACCGCACCTCACAGGCCTCGTCGAACCAGTCGTCCCGCCACGGCACCAGGAACGCCCGCAGCAGTGCCGAGTCGGGCGTGTCGAGCTGCCCGAGCGCGGTCTCCGCCTGCTCGCGCTCGGCGTCGTCCGCGACGGCCAGCGCGTACCGGGCCGCCGTGAGCACCTGGGCCTGCGAGCTGTCCTGCCGCACGTCCACGGCGGCGCCGTAGCGGTACAGGTGCGGTTCGCTGCTGGTCCTCGTCTGCGGGAGCCACTTGGCACCGGCGAACATGCCGATGCTCTCCACCAGCGCCGTCACCGCGAACGCCAGCCCGTGGTCGGCGATCCAGTGGTGCAACGTCGCCACGTCCCTGGCCGTCATGACCGCGATCGCGGCCGCGCCGACGGGGTTCGCCCGGCCCGCGAGGTGGTCGCGTGCGGCCGCGACCAGGTCGGGGTCGGACTCCGGCGCGGCGAGCAGGCGGTCGAGGGTGGCGGCCTGCTTGGTCGTGCGGCCACGGCCCGTCTCCGCCAGTTCGGGGTCGAGCGAGAACACCGGTGGCGGCTCGAAGCCGCGCTGCCGGACGACCTCGCGCAGCCACGCCTTGGGCATGGTCCAGGTGTCTTCGTCGACGACCGGTGGGTGCGGGGAGACGGGAGCCGCGGAGGCGGCGGCCGGTTGGGTGGCGCCGGGCTGTGCCGTGGGGGCGGGCTGGGCGGTGGTCTGCGCGAGAGCAGCGGTGCCTGGCTGGGCGGCGTCCGGCTGGGCGGTGGGCTGTGCCGTGGTCGCCTGCGCGGCGCCGGAAGCGGCGGGCTGGGCGGTGCCGGGCTGGGCGGTGGGCTGTGCCGTGGCGGCCTGCGTCGCGACGGAAGCGGCGGCCGACTGGGTGGCCGCAGGCTGAGCCGCGGGGGCGGGGGTGGCCGAGCCGGAGGCGGGTGCCGTCGTGGAGCGGTAGCCCTTCTTCTCCTTCTCCGCCACCAGCTTCGCGACGTGCGCCGTGGCGGCCTCCGCCGACGCCAGCTCCTTGGTCTGGGTCTGGCCGGCGGCGCCGAGCCGTCCGAAGCGGACGGTCACCGCGGCACCGTCCCGCTCGACCTCCCAGAACTTCGCCGAGCCGCCGGAGACGAGCTCCCACCTGCGCACTGCCGTACCCCCTGAGTCCGATTCGGAGTTGATGTCCGGGACCGTACTCAGGAGGTCTGACAATTTTCGGTGAACTCAGGAAACAGACAGGTCAGAACCAGATCGCGGTGTCCGGCGGCAGCAGCAGCGACCCGTCCCGGACGCCGTAGTACGACGACGCCAGCAGCACCGCGCCGGGATCGGGCAGCGCGACCACCTCACCGGAGAGGTTGACCACGCAGGAGATCTCCCGGTCGTCGCGCGTGCGCCGGAACCACAGCACGTCCGCGGGACCGTCCACCCACGTCACGCCGTCGCCCGCACCCAGCGCCGGGTGCTCGCGCCGCACGCGCAAAGCGGTGCGGTAGAAGGACAACATCGAGTCCTGGTCGCCCAGCTGCGCCTCGACGCTCAGCTTCGCCCAGTCCGCGGGCTGCGGCAGCCACGACCCGCCGGTGCCGAAGCCGAGGGACGGGCCCGACGCCGACCACGGCAGCGGCACCCGGCAGCCGTCACGGCCGCGTTCGGTGTGCCCGGACCGTTCCCACATCGGGTCCTGCAACACCTCGTCCGGCAGGTCGAGCACCTCGGGCAGACCGAGTTCCTCGCCCTGATAGAGGTACACGGATCCGGGCAGTGCCAGCATCAACGCCAGCGCAGCGCGCGCACGCCGCACACCGGTCTCGCCGCCGCCGTACCGCGTCACGTGCCGTTGAACGTCGTGGTTGGACAGCACCCACGTCGTGGGCGCGCCGACGGGGGCGACCGCCGCCAGCGACGAGTCGATCACCGACCGCAGCGCTCCGGAGCTCCACTCGGCCGTGAGGTAGTGGAAGTTGAACGCCTGGTGCATCTCGTCGGCACGCAGGTACATGGCCGTGCGCTCGGCGGAAGGCGTCCACGCCTCCGCCACGAGCACGCGCTCGCCGGGGTAGGAGTCCACCACCGCACGCCACTCGCGGTGGATCTCGTGCACACCGTCCTGGTCGAAGAACGGCAACGGCTCCGTGCCCAGCAGCTTCAGCTGGTCGGCGTGCCCGATGTCCGGCAGCCCCTCGGCCTTGACCATCCCGTGCGCCACGTCCACCCGGAACCCGTCGACACCGAGGTCGAGCCAGAACCGCAGGACCGACAGGAACTCCTGGCGCACCTCGGGCAGGTCCCAGTTCAGGTCCGGCTGCTCGGGCGCGAACAGGTGCAGGTACCAGGACCCGTCCTCGACCCGCGTCCACGCCGGTCCGCCGAAGACCGACTCCCAGTCGTTCGGCGGCTGGTCGCCGACGCCCTCGCGGAACACGTAGCGCTCACGACCGCGGCCCGCGAGCGCCTCCTGGAACCACGCGTGCTGGTCGGAGCTGTGGTTCGGCACGATGTCGACGATCACGCGGATGCCGAGCCCGTGGGCGTCGTCGATCAGCGACCGCACGTCGTCGAGCCCGCCGAACAGCGGGTCCACCGCGCGGTAGTCGGCCACGTCGTACCCGCCGTCGGCCATGGGCGAGGCGTAGAACGGCGTGATCCACACCGCGTCGACGCCCAGGTCGCGGAGGTAGGGCAGGCGTGAGCGGATGCCGGGCAGGTCGCCGACGCCGTCGCCGTTCGAGTCGGCGAAGCTGCGCACGTAGACCTGGTAGATGACGGCGTGTCGCCACCAGTCCTGGGACATGTCCTTGCCTTCCGTGGGGTGTGTCAGCGGTCCAGGAAAGTCGTTGCAAAAGTTTTCCGCAAGTCGCCATGAGGATTACTTGAGATCTGGCCCTAATCTTGCAAACTTTTTCATAGATTCGGTAAATGCGTTGACCCGGACGAGTGGCGCGCGGCAGAGTTGTGGCAACGAACCCGAGGGGAGGCGGTTGTGATGCAGCACCAGCACATGCACCAGCCGCCGGAGCTCCCCGACCTGACCTGAGCGTCAGCTGAACCGGGGAGCCGCCCGTCGCCACCGCGACGAGCGGCTTTTTCAATGCCCGTTGGTCCAATAGGCACGGACGCCGCGCTCTGGACGCGGAGATCGAGGTTCGAGTCCTCGACGGGCAGCTGTGACCGAAGCCGAAGCAGTCGAGGCGCCAGGTTGTGGTCCTGGTCGAAGCCGGTGCGAGTCCGGTCGGTCACCCCACGCGCGGGATCCGGTGGTCACCCAGGCCTCATGAGCCTGGGGTGCCTGGTTCGACACCAGGACGCGCGACTCGATCCGGTGGGAGCTGGGTGTTCCCACGAACTGGAACAGGGAAGTGACCGAGCGCGCCGATCGTTTGCTCAGACATGAGCGGCTTCGCGGAAGACTGGCAGACGTGGAAGACGGAACGGGAACGCGGCCTGGCCGATCCGTACGGATGGCTGGCGCTGGTCTCGCTCGATTGGCTGGAGACCAAGCCACGCGCCTATGACGGCATCCCGGGCTTGTGGTGGCAGGACGACGAAGAGGCGCACTTCGACCCGCAGGGTGCGGACGTCACGCACGACGGTGTGGCGATCACCGAACCCACGAGCTTCAAGCTGGTCCAGAGCGGCCCCGGCACGCGGGTCCGTGCCGGTGAGGTGGACATCGAGATCGCCAGGCGCGGCGGGTACCTGATCCGCGTCCACGACCCGAAGGCCGAGGTGCTGAAGAACTTCCGGGGCGTCCCGTCGTACGAGCCCAGCGAGGAATGGGTGCTCGAAGGCGTCTACGAGCCGTTCGACACCCCTGTGCCGACGACTGTCGGTGCGGTCGTGGAGGGGCTTAGCCACGTGTACGAGGCACCGGGGCGTGTGCGGTTCACGCACAACGGCACCGAGCACACGCTGACGGCGTTCAACGGCGTCAACGGTGGCATCACGATCCTGTTCACCGACGAGACCAGCGGCGTCACGACCTACGCGGCGAACCGGGAGATCTCGGCCAAGCCGGTCGACGGCAAGGTGGTGCTGGACTTCAACCGGGCCGAGAACCTGCCCTGCGCGTTCACGGCCTTCGCCACCTGCCCGCTGCCGCCCGCCGGCAACCACCTGCCGTTCAAGGTCGAGGCGGGCGAGCTCACGCCGTACGAGCAGGGATAGAACTCCGCCGGCGGTACAACCCGGGGGGTCGGGAACGAGGCCGTAGGCACGGTCGAACGCGGCTGCGGCCTCGCCGCCCGGCTCCCGTTGCTCCTCGTCGAGGTCGTCCGGCTGCCCCGCTCACTCGCAGGCGATGCCGTCGTGGTCGCTGTCCAACCCGTAGATGTCGCTGCCGATGACCCGGATCGGTCCCACGACGTAGGCGGGCCCGTTCCCGCTGCCGCCCGCACAGTCCACATCGGACGCGATCGGCACGCACCCGCTGTAGTTCGGGTCGCAACTCGGCTGCGGGGTGGGTGCCGGTTCCGGTTCCGGCCGGGGCGCGGGCACCGGGGCCGCCTGGGTCTGCGCCTGGACCTGCGTCTGCGGCTGCGGATTCGGCTCGGGCTTCGGCTGCGCGACGGCCGGCGGAGTGGTGGTGGTCGTCGTTGTCGTTGTCGTCGTGGTGGTAGTTGTCGTCGTCGTGGTCGTGGTGGTGCTCCTCGACGGTGCCACGGCCGAAGTCGTCGTCACCGGCGCCGCGGCCGGAGGCGGGGCCTGGTGCGCCGGAGGGTCCAGCGCCGCCCCGACCGCACCGATCGCGACGAAGAACGTCAGCACGCTCGCCGCACCGATCGCCACCGGAGCGACCCACGACCTCCGCTTCGCGGCCGGCACCACCGCACCGCGCGGCACCTCGCGGGGCAGCCGGAGCACGACCTGCAGCAACCCGTTCGGCCCCAACTGCACCGAGGCCGCACACCCGACCGCACCGCCACCGGACTCCACCTGTGCGAGCAACGGCGCGTACCGCTGCGACATCAGGAACGTCAGCTCACCGACCCGCTGCCCGTCCAGCCGCACCTCGATGCCCCGCTGCCCGCGATGTCTGCCCGCGCCGATCACGCACCACGTCAGGTGCACGGCCACGTACCGCGCCACGTCGGCGGGCACGGCGTACCGGGCCAGGGCGTCCTGGTGGTGCTCCTCGCGGGTCACGGTCACCGCCACCTCGCCGGGCACCACCACCAGGCCGGCGGCCGAGTTCTCGATCACTGCGCGCTCCTCGCTGCCAGGGTCGGTACGCCTGACCATCGACAACGGCAGCGCAGCGTTACCGGCGGTGCCGCGAGATTGGGCCAAGCGGGTGTTAATGGCGAGTACGTGTCACGCGCAGTGCCAGATCGGCGATGAAACCCTTTCCTCAGGCTGCCTGCTGAGACGCCGAACTGTCGGGAGAGCGCTTTCGGATTAGGTTCGGTCGTGGATGGGGTTCCGACCAAAGCGGGTGCTCATGGCCGTCCTGTGGGGAGTGTCCTTCGACGCCACCGCGATGTCCGGCGTGGTGGTCGAGTTCGTGAAGACCGCCGAGCTGTTCGCCGGCCGCGGCCACCGGATCCACCTCGACCTCGGGTACGACGTCAAAGCGGACAAAGGACTGTTCTTCCGGCCCTACGGCGGCGAACAGGTGCCGGACTGGGTCACGCTGGACCGCGTCGACGGCCTGGCCGAGGTCAGCGGCTACGACCAGGACTTCGTCGCCGCGACGCTGGCCGCGGTGCAGCGCAACGAGGTTCCGCGGGTGCGGGAGGTCGCCGACCGGATCGCCGCCAGGATCGAGCGGACCTGGGAGGACCGCGGCGTCACGATGGTCATGGTCGAGAACGGCACGCTGCCCGAGAACGTCGCCTACACCACGGCGCTCTACCAGGCGATCGAACGCTACGGCGCCCGGCACGCGCTGGGCCGCTACGTGTTCTGGCGCGACCACGACATGATGTGGCAGAGCGAACCCGGCAAGTACGGCACCTTCCCCTATCCCGGCACGCCGCGGATGCGCAACTCCCCGCACATCCACTACTTCGCGCTGCACGAGGAAGCCAGGCGGCGCACACTGGAGTGGCAGCCGCACCTGCGCAACCTCGACGTCCTGCCGAACACGTTCAGCCCGCCGCAGCGCAACGGCCGCGCGGACTTCAAGCGCCACCACGGCATCCCCGACGACGCGAAGCTGATCGCGCGGTTCACCCGGATCATCCCGCAGAAGCGCATCGACCGGGACCTGCACCTGCTCAAGCTGCTGCCGGAGAACGTGCACCTGTTCATCGCGGGCGACACGGCCGAACACCCCGCGGAGACGCGGAAGCTGCGCGGGCTCACCGAAGAGCTCGGCCTGACCCGCCGCGTGGTGTTCGGCGGCACGCTCACCCAGGCCGAGTCGGCCAGCACCTCGTTCTCGGTGCGGGACCTGTTGGCGCACGCGGACATCGTGTCGTTCCTGACGTCGTACGACTACGAGAGCTACGGCAACCCGATCAGCGAGGCCGTCGCCGCCGGCGTGCCGTACGCGGCCAGCCGGTACGCCCTGTACGACACGGTCTACCCCGGCTTCAGGGCGCCGGTGCTGGACATCCTGACCCACGACCTGCCGACCGAAGAGTTCGCAAGGCAAGTGCACGAGCTGATGACCGACGCGCGGAGGAGGGCGGAAGTGGTGGCGCACAACCAGGAGCTCGGCGTGCACAGCCGGACCGCGGCGAACGAGCTGGTCGACCGGCTGTTCCCGCCCGCCATGGGCGCGGACGTCAGACTCAGCGTCGTCCTGCCCGTCTACAACGAGGCGGCCAACCTCGACGCCGTGCTCACCAGCCTGCACGAGCAGGACGGCATCGACCGCGACCGGTACGAGATCGTGCTGGTGGACAACAACTCCACCGATGACACGGTCGCCATCGCCCACCGCTTCGCCGCCGAGCACCCCGACCTCGCGCTGCACGTGATCTCCGAACCAGAGCAGGGCGTCGCCTGCGCGCGCAAGGCCGGCATGGACT
The DNA here is from genome assembly GCF_001279525.1 of Nocardia sp. NRRL S-836. Classification (GTDB taxonomy): domain Bacteria; phylum Actinomycetota; class Actinomycetes; order Mycobacteriales; family Pseudonocardiaceae; genus Lentzea. The sequence goes on along the minus strand of NZ_LGDY01000025.1, from coordinate 45,127 downwards.
ACGCCGCACAACGCAGCCGTGCCCGGCAGGAGCCCGGTGAGCGGTTCTACCTGGTCTCCGCCGACGCCGACTGCCGCGTCGACCGCCGGTGGCTCGCCGAGTTGTTCGCCGTGATGGAGCACGACAAAGCCGCGATCGGCGTGTGCGACTACTACTACAACCCCGAGCACTTCGTCGGCCGGCCACGGTTGTGGGACGCCATCCAGCGCACGCTCCGGTGCCGCGCCGTCACGTTCGCGTTGTTCGGCGGCTTCCCGGACGGCAAGGGGTTCGCGGTCGAACGCGAGGCCTACGAACGGGTCGGCGGCATCGAGATCTGCTACCAGCTGCACAACGGCCGGTTCGTCAACCACCTGTCCGACGACTGGGACTTCGGCATCAAGGTCCGCGGCTCCGGTTACGACATCACCTACGCGCCGCTGTCGAAGGTCGAGATCAACCCGCGCCGGGTCAACCACGCCATCGACGAGGTGATCACCGGCCGCGCCTACGGTTCCGACGGCATCATCGTGATGCGCGACATCCGCCCGGAGACGGAGGCGCAGACCGCCGACCTCACCGAGGAAGAAGCGGTGCAGGCGTGGGAGTTCTCCATCAAGGACTTCACGCCGAAGAACACGATCCTGCCCGTCCTGCTCACCCCGTCCCTGCTCGACGACGACGCGGTGACCGCGTTCTTCGGCGCCGACCTGGCCGACCGGCTCGGCCGCCGGATCGCCGAGATCAAGGACGAGATGCGGGTCGTGGACTTCACCCCGATCCACTCCTACAAGACGCCGTCCTACCGGCTGTACCTGGAGTTCCGCCACGAGCTCTTCGAACGGCTGCGCGCGACCGTGGGGGAGGACATCGGCTACCCGCCGCCGCTGCCGGAGTGCTTCGCCGACGTGCCGCGCGAGCGGTTCGCGGAGTTCGTGAAGTACTACTGCGAGGACCGGGAGTCCGGCGAGGCGCACAACCACTTCGGCAACGGAGGCGTGTTCTGATGGACCGCGAACCCAGGGTGTGGCCGGCGTTGCAGAACCCGGCCAACGCCCACCTGCTCGACTACGTGACCGAGGACCCGTTCGGGGCGCACGTGTTCCCCGGCAACGTCCCCGGCTACCCGGTCGACGGCTTCCTCGACGACCTGAGCGACCAGCTCGTCGGCACCGCTCCCATCCACCTGTGGTCCTACATCCCCACGTGTGCCTACAAGTGCCGCTTCTGCCAGTACCCGGTCGTGCTGGTCAAGGGCGCCAACGCCACCGAGAAGCTGACCAGGTGGGTGGACTGGAACATCCGCGAGGCCCAGCTGTGGCTCGCCCGCGTGCCCGAGCTCGCCAAGGCCCCGGTCGGCGAGTTCAACGTCTTCGGCGGCACGCCGTCGTTGCTGCCGCTCGACCAGATCCGCCGCCTGCTCGACTTCTACCGGGACAACTTCGGCTTCACCGACGACACCACGATCCGGTTCGAGGGCGACCCCAGCACGTTCACGCCGGAGAAGCTCGACGCGCTGCGGGAGCTGGGCTGCACCAAGCTGTCCAGCGGCGTGCAGTCGTTCGACGACCCGGTGCTGCGCGAGTGCGGCCGTGAGCACACCTCGCAGATGTGCGTCGACTTCGTGCGCAACGCGAAGAAGGCCGGCTTCGAGTGGATCAGCATCGACCTGATGTACGGCCTGCTCGACCAGACCGTCGACAGCGTCCGGCGCGACCTCGACGTCGTGCTGGAGGAGGAGATCACCGCCGTCGTCTGCACCAAGCTGCACCTCAAGTCCTATGCGGACACCCGGACCGGGGTGGCCGGTGAGCTACCGGCGCCGTGGCAGCTGCCCGCCTACCGCGAGAAGCTGGTGCAGAACGGCCACCGCTGGCCGGCCCTGGTCGAGCAGTACCGGATGCGCGAGGTGCTGACCGACGGGCTGCGCGCCGCCGGCTACACCGAGCACCCCACGATGTACTTCGCCCGCGACGGCCTCGGCCCGGAGAAGTGGAAGTCCATCATGGTCGACCAGGACCGGCAGGAGGCCGAGGTCGCGATCGGCCTGGGCGGCAGCTCCAGCTGCCGCGCCTCGGAGGCGATCACCGACGTGCAGTGGAAGTCCTACGTCGAAGCCGTCGAGGCCGGCCGGGTGCCGCTGGGGTCCGCGACCCGGTTCACCGGCGAGGCGCAGGAGGCCAGGAGCGTGAAGATGGCGCTGTCCACGTTGCAGCCGGTGCGCGACGACCTGCACCGCGCCCGGTTCGGCCGGTCGCTGTTCGACCCGCCGTGGCTGGAGAAGTTCACGTCGTTGCAGGACCGCGGGCTGCTCACGATCGACCGGGACGGCGTGACGCTGACCGACGACGGCGAGGTGCTGGTCGAGGCCATCATCAACACGGAGCTGTAAGACGGAAACCCGCGAGCACGCGGTCCGGCGTGATTCGTACCGTGTGCTCATGCTGCAACCGGACCGCGAGACCAGAGCCGAGTGGACCAAGACCGTCACCGCGTTCGTCGACGAGTTCGTGGAGGGGCTGGAGGCCGCGCCCGCCTCCACACCGGGCCCGGCCGTGATGCCCCCGTCACCGGCCGAGACACCCGGTGAGCTCGCCGACCTGCTGGCGCAGTTTGGAGAGGCCGCGCGCCAGGCCGTGGAGACCGCGGGCCCGCGGTTCCTCGCCTACTTCCCGACCGGCGGTCTGTACAGCTCGGCGCTGGCGGAGCTCCTGGCCCAGGTCACCAACCGCTACACCGGCGTCGCCTCCACCGCACCCGCGCTCGTGGCGCTGGAACACAGCGTGATCCGCTGGTTCTGCACCGAGTTCGGCCTGCCGGAGGGCTCCGGCGGCGTGTTCACGACCGGTGCCTCCCTCGCCACGCTCTCCGCCGTCCACACCGCCCGCGAACACCACGGCGTCGCCCGAGAGGGCGTCGTCTACGTCACCGCGCACACCCACCACTGCGTCGCCAAAGCCGCACGCATCACGGGCTTCCCGCCCGAACGCGTCCGCGTCGTCCCCGGCCTGCGCATGGACGTCGGCCAGGCCCGCGCGATGATCGCCGCGGACCGCCGGGCGGGCTTGAAGCCGTTCCTGGTCGTCGGCACGGCGGGCGCCACCAGCACCGGCATCGTCGACCCGCTCGACGACATCGCCGCACTCGCCGAGGCCGAGGACCTGTGGTTCCACGTCGACGGCGCGTACGGCGGCGCGTTCCAGCTGACCGCACGCGGCCGGGAGGCCCTGCGCGGCGTCGACCGCGCCGACTCCATCGCCTGGGACCCGCACAAGAGCCTGTTCCTGCCCTACGGCACCGGCGTCCTGCTCGTCCGCGACGAGGCCAGGCTGCGCGCCGCCCACGTGGCCGACGGCGACTACCTGCAGGACTTCGACCACGGCACCGGCGTCCCGAACTACTCCGACCTCGGCCCCGAGCTCACCCGCGAGTTCCGCGGCCTGCGCGTCTGGCTCCCGCTGCACCTGCACGGCGTGGCCGCGTTCCGCGCGGCGCTGGACGAGAAGCTCGACCTGGCCGCCGAGGTCCGCACCGCCCTCGACGGCATCGACGGCCTGGAGGTGTTGCCCTCGGAGCTGAGCGTGGTCGTGTTCCGCTGCGCCGACGACGAGACCAGCGAACGCCTGCTGACCGCGATCAACGACTCGCGGCGGTTCTTCCTGTCCAGCACCCGGCTCGACGGCCGGTACGCGCTGCGGTTGTGCGTGCTCAGCCACCGCACCCACCGCGAGCACGTGACGGAGTTCGTGGAGCTGGTCAGGCGCTTGTCCGCAGCACCAGCGAGGTAGGCAGCAGCACCGACGGTGGCAGCCCCTCCTCGCCGTCGATCTCGGCGAGGAGGCGCCACGTCAGCATGCGCCCGAACTTCTCCACGTCCTGCCGCACGGTCGACAACGGCGGCACCGCGGGCACCGAGTCGTCGAACCCGATCACCGCCACGTCGCCGGGCACCGACCGCCCGGCCGCGCGCAACGCCTGCAGCGCGCCGACGGCCATGATGTCCGCGGCCACGAACACGGCGTCCAGCGCGGGTTCCCGGTCCAGCAACGCGGTCATCGCGGCCGCACCGCCCTGGGGCGTGAAGTCGCCGACCGCCACCAGGTCCGCCGGCCGCCCGCTCATCGCCCGCCGCCACCCGGTCAGCCGGTCCAGCCCGACCGCCATGTCCGCGGGGCCGGCGATGGTCGCGATCCGGCTGCGGCCCAGCGAGATCAGGTGCCGGGTCGCCTCCAGGGCGCCGGTGAAGTTGTCCGAGTCGACGAACGGCACCGAGCCGCCGGTCAGCGGACGACCGCCCGCCACGACCGGCAACCCGTTGTCCTGCAACAACGTCAGCAGCGGGTCGTGCCCGTGCTGGCTGACCACGAGCGCGCCGTCGACGTGGCCGCCGGTCAGGTACGCGGCCACGTCGCCGGGCTCGCTCATCATCAGCACGAGCTGCGTGCGGCCGGCCAGCTCCGCGTGCACCCCGCGCATCAGCCCGGCGAAGAACGGGTCGGCCAGCACCCGGCCGCTCGGCTCGGACACCACGAGCGCGATGGCGTTCGCGCGGTGACCGGCCAACGACCGTGCGGCCTGGTTCGGTGTGTAGTCCAGTTGCACCACCGCGCGCCGGACCGCGTCCTTGGCCCGTTCGCTCACGTGTGGTGCGCCGTTGAGCACGCGGGAGACGGTCGACTTCGACACCCCGGCCAGCCGTGCGACCTCGTCGATGCCGGCCCGGACGCTCACCTGGCGGCCCTGTGCGTTGTGTCCGGAGTCCTGGTCGAGGGCACGGTGATCCCACTGCGGTGGTGCACGGAAGAGCTCCAACGGTTGCGGCGGCGATTCTGGGAGCGCTCCCAGAGTCAGTTCGAAGTCTTGACGTCGAGACTGGGGCAGTCAAGGCGGCTGGCTGAACGCTCTCAGTTCGTTATGCGCTGGCGCGGCGCACGAGCGAGGTCGGCAGCAGCAACGACGGCGGCAGGCCCTCTTCGCCGGCCAGTTCCGCGAGCAGCCGCCACGTCATGGTGCGGCCGAGCTCTTCGACGTCCTGGCGGATCGTGGTGAGCGGCGGTGTCGCGGTCGCGGCCAGCACCGAGTCGTCGAACCCGATCACGGCGACGTCCTCCGGTATCCGCTTGGCGCGGGCGTGCAGCGTCTGCAACGCGCCCAGCGCCATGATGTCCGCCGCCACGAACACGGCGTCGAGGTCGGGCGCCTGGTCGAGCAGCTCGGCCATCGCCCGCGCGCCGCTCTCCGGGGTGAAGTCCGCGTGCGCCACCAGGTCGGTGGCGACCTTCCCCTCGCTCAGCCCGCGCCGGAACCCGCTGAGCCGGTCCGCGCCCACGGCCATGTCCTTCGGGCCCGCGACCGTGCCGATCCGCGTGCGCCCCAACGACACCAGGTGCCGCGCGGCCTCCAGGCCACCGGTGAAGTTGTCCGAGTCCACGAACGGCACGCTGGTGCTGCCCAGCGGCCGTCCGCCGACCACGACCGGCAGCCCCATCTCGTGCAGCATCGGCACCAGTGGATCCTCGCCGTGCAGGCTCACCAGCAACGCGCCGTCGGCGTGCCCGCTCGCCAGGTACGCGACGAGATCGCCGGTGTCCGACGGCTGGCTCATCATCAGCAGCAGCTGCACGTGCCGCCCGGCCAGCTCCGAGTGCACGCCCCGCAGCACCCCGGCGAAGAACGGGTCGCTGAGCACCCGGCCGGTCGGCTCGGACACGACGAGCGCGATGGCGTTCGCCCGGTGCCCGGCGAGTGCGCGGGCGGCCTGGTTGGGGGAGTAGCCCAGCTGCGCGATGGCGGCGTGCACGGCCTCGCGCGCCTTCGTGCTGACGTACGGTTCGCCGTTGATCACGCGGGAAACGGTCGACTTCGACACCCCGGCGACCCGCGCGACCTCCTCGATGCGCGGTCCGGGCCGTCGTTTCGCCGTCTCCGTCATGACGCCATCCTAGGGCTCCGGCGGAATCCGGCGGCGGCGCGCCGCGCGGTTGTCAAGAACCGGACAAGTCCATGACAACGCCCAGGGGTCCTATTGGGCCCGATTGTCGCGTTGTGCATTCGCTTCGAGGTGATGGCCGAATAGCCCAGCGTGGTCCGAGCAGGAGAAAGAAGTTGCCGCCACTGCGCCCCGCCACATCAGGCATCGCGGTCATCCGGTCCTGTGGCCGCATGATTGTTCGCTCCGAAAATGCGGCGGCGCCCGCGAACAGCACCGGCTTTCCACCCCGGCCGCCGGTTCACACTTCACCGCCCGGCAGCACGGCACCGCGCGGTAACCCGTTCTGCAACAGCGGCAACAACTTCGGGTGCTTGCTCAGCAACACCGCCGCCGTGCCGTTGCGCTGCTGCACCCGCCGGCAGAACTGGGGCGCGAGGGGAACGCCGAGGTACGCCTCCGCCCGCGGCCCGTACCCGACCCGGTCGCCGACCGCGCACCAGGCGGCCGCCTGCGCCCGGCCGTCGATCCAGGCGTACCCCTCGACGTACAGCCCACCGGTGGTCCGGCCCGCCTCGCTCGCGGCCACGCTGAACGCGATCTGGGGCGCGAACCGGGTCCGGGGGTCGGCCTCGAACCAGCGGCCGAGGTCCAGCACCAGGCCCTCCATGCTCGCGTGCGCCCACCCCGAGTCGTCGACGAGCGTCCGGAACGGCGCTTCGAGCTCTCGGAGGGCGGCGGTGAGCTGGTCGTGCACCCGCACATCGTGCGGCTGTTCGCGGAATCTCGCGCTTCGGAGTGGAATATCGGCCGCGCGGTCACTTCGACGTGATCGTCACCTGGATCCGCACCCGCAGCCCGGTGTCGGTCACCCCCGTGATCACACCGTCGGCCGCCTTGGGCCCGGCGTGCAACCGCAGGACGAACCTCACCGACCCCCCGGCGGCCACCGCGCCGGTGGAGCACGTCACCTGCCCCTTGCCCGCGGGGCAGCCGACCTCGCCGGCACCGGTCGATCCCGCACCGACGGTCTTGATCTCGTCGGGCAGCGTCAGCGTCAGCGAGACCGGCGCGGACGGGGCCGACCCGGTGTTGCTCACGGTGATGGTGACCGTGGTGGGTTGGCCGCCGGTGGGCATGCTGACGTCGGAGGGGGAGCTGAGCGCCAGCGACGGTGCCGCGGCGGGGGCGCCCTGCTCGGTGGTGCCGGGTGCGCCGGGGTCGACGGTGTTCGTGGCGCCGGTCTGGGCCGCTCCGGAGGTGGCCGTGGACGGGGCGCTGGCACCCGGCTGGGTGGTCGGCACGCCCGCCACGGTGGTGGTGGTGAGGCCGGCGGACGGTGTGGTCGACGCGGACGAGGTGGCCGGGGGAGCGGCGGGGGCGGCCCTGGGCGGGCTGAGCGGGGCGCTGACGCCCGCGGTCACGACGATCACGACCGCGGTGGACGCGGCGGCGACGGTGAACCAGGAGGAGGCGCCCGCGGAGGCCAGTGCGCCCGCCTTGCTGAAGCCGAGGTAGCCGGCGGCGGCGCCACCGAGCACGAGTGGTGCGACGACGGCACGCAGCGCGCCGTTGACGTCGGCCAGCTCGCCGGCGATCGCACGGCAGTCGGCGCAGCGGTCGAGGTGTGCGTCGAGCTGGATGGACTCGCGTGCGGACAGGCCGCCGCGGGTCCACGCGCCCAGCTTCGCGACCGTCGCGCGGCAGCGTTCCGAGGGGTCGCGCGCCACGTGGGCCTGCAGGTAGGCCCGGCGCAGGCCCTCGCGGGCGCGGTGGGCCATCGCGGAGACGCCGTTGGCGGACAGGCCGAGCAGCGGTCCGACCTCGCCGGGGGACTGGCCCTCGATCGCGGTGTGCCACAGCACGGTCTGCCAGCGCTCCGGCAGCGACGCGAACGCCGTGGCCGCCAGCGACTGGTTCAGCGAGGCGACCGCGGTGTCGCTGAACTGCACGCTCGTCGAACGGGTGGCGCCGGGCACCTCCTCGACGTCACCGACCAGCTCCAGGCGCTTGTCGCGGCGGGACTTGTCGTAGGCCGTGTGCCGCACCGCCGTCAGCAGGTACGGGCGGAACGACGCGTCGGGGCCACCGCCCGTGCGCAACGCCGCGAGCACCTTCGCGAACGCGTCGGAGACCAGGTCGTCGGCGTCGGCGGACGAGCCGGTCAGCTGCAGGGCGAGGTTGAGCGCCGCCCGCACGTGCCGTTCGTACAGGCGGCCGTACGCCTCGACCGTGCCCCCGCGGACCGCGTCGATCAGCTCCGCGTCCGAAGGCGGCCGAGGAGCGCCTTCCTCGTCGATCAAGCTTGCCGCCTATCTCCATGCCATGGGTGATAAGCGGACCTTATCGAGACACGTCAACACGAACAATCCACTCATCCGGACCAAATGCATTGAGAGTCCACAGTGGATGATTCCTGGACCGGTCGGCGACCATCGCGGCGGACCTCGCCGAAATCCACATCGCGGGACGTCGGTGCCGCCCCGAAGGCGGTCAGGACCGCTCAGGACAGGTCTTGTGACTCTGGTGCAACGGCCACCGATGTAGTTCAAGCGAGATCGAGAGCCAGTTTCGCCGCCATCCCGCGCACCGCCGGCGTGTCATAACGATCGCATTCCGCCAACGCGCGCACCCGCAACTCGCGGGCCTGAGCGGGGTCACCGGCCAGGTCGGCGAGCTCGGCCAGCCGCACCAGGATCTCGATGCGGTGGTCGGACAGCCGCGCCTCGTCCAGTGCCGACAGCAGGTGCTCCCGCGCCTCGGCGAGGCGGCCGGCGTCCATCAGCACCAGCCCGCGGTTGTGCCGCACCCGCGCGACCCCGGCGGTCGTGCCGTGCTCGGCGAACAACGCCTCGGCCTCGTCCAGCAGCCCCAGCGCCCCGTCCACCTCGCCCGCCGCCGCCAGGCTGGTCGCGAGCCGGATCAGCATCATCGACAGCAGCTCGTCGTCGCCGCCGGCCGCCCGGTGCTGCTCGACGCTGCGCCGCTGCACCGCGACCGCCTCGTCGAGCCGGCCGGCGTTGTGCAGCATGAGGCCCAGCAACGACAGCGCCAGGTTCTCGCCGATCGCGTACCCGGCCTTCTCGAACAACGCGACCGAGCGCCGTCCCAGCTCGACGGCCGACAGCGGCCGGCCGATGCGCCGCATGATGGCTGAGCCGTAGTACCACGTCCACGCCTGCGTGAGCGGGTCGTCCACCTCGATCGCCACGGCCTGTTCGTGCGCCGCCAACGCCTCCCGTGGCCGCCCGCACAACGCGTACTGCGCCCACGACAGGTAGTTCAACTGTTCCACGGTGTCCCGCGCGTTGCCCAACGCGCGCGCCGCGTCCGCTCCCGCGCCGAACACCTCACGCCACAGCTCGCCGACGCCGTGCAGGTCCGAGTACCAGTGCATCGCCTTGGCCAGTTCGAGCACCCGCTCGTGCTCGCCGAGCCGGACCGCCGAGCGCAGCGCGCCCCGCCAGTGCTCCAGCTCCGCGCTCAGCCACCGGCCGGCGGACTCCTTGTCGGGCAACAGCTCCGAGTGCTCCGGCGGGTGGTCGTGGTCGAACCGGCGGGCGGCGGCCGTGGCGACCGCGAGCAACGAGTGCCGCAGCCGGGTGGCCAGCTCCCCGACCACCTCGGGGTCCTCGTCGAGCTCGAGGCGTTCGGCGGCGAACACCCTCAGCAGGTCGTGCCGCCGGTACCGGCCGGGCGTCCCGCTGACGCCCAGCAGGCTCGCGCCGGCCAGCTCCTCCAACGCCTCCCCGGCGTGCTCCCCGGCGACCAGCGCGGCTAGCTCCGCGCTCGGGTCAGGCCCCGGCACCAGCGCCAGCCTGCGGAACAACGTCGCCGCGCCGGGGCTGAGCTGGTGGTAGGAGTTCTCGAACGCCGTGCGCACCTGCAGGTCGCCGGCCTTGAGCAGGGAGAGCCGCCGCCGCTCGTCGGCCAGCTGGGTCGCGAGGTGCTCGACCGTCCACTGTGGTCTGCTCGCCAGCCGGTTGCCCGCGATGAGCAACGCCAGCGGCATGCCGCCGCACAGCTCGGCCACGCGCACCGCCGCCTCCGGCTCGGCCGCGATCCGCTCACCCGCCACCGCGCGCAGCAACGCGACAGACTCCGGCGGCGGCAGCACGTCGAGCGCGAGCCGGTGCCGCGCGTTCAGGCCGGTAAGCGTGTTCCTGCTGGTCACGAGCACCATCGAGCCGGGGCTGGCCGCGAGCAGCGGCCGCACCTGGGCTTCGCCGGCGGCGTTGTCCAGCACCAGCAGCACCGTGCGGTCGCGCAACAACGAGTGGTACAACGAGAGCCGGTCGTCCCGGTCGGCGGGGATCTGGCGCTCGTCGACGTTGAACAACCGCAGCAACCGCCGTGCCGCCCGGTCCGGCGACAACGGCTCGGCGTCCATCCCGCGCAGGTCCAGGAACACGCAGCCGTGCGGGAACCGCGGGCCCAGCCGGTGCGCCGCGTCGACGGCGAGCGCCGTCTTGCCCGCCCCCGGCGGTCCGTGGAGCACCGCGACCTGCGGCACCGGCGACGACTCGGCCTCGCTCGCGAACCCGTCGACGGCCCGCTGCTCGGCCTCCCGCCCGGTCAGCGCCAGCAGCACCGGCGGCAGGCTCGCGGCCGGGAGGACCGCGGCGGGCGCCTCCGGCCGTCCCCGCGTCTGCGGCACCCGCCCGGCACGTGCGAGCGCCGCGAACTCCGCGGCCTCGTCGCCGCCCAGCCCGAGCCCGCCGACGAGCAGCTGCACGGTGCGCGGCTGCGGTGTGAGCGTCCGGCCGCGTTCCATGTCGCTGATCGCGCGCATGCTCAGCCCGGTGCGGGCCGCCAGTTCCTCCTGGGTCAGCGGAACGCGGGATCGGTAAAAGCGCAAGAAGTCCCCGAACGAGCTCACCGGGCCATGTTGCCACGGCCCGGAGGCTCCCCCGAGCATTTCAACGATGGCGTCGGAGCAATTGTTTTCGTGTTCGAATCGCCGTCCGACTCGAATAGGTCACGCCAGGTCCCACAAATAGCCGAATTCGTCCGGTGCGCACAGGTCACCGGTCGCGGATCACCGCCACGACGACCACCACCGCGGCCACGGCCAGGCTCAGCAGCAGCTGGGGCCGCGCGGCGTCGTCGAGCAGCATCCCGGCGAGCAGCACCACCAGCCCGCCGATCGTCGCCCACGTCAGGTACGGGTAGCCCCACATCCGCAACGTCAGCCGCTCCGGCGCCGTCGCCTCCACCTGCCTGCGCAACCGCAGCTGGGAGAACGCGATGACCAGCCACACGAACACCGCGATGGCGCCGGAGGAGTTGACCAGGAACAGGAACACCGTGTCCGGCCACAGGTAGTTCAGCACCACCGTGCCGAACCCGACGACCGTCGACACCAGCACCGCGGTCCTCGGCACCCCGGTGCCCCCGAGCCGCCGCCACGCCCGCGGCGCCTCCGCCCGCTGCGACAGCGAGTAGGCCATCCGCGAAGCCGTGTAGAGCCCGGAGTTGAGGCACGACAACACCGACGTGAGCACGACGACGTCCATGACCGTCGCCGCGCCCGGCAGCCCGATCCGTTCCAGCACCGCCACGTACGGCGACTTGGCCACGCCCGCGTCGTCCCACGGCAGCAACGTCACGACCACCGCGATCGACCCCAGGTAGAACACCAGGATCCGCCACACCACCGACTTCACCGCGGTGCGCACCGCCTGCTGCGGGTCCGCCGACTCACCCGCCGCGATCGTCGCGATCTCCGCGCCGAAGAAGGAGAACACCACCACGAGCATCGCCGCGAACACCGGGCTGCCGCCGTTGGGCAGGAACCCGCCGTGCCCGGTGAGGTTGCTCAGCCCCGGCGCCGCCACACCGGGCAGCAGCCCCGCGATCGCCGCGATGCCGACGAGCAGGAACACGCTGATCGCCGCGACCTTGATCGACGCGAACCAGAACTCGAACTCGCCGTACGACCGCACCGAGTAGAGGTTCGTCAGCGTCAGCAGCACCATCAGCACGAGCGCCCACACCCACTGCGGCACACCGGGCACCCACCGGTGCGTGATCGCCGCGCCCGCGGTCGCCTCGATGCCGATCACCACGACCCAGAACCACCAGTAGAGCCAGCCGATCGCGAACCCGGCCTTCCGCCCGAGCGCGCGTTCGGCGTAGGCGGAGAACGACCCGGTCTCCGGCGTGGCCGCGGACATCTCGCCGAGCATCCGCATGACCAGCACCACGAGCACGCCCGCGACCAGGTAGGACAGCAGCACACCCGGACCGGCCTGCCTGATCGCCGCGCCGCTGCCGACGAACAGCCCGGCACCGATCACGCCCGCGATCGCGATCATGCTGAGGTGCCGTCCGCGCAACGTCTGTGCGAGCTTCTGCTCTTCCACGCCGCCTCCGCTCCGTCGCCGTCCCCTCACTGTGGGGCAGCGCGGGCTCGGAGGGAATCGCCGATCTGGCGAATCGTGATCAGCGCAATCGCCACTTCGTCACGAGCGCTCATCGGTTCCCCGGTAACGCTCGCGCCTGTTCCAGCGACGGTCTGCTCGTCACCTCCACGAGATCGCAGGGACAACCGACATGTCTTGGAGCACGTTGGACGCGCTCGGATCCATCCTCGGGGGCACGTTCAGCGGATGTGCGTTCTTCGCCACGCTTTTCTTGCTGGCCAGGGAAGTTCGTCTGCGGCGAGCCGAACAGCAAGCGGCTCTGTTGCGGGAAGACGACGAAAACGCCAGGCAGGCAAGGCTCATCGTGTCGGCCATCACCAACGAGGCCTATCCGCTCAACGCCAACCTCATGGTGCTCGAGTTGGAGGGCACGATCTCCAACTACAGCGACATGCCGATCTTCAACTTGATCGTCCAGTTGGAGGATGTGGGTACCGGAGGTGACGGTTTCCGGATGCTGAAACCGGGTGAGTCCGTTCGCTCCGAGCTGCACGTACGGCGCCCCGCCGACAGCGGACCGGCGGACTTGTACCTGCCCCGGAAGATCGGGTTGAGCCTGCACTTCCTGGACGCCAACGGCCGACACTGGCACCGGAAGGGATCGGGGCAACCGCGCCGCGTGCTGAGTGGTGCACTTTCAGAGCGGGTGCCCATTGAGCGCTATCGGCCTGAGGGCCCCGCTGAGGCAACGTAGACCGCGAGCACCTGAAAGTGGGAGGTTGCCGACGGCGCCCCGCGAACAGCCACTTCGTCACGAGCGGCGGGTGTACCGGTGCTTCACGCCGACCGGGAAGTACTCCGGGTCGCCCGCCGGGCGCAGCACGACCTCGGGCAGCTGCCGTTCCACCGGCACGTAGTGCGCGAACTCGCTGTTCAACCGCACCAGCTGCGCCCGCACCGACTCCGCGATCGCACGGGCGTCCGCGACCGCCTCCGGCGCGACCTCGACGGTGAGCCGCAGCGTCCGGTCGCGGTCGGCGTCCTCGGCCGACTCGATCACGAACCTGCCGGTCACCGTGTCGCTGATGCCGGGCTGCTCCAGCCCGACCGCCACGTTCTCCGGGTACACGTTCGCCCCGAAGAACGACACCGTGAACAACGACCGCCCGAACACGTACACGAACGGCAGCGGAGGTCCGTCGGGCGGCGTGAACCCGTGTTCGGCGCAGAGTGCGAGCAGGTCGGCGTGCGGAAGAAGGCCGCCCTCGTCGCCGATCCGGTAGCGCAGCAACGGAATCCCGCCGTCCGCGGTGAACACCAGCGTGCCGTCGGACGTCTCGAAGAACCGGCTCGACGGGTCGTACTGCACGAGGGTCGGCAGGCGCGCGTCGCCGAACACCGCGCGGGCGAGGTCCGGCCGGTGGGCGAGGAACCGCCGGATGGCCACCGACAACGCCGTCTCGTTGCCCAGCACGCCCGCGTCGGCCGTTCCGTACAGCGCCGCGATGTCGCGCACCGGGTCCGCGATACCGGCTCGGGCCGCCACGAGGTCACGCCACTGCTCGCTGAACACCTCGCCGGCCAGCACGAGCTTCACCTGCAACGACGGCCAGTCGACGCCGGGTGAGTCGATGACGTCCTTCAGGAACGGCGGATAGCCCAGCAGCACCGTCTGGTCGAAGTGCGGCGCCAGCTCGGGCAGCACGCGCAGGATCTCGGCCTTGTTGTTGCCGGGCGCCACCACCGTGACCGGGCAGCCCTTCGCCGCGAGGTGCCGCACGCACGCCTGCGTGAACAGGCCACCGACCCACGTGCCCAACGGGAAGCACACCACCGCCAGCGTGCTGCGCTCGCCGGCGTGGAAGCCGTCGACGAGCACCTGCTCGAAGCGGCGGGCCACGTGCAGCTCGTCCTCCAGGGCACGCGGCCAGATCGTCGGCTGCCCGCTCGACCCGGACGACACCGCGACCAGGTCGCAGCCCGCCAGGGTGCCGTCGCGGCACAGCTCCGGCAGCGGGTGGCGCTGGTGGTAGGTGGCCTTGTCCGTGAACGGAAGCCGCTGGAAGTCCGCGAGGGTCCGCACCGACTCCGGCGCGATCCCGTTGGCCTCCAGGAACTTCCGGTACGCGGGCACGCTGCCGGCGGTGCGCTGGAACAGGTCGAGCACCCACGACTCCGGTTGCGGGGAGGCCGGTGCGAAGAACGTCTCGAACGCCCGGAGCACGCGGGCCTGCCGGTCACTCATGCGGCGACCCTTCCAGCCGGCGCCGGGTCGTGCCAACAGCCGGGACCGTGCTCAGTTGCACGGCCGGCCGCACCTCGCGCTCGACCTCGAACGCGCCCGCAAGATGACGGCGTGCCGGGACCCCCGAGCCCCGGCACGCCGTCGTCGTGGTGGTCAGCCGATGCTGTCGACGACCTCCGTCGTGATCGCCGTCGACTTCAGCACGGTGCCCTCCGGCAGCCACGGGTAGTCGCTCTCCGGCCCGGTCAGCGAGCGGTCACCGATGAACTCGCCGGTGTCGGGGGAGATGACCAGCTCGATGCGCTCGCGCCGGTCCGCCAGCGTGATCCCGACGCCGGTCCGGCCGTCCATGGTCACCTTCTGCGGGGAGACCGTGACGCCGTCGATCCGCGCGATCGCCCGGTACCACCCGGCGCGCACGTCGGCGGGCATCAGACCGGCCCTGAGGATCTCGGTGGCCGTGGCGAACATCGCCGTCGGCGTGGAACCTCGCTGGCTGGTGTGGGCGCGCAGCCACTCGTACAGGGCCGCCGGGTCGCGCGGCAGTGCGGCGTAGAACGCGGGGGAGTCCCAGTCGGACGGGTCACCGCAGACCTTGCGCGGCTGCGACTTCGGGAAGAAGTCACCGCACCGGCCCCTGCGGTCGCCGGAGTCGGTGTCCTGCCGCTGGTACGGCGCCTGCGACGGAGAGATGTTGCCGCCCAGCCACTTCGCGTCACCGATCTGCGTGCGGCGGTTCAGCCACTCCTGCGTCACGTCCGCCGGGATCCAAGTCTGGTACTTCAGCTCGACCGCGTAGGTGGCTCCCTTCAGCGGCTGCGGATCGTCCACAGAGGACCCGAACAGGATGCCGCGGGCGTACGTGCCGTGCTCGGTGATGAGCCGGTACCGGCCGGGCGCGACGGGCTGGTCGGCCGTCTTGATGTTGTTCGCCGCGTCGTCGAGCAGCTCCGCCGCGGACAGCAGTGCCACCTGCTGTTCCGAGACGGTCGGCGGCGCCGCGACCGGTGGTGCCGCGACCGGCGGTGCCTGCGACGGCGCGTCGGTGGCGCGCACGACGACCACGCCGCTGACGACGAGTGCCACCGCCGCGGCGGCGACGGTCACCGGTACCAGCCGGCGACGGCGCATCGGGACCACGTTGGTGGCAGCGGCCTCGACCACCCTGGCGCGCACGGCGTCGAGCGGCCGGGTGCTCGTCCTGTCCGCCCGGTGCAGCAGGTCGAGTGCTTCGTCCAAATCGGTCATGACGTCTCTCCCGTGAGCAGTGCCTGCAGTTTCGCGCGCACGCGGTGCAGGCGTGAGCGGACCGTGCTGGCAGGCAGGTTCAGCGCGGTCGCGACCTCGGACGGGTCCAGCCCCGCCCAGGACGTCAGCAGCACCAGGTCACGCTCCGGCGCGGACAGCCTGGCCAGGGCACGGGCGAGCTGGCGCTGGGCGTCGACCTGAGCGGCGACCTGCGCGTCGTGGCCGTGCGCGGTCTCGGCGTGCAGCCGTTCGGTCGCCCGGTACCCGCGCACTTCCGCGCGCACGTGGTTGCGCAGCAGGTTGGTCGCGATGCCGTACAGCCAGCCGCGCACCGGGGCCTGGGCCGGGTCGTAGTCCTTCCGTCTGCGCAGGGCGACGAGGAACGTCTCCGCGACCAGGTCGTCGGCCGTGTCGATGCCGACGCGGCCCGCCAGGTAGCCGCGCAGGGCCGGGGCATGGGTGTCGAAGAGCGCGGCGAAGGCGGTGGCCGGGTCCTCACCGTCGAGGTCCGGCCTGGTGCCGTCCACGGCGCGCTCCTTGGGCTTGGTCACACCGGTACTTGTCCGCGCCGGGCGGCAGCGTCCCGCTGTTGTGACCGGCGTCACTTCTTGATCGAGGGACCGACCGCGAACCTACCCGCGGCGGCAGGCGTGGGCCCGGTGAACCCGGCCGGGTGACGACCGGATGGGCGGCTGTGTCCGGAAAGGGTCAGGTCGGCGCGGACAACGTTGACAGCGCCCGGTGTCTGCGGAACGTTCCGATCATGCGCTGCAGCGGAGTGGTGGTGATGGCGGCCGCGCTCGTGCTCGCGGCGCCGGTGGTCGCGGCGGCCGCACCGGCGACGGCGCCCCCGCCGCTGGTCGCCGATCCGACCGCGTACGTGGACCCGTTCATCGGCACCGGCAAGGCCGCCGCGGCCGTCGGTGAGATCAACAACTTCCCCGGCCCCGCCGTGCCGTTCGGCATGGTGCAGTTCTCGCCGGACACGCTCGACTCCTACGCCGGCTACCAGTACCACGACGACCGGATCCGGGGTTTCAGCCTCACGCACGCCAGCGTCGGCTGCAGCGCGTTCGGTGACGTGCCGATCCTGCCGATCACCGGCGAGGTGGGGGAGCGGCCGTGGGACCGGACCGAGCACTACCGGCACACCGGCGAGCAGGGCGAACCCGGCTACTACGCGGTGACGCTGGAGGACTCGAACGTCCGGGCCGAGCTCACCGCGACCACCCGCACGGGGCTCGCGACGTTCACGCTGCCCGCCGACGGCCACGTCCTGGTCAAGGGCGGGGCCAGCCTGTCGGGCAACTCCGCGGCCGAGGTCACGGTCGAGAACGACACCACGATCACCGGCTCGGCGAGCACCGGTGGTTTCTGCGGCAAGCCCAACAGCTACACCGTCCACTACGCCATCACCTTCGACCGCCCGTTCACCGCCACCGGCACGTGGGACGGCACCGCGGTCACGCCGGGCGGCACCAGCGTGCGGGCGCCGAAAGCGGGCGCCTACCTGAGCTTCCCGGCGGGCCAGGTCAAGGCGAAGGTGGCGCTGTCGTACGTCGGCGTGGACGGCGCGAAGCGGAACATGGCGCAGGAGGTCCCGCACTGGGACGCCGGCCAGGTCCGCGCGGACACCAGGGCGAGGTGGCGCACCGAGCTGAGCAAGATCCGCGTCGCCGGCACGGACACCGGTGAGCTCAAGACCTTCTACACCGCGCTCTACCACTCGCTGATGCACCCCAACACGTTCAACGACGTGGACGGCCGCTACCCCGGCTTCGACGACGAGGTCCACACCCTGCCGGCCGGTCGCACCCAGTACGCCAACTTCTCCGACTGGGACACCTACCGCAGCCTGGCCCCGTTGCACGCCATGCTGTGGCCGCGTGAGGCGAGCGACATGGCGCAGTCGCTCGTCAACGACGCCGTGCAGGGCGGCTGGTGGCCGCGCTGGCCGCTGGCCAACGACTACACCGGGCAGATGACCGGCGACAGCTCGGTGCCGCTGATCGCGAACCTGCACGCCTACGGCGCCAGGGACTTCGACTTCGCGACCGCGCTGCGCTACCTGGTCAAGGGCGCGACCAGCGTCGACACCACCCCCGGCGCGTACCGGGAACGGCCGGGCATCACCGAGTACGTCCGGCGCGGCTACCTGCCCAACACCGACGTGGCGCGCGGTGACCACGCCAGGGTCGGCGCCTCGATCACGCTGGAGTGGTCGGTGGACGACTTCGCCATCGCCCAGCTCGCGAGGGCCGCCGGTGACCGCGCGACCGCCGCGGAGTTCACGAGACGCGGCCAGAACTGGCAGAACCTGTTCAACCCCGCCACCCGCCACGTCCAGCCGCGTGACGGCAGCGGCCGGTTCCCCGACGGCCCGGCGTGGCCACCGGCCGCGGGCGGGTTCGGCCAAGACGGCTTCGACGAGGGCAACGCGGTGCAGTACAGCTGGATGGTGCCGCACAACCCGGCCGGTCTGATCACCGCGATGGGCGGCCGGGACGCCGCTGCCGCGCGCCTGGACGCGTTCACCACCAAGCTCAACGCCGGCCCGTCCGAGCCGTACATGTGGGCCGGCAACGAACCGGCGTTCGGCATCCCGTGGCTCTACAACCACACCGGGCGCCCGTGGCGCACCCAGCAGGTGGTCCGGCAGATCATGACCACCCTGTTCAGCCCCACCCCCGACGGCGAGCCCGGCAACGACGACCTCGGCGCCCAGTCGTCCTGGTACGTCTGGGCCGCGCTCGGCCTGTACCCGGCCACGCCCGGTACCGCCGACCTCGCCGTGCACAGCCCGCTGTTCCCGCGCATCGTGCTCGACCTGCCGGGCCGCGACCTGACCATCAACGCCCCCAACGCTTCCGCGACCGCGATGTACGTGCACGACCTGGACCTCGACGGCCGCGACCACGAACGCACCGGCCTGCCCCGCACCCTCGTCGGCACGGGCGGCGTGCTCGACTTCGACCTGCGCACCACCCCGGACCGCGACTGGGCCACCGACGCGGACGAGGCGCCACCATCCTATCGCGACGGTGAGCACGACTTCCTCGCGAGTGCCGGCAGCATGGTCACCGTCCGGCCCGGCGGCACCGCGGACCTCACCGTGTCCGCGCTCCGGCTGGCCGGCGACGACCGGACGGTCAGCGTCACCGGCACGCCACCCGCCGGGATCACCGTCACCGGCCCGCCCCGGTTCCGGCTGGCCGACGGCCAGGCGCGGTTCCAGGTGAGCGCGACCGCACCCGAGGGCTACTACGACGTCCCGCTGACCATCACCGGCGCCCGCCGCACCGTCACCACGACGGTCACCGTCCTCGTCGCCCCGGAAGGCAGCCTGGTCACCCGCTACGACAACACCGGGATCGCCGACGACGGCGACAGGTCCCAGGCGAACCTCGACGGCGCCGGCAACAGCCACTCCCGCCAGGCGCTCGCCGACGCGGGTCTCACCGGCGGCGGTCAGGTCGAGGTCGGCGGCACCCGGTTCACGTGGCCCGCCGCCCCGCCCGGCCGTACGGACAACGTCACCGCGAACGGCCAGACCGTCGCGCTGCCCGGCGGGCCCACCCGGCTGGTGTTCGTCGGCGCGGCGAGCAACGGCGACCACCGCGGCACAGCCACCGTCACGTTCACCGACGGCACCACGGCCGAGGCCGACCTGTCGTTCGGGGACTGGGTGCTGCCCGGCGGCAGCACCACCGAGCCGGTCTTCGGCAACACCGTCGTGGCGCATCCGAGGTACCGCAACGTGGTGCGGGGCGGGACCGGGCCGGCGTTCGTCTTCGCGACCACCCCGTTCCAGGCGCCGGACGGCAAGGCGATCGCGAGCGTGACCCTGGCGAAGGACCGGCAGCTCCACGTGTTCGCCATCGGCACGGCATGAGGACGACGATCGTCGCGCTGCAGTCGAAGCAGCCGTTGACCGTCGCGCCCGCGGTGGCGTTCCCGCCGGACGAGTTCGACGTCGTCGTGCTGACCGACGGACCGGCGGCGGCGGTGCTGCGCGAGGACGTCACCGGCCCCGCGCCGCCGGTCACCCCGCTCGGCCGGGAGCGGTGGCTGGAACACCTCCTCGCGCTCGACGGCCCGGTCGAGGTCGTGACGAACGACGAGTACTGCCTGGCCGAATGCGCGCGGCTGCGGGAGGAGCTCGGACTGGCCGGTCGGCACCCCGGGCGGCCGGTCGCGTACCTGGACAAGGTCGTGATGAAGCGGCTGCTCGCGGCCGGTGGCGTGCGGGTGCCGCGGTTCCACGCCTTCGAACCGGTCGTCACGGCGGACGCCGCCGGACTGCTGATCGCGGAGATCGGACTGCCCGCGGTGGCGAAACCGCGGCAGGAGGCGAACTCCCGCGGCATCACGGTCCTGCGCACACCACAGGATCTTCGCGACTGGCTGACCGCGCACGACGGCGAGACCGGCTGGCAGGTCGACGAGTTCGTCGACGGCACCCTGCACCACGTCAACGGGCTGGTGCGGGACGGCCGGACCACCCCCGTGCAGGTGGGCCGGTACCTCGGACCGCTGCTCGGCCTGGACGCCGGGCGCGTCCTCGGCGGCGTGACCGAGGCGGAGTCCCCGTTCACCAGGGCCGCGCACGAGCTGAACAACCGCGTCGTGCGAGCGTTGGGCGACAAGGGGAGTTTCGTCGTGCACACCGAGTTCGCGGTGAACCGCGACGGCGAACCGGTGGTGCTGGAGGTCGCCGGCCGGGCGCCGGGAGCGTTGGTGTCGGAGCTGGCCCGGCTGCACGCCGGGGTCAACCTGGAGGTGGCCAACCTGAGGTTGCAGGCGGGCCTGCCGATCACGGAGCCGGTTCCGCAGGACGTCCAGGCGGCCTGGCTGTGGCCACCGGTCATGCCGGGCACGAGGTACCGCGAACCGGGCCCTGACCTCAGCGGTCTGCGCAGCCGGCACGAGGTCCACGTCCGCCGGGCTGCGGTGGAGGGCAACGACGGCGTCGTCGGGGTGCTCGGCGCGTCGGTGCTGCTGTGGCACCGCGACCCGGCGCAGCTCGCCGAGGACGTCGACCGCGCCCGTGCGCTGACCTGGTTCGTCTAACTCACGAACAGGCCTGGGACCGGCGCACGCGCAGGAACGCCCAGCCGACGAGAGCGGCGGACATGGCGGTGAGCAGGAGACCGCCGATCGTGACCGCCTGCTCGAACTGCGCGGTCTGCCCGGCGCTCCACCCCGGCTGGGCGATGCCACCGGCGAACAGCACGGCGAGCACCGTGCCGCTGACGGCGACACCGGCGGCGGAGGTGACCTGCGACGCGGTGTCGACGAGCGCGGCGCCGATCGACGTCCGGTTCTCCGGCAGTCCCTTCAGCACGGTCACACCGGCGACGGCGCCGACCACGCGGATACCGGCGGCGACCAGCACCAGTGCGACCGCGACCGGCACGTACCCCAGCCGGCCCAGCAGCGCGTAGACCGCGAGCCCGGCCACGACGCAGAGCCCGCCGGGCAACGCGGCCCGGTCCAGGCCCACCCGCCGCACGAAGCGGTTGACCAGCGGACCGCCGGCGATCAGGACGACGACCTGCGGCAGCATGCCCACCGCCGCGAGCGCGGGGGACCAGCCCCAGTCGAGCTGCAGCTGCAACGTCACGAGGTAGGTGAGACCGGCCGCCGCGAGCCCGGTCGCCGCCTTGTACGCGAGACCACCGGCGACCTGCGGCCGTGCGACGAGCTTGAGGTCGAGCAGCGGATGACGAGCCGTGCGCGCGCGAACCACGTACAGGACCGCGGCCACGACCGTCACGCCGACGGCAGCCCATGGCAGCCACGCCGCCGCGCCCTGCTCGACGAAGAACGTCGGCACGACCAGGACGAGCACGATCGTGGCGGTGCCGAGCACGCCGCCGAGGAGGTCGGAGGGGCCGCGGTGCAGCTCGGCCGCGGTGTCGGCCTCGACGCCGCGACCGATGCCGATCATCGCGAGCACCGCGATCGGGACGTTGACCAGCAGCAACGCCTGCCACGGCGCGGCGGTGAGCACGAAGCCGCCCAGCGGTGGGCCGACCGCGAGGCCGACCAGCCCGACCGTGGAGATCAGGGTCATCGCGCGGACGCGCAGGTCGTCGTCGCGGAACAGCCGGAACGCGAGCGCGATCGAGCCCGGCGTGGTCATCGCGGCCGCCACGCCCATCACCGAGCGGACGACGATGAGCCCGCTCACGGACGTGACGAAGACGGTCGCCAGGCTCGCGGCACCGAGCAGCGCCAGCCCGGCGAGCATCACGCGGCGTCGGCCGAACCGGTCCGCCACCGCACCGAACACCAGCATCAGGCCGCCGAACACGACCGCGTAGGAGTTCGACACCCACTGCAGCGCGGTCGTCGAGGCGTGCAGGTCGCGGCCGATCGTGGGCAGGGCGACGGTGAGGATCGAGTTGTCGAGCATCTCGAAGAGGAAGACGGCGGACAGCCCGGCGAGCGCGATCCACGCCTCGCGCAGGGAACCGGGGGAGCGCGGCAGCGGCCGCGCGATCGAGATTGACACGAACACTGTTCTACGGACGAACGGTGTTCGTGTCAACTGGTAGGCTGGGTGACATGAACCGGAAGAGCGGCGCGCGCGGAGCCTCCTCACGTGAGGAGTGGGCGACGCGGATCGCGGCACTGGAGCAGGAACCCGTGGCGCGCAAGGAGCCCATCACCGTCGACCGCATCGTCGGCACGGCGCTGCGGCTGGTCGAGACCGACGGGTACGCCGCGTTGACCATGCGCCGGGTCGCCGCCGCCCTCGGCACCGGACCGGCCTCGCTCTACGCGCACGTGCGCAACAAGGCCGAGCTGGACGACCTCCTCATCGGCACGCTGAGCCGGAACGTCGCGCTGCCCGCGCCGGACGCCGCGCGGTGGCGCGACCAGTTCGTCGACGTCTGCGGTCAGCTGCGCGAGGAGTTCCTCCGGTATCCGGGCATCGCGCAGGCCGCGCTGTCCGCCGCGCCGAACAACCTCGACACGCTGCGGATCACCGAGGGCATGCTCGCGATCCTGCTGGCCGGTGGCGTCGGCCCGCAGCAGGCGGCGTGGACGATCGACGCCGCGCTGCTGTACGTCAGCGCCTACACCGTGGAGGCGTCGTTGCGCCGTCACCCGGACCACGACGAGGACACCCGTGTCGTGGACCGGGCCGAGCTGGTGGCGCGGCTGCGGATGCTGCCGGTCAGCCGGTTTCCGCACACCGTCGAACACGCCGACAAGATCAACTCAGGCGAGGGCCACGAACGGTTCGACTTCGCCCTGCGGCTGCTGCTGCGAGGACTCTGACCCATCGCACTGGAAGCTCGCCGGGCACCCGTTCGAGGAACCCGCGCGTCTAGACGAGTAAGTCCTAACTGATCAGTGGTCGTAGGCGATCAGGGATCGGGTGATGGGCTGGCCGGTGGCGCGGTTGTGCCAGATCGCGGCGGTCAAAGCGAGCACGCGTTGGGCGATGCGGGCGGTGACGCCGTCGATGGTGCGGCCGCCGTGCAGTTCGAGGTCGAGCTGGCCTTTGAGGGTGTCGTTGACTGACTCGATCAGCTGCCGGACGGGTTTGAGCAGGTGCTGTGCGGGGTGCGGTTGCGATATGACGGGCGCAGCAGCCGGGCTCCGCGTTCGGCCAGGAACGTGTCCAGTTCGCGGGAGACTTAGCCCTTGTCGGCGATGATCAGCAGGCCGGGCCGGTCTGCCAGCACGGACGGGTCGTGGTCCAAGATCGCCATCAGCACCTGGCGTTCGTCGAGTTTCGGGTTGGCCAGTGCCCAGGTGATCGGCAGGCCGGCCGGGGTGCAGATCAGGTGCAGGCGCAGGCCCCAGAAGAACCGCGAGTGCGACGAGCAGTAGCCGTAGGCTGCCCAGCCGGCCAGTTCCGAGCGCTTGGTGGTCTCGCGGGAGCGGCCGCACTCGACCGGGGTGGAGTCCACGACCCAGGTCGCGTCGGTCCACAGATCGGTGTCGACGGCGAGCAGCCGGATGATTCGCTTGAGCAGCGGGACCGCGGTGTGCAGTCGTTTGTTGTAGCAGGATTGCTGTGGCAGGTAGGAGAAGGCGCCGGGCAGGTGGCGGGGCAGGAACCTCAGCCATCGGGCTTCGGAGCGGATGCCGAGCAGGGCTTGGGCGACGGCGAGGGTGAGCAGTTCGGCGTCGGTGAGCCGTGGTGGCCGGCCGGTCCGGGCGGGCCTGCCCAGGTGGTCATCGATCTTGACATAGAGTGCGGTCAGAAGGGTGTTCAGGTCGGTCCTCACAAACTGATCTTGAACACCCTTCGTCTATGTCCAGACACCGCCACGACTTAGGGACTTACTCGTCTAGAGCATTCCGGGACCGAACACCTCGTACCTGATGTCGTCGGCGGCGATCCCGCGGCGCAGCAGCCCGGCGCGGACGTCGCGCATGAACGCGATCGGGCCGCACAGGTAGGCGACCACGCCGGGCGGCAGCGGGATCGCGTCGACGTCGATCCGGCCGGCCTGGCCGCCTTCGTCGCCGTTCTCGTACCAGGTGAGCCGGCGGTGTCCCGCGAGGCGGGCGTGCTCGGCGCGGTGTGCGTGCCGGTCGGCCGAGAGCTCGGCATGCGCGGTGACGACCGTGCGGGCCGGTTGGGTGGTGTGCAGGTGGTCGAGCATGGACAGCATCGGGGTGATGCCGATGCCCGCGCTGATCAGCGCCACCGGGCGGTCGCCCGGTTCGAGCGTGACCTCACCGGCCGGCGGGCCGAGGAGCACGGTGTCGTCGGCGTGCACGTGGTCGTGCAGGAAGCCTGACACCGCACCGTCCGGGGCGCCGTCCGCACCGTGCACCCGCCGCACGGTGATGCGCAGCTCGCCGCGGCCGGGCGCCTGGGACAGCGAGTACTGGCGTGGCTGGCGCTGTCCGCCGGGCAGGTCGACGGCCACGGACACGTACTGCCCCGGCTGGAACGCCGGCACCGGGCCGCCGTCGTCGGGGACGAGCGTGAAGGACACCGTGTCGACGGCTTCCTCATCGCGCTTGGCCACGCGCCAGGGCCGCCAGAGCGTGTCCGGGGTGACGCCCGCTGCCTGGAACAGGCGTGCCTCGGCGGCGATCAGCGAGACGGCGAACAGCCAGTAGACCTCGTCCCACGCGGCCGCGACCTCCGGCGTGACGGCGTCGCCGAGCACCGTGGCGACCGCACCGATGAGGTGCTTGCCGACGATCGGGTACTGCTCCGGCCGCACACCGAGCGAAACGTGCTTGTGGGCGATGCGTTCGGCGATCGGCCCGAACGGCGTGCCGTCGAGGAGGTGCTGTGCGTACGCGATGACCGCCGACGCCAGCGCGACCTGCTGCTTGCCACTGGCCTGGTTGCCCTGGTTGAACAGGTTCAGCAGCTCGGGGTGCGCGGCGAACATCGACGGGTAGAACTCGGCGGTGATCTCGGTGGCGTGGTCGCGGACCACGGGCAGCGTCGCACGCACGACGGCAGCGGAAGCAGGGGACAGCACGGGTGGCTCCTCGGGGACGGCCTGGGCGGCCGATCAGCTCGGCCGCACGTCGAGCCTGCGTGATCGGGTGCGGGCGGTGCAGGTGGGAAGGTCGCCTCCACGAAAGGACCTTGGTCCCTGGTGTGCGCGGACCCGTCAACCGCTTCGGCCGCAACGGGAAGCGGGTCCGGCACCGGACCCCGCGCTGCCCGCCGTTCCGCACCGCTGCCCTGCGAACGTCAGGACAGGTCGGCCAGGTCGAGCACGAAGCGGTAGCGCACGTCGTTGCGGGACAGGCGGTCGAGGGCGGTGTTCACCTCGCTCGACGGGAGCACCTCGACGTCGGCGGTGATGCCGTGGGTGGCGCAGAACTCCAGCATCGCGGCGGTCGAGGCGCGGCCGCCGCTGCCCGCCGAGCTGAGCTTCTTGCGGCCGACGAGCAGGTCGAGCGCCTCGACCGTCACGGGGCCGAGGTGGCCGACCTGGCTGAGCGTGCCGTCCATGGCGACGAGCCCGAGGTAGGGGCCGAGGTCGTGGGCGACGGGGATGGTGTCGATCAGGACGTCGAACCGGTCGCGGGCCGCGGCCAGCTGGGCCGGATCGGAGGAGACGACCAGGTCGTGGGCGCCGAGCCGGGCCGCGTCCGCCGCGCGGTCCGCCGACCGGCTGACCACCGCGACCTCCGCGCCCATGGCCGCGGCGAACTTGACCGCGAGGTGGCCCAGCCCGCCCAGCCCGCTCACCGCGACACGGGTGCCCGGCCCGACACCGAGTGCCCGCAACGGTTCCCACACGGTGATCCCGGCGCACAGCAACGGCGCCGCCGCGGCCGGGTCCAGCCCGGGCGGCAGGGGATGGGCGAACCGGTCGCGGACCACGTACTCCCGCGAGAAGCCGCCCAGCGTCGTCGAGCCGTCGTGGCGGTCGGTGCCGCCGTAGGTCAGGGTGGGGAACTCGCGGCAGAAGTTCTCCTGGTCCGCCAAGCACATCGGGCACGTGCCGCACGAGTCGACGATGTTGCCGACGGCGACCGGGTCACCGACGCGGAAGCCGGTCACGTCCTCGCCGGTCGCGCTCACCACGCCGGTGAACTCGTGGCCGGGCACGAGCAGGTCCGCGCCGCTGTGGGCGCGCAGGGAGTGCAGGTCGGTGTGGCAGACCCCGCAGAAGTCCACGCGCACGGCGATGTCGTCGCGGCGCAGCTCACGGCGGTGGATCGGGGTCTCCCGCAGCGTGCCGGGACCGCGGGTGCCCCAGCCGGTGGTCGTCCGCATGACTCTCCTTCAAACAGACTGTTCGGTCTATTTGAAGCTAGCTCCGCTGACGGGAGAAAGCAAACCAACCGTTCTGTAGGCTTCGGGGCATGTCCGACCAGCGGCTGACCGCCCGCGGCGCGGCCACGTGGCAGCGCATCATCGACGTCGCCACCCGCGAGTTCGCGGAGCACGGCATCGCCGGTGCCCGCATCGAGCGGATCGTCGCTGCGGCGCAGACCAACAAAGCCCAGCTCTACGCCTACTTCGGCAACAAGGAGGGGCTGTTCGACGCGATCTTCTTCGGATCGCTGGAACGGATCGTCAACGTCGTCCCCATCGACGCCGCGGACCTGGCGGACTGGGCCGTGCGCCTCTACGACGAGTACCTGCGGCGTCCGGACCTCATCCGGCTCGCCACCTGGGCGCGGCTGGAACGACGGCCCACCGGACATCTCGTCGCCGACGTCGACCGGCTCGACGCGAGCAAGCTGCGGGCCATCGAGCAGGCGCAGGCGGCGGGGCTGGTGCGTGCCGGCGACCCGTTCGACCTGATGGCACTGGTCATCGCCATGTCGATGGCGTGGTCACCGGTCAGCAATGTCTACGCGGCCAGCGCCGACGAACCCGCCAACGTCCATGAGCGGCGCAGGGAGCTCCTGCGCGACAGCGTGCGACGTGCGGTGGCGCCCGACCAGGGGGCCGCCACCACGACGTGAGGCGGCCGCATCGGGTTCACGGGCGAGCTGACCTGCGAACACCGGCGGCTGTCGCGTGGACGGCCCCGGTGCGGACGCGGTCAGACAGCGGTCATCGGGTCGGGCGGGGACCCGGCGTTGTGGCCGCGGGCCTCTTCGAGCTGGTCTTCGAGGGTGACGATGCGGCAGGCCGCGTCCAGGCCGATGCCCTCGTCGAGCAGCGTGCGGACGCGGGCGGCCAGGCGCAGCTGCTGGCGGGAGTACCGGCGGTGGCCGCCGGCGGAGCGCTGCGGCTCGATGAGCTTCGCCTCGTCGAGGCTGCGCAGGAAGGCCGCACTGGTGTTGAGCATCTCCGCGGCGCGGCCCATGGTGTAGGCGGGGTAGTGGTCGTCGTCGAACTTCTCGGCCGCACTCCGCGGCTCGCCGGAGTCCGGCCGGGGTGTCTCTGGGGTCATCGCGCCTCCGCATCACGAGGGGCCCCGGTGCTGAGCACCGGGGCCCCAAGGGTTAGTGGGTCCACTTCCATCAACCGACCGTGAGATCGGGTTCCTGTGTCCGCGTGGCCCGCCTGAGCGGGAGGTGCGGGGATCGTTGCTTGTGCTTAACCGAAGACCACCTGCCAATCTCGATGGAACTTGCGGTACCCGCCCGGCGGAGTTCAGCCGGAGACGAGCGATCCGATGGCGTGCAACCCTTCCCTTCTCCTCTGGTGCTGACTGACTCTTGCTGTTCGACTTCCACTTGCTCGACCGGCCGGCAGGTCGAGCGTCGCCGGCCGGTCACGATCGTCCGCGGGGAGCTCGTACTGCTGATCAGCTCCGGCGTGCCCGACCGTCTTGCCTCATCTCACGGGTAGTTCGTCATCTCCCGTGCCGATACGACGTTCTCTCTCTTACGACGTGCAGAAGACTACACACAGCCAGGCGCAAATGTCTACTCCCGCCACTGGAGATTTCCTCGAACGAGTGACGCACGTGCGGTGTGACGTGGCGTGAACAGCACAAAGCCCGGCCAGGTTGTCACCTGGCCGGGCTTCGGAAGTCCGTCCGAACGAGCCGCTGGCGAACCAGCGACCGGCTGGGGGAACTAGGCGGGGACGACGTTCTCCGCCTGCGGGCCCTTCTGGCCCTGCGTGATCTCGAAGGAGACCTTCTGGCCCTCCTGGAGCTCACGGTAGCCCTGGGCGGCGATGTTCGAGTAGTGGACGAACACGTCGGCGCCGCCACCGTCCTGCTCGATGAAGCCGAAGCCCTTTTCAGTGTTGAACCACTTGACGGTTCCGGTGGCCATGTGTTCTCCAACCATGAATCGGCACCCGCACCGTGCGGAGCCGGAGTGATCGGTCATGGCCCACGGAGACGTTGAACAGCAAAAAGCCCGTGATCCGCGATCACGGGCGAGAAGTACTTCGGAACCATGACTGATGGGATCAGCTTACACGAAAAAAATCTTCTGCCAAATCGGACGCGGCGCCGGCCCGTCGCCCGCGCACGAACAGCCGGGACGCCCCTTGTGGACGTCCCGGCTCACAGCGCTACTTCTTGAGGTGCTTCGCGACGTCGTCCACGATCCCGCCGACCGCGTCCTTCACCTTCTCGACACCGTCCTTGAGCGCGGCCTTGGCCTGGTCGGCACGCCCCTCGTCGGCGAGCCGCTCGTCGCCGACGGTCTCGCCGGTGACCTCCTTGGCCTTGCCGCCCAGCTCCTCCGCCTTGTTGCCGATCTTGTCCGACAGCGACATCGCGTCCTCCCGAGTCGAGTTCCAGGTGCACTGTGGACACCCGTCGTGACGGGAATGTCACGCCCCGATCGGGTGAAAGCCGAGTGGGAACCGTTACCTGCCGGAGCACCCGTGACGGTCCACTGTGCCCGGTGACGCAGGCCGCGCCGTGCTCACGCCTCCACTTCGGCGACGGTGAGCACGGCGCGGCCGCTACCTCGACGGGATCCCTTCCCGGCCCGGGCTCACCGCCCCGGCGGACCGGACGGCGGACCGGTGGGTGGACCGGTGGGAGGTCCGGTGGTCGGCGGCTGGGACTCCGCGGTCGCGGGCGGCACCGGGTTCGGTGGCGGCGTGCTCGGCGCGGGCGCCACCGGGTCCGGTGTCCGCGTGCCAGGGGCGGGCGGGGTCGCGGCCTGGGGCGTGCCGCTGGTCCCGGGGTCGGGAGCCCTGTTCTGCCCGTCACCGCGCCGGTAGCGGTCCTCGATCGGCGGCAGGGGCTTCTCCGGCAGGCCGGCGTGCACCTTCATCATCGCGTCGAACCAGGTGGCCGCGGGCGCCGTGCCGCCGTAGATGTTGCCCTCGGGGCACAGCCTCGGCGGTCCGGAGCTGATGCAGATGCCCTGCGGCGAGGTGCTGTCGTTGAACACCTGCACGGCACCGGCGTAGTCGGGCGTGGCGCCGATGTAGGCCGCGGACTTGTACTCCTCGGTCGTGCCGGTCTTGCCCATCATCGGACGCGTCCAGCCGGCCTGGCGCGCGGTGTACGCGGCGGTGCCCATGCCCTTGCTGTCCTCGCTGAGGCCGTTGGCCAGCGCGTTCGCCACCGGTTCCGGCAGGGCCTGCTCGCACGGCGGCTTGGTCAGCTGCAGGGTCTTGCCGTCGCGGTCGATGACGCGGCGCACCGGGGTCGGCTTGCACCACGTGCCACCGCTCATGATCGTCGCGGCGACGTTGGCGAGCTCCAGGGTGCTCGACGGTGCGGGGCCGAGGGTGAACGAGGCGTTGCCGTTGGACTTGTAGAACTCCGCCTGGGTCATGCGCAGGTCCTTCGCCGCCTTGGGGTCCGGCGGGACACCGGCGATGTTCGTCGCCATCGTCTTGCGCATGCCGAGCCGGGAGGCCATGTCCACGACCGAGTCGAGGCCGATCTTCTCCTCCAGGATCACGAACGCCGTGTTCGGCGACGTCGCGAGCGCCTGGCGCAGCGGCATCTGCGGCGGGTAGCGGTCGTTGTGGTTGTTCAGGCAGTACCAGTAGGTGTTCGGCTCACCGGCGCCGGGGCAGGACGCCGCGCCGCCCTTGAACACCCGCGAGGTGTAGGAGTTGGGGGAGGCGATCACCGTGTCGATGCCGAACCCCTTCTCCAGCGCGGCGGCCGCGGTGAAGACCTTGTACACCGATCCGGTGCCGAACTTGTTCTCCACCCCGCTCGGCAGGTCGAACTGGGTCTGGAACTGGTCCTTCTTGAGGCCGTAGTCGCGGTTGGCCACCAGCGCCACGACCTCGTGCGCGTCCTTGCCGGGCTTCACGATCGCCATCGTGTTGGCCACACCGGGCGTCTCCTTGGGTGCCTGCCGCTCGACGGCCTGCTTCGCCTGCTCGGTGATCTTCGGGTCGAGCGTGGTCTCCACCCGGTACCCGCCGATCTTGAGCTGCTCCAGGTCGAAACCGGCCTCGGCCAGGTACTCCACGAGGAACGAGCAGAAGAACCCGTGCGACGGCCCCGCGCCGACACAGCCGGTCTGCAGCGGGCGGACGGGGTTCTGGAGCCCGAGCGGCGAGGCCTTGTACCGGTCCGCGTCCTCCTGGGACAGCTTCCCGTCGTGGACCATCGCGTCGATCACGGTGTTCCTGCGCTGCGTCGCCTTGTCCGGCCGCGCCTCGGGGTCGAGGAAGGTCGGGCTGTTCACCATGCCGGCGAGGGTGGCGGCCTGGGGGATCGTCAGCTTGTCCGGCGTCGTGTCGAAGTAGGCCTGTGCGGCCGCACCGATGCCGAAGATCGTCCCGCCGAACGGCACGAGGTCCAGGTAGCGCGCGAGGATCTCATCCTTGCTCAGCGCCGTCTCCAGGCCGACCGCGATCCGCGCCTCGCGCAGCTTGCGGGTGATGCTCTGCTCCTGGGCGTCCTGCTGCGCCGTCTTGTTGTTGCGGGCGATCACGTGCACCAGGTAGTTCTTCACGTACTGCTGGGTCAGCGTGGACGCGCCCTGCTCCACCCCGCCGCTCGCGTTGTTGCGCGCGGCGGCGCGCAGGGTCGCGAGCCAGTCGACGCCGTTGTGCTCGTAGAACCGGCGGTCCTCGATCGCGAACAACGCGGTCTTCATGTGCGGTGAGATCTTGTCCGGCGGCGTGCGCACCCGGTACTGGTCGTACAGGTAGGCGATCGGCGCCCCGTCCTTGTCCACCACGGTCGTCATCAGTGGCGGGTCGTTGTTCAGCATCAGCGCCAATGTGGACTTCACCTGATCGCTGATCTTGTTCGACACCGTTCCGAGCGTTCCCGCGGCGGGGAAGATGAGGCCGGCGACCAGAACGCCGGCCACCAGGCACAGCCCGGTGAGCTTGCCGACGCACGACGCGATCCGCTTGCGGTCCACGGTCGAACTCCCCTCGCTGATACGGCTTCCGACGGTTACCCGCCGCACCGGTCATCAGGCGCCCGGATCGAATGAACCCCGGTCACGAACTTGGTCACCGAGCGTGCTTCTACAGCGGTCTGTCCACCCGCTCGTGTCAACAAGCGGGTGTCCGGTTTTTCCGTTCCTGACACGGGTAGCTGGCCTGCAGACGATTCACGCACGGGGAGGAAACCAATGCCGTCGCATTCATGTGCTGGCCTTCGTTTTGTTCGCACCGCTGCGATCGCGTTGGTCCTGAGTGTTCTGTGCCCTGTTCCCGCCCAGGCGGTGGAGCAGGGGTCTGAGGACCACTTCGCAGGCTCGCAGATCGCCAAGCACGAGGGCACCGGCGAAATGCTCATGACACCACCGGAGCTCGCCGCGGGCCAGGTGGAGGGGATCGACGTCAGCAGCCACCAGGGCAACGTCGACTGGGGACACTGGTGGCGGTCGGGCAAGCGGTTCGCCTACATCAAGGCGACGGAGGGCACCGCCTACCGCAACGCGAACTTCACCCAGCAGTACAACGGTTCGTACGACGTCGGCATGACCCGCGGGGCGTACCACTTCGCGCTGCCCGACCGTTCCGACGGCGCCACGCAGGCGCGGTTCTTCGTGGCGAACGGCGGAGGGTGGTCGCGTGACGGCCGCACGCTCCCGGGAACGCTGGACATCGAGTACAACCCGTACGGCGAGACCTGCTACGGCCTGAGCGCCGCCGCGATGGTCAACTGGATCCGCAGCTTCAGCGACACCTACCACGCGCTCACCTCGCGCTGGCCGGTGATCTACACGTCGACGCAGTGGTGGGACAGGTGCACCGGCCGCACCGGTGACTTCAGCTCCACCAACCCGTTGTGGCTCGCCAGGTACGCGGCTGCGGTCGGCCCCATGCCGTTCCAGTGGCCGTGGCACACGATCTGGCAGTACTCGTCCTCACCGATCGACCTCAACGTCTTCAACGGCGGCGCCGACCGGCTCGCCGCCCTGGCAACAGGATGACCCATGGCCATCTCGGCGAGCAGGTCGAACCTCATCTTGCTGGTGTTCCTCGCCGTGGTCTTCGCGGTGTCGTCGACACTCGTGGTGATCTCGGTTGTGCACATCGAGCGGACCGGCCTCACGGTCGAGGGAATCGAGGACGGTGCGGTCCTGACGGCCGCGGCGATGAGCAACGTCCGGATCACCGCACGGGACCCGCGCATCCTCGACCGGGTCGAGGTGCTCGTCGACGACACCGCCGTCGCCACCCGGCGGGAGGGCGACCGGTTGTCGCTCAAGGAGGTCAGACCGGCCGAGGGCAGGCACACCCTGATCGCCCGCGCGCCGAGCGCCACGTCGTTGTCGCTCACGGCCGAGGTCGAGTTCAAGTTCACCGTGGACAACACCTCGGAGCCCTGGCGGGCCGGCCTGCAGGTGGCCCCGGCCGGCCTACGCGGCGCCGGTCCTGGTGACGACCACGGCCCTGGCCAGGTCGGCCGCGCGGTGCATCGCCTCGGCGTACAGCGCCATCAGCCCGAGTGACTCGACGTGGCCGGCGAGCTCGTCCTCGTCCACGGTCGGATCGAGCCGCGCCTCCGCGGTGGCGCGCACGATCGAGGCCGTCGCGGCGCCCATCCGCTGCGAGAGCGCGGCGATGGCACGCATGACGTCCTCGGCGTCGTCCGGGCTGATCGGCACGGGGTGCTCGTCGTCGACGACGACCCACCCGAGCTCAGTGTCCCAGGTGGACGCAGCCGTGCACAGCGCGGCCGTGAACGGTTGCCAGTGCGCGTTCTTCTCGACAGGTGCTTCGTGCTCGCTCATCGCGTTCACCTCCGGCGGATTTCGACCGGGATACCCCGCGAGGTGCGAATTGCGCGGCCACAACGGATGAACCGGAACGCCGATTGATGACACTCCGTGAGGAATTCACTAGAGCGAGTGCTTACGCGGTGGAGAACGACTGGAGAGCCGGGAGGCGGGTACCTGCCACCCAACGACCGGATCACCGCCCGCGTTCGGAGAAAGGACAGGGCAATGGCTATCGACGATCTCCTGGACGAGGGCGCCGAGACCTTCCGCACGAAGTGGATGGGCTACGACCGCGACCAGGTCCACGAGGTGGTGGCCCGGCTGGAGGAACAGCTCGCGGCCGCCTGCACCGACCGGGACGCGGCTCTCGCCACGGCCGAGGACCTCGCCCGCCACCTCGAGGAGGCGCGCTCCGAGCTCACCGAGTACCGGATGATCCACGCCGGGTACAACAAGGACAACGCGGTCTCCGGGTGCATCCGCTACCTGCTGCACGTCGCCAGGCGCAAGGCGCAGGAGATCGAGGACGACGCCCGTGCCCGTGCCGAGGACGCCGTGCAGCGCGCCGAGGAGTCCGCCGGCCGGCACGCCCGCCTGCTCGACGAGACCGAGCAGGAGACCCAGCGCCGGCTGGCCGAGGCGAGCCAGCGTGCGCGCGAGATCGTCGGTGAGGCGCTGGAGCAGTCCCGCGGCATGCTCGCCGACCTGGCCGAACGGCAGCGACTGCTGGACCAGTGGTACGCCGAGGTCGCCGCCGTGTCGGACCTGCCGCTGCCGCGGCGGGCGGAGCCGGCACCGGTCAAGGTCGCACTCGACGCCGCCCCGTCCGGCAGCGAGGACGCCGCCGACACGGCGGAGGTGGCGTGATGACCGCGCTCGCGAACGAACCGCTCGCGAACGAGCTGGTGCAGCACACCGCCGCCACCTGCGTGCTGGTGGACCTGCGCGACTGCGGCGTGGTCGGGGTGCGGTGGGCGGCCGCGTGCGCGGAGTCGCTCGGCGTCGGGCTGGTGGTGCGCGCGGCCGACGAGGACGACCCGGACCACGTGGATGTCGCCGCCCTGCTGTCCGGGCACCCGGACCTGACCGTCCACGTCGAACACCCCGGCCAGCTGCCCGCGCGCTGGGAAGGCGGTCTGGTGGTCATCTCGCGCGCACTTGCCCAGGCCGCACCACCGCTCGCCGGCCGCGACTGCCGTGACGTCGTGGTCGTGGACGGTGTGCCAGCGGCGATCGCCGGTCGCTTCGGTGTGGTGACCGCGGTCGTCGACGCGGTGGGTGGTGAAGGCGTGCTGCACCGGGCTATCACGTTCTGCCGTGCGCGCCGAGCCACCCGCCTGCGGGTGCTGACCCGCCCGTACCCCGGCGTCGTCGACTCGCTCGACGCCGCCGCGGACCTCGTCCACTCCACCTGCCCCGACGTGATCGTCGAGCTGGTGCACGAGACCAGGTCCGTCGACGAGGAGACGCGTTCGCACCCGAGCGACCTGCTCGTGGTGTCCGGCCGGGAGAGGGGCCCGGCGGAAGGACTGCAACCGGGCGCGCTCGCGGCGCTGCACCACGCGCCCTGCCCAGTGCTGTTCAGCTGTTCATGACCGGGGGAGTGACTTGATGTCCATCGGCAGAATCGCCATGTACGTCTTCGCGGCGATGCTGGCCGGGGTGACGATCGGCCTGCTGCGGAGCTGGCCGTCGGACGTGCAGCTGCGCAACGGGGCCGCACAGCCCCAGGTTCCGGTGATCGACACGTACATCTCGGTGCGGCCGGGGAGCTCGTCGCCGCCTTCCTCGGCGCCGTCGTCCTCCGGTGCTACGACGCCGCTCGCGATGGCCAGCCCGGCCGCACCGCGGCCGGGACCCGAGCTGCCGCCCGGTGAACCGGTGCGCGCGCTGGGGGAGGGCTGGTGGCGGACCGTCGCGGGCACGACCGCGCAGGTCGGCACCGGCCAGGTGCACACCTACTCGGTGGAGGTGGAGCAGGGCGCGGTGCCGCCCCAGGCCGAGCAGCCCTTCGCCGCGGCGGTGGACCAGGCCCTCGCGGACCCGCGCGGCTGGACCGCCTCCGGCGACGTCGCCTTCCGCCGCGTCGACGTCGAGGAACCCGACGTGCGGATCCGGCTCACCGCAACGGAGACGGCCCGCTCCATCTGCGGCTACACGCTGCCCTACGACACCTCCTGCTACGCCGGCGGAGTGGTGTACGTGAGCGCGCCGCGGTGGTACCGCGGCGCCCAGTCGTACGCGGGCGACCTGCAGGGCTACCGGAAGTACGTGATCAACCACGAGATCGGGCATTTCCTCGGCCGCGGTCACGAGTTCTGCCCGGCGGACGGCGCACCCGCGCCGGTGATGATGCAGCAGACGTTCTCGGTCTCCAACGACCGGCTGGCCGACATCACCGCCCCCACCCCCCAGGGCCTGACCGTCCCACGCGACGGCAAGACGTGCGTGCCGAACCCATGGCCGAACCCGGAGGTACCCAGGTGAAGATCGCGATGGTCTCGCTGCAGGCGAACCCCTTGACCGCGCTGCGCGACGGCGACGCGGTCGGTCCGCGCCTGCACGTCGCCAAGCTCGCGGAGGCGCTGCACCGGCAGGGCCACGAGCTGACCGTCTACACCCGCCAGACCGACGAGCGCCTGCCCTGCCGGATGCGCCTCGACGACGGGTTCGCCGTCGTGCACCTCCCGGCCGGCCCGCCACGCCGGCTGGAACAGGACGACGTCGTCCCGCACCTCGGGGAGTTCGCCCGGCACCTGCAGGCGTGCTGGACCGACGACGTGCCGGACGTGATCCACGCCCACCAGTGGACGTCCGGCCTCGCGGCCGTGCTCAGCGCCCGGCAGGACGCGCTTCCGGTCGTGCAGAGCTTCCACGACCCCGTCGGTGGTGACGCCGCGGGAGCGGAGCGGCTGGTCGGCCGTGCCGCCGCGGCCGTGGTCGCCACCTCGGGCCACGACGCGGACGAGCTCGTCAAGCTGGGCGTGCGCCGGCCCGTCGTCTCGACCGTGCCGTGGGGCGTGGACACGGAGCTGTTCACGCCGACCGGTCCGGCCGCCGCGCGCGGTGCGATGTCCCGCGTTCTCACGGTCAGCAACCTCGGCCAAAGCGCCGGCGTGGACGACCTCATCAGCGCTCTGCCCGGGGTGCTGTGGACCGAGCTGGTCGTCGCCGGCGGGCGGGACGGCGCCGAGGTGGACCGGCTGCGGGCGGTGGCGGCCGACCACGGCGTGGCCGACCGCGTCACCTTCCTCGGGCACGTCCCGCACTCGGAACTGCCGCCGCTCTACCGTTCCGCGGACGTCGTGGCGTGCCCCCAGCGGCACGAACCGTTCGGTGTCGTGCCACTGGAGGCGATGGCGTGCGGTGTACCGGTGGTGGCGTCGGCGGTGGGCGGGCTGGCCGAGAGCGTGGTGCACGCCGCGACCGGACTTCTCGTTCCCCCAAGGGAACCGGCCGTGCTGGCGCGGGCGCTGCGGTCGTTGCTGCGCGACGACGTGCGGCGCCAGGAGCTCGGGTTCGCCGCACAGGACCGGGCCCGCGTGCGGTACGCGTGGGACCGCGTGGCGCTGGAGGTGGCGTCGGTCTACCAGCGCGTGCTGCCGAGCCCGCCGGTGCCGCGGCGCCCGGTCGTGCTCGACCGCCGGGAAGAGGGTGCCGGCGTGTGAGCGACACGCCCGGCGCCGTCGTCGATGCACAACACCACCACTTCGGAGCCCGGTCCGGCTCGCGAATCACATCGGGCCAGCTTAAATGCGTGAAAACTGCTAAACGCCGACTCCTGCGGACCACCCAATAGTGTGATCAAGTGGTGGTATTCACACCAAAGCGTGATGTCGGATTTTGTGCCGCGAAGGTATTTCGATACGGTTCTCGCGGAGTTGCGGCCGGTATCAACTGAACGGCTCAGGTCCGATTGAAATACCATCACTCAAGGAGATTCACGTGCTGAAGAAGGCAGGGGCGGCCGTCGCTATCGCGGGCGCATTCCTCGGTTTTGGCTCGCAGGCACTGGCCGACACCCCTGATCTCGACATCACCGAGCAGGTCGGTGTCGCGGACCTGAACGACTCCGAGGTCCTCAGCGACCTCAATGTCTGCTTCATCGACGTGAACGTCATCGCGGTGCCGGTGCTGTCGGACAACGACAGCGGCCTGTGCGGAAACCCCGACGACAAGTGATGTGAGGCGGCGCAGTCGCGCCGCCTGCAGCGGTGAGCACGGAGTTGTGGCGGGGGTGCCGGGCTCCGGTCCTCTCGCCGGTACGTGCAGATCGTCAAACCTCGTACGTCAAGCCCGAAAGGAACGATTCTTCATGCTGAAGAAGACTGTTGCTGCTGCCGCTGTCGGTGCCGCTCTCATGCTGGTCGGCACGCCCGCGTTCGCCGGAGAGGCCGACGAGTTCGGCGACATGATGGCGCTCGCCGCGCAGTACGAGCACAACCACCAGGTTGGCCTCGTCAACATGGAGGACTCCGAGATCCTCAGCGACATCAACGTCTGCCACGTCGACGTGAACGTGATCGCGGTGCCGATCCTGTCGAACAACGACAGCGGCCTGTGCGCGAACCCGGACACCGAGATCAACGAGGCGCAGACGCACAACCACCACCACTCGCACGGCGACGACGACTGAGACCAGTCGACACCGGCCTGACCGCGCCTCGGTGCGGTGCCCAGGTCTGATCGTCGCGTGACGTTCGGAAGGTCGTCTCCGTCCCCTCGGTCGAAGGGGGAGAGCCGGGCGAACGTCGTGAGCGTGGTCAACAGGCATGTGCCGCCGTGTTTCCGAGCACGGCGATCTGCCACCCCACAGCGCCCGGCCGGTACACCCGGCCGGGCGCTGTGCTGCGTTTGGTCACTGCGTGCTGTTACCGCCACCACGATGTGGGTGAAAAAATATCTCGTAAATCACCTGATCATGCGATTTCAGTTCGCTGTGCACTTTCTGTGACATTTTGTCGCCACAATCTTCTGCATGAGTGG
The DNA here is from genome assembly GCF_001279525.1 of Nocardia sp. NRRL S-836. Lineage (GTDB taxonomy): Bacteria > Actinomycetota > Actinomycetes > Mycobacteriales > Pseudonocardiaceae > Lentzea. The sequence continues at coordinate 6,840 of NZ_LGDY01000025.1, read as the reverse complement.
TACGCCGATCTTCGACGAGCTGTACGCCAAGTACGTGGCGGGCGCAGCCGCTGCCTCGGGAGCCGTCGCGACGTGCCCCGCGCCCCCGGCCGGTGCGGAGCAGCCGCGGCAGGACCAACCCGCGGCGCAGTACACCGGCAGGCACCAGACGCTGGTCTGGCCGAGCTGACCCGGCTCAGCCGACCACTCGTCCGGGACCGCATCCGGCCACGAGGCGTTCGTAGACCGCGGCAGCCTCTTTCGCGACCCGGTCGAGCGAGTAGCGCGCCACGACCCGGTCACGCGCGGCGATGCCGAGCTCCTCGCGCCACGTCCCGTCGGCCAGCAGCCGGCGCAGGACACGGGCCAGTACGCGTGGCTTGCCCGCGGGGACGTGCACGCCGGTGACGTTGTGCACCACGACGTCGGTCAGCGCGCCGACCGCGGTGGTCACCACCGGGACACCGCAGGCCATGGCCTGCAAGGCAGCGACACCGAACGGGTCGCACCACGGCACGCACACCACGACGTCGGCCGAACGCACCAGCGCGGGCAGCCCGGCGGGCGGCACCACGCCGGCGAACACCACCCGGTCGAGCGCGCCGAACTCGTCCGCGAGCTTGCGCAGCCCGGCGATCCGGTCGCCCCCACCGACGACCACCAGCTCGGTGTCGTCCATCGTGGACACCGCGGCGACGGCGTCGGGGAACCCGTCGTGGCAGGTCAGCTCACCCGTCGCGACGATCCGCCGCAGTGCGTTGCGCGGGGCGGCGGGCCCGTCCGGGGTGAACAGGCCGGTGTCCACGCCGCACGGCACGACCGAGACCCGCGTCCGGCGCACCCCGAGCCGCCCCAGCTCCGCGGCCTCCTGGGCGTTCGACGCCACGATCCACGACGCCCTGCGCGCGGCCAGCGCCTCGGCGTCGGTCCGGTAGCCCGCCCGCCCGGTGCCCAGCGCGTTGTAGGTGTGCACGACCGGAACCCCGACCACGTGTGCCGCGATCACCCCGGCCAGGCCGGACGTCCAGTGGTACGAGTGCACCACGTCCGGCGGCCCGGCCCGCCACTCCCGCACCAGGAACTCGGCGAACTCGCCGAGGCGGCCCGCGACCTCTTCCTCCGGCAACCGGCACGCGGGCCCGGCCCGCACGTGCACGACGTCGTAACCGGCGTCGGTGCGCACCCGGTCGGGAGCCGAAGGATCATCCTTTCGGGTGTAGACCACCACCTCGTGCCCGAGCCTGGTCAAGGCGGTCGACAGCTGTGCGATGTGCGCGCCCTGGCCGAAGCCGGCGCCGAGCGGGCTCGCGTGCTCGGACACCAGCGCGATCTTCACCCGGTGGTGTGCCGCGGGGCTCACGCAACGGACCGCGTCGCGCAGCGTCTCGTGCCGGGTGACGACCCCGGTGAGGCCGCTGATCTCCAGTGTTCGCACCACGTTCGGCCCCGGAGCGACCAGGTGCAGCGCAACGCCGCGGTGCACCGCCCGGTCGTGCACGTCGAGCAGCGCGCAGACGTCGGACGAGCCGAAGAACTCGACCTGGCCCAGGTCCACCAGCAGGGCGGAGGGCCCCAGTTCCACCTGCGCGATCAGTTCCGCGGCCAGCGCGGGAGCGGTGCGCACGTCCACCTCACCCGCCACGGCGACCACCGAGATCCCGTCGCGCGTCACCGCGTGGACCGCCCAGCCGTCAGGCGCGTCGTGAACCGGGTCCGGCATCTCGGGTGCTCCCTCGCGACGAGGTCCGGTCACCGAGCTGCGTGCTCAACTCGACTGCAGGCCAACAGGTTCACGACCGTAGGGCCTAACGGGTGCGCCGACAACTCGGTCCCCGACCGGGTGCCGGCGTCGCGCTGCGGGATCAGCCGGGCAGTGCCGCGCGGTGCCGCCCGGCCGGTGCGAAGAGGTCGCCGAGGGCCTGGACGCGGTCGAGCACGTCGTCCGCGGTGAACGTCAGCTGCTCCGGTTTCCGGCACCCGCGCACCTCGTCCCAGGTGGCCGGGGTGGCCGCGGTCGGCTCGTCGCGGCCGCGCAGCGAGTACGGCGTGATGGTGGTCTTGGCCGGGTTGTTCTGGCTCCAGTCGATGAAGACCCGGTTCTCCCGGTGGGCCTTCGTCATGGTCGCCGTCACGAGCCCCGGCGTCTCCCGTTCGAACGCCACCGCGACGGACTTCGCGTAGACCGACGGGGACCTCGGGTCGGCGGTGTCGATCCCCGCGTAGACCTGCAGGCCCTTCGACCCGACGTCGTCGCCACCGGGTCCGGTCCGTCGGCGGCCAGCACGTCGTGCAGCCGCTCGGCCACCCGGCAGCAGTGCACGACCGTGGTGCCCGGCCCGGGGTCGAGGTCGAACACCAGCCGGTCCGGCGGGTTCCGCGCGCCGTCCGCGACGGTCCACTGTGGAACGTGCAGTTCGAGCGCGGCGAGGTTGGCCGCCCACACCAGCGCGGCCAGCTCGGTCAGCAGCGGGTAGTTCACGACCTCGTCGGCGCCGCGCCGCGACCCTCCGCCGCGCAACGGCACGACCGGCACCCACTCGGGTGCACCCGAGTCGGCGTTCTTCTGGAAGAACCGCTGCCCGTGCACGCCGTCGGGGAACCGGACGAACGTGACCGGCCGGTCGCGCAGGTGCGGCAGCAGGACCGGCGCGATGCGGGTGTAGTAGGCGATGACCTCGCCTTTGGGTGGTGCCGTCGGGATAGAGGACCTTGTCCAGGTTGGACAGGGTGAGCGTGCGTCCGCCCGCGTTGACCGCGACCCGGTTGCCCGTCTCCGGCGGGGCGACCGCGGACGTGGGCCGGGCAGGAGCGGATGCGGGAGGTCTGGGCGTGGACCGGGCGGTCACAACCGATGTCGTCCTGGGACGGATGGCTGCGGACGACGTGCTCCTGGACCGTGTTGCCGCGGGCGGGGTGGCCTCGGGCTGGGCGGGCGGTGGGCTGGACCGGCCAGGCCGTGGTGCGATCACCTCGGCGGGGTCGCGGTCGTCGCGCAGGCCGCGCCACGCGGTGTGCCGCAGCCGGCCGTCGGTGCCGCGGGTGAACTGCCGGAACCGCACCTCGCCGACCAGCACCGGCTCCACCCACCTGGCTCGGACTACGTCCTCGCGCGGGGGAGTGGCCGCGAAGGGGTGGCCGGGCCGTTCCAGCGGTCGCAGCCGATCGCGGAGCAGGTCGCGGTCCTGGCGGGTGAAGCCGGTGCCGACGTCGCCGAGGTGGACCAGCTCGCCGGTGTCCGGGTCGTGCGCGCCGAGCAGCAGGCCGCCGACCGTGCCGGTGAACCCGCTCTGCCCCGGCCGCCACCCGCACACGACGACCTCCCACGTCTGCACGAGCGGGTGCTTGCACCAGAAGTCGGGCCGCTTGCCGGGCAGGTAGGGCGAGTCGAGGCGCTTGGCGACGAGCCCTCGTGACCCTGCGCGGCCACCCGGTCGAGCAGTCGCGCGGGGGTCAGGCGCTCGGCGGCCAGCTCCTCGGCGGTGAACGACGGCACGACGGCGACGCGGAACGGGTCGGGCATCGGCAGCTCGGTGAGCAGGCGCCGCCGCTGCTCGTACGGCTCGTCCAGCAGCAGCCGCCCGTCGAGCTGCAGCAGGTCGAACGCCAGGAAGCGGACCGGGACGTCGGTGAACGGCTCGTCGCGCCGGGCGGTGCGGTGCTTCTGGAACTGGCCGCGGCGTTGCTGCAGCAGGCCGAAGTCGATCTGGCCGGACTCGTTGTAGACCACGACCTCACCGTCGAGCACCGCGGCACGCCCTCGCGGCGCCGCGGTGAACACCTCGGTCAGCTCGGCGAACTCGGCGGTGAGGTCGAGACCGTTGCGGCTGGTCAGCATGGTCGTGCCGGTCGCAGCGATCCGCATGGCGACCCGGTAGCCGTCCAGCTTGTACCCGTAGGCCCACTGCGGCCCCTCCCGCAGCCGGCCACCGTCCGGCTTGGCCAGCATGGGTCGATCCACGCGGGAACGAAGTCGTGTGCGGCGCGCACGGCGACCTCCGATCCCTGGGGTGTTGCCCAGTCGCCAGGAGTCCGAAGGTAACCCGAACGGCCTAGTCGTGCTCGCCGGTTCAGCTCATGCGGTGGAGGGGGTTTGGAACGTCAGCGGCGGCGTGCGGGGCGTTGCTCCCGCTCCTCGCGGCCCGCGGCGGCCCGGCGGGTGCGCAGGGAGCCGGGGCGTGCCTTGGCCGACGGGTCGCGCCTGGTCTTGACCAGGCTGGCGACCGTGACCACCGCCAGGACCACGGCGATCACCACGAGGCTGAGCAGCGTGGGGATCTCCGGGACGCGGTCGTCGACGTCCTCGTGCGCCCACTGCAGGATCAGCTTGACCCCGATGAACGCGAGGATCACCGACAGCCCCGCGGACAGGTACACCAGCCGGTCCAGCAGGCCCTGCACGAGGAAGAACAACGCCCGCAGGCCGAGCAGGGAGAAGGCGTTCGCCGCGAACACGACGTAGGGCTGGGCGGTGATGCCGAAGACCGCCGGGATCGAGTCCAGCGCGAACAGCAGGTCGATGGTCCCGATCGAGACCAGCACCACGAACAGCGGCGTGACCATGCGCCTGCCGTCGTGGCGGGTGACCAGGTCACCGTTCACGTAGTCGTCGGTCACCGGCAGGACCCGGCGCGAGGTCTTGACCACGACGTTGTCCTCGATGTCGGGGTCCTCGTCGCGGTGCCGGTACAGCTGCACGGCCGTGTAGATCAGCAGCAGGCCGAACAGCAGGAACACGAAGGTGAACAACGACAGCAGCGTGGCACCGAGCGCGATGAAGATCGTCCGCATGACCAGCGCGAGCACGATGCCGAACGTGAGCACCTTGTGCTGGTGCTCGTCCGGCACCGCGAACGTCGACATGATGATCACGAAGACGAACAGGTTGTCGACCGAGAGGCTCTTCTCGACCAGGTAGCCGACGAAGTACTCCGAGCCCGGCCCGGTGCCGTAGTGCAGCAGGAACCACACGCCGAACCCGAGGGCGACCGCCACGTAGAACACCGTCCACGCGGTCGCCTCACCGAACCCGACGTGGTGCGGGCGCTTGGCCGCGACCACGAGGTCGACGGCCAGCAGCAGCACGATGAAACCGACCGTCAGCGCCCAGGTGAGGAAGCTGATGTCGAGCTGCTCGGCGCTCATGGGCAGGCCACTTCTCGCTCGTCCATGCCGCTACGGGTTCCCGTTCACCGGCGCCGGTGAACACTTCGGCCGTCCGAACAGGAGCGCCTGCCCATTTCACCCGATCGCCGCAGCCGTGCGGCAACGGAGAGACGCGTTCGGCGTTACGGCAGCAGTCCGCGGACGAAGGCGGCCTGCCCGGCGTGCTGCAGGTCGTCCTCGATCACGCTGACCAGCCGCACCGCGCGGGTCACCGGCGGGTCCCACGACTCGTCGACCACAGTGGACAGCTCGGCGGCCTTCAGCTCACGCAGGTAGGAGGCGGTGCGTTCGTGCACGGCCCGGTGGTAGCCGAGCAACAGCTCAGCCGGCGCGACCACCGCGGCGACCTGGCCGGAGTCGTGGCCGTAGCCGGTGTCCGCGACGGGCAGCGGCAGGTCGAACCGTTCGGCCCAGCCGTCGGCGACCCAGGCCTGGTCGGTGCCCGCCAGGTCGGCGACGTGGTCGTCCTGCACGCGGGTCAGGTGCCAGACGAGCCAGGCGATCGAGTTCGCCGAACCGCCCACCCGCTGCACGAGCTGGTCGGTGGACAGGCCGTCCAGAACCCGCGTCACCGCCTGCTCGACCCGGTCGAAGCCGTCCAGCAGCACGTCCGTTGCGCTGATCTCGCTCATGGTCCGGAATACCCCCGTGGCGCGCGCGTGCACATCGCGTCTCGTGCGGCTGGTCACAGGTCGCTCCCGGGGTTCCTGGTCCGGTCCTCGGCGAACCTGCCGGTGGCCGGTAGGGCCGCCGAAACGCGGGGGAGTAGCGTCGGTGCCGCCGCACTGCCGACCAACCAGTGCGGCAGGGCGGAGATCCACCGTGACCAGAACCGGAGAGCACGCCCAGCCCTGTCTCCTGGACGTCCGGCTGGACAGGGACACCGACCTGTCCGTTCTGCGCGGCCAGGTCGACACGGCTCTCACCGACCTCGGCCCCGACCACCGCTACGACGTCGTCCTCGTGGTGAGCGAGCTCGTCCGCAACGTGGTCGACCACACCGCCGGACCGGGACAACTGCGTCTCGCGCGCAGCCGGAACCCTTGCCAGATCACGGTCGAGGTGGACGACGCGTCGTGGCTCGAACCCGTGCGCGGCAGATCGCGGCTCGGTGAGCACCGCGGGCGCGGCCTGGTGATGGTGCACACCCTGTCCTGTGACTGGGGAACGCGGTTCAGACTGGGCGGCAAGACGGTGTTCGCGCAGCTGCGGTGTGGCGGGGAGGGCATGGCTGCCGCCCTGTGTCCCGAGGCGGGGTGACGATGTCGTTGCCGCGCAGCACAATCCCGGTTCTCTCCGGTGTGGCGTGGAAGCGGTTGGTAACGAACGGGTAACCGCACCCATCCGTTCGTCCAGGGGTGCCGAATCACCGGCAACAACCGTTCGGCAACCCCCTGGAGATGTCCTGTCATGAACAAGACCGTCCGCAGCACCGCCCTGGCCATCGGCGCCGCTTCGCTCGCCCTGTTCGGCGCAGCGTGCGGCTCGGGCGACATGGCGAGCGGCAGCAGCTCCACCACCGCCACCACCCCGGCGACCTCGACCGCTCCGTCGTCCTCGTCCGCGATGGCGGACCCGGCCCGTGACCTGGTCGGTCCCGGCTGTGCCGACTACGCCAAGCAGGTCCCGTCCGGCTCCGGTTCCGTGTCCGGCATGGCCGCCGACCCGGTCGCGGTCGCCGCGAGCAACAACCCGCTG
>NZ_LGDY01000024.1 GCF_001279525.1 Nocardia sp. NRRL S-836 | reverse complement strand
CCGCGCATGGTGAGCTCGACCGGCTGGCCTTCGCCGTGGTCGATCGCGTTCGCCAGCAGGTTGCGCAGGATCCGTTCCACGCGGCGGGAGTCGAGCTCGGCGGTCAGCTCCTCGTCCGGGAGGTCCAGCACCACCGGGGAGTTCGCGGTCGTCGAGATCGCGCGCACCGAGTCGTGCGCCCGGCGGGCCAGCACCCGGATGTCGACCTGCTCGGCGGTCAGCTCCTCGACACCGGCGTCCAGGCGGGAGATCTCCAGCAGGTCGCCCAGCAGCGACTCGAACCGGTCGAGCTCGTCGACCAGCAGCTCGGTGGACCGCGCGAGACCGGCGGGGAACTGTTCGCGGGAGGCGTGCAGGACATCTGCTGCCATGCGCACGGTCGT
>NZ_LGDY01000023.1 GCF_001279525.1 Nocardia sp. NRRL S-836 | reverse complement strand
AGGAGCATCTATCACGCACTGGGCGAACGTCCTGGTGGTGATCAGAACCCGTGCAGTCCTTGATGACTGCCGGTGCTCATTAGTGGATGCTGGCTGGCTAGACGTCCGGTTGCCGGATGAGTGAGTACTGCGGGCTTGCCTGCGTGGAAAGGTCATCAGGGGGCTGGGTGAACGGATCGGTACGCTGTTGGGTCCTGAGAGAACACGCTCTTTGTGTCTTTCAGTGATCGGGCTTCCTCAGCCTTCGAACCGCCGGCCTTCGGGTTGGTAGGCGTTGCGCAGAGAAGAGGGAGTGTCTGATTGTTCTTTGAGAACTGCACAGTGGATGCGAGCATCTTTGTAGCAAGTTAGTAAGGGCATACGGTGGATGTCTTGGCACCAGGAGCCGATGAAG
>NZ_LGDY01000022.1 GCF_001279525.1 Nocardia sp. NRRL S-836 | reverse complement strand
GAGCATGCCGGTGGCGTAGGCGTTGTGGTAGGCGGGGGTGTCGGTGCCGGGGTACTGGTCGAGGCCGTGGGCGGTGATGGCGGCGGGGGCGTGGTCGAGCAGGACTTGGTGGGTGTGGCGGACCTGGTCGTCGGTGATGGCGTGGGGGTCGGCCTGGGTGGCGGCGGCCAGTCGCAGGCAGGCCAGGTGCAGGTCGGTGTAGGGCGGTGCGCCGGGGCGGTCGAAGGTGGGGTTGCCGTAGTCGTCGACCAGGTGCAGCAGCATCGCCTCGGCCTGCTCGGCGCGGGTGTCGGGGTCGGCATGGGGCAGCAGTTCGGACAGGGTGTTGTAGCCGATGACGGTGTGGTGGGTCATGGAGTAGCGGCTGCGGTTGAGCAGGCTGACGACGTTGATGACCAGTTCCTTGGTGACC
>NZ_LGDY01000021.1 GCF_001279525.1 Nocardia sp. NRRL S-836 | reverse complement strand
GAGCATGCCGGTGGCGTAGGCGTTGTGGTAGGCGGGGGTGTCGGTGCCGGGGTACTGGTCGAGGCCGTGGGCGGTGATGGCGGCGGGGGCGTGGTCGAGACAGGACGCGGTGGGTGTCGCGGACCTGGTCGTCGGTGATGGCGTGAGGGTCGGCCTGGGTGGCGGCGGCCAGTCGCAGGCACGCCAGGTGCAGGTCGTTGTAGGGCGGTGCGCCGGGGCGGTCGAAGGTGGGGTTGCCGTGCTCGTCGACCAGGTGCAGCAGCATCGCCTCGGCCTGCTCGGCACGGGTGCCGGGGTCGGGATGGGACAGCAGCTCGGACAGGGTGTTGTAGCCGATGACGGTGTGGTGGGTCATGGAGTAGCGGCTGCGGTTGAGCAGGCTGACGACGTTGATGACCAGTTCCTTGGTGACC
>NZ_LGDY01000020.1 GCF_001279525.1 Nocardia sp. NRRL S-836 | reverse complement strand
CCGCCACGCCCGCAGCATGCACTCCTGCACGACGTCCTCCGCCCGGTGCGGGTCACCGGGCAGCAGCCGGCGGGTGAACCGCAGGAGGTGCTCCCGGTGTTGTCCGTGCAGCTCCGCCAGAAATGAGCTCGCCGCCACCCGCGATGGCGGTTCCTCGGTGACCTGGGGGGAAGCCATGGCGGCCACCTCCTCTGCCTCGGCGCTGTTGTCGCCCCGAAGTTCACCCGCCGAAGTCTCCGGCGACCACGAGGAACCACCGGCGGAATGACGCTTCCGGCAGGTTCTGCCGGTGGTTCCGCGTGGCTGCGCGAGGCGGCGCGCTAGTTACATGGCACCCGGCGAAGGAGGAGGTAGCCCAGGTGAGCGACCGCGACCACCGCTGCACGACGTTCCGCGCGTTCGTCGAGGAGCGACCCGGCGAGCAGTGGCGC
>NZ_LGDY01000019.1 GCF_001279525.1 Nocardia sp. NRRL S-836 | reverse complement strand
CCGCCACGCCCGCAGCATGCACTCCTGCACGACGTCCTCCGCCCGGTGCGGGTCACCGGGCAGCAGCCGGCGGGTGAACCGCAGGAGGTGCTCCCGGTGCTCTCCGTGCAGCTCCGCCAGAAATGAGCTCGCCGCCACCCGCGACGGCGGTTCCTCGGTGACGTGACGAGAAGCCATGGTGGCCACCTCCCCTGTTTCGGCGCCTGTTGACGTACCGAAGTTCACCCGCCGGAGCCGCCGGCGACCACGCGGAACCACCGGAAGAACTCGCCGGCCCGCAGGTTCTGCCGGTGGTTCCGCGTGGCTGCGCGAGGCGGCGCGCTAGTTACATGACACCCGGCGAAGGAGGAGGTAGCCCAGGTGAGCGACCGCGACCACCGCTGCACGACGTTCCGCGCGTTCGTCGAGGAGCGACCCGGCGAGCAGTGGCGC
>NZ_LGDY01000018.1 GCF_001279525.1 Nocardia sp. NRRL S-836 | reverse complement strand
GTCGTCGCGGTCGAGCGTGCGGCCGATCAGCAGGCACCCGTCGGCCAGCCGCACCCGGCTGTCGTCGCTGAAGATCCGCCGCTGCCCACCGGCGGCCTTGGCGCTGGTGAACAGCAGCAGATCGCAGCCGACCGCCTCGGCCTGTTCCTCGATGCCCTCCAGGAACGGCTGGTAGAAATCCGCCCGCGTGCTCGGGAACACCGTCTCATAGGTGAACACACCGAGAATGCGATTGCGGTGGTCGTGCATCCTGCGCGCGATCGGGTTCGCGACATAGCCTGTCCTGCGGATCACCGCCAGCACGCGGGCGCGGGTCTCCGGCGCGATCCGGACACCGCCGTCGGTCCGGTTGTTCAGCACCAGCGACACCGTGGCCTGGCTGACGCCGGCCATTCTGGCGATGTCCTGCTGGGTGAGCCGCTTGGCCATGAGCACCTGCCAATTCGAATTGGCA
>NZ_LGDY01000017.1 GCF_001279525.1 Nocardia sp. NRRL S-836 | reverse complement strand
GAACACCCGGCAGGCAGGCCCTACGACCGCCCTTTCGGCCGACTCTCGTTCGTCATGGAACACGAAGGCCGCCCGGCCGCCGTGGTGGTGCTCGCCAGCACCGTCAACGCCAGCGTCGCCAAGGACCGCGGGCTGCACCGCTACAACTGCGTCGACCTCGCCCGCATCGGCCGGTCCACCGACCGGCGCGACGGATACAGCCTGCGCGCGGTGCTGCGCATCGCCCGCGAGTACCTGGTGCCGCTGTGGCCCCGCCGCTACTCCCGATGGCAGCGCGTTGACGCGCTCGTGAGCACAAGCCTCCCAGGCACCCTGTCCGCGACCAGTGGCGGCACCGCCGGCCTGTACCGGTTCGACGGCTTCGAACGGCTGCGCGTCACGACCGGCCCGTCCGGCGGCGGCACCTACGGCCGCCCCAGCCGTGCCAACTCGATCGGTGACGGGGCACGTGGCCTGTGGGTCTACCG
>NZ_LGDY01000016.1 GCF_001279525.1 Nocardia sp. NRRL S-836 | reverse complement strand
GGTCTGGCTGGCGGGCTGGGGGCCGGGCGGCGGGTGGGGGAACTGGCCCTGCCCGGCGGAGTGCGGCCAGGCGGCTGGAGGGTTTGCCGGTCGGGGGTGACCGGCGGGTGCGACCTGGCCGCCGGGGGGGGGGGGGAGGCCGGGCTGTCCGCCCGGCGGCGTTGCGGAGGCGGGTCCGGGCGGCCCGCTCGGCGTCGCGCCACCGGGCTGGCTACCTTGCGCGGCGGCACCGGGCTGGCCACCTGGCGGCGTTGCGAGTCCCGGCTGGCCGCCCGCTGGAGTCGCGGGCGCGGCGGGGGGCGGGGGGACGCCCCCCCGGGGTGGGGGGGGGGGGGGGACCGGGCGGCCCCCCCGGCCCCCCCTCCGCACCCCCGCCGGGCGGAAACCCCGCCCTCGCCCCCCCCCCCGGCGGCCAGGTCCCACCCGCCGGTCACCCCCGACCGGCAAACCCTCCAGACGCCTGGCCGCACTC
>NZ_LGDY01000015.1 GCF_001279525.1 Nocardia sp. NRRL S-836 | reverse complement strand
GGGGAGAGCGGTCGAAGGTGGGACTGGCGATTGGGACGAAGTCGTAACAAGGTAGCCGTACCGGAAGGTGCGGCTGGATCACCTCCTTTCTAAGGAGCACTTCTTGTCGATCTGAGCGAACGTCTCAGCGGCAAGCAGACCCACACCCGCTTAAGCGGGGTGGTGCTCACTAGTGGATGCTGGCTGGCTCGACACACAGTTGTCGCTGGAGTGAGTACTGCGGGCTTGCCTGCGTGGAAAGGTCCAGTGAGGGCTGAGTGAACAGATCGGTACGCTGTTGGGTCCTGAGAGAACACGCTCTTTGTGTCTTTCGGTGATCGGGCTCTTGCCGCGGATGAACCGCCGGCCGTCAAGGTTGGTAGGCATCACGCAGTGGCGCAGGGGTTTCTGATTGTTCTTTGAGAACTGCACAGTGGATGCGAGCATCTTTGTAGCAAGTTAGTAAGGGCATACGGTGGATGTCTTGGCACCAGGAGCCGATGAAG
>NZ_LGDY01000014.1 GCF_001279525.1 Nocardia sp. NRRL S-836 | reverse complement strand
GGCGTGTTGCGGCTCGGGTGGCCAGGGCTGAGGTCGGGAGTTTGCGCAGGAGGCGGAGGGCCTCGTCGTGGACCGGGGCGGCGCGGTCGTCCAGGGCCTGTTCCAGGAGGGGTTCGTCGGCGGGGCTCAGGCCGGTTTCCAGGGCGCTGATGAGGACCTGGCGGTCGGTGGAGCGGCGGGAGGTGGCGAACTCGGTGGCGATGAAGGTGCCGACGGACAGCGGGTCGGCTTTGCGTTTGCGGCGCAGGGCGCGGACGCGTTGGGCGCTGGGGAGGTCGAGGACCTCGGACAGGGGGATCTCGTCCACGAGCGGGGCGGTGCCGGAGGCCCAGGACCAGCCGGGGCGGGTCTGGGCGAGCCAGCGGCCGCGGGTGCCGAGGACCTCGACCACGGCGGCGCGCAGGCCGGGGCGGGCGGTGCCCAGCGCGAGCAGGCCGGGGAGCATGCGGGGGTCGGCGACCACATGGTTGGCCTTGGCCAGGGCGCACCACTCGGTGAGGAGGACCTCGTCGTCCAGGCTCATGATCGCTTCCAGCACCGCGCGGGCGGCGGGGCGTGGGAGGGACGCGGGTTCAGGTGGGGCCGGGGGCAGCGGGTCCGCGGACACGGTCGAGGGGAGGGTGGCGCCGAAGGCGGCCACGCCGAGGACGGCGCAGGAGGAGAGCAGCTCCGCGGGTTCGCCGCCGCCGCGTGCGGTGCCGATCAGCAGCTTCTGCACGGTCTCTGACCACTCGGACCTCATCCGACGACCTCCAGCCTGCCGTCGGCGGTGACGGCGCCGAGCCGCACCGAGTGGCCGTCCCACAGGCCCCAGCAGTCGAACGGGGCGCCGCCGGTCAGCGCCAGCGCCAGGTCGAGGCCGCCGTCGTCGCGCACCGGGAGGCCGGAACCCGACGCGTCCACCAGGTGCGTGCCGCACAGGCGCACCGACGCGCACCCGAGCGGGAACAGGCGCTGCCACGGGTCGGCCACCAGCATCGGCTCCAGCGACGCCAGCGCGGCGCGCCACGACTTCGGTGCGGGCACCGGGTCCGGCGTGCGGGAGCCCGCCAGCTCCCCCAGCGCCACCCGGTCCGAACCCGGATACGGGTGCACGAGCGCCGACGACTCCATGCCGTGCGGCAGCAACGGAACCGGGGCACCCACGGCGGAATGGCGGATTGCGACCACCCAGCGGCCCGTCTGACGGCCCCAGCACCACTGCCGGACGGTGCGGACCCGGCCGTCGTCCGTTTCGAGGCGCAGCAGGGCGACCCAGCGGTCGGAGACTCCGGGCGACGCACGCACCGACTCCTCCGGCACGGTCACGCCGAGACGGGACCGCGGCTGCACGGAGCACAGCAGGTGCAGGCCGCCCAGCCGGTCGGCCACGTCCGCGGTCCACGACGGGCCGGAACGGGCCACGATCTCCTGGATCTCCGCGACGGCCGCCGCCACGCCGGGCACCTGCGCGTCGATCATCCGCGCGGTGAACGCCTGCCACCACGAGGCGGGCCGCCCCGGCAACGACGCCACGCCCGCGGAGGCCACGTCCAGCAGCCAGTCCCGCAGCCCGTCGATCCCCGACGACATCGCCGCCGCACGGTTCGCCGCCGTCTTCTCCCGCGACCGGGCCCGCCGGGCGACGGCCTCCGGTGAGGTGTCCAGCTCACGGGCGGCGCGGCGGGAGGTCCACTCCTGCACCCACGCCGGCGGCGACCCGTCCGGCAGGTCGAGCTCCTGCAACGCCACCGCGTGCTTGCAAGGGAACTTCCGCGACGGACAGGTGCACTTCGCCGACCCCGCCGCCAGGTCGACGCACACGCGGTACGGCATGGACCCGGAACCCGTGTACAGCCCCCACAGCACCGGCAGGGCCTTGCCCAGGCCCTGCCAGCGCAGCGGAACGGCACGTGTCCTCACCCGACCAAACCTAGCGAGGACCCCCGACAAAAAATCAGGCCGGACCCCGCCGGGCCCACGTCCACGCGTAACCCGGGTCCTCGCACGCGTCGGCCGCCTCGCCGAGCTCCAGCGGCCGGAACGTGTCCACCATGACCGCGGTCTCGTCGAAGTAGTCGGCGCCGAGGGAGGCCTCGACCGCGCCGGGCTGCGGGCCGTGCGTGCAGCCGGACGGGTGCAGCGACATCGAGCCGATGCCGATCCCCGATCCCTTGCGGGCCTCGTAGTTGCCGCCCACGTAGAACATCAGCTCGTCCGAGTCGACGTTCGCGTGGTTGTACGGCACCGGCACGGCCAGCGGGTGGTAGTCGACCTTGCGCGGGCAGAACGAGCACACCACGAAGTTCGGTCCCTCGAACGTCTGGTGCACGGGCGGCGGCTGGTGCACGCGCCCGGTGATCGGCTCGAAGTCGCGGATGTTGAACGCCCACGGGTACAGGTGCCCGTCCCAGCCGACGACGTCGAACGGGTGGTTCGCGTAGGTGAACCGGGTGAGCCCCGCGCGGTGCCGGACCAGGACGTCGACGTCGGTGCCCTCGACCAGCAACGGCTCGGAGGGGCCGCGGATGTCCCGCTCGCAGTAGGGCGAGTGCTCCAGGAACTGGCCGGCCTTGGACAGGTACCGCTTGGGCGGCCCGATGTGCCCGGTCGCCTCCAGCACCAGCAACGACATCGGGGCCGACGGCACCACCCGGTAGGTGCACGAGGTCGGGATCACGACGTAGTCGCCGTCGCCCACCTCCAGCGCCCCGTAGATCGTCTCGATGACACCCGACCCGGTCTGCACGTACAGCAGCTCGTCACCGGAGGCGTTGCGGTACAACGGCGACGGCACGGTCGCCACGACGAAACCGATGGTCACGTCCGGGTTGTGGAACATCCGGCGCCGCCCGGTCACCGCGTCGACCTCGTCGGAGGCCCAGGTCAGGTCACCGGTCTTGAAGTGCCGCGGCTTCAGCGGCAGGTTCGGCGCCACGGTCCCGCGCTCGTCCTTCACCGTCTCCGCGTTCACGATCGCGGTGGGCAGGTACCGGTGGTAGAGCAGGGCCGAGTCGGCCGAGAACCCCTCGACTCCCATCAGCTCTTCCGCGTAGAGGCCACCGTCCGGTTTGCGGAACTGGGTGTGGCGCTTTCGGGGGATCTCCCCCACCTGGCGGTAGTAGGCCATGACGTCTCCGGAGGCGTTCGACTATCGGACATCTTTGTTCAGTTGCCGGTACACGGCTAGCGTGTCAGCCGTGTCAAGCGCTGTCGAACTCCGTGCGCCCGGTCCGCGCGGTACCCCGCCCCTGCTCGCGAGGCTTGTGGACGATGCCGCGCTCTTCCCTCCGGGGAGCGCGTCGATGCCCGACGCGGTGCGCGGCCACCTCGACGGACGAGTCGGCGAGTGGTCCGGTGTCATGGGTCTTTTCCTGTGCCCGGCGTCCCGTCTCGCCGAGTTGATCACCGAGCTGATCAAGGTCAAGCCACCGAAACCGATCGCGCTGAGCCTCGTGATCGACACCGGCCTCGGCGGCGTGCCGAAGGCCGTGTCGATCGTCGAGAGCAGAAGCGAGCTGCTGGCGTTGCGGATGGTGGAGATGCCCGCACCGTCCGATGTGGACGAGGTGTGGCTGGAGCGCGTCTCCGAGTTCGTGCCCGAGGACGTCATCCGCGTCGTGGAACCGCGCCGCGGCGGGGCCGAGTGGCTCGACGGCGTCCGCAGGGTCATCGAGCACGGCAGCTGGCCCAAGCTGCGCTGCGGCGGTCTCTCCCAGGAGAACTTCCCCAGCGTCGAGGAGGTCGCCGACTTCCTGGCCGTCGTCAGCGGTGGCGGGGTCGCGTTCAAGGCGACCGCCGGTCTGCACAAGGCCGTCCGCTACACCGACGAGCAGGGCTTCACCCACCACGGCTTCCTGAACCTGCTCGTCGCCACGGCCCGCAGCCTGTCCGGCCGCGACGTCCGCGAGGCGCTGGCGAGCACCGACGCCCAGGCGCTCACCGCCGAGGCCAAGGCGCTGAGCGACCAGGCGGCCCACGCCGTGCGCGGTGTCTTCGCGAGCTACGGCTCGTGCTCGCTCGCCGAGCCGGTCGCCGACCTCGAGGAGCTGGGGCTGCTGTGAGCTGGATCAGCGATCCGAACTTCACCGAGGACCAGCCGTTCGGCCCGCAGACCCTGCCCTACGGCGTGGTGGCCGACGGTGTCGCCGTGCGCGTGGGCGACCGGGCGCTGCTGCTGAAGACGCTCGCGCTGGGCAAGTGCAGCGAGCTCGTCCAGGGCGACTCGCTGGACCCGTTGCTGCGGGCCGGTCGTCCGGCCTGGAGCGCGCTGCGGGCCAAGCTGCGCGAGATCGTCACGGCGCCGTCCGCACCCCGTGGCGCCGAGCTCACGGGCATCGAGACGGCGAAGCTGCCGTTCACGGTCGGCGACTACGTGGACTTCTACAGCTCGCGCCACCACGCGGAGAACGTCGGCCGGATGTTCCGGCCCGACGGCGACCCGCTCACGCCGAACTGGACGCACCTGCCGATCGGCTACCACGGCCGCGCGGGCACGGTGTACGTCTCCGGCACGGACATCAAACGCCCGAACGGCCAGAAGCGCGGCAGCGACGGCCCCAAGTTCGGCCCGTCCGAGCGCCTCGACATCGAGGCCGAGGTCGGGTTCGTCTGCGGCGGCCCGCAGGCGGCGAACGTGAGCACGAGCCGCGCCGCCGAGCACGTCTTCGGCGTCGCGCTGGTCAACGACTGGTCGGCGCGCGACATCCAGGCCTGGGAGTACCAGCCGCTGGGCCCGTTCCTGGCCAAGTCGTTCGCCACGTCGATCGGCGCGTGGATCACGCCGCTGGAGGCGTTCTCGGTGGCACGGGTCCCGACCCCGCCGCTGCCGAACAAGCTGCACGACTACCTGACCTGCGACCAGCCGTGGGGCCTGGACATCACCATCACGGTCGAGCTGAACGACACGATCGTCGCGCGGCCGCCGTTCCGCGAGATGTCGTGGTCGTTTGTGCAACAACTCGCCCACATGACGGTGAACGGGGCTACCGTGCGCCCAGGTGATCTGTTCGCCTCCGGCACGGTCTCGGGACCGGAGAAGGACGAACGCGGCTCGTTCCTGGAACTGAGCTGGGGCGGCAAGGAACCGTTCAAGCTCGACGACGGCTCCACGCGGACGTTCCTGGAGGACGGCGACACGGTCAGGCTGACCGCGACGGCGCCCGGTGAGGGTGGTTCGGTGGTGGGTCTCGCCGAGGTGGTGGGCACAGTTCGGAGTGCGTGATGGTCGGAGCGACGAAGGAGAGCTCGCTGACCCTGGAACGGGGTCTGGCGCTCCTCCAGGCTGTCGCCGAGGCGGAGTCGGAGGCTCCTTCGATCTCCGAGCTCGCCACCGCCATCGGTGCCTCCAGGGCCGCCGTCTACCGGCTCCTGGTGCCACTGCAGGCGCGCGGGCTGGTGCGCAGGGAGGGTTCCAAGGTCCGGCTGGGCCTGGGCGTGCTGAGGCTCGCCTCGAACGTCCTGCCGCAGCTGCGGATGGCGGCGAACCCGGCACTGCGCGAGCTCGCGGAGAAGGTCGGCGCCACCGCGCACCTGACCGTCGCCGACGGCACCGAGGCGCAGGCCGTGGCCGTCGTCGAACCGTCGTGGACCGCTTTCCACGTGGCGTACCGGGTGGGATCGCGCCACCCGGTGCACCGCGGGGCGGCCGGCAAGGCGATCTCGCAGCCGGTCGAGGGCTGGGTGGTCTCGGCCGGTGAGCTCCAGCCGAACGCGTACGGCGTCGCGGCGCCCGTGCGTGGCATACCGGGCCTGCGGGCGTCCGTCGGGGTCGTGGCGCTGGAGAAGCTCGACGCGGACGTTGTCGGCCCTCACGTCGTGCGTGCCGCCGAAGAAGTGGCGGCCGCGCTCAGATGACCGACGACCGGCTGCGGCGCTGGCGGCTCCTGCTGGGACCGAGCGCGGAGGACGTGGCGCAGCTCGACGGCGACGACGAACGCCGCGACGGCGCGCTGACCGGCCTCTACGGCGGCGGGAGCGAACGCGGTGCCGGTCTCGGCGCGAGCTCTCCGCAGCTGCACCGCTGGCTCGGCGACGTCCGCCGGTACTTCCCCACCTCGGTCGTCCAGGTGATGCAACGGGACGCGGTCGAGAAGCTCGGCCTGCGGCAGCTGCTGCTCGAACCGGAGCTGCTCGAGTCCGTCGAACCGGACGTGCACCTCGTCAGCACCCTGCTGCAGCTGTCCCGCGCCATCCCCGCACGCACCCGTGACACCGCGAAAGCCGTGGTGCGCAAGGTGGTCGAGGACATCGAACGCCGGCTCACCGACCGGCTGGTCGAGGCCGTGCGCGGCGCGGTGGACCGGTCGAGGCGCACGCGCCGCCCGCAGCTGCCGGACGTCGACTGGGCGACCACGATCAAGGCGAACCTCAAGAACTACCAGCCGCAGCACAGGACCGTGATCGTCGAGGACCTGATCGGGCACCGCAGGCGCAGCCGGGCCGCGGCGATGCGGGACGTCATCCTGCTGGTCGACCAGTCCGGCTCGATGGCCGACTCGCTGGTGCACGCCGCCGTCCTCGGTTCCGCGCTCGCGTCGATCCGCTCGATCTCGACGCGGCTCGTCGTGTTCGACACCGAGGTCGCCGACCTGACCGACCTGCTCAGCGACCCGGTGGACCTGCTGTTCAGCGCGCAGCTGGGCGGCGGCACCGACATCAACCGCGCGGTGGCCTACGCGCAGGCGCAGGTCCGCAGGCCGACGGACACGGTCGTCGTGATCATCAGCGACCTGTACGAGGGCGGTTCGGAGTCCGAGCTGCAACGGCGGGTCCGCGAGCTGGTCGCGAGCGGTGTCACGGTCGTCAGCCTGCTGGCGTTGAGCGACAGCGGCACCCCCGCCTACGACCACGACCTCGCGGCGAAGCTGTCGGCGCTGGGCGCGCCCGCGTTCGCCTGCACGCCGGACAGGTTCCCCGAGCTGCTGGCGGCGGCGCTGCGCAAGGACGACCTCACGCAGTGGGCCGAGTCCGAGGGCATCGCGACGGGTCGTTAGCCCGCTAGCGTTCCACGACCCGGCCGCGGACCAGGAACGCGAGCCCGCGCGTCATCGCCACCAGGCGCCCGCGCTCGTCCGGCCCGGCCACCCAGATCCGCCCGGTGTGCCGGACCAGGACGCGGGCGCGTTCGGGCATCTCCGGCAGCCGCATGTCGTTCTCCGAGTCGTCGACGCGCAGGTAGGCCTGGCGCCCGATGCGCTTGCCGGGCACGAACCGCACCCCGACCTGCCGCCACGGGAAGCGCTCGATCAGCTGGCGGGTGCCGCGGCGCTGGAAGAAGTGCCGCAGACCGGGTACGGCGAACTCCAGCACGACCGGCACGGACAGCACGGTGAGCCAGATCCAGTCGATCCACAGCACGAGACAGAAGACCGCGATCGCGAACAGGATGTGCCCCACCGCACGGCGGTCGGCCCGTGCCAGGCAGGTGTCGCTCCAGGTCCCGATCATCTGTGCACGCGTGCCGGAATGAGCTGTGGGACCCCTCGGAACGTCACGACGGTGTTCCCGGACGCGTCCGGCGGCACGAACCACACGCGCTTGTGCCGCGCGATGCGCCCGCGCAGGAACGGACCGACGTGCACGGTCAGCAACAAAGGCGGCGACCCCATCATGACCAGACGCCCTCCTTCCCACTCCGCACGAGCGAAATGCCACGGTTCGCCCTCGGGTAAACGCACGGGCCTGCGCCGTGTCACCCGCCAGAGCACGGCCGCGGCGAAGAAGAGCAGGAGCAGCGCGACCGGTGACGACCACGACCACGCGAGCACCAGGACGAACTGGAGGACGAAGGCCGTACCTGCGACGACGGTCCACACCAGGGCACGGCGGCTCGCCCGGTCGACACAGTGCCGGGTCCACTGGTCATCGAGCGCCGTCACCTCGGTGGACGGCTTGTTGGGCACGACCACATGTCCACCGTACAGGTGACGCTTCCCAGGATCAGCACGGCTAAGTTAGGCTTGCCTAACCCAGCAGGAGGTGCAGCGGTGACCGACACCCAGACGAGGCGCCCGCCGGCCCCGCACGCCGCCGAACGCGCGCGCACGATCGCGGCTCGTGGCGGCACCGCGGCACTGCTCCCCCAGGCGGGAACGCGCACCAGCCCGTTGTTCCACCACGTGCACCCGTGCGGCACCGCGATCATGCTGCTGCCCGACGAGCACCCGCTGGTCGGGCAGCTGTGGCAGGCCCCGCGCACCGAGGTGACGGCGATGCTGGAGATCGCCGACCAGGCGCCGGTGGCGTTGCGCGAGCCGGTCCGCGGTCTGCTGTGGCTGACCGGCTGGGTCACGGCGCTCGACGGGCAGGAGGCGCGTGACGAGGTCCTCGCCGTCGCCGACGTGCGGCCCGACCACCGGCTGCTGGACGCGGGCCACGGCGCCGCGGTGCTGCGGCTCACGCCGGCCTCGCTGGTGATCGCCGACGCCGAGGGCACCTCGTCGATCCGGCCGGAGCAGTTCACGAGCGCGGAGCCGGACCCGTTCTGCCGCAACGAGGACCACTGGCTGCGGCACCTGGAGGCCGCGCACCGCGACGTCGTCGGCCAGCTCGCCAGGCACCTGCCGGAGGAGCTGCGCGGCGGCCGGGTGCGGCCGCTCGGGCTCGACCGGTTCGGGCTGCGGCTGCGGGTCGAGGCCGAGTGCGACGACCACGACGTGCGGATCGCGTTCTCCAGGCCGGTCAGCACCTCCGCGGAGCTCGCGGGCGAGCTGCGCAGGTTGATGGGCTGCCCGTTCCTGCAGCAGAGGTAGCGTCACACGGGTGACCTTGATCCCCGCTGACGAGAAGCGCGGTTACCGGCTCGAACTGCTGATCGTCTTCAGCATGACGCTCGGGCTCTCCGGCCTGCGCAGCCTGGTGCGGCTGGTCGACAGCCTGTTGCAGCCGACGCCGCTGAACCAGCAGTCGGTCGCGATCAACGTCCCGCAGGCGCGCGCCGACCTGCTCGACCTGGTGGCGCAGCTGCTGAGCGTGCTGCAGCTGGCAGCGTGGGGCGGGATCGGGCTGTACCTGTTGTGGCGCACCGGCATCAAGCTGCGGGTGATCGGGCTCGACGGCACCCGCAAGCTCGCGGACTCCCTCGGCGCGCTGGGGCTGGCGGCGATCATCGGCATCCCGGGGCTCGCGTTCTACTTCGCCGCGTGGGGGCTCGGGCTGAACCTCGCCGTGCAACCGTCCACCCTGGACAACCAGTGGTGGATGAGCGTCGCGCTGGTCCTCGCCGCCGCCGGCAACGCGTGGGCGGAGGAGGTGCTCGTCGTCGGGTACCTGATCACGCGGCTGGAGCAGCTGGGGTGGCGGCGGTACACGGCGTTGTTCGCGGCGGCCGTGCTGCGCGGGTCGTACCACCTCTACCAGGGCTTCGGCGGGTTCGTCGGCAACCTCGTGATGGGTCTGGTGTTCGGCTTCTACTGGCAGCGGACGAGGCGTCTGTGGCCGTTGGTGCTCGCACACACCATCCTGGACGTGGTGGCGTTCGTCGGTTACACGCTGTTGCGCGGGAAGGTCAGCTGGCTGCCGTAACGAACAGGCGGTCGATCCCCGGTTCGGATTAACGAATCGACGCTTCGAAAGGGCGTTCGATGCGATTTCAGTCAACTTGAGGCCTCTGCGGCGACGATTTGCACTGTTCAGGGTTACGCTCGTCCGGTGACTGCGCACACGATCGCTGAGACCGAAGCACTTCCGGACGCCGCGCCGCGCGTGGACAGCGAGGTCGGCCCGCTGCGCACGGTGCTGCTGCACCGGCCGGGCAACGAGCTCAAGAGGCTCACCCCGCGCAACAACGACCAGCTGCTGTTCGACGGCGTGCCGTGGGTCGGCAGGGCCCAGGAGGAGCACGACGCGTTCGCCGCGACGCTGACCGCCCGCGGTGTCGAGGTGCTGCTGCTGTCGGACGTCCTGGTGCAGGCGCTGGAGGACAGCCGCGCGCGCATCGCGGGCATCCACAGCGCGGTCAACGAGCGCCGGCTCGGCATCGACCTGGCCGACGCGCTGCGCAGCCACCTCAGCTCGCTGCCGGCCCCGCAGCTGGCGCAGGTGCTGATGACCGGCATGACGTTCGAGGAGCTGCCCGCGGCCGAGGGCGCGTCGCTGGTGCGCAAGATGCACCTGCCGATCGACTTCGCCGTCGACCCGCTGCCGAACCTGCTCTTCACCCGCGACTCGTCGGTGTGGGTCGGCGACCGGGTGGCCATCACGTCGCTCGCACTGCCCGCCCGCGACCGCGAGACGACGCTCACGGACCTGATCTACGCCTACCACCCGCGGTTCCGCCGCACGGGCCGCGCGTACGGCGCCCACTCGGCCCCGCTGGAGGGCGGCGACGTCCTGCTGCTCGCGCCCGGCGTGATCGCCATCGGTGTCGGCGAGCGCACCACACCGGCCGGTGCGGAGTCGTTCGCCCGCTCCGCGCTCGCGGACGGTCTCGCACACACGGTGCTGGCGGTGCCGATCGAGCAGGAACGCGCCACGATGCACCTCGACACCGTCTGCACGATGGTCGACCGCGACGCCGTGGTGATGTACCCGGCGATCCGCCACACGCTCACCGCGTACCCGTTGCGCTCCGACGGTGACGGCGGCGTGCGCGTGGACGGCCCGGTGCCGTTCCTGGAGGCGGCGGCCGAGGCCATGGGCATCGAACGCCTGCGCGTGATCGACACGGGCCTGGACGTGGTCACCGCGGAGCGCGAGCAGTGGGACGACGGCAACAACACGCTCGCGGTCGGCCCCGGCCTGGTCGTCGCCTACGAGCGCAACGTGGAGACGAACGCGCGCTTGGAGGACGCCGGCGTCGAGGTGCTGCGCATCGCCGGTTCCGAGCTCGGTTCCGGCCGCGGCGGTCCCCGGTGCATGTCGTGCCCGATCGACCGCGCGCCGTTGGTGTGATTCTTAGGAACGCCTAACCTTTGTTTGGATTACCTCGCCAAACAAAGGTTAGCTTTTCCTGGAATGCATTCGTCATCGTTCTGGGCTAACGTACTCGCCATGGCCTCGAACGTGAAGAAGATTCTGTCCAAGAAGTCGAAGTTCCACGAGCTGCTGCAGGCCCAGGTCGGCAACGAGTTCTCCGCCTCGCAGCAGTACATCGCGCTCGCCGTGTGGTTCGACAACGAGGACCTGCCGCGGCTGGCCGCGCACTTCTACAAGCAGGCCCTCGAAGAGCGCAACCACGCCATGATGATCGTGCAGTTCCTCATGGACAACGACATCCCGGTCGTCATTCCCGGCACGCAGACGCCGATCAACGAGTTCAAGGCGCCGCGCGACCTCGTCGACCTCGCGCTGCGCCAGGAGCAGCAGGTCACCGACCAGATCGTGGCGCTGGCCAAGGCCGCCCGCGAGGAGGGCGACTACATCGGCGAGCAGTTCCTGCAGTGGTTCCTGAAGGAGCAGGTCGAGGAGGTCTCCTCGATGAAGACGCTGCTGACCATCATGGACCGCGCGGACGGCAACATGTTCTACGTGGAGACGTTCCTCACCCGCGAAAGCGTCGGCGACGAGGGCGCGGACCCCAATGCGCCGACCGCCGCCGGTGGCGCGCTGTAAATTTCCTTCGCACGTCGGAGTGCCTGGCTCAAGGCCCGCCGCCCTTTTGGGAGGCGGGCCTTTCCAGTTCCTCCAGAGGGCGGTCATCGGGCACTCGACGGTGTTGGCGGAAAGCCTGATGACGAGGACCTCGCCGGTGTCGGCGAAGTGCGTCAGCTCAGGCGGACGGGCAGTCGCTGTCGGCCAGGCGCATGCGCACGGTTTTCACCGTGGTGCCGTCGGTCTCGAAGACGTAGAACCACTTCGGTGCCGTGTTCATCTGCACGGTGACCTCCGACCCGTTCTGCACGGCGGTCGGATAAGCGGCCTTGACGTCGCTGACCTTCGTCCCGGTGCCGATGCTCCTCGACGTCTTCGCGTACTCGGGCAACGTGATCCGGACGATGCCCTTGGCCGCCGAGATGACCACGGCCCTCGGGTCGCTCACCGACGTCATGGCGTAGTTCTTGCACACCTCGCCGGCCTGGAACTGGCCCTCGACCAGCATGCCCGTCTTCAGCGCGTCGGCCTCGGTCATCGCGAGGGTCAGCTTGTTGTAGACCGGCGCCGCGGCCTCCGGTGCGCGCGGTGGTGGCGTGGTGCCGGTGGACTTCTTGGTGCTGCCGGTGTTGTTGCCGCCCCCGGTGTCGGTGCCGCCGGTGGGCGGCGGGTCCAGCGACACGGTGACGGTCTCGGTGATGACCGTGGTCGACGGCGGTGGCGTCGACGTGGACGGCGCGGAGGTCGACAGCGACGGCCCGGCCAGGTCGGTGTTCAGGGTGTAGTGGCGCAGCTGGACCAGACCCACCCCGGCGCCGACCAGTGCCACCAGTGCGAACGCCCCAGCGGCGGCACCGCGTCGTTGCCGCCGGCGTTGTGCACCGCGCACGACCGTCTCCTCCGCCCGGGACGACACGTGCAGATCGAGGCGTTCGTCGTCCTTGAAGAGCTGGCGCAGCTCGTCCTCGATGTTCACGGTCAGTCCCTTTCCAAGCGTGTCCGCAGGCTCGCCATCGCCTTGCTGGCCTGGCTCTTCACGGTGCCGCAGGAGATGCCCAGCGCGTGCGCGATCTCGGCCTCGCTGAGGTTCTCGTAGTAGCGCAGGACGATGACGGCGCGCTGCCGTGGCGGCAGGTCGCGCAGGGCCTGCCAGAGCGGCTCGTGTTCGAGCCGGCTCAGGTCCGACATGACCGGCGTGTCCGGGAAGTCGGCCACGAGGTTCTCGCGCCGACGCCGGCGCCACACGCTGATGTGCGTGTTCGCCATCGCCCTGCGCACGTACGCGAGCGGGTCGTCCCCCTTGCGCAGCACGGCGGACCAGCGTGAGCCGACCTTCTCCAGGACCGACTGCACCAGGTCCGCCGCGTCGTGCGGGTTGCCCGTCAGCGCGTGCCCGTACCGCAGCAGGCCCGGCATGGACATGCGGACGAACTCAGCGAAGTCCCCCACGGCTTCCGCTCTTCCCTCACCGCTTGCCGCGGCCCACTCAAGTTGCAGCACCGCGGTCACGGCACGTCCTCTCCCCCTGGCAACCTGACTTCGGGGAAATCACGTCCGTGCGTGGCAACCGGTTGCCACCACTACATCACAGAACGGCAACAGGCTCCGGCAGGACGAACGAACCGTCCGGCGAGCACGGGAAGTCGTGGACCTCCACCACGGCGTCAACCGGGATCGGGCCGTAGACGTGCGGAAACCACAGCGGCGAGTCCGGCACGGCTTCCCAGCGCACCGGCACGTCGAGCCGCCCGGGATCGACGACGAGCAGCAGCAGCCCGTCGCGGCCGTGGAAGAACTTGCCCGCCGTCACGTGCACGACGCCCCGGTCGGAGCAGTGCACGAACTCCTCGCCGGCGGCGGGCGCGATCGAACCCGCCGACCGGGCGGCGGCCCAGTCGGCGGTCGAGATGATGTGCAGCAGCACTTATCCACAGCTCCTTGTGGACAACCCTGTGTACAACTCCGGGTACAACGTCAGCGGAGGGTGATCTGGCGGCCGCGCAGGCCGTCACGGGCCCGGCGCTCGGCGTCGGTCAGCGGCTCGTCGGAGGCCAGCGCCTCCAGCAAGCGCTTGCCCAGCGCCTCGGCGGGACCGGCCCACTCGCGGGCGTGCATCTCGCGGTCGAGGTCCCACACCGGCACCAGCAGGCCGTGCGCGCGGAACGAGCCCGCGTACCGCGAGCCCTCGCCCAGGTCCAGCTCGCCGCGGGCGGCCAGCCGGGCCATCGCGGGCAGCAGCTGCTCCTCCGGCTCCGGGCGGACCCAGCGCAGGTGCGCCTTGTCGCCGGCGTCCACCCAGTACGCGGCCTTCACGCCGGGGGCGTCGACGCGGTCGGTCGGCAGGATCGCCGAGTTGGCGCGCTCCAGCGACAGGGCGACGTCGCCGGTGGGCTCGGTGCCCTCCGGCATCCACCACACGAAGTCGGTGTGCAGCTGCGGCACGATCTCGGCCTCGGGGTCGAGCAGGTCCTGCAGCCGGCCGGGGTGCTCGCCGTTGTCGGGACCGACGACCGGCAGCACGTCACCTGCCTTCGCCTGCTGCGCCCACTGCAGCGCCCGCGCCAGGTCCCGGCTGATGTCGCCGGAGCGCGTCTGCACCTGCAGGCCCACGAACGGCACGTCGTCGCCGCGGATCAGCCCGGCCGCCGCCATCGGCAGCACCGTGGCGAGCGTGACCTCCCGGCCGTCCTTCACCGGCAGCTTCGCGACCGCGGACGGCACGAACTCGCGCAGCGCGATCAGCTCGCACTCGGCGGCCAGGCCCTCGAACGGCCGCGACACGATCACGTCCGCCGCGCCGCCGGGGGCTCCGTGGCAGACCTTGTAGCGCTTGCCGGAGCCGCACGGGCAGGGCTGCTTCGGGTTGATCCCGTCCTTCTGGCCAGAAAAGTCATTCTGGGCGTCCTTGACGGCAGTCCGCTTGGCCACCTCGGCCCTCCTCGTGCTCAGGCGTGTCAGGTCGCCAAATTAGCCGTCAGCAGCCGACGCGTGTTCGCCGGGGCGTTCGTCGCGAGGTACCGGACTCCCAGGTCACGGCACAACGCGATGTCCTCCTGGCTGTCCACGGTCCACACGTACGTCTCGTGCCCGGCCCGGCGCGCGCGGTCGACGTACCCGGGATCGTTGCGCAGCAGGTGGATGCCCGGCCCCGTGTAGTCGGCGAACGGCGGCAGCGCGCCGCCGCGGTGCCGGCCGAGGCGGTCGAGCAGCAGGACCGTGCGGACGTCCGGCGCGAGCTCGCGGAACACCTTCACGGCGCTCTGCGAGAACGACATCATGACGATCTGCTCCCGCAGCCGGTGCTTCTCCAGGGCGTCGGCGAGCTTGCGCTCGATCTCGTTGCGGTAGCGCACCGGGTGCTTGGTCTCGACGAACAGCTGCACGTTCGTGCCCTTGACCAGTTCCAGCAGCTGGTCGAGCCGGAGCAGCTCGGCGGGCCGGCCGTGCCGGTGCCAGCTGCCGTAGTCGTGGCGCTGCAGCTCGGCCAACGTCATCGCGCTGACCGTGCCACGGCCGTTGGACGTGCGGGTGAGCGTGCGGTCGTGCACACACACGATCTCGCCGTCCTTGGACAACCTGATGTCGCACTCCAGCCCGTCCGCCCCTTCTCTCAGGGCGAGCTCGTAGGCCGCGATCGTGTGCTCGGGACGGTCGGTGGAGGCACCGCGGTGCGCGACGACTGATGGCTGCTGCACAGTCGCACCATAGTTCGTGCACAACAATTTGAGACGTCAATCAACTGGCCGTGGACTTCGGCGCGACCTCGACCTACCGTCCGCGTTGTGACGTTCGACCAGCGCGATCCCGAGTTCATCGCCGACCCCTACCCGGCCTTCGCCTCGCTGCGAGCAGCCGGTGAGGTGCACCACCACGAGGGCATGGGCATCGCCGTCGCCGTCTCGCACGCCGCCTGCTCCGCCGTCCTGCGCCACCGCTCGCTCGGCCGCATCTGGTCCGACGTGAAGCCGGTGGAGCGGTTCATGTCGTTCAACCTGCTGCACCGCAACTCGCTGCTGGAGAACGAGCCGCCGGTGCACACCCGGCTGCGCCGCCTCGTCGCCGCCGCGTTCGGCCGCGGCCACGTCGAACGGTTGCGGCCGTGGGTGGCCGAGCTCGCCGACCGGCTGGTGGACGAGCTGGTCGCGAAGATCTCCGACGTCGGTCAGGCCGACCTGCTGGCGCACGTCGCCGCGCCGCTGCCGGTCGAGGTGATCGCCGAGCTGCTCGGCGTGCCGGCCTCGGACCGGTACCTGCTCCAGCCGTGGTCGAACGCGATCGTGAAGATGTACGAGTACGGCCTGCCTCCCGAGCAGCAGGACGCGGCCGAGCGCGCCGCCACCGAGTTCGTGGCCTACCTGCGCGAGCTGATCGCGTTGCGCCGGGTCACACCGGGAGCGGACCTCGTGTCGGACCTGGTCGCGGTCACCGACACCGACGGCGCCCGGCTGACCGAGGACGAGCTCGTCGCCACCGCGGTGCTGCTGCTGATGGCGGGCCACGAGGCGACGGTCAACGTGATCGGCAACGGCGTCTACGCGCTGATGGAGCACCGGTCGCAGTGGGAGCGGCTGACCCCGGAGCTGCTGCCCACGGCCGTGGAGGAGCTGATCCGGTACGACTCGCCGTTGCAGCTCTTCGAACGCACCGCGACCGACCGCGTGGAGATCGCGGGCCACGTGCTGGAACCCGGCGAGAAGATCGCGGCCCTGCTGGGTGCGGCCGCACGCGACCCGCT
The DNA here is from genome assembly GCF_001279525.1 of Nocardia sp. NRRL S-836. Classification (GTDB taxonomy): domain Bacteria; phylum Actinomycetota; class Actinomycetes; order Mycobacteriales; family Pseudonocardiaceae; genus Lentzea. The sequence continues at coordinate 151,121 of NZ_LGDY01000014.1, read as the reverse complement.
GGTGTTCGACCGCCCCGACGAGCTCGACATCGGCCGGGAGAAGAACCAGCACCTCGGCTTCGGCATGGGCATCCACTACTGCCTGGGCGCGCCGCTCGCGCGGATCGAGGTGGAGGCGGCGCTGTCGGCGTTGCACCGCAAGCTGCCCGGCGCGGTGCTGGCCGAGCAGCCGGACCGGCGCGCGGAGTTCGTGATCCGCGGCCTGCACGCACTGCAGCTCGCCGACGGCGCGTGACCGGACGTCCTACCCGCGGTACTTGTGCGGCAGCTTGAAGCCGCGTTCGTCCATCACCTCGCGCAGGCGGTCGGGGTAGTCGGTGATGATGCCGTCCACGCCGTCGTCGATCAGCTTGTGCATGGTGGCCGGGTCGTCGACGGTCCACGGGATGACCTTGAGGCCGTTGCGGTGGGCGTCGGCGACCAGGGCGCGGGTGGTGAACGGGACGTAGTCGGGGTCGCCGACCTCACCGCTCTGCGGGTTGCCGTGCACGGGGGACAGCGCGGAGGCGCCGAAGCTGCGGACGGCGCGGGACGGGCTGCCACCGAAGTCGTCGAGGTCCAGGCCGCCGGTCCAGGGTGAGCCGGGGCGCAGGAACTCGGGCTGGGTCAGTGCGACCAGCGGGATGCGGGGTTCGACCTCGCGCAGGCGCATCAGGGTGCCCCAGTCGAACGACTGGACGGTCACGTTCGGCAGGAAGCCGGAGCGGCGGATCTCCTGGACGGCGCGCTGGACGAACTGCTCGCGCGGTGCGGTCTCGTGCGGGGCGGCGGCCTCGACCTTGGTCTCGACGTTGAAGCGGACGCCCCAGGCGCGGTGCTCGCGGGCCAGGGCGAACAGCTCGGCCAGGGTGGGCATGCGGGCGCCGGGCGAGAGTTCCTGGCCGGAGTGCTGCGGGGACCGGGTGCTGCCGCAGTCGAGGGTCCTGACCTGCGCGAAGGTCAGGTCCTTCACGTACTTGCCGGCGTAGGGGAAGTCGGGGTCGCCGGGGAACGCGGGTGCGGTGTCGAGGCACTTCGCCGGGTTGGTCCTGCGGTCGTGGGTGATGACCTCGCGGCCGTCCCTGGTGATCTGGAGGTCCAGCTCCAGGGTGGTGACGCCGAGCTCGAGCGCCTTGCCGAACGCCGCGAGGGTGCTCTCGACGGTCAGGCCGAGGCCGCCGCGGTGGGCCTGCAGGTCGAAGTCGCGGTGTGGGTGGGCAGCTGCCAGGCCCGGTGTGGCCAGCGCGACCACCAGTGCGCCGATGAGTGTCCGCATGGACCCAACCTGGCACCGCCGCGCGACGCCGGGAAGGCCGCGACGGGAACGCCGGGGGTCAGCGGGGCGAACCGGAGGCGCGGAACGGCCGCAGCGGCGGCGCCGGGGCGTCCTTCACCTCCAGGACGCGCATCAGCCGGACGGACGCGGCGTCCACCGGCAGCAGCAGCGTCGTGATGCGGCGGATCATCAGCGCGGTGGTCACCTCGACGCCGGCCAGCACCAGGTCGCCGAGCGCGTGCAGCAGCACGCCGTCGGCCTGGGCCTGGGTGCCGTCGCGCAGCAGCCACAGCACCGTGATCATGAACAGCACGCCGGAGGCCGCCCACAGGCCCCACCACCACAGCAGCAGCCGGGAGGGGCGCGGGCGTTCGTCGGCAGGACGGCGGGCCACGGCGTGTTCCAGCTCGGCGAGCACCGAACCGGGCACGACGAGGTTCACGCCGGGCACGAACAGGCTGAGCAGCGCGGAGCGGTCCGAGCGGGACGGCCCGTAGCCGACGATCGTCGCGGCGACGTGGCGCGCACGCCGCGCCCACAGCACAGTGAACAGCAACGCCAGCGGCCAGCCGACCAGCAGGAGCGCCGACGAGGACACGACCATCGCGTCCGAGGTGTTGACCACGGTCGGCGAGAGCGCGCCGAAGCGGCTCATCGCCAGCAGCACGTACCGCCAGAGCTCGGACGCCGCCGCCCAGACCGCCACGAACGCGACCAGCCACAGCGTGTTCTGCGCGGTCCTGCCCAGGCGGCGGACGCCGTCGACCGGGTCGGCGCTCTCCGCCGTGTCGAGCACGGCCGTCGGCCAGCGCCACGCCAGCAGCGGGAAGCCCCACCGCGGCGGCACGGGGTAGTGCGGCGGACCGTTGTAGCGCAGCCGCTGCGTCCGGCGCGCGGGCTGCGGGTACGCACCGGGTGGCGGTGTCGCGACCCAGTCCACGCGCATCGGCTGCAGCGGCTGCACGATCAGATGACCTCGGGTTCCATGCCGTCGACGCCGCCCTCCAGCGGACGCCCGGCCGCTTCCCAGTGCTGCATGCCGCCCTCGACGTTCACGGCCTCCCAGCCGTTCTCGTTGAGGTACTGCGTCACGCGAGCGGACCGGCCACCGGCCCGGCAGACGACGTAGAGCTGCGTGTCGTTCGGCACCTCGCCGAGACGGGCGGCGATCTCGCTCATCGGGATGTGCAGCGCACCGGGCGCATGGCCGGCGTCCCACTCGTCCTGCTCGCGCACGTCCAGCAGGACGGCGCCTTCGGGCAGCTGGGCGGGAACGTCGGAGATCTCCACGCTGGGAACAGTCACGCCGTAGATGGTGCCATGCCGGAGGTTGCACTCACGTGAACCTCCCGGCACGGCCCACCCCTCAGGGCACCTCCGCGACGGCGGCCCCGAGCCTCACGAGCTCCACTTCGGACAACGGCAGGGCGTCCCGCGTGGGCTTGGCGCTGGTCCGGCCCGCGTCGACCTGTTCGACGCGGATCGCCAGGTGGTCGGGCCGGAAGACGTACAGGGCCTGCACGCGCAGCTCCTGCCCCTCGGCGGCGGGCGCGTGGAGCTGGTACACGGTGCCGTCGGGGCCGGTGAAGCGGCGGATCGCGGTGCACGTGCCGGTCGCCCACCGCACGCTGTCCGCGGCCGCGGCGGGTTCGCCCTGGAAGCGGGCCATCGCGAACCGCAGGCTCCCCGCGCCCTGCCGGTCGAGCACGTCGACCCGGAACGCCCTGTGGTCGTCGTAGTGGACGCTGGCGGGGTTGGTGGCGTCCTCCGGGAGCTCCGAGTCGACGACCCGGCCGGGGACCACCTCCTGCACCGCGGCTCGCCAGGCCCTCATCTGCTCGAACGAGGACAGTCGGATGCCCATGTCCCGCACCACGTCCGGCTGCGGACCGGCCTCGCCGCAGCTCACCCGCGGCCAGGACGCCGGGCCGGCGGCGAGCGACAGCTCGGGGTTCGCTGCCGTCCGCCACGCGACGCTGCCGATGCCGATCACCGCCACCACGGCCAGCACACCGCCGGCGAGTCCGGCCCGGCGCACGGCCACCCGGCGCTTGCCCCGCCGCAGCACGTCGTCCAGCGTCGTTGTCGGTGGTGGCGCGGGCACGTCCAGAGCTCCGCGCAGCTCGTCTTCGATCCTCATCGGGCACTCTCCGTGGTGATCGGCTCGCCGTACGCCTCGCGGAGCGTCGCCAAGCCCCTGGCGGTCTGGCTCTTCACGTTGCCCTCCGAGCAGCCCAGCTCGGCCGCCGTCTGCTCGATGGACAGGTCGTGCACGTACCGCAGCACCAGCGCGGCCCGCTGTTTCGGCGGCACCTTCCGCAACGCCGCGTGCAGGCGGGCGTCGGGGTCGTCGAAACCGCCGCCGACGCCGTGCTCCGGCAGGTCGGCGACCGGGCGTTCGCGCACGCGGCGGCTGTTGATGAACAGCCGCGTCACGATCGTGCGGACGTAGGCCTCCGCGGTCTCCCGCCGGACGCTGGGCCACTTCGCGTAGGCACGCACGAATGCGTTCTGCGCGAGCTCTTCGGCCTCCGACCAGTCGCCGCACAACGCGTACGCGGTGCGCCGGGCCCAGTCGAACCGGCTCGTGAAGAACTCCGAGAACTCCTCGTCTCGCCGCACTCCGATCCCCCATGCTCGTGCTGCGTTCGCGTTCATTACGCGGTCAGCCGCCGCCGGGTTGCACGAACGCGGAACGGGCCGCCCCGGAGATCTCCAGGACGGCCCGTTCGGCAGTGCGACAAGCTAGTGCGCGATGGCCTTCTCGGCGCCCGCGCCGGTGAGGGAGCGGACCTCCATCTCGGCCTGCTTGACCGGGTCGGCCTTGTCCTTCGACAGGATCGTGCCGACGTAGCCGAGCAGGAACGCGATCGGGATCGAGACGATGCCGGGGTTCGACAGCGGGAACAGGTCGAAGTCGGCGTTCTTGAACATCGAGGTCGGCGTGCCGGAGACGGCGGGCGACAGGATGATCAGGGTGATCGTCACGGCCAGGCCGCCGTAGATGCTCCACAGCGCGCCCGAGGTGTTGAACCTCTTCCAGAACAGCGAGTAGAGGATCGTCGGCAGGTTGGCGGAGGCCGCGACCGCGAACGCCAGCGCCACGAGGAACGCGATGTTCTGGCCGTTGGCGACGATGCCGCCGCCGATGGAGACCAGGCCGATCACGATCGCGGTGAGGCGGGCGACCTTGACCTCGGAGTCCTTGTCCTCCGCCTGGCCCTTCTTGATGATGTTGGCGTAGATGTCGTGCGCGAACGACGCCGACGCCGTGATCGTCAGGCCGGCGACGACCGCGAGGATCGTGGCGAACGCGACCGCCGCGATCAGGCCGAGCAGGATCGGGCCACCCAGTTCGAGCGCGAGCAGCGGAGCGGCCGAGTTGGCCTTGCCGGGCGCCTTGTTGATCGCGTCCGGGCCGACCAGCGCACCGGCGCCGTAGCCCAGGACCAGCGTGAACAGGTAGAAGATGCCGATCAGCCAGATCGCCCACACGACCGAGCGGCGGGCTTCCTTCGCCGTGGGCACGGTGTAGAAGCGCATCAGGATGTGCGGCAGACCCGCGGTGCCGAGCACGAGGGCGAGCGCCAGCGAGAGGAAGTCCAGCTTGCTGGTGCCGGTCTTGCCGTACTGCAAGCCGGGGCCGAGGAGCTTCTCGCCCGCTTTCGGCGCGTTGTCGACCGCGGCACCGAGCAGGGACGAGAGGTTGAAGCCGTACTTGCCGAGCACCCAGACGGTCATGACGCCGGCACCGGCGATCAGCAGGACCGCCTTGATGATCTGCACCCAGGTGGTGCCCTTCATGCCGCCGATGAGGACGTAGGCGATCATCAGGGCGCCGACCACGGCGATGACGAGGGCCTGGCCGCCGGTGCCCGTGATGCCGAGCAGCAGGGCGACGAGACCACCGGCACCGGCCATCTGGGCCAGCAGGTAGAAGAACGAGACGGCCATCGTCGAGGTCGCGGCGGCGGCGCGGACCGGGCGCTGGCGCATCCGGAAGCTCAGCACGTCGCCCATCGTGTACTTGCCGGTGTTGCGCAGCAGCTCGGCGACCAGCAGCAGCGCGACGAGCCACGCCACCAGGAAGCCGATCGAGTACAGGAAGCCGTCGTAGCCGTTGAGGGCGATGGCGCCCGCGATGCCGAGGAACGACGCGGCCGACAGGTAGTCGCCGGCGATCGCGATGCCGTTCTGCGGACCGGTGAAGGCACGACCGGCGGCGAGGTAGTCGGCAGCGGTCTTGGTGTTGCGGCTCGCCCGGATGACCACGAACAGCGTGATCAGGACGAAGACACCGAAGATGCTGATGTTGAGGATCGGGCTGGACTCTTTCACTTGCCGTCTCCCTCGATCTCACCGCGGAGCTTCTCCGCCAACGGGTCGAGGTTCTTGTTGGCGTGCCGCACGTACAGCGTCGTGATGACGAAGGTCGACACGAACTGCAGCAGGCCGAAGATGAGCCCGACGTTGATGTTGCCGAACACCTTGGTGGACATGAAGCCGTGCGCGTAGTCCGCGAGCAGCACGTACAGCACGTACCACGCGAGGAACAGCCCGGAGACGGGGAAGACGAACTTGCGCAGGCGGTGTTTCAACTCCACGAAGTCAGCGCTGGCTTGGACGTCGGCCCACTTCTGCGCATCGGGGCCCGACTCGCTCGGGGTGTGCTCGACGGTGCTCACAACCCCCTCCTCGCGGTACTCGTAGGTGTCAGCAACGTGACAGGCACGTGATGCCTCCAGGTGCGGTCCGTTCTTGGTCGTGAACCGTATGGAGACTTGAGTCACTCAGGTAAGACTCCGTTCGAGGCCATGCGCCAAGCAGTCGGGTGATGCGACGAACGGTCAGTATTCGTAGACGAAGGGCACTCAGCGTGACCGGAATCACCGTTCACCGATTCGAGTGACCAATTTTCACCCGTTCGAAACGCCGATAACTCAGCGTGTTTGTCCGGCTCCCCTGCGCTTGCCGCCGGCCATCCTGGCCTTCTCCTCCGCGGTCCCGAAGCGGGCGATGTCGCGGTCGCGGATGAAGCCGAGCGGGTCCGGCGCGTGCAGCCGCAGGAGGATCTGGCTGACGTCGGCCGGCACGCGCCTGCGGGTCGCCTTGCTGACAACGATCATGGTCGCGAACGCGATCGGCACCGTGATCAGCGCTGGTTGGGTGAACACAGCGGGCGCCCAGCGGCCGGTGTAGGAGCTGATCACGCTGATCACCTGGGCCGAGATCACCATGCCGCCACCGACGACGAGACCGCACACGGCGCCGACCCACGTGAGGCCGCGCCACCAGATCCCGAGGACGAGAAGCGGGCAGAACGTCGACGCGGCGAGCGCGAACGACATGGCCACGGTCAGTGACGCATCGGAGCGCGGGAGCAGCAGTGCGAGCGCGATCGCGACGAGTCCGGTGAACACCGTCGCCCACCGGAAGTCACGAACCTTGCCCGGCATGATGTCCGTCGAGACGACCCCGGCGACGGACACGACGAGTCCGGACGAGGTTGACAGGAACGCGGCGAACGCGCCCGCCGCGACGATCGCGCCGAGGATCTGACCGCCCAGGTTCGGCACCATCGTCTGGGGCAGCATCAGCACCGCGGCGTCGGTCTTGCCGTTCACCAGCAGCTGCGGCAGGTAGAGCCGGGACAGCACGCCCAGCACCGTCGGGAAGATGTAGAACAGGCCCAGCAGGTACAGCACGTGCAGCGCCGTCCGCCTGGCCGCCTTGCCGTCCGGGTTGGTGTAGAAGCGGACCAGGACGTGCGGCAGGCCCATCGTGCCGAGGAACGTCGCGAAGATCAGCGAGTAGGTCCGGAACAGGTCCGACAGGCCACCGGTCTGCGGGCGCAGCCAGTCGTGGTTGGTCGTCGGCGAGCCCTCGACCACCGGCACCGGGCTCCCGGCGGGGAACTCCATGACCGTGCCGGGGCTCAGCTCGTAGACGCCGCGGCTCCAGTACACCGGCCCGTCGGCGTCCCTGCCGTCGATCTGCCCGCGCACCGTCAGCCTCAGCGGCTCGTCGACGCGGACCTTGATGTCCTGCTCGGCGACGGTGATCTGCTCGGCCTTGGGGAACCTGACCACGCCCTCGTCGGTGATCGGCTGCGTGCCCCGGTCCGGCGCGGCGAGGAACACCACGAAGAGAACGAACGTGGGCGCGGCGATCGCGAAGAGCTTGCCCCAGTACTGGAACGCCTGCACGAGCGTGATCGCGCGCATGCCGCCGCCCAGCACGTTGACCACCACGATGGCCGTGACGACCAGCCCGCCGAGCCACGCGGGCAGCCCCGTGATCGTCGTGAGCGTCAGGCCGGCCGACTGCAGCTGCGGCACCAGGTACAGCACGCCGATGCAGACCACGAAGAACGTGCTGAAGTGCCGCACGTTCGCCGACCCCAGCCGGGCCTCGGCGAAGTCGGGCAGCGTGTACGCACCGGAACGCCGCAGTGGTGCCGCGACGAACAGCAGCAGCGCCAGGTAGCCAGCGGTGAAGCCGATCGGGTACCAGAGCGCGTCGACGCCGTCCTTGAGCACGAGCCCGGCCACGCCCAGGAACGACGCCGCGGACAGGTACTCACCGGAGATCGCGGCGGCGTTGCGGGTCGCCGGGATCGACCGCCGCGCCACCAGGAAGTCCGGGGTGGTGTTCGCGGTGCGGGACCCGACGTAGCCGAGCAGGAACGTCACCAGTGCGACGGCGACGATGGCGGTGAGGCTCCAGACGGTGGCGTTCACGTCAGCGGTCGACCATGTTCACGAAGTCGCGCTCGTGCCGTTCGGCCTGCCTGCGGAACACCCACCCGACGCCGTAGAGCACCGGGAAGGGAGCGAGGCCGAGCACGAGCCAGGGGACACCGATGCCGAGGACCTCGAGGTCCCCGATCGCCGGGAAGAGGTAGAAGGTGATCGGGAGCAGGCACATCCCGACCAGCACCAGGAAGGCGAGCCCGAACGCGGACTTGAGCTGCTGCCTGATGAGGTCGCGGATCAGCTTCTCACCGACGCTGGTCTGCTCCTGCAACTCGATGATCGTGCGCACGGCCTTGCCGCGCGACTTCGTGGAGTCCGCGAGCACGACCCTGCGCCTGCGCGGCTTGCGGGCCTGCTCACCGAGCCAGGCGTCGCGACCGGCTTGCTCGGGCTTCCCCGCGTCGTGCCTGCTCACCAGCCGCTCTTCGGCGGTCGCACGATCCGTTCCTTGAGCTCCTTGGTGTGCCTGCGGCTGACCGGGAGCTCCTTGGCGCCCTCACCGGTGCCGATCACGACCGCGTAGCCGTTCGCCGTCATCCGCAGCTCGCTCACCAGCGGCAACGCCACCAGGTACGAGCGGTGGATGCGCACGAAACCCGCGTTCGCCCAGCGTTCCTCCAGCTGCGCGAGCGGGATGCGCACCAGGTGGCTGCCGTCCTGCGTGTGCAGCCGGGCGTAGTCGCCCTGCGCCTCGACGTACCGCACGGACGCGCGCGGCACGAGCTTGATGGTGCCACCGAGCTCGACCGGGATGACCTCGTCGTCACTCGGCTCCGCCACACCGGGAGCAGCGGACGTGGCCGCCACCGGCGCCGCGGACCTACCCACCCGGTCGGCGACGCGGGAGATGGCCTTGAGCACGCGCTCTTCGTTGATCGGCTTGTTGATGAAGTCGAGCGCACCCACGTCGAACGCCGTGACGAGCGCGTCCCGTTCCTCCACACCCGTGACGAAGACGAGCGCCGGCGGGTACCTGAACGCGGACAGCACCCGCGCGAGATCCATGCCCGAAAGGCCAGGCATGTTGATGTCGGCGAACACCGCGTCGACCGGCGGCAGGCCGGCCTTGGTGCGCGCCATCACCTCTTGCTCGTAGTCACCCCTCAGGATGCGCAGCGCCTCCGCGGCGTCGAACGCCGTCAGCACGCGCCGGATGTGAGGGCTGCTCTCGAGGAGGAACTTGATCTCGCTCAGGCCAGGAGCCTCGTCATCGACTGCGAGGACGAGGAGACCGGCGTTGTCTTGGATACTCACTGTGTCGGGCATCTTGCCCATCAATGTGCGGTCATGTCTACGCCAGAACGGGCCTCGACACGCCCTGCGAAACCGAACTGATGCTCACAGCCCGAATCGGGACCAGCGAGCACGTTCCTCCAGGCTCGCGAGCACCTGCGTGACGAGATCCCCCGATCGGGTGGTCGTCCCGGCAAGTCCTAGCTTCGCGAGCAGCGGCCGGCGCGGCTCCGCGATCGTCAGCTCGGCGTTCGGGAACCGCTTGGCGAGAACGGACCGGATCGTGCCGATGCCGTCCACCAGCCCCAGCTCCACGGCCTTGCCGCCGGTCCACACCTCACCCGTGAACAGCTCGTCGTCGGCCGCCTTGAGCTTGGCCGCACGGCGTTCCTTCACCCACAGCTTGAACTGCTCGTGCAGGTCCGCGTGCAGCCCCTTGAGCCACTCGACGTCCTCGGGCTTCTCCTCCTGGAACGGGTCGAGCCGCACCTTGTTCGCACCGGCCGTGTAGACCCGCCGCTCCACACCGGCCTTGTCGAGCAGGCCGTTGAGCCCGAACCCGGCACTCACGACACCGATGGAACCCACGAGGCTCGTTCCGTGCGCATAAATCTCGTCACCCGCGCACGCCAGCCAATAACCACCGGACGCCGCGACGTCCTCGCAGAACGCGAGCACCGGCACGTGCTTCTTCGTCGCGAGCTCACGGATGCGCTCGGCGATCAGAGCGGACTGCGTCGGCGCACCACCAGGCGAGTTGATGAGCAGCGCCACGGCGATGAGCCGCTCGTTGTCGAACGCCCGGTTGATGGCCGTTTCCACGTTCTGGAGGCTGATCGTGTTGCGAGCCACCGGCGACGACTGCGGGGTGATCACCCCGTGCAACCGCACTGCCGCGACCACCGGCGGGCGCTCACCCCGGTCCATGACCCGCGGAAGACGGGCCGCGATCTTGTCCGTGACGCTCATGTACTCGACAGTACGTGCGTTTCCCGGTCACGCGGGAGCAGGACCGGCGACAGGTTGCTCCCGCGTGACGTGGAACACGTGTTACCGGGTTAGAGTCGGCAGGTGACGTTCAACCCCATCCGCTGGCTCGAGCGCTACGTCGAGTGGTGGGACGACCGGGGCAGGCAGAACGCCGCCGGACCGACGCCGATGCACATCTACTGGATGTGGGTGAGCTGGAGTGTCTGCGCCGTCGTGCTGATCACGACACTGGCGGTTGCAGCGCGCTGACCTGCGGGTTTGGTGCGATGCTCCGGGTCAGCACCTGCAGCTGGAATAACCCTTTGCGGTGCACTTGATGCAGACGCGGACACGCTCAGGTGCTTGTTGTTCCTGCAATTGACGATGCCCTTAACTCGCGGCCGGGCCGTGTTCGGTCACGGGCGGCTGTTCATTGGTCAACACCACAATCGGCAGGTTGGGGGCTGTGGTTGAGCTTGGTTGACGATGCAAGTTGTGGAGCGGGTCACCTTTGAGGGTTGGGTTCGTTTGCCTGTTGCCTTGGCACCGGGGTTGAGTTGGGTCCGTTTGCGTGTCGCCTTGGGTGGGTGGTCTTGCAGGCAGGGACGACGTTCGGGGTTCATCGCCGCTTCGCGACGATCGGCGACGATCGCGATTGGGGCTTGACTTCGAGCCTCTAACGGGGCGATGAGTCGGCCTTCAAAAGCCGGGCATAAGGGAGCCCGGCCGATCCCTACCAGGGTATCGCCCCGCCCTCAAAGTCAAGCCCCAATCGCAGGTCGAGGGCCTTGATATCGCTACCCGTCAAGGGAAGGTAGAAACGCCTCGCTTCGCTCGACGGGTGCGGAAAGCCTGAGGTGAAGGAGATTCGTCTCGCTTCGCTCGATCGGTGGGTTGAGGTCCGGGTGCTGGCAAGAGTCGTCTGCCGGGGCTTGTCCCGTTTTTGACCACCACTCCCACCTCGTGTCGCCCCGGCCTGCGTCCTCCTGGTCTGCCTCGGCGCTGGCCTGCCTCCGCGCTGGCCTGCGTCGACCTGCCCGAAACTGTCAGACCTCGCGCGTACTTTGGGTCGCGGGGGATCCAACTTCCGAGGGGACCCCTGCGCGAGCCTGCGAACGAAGCGCACGCGGGTCGGCTCGGCGGAAGCGCAACGGCGGCGGGGCAGGCCGCGACGGCGGTCCGAGCCAGGCTCGCGACGCGGCGCGGATCAGGCGTGCACAAGGCGAAGGTCAGGCGCGGACCACGGGCTGTTCGGCGGTCATCGGCTCGTCGGTCATCTGGGAGCCGATGTTCAGGTTCGGCAGGACGTTGCGGGCGAACTTCGGCACTTTCAGGATGACCTTGGTGCCTGCGTTCGGGGCGGTTTCCACGACCAGGGCGTATTCGGCGCCGAAGACGGTGCGCATGCGGTCGTTGATGTTGCCGATGCCCACGTGCGCGCCGGTTTGGTGGGCGTCCTTGATGTCGTCGAGGCGGTCGGGGTCCATGCCGACGCCGTCGTCTTCGACGCTGATCAGGGCCTCGCTGCCGTTGTCCTCGGCGGTGATGGTGAGCATGCCGCCGCCGGGTTTCTTGGCCAGGCCGTGGCGGACCGCGTTTTCCACCAGGGGTTGCAGGACCAGGAACGGCAGTACGACCTGGAGGACCTCGGGGGCGATGCGCAGGCGGACGTTGAGGCGGGAGCCGTAGCGGGCCTGTTCGATGGTCAGGTAGCGGTGGATGTTCGTGAGCTCGTCGGCCAGGGTCGTGAAGAGGCCGTCGGTGCGGAACGAGTAGCGCGTGAACTCGGCGAACTCCTGGAGCAGCTCGCGGGCGTGCGCGGGGTCGGTGCGGATCAGCGAGGAGATCGTGTTCAGGGCGTTGTAGACGAAGTGCGGTGAGATCTGGGCGCGCAGGGCCTTCACCTCGGCCTGGGCCAGTGCCTGGCGTTGCTTCTGGACGACCTCCAGCTCCAGCTGGGTCGAGACGAAGCGGGCGGTTTCCTCGGCCATGCGGATCTGGCGCTTCGAGGCGACGCCGCTCACCACGATCAACGTGCCGGCCACCTCGCCCTCGACGACCAGCGGGACCACGACGACGCTGTGCAGGGAGCACGGGCCCTGCAGCTCGCAGCCGAGCTTGCGGTGGTCGACGTGTTCCTTGTGGCAGGCGTTGATCGCACGGGCAACGGTGTCGCGGAGGTACTCGTAGTGGTCGTTCGCGCCGCCGTCCCACGACAGGACGGTGCCTTCCTCGTCGGTGATGGCGACCGCGACGCAGCGCAGCATCTCGCGCAGGTGGGGTGTGGCCTTGTCGGCGGCCTCCTGGGTCAGGCCCGCGCGCAGGTCGCTCGACGCCTTGGACATGCGGTCGAGCATGTCCATCACGGCGTCCTCGACGGAGGTGCTGACCCGTCGAGCGCGGCACAGCATCACGAAGAGGCCGAGAACGGCCAGGGTCGCGATGACACCGAGCACCGCGCGCTCGGTCAACAGGTCGCCCACATGGCACATGCTGTGCTGTGGGGTGCCCCTATAGCAAGAGGCACGACCGTCGTACCCCCGTACGGTCCACCGGTCCGGCTAGACATCCGATGAATTTGGGGAGAGGGTGTGCGGGTGAAAGTGGCTCTGTTCGCGACCTGCCTGACCGACACGTTCTTCCCGTCGACGGCGCGTGCCGTGGTCCGGCTGCTGGAGCGCCTCGGTTGCACGGTCGACTTCCCGCTCGACCAGACGTGCTGCGGCCAGATGCACTTCAACACCGGGTACCGCGACCACGCGCGGCCGCTGGCGCGGAAGTACACCGACGTCTTCGGGGAGTACGACCACATCGTTGCGCCATCCGGGTCATGCGCGGGGATGGTCAGGGAGGTCCACCCGACGCTCGGCACCGCTCCCCCGCGCACGTTCGAGCTCGCGGAGTTCCTCGTGGACGTGCTCGGAGTGACGGACGTGGGTGCGTGGTTCCCCCACCGGGTCACCTACCACCCCACATGCCACTCGCTGCGCATGCTGGGTGTCGGTGACAAGCCGCTGGCGCTGCTCAGGGCGGTCAGGGGACTCGATCTGGTGGAACTGCCGGACGCCACGCAGTGCTGCGGCTTCGGCGGCACGTTCGCTGTGAAGAACGCCGAGACGTCCACGGCGATGCTGGCGGACAAGATGCGGTGCGTGCTCGACACCGGCGCCGAGGTGCTGTCCGCCGGTGACAACTCCTGCCTCATGCACATCGGCGGTGGCCTGTCGCGGCTGCGGACGGGCGTGCGGACGGTGCACCTGGCGGAGATCCTGGCTTCGACGGAGGAGGACCCGTGGCGCGCAACCCCGTGACGTGGCTGGGCAGTCCCACGTTCCCCAAGGCCGCCAAGGCCGCTCTCGGCGACACGCAGCTGCGGCAGAACCTGCGCAAGGCCACCGGGACCATCCGCGGGCGCCGGGCCGCCGCGGTCGCCGAGGTGGACGACTGGGAGCAGCTGCGCGTCGCCGGTGAGCAGATCAAGGACGACGTCCTGGCGCGGCTCGACACGTTGCTGGTGCAGCTCGAGGAGTCGGTCACGGCCCGCGGTGGTGTCGTGCACTGGGCGCGGGACGCCGAGGAGGCCAACCGGATTGTGCTCGGGTTGTGCCGTGCCGAGAACGCCACCGAGGTGGTCAAGGTCAAGTCCATGGCCACCGCCGAGATCGGGCTGAACGAGGCGCTCGAAGCCGGTGGCGTGCACGCGGTCGAGACGGACCTGGCGGAGCTGATCGTGCAGCTCGGCGACGACCGCCCGTCGCACATCCTGGTGCCGGCGATCCACCGCAACCGCTCGGAGATCCGGGAGATCTTCCAGCGCCGCATGGGTGTCGAGGTCTCCGACGAGCCGGCGGACCTGGCCGAGGCGGCGCGGGTGTACCTGCGGCAGAAGTTCCTCACGACGAAGGTGGCGATCTCCGGCGCGAACTTCGCCGTCGCCGACACCGGGTCGATCGTGGTGCTGGAGTCCGAGGGCAACGGCCGGATGTGCCTGACCCTGCCGGACACGCTGATCACCGTGATGGGCGTGGAGAAGCTCGTGCCGACGTGGCAGGACCTCGAAGTGTTCCTGCAGCTGCTGCCGCGGTCGTCCACGGCGGAGCGGATGAACCCGTACACGAGCGTGTGGACCGGCGTCACGCCCGGCGACGGTCCACAGAGGTTCCACCTCGTCCTGATCGACAACGGCCGCACGGCGACGCTCCAGGACTCCGTCGGGCGTCAGGCGCTGCGGTGCATCCGGTGTTCGGCGTGCCTGAACGTCTGCCCGGTCTACGAACGCACCGGCGGCCAGTCGTACGGCTCGGTCTACCCCGGCCCGATCGGCGCGATCCTGACGCCGCAGCTGGTCGGCGACCTGCACGACCCGCAGGCGGCGTCACTTCCGTTCGCCTCCTCGCTGTGCGGTGCGTGCTTCGAGGTCTGCCCGGTGCGCATCGACATCCCGTCGGTGCTGACGCACCTGCGCGCCGAGGTCGTGGAAGCCAAGGGGCGCACCGCGGAATCGGTCGCGATGGCGGCCGCGGCGTGGGTGTTCGGGTCGGCCGCGCGCTACGAGAAGGCGCAGCAGGTCGGTTCGCTGGCCCGGTTCCTGGCCAGGGACGGGAAGATCACGTCGCTGCCGTGGCCGGGGTCGAGGTGGACGTCCTCACGGGACGTGCCCGCTCCGCCCGCCCAGTCGTTCCGCGCGTGGTGGAAGGAGAACCGTTGCGAGAAGTGACGAACACGGCCGCACGCGAGGAGATCCTCCGGCGGATCCGTGCCGCGCAGGTGCCGCCGGCCAAGCCCGTCGTCCGCGGCTACCACCGGACCGGAGCGGGCGGCGTCGAGCTGTTCGCCGAGCGCGTGGCCGACTACCGGGCGGTCGTGCGGGTGGTGACCGACGTCCCGGCGGCGCTGACCTCGTTGCGCGGCAAGCGGATCGTGGCTCCACCAGAGCTGCCGGAGGAGTGGCTGGTCGACGGGGTCGAGTGGCTGCGCGAGCCGTTGTCGATCGAGGAGCTGGACGGGGCGGACGGCGTGCTGACCGGGTGCGCGGTCGCGATCGCGGACACCGGCACGATCGTGCTCGACGGCGGTGCGGCGCAGGGACGGCGTGCGCTGACCCTGCTGCCCGACTACCACCTGTGCGTGGTGCGGGCCGGCCAGATCGCCGGATCGGTGCCGGAAGCGTTGGCACGGCTGGAACCCACGCGGCCGTTGACGTTCATCAGCGGCCCGTCCGCGACCAGTGACATCGAGCTGAACCGGGTGGAGGGCGTCCACGGCCCCCGCACCCTGGAGGTCCTGATCGTCACTTGAGCAGGCGGGACAACCGGCGGTCGGCCAGCGGCTTGCCGCCGGTCTGGCAGGTCGGGCAGTACTGGAACGCCTTGTCCGCGAACGACACCTCGCGCACGGTGTCGCCGCACACCGGGCACGGCAGCCCGGTCCGCGCGTGCACCCGCAGGCCGGAGCGCTTCTCGCCCTTGAGCCGGGCCGCGTCCTGCCCCACCGACCGCGCCACGGCGTCGGTCAGCGTGCTGATCATGGCCTCGTGCAGGCGGTCCAGCTGCTCGTCGTCCAGGCGCCCGGCCGTGGCGTACGGCGAGAGCCGGGCCAGGTGCATGATCTCGTCGGAGTAGGCGTTGCCGATGCCCGCCATCAGGCTCTGGTCGGTCAGCGCGGTCTTGAGCCGCTCGGTGCGCTTGTGCAGCAGGTCTTCGAGCTGGGTGCGGGAGAGCTGCAACGCGTCCGGGCCGAGCCGCGCGATCGAGGCGATCGTCTTCGGGTCGTGCACGATCCACGCCGCGAGCCCCTTCTTGGTGCCCGCCTCGGTGAGGTCGAAGCCGGGTCCCTGGCCGGGCGGTCCGAGGTGGACGCGCAACGCCAGCGGCCCGCGGCCCTGCTTGGGCGGTGGCGCCGCCATGGTGTCCGCCCAGCGCAGCCACCCGGCCCGTGCGAGGTGCACGACCAGGTGCAAGCCGTCCGCGACCTCCAGGTCCAGGTGCTTGCCGTGCCGGTGCGCGGCCACGACCTCCTGGCCGTGCAACGCGGTCCACGGCGGGTCGAACGTCTTCAGCACCTGGAGCGACGCCACGTCGACGCGGTGCACGGTGCGGCCGACAGCGTGTTCACGCAGGTGGTGAACCAGTGCTTCTACCTCGGGTAGCTCGGGCACCGGTCCAGTGTCGCATCAGTCGACGGGTTGCAGCGGACCTTCGACGTCGGGCAGCGAGTGCATCTCGATCGTCCTGGCCACCCGCGAGGCCTCCTGGCGCACGGCGAGCGGGCCGCGGACCTGGCCGACCCAGCGCTCCGGCGGCAGCTCGTCCGGGGTCGCCTTGCTCTCGGCGACCAGCGTGTGCGGGCGGCGCAGCGCCCAGCGGACCGGGAAGAACAGGAACAAGATGATCAACGCGAGGACCAGCCACGACGGCACGACGACCTGCTCCGGTGTCCACGCGACCAGCACGACCGCCATGATCAGCAGCAGGCCGGCCATCATGATGCCCGGCAGCGCGCCACCGCTCACATCGTGCTCGAAGTCATCGGAGATCACCGGATTGCGCCATTCGATGCGGCTGTGCACCGTCCACATCCGCCCGTCCGCACCGCGCACCAGCCGCGTCATGACACCCGTCTCCCACGCTCAGTCGGTCTTGGTCAAACCGTACCGGTCTCGGGGTGAGCCTTGTGGGTGAACCTCAGTCGGTCCGCGGTTTCGGGTAGAGCGTGATCGTCGTCGACGTCGTGGGCGGCGCCGGTGGCGGGTAGCAGGACGTTGAGCTGGTCGAAGGCGGCTGCGACGAGGACGGCGTGTCGAGCGACTTGACCCCGCGCGGCGTCGACTCCGTGGTCGTCTCGACCTCGGAGGTGGCCGGGCCCGACGACTTGCCGACCGGTTCCGCGCGTTCGGTCGCCGGTTCGCGCCGCTGCTCGGTGGCCGGCGGCGGGGCGGACGACGTCCTGCGCACCGTCTCGCCAGCGGGACGGTTCCCGACGGGCACGACCACGTTCTCGCGGTGCTGCTGGGGCTGGTGCTGCTGGGGTGCGGGCGGGACCTGGACGAGCTCCTGGCTGTGGCCGCTGGTCGTGCCGGAGGGCAGCGACTGGACCACCGGGTTCTGGTCGGGCTGCAGCAGCGCCGTGCCCGGCCCGTCCGAGAACACCGTGGCCACCGTCCCGACCAGCCCGATCGTGGCGATCGACGCGGCGGCGACGGCCAGCTTCGCCTTGCCGAGCAGCACCTTGCCGGCGAACGCCAGCCCGAGCGTGGACGGCACGACCAGGAACGCCGCGTTGGCCCGCAGCGTCGCGCAGACCTCGTTGAGCTCGGCGTGCAGCTGTGAGCAGGACGAACAGGTGTCCAGGTGGGCGCGGATCCGGCGTTCCTCGACGCCCTGGACCCCGCCGGCGGTGAACGTGCCGAGCTTGGCCCTGATCGCCGCACACGACGACCGCCCGTCGTCCACGGCGAGGTGAGCCTGCAGGTAGGCCGCGCGCAGCCCCTCGCGCGCACGCCGCGCCAACGCCGACATGGCGTTCGGCGACAGCCCGAAGTGCGGTGCCACGGAGGCGGGGCGCTCGCCTTCCACCTCGACGCGCCACAGCACCACGCGCCAGCGTTCCGGCAGGCTGGAGAACGCGCGGGTGATCAGGTTGTGCTCGGCGCGCCTGGCGGCGTTGTCGGCCACCGGCTCGGTCCGCCTGCTCAGCTCCTCGTCGTCGACCGGGACGTCACGCCGCCGCCCGCTCCACTCCCACGCCACCCGGCGCGCGACGGTCAGCAGGTACGTGCGCACGTGATCGGTGGGACCGCTGCCCCGGCGGATCGCCTGCAGCATGCGGAAGAACGACTCCGCAGTGAGATCGTCGGCCTCGGCCGCCTCGCGGACGTGCCTGAGTGAGAAACGGCGGACCGCGTCCGCGTGCCGGGAGAACAGTTCGCCGTAGGCCGAGTCGTCTCCGTCGCGCACCCTGGCGAGCAGGTCCCGGTCGACCTCGTTCTCGTCGACCATCACATGGCTCAACATGCCACAAGGGGCCAAGCCTGCCCCTGGATGAGAACAGGTCGATACACAAGACCATCCGATCGGTGTGGGCTGATCAGCGCAATGCTTTCGGTGACGAGGCGGTCACAGGTGGGCGTCGGCGGTCGGATCGGGAAGATCCACCGACTACCGTTGGTCCTCGTGGTGGACTGGCGGGAAAGGGCGACGGCACTGGTGCCGGAACTTCGCGATGTCGCCATGACCGAGGAGTGGTCCTGCCACGTCTTCTTCTCCGAGCTGTCGCAGCTGGCGATGGAGGCCCACCGCGAGCAGGACGACGACGTGCTGCGGCGCGCGTACGGGTTCGCCCACTGGTGCTTCCACCAGCCGGAGCAGTTCCTGGAGAACGCGGCGTTGATCAGCTTCTACGAGCACGTGTTCGACGACTGGGACCTCCGCGAGGAGGTCGCGGCCTGGTTACCCGTCGATGTGCTGCCCAAGGTGCGGGCGCTGTGGGAGTGGCGCTGGCCCAAGGAGCAGTTGGACGAGGTAGATCAGCTGCTGGCCGGTTTGGAGCCCCCCGGTCGAGATGCCGTCTGAGGCTGTTGTATAGTTCTTCCCGTAACACAGCAAGACAGGCGGATGTAGCGCAGTTGGTAGCGCATCACCTTGCCAAGGTGAGGGTCGCGAGTTCGAGTCTCGTCATCCGCTCTCCAGAAGGCCGGTGCCCATTGGGCACCGGCCTTCTGCGTTGCTCGGGGAGTTCCCGCCACGTGGTTCCCGGGATGATCGCGGGGCGATCACGTGGAAAGGTGGTCGGTGTTCTCTCGCATCGAACTGACAAGGACCTGGACATCATGGCCATCACTCAGACGGCAAACACGCACTGGGAAGGCTCTCTCGTCGAGGGCAAGGGCAACGTCAGCCTCTCCACGTCGAACAGCGGCAGCTTCGACATCGACTGGAAGGCGCGTGCCGAGGAGGCCGGTGGCAAGACCAGCCCCGAGGAGCTCATCGCGGCGGCCCACTCGGCGTGCTTCTCGATGGCGCTGTCGCACGGCCTGACCGGTGCCGGCACGCCGCCCACCTCCATCGACACCAAGGCCGAGGTCTCGTTCAAGGCGGGCGTCGGCATCACCGGCATCCACCTGACCGTGCGCGCCAACGTGCCCGGCCTGTCCGACGAGGACTTCAAGGCGGCCGCCGAGGGCGCCAAGGCCAACTGCCCGGTCTCCAAGGCGCTCGCGGCCGTCGAGAACATCACGCTGGACGCCGCCCTGGCCTGACGGCAGCGCCGCGGGCCCGTGACCGACCAGGTGCCCGCGGTACCGCACGGGCTGCTCGACCCTTCGCAGGAGCGGTCGAGCAGCTCTCTCGACCGGCTCAATGCCGAACCGTTGCCTCAGCGCACCTGCTGCCGACGGCTTCTGCGGGCACGATGGGCGCGTGGACCGGGACGAAACGCTCGCGCACCTGAGCGACGACGACTGGCGCAGGCCGGACTCGTCGTCCACCCAGCTGTACCGGGACCTCTGCGCGTTGCGGGACCTGCCCGTGCGGGAGCTGACGCCGACGTCGCTGCACCTGCTGGTCACGCACCAGGTGGGGCTCGACGTGACGGCGGTGCTGGCGCTGGAGCACGTGGAGGCCGACCCGTTGCGGTCGGTCGCGCTCTACCCAGGCGACCTGCTCGCCGCCCTGCTGCGGGTGGACCACTCGTTCTGGACGGACCACCCGGCGTTGCTGGAGCGGATGTCCGTGGTGCTGGACCGGCTGCGCACGTTGCCCGACGGCGACTGGCAGCTGCTCGTGACCGCGGCCGACCAGTTCCCCGGTTAGGCGCCCGTTAGGCGTCTCTTTGCCACGGGCTGAGTTCCTGGTGCCATGGCAAAGACCCTCGCAGCGGCCGGTCTCACGCTGGCGTCACTGGCCGCTTCCGCTGTGCTCTTCTCCCCCGTGGCCTCGGCCGAGACGTGCAAGGCCTCCTATTACACCGGCGGCGGCACCACGGCCAGCGGCGAGCGCTTCGACCCGAACAAGCTGACAGGCGCGCACAAAACGTTGCCCTTCGGTACCCGCGTGAAGGTGAAGAACCGCTCCAACAACAAGACCGTGACCATCCGGATCAACGACCGCGGCCCGTTCATCACCGGCCGATGCGTCGACCTGACCCCGCGCGCCTTCAAAGCACTCGCCCCGCTGTCACAGGGCGTGATCAACG
The DNA here is from genome assembly GCF_001279525.1 of Nocardia sp. NRRL S-836. Classification (GTDB taxonomy): domain Bacteria; phylum Actinomycetota; class Actinomycetes; order Mycobacteriales; family Pseudonocardiaceae; genus Lentzea. The sequence continues at coordinate 130,718 of NZ_LGDY01000014.1, read as the reverse complement.
TGACGGTGACAAAGGTGTGAACGAGTAGAAAAACCTCGGTTGGCTTGACCCAATTGGGTGGACCCGATAGGCAATCCCAGTGTTGGCGGCGATGAGCGGGCCGGGGAGGCTTGCAACCGGTGCGCTCATCGGCGCCGCCGTGGCGGCGTTTTCGGTGCTCGGACCACTTCTCGGGTCCTTCGCCGCAGGCGAGGCGGAGCGCTCACCGGACGGCACACCGGTCCGCGTTTCGTTGATCAACACGCCGTCGCTCGTGCCGACGCAGACCGAGACACCATCACAGACAGTGTCATCGGCGTCCTCATCCTCGTCCTCGTCGTCATCCGCGTCGTCTTCTTCTTCAAAGACAACGACTACGACCACGACGACTCAGGCCGGCAGCACGACGACGACAACCACGACAACGGCGAAACCGCCCGCGCCCACCACGACGACCCCACGGCCGCGGCCCACTACGACGACCACGACCACACGGCCGTGCGGGATCATTTTCTGCTGAACAACCTCGCTAGGCTCCCGAAAGCGACGCCTGAGGCCAGGTCGTGAGACCGACCGAGCAGCGCCCACCCTTGCCGACCGCTACGCAGCGACGTACAGTATCTTGTACGTCGAAGGGAGGGTGCTAGTGAAGACCATGAGCTACTCCGAGTCTCGTGCGAGGTACGCCGAGACGCTCGACTCCGTGGTGAACGATCGGGAAGAGGTCGTCATCACCCGTGCTGGGCATGAGCCGGTCGTGATCGTGTCACTTGACGACTACCAGTCGCTCAAGGAGACCGCTTACCTCCTTCGCAGTCCGGAGAACGCACGGCGCCTGATCACGTCCATCGAGCGACTGGAGTCCGGCGGCGGATCACAGCACGAACTCGTTGAATGAAGCTGATTTGGGACGAACTCCCCTGGGCTGACTACCTGTGGTGGCAGACCGAGGACCGCAAGGTCCTGAAGAGGATCAACGAACTGATCAAGGACATCCAGCGGAACGGCAACGAGGGCATCGGAAAGCCTGAGCCCCTCAAGCACGGCTTCCAGGGCTACTGGTCACGCCGCATCACCGATGAGCACCGACTGGTCTACAAGATCGCGGATGACGAGATCAGGATCGCTGCTTGTCGGTACCACTACGGCAAGTAGCGTGGAAGCCGTGACGCGCCCGCGCAGACCTCTTCGTAGGTGGGGGTTCGGGGTGTGGCCGCCGGCGTACCCGGCGATGGTGATGTAGACGCCAGGTTTGCCAGAAGGGGCGGCCGGGTGATGCTGTGAGCAGCTAGGTCTTCGTCGACCGAAAAACGCCATGGGACGAACCCGACCTAGGTGGCCTGCACGACTTCACGCACGACGGGTACCGGAACCGGCCTGGGGGTGGCGGGTTTGCGCACCACCGAGCGCAGGCGCATGGTCGGCTTCTCCACCAGGTGCCACGAGGCCAGCCCGATGGCGTAGGCCAGGGGCATCGCGAGGAACGCCATCGCCCACTTGTCGACGATGCCCAGGTACGCGAGCACCTGCTGGATCAGGAAGCCGTACAGGTAGACGCCGTAGGAGCAGCTGATCCAGTCCTTGTTCCGCACCGCGAGGCGGCGCGGCCACCGCACGGCCAGCACGAGGGCGGCGTAGGCGATGGTGACGGTCGTCAGGAAGGCGCCGATCTGGGTGTCGTTGATCGCGAGCTGGAGCAGGAACGCGGCCACCGCGGCGGTCGGCGACAGCGGGATCCTGCCCCGGTAGGCGTAGAGGACCACGCCGATCACGAACGCCACCAGGAACTGGGCGGAGCTGCCGAGGTTCAGCTGCAGCCACGAGGGGCTGTCCGAGTCCGGGAGGGCGTTGACCCTGCGGTCGACGGCCACCACGACGATCAGCAACAGCACCGTCACGAACGGCCAACGTTTGATCACCGATGTGACGCCGAGAATCAACACGATCACGTAACCGACCAGCTCGATCGGCAGTGTCCAGATGGAACCGTTCACGGACCACGGATACGGGTTGTGATCGAAAACGCCGGGCAGCAGGTGCTGCAGGTTCATCACCGTCGCGTTGTTGAGGACATAACCCCAAGTCTGCGACGCGTTGAAGTAGTAGCCGAGTGGCCAGGTGGTGACCAGCGGCCCGACCACCAGTGCGGCGATCATCGACATGACGATCAGCGGCGGCAGGATGCGCAACAGCCGTTTGAACGCGAATCGCCCGATCGACGGGTCGCTCGTCCACGAACCCGCGATTTGATAGCCGCTGAGCACGAAGAACGCGGTCAGGCCCATGTGCGCGGGAACGAAGCTCCAGCCCGGATACATGATCGACTCACCCGACAGCGGCGCGCTGTGGCAGAAAACGACCCACAACGCGGCGATCAAGCGGACCCACGTGAAGCCCTGGGTGAAGGCACGCGCAGGGCGCCCGGCCGACGCCAGTCCGCCAGTCGGTGCATCTGAAACAGCCATACGCCCCCCAATCGCTACGAGACGATAACTGCATCGGTGGTCGATCAGGATCGATTCGTGAGGAACAACTACCCTCAGCCCAAAGTCTCTCGTTAGCAGGTGCGACAATGACGCGGTTTCATGATGAACGCGTCAGCAGGGGGCTACTGTGAGTTGGCAGGACGAGCTGCAGAAGCTCGACGCTGAGTTGGCGAGCGGGCGCGTGTCCGCTGATGAGTACCGCCAGCGCCGCGACGCGATATTGGCGGGCAACACCGGTGGCGGCCCGGCCGCACCCGCCGGTGGCTCGTTCCCCCCGCCGGTCCGCTGGCAGGCAGTGCCGCCGCCGGAGCCGGAGAAGACGCAGTACATCGCGCCGGTGCAGCCGCCGGTCCAGGCCCAGCCCCAGCAGAACGCGGACAAGACGCAGGTCGTGTCCGTCAACGGTGGCGGTCCCGCCCAACCGAACCCGGACGCGACCCAGGTCGTGCCCGGCAGTGGCGGGTTCCCGCAGCCGAACTACGGCGGTGGCCAGTTCCCGCAGGCCGCCGGCTGGCAGCAGAGCGGACCGAGCAACGCCGCGCCCCCGCCGTGGGTGACCGACCAGGAGTCGTACTCGGCGCCGTCGTGGAACCAGGGCCCCGAGGTCTTCGACTCGGCCGCTGAGTCGTCAGGCAAGGGCAAGAAGATCGCGGGCATCGTGATCGTCCTGCTGCTCGTCGTGGGCCTCGGCGTCGCGGGCTTCTTCTTCTTCACCGGCAAGAAGAACGACGAGGCGCAGCCGCCGCCCGAGCAGATCTCCACGCCGGCCACGCCGACGACGAAGCCCCTCCAGGACCCGCCGTCGCAGAAGCCGGACGCCGGCGCCTCCGCCGACTCGATCTACGGCCCGCTGCCCGGCACCGAGCGTCCCGGCGGTGGCCAGTTCGACCTCGCGAAGATGGCCGCCCAGAAGCTGATGGTCGGCAAGACGACCGAGGCGCTGACCGCGGGTGCGATGACCGAGGCGACGCTGTCCACGTCGGTCGACGGCAAGAACACCATCAGCATCATGGCGATGACGGTGAGCGACCAGACGGCCGCCGGCAAGGTCGCCACCGCGTACTACCAGGACATGACCGCGCTCAAGGAGAACAAGGACCTCTCCTACAAGGGCGTCAAGGTGCTGGCGGACACCGGCAAGAAGGTCTTCCGCGCGGCGTACGTCTACTACAACAAGATGATCGTCGTCGAGGTGTTCACCTCGGACACCGGCGACGGTGCGGAGAAGCAGTTCAAGGAAATCCTGAAGAACCAGCTCGAGTTCGCACCCCCGACGGCCAGGTGACCCGGTGATCAACGCGTCGCACCCCAACGGGCACTTCTACTCCCCCGTCACCGATCCCGCCGAAGTCGCCATGCAGGCACACCGCCTGTGGCCGGCTCAGCCGGAGGTGCTGGGCATCGACTTCAACGACGAGATGCACGAGCACGTGCTGACCGAGCTCTTCCCCAAGTACTTCGGGTCGTACGACTACCCGGAGGAGCTGGAGGAGACGCCGGAGCTCACCGACTTCTACACGCAGAACTCGCAGTTCAGCTGGCTCGACTGCCGCAGCCTGTTCGTGCTGCTGCGGCACTGGCGGCCGAAGCGGATGATCGAGGTCGGTTCCGGTTTCTCGTCGCTGCTGGTCGCGGACGTCAACCGGCGCTTCCTCGACGGGTCGCTCGACTTCACCTGCGTCGAGCCGTACCCGAGGGCGTTCCTCAACGACGGCCTCGACGGCATCTCGCGGCTGCTCCAGGCGAAGGTGCAGGACGTGCCGCTCAGCGTGTTCGAGGAGCTGGGCGAGGGCGATGTCCTGTTCATCGACTCCTCGCACGTGGCGAAGACCGGTAGCGACGTGAACTACCTGTACTTCGAGGTGATCCCACGCCTGCGGCCGGGCGTGAAGATCCACATCCACGACATCTTCCTGCCGAACGAGTACCCGCGGGACTGGGTGATCACCGAGAACCGCAGCTGGAACGAGCAGTACCTCGTGCGGGCGTTCCTGATGTACAACAAGGACTTCCGCGTCCTGTACGGCTCGGCCTACGCGCACCACCGCTTCCCGAACCTGGTCGCGGACGCGCTCGGACTGCCGGGTCGCCGGTCGTTCGGCGGCGGCAGCCTCTGGCTCGAACGCGTTTCCTGATCTCACGACGACAAGGGGCCCCGAGGCGAGCTGCCTCGGGGCCCCTTTCGCGCAACCGGTTACTTCATCAGGCCTTCCAGCACGCTGCGGGCGACCTGCGGACCGAACTGGGCCGCGATCTTCTCCTTGGCCGAGCGCGACAGCCGGTACCAGAGGTCGTCGTCGCGCAGCAGCCGCACGATGCCGTTCGCGATCTCCTCCGCGGAGTCGCCGACGAGCACGTCCTGCTCCGGCGTGAGGTGCATGCCTTCCAGGGCAAGGGTTGTGGCCACGACCGGGATGCCCTCGCTGACGCTCTGCCCGATCTTGCCCTTCACGCCGGCGCCGTACCGCAGTGGTGCCACGGTGATCCGTGCCCGCGCGTAGACGGGTGCGAGGTCGTCGACGAACCCGACGACGTCCACACCGGCGTCCTCGTCGTGCAGCTCCAGCACGTCCGGCGTCGGATTGGAGCCGACGAGCCGCACCACCGCGTCCGGGATCTGCTTGCGCACCAACGGCATGATGGACTTGGCGAGCCATTGCGCCGCGTCCTGGTTCGGCACGTGGTCGTACCCGCCCACGAACACGACGTCGGTGCGACCGTCCACAGAGGCCGGTGTCCAGTCGACGGCGTGCACGTTCGAGAGCACCCGCACGTCGGCGGTGGGCACCAGCTGCCAGAGCAGATCCTGCTCGGCCTCCGACACCACGAAGGTCACGTCGGTGGCCCGCACCAGGCCCAGCTCCAGCTCACGTGAGGCGTCGGCCTTGCGCCGCAGCCCGAGTGCCGCCTCCTGGCCCTCCTCGCGCTCCACCAGCGCCGCCTGCCGCTCCAGGCGGAGGAAGTGCAGGTCGACGGTGTCGTAGGCGATGACGCACTGCGGCGCCCGCGTGCGCAGCTCTTCGAGCATGATCCAGGCGACGTTCGGCCGGGACAGCAACGCGAACGACAGCTCGCCGGCCGCCTCGCGCAGGAACTCCCACTGCCGCACGTGCTGGGTCAGCACGGTGACGCCGAGCTGGCGCAGCTCGTCGGCGTCCGGCTGGTGCTCGGCACCGTTGGCGGGGAAGAACACGACCCGGCAACCGAGGCCGACGAGCTCCTCCAGGATCGCGCGCATCCGCACGGACCCGGAGTCCATCCTGGTCAGCGGCACCTGGTGGTCCATGACCAGCACCAGCGGACCGCCGCGGTCGAACGGGTCGCGCTGGCGGGCGAGCCACAGGTTGGCCTCGCTCGGCCCCGGCAGCTGGCGGCTGAGCGCGTCGGCCCACTTCTCCGCGAACACCGTGCGGTTGAGCTCCTGGTGCCGCTTCACCCCGCTGCTGACGTCCTTGCCGTGCGAGATGCCCTCGTGGTGCACGACCACGGCCTTGGGCTGCACGACCACGCGGTGCCCGGAGGCCCTGATCGCGAACGCGAGGTCCGTGTCCTCGTAGTACGCGGGCGCGTACCGGGTGTCGAAGCCGCCGATGCGCTCGAAGAGGTCGCGGCGCACCAGGATCGCCGCGCCGGAGCAGTAGTCGACGTCGCGCACGACGTTGACGGCCTGGTCGTTCGGGTCGCCGTTGCGCCCGTAGTTCCAGCCGGTCGCGTCCGACCAGATGATGCCGCCGGCCTCCTGGAGCGTGCCGTCCGGGTAGACCAGCTTGGCGCCGACCAGTCCGATGCGGTCGTCGGAGTTGGCGGTCTCGACCAGCGCCTCCAGCCAGCCGGGCGTCACCTCGGTGTCGTTGTTGAGGAACAGCAACAGCTCGGAGCGGGCCTTCTCGGCGCCGAGGTTGCAGGCGCCGATGAACCCGAGGTTGCGCGGCGTGCGCACCAGCTGGACGCCGGTGCAGGCGGCCAGCTTGTCCGCGCTGTCGTCCGGCGAGGCGTCGTCGACCACGATGACCTCGAACGGCACCGTCGAGTGCACGCTCTCGATGCTGAGCAGGCACTGGCGCGTGTAGGACCACTTGCCGTGCACGGGGATGACAATGCTGACCAACGGCTTGTCGCTGGTGTGGACGGCGACGGGCGTGCGCGGTTCCTCCGGCGTGGCCGGCACGGTCCCCGGCTGCCGCCCGAGCGCCCGCTCGTAGGTGTCGCGCAACGTGCTGCCGCGCGGTGCCACCTTCTCCACGACGCTGCGGTACTTGCCGAGCGCCTTCTGCACGGCCGCGTTCTGCTCGTTCACCTGCTGCTGGAGCCGTTGCACCTCGGACTCCGCCCGTGCCGCGCGCTGTTCGAGCGCGCCGGCGGAGTCCTGCAACCAGTCGATGACGGCCGCCGACCGCTCGGCGTTGCGCCGTGCCTGGTGGAGCTCGCCGGAGAGCCGCTCGCGTTCGACGTGCGAGTCCCGCACGGTCTCCAGCGCGGCGAGCTTCTCGCGCTCCTGCTCCTGGCGGTACTTCTCCAGCGTGCTGATCGTCGCCTTGAGCTGCTCGACCTCCGACCGGCTGTCCTCGTAGAGACCGCGCAGCTGGGCGACGTTCTGCTGCACCAGCGTGAGGGCGGGGTCGAGCATGACCGCCGCGGCCGGCAGCTGCGGCAGCTTGTTCTGGGAGGCGACCGCGAACAGGTAGGTGTGCGGCAGGCCGTTCTCCACCGACCACTGGTCGCCGTGTGACCGGGCAGTGTGGGTGGCGACGGTGCCCTTGGCGGGGCTGGTCGAGGTGATGACCGAGCCGACCGCCACGTTCTGGTGGAACATCGCGACGTTCGCGAAGTCGGCCCTCAGGAGGCCGGCGAACTCCTGCTCGGTGAGCTCCTTGAGGTGGAACTCGTTGCAGTTGTGGTGCTGGTGGCTGTAGACCTCGGTGTCCGGCGTGCTCATCAGCACCAGGCCGCCGGGTGCCAGGCGGGCGCGGATCAGGGCCATCAGGCCGGCGTGGTCGGTGACGTGCTCGATGGCCTCGAAGCAGGTGATGACGTCGAACGGGGGCGCGTCGGCCAGCAGCGTGGGGTCGGTGATGGAGCCGACCGCGAAGCTCAGGGTGGGGCTGCCGTAGTTGTGCCGCGCGTGTTCGACGGACGGTGCGTCGATGTCGACGCCCACGACCTCGGCCGCGGTCTGCGCCAGCATCGCCGAGCCGTAGCCCTCACCGCTGGCGAGGTCGAGCACCCGCTTGCCGGCCACGAGGTCCCTGGCGATCGCGTAGCGGTGGTAGTGCTCGTACACGACCTGCGTGTCCTCGGTCCACGGAACGCACCGCTCGCCAGTCCACTCAATCCGCCGGTCCAACTCGAAGTCCACGACCGGTGATTCTGCCCGACGCCCGACCTGCGGCGTGGCGGGTACGTACAACCTCCGGCGAGTGCTAGACGTCTTCTACTTGTGCAAGTCACCACTCGGAGGCGCACATGTGGATCACCGTGACGTTAGTCACAACAGGTGGATTGGCGTTCCTGACGCGAACCGTGACGGCCGTCCTGGCCGTTTCCAGTCGTGAGAAGGGCGGCGATTACACTAAGCCACAAACGTCCGCCAGTTGAGATACTCGTTCGGACTACGGCTTACGGACGAACGTTGACTTACCGTACGATCCTTTCGGGTCGTATGACTGAACGGTCGCCCTAAGGGGACCTCACAGGGGTAGGTGCGCCATGGACCACGCACTGAGCAAGGTCATCGAGCTGCGCGAGAACGGGTTTCAGTTCCTCCACCTGAGGGACGACGCCGGGCAGCTCGACCGCATCATGGCGTTCAAACAGCGCAGAGGCTTCATCGACTCCATCCTCTTCTGGTCGGAGACCGAGGCCCGCGCCGGGCGGTTGCCCGCGGTGCGCGACTCCGCCAGGCCCGCGCAGGCCGTCTGGATCTACGAGGGGCCCTTGATCGAGGCCGTGGACCGGTTGCTCGACCTGCCGGAGCCCGGTGCGCGCAACGCGCCGTCGTTGATGAAGGCGACCGCTTCCGACCTGGCCGTCGTGACGACGCTGCCGTTCAAGCTGAAGCTGCCGCCAGGCGCCATCGCCTGACGTATTTGTTGCTCGTTCCCGAAGTCGCCGCACATTGTGGCGACTTCGAACGCTGCACCGAATAGCCCACCGACGGGTGAAGAACTTCCCTCTCCTGAGTTACGCAGCTTGCTGTAGTGGGGTCGTTTACGACAATTTCGCGCCCATGAACCTCAGGAAGACCGTCGCGGGGGCCGCCGTGGCCCTCGGCAGCGCCACTGTCATGCTCGGCCTGGGTGGCATCGCGCACGCCGACACGGCGAGCGCCAACGCCACCACCGCGCCCGACCTGGGTGGGCAGCTCGGTGACGTCGCCTCCGTCGGCGACCTCGCCTCCGTGAACACCAACGACGTCGACGGCAAGGTCCAGGCGCTCAACGCCCAGCAGGCCGACGTCGTCGCGTTCGTCCAGAACGTCGACGCCGGCGGGAACGGTCTGCCGGCCGCGACGCTGCTCGGCCTGGGCAAGCCGACGGGCGTGCCGACCGGCGCCGCCTCCGTCGACATCTGAGCCAACCGGTACTTCCTGGCCGGGGCGGCGCCCGATTCCCTCCCCCTCGAATCGGGCGCCGTTCCACTTGGGAAGCCTTATTCCAGGAGCGAAACGCCTTGAGCATCAAGAAGATCGTCGCTTCCGCCGGCCTCGCGGCCGGTGCGCTGGCCGCTCTGGCCGGCACCGCGAGCGCGGACTCGTTGCCGGCACTGCCGCAGCTGTCCCAGATCGACCCCGCCGCCGAGATCAGCGAGCTCGGCGGCATGGCGGGCATCGACGCGCTGCACGAGTTCACGCCGAACGTGACGGCCGTGCACAACGGCACCGCGCTGGTGCAGGGCTAACGGCCGACCGCGTACCCCTGCGCGCCACGAGGATTGGCACCGGCGCGCAGGAGTCCGTCCGAGGAGTCCCTCGACACGGCGGACATCCGCCCGAGGGTCCACTCGCCGGCGTCCACGACCTGGTGGCCACGAGCGCGCAACGCTGCCAGCACGTCCGCGCCGGCGCGTGACTCGATGACGAGCTCACCGGGGGTCCAGGCCCGCGGGTAGAACGAGCTCGGGAACGCGTTCGAGTGCCACATGGGCGAGTCGATCGCCTCCTGCAGGTTCAGACCGGCCCTGTGCGCGAGCCAGAAGCCGAGCTGCCACTGGTCTTGCTGGTCCCCACCGGGCGTTCCGAACGCCAGGGCGGCCTGTCCGCCCCGCAAGGCCATCGACGGCGAGAGCGTGATGCGCGGGCGCTTGCCGGGAGCGAGCGAGTTCGGCAGACCCCGGTCCAGCCAGAACATCTGGGCGCGGCTGCCCAGGCAGAACCCGAGCGACGGGATCGTCGGCGAGGACTGCAGCCAGCCGCCGGACGGGGTCGCGGACACCATGTTGCCCCAGCGGTCCACGACGTCGACGTGCACCGTGTCGCCGCGGGTCACGCCGGAGCGGGCCACCGTCGGTTCGCCGATCGCGCCGGTCGGGTCCGACACGAGCGTGGCCGGACCGGCGGTGATGTGCTGGGGCAGCAACGGTTCGCGGCCGTCGGGCGAGCCGGGGCGCAGCTCGTAGGAAGCGCTCTCACCGATCAGCGCACGGCGTTCGTCGGCGTAGGAGCGGGAAACCAGCGTGTCCAGCGGGACGTCGTCCACGTCGCCGTACCAGGCTTCGCGGTCGGCGAACGCGAGCTTCGCCGCCTCGACCGCCAGGTGCACGGTCTCCGCGGTCGGCCGGCCATCCACATAGGACAGGTCGTGGCCTTCCAGCAGCCGCAGCTGTTGCACCAGAACGGGTCCCTGCGTCCAGGCACCGGCCTTGACCAGCGTCCACTCACCGAAATCGGCGGTGAGCGCGTCCTCGTACGACGCCTCCCACGACGCCATGTCCGCTCCGGTCAGCACACCCGCGTGGTCACGCCCGGAGTCGTCGCGGAACGCGTTCCGGCAGAACTCGTCGATCTGCGCGGCCACGAAACCTTGCGACCACGCCCTGCGGGCCGCCTCGATCTGGGCCTCGCGGTCGGCACCGGCGGCTTCGCCGGCGGCGAGCAGCCACTCCCACGTGTCGGCGAGCGCGGTGTTGCGGAACCGTGCGCCACGGGCCGGCAGCGTCCCGCCGGGCATCCACTGGGCCGCCGACGTCGTCCAGTGGTCGCGGAACAGGTCCGAGACGCGTTCGATGGTGTCGACCACGCGGTCGAGGATCGGGAAGCCGTCGCGCGCATAGCCGATCGCGCGATCGAGCACTTCGCGCAACGACTTGGTGCCGTGGTCGCGCAGCAGGGTGAGCCACCCGTCCCACGCGCCGGGCACGGTGGCGGCGAGCAGCCCGCTGCCGGGGATGAGGTCCAGGCCGAGGTCGGTGTAGTGCTCGATCGTGGCTCCGGCGGGCGCGACGCCCTGACCGCTCAGCACCCGCGGTGCCGACCCGGCCTTCGCGAAGATGATCGGCACCTCGCCGCCGGGGCCGTTGAGGTGCGGTTCCACGACCTGGAGCACGAATCCGGCGGTGACGGCGGCGTCGAAGGCGTTACCGCCGTCCTCCAGCACGGCCATGGCCGCCGAGGAGGCGAGCCAGTGGGTCGAGCCGACCATGCCGAAGGTGCCGACGAGTTCGGGGCGCGTGGTGAACACCCCATAAAGGTATGCGACGCTAACTAAATTGCGTGACGCCGAGTGACGCACGCCCCACGCCCGAATGGCGCAGTCCGGCACGGGCCAGCGCGTCGGCGTCCAGGTGGTTGCGGGAGTCGATGATCGTGTGGCCGTCCATCAGCTCGGACACCCGCACCCAGTCGAGCGTGCGGAACACCGGCCAGTCCGTCAGCAGCACGACCGCCTCGGCGCCCTTCACGGCCTGGTACGGGTCGTCGACCACGAGCATTCCGGCGATCGGTCCGGTCACCTCGGGGTCGTACGCGGTGAGCTCGGCGCCCTCCAGCACCAGCTGCTCCGCCACGGCCAGCGCCGGTGAGTCGCGCAGGTCGTTCGTGCCGGCCTTGAACGCGAGCCCGAGCACCCCGACCCGCACACCGGCCAGAGTTCCGCCGCACGCGGCGCGGACCTTCTCGACCACCCGCAGCTGCGCGCGGACGTTCGCCTCGATCGTGGACCGGATCAGTCCGAAGTCGACACCGGCCGCCTCCGCGATCTGCACCATCGCGTGCGTGTCCTTGGGCAGGCATGAACCGCCCCAGCCGGGTCCCGGCCGCAGGAACGACTGGCCGATCCGCCGGTCGTGGCCCATGCCCTCGGTGACCGACTCGACGTCGGCGCCCAGCCGTTCGCACAGCTCGGCGACCGCGTTGACGTACGAGAGCTTCATCGCCAGGAAGCAGTTCGCGGCGTACTTGACCATCTCGGCGCTGGCGGCGTCCATCAGCACGGTCGGCGCGCCCAGCTTGACGAACAACGCCGCCACCCGCTCGGCCGCCGACGGCGAGTCCGACCCGACCACGATCCGGTCCGGGTGCAGGAAGTCCTTCACCGCCGTGCCTTCCCGCAGGAACTCGGGGTTCGACACGACCGCCACGTCCTCACGGCCGAGCAACGCGCGCACGCGTTCTGACGTGCCGACGGGCACCGTGGACTTGGTGACCACGACCGTTCCGTACGGCAGCACGTCGCGGATCTCCGTGGCGACCGACTCGACGGCGCTCAGGTCGGCCGCACCACCGGCGCCCATCGGCGTCGGCAGGCAGAAGAACACGACCTCGGCGCCCTCGACGGCGGGGGCGGCCCCGACGACGAACTCCAGCCGCCCGGCCGCCTGGCCCTCGACGACGAGCTCGGCGAGTCCCGGTTCGAGGATGTCGACCTGACCGGCACGCAGTCTGGCGACCTTCACCGCGTCGACGTCCGCGCACACGACGCGGTGTCCGAGAGAAGCGAGGCAGGCTCCCGTGGTCAAGCCCACGTAGCCGGTGCCGACGACCGCGATCCGACGGGCGAACATGAGGGTGACCCTGACATCCCCAGTTGGCCGCAGGGCCAACGCCGTACGACTTTCGTCGTAGCTGACCGTGACAGATCTCCTACCAGAGGTCTACCGGCGCGGGCGATGTGTGAGAACGCCGCCGAACGGCAAAGTTCAGGCATGGGAGTACTGCTGATCGCAATGATCTTCATCGGCCTCGCGGTGCTGGCAGCGGTGCCGCTGGTAGCACTGCTCCACTTGACCGACCGCTGAGCCGGTCCGGAGGTTGATTCTCGGGTAACGACCGTTAACCTCCTCGCGAGCAGTTCGCTTCGAGGAGGATGAAGGCATGGAGATCTCGGGTACCGCGGCCATCGTCACCGGTGGCGCGTCCGGTCTCGGCGGCGCGACCGCACGTGCGCTCGCGGCTCGTGGAGCGCAGGTGTTCGCGCTCGACCTGCCCGGCGCCATCGAGAAGGCCGACGCCGTCAAGAACGTCACCTACCTGGCGGCCGACGTGACCTCCGGTGAAGAGGTGCAGGCCGCGGTCGACACCGCCGCCGGCTCCGGCGCCCCGCTGCGCATCACGGTGAACTGCGCGGGCATCGGCCCGTCGACCAGGACCGTCGGCAAGACCGGCCCGCACGACCTCGACCTGTACCGCAAGGTCATCGAGGTCAACCTGATCGGCACGTTCAACGTGCTGCGCCTGGCCGCCGCCGCGATGGGCAAGACGGAGGAGCTGGAGCACGGCGCCCGCGGCGTCATCATCAACACCGCCTCGATCGCCGCGTTCGACGGCCAGATCGGCCAGGTCGCCTACGCCTCCTCCAAGGGCGGCGTGGTCGGCATGACCCTCCCGGCGGCGCGCGACCTGTCCTCCGTCGGCATCCGCGTGCTGACCATCGCGCCCGGCATCGTCGACACCCCGATGCTCGCGACCGTCTCCGACGAGTTCCGCGCGGGCCTCGCCGCCGGTGTGCCGTTCCCGAAGCGGCTCGCGCAGCCGTCGGAGTACGCGCAGCTCGCGATCTCGCTCGTCGAGCACGACTACCTGAACGGCGAGGTCATCCGCATGGACGGCGCTCTCCGGATGGCTCCCCGCTAGAGGTCGCCCGCGTACGGCAGCTTGGACATCGCGTCCGAGGTCATCCACTCGCGCAGGCGGTGGGTGGCCCGGACGTCGTCCTCGTTGTACTCCAGCAGCCGGCGCCGCTGGTCGACGTCGAGGGCCTCGCCGTTCATCCCGACCGCGGACCGGTACCAGCGCATGGAGTTCTCGCCGCCGGCCTCCGGGTCGCGCCAGGAGAACCCGGCCACCGGAGCGATGATCTTGAGGCCTTTGCCGTGCGCGCACAGGAACTGCTCGCGGACGATGCCGAACAGGTCGACCCACGAGTCGGAGCCGATGAACTCCTTGACCTGCGCCACCGTCGGGATGCCGGGCTTGCCCGCGAACCGTTCCGCCGACCCCAGCAGCCAGCGGTTCTCGGCGAGCTCGTTGTAGCAGTAGGCGCGGAACGACAGCCCGCGTGCCTTGGCGCGCAGGCGGATGCCGGTCAACCAGGTCCAGAACTCGGCGAACGACCGCGCCTCGTCGTCGCACGGCAGCTCGTCCCACGTGACGAACGCGCGGTAGCCGTGTTCCTCGTCGATGTCCTTGCCGGACAACAGACATCCCCACATGTACGCGCCGAGGTCGCCGAAGCTCTCCATGTCGACGTCGACCTCGACGTCCGCGCGCGGCACGCTCATCTCGGGCACCCGGCGGACCAGCGTGAGGTCGCGCAGCCACGCCCGCGCGAGCACCACGGCGTCACCGAACGGCATGCCGACGAGCTGGATCGGACCTTCCGCGGCCGGGTCCAGCTCGGCCAGCTTGTCCACAGTGGACAAACCGATCCTGCGCAGCGCCACCGCGTCCTCGCCGCGCACGACGAGCGAGACGTCCCTGCCCTGTTTGAGGTCGTTGTCGCAGGTCGGCCACCACGGGCAGGTCTTGCAGTCGACGATGCGCGACGGCCTGGCGAGCGGGTCGTTCTGGTTCACCGCCGCCAGCGCCACGGCCAGCCGGTCGGAGAACCGCGCGTCGTACTCGGCCAGCGCGGTGCGGCCACCCGGCCACGTCGGCGCCTCCAGGTCGTGCCACAGCACCACGTCGGCGTCCATGCCGATCACGCCACCGGTCGCACGGCTGTTCGTCGCGTACCCGGCGGCCTGGAGCTGCCGTTGCGCGTGGGCCAGCCGCAGCTGGTCGCGCGGCTGGGGACGGACCTTGCGGTGCGGGTCCGTGCGGCTGCCACCGGGCAACGGCATGGTCAGCGGGCTGGTGCGCGCGCCCTGGCCCGGATCGGTGATCTTGTGCCGCACGACGAGCACCGGCACGTACCCGGTCGCGTCCTTCACCAGCAGGTCGATGCCGCCACGACGGCCGCCCCGCGGGTCACGCGGCAGCGCGGCACCCCAGATGTACGGCGCGCCCATCTCCATCGCGGCGAGCGTCACGCGTTCCCGGTCCGCGCTGCGCACGTCCGGTCCGGCCGGCACCTCGAAGAAGTCCGATCCGACGATCCTGCCGAGCGCGTCGGCCACCGCACGGCGGTGGTTCGTCGCGTCCGCTTTCCGTTGTTCCGAAGCCGGGTCCGGCGCCGCCTTGGGAGCGTCGCGCATCTCCGGATCGTTTTCGAGGTGCACCCGCCGCCGACAACGAGTGACCACGCCGGCGTCTAGCTGCACCTGGGAAGTCACTGAAGCAGGGTATGTCGCGAGTCGAGCTGATGTGTCGGCAACCTGGGCAGTAAGTTTCACGTGACGGAGGAGGTGCACCCGAATGGCGCGCAAAGCGAAGGCCGGCTTCACGCCCGGCAGGGCCAAGAACCTGGTCGGGGTCGCGAAGGTGGTGGCGCCCGCACTCATTCCGGTGCTGGCCCCGGTGATCGCCCGCGGAGCTGGGCTTTTGAGCGAGCAGTACGACCGGTACCGCGCGCGCAGGCTCGGCATCGACGTCGCCGACATCGGCAGGTACTCCGGCTACGGCGCCCGGCTGCACGCGCGGATCGTCGGCTTCGCGGACTCGTTGGAGACCTTGCGGGCGGCGGATTCCGATTGGGTTTCGAAGACCGAGGCGCGGCTCTCCCAGCTGCTCGCCGCCGTGCGGGCGTCCGAACGCATGCCGACGGCCCGGCGCAAAGCCGCGCACCGGGCCGTCGGAACTGATCTGGACGTGCTGGAACAGGAACTGCTCAGGCGTCTGAACGTGCGCTGACGTCGGGCGTGCGCCCGGTCACCTTGGCCACGGCCTCGACCGCCGCCTGCTCGACCACCTGTCCCGGGTCGAGGTGCGCGGTGACCTCCTCCATGACCTCGGCCACACGTTCCTCCCGCCTGATCATCGGGTCCGACCGCAGATCCTTGGCCAGCGAGACGCACAGGCCGACCATCACGACCATGAACGGCAGCGCCGCGATGATCGTGAGGTTCTGCAGGCCGGTCAGCGCGTTCGAGCCGCCGACCAGCAGCATCACCGCCGCGACGGCACCGGTCAGCACGCCCCAGAAGACCACCACGGACTTGGCCGGCTGCATCGTGCCGTGCTGCGAGAGCGTTCCCATCACGATCGACGCGGCGTCCGCGCCGGACACGAAGAAGATCGCCACCAGCACCATCACGACGACGCCGGACACGGTCGCCAGCGGGAACTGGTCGAGCAGCGAGAAGAGCTGCGACTCCGGCGTCGACTGACCGGCGAGGTCCACACCGGACCGCTGCTCGAAGATCGCGGAGCCGCCCAGGATCGCGAACCACACCAGCGACACCGCCGACGGCACCAGGATCACGCCGGCGACGAACTGCCGGATCGTGCGGCCGCGGGAGATGCGCGCGATGAACGTGCCGACGAACGGCGTCCAGGAGATCCACCAGGCCCAGTAGAAGATCGTCCAGCCGGACAGCCACGTCTCGGTCGCCTCGCCACCGGAGGCGGCGGTGCGGCCGGCCATGTCGGCGAGCTCTCGGAAGTAGTCACCGAGCGCGGTCGGCAGCAGGTTCAGGATGAAGACCGTCGGGCCGACCACGAACAGGAACAGCGCCAGCACCACGGCCAGCACCATGTTGATGTTCGACAGCCACTGGATGCCCTTCGCGACCCCGGACACGGCGGACGCGACGAACGCCACGGTCAGCACGGCGATGACCGCGACGAGCACGCCCTTGCCGATGTTGCCGCCCCAGCCGGCCGCCTCCAGCCCGCTGCCGATCTGCAGGGCGCCGAGACCGAGCGAGGCGGCCGAGCCGAAGAGCGTCGCGAAGATCGCCATGACGTCGATCGCGCGGCCCCACCCGGACGCGGCCCTGCGGCCGAGCAGCGGGGCGAAAGCGGCACTGATCAGCGACGACCGGCCACGCCGGAAGCTGCCGTACGCGATCGCGATGCCGACGACGGCGTAGATCGCCCACGGGTGCAGGGTCCAGTGGAAGAGCGTGGTGGCCATCGCGGTCTCGAGCGGGTCGCCGTCGGTGCCGGGCGGTGGCTTCACGAAGTGCGTGAGCGGCTCGTTGACGCCGTAGAACATCAGCCCGATGCCCATGCCGGCGCTGAACATCATCGCCACCCACGACACGGTCTTGAACTCGGGTTTCTCGTCGTCACGACCGAGCGGGATCTTGCCGTAGCGGCTGAAGGCGAGCCAGAGAGCGAACAGCACGAAGCCGGACGCGGTGAGCACGAAGGCCCATCCCAAGTTCTGGATGACCCAGCCGAGTGCGGTCTTCGAGGCAGAGGCCAGCGAGTCGGTACCGACGATTCCCCAGGTCACGAACGCGAGCGTGAGACCTGCGGCAACGCCGAACACGACCCGGTCGGTGCGGCCCGGCCGGTCGCATTGGTTGTGCATGCGGCCCTGCATACCCAGTCGTGGACCGGGGTAAACCGGTCCGATTACCCTCAGGTCCGTGAGCACCCGGTCGAGTGAGATGCGCACCCTTCGCGGTGCGGTGCTCGCGGTGACCTCCTCGGCGCTCACGATCGCCGCCCACGGCCTGGGCGGCGGCGAGCTGACGGAGTTCGTCCACGCGCTGCCGCTGGTGGTGCTGATCGCGTTCGCGGCGGCGTCACTCGCGGACAAGCGGACCGGGAAGCTCTCGGTCATGGCCGGGCTCGCCACGGCCCAGCTCGCGCAGCACCTGCTGCTGACCTGGGTCAACCACGAGCACACCGGCACGCTGTCCTGGCAGATGTTCGGGGCGCACCTCGTCGCCGCGACGCTGACCGGCCTGCTGCTGTTCCACGCGGAGAACGCCCTGTTCCGGCTGTTCGCCGCGGTCACCCGCCTGATCCCCCGCAGGCTCACGCCGTCGCCGGTCCTCACGCCGGTGCGGACGTTCACGAGCACGCCCTACCTGCGGCGCGCGCATGCCGCCGAGCGCAGTCGTGCTCACGGCCGCCGCGGCCCTCCCGCTGGTTCCTGACACCCCACGCACACCCACCCCCTTGGCAATCAGGAGCCACAACTTCATGTCGACGAACCGATTTGGCGTGCGCACGCTCGCCGTCTTCGCCGTGGCCGGCATCGCCGTGCTCGGCACGCCCGCCGTCGCGTCCGCGCACGTCAGCGCCCAGCCCGCGGAGTTCACGCAGGGCGGCCGCGCGACCTTCGCGTTCCGCGTCCCGAACGAGCGGGACAACGCGGGCACCATCAAGATCGAGGTCACGCTCCCGCAGGACACGCCGCTCACCTCGGTGCGCACCAAGCCGCTGGCCGGCTGGAAGGCCGAGGTCGTCAAGGGCAAGCTCGACAAGCCCGTGACGGTGGCCGGCAAGGAGATCACCGAGGCGTACAAGACGATCACCTGGACCGCCGAGCCCGGCACGAAGATCGGGACCACCGAGTACCAGGAGTTCTACGTCGCGCTCGGCACGCTGCCGGAGAAGGACACGCTGCTCCTCCCGACCAAGCAGACCTACGAGAACGGCGAGGTCGTGGACTGGAGCCAGGCCGCCGGCGCCGACGGCAAGGAGCCGGAGCACCCGGCGCCCGCGCTGAAGCTCGCCCCGAAGAAGGCCGGTGACGACGGCCACGGCGGTCACGGCACGACGCCGGCCGCCAACTCGGCCGACACGCACGAGGCCTCGGCCGGTGGTGCCGACCAGACCGCCCGCTACCTCGGTGGCGCGGGCCTGGCCGTCGGTGCGCTGGGCCTGGGCTTCGGTGTCGGCGCCGTCCTGCGGTCGCGTCGGAAGGCGTGACCCGGAGATGAAGCGCGCACTCATCGCGTGCCTGATCGCGGGTGCGGCTGTGCTCACCACGGCCGCGCCCGTGTCGGCGCACAACGCACTGGTCAGCAGCGATCCGAAGGACAAGGCCTCGCTGGAGGCCGGCCCGGCCGCGGTCACGCTCACGTTCGACCAGGACGTGCAGGGCGGCAAGGACATCAACACGATCTCCGTGGTCGACGCGAACGGCGGCCACTACGAGGTCCCGGGCGACCCGACGATCAAGGACAACGCGGTCACCGCGAAGGTGAACGCGCTCGGAAAGGCCGGTCAGTACAAGATCGGCTACCGGATCCTGTCCGCGGACGGCCACCCGGTGTCCGGTGAGCTGACGTTCACGCTGACCAAGGACGGCACGGGCACGCCCACCACACCGGCCGACGCCGACGCCTCCAGCGGCGGCGACTCCGGTGGCGGCATCCCGCTCTGGGTGTGGATCGCCGGCGCCGTGGTCCTGCTGGGTGGCGGCGTGTTCCTCGCGTTGCGCGGTGGGGGCGCGAAGGCATGAGCGACGTCCGGACCACCGCCCCCACCCACTACCGCGTGCTCGCCGGCCTGGTGTTCGGCGCGCTCGCGGGCATCGCCCTCGGTCTCGTGCTGGCGCCACCGGTCGTGGTCGCCGGAGTCGTGGACGCCGGGGCGGCGGTCCGGTACGGCCTGCCGGTCACCCGTGTGCTGCTGGACGTCTCGGCGACCGTGGTCGTCGGCCTGTCGATCCTGCCGAAGCTGCTCGGGTTCGACCGTCCCGCGCACACCGAGCCGGTCATGCGGCTCGCCCGGCCCGCCGCGGTCGTCGCCGCGGCGGTCTGGGTGGTGACCGCGCTGCTCGCGATCGTCCTGCAGGCCGCCGAGCTGCGGCCGGGCAGCGACGTCAGCATCGGCAACGCCATCGACTACATCGCGACGGTCGGCGCCGGCAAGGGTCTGCTGTTCAGCGCGGCCTGCGCGTTCGGCTACCTGCTGGTCGGCGTGATGGCGGTGCGCGGCGGCGAGTCCGTGCCCGCCGAGCTGCGGATCCTCATCTCGATGTTCGGCCTGCTGCCGATCCCGGTCACCGGGCACGCCTCCAACTGGAAGTACCACGACTACTCGATGGTCTCCATGGAGCTGCACGTGCTGGGCGCGGCGGCGTGGGCGGGCGGGCTCGGCGCGTTGATGGCGCTGGTCGCCCACCGCAAGGGCCTGCTCGCGGTCGCGCTGCCGAAGTTCTCCAGGATCGCGACCGTCAGCCTGGTCGTCGTCACGGTGACCGGCCTGTTCAACGGCCTGCTGGAGCTGGTGCTCAACCCGGTCGTGCCGTTCCCGCAGTCGCTGGTCACGACCGGGTACGGGCTGCTGGTGCTCGCCAAGACGCTGTGCGCCGTGGCCGTCGCCGCACTCGGCGCGCACATCCGGTGGCGGCTGCTGCCGCGGATCGCCCGGCACCAGGTCACGGCGATCGTGCAGTGGGCGGTCCTGGAGGTCGCCGTCATGGGCCTGGCGTTCGGCCTGGCCGTCGTGCTGAGCCGCGCGCCGGTCAGCTGACCTGCGCGAACCCCGTCGCGACGCGGACCAGGTCGGCGAGCGCGCGGGAACGGCTGTGCGGTGGCCACGCGATCACCGTCGTCACCCTCTGCGCGTCCACGACGGGAATCGCGACCAGCCCTTCGCCCAGTCTCGTGCGCAGGTCCTCCGGCATCACGGCGACGGCCCGGCCGAGCTCGATCATCTGGAACAGCTGGGTCAGGTTGTGCACCTCGATGCCGGGACCGTCCGGGTAGGTCCCGTCCGGCCTGGGCCAGCGGACGCGTTCGGCCAGGGCGTTGACCTCCGCCATCCGCAGGCGGGACGCCTGTGCGAGGGGGTGCGACGAGGGCATCACCGCGACCTGCCCCTCGCTGTGCAGGACCTCCACGTCGAGGCCGGTCGTCGGGTCGTACGGCTCGTGCAGCAGCGCGACGTCGGCCCGTCCGTCGAGCAGCGGCACGTGGGTGTTCGACTCGCACAGCAGGACGTCGACGGGGACGGCACCGGGTTCGGCGGCGTACGCGTCGAGCAGCTTCGCCAGCACCTCGCCGGAGCTGCCGGCCTTCGCGGCCAGCACGAGCGACGGCCGGTCCACGCCCGCACTCCGGGTCCGGCGCTCGGCCGCGGCGACCGCGCCGAGGATCGCCCTGGCCTCGACCAGCAGTGTCGCGCCGGCACCGGTGAGCAGCACCTTGCGGCTGGTGCGGGTCAGCAGCTCGACGCCGAGCCGGTGTTCGAGCTGGGCGATCGTCCTGGACAGCGGCGGCTGGGCGATGCCCAGGCGTTCGGCGGCGCGGCCGAAGTGCAGCTCTTCCGCGACCGCTACGAAGCACCGGAGCTCCCTGGTCTCCACGACGTCCACCGTATCGATACCGGCCGGGTATCGCTGCCACACCGAGGTGATGTTGGTCTTGAGCCGCTCCCGCACGAGGATCAGGTGCATGGCAGAACAGACGATCGCGCTGGTCACGGGCGCGAACAAGGGAATCGGGTACGAGATCGCGGCGGGCCTCGGCGCGCTCGGGATGACCGTGGGGGTCGGCGCGCGTGACCCCCGTCGTGGCGAGGAGGCGGTGGAGAAACTGCGGGCGGACGGCGCGGACGCGTTCTTCGTGCCGTTGGACGTGTCCGACGACGAGAGCGTGGCAGCCGCCGCGGCGCTGGTCGAGGAGCGGTTCGGGCGTCTCGACGTGCTGGTGAACAACGCGGGCATCGCCGGGTCGTGGCCCACGGCGCCCTCCGCGGTCACCCCGGAGGCGATGCGGGAGGTGCTGGAGACGAACGTGATCGGCGTCGTCCGGGTCACCAACGCGATGCTGCCTCTGCTGGGCCGGTCAGCGCGGCCGCGGATCGTCAACCAGTCGAGCCACCTGTCGTCGCTGACCCTGCAGTCCTCACCGGATTCGCACTTCGGTGACGTCGACGGGATCTACACGCCGTCGAAGACGTTCCTGAACGCCGTCACCGTGCAGTACGCCAAGGAGCTGACCGGCATCAAGGTCAACGGTTCCTGCCCCGGTTACGTCGCGACCGAGTTCAACGACTTCCAGGGACGGGAGACGCCCGCGGACGGCGCCAAGATCGCGGTCGAGCTGGCCACGCTGCCCGACGACGGTCCGACCGGCGGACTCTTCGACAGCAACGGCACCGTGCCGTGGTGAGGCGTTGTTCAACGTGAAACATTCGCGGCACCGAGGAATGAACTCGGTGAGTGGCCCGTTCAACGCGGCGAGCTGCCCACGAACGGACTAATCGGTGATCAGTCGGGCCGAAGATTCTTCGCGCATCCGAGCCAGCCGGTTCATCGTCCGCTGGCCGCGGCGGTCCAGCTCACGGCTGTCGATCCAGCCGTTGGCGTAGTAGCGGTAGTCCTGGGCCAGTGCGACGAGCTCCGCGAGGTAGTCCGCGGAACGCCGCCTGCGCTCCTCGTCGAACGACGCCAGCAGCGGCAGCTGGGTGTCCACGACCTCGTCGAGCAGCTGCGCGGACCGCAGCGCCCTGCGGGACCGCCACCTCCGAGTAAGGATCACGCGCCGCACCTCGCCCTTCGCCCCGACCTGCCGCACCCCGGGCCGATGTTCTTCGCCCGTCGATGCTGCATTCGCGTCAGGGGGTCCTGGCGTTACCGGTTCGTGTCCCACACCATCTGATCGTGGTGCTATGGGACCCAAACGAAATGCTGATCAGGCGGCCGTGTCCGCTCCGGTGAAACGGGCGACACGGTCGGCCAGCTCGCGGGCCTCCGGGTTGTTGCGGCGCTTCTCGGCCTCCTGGCGCAACGGCTCCATGCGCTGCTTGGTGCGCACGGACTTGAGGCTCTCCGACAGGTCGACGGCCTGGCGGCCGACCTTCGCGCCGTGGTCGATGTCGCCCTCGAGGAGGTGGTTGATCGCCATCGAGGTCAGGTTGAACGAGCGGCTGCGCGCGTACTCGTCACCGAAGTTGTTGATCGCCTTGGACAGCGCGGGGATCGCGGTCCTCGTGTACTTGGCGTCCACCGTCTGAGCCAGCTCCGTGTGCACCGTGCCGATCATGGACGAGAGGTCGATCTCGTTGAAGAACTTGGCCCACGCGGGCGCCTCGGCGACGTTGGCACGGGAGAACTCGTCGCGGGCGCGGCCGAGCAGCTTGAGCGCCTGCTCGTCGGACCCCATCTTCGCGTAGGCCCAGGCCTCGTTGGCGCACAGGATGCCCACGGCGAGCTCGGAGCCGGAGTTCTGCGCGGCCAGCTGGCCGAGCTGGAACACCTTCAGTGCGTCGTCGGGGGCGTTCTGGTGCAGGTAGACGCGGCCCATGCGGTACAGGATGTTCGCCATCAGCGCCTCGTTCTCGCCCTGCTTCGCGAGGTCGAGCGCCTGGCCGAAGTGGTTGCGGGCCGAGTCCATCAGGCCCGTGTCGAACGACGTCCAGCCGGCGAGGTTGTGCAGGTCGGCGAGCGCGACGTAGAGGCGCTGGCGCACGACGTCCGTGGAGCTCGCGCCGAGCATCTGCTGTCCCCAGGACAGCTGGGCGACGACGGCGTCGCGGCAGGAGCCGCCGCCGTACTGGTAGTCGAGAGCACGCAGAGCGCGGGTGGCCGCTTCGACCTGCCGCACGTCTGTCATGCCGATGCGTCCCGGAGCCGGAGTCTGTGTGGGAGCCGGAGTCTGTGTGGGGTGTGAGACCCACGACCCGGAGTCCGCTCCGAACACGGCCGCGCCGACTGTCACGGCGGCGGCGTGCGCGAGGAACTTCCGACGCTTCACCGACTCGTCCTCCTCAGGATGGGGTGGGTCCGCGGATGCGGCCACCCTCACTGCCGTTGTCTCGTCATAGGCGAGACCCATGTATCCACGTGGGACACCCAGGCCGACGGCGATCCTGGTCAGGACGTCGTACGCCATGACCTGGCGTCCCTTGAGGATCTCCGAGACCTCGGACTGCGACTGCCCAGTGAGCGCCGCGATCTGGCGCTGGGACACACCGTGCCGTCGGAGCAGCCGGTAGACCGAGCTGATCTCTCGTCGGGCCAGTGCGTCCCGCATCTCCTGCTGGTCCCACACGTCGGTGGGAATAGGAGAGCCCTGGGAACTCGTGTTCATCGCGCACCCTCACAGTCCGTTGGGCGTCATCGGCAGACTAGGGGCAGGTCCCCGAGCCCGAGAAGTCCTCTTCGGCAGGGCTGATCGGCCCTGCCGAACACCGCTTACCGCTCACCGTAAGACTTCCACCGGTGGGCGCTGTGACGTCCCGTTCCGACATGAATCATCGCAATCTGGATTCCGGTAAGCGAGTGAGCACGGAGAGGAACAGCCAACTGATGGACAGCTCCTCCCCCGGCTCCACCTCCATTGTGGAGACGGGTGACACCGACTCCACATGGCGCGGCACGACCGGGCAGCGTCGGACGTGGCACATCAGCTGCGGCGACGTGGTCGACCGGGACCGCCAGCTCACCGTGAAGGTCGTCCAGGGCCGAGTGGTTCTGGTGGGACCCCCCGGTGAGACGGCAGTCTTGTCCCACGACCAGCTCGTACAGCTCAGGGCTGCGCTACGCGAAGCCGCCGACCAGGCGGAAAGGTGACGGTGACGTTTCGATGGACGCGATCCTCGGACAGGTTCTTCGCAACGCTGTGTGGGAACGCCTCGACCTGCTCACGGAGCTGGCGAGCCGCGCTGACGCCCCGTCCCTCCTGTCGGTGGCTCGATCCGAGCTCCCTCGGCTGACCGAGGGATGGCGTGCTCTGCTGGCAGCGCACGAGCCGGACGAGAAGGGCAACTGCCCTGAGTGCTCCGGCCGCTGGCGCCAGCAGAAGTCACCTTGCTCGGTGTGGCGCGCCGCGTACGAACACCTGGTCGCGGGCGGACTCGCCCCGCGCCCGGCTCGCCACCTGCGCGAGGCTCCGGTGACCCCTCCTGTCACCAGGACCCGCCGCGCGGTGGCTCGAGCCCACTAACGGGCCTTTGCGACCGACCTGGCGTCCCCCCGACACGACCAGGTCTGCAAACGGCCTACTGACCGGTGGTCCGCGATGTGCGAACCCCCGACCGCTACATCGCGGGCCCCGGTCAGCTACAACTCCACAGATTCCCGCGGGCCGGTGCCGTGCACCCTCCCTCCCCGACCGTCACCGGTCCGCGGTCACCACCGTCGGCCCCTCGTCTGCACCTCCCGCGCAGGCGAGGGGCCGTTGCCACGTTCGGAGGCCGCCGACACGGCTGGGGCGGCGCGCTGCTTCTTCCCACCTCCCGCGGTTCCTGCTGCCGGTGCGCCCGGTTCCGCGCCCGGCTTCAGCGGCGCGTACCCGTTTTCCACGTGAGGTAGGAGGTCAGGCCGGGCAGCAGCCGTCCGGACAGCTCGAACGCCTTGAGCTGCCACGGGAACAGGTGCTCGGCGCGTTCCTTCCGCACGGCGTCGACGATGGCCGTGGCCACCCGCTCCGGCGTGACCGTCGGGATGAGCCGGGCGATGGCCGGGATCCGTTCCTCCGCGCCGGGGTTGTTGGCGAAGTACTCGCTGGAGACCTTGCCCGGCACGACCTCGCTCACGCCGACGCCCGTTCCGCGCAGGTCGAGGCGCAGGGACGCGGTCAGGCCGCGCAACGCCCAGCGCGCCGACTGGTAGCCCACCGCGCCGGGGATCGGCAGCCGTGACACCGGCGAGTTCACGTTGACGATCCAGCCGGAGCCGCGTGCCCGCATGGCGCCGAGGAACTCCCTGGTGAGCAGCATCGCCGCCATGAACGGCACCGCGGTCATCGTGGCCAGGTCGTCCTGCGAGCACTCGTCGAGGAACAACCAGCGCCCGACACCCGCGTTGTTGACCAGCACGTCCGGTGTTTCCACGGCTTGCGCGAGGGCGTGGATCTGCGCGGCGTCCGCGAGGTCGGCGGGGTGGGCGGTAGCGGAACCGCCGAACTCGACGATCCGCTTGACCTGCAGATCGAGCAGTTCGGCGCTGCGGGCCACCAGGTCGACGTGCGCGCCGTGCGCCGCGAACCGGAACGCCGTCTCCGCGCCGATGCCCTGGGACGCGCCCGTGACCAGAACCCGCTTGCCGGACAGTTGCATCAGACCACCGATCGCACTCGACTCAGCAACACACCCGCCAGCGCCGTCGCCAGCGCCGACGCCGCGAACAGCCCGCGGTAACCACCCAGGTTCGCCAAGATCAACGCCGTCAGCAAGGGGGCGATGACCTGCGGCAACGCGTTGGCGACGTTCAGCACGCCCAGGTCCTTGGCGCGGTCGGCCGCCGCCGGCAGCACCTGGGTGAGCAGCGCGATCGCCACGGCCCAGTACGTGCCGAAGCCGACGCCGAGCAGCGGAGCGGCGATCAGCGCGGCGGTCCAGGTCGGCCACACGACGAGCAGCAGCGCCGCGAGTGCCATGACGACGGCCGCGAGGTACACGTACGGCTTGCGCCGGCCGGAACGATCGCTTCGTGCGCCGAACAGCACCGCTCCTGCGGCGAGCGCCACCCCGTACAACGCCATCAGCACGAGCAGCCCGTCCTCCGGCGACTCGTGGTGCACGACGTCGCCGAGGAAGTAGAGCAGGTACAACGTGCCGAACGCGTTGCCGAGATTGATCATGAGATGGCCGGCCCACGCCCAGGCGAAGTCGGGGTGCTCGCGGGGCGAGACCCAGAACGTCGGCCGCACCGGCTTCGTGACGAGCTGCGTGTCGGGCGTGCGCACAACGAAGAAGACGGCACCGACGACGACGATGACCGCGCACGCCAGATAGCCCGCCTGCAGTCCGCTGACCAGCAACGTCACCACGACCGCGCCGAGCACGGTGCCGAGCATCTGGCTGATGCCGATCAACCCGCCGACCTGGGCCCGCTGGGCAACGGGCACCTGGTCCGGCACCACGGCGGTCAACGCGGCGAGCATGCCGCCGATCCCCGCCTGCACCAGGCACCAGCCGACCGTCATGACCGCGACGGACGGCGCGCCGGCCAGCACGGCCAGGCCGACTGCACCGACGACCGCACCGATCACCGTCCACGGGTGACGGCGGCCGAACCGGGAGGTGGTGCGGTCGGACAGGACGCCGATGAGCGGCACCACCAGCAACGACACCGCGGCGCCGACGCCGGTGACGACGCCGAACACGAACTCCTTGTCGGCCCGGTCGAGCAGCTCGGCCTGTTGCGGCAGCAGCACCTGGATGGGCGCGTAGACGGCCAGCCACAGCCCGAGGTTCGCGGCGAACAGCCAGGCCATCCAGCCTCTTCGAACCGGGACGACCGGTTCGGCCAGCGCCTCACTCACCGCTGATCACCTTGCGGTACCAGTGGAACGAGTCGCGCGGCGTGCGGCGCTGGGTCTCGAAGTCGACGTGCACCAGGCCGAACCGCTGCGAGTAGCCGGCCTCCCACTCGAAGTTGTCGAGCAGCGACCACACGAAGTACCCGGCGACGCCGGCCTCCAGCGCCGCCTTCAGGTGTCCGTCGAGGTAGGAGATCCGCGCGGCGTCCTCGACCTCGTGCGGGAAGCTGCAGCCGCTCTCGGTGACGTGCACCGGCGGCAGGTCCGGGTGGCGTTCGCGCAGCGTGCCGATCATCTCCGACAGCCCGGACGGCACGATCGGCCAGCCGAACCCCGTCCGGGGGAACTCGTCGACGTCGACCAGCTCGAACGGCAGCGGGTTGCCCTCCGACGGCAGCTTCAGCCTGGTCGGGTTGTAGTAGTTGACGCCGTAGAAGTCGAGCGGCTGGTGGATGGTCGCGAGGTCGCCGTCCTCGACGGGCACGAGGTCCGCGACGGAGTCCGGATATCGGCCGGAGAGCATCGGGTCGGCGTACAACCAGTTGTGGATGTCGCTGTACGCGTCGGCGGCGGGCCGGTCGGCGGCGGTGGCGGGCCACGCGGGCGTGTGGTTGTTCGCCGTACCGACCGCACGGGCGTCGTGGCCGCGCAGGACTTCGACCGCACGACCGTGAGCGAGGTTCAGGTGGTGGGCGGTCGGCAACGCGTCGAAGAGCAGCGTCTTGCCCGGTGCGTGGTCACCGATCGCATAGCCCTGCAACGTCACCATGGCCGGTTCGTTGATCGGGATCCACAGGTGGACCCGGTCGGCCAGGCGTTCCGCGACCAGTGCGGTGTAGTCGGCGAACCGGTCGGCGATGTCGCGGGTGAGCCACCCGCCCTCGGCTTCGAGCTGCAGCGGCGTGTCCCAGTGGTAGAGCGTGGCCACCGGTGCGATGCCGACGTCGACGAGCGCGTCGACGAGCCGGTCGTAGAAGTCGAGGCCCTCGGCGTTGGCGGGTCCCTTGCCGGTGGGCTGGATGCGCGGCCACGCGATGGAGAACCGGTAGGCGTTGACCCCGAGCTGGGTCATGAGCGCCACGTCCTCGCGCCACCGGTGGTAGTGGTCGCACGCGACGCGCGCGTTGTCGTTGTCGTGCACCGGAGCGAAGCTGTCCCACACCGAGGGACCCCGGCCGCCCGCGTCGAACGCGCCCTCGATCTGGAACGCGGACGTCGACACTCCCCAGAGGAAGTCGCTCATCGATCCTCCAAATGTGAAACTTGTTCGGATCGTAGGCGTGTTGACAGGTTCAGGGAAGTGAAGACGCCGCGCAACAGGCAAGATGGTCGTACCCGAACCATTGGGAGTCGCCGTGACGAGCACCACCCCGCTCCGCCGTCAGCCAGTCCAGCAGCGCAGCGCCAAGAGGGTAGAGCGCATGCTCGAAGCCTGCGCGACGCTCATCGACGAGGTGGGCTACGACGGTGTCACCACCACGTTGATCGCCGAGAGGGCGGGCGTGGCGGTGGGTTCGCTGTACCAGTTCTTCCCCGACAAGAGGGCCGTCGTGCAGGCGCTGACCCTGCGCAACGTCGACCGGTTCTCGCAGGGCATCACCGACCGCCTCGAACAGGCGACCCTGGAGCACTGGTGGGACGCCGTGGACACGGTGTTCGACGTCTACGTGACGATGCACCGCGAGATCCCCGCGTTCGGGAAGCTGCACTTCGGCGACGTCGTCGACATGCGCCTGCTGGACGACCGGCGCGACAACAACGCGGTCATCTCCGACAAGATCTCCGAGCTGATCTCGGGGAACTTCGGCATCCCGATGAACGAGGTGCAGCTGCCGATCGCGATCGCCGTCGAGGCGGCGGACGCGGTGCTCAAGATGGCGTTCCGCAACAACCCCACCGGCGACCAGGCGATCCTGTCCGAGGCGAAGGCGCTGGTCAGGGGCTACCTGTCGTCGCGGCTGCCGGTCTAGCCGAAGTTCCGGCGCTCGCCGCGGTACGTGGGCACCGTGCGTTCGATGCGGTCGCCGCGCACCAGGTGCACCTCGTCGAACCGCTCGAACAGCTCGCCGGCCTTGGCGTGCCGCAGCCACACGCGGTCGCCGATCCGCAGCTGCTCGGCCGCCTTGCCGGTGACCGGCGTCTGCACCTCGCCCGCGCCTTCGAGGCCGAGCGTCTTGAGCCCCTCCGGCAGGTACGGCGACGGCTGGCGGTCCGGGGTCGGGGTGCCGGAGGCGATGTAGCCGCCGGCGAACAGCGTGGCCACGCGCCTGGTCGGCTTGCGCACCACGGACAACGCGAAGAGCGCGGCGGGTTCCGGCTTGAAGGCCTGGTAGCCGTCGAAGAGGGTCGGCCCGAAGAGGCCGCTGCCCGCGGCCAGCTCGGTCACCGAGGGGTCGGTGCCGGTGAGCTCCAGGCTGCCGGTGCCGCCGCCGTTGACGAACTCCAGGTCGGTGACCTGCC
This sequence comes from Nocardia sp. NRRL S-836, assembly GCF_001279525.1. Classification (GTDB taxonomy): domain Bacteria; phylum Actinomycetota; class Actinomycetes; order Mycobacteriales; family Pseudonocardiaceae; genus Lentzea. The sequence continues at coordinate 101,304 of NZ_LGDY01000014.1, read as the reverse complement.
GGACCGCGCGGATCACCGCGCTGCGCCGTGCGATCAGCTCCGGCCCGGACCGCGCCTGGATGAGCCTGATCCCGATCGCGCGCAGCGGCTGACCGGGCGGGTTGTCGCCCAGACCGGCGATCTGGCCCTCGTAGGCCATCACGCCGACGAGCGTGAAGCCGGACCGGCGGACGATCTTGGCCGCCAGCGAGGCCGCCTGGGCCGGGGTGTGGACCGGCGACCGGCGCGGGCCGATGTGCACGCCGGGCAGTGGCCGCCAGGAGACGTCGAGCTCCAGGCAGACCCGGATGTCGGAGTGCGGGCCGATGGCGGCGTCCACGAAGTCGAGGTGTTCGATCGAGTCGACCATGATGGTGACGCGCTGGCGTGCGGTCTCGTTGGCGGCGAGCTTCTGCAGCGCGGCGCGGTCGGCGGTCGGGTAGGCGACGAGCAGGTCCTCGCTGACGTTCTGCTCGGACAACCACAGCGCCTCGGCGAGCGAGTAGCACATGACCCCGGCGTAACCGGGCCGGTCGAGCGCCCGGCTCACCAGGTCGCGCACGCGGATCGACTTGCTCGCCACCCGGATCGGGTGACCGGCAGCGCGGCGGGCGAGGTCTGCCGCGTTGTGGTCGAAGGCGTCCAGGTCGACGATCGCGAACGGAGGATCGAGATCCTTCGTCGCGGTGTCGAGTCGGGTTCGGCGCATGTTCTGACGGTACGTCCTCAACCCTTGAAACGTGAAGAGCTTTCACTTACGTTACTCGCAGGTCACACTCCGTGGAGGTTCGCGTGTGGACGAACTGGGCTCGCACCGCTTCTTGTGCGCCGACGCGTGTCGTCCACCCGGCGAGCACCGATGAGATCGCCGCGACCGTGGTGTCCGGCGGTCGCGTGCGGGCACGGGGCAGCGGCCACTCGTTCAACGACATCGCCGTCGCACCCGAGGTCGCGCTCGACCTCGACCGCTGGACCGGCATCGTCCGGGCCGACGTCGAGTCCGGCCTGGTGACGGTCCGTTCCGGCACGCCGCTGCACGTCCTGAACGCAGACCTGCACCGCCTCGGCCTCGCCATGCCGAACCTCGGTGACATCGACGCGCAGACCGTCGCCGGCGCCGTGTCGACCTCCACCCACGGTACCGGCGCGAAGCTCGGCGTCCTGGCCACCGCGATCGCCGCGCTGGAACTCGTGCTCGCCGACGGCACCGTGGTCACGTGCTCCCGCTCCGAGCGCCCCGAGCTGTTCAACGCCGCCCGCGTCGGCCTCGGCGCGTTGGGCGTCATCAGCACGATCACGCTGCGGTGCGTGCCGTCGTTCGTGCTGCGGGCCTCGGAGGCACCCGGCCGGCTCGACGCGGTGCTGGAGCAGTTCGACGACCTCTGCGCGGTGGAGGACCACGTCGAGTTCCACTGGTTCACGCACTCCGACCGGGTGATCCTCAAGCGCAACAACCGGATCCCCGAGCCCGCGCGGCCGTTGTCGCGGGCCCGCCAGGTCTGGGAGTACGAGGTCATGGAGAACGCCGCGTTCGGCGCGGTGTGCAAGGTGGCCAAGACCTTCCCGCGCTACACCAGGAAGCTCAACGAGCTCTGCGGTTCGCTGATCTCCGAACGGTCCTATTCGGACTACTCGCACAACGTCTTCGTGACCCCGCGCCGGGTCCGGTTCGTGGAGACCGAGTTCTCCGTGCCGCGCGAGACGCTGATGGAAGTCATCGGCGAGCTGCGCAAGGTGGCTGCCAAGCTCGGCGACCGGGACGCGTTGATCGTGCCGTGCGAGGTGCGGGTCGCGCAGGCCGACGACATCTGGCTGTCGACGGCGAACGGCCGCGACACCGCGTACATCTCGATGCACCAGGCACTCGGCATGCCCTACAAGGCGTTCTTCGACGCGTACGCGTCCATCGCCGCGTCGGTCGGCGGCCGCCCGCACTGGGGCAAGATGCACGACCTCACCGCTGCCGAGCTGCGGCCGCTGTACCCGCACTTCGACGACTTCCTGCGCGTCCGCGACGAGGTCGACCCCACCCGCACCTTCACGAACGCCTACCTGGACCGCGTCCTCGGCTAGAGGATCGCGCGGACGGCGTCGGCGATCGGCGTGTCGCCGTTCACCAGCTCCAGCGTCTTGCCGATGGTCTGCGGAGCGGTGAGCAGCTCCGCCAGCACGGCGGCGACGTCGGCACGGGTCACCGGCGAACGCGGCAGCACCGGGGCGGCCAGGGTGACGAGTCCGGTCGGGGCGTCGTCGGTCAGCGGGCCGGGACGAAGGATCGTCCAGTCGAGCGAACGCGACCTCAGGTCGTCCTCGGCCGCCTTCTTGGCCTTGAGGTAGACCGCGAACTCGGGGCTCACGGACGGGGAGCCGGCTGACTCGATGCCGACCGTGGAGACCTGGAGGAACCGCCGCACGCCCGCCTCGGCCGCTGCCGTGGCGAACAGGGCGGCGGCCCCGAAGTCCACTGTGTCCTTGCGGGCGGCTCCCGAGCCTGCTCCCGCGCCGGCGGCGAAGACCGCGGCGTCCGCGCCGTTCAGGTAGTCGGCGACCGAGTCCACGGTGGCGGACTCCAGGTCGCACAGCACCGGGACGGCTCCGGCTTCCTGCACGTCAGCGAAGTGATCGGGGTTGCGTACCAGTGCTGTCGCCGCGTCACCACGGGTGGCCAGCTGCTGCTCGAGGAGCAGCGCGATCTGCCCGTGTCCGCCGGCTATGACTACTCGCATGCCCCCGACCGTAGATCAGGAAGCGGTGGCGAGCACCTGCTCGTAGACCAGCTCGTTGACCCATCGGGTGATGGCGGTGTCCTCGACGGGCACGCACTCGTTGCGGCCGGACACGTCGACGGAGAGGTCCTTCTCGTCGTCGGCCAGCAGGACCGAGACGCCGTAGCGGCGCACGCGCGGCAGGCAGTTCGTGAGGTAGTCGTTAGTGAACGCGACCGAGTCCGGCAGGACGACGGCGGCGTTGCCGTAGCGGGCGAAGGGCACCGCGGAGGCCAGTGCGGTGCGCCAGTGGCGGGCCACGGCCAGGACGCCGACGATGCGCACGGCGCACGGCGGGACGCGGCCTTCCATCTCCGGCCACACCCAGGTGGAGACGGTGGTCTTGTCGGCCTCGGGACCGGCACCCACGCACACGCGCTCGGCGTGGGCGTCGGCCAGCAGCTCGGCCACGACGACGACCTTGCGGCCCATCAGGACCATCTCCGGGAGGACCACGCCGTGCCAGCCGAGGCGGATCGCCGCGGCGGCCGCCAGCTCCTCGACGGACGCGGGCAGTTCCGGAACCGGGACCGCGGTCGTCGACAGTCCCTGTGCGCTGCCGGGTGCCGCGATCCTTGCTGGGGTGCTGCTCACGCCAGTGCCTCCTCGCCACCGCGACGGCAGGTCCGCCGCGTTTCCGACTCGTGCTCTGCATAAGGCTTAGCAGCAAGCGCGCGGCCCTTCCCCAGGTCACAGCACCCCCTGCGATCGACGGCGCCGACCGGTCGGTGACCGGTCGAAGAGCGGCGCGGGGAGTTCGGTCCTACGGTGCTGCCGTCTGGGTGACGTTAATCCGGTTGGACGCACCAAAAGAGCTGCTCACAGTGGGTGCTCCAGGCGTGGCGGCAAAACCGCGGCGAGCGGTTGCGGCCACCGGCCGCCGACCGTTCACCGCGCCAGAACGACCACCTACATGATGATCACAGTCTTGCCGGAGCCGTGACCTGCGAAGACGTCGGTCGCCCCGCGCAACGGCACCCTGCGGGCGATCGGCACCGCGAGCTCGCCGGCCAGCACCATCGACGCCAGGCGCACGAGCGCGTCCCGCGAGCCCTTCATGCCGAAGTTCTGCGCGTCGTCGCTCGACACGTAGTTCGTGTTGAACGCCAACGGCGCGTAGCGCGCATTCGCCTCGAACGACGGGCGGTCGGCGCTCACGAGGTCGATGAGCGCGTCGGCTTCCACGAGGGAGTCGGCCCTGCCGATCGGGATCACGTGCTTGCCCGCCGCCCGCGCGATCTGCACCGCGAACGACCCGACGCCACCGTTCGGACCGATGATCAGCACGGATTTCGCGTCACCCAGCGACTCGACCAACTGCAACGCGGTCATGCCCGCCGTCGGCAATGCGGCGGCGATCGCGGGATCGAGTCCTTCCGGCAACGGCGCGAGCACGTTCTTCGCGGGAACTGTGACGTACTCGGCATATGTGCCGCCGCCGACCGGGCGGTGGAAGAAGGTGCCGAAAATCCTGTCCCCGGAACCCACGACCTCACCCGCGCCGTCGGTTCCCGGAACCAACGGGAACCGGTGCTCTGCGGAACTCCGAAGCATCCCGTTCACGACTTTGCGGTCGAACGGGTTCACGCTCGCCGCGAGCATCCGCACCTTGAGCTCGTCCGGGCCCGCCTGGGGTTCGGGCAGCTCCACGAGTTCGAGCTCCGCACCGAAGTCCGCCGCCGCTATCGCCCACATGCCGACCCCCGAACGAGTGACAGACATCACCTGTTGGATCAAGGAATACGATCCAGCCGATCAACGAAAGAACCCCCCTCGCGGATTCCGCGAGAGGGGTTCTCTCTGTCTTTCGATGGGCAAGGGGGGAGTTGAACCCCCACGTCCTTTCGGACACACGGACCTGAACCGTGCGCGTCTGCCATTCCGCCACTTGCCCCTGGAGACGTTGAGAACACTAGCACGCGTCCAAACCAGGTTCCTAATCGCCCCCTGTAGGCCGGGTCGTACCCGGATACGATCGGCACAGGAGACCGCCCGATCGGAAGGAGTTGACGTGGGCCTGCAACGCTTCGAGCGCAAGCTCGAGGGCCTGGTCGGCAACACCTTCGCGCGCGTGTTCGGCGGCAACGTCGTGCCCCAAGAGGTGGCACAGGCGTTGCAACGGGAGGGTGACAGCAACATCCGCGAGCTCGCGGGTGGCAGACTGCTAGCCCCCAACCACTACGTCGTGCTGCTCGGTCCGCAGGACCACGAACGACTTGCCGGGGACGAGCAGGATGAACTACGCATCACCCAGCTTCTCGCGGAGGGCCTGCGAGAGCACCTGGAAGAGTCCGGATGGGATACCTATGGTGACGTCGTAGTCTCCCTGGAGCGCTCCGAGGCGCTGCACACCGGACAGTTCCGAACCAGCTCGTCCGTCGACCCCGACGTGAAAGCGGCCAGCCGACGGTCAGCACCACCTCGCACCGCAGGAGACCGAGTCATGAGCCAGCCTCCCGGCTACGGACAAGGACAGGGCCAGCCCGGCCACGACCCTTATGGTCAGCAGGGCGGCTACGACCAGCAGGGCTACGGCCAGCAGCAGGGTTACGGCCAGCAGCCCGGCTACGACCAGCAGGGCTACGGCCAGCAGCCCGGCGGCTACGACCAGGGTTACGGCCAGCAGGGCGGCGGCTACGGCGCCGGCCAGCCCGGCTACGACCAGGGTTACGGCCAGCAGCCCGGCTACGACCAGGGCTACGGCGGCCAGCAGCCCGGCTACGGCCAGCAGGGTTACGACCAGGGTTACGGCGGCGGCCAGCAGGGCGGCGGCTACGACCAGGGGTACGGCCAGCAGCAGGGCTACGGCCAGCAGGGCTACGACCAGGGTTACGGCGGCGCCCCCGCGGGCGGCGGCTACGACCAGGGCTACGGCCAGCCCGCCGGTGGCTACGACCAGGGCTACAACCAGGGCGGATACGCCCCGCCCGCGGTCCAGGGCGGCAACCGCCAGCTCAACGCGACGCTGCACCTCGACGACGGATCCAACCGGACGTACAACCTCAAGCAGGGTGGAAACGTCGTAGGGCGTGGGCAGGAAGCCGACTTCCGCCTCCCCGACACGGGTGTGTCCAGGCGCCACCTGGAGATCACCTGGGACGGGCACAGTGCGATGCTCGCTGATCTCGGTTCGACCAACGGCACCACGGTGAACGGCACGCCAGTGCAGACTTGGCAGCTCGCGGAGGGCGACGTCGTCCGCATCGGCCACTCGTCACTGGTCTTCCGCACCGCGGGCTAGAGGTCGACACGGGCGTCGGTAGGCAACTCAAGGCAGGAGCGGTTACAACCGGTGCCAGAGCTGGTGATGCAGCTGACCAGAGCGGGCTTTCTCGTGCTCCTCTGGCTCTTTGTGCTGGCCGCCCTACGTGTGGTCCGCTCTGATCTCTACGCGGCCTCAGGGCTCCGGGCGTCAGGTCTGCCCGGTTTCCGGAGGTCCGACAAGTCGGCGAGGGGCAGCAAGGCGCCGAGGACGCTCGTGGTCACCCACGGCGCGCTCACCGGTACCCGCATCTCACTCGACGGCCGGCCGATCCTGATCGGTCGCGCGGACGACTCGACTCTCGTGCTGGACGACGACTTCGCGTCGACCAGGCACGCGAGGCTGTCCATGCGCGGCACCGACTGGTACGTGGAAGACCTCGGCTCCACGAACGGCACCTACCTAGACCGAGCCAAGGTCACCGCACCACTGCGCGTACCTCTCGGCACCCCGATCCGCATTGGCAAAACGGTGATCGAGCTGCGCTCATGACCTTGGTTCTTCGATACGCGGCCCGCAGCGACAGGGGCCTGGTCCGTTCCAACAACCAGGACTCCGTGTACGCGGGCCCCCGCCTGCTCGCAGTCGCCGACGGCATGGGTGGCCACGCCGCCGGCGAGGTCGCGAGCAAGGTCGTCATCGCCTCGCTGGCGCACGTCGACGACGACGAGCCCGGCGACGACCTGCTCGGCAAGCTCCGCGACGCGGTCGCCGCCGGCAACGGCGCCATCTCCGAGCTGGTCGCGAGCGACCCGGACCTGGAGGGCATGGGCACCACGCTCACCGCGGTGCTCTTCGCGGGCAACCGCCTCGGCCTGGTGCACATCGGTGACTCGCGCGCGTACCTGCTGCGCGAGGGCGGGTTCGCGCAGATCACGCACGACGACACGTTCGTCCAGTCGTTGATCGACGAGGGCCGGATCACGCCGGACGAGGCCGCGACGCACCCGCAGCGCTCGTTGCTGCTGCGCGCGCTCACCGGTCACGACTTCGAGCCCAGTCTCACGGTGCGCGAGGCACGGGCGGGCGACCGGTTCCTGCTCTGCTCGGACGGGCTGTCCGGCGTCGTCTCGATGGAGACGCTGGACGAGGCGATCCGCATCCCGGACCCGCAGGCCTGTGCGGACCGGATGATCGAGCTCGCGCTCAAGGGCGGCGGCCCCGACAACGTCACGGTGATCGTGGCGGACGTCGAGGACGTCGACTTCGGGGACGACTACCCCATCGTCGGCGGCGCGGCCGGTGACGGCAGCGAGGAGCACAACACCCCGCCGGACTCCGCGGCCTCACGGGCGAGCGCGCTCACGCAGCAGCGCCCGCCGGTGCCGCAGCGCATGGAGGCACCGCCGCCACCGCCGCAGGACCCGAAGCGCAAGAAGCGCAACGCCCTCAAGGCGTTCGCGATCGTCTTCCTGCTGCTCGTCCTGGTCGGCGCGGCCGGGGTCGGCGGCAAGCTGTGGCTGAACACCCAGTTCTACGTCGGTGCGACCGAGGACGGCCAGGTCGCGATCTTCCGCGGCCTCAACGGCTCCGTGCTCGGGTTCAAGCTCTCGTCGAAGGTCGAGGACTCGTGCCCGCCCGGATCGTCGGGCTGCACGCCGATCGCGGTGAAGGACCTGCAGGAAGCCGGTCGCAAGACGATCACCGAGGGCATCCGCAGCGACAACGGCATCGACGGCGCCCGCGCCGCGGTCCGCATGCTGCGCACGGCGCACATGCTGCCGTTGTGCAGGGACACCTCGGCCTCGTCCACCCCGACGACGACCACGACCACGGCCACCACGACGACGCCGCCCCCGAGCGGTTCGTCCTCGCCGGCTCCCCCGCCGTCGGGCAGCGAGACCACCGAACCCTCGCTCACCTCGTCCGCGCAGAAGCCGGGCGTGGAATGCCGGGAGGGTCCGTAGTTGAAGGGCTCACCCGCCCCGGCCGGGGACGGCTCACCAGTCGCATCGGTGGCGACCACCACGTCGCCAGGGCTGCGGCCGCCGACACGGCGCGGCACCGAACTGGTGATGCTCTCGTTCGCCGCCGGGCTCGTCACGCTGGCGCTGATACTGGTCGAGCTGAACCAGGAACGCTCGCTGAGCATGCGGATCCTGTACCTGGGTCTCGCCTACCTCGGCCTGTTCGCCTGCGCGCACCTCGCCGTGCGCCGCTGGGCCCCCTACGCCGATCCGGTGATCCTGCCGTGCGTCGCGCTGCTCAACGGGCTCGGCCTGGTGGTCATCCACCGGATCGACCTCGCCATGGAGGGCACCGTCTTCGACGACGGCTCGACGTGGGACCCGATGGCGTTCAAGCAGGTCATCTGGACCGCGATCGGCCTGTTGCTGTTCGCGGCCACGCTGAAGTTCCTCACCGACCACCGCACCCTGGCGCGGTTCGGCTACACGTTCGGCCTGGCCGGACTGGTCGCCCTGCTGCTGCCCGGTGTGCTGCCCGGCTTCATCGCGCCGACGATCAACGGCGCCAAGATCTGGCTGCGGATCGGCCCGTTCTCGATCCAGCCGGGTGAGTTCGCCAAGATCCTGCTGATGGTCTTCTTCGCCGCGTTCCTGGTGTCGAAGCGGGACCTGTTCACCACCGCGGGCCGCCGGTTCCTCGGCATGGACCTGCCGCGTGCCCGCGACCTCGGCCCGCTGTTCGCGGCGTGGGGCGTGGCGGTCGCGGTCATGGTCCTGCAGAAGGACCTCGGCTCCTCGCTGCTGTTCTTCGGCATCGTGCTGGTGCTGCTCTACGTCGCCACCGAACGCGCCGCCTGGGTGGTGCTCGGCCTCGGCCTGTTCGCCGGTGGCGCCGTGATCGCGTGGAAGCTCTTCACGCACGTCCAGCAGCGCGTGGCGAACTGGTCGGACCCGATCGCCACGTACAACGACGACGGCGGCGGCTACCAGATCGCGCAGTCGCTCTTCGGCCTCGCGACCGGCGGCATCGGTGGTGCCGGCCTCGGCGCCGGCCGTCCGGAGATGATCCCGGAGTCGAACACGGACTTCATCACCGCGGTGATCGGTGAGGAGCTCGGGTTCGTCGGCTTCTCGGCCCTGCTGCTGGTCTACATGGTCGTCGCGATGCGCGGCCTGCGCAGCGCCATCTCGGTGCGCGACAGCTTCGGCAAGCTGCTGGGCGGCGGTCTCGCGTTCGCCATGTGCTTCCAGGTGTTCATCGTCGTCGGCGGTGTCACCAAGCTGATCCCGATGACGGGCATCACCGCCCCGTTCCTGTCCAAAGGCGGTTCGTCGCTGCTGGCGAACTACGTCCTGGTCGCGTTGCTCCTGCGGATCTCCGCTGCCGCGCGGGCCCCGCAGCGGGCCCCGAAGCCGAAGCCGCAGCAGCCGGCCATCGCCGACCAGCACACCGTGATGGTGGAGCGTCCCAAATGAACACACCGCTCCGCCGGGTCGGCTTCGCCATGATGGTGATGATCCTGCTGCTGCTGGGCAACGCCACGTGGGTGCAGGTGATCAACGCCGACCAGTGGCGCAAGGACTCGCACAACCGCCGCGTGCTGCTCGACGAGTACGCGCGCAAGCGGGGTCTCATCATGGCCTCCGACGGCATGGTGATCGCGGACGTCAAGGAGACGACGGACCGGTTGCGCTACCTGCGCACCTACACCGCCGGCCCGCAGTACGCACCGGTCACCGGCTACCTCTCGGTCACCTACGGCACCTCCGGCATGGAGCGCGTCGAGAACGACCTGCTCAACGGCTCCGACGACCGGCTGTTCACGCGCCGCGTCTCGGCGTTGATCACCGGCCGTGACCCGGTCGGCGGCAACGTGCAGCTCACGCTGGTGCCCAGGGTGCAGCAGGTCGCCTACGAGCAGCTGACCGCCAAGGGCTTCCGCGGCTCGGTCGTCGCGATCAAGCCGGACACCGGCGAGGTCCTCGCGATGGTGAGCACGCCGTCCTACGACCCGAACGCGCTCGCAAGCCACAACAGCGGCGAGCAGCAGTCGGCGTGGAAGGAGCTCACCGCGGAGGACAACGGCGACCCGTTGATCAACCGCGCGACCGGTGGCCTGTACCCGCCCGGCTCGACGTTCAAGGTCGTCGTCGCGGCGGCCGCGCTGGCCGACGGCAAGACGAAGGACTCGCAGTACACCGCCGCCGGCTCGGCCACGCCGACCGGCACCACCGTGCCGCTGCCGAACTACAACGGCCAGCCCTGTGGTGGCGGTCAGACGGCGTCGATGGAGCTGGCGCTCGCCAAGTCGTGCAACACGGCGTTCGGTGAGATGGCCGAGCAGGTCGGCAAGGCCAAGCTCAAGCAGCAGGCGGACAAGTTCGGCTTCAACGACGACAACCTCCAGGTGCCGCTGAACGTCGAGACCTCGACGCTCGGCGAGATCCCGGACAACCCGGCGCTGTGGCAGAGCGGCATCGGCCAGCGCGACGTGCGCGTGACGCCGCTGCAGAACGCGATGATCGCGGCGACGATCGCCAACAGCGGCAAGCGGATGCAGCCGTTCCTGGTGTCGAAGATCCTCGGTCCGGACCTCAAGTCGATCAGCGAGACCAAGCCCGACCAGCTGAGCACGGCGATGAGCTCGGCGAACGCGGGGACGCTGCGCGACATGATGATCCAGTCGGAGATCAACACCGGCGGCGAGGGCCGGATCGCCAACGTCCAGGTCGCGTCGAAGACCGGTACCGCGGAGGTCGGCGGCACCCAGCAGCAGACGCAGGCCCCGCACGCCTGGTACATCGCGTTCGCGCCGGCGCAGAACCCGCAGATCGCCATCGCGGTCATCGTGGAGAACGGCGGCGACCGCGGTCTCGGCGCCACCGGCGGCAAGGTGGCGGCGCCCATCGGCCGTGCGGTGATGAACGCGTACCTGGCGGGTCGCTGATGCTGACCACGGGCCAGCTCCTCGCCGACCGCTACCGCCTCACCCGGCGGATAGCGGTCGGTGGCATGGGCGAGGTCTGGGAGGCGGCCGACGACCGGCTCGACCGGCGGGTCGCCGTCAAGGTGCTGAAGGCGGAGCTCTCCGGTGACGCCGAGTTCCTGCACCGCTTCCGCGTCGAGGCGCGGATGACCGCGTCGCTCAACCACCCCGGCATCGCGTCGGTGCACGACTACGGCGAGACCGCGTCGGTCGCCGACGGGCCGGAGGACACCGCGTACCTGGTGATGGAGCTCGTCGAGGGCGAACCGCTCGCGACGATCATCTCGCGCGGCCGGCTCACGGCGGAGGTGACGCTGGACCTGCTGGAGCAGACCGGGAACGCGTTGCAGGCCGCGCACGAACGCGGGCTGGTGCACCGGGACGTGAAGCCGGGCAACATCATGGTGACGCCGTCGGGGAAGGTGAAGATCACCGACTTCGGTATCGCGAAGGCAGTCGACGCGGCTCCCGTGACACGATCCGGCATGGTGATGGGTACCGCGCACTACATCGCTCCCGAGCAGGCGCTGGGCGGCGAGGCCGAACCGGCGAGCGACGTGTACTCGCTGGCCGTGTGCGGGTACGAATGCCTTGCGGGACACCGGCCGTTCCTGTCGGACAACGCGGTGACGGTCGCGATGATGCACATCCGCGACATCGCGCCGCCGTTGCCGCCGGACGTGCCGCCGGGTGCGCGGGCGTTGATCGAGGCGACGCTGGTGAAGGACCCGCGGCAGCGGTACCGCACCGGTGGCGAGTTCGCCGCCGCGGTCAGCGCGGTGCGGGTGGGCCAGCCGCTGCCGACGCCGTCCGGGTTCACGATGCCGCAGATCCCGCAGCAGGTGCCCCAGCAGCAGGTGTCCCAGCAGCAGATGGCGCCCCAGCTGGCTCCGCAGCAGATGCCGCAGCAGGTCGTTCCGCAGCAGCCGCCGCCCCAGGGGTCGCAGCCGTTGCAGGTGCCGCCGCCGATGGCGCACCACTCCGGCGGACAGCAGCGGGCGGGTACCCATCCGGCCCTGCAGCCGGTACAACAACCGGTGCAGCACACCGGAACGTTCGCCCCGATGCCACCGCCACCCGCGCGAAACCGGGTGACCGTGTGGGTTATGGTCGCTCTTCTGGTGACTGCTCTGCTGGTGATCGGCGGGGTCGTCCTGTGGAAGCTGACGATCGGGAAGAACACCGCCGGCGAACAGGGTGGTTTGCCGCAGAACACCAGCACGAGCAGCCCGAACGCACCGGTGAACGGCCAGGCGAAGCCCGACTCCGCCGACCGGGTGCCGGAGACACCGGCGACCCGGATCGACGAGGACGACTACATCGGCCGGACCGGCGACGAGGTCAGCGTCCAACTGAGCGGCCGCGGCCTGGAGCCGAAGGTGCTGAGCCCGCAGGGCACGTCACCGGGAGACCTGAAGAAGTGCCGCGTCACCGCCATCGCGCCGACCGGCGAGGTGTCGGTCGGTACGCAGGTGAAGGTGACGTGCCGGCCATGAGCAAGACCAGAACTGAGATGGGAACACCGTCGATGAGGAGCGGGACGAAGCACCGATGAGCACTCCGCGACTGCTCTCAAACCGCTACGAACTGGGTGAGACCCTCGGGTACGGCGGCATGTCCGAGGTCCACAAGGGGCGGGACGTCCGGCTCGGCAGGGACGTGGCGATCAAGGTGCTGCGCGCTGACCTCGCCCGCGACGCCCAGTTCCAGGAGCGGTTCCGGCGCGAGGCGCAGAACTCGGCTGCTCTGAACCACCCGGCGATCGTCGCGGTGTACGACACCGGCGAGACGCAGACCGAGTACGGCCCGCTGCCCTACATCGTCATGGAGTTCGTCGACGGGCGGACACTGCGCGACATCGTGAAGACACAGGGCCCGTTGTCCGGCAAGCGGGCGATGGAGGTCATGGCCGACGTCTCGGCCGCGCTCGACTTCAGCCACCGGCACGGCATCGTCCACCGCGACGTGAAGCCGGCAAACGTGATGATCACCCGTTCGGGCGCCGTGAAGGTGATGGACTTCGGCATCGCCCGCGCCTTGCACGACGGTCAGGCCGCGGTCACCCAGACCGCCGCGGTGATCGGCACGGCCCAGTACCTGTCGCCGGAGCAGGCGCGCGGTGAGTCCGTCGACGCGCGGTCCGACGTCTACGCGGCCGGTTGCGTGCTGTTCGAGCTGCTGACCGGCGAGCCGCCGTTCACCGGCGACTCGCCCGTGGCGGTCGCCTACCAGCACGTGCGGGAGGACCCGAAGGCTCCGTCGTCGCTGAACCCGAAGGTGTCGCCGCAGCTCGACGCGATCGTGCTGAAGGCGATGGCGAAGGGCCCGGCCAACCGCTACCAGTCGGCCGCCGAGATGCGTGCCGACCTGGTGCGCGTGCTGTCCGGCCAGCGCCCGTCGGCTCCTGCCGTGATGACGGCGGAGGACCGCACGGCCGTGATGAACGAGCAGGCCTCGCGCTCCGCGCGCACGCAGGTGGTGAACGGCGGCGGCCGGCACCGTCCCGCGGCGTTGAAGTCGGAACCGGACGACGACTACGACCCGGTCGCCGACGAGGAAGAGGACCGCCGCGCGAAGCGCAAGAAGACCATCATGATCGCTCTGGTGGTCGTGCTGTGCATCGCCGTGCTGGGCCTCGCCGCGTGGATCACCACGAGCATCATGAAGGACGACAGCGGCGGTACCACCGAGAAGGTGTCGGTTCCCGCGGTCGCCGGCATGGAACCGCTGGTCGCGAACGACAAGCTCACCCAGTCCGGTCTGAAGCCGAAGCAGGAGCTCGTCAACTGCGAGCCGGGTGCGAACGGTGCGGCCGCGCCGTGCACGTCCGAGCAGATCGGCAAGGTGCTGGGCACCAGCCCCGCGGAGGGCACCTCGCTGGTGAAGGGGTCCGAGGTCGTCGTCCGGGTCGGCGCGCCGCCCGGTGAGGGTGCGGTTCCGGACCTGATGGGCAAGTCCCCGACCGAGGCCCAGCAGCTGCTGGACAAGGATCCGAACGGCTTCAAGGCCCAGCAGAGCGTCGACACGGCCGAGACCGACGACCCGAACAAGGTCGGCAAGGTCGTGCAGCAGAACCCCTCGGCCGGCTTGAAGCTGAAGAGGGGCGGCACGATCACGATCACCCTGGGCAAGGCGCCGGACAAGCAGAACGTGCCCGGCGTGATCGGTCAGGACGTGAACGACGCACGGCAGACGCTCGAAGGTTCCGGCTTCAAGGTCAACGTGCAGCCGGTCGACAGCTCGAAGCCGCAGAACGAGGTCATCTCGCAGGACCCGCCGGCCAACACCAAGGCCGTCAAGGACACGACGGTCACGCTGAAGGTCTCGAAGGGCAACATGCTGGAGATGCCCGACCTGGCCGGCCTGTCCGCGAAGGAGGCCGAGTCGAAGCTGCGCCAGCTCGGCTGGAACGGCAACTTCAACGAGCAGGACCAGCAGGTGTCGAGCCCGCAGCAGGACAAGAAGGTCGTCGGGCAGTCCGTGCAGAAGGGTCAGGCCATCACGAAGGGCCAGGCGATCACGGTGACCATCGGCAAGTTCGGGATCATCACGAGCTAGCCGTGGCAGACGAAAGGGGCGGCTCCCGTGCGGAAGCCGCCCCTTCTTGCTTTTCGTCGCCTACTGCTTGGCGGCCGCGGCGAGCGTGCGCATGCCGTTCTCCAGCTGGGCGACCGTCGCCTCCGGGACCTCGTACCCGCAGACCTTGAGCCAGTTGGCGAGCATCCGGTGGCCGCCGTCGGTGAGCACCGACTCGGGGTGGAACTGCACGCCCTCGACCGGGAGCTCCCGGTGGCGCATGGCCATGACGATGCCGGTCTCGGTCTTGCCGGTGACCTCGAACTCGGCGGGGATCGTCTCGGGCAGCACCGTCAGCGAGTGGTAGCGGGTGGCGATGAACGGTTGCGGCACCCCGTCCAGCACGCCCTTGCCCTCGTGGAAGACGATGCTCGTCTTGCCGTGCAACAGCTCCGGCGCGCGGTCGACGGTGCCGCCCCACACCACGCCGATCGCCTGGTGGCCGAGGCACACGCCGAAGACCGGCTTGCCGGTGTCGGCGCACTTCTTGATGACGTCGATGCTGGAGCCCGCACGCTCCGGTGTGCCCGGTCCCGGGCTCACCAGCACGCCGTCGACGCCGTCGATTTCGGTGAGGTCCACCTCGTCGTTGCGCCGCACGACGCACTCGGCGCCGAGCTGGGCGAGGTACTGGACGAGGTTGTAGACGAAGCTGTCGTAGTTGTCGACCACGAGCACGCGCATGCTCAGAGCCTAGTCGGTCGGGGCGAGTGAGTTAGCTCATGCATTTTTGAGGTTAGGCTCACCTAAAATAGGTGTCATGACTCGCCCCTTGCGCGTCGCCGTGGTCGGCGCGGGTCCGGCCGGTGTGTACGCGGCCGACATCCTCACCAAGTCCGACGTCGACGTGCAGATCGACCTCTTCGAGAAGCTCCCGGCGCCCTACGGCCTGGTCCGCTACGGCGTCGCACCGGACCACCCGCGCATCAAGGGCATCGTGACCGCGTTGCAGAAGGTGCTGGACAAGCCGTCGGTGCGGTTCTTCGGCAACGTCGAGTACGGCGTCGACGTCAAGCTCGACGACCTGCGGCAGTTCTACGACGCCGTGATCTTCTCGACGGGTGCGTCGGCCGACCGCGAGCTCGACATCCCCGGCATCGACCTGCCCGGCAGCTTCGGCGCCGCCGACTTCGTGTCCTGGTACGACGGCCACCCGGACGTCCCGCGCACCTGGCCGCTGACCGCGACCGAGGTCGCCGTCCTGGGCGTCGGCAACGTGGCGCTCGACGTCGCGCGCATCCTCGCGAAGACCGCCGACGAGCTGCTGGTCACGGAGATCCCGGCCAACGTCCACGCGGGCCTGGCCCAGTCGCCGGTCACCGACGTGCACGTGTTCGGCCGCCGCGGCCCGGCCCAGGCGAAGTTCACGCCGCTGGAGCTGCGCGAGCTCGACCACTCGCCCAACGTCGAGGTCATCGTGCACGCGGAGGGCATCGAGTTCGACGAGGCCTCGATGCACGCGATCCGCAGCAACAAGCAGGTCGAGATGATCGTGAAGACCCTGCAGGAGTGGGCGATCCGCGACGTCGGCAACCGCCCCCGCCGCCTGCACCTGCACTTCCTGGAGGCGCCCGTCGAGGTGCTGGGCACCGACCACGTGACGGGCCTGCGCACCGAGACCCAGGAGCTGACCGGCGACGGCAACGTCCGCGGCACCGGCCAGTTCACGGACTGGAACGTCCAGGCCGTCTACCGCGCGGTCGGCTACCTCTCGACGCACCTCGCCGACCTCCCCTTCGACCACGTCTCCGGCACCGTCCCGCACCTGGCCGGCCGCGTCCTCGACCTGGACGAGGTGCCGATGCCCGGCGCCTACGTCACCGGCTGGGTCAAGCGCGGCCCGATCGGCCTCATCGGCCACACCAAGGGCGACGCCCTGGAGACCATCACCAGCCTGCTGGAGGACGCCGACGCACTCCCCCGCGCCACCTCGCCCTCACCGTCCGCCGTCGTGCAGTTCCTCGAACAGCGCGCCGTCCCGTTCGTGACGAACGAGGGCTGGCGCAAGCTCGACGCGCACGAGATCGCACTGGGCGGCGAGCAGGGCCGCGAGCGCGTAAAGGTCGTGTCGCGCGAGGAGATGACCTCGATCTCGAACGGCTGAGCCCGTTCTTCGACGAAGCCGCCACCGCGGTGAACGTGGTGGCGGCTTCGGCTATTTCGGTGGCGGGCGCACGGACACTTGGTCCATGGACACCGAACGGCTCGTCGGCGAGCACGTGCGGAGGGCCGGCGAAGAGCTGGGCCCGGCTGTGAACGCCGAGCTGCGCAAACGCTTGCTCCTCCTCAACGCGGGCCTGCTCGACTCCTACGGCGAGGAAGCGGTCCGGCTCGCATGCGACCTGCTGCTCGCCGGTGCCGAGTCGCTGGCGGTGGCCGAGCTGGCCGGCGAGCCGCCGACCCGGTTGCCGGCCAGCGAAGCCGTTCCGCTCGTGGAGCGGATGGTCGCCGAACTCGGCTTCACGCCGCTGAGCGACGAGCAGGTCGTGTGGGTGGAGCTGCGGGAGCTGGCTCTCGACATCCTCGCCGGCCGCGAGCAGCCCGGGCACTGGGCGTGCTGCGACGTGGGGCGCATCGCCGAGTGCTGGGGTGCCGACGAGCTCCGGCCACTGCTCAGCGCCGCGGTCGGCTACGACCCGGGCCCGGTCGACCCGCGTGTGCTGGAGCTGCTGCGCGAGTTCGTGGCGGTCGCCGACCGGCGCCTCACTGGGTGGTGACGTTGTTGAACGGCAGCTTCGGTTCCGCCCACGGGAACACGACGAACATCAGCAGTGCGACGATGCCGAGGACGAGGACGACCGCCTCGACGACGCGCAGGGCCAGCGGGCCCGGCAGGTGCCGCCAGATCCAGCCGTACATCAGGCCTCCGTCATCTCGGGCGGCACGAAGCCGTCGGCCACCGAGTAGCTCTTGGTCTCGATGGCGTGCACGATCAGGCGCTGCTTGTCCGAGAACCGCGGGTGGCAGGTGGTCAGGGTGAGCAGCCGGGCCTGCTGCTCCGGCGGCACGGTGGTGGTCGTCTGGTGCGGGATGGGGGCGATGACCTCGCCCTGGGTGGGCACCACGATCTCCTGGCCGACGGTCTTGGCGTAGGCGTCGCCCAGCGTCGTGGACAGCGGGGCGATGCCGGTGCAGGCGGGCTGTTTGGCCTTCGGGCTGGACGCCCAGCCGGCGACCTCGTTCTTCATCGGCAGGACGCGGTAGACGAACCACTGGGTCTGGGTCTGCACGACGATGGCGTTGCAGGACTCCAGCAGGTCGAGGTCGTTGAACGGCGCGCCCTTGCCGACGCGGTGGCCGGCGATGGAGAAGTTGCCGGGCTGGCCGGGCTGCGCGGTGTCCTTGTAGTGGCCGGGGCCGATTTCGAGGTGCTTGTCGGTGGTGCCCTCGACGACGGAGAACTTCCAGTCGTTGCCGAAGACGGGGATGTACATCTTCGCGAACGCCTTGCCCTCGATGAGGTTCAGCTGCGACTGGCGGTTCGGGTCCGCGGGCGGCGGCGTGACGGTGTTCGAGTTCCACTCCGAGTCGAGTGCCGCGGTGACCTCGTCCTGCTTCTGCGCGGAGAACAGGTCGGTCACGTAGACCTCGTAGACGACGAACAGCAGCACGACGAGGCCCATCGTGATGAGCGCCTCGCCGACGCCGCGGACGGCCTTGCGGCGGAAGCTCTCCGGCGGGAGGGCCTCCTTCTCGTCCTCGTAGTAGTCGTCGTCGTAGTACTCGTCGTCGTACTCGTCGTCGTACTCGTCGTAGTCGTCCTCGACCTTGGGGATGACCTCGGTGGGCGGGTCGACCGGGCGGGGACGAGGACGCGGCGGCATGCCCGGCGGACCGGGACGGCGACCGTTCGGCACGCCCTGGGCCGGTCCCCTGGGAACGCCCTGCGGCACACCGCCGGGCTGGGGCACCCCTCCCGGCGGGGTCGGCGGCGGAACGGGGCGGCGCGGCGGAGCCGGTGGCAGGCTGCCGGAGAAAGCGCTGGTGAACTGCGTGGCGTCCGCAGGCGGCAGCGGGTTCGGCGACGGTGACGACCGCACGTGGCGCAGGTCGTCACGACGGGGTGCAGGACGCCCAGGGGGCGGCTGCTGCGGTCCCGAGTTCACCTGAGAACCTCCGCGCGGACTGTGAACGGATTACATTTGCGTCTTGCCAGGTGGTTCGCTCACCACCTCGGCTACGTTAACGTGTCTGCTGAGTAGTGCACGTAAACTCACGTCACTCAGGGATATCCACGTCAGGCGAGGACAGCATGCCCAAGTCCAAGGTCCGGAAGAAGGCGGTCTACACCGCACCCACTGACCGCCGCACGCCGGTCAAGGTCAAGGCAGCGGGGCCGTCCCACCCGGTCTACGTCGTCATCATGCTCGGCTTCATGGTGCTGGGTCTCTCGTGGCTCGTCGTGAACTACATCGCGGCCGAGAAGATCCCGTTCATGCTCGAGCTCGGTGCGTGGAACTTCGCCATCGGCTTCGCGTTGATGATCATCGGCCTGCTGATGACGATGCGCTGGCGGTAGTCCGCCCCTCACCACTGGTCGTCGTCGGCCCGGACGTCACACGTCCGGGCCGACCTTTGTCATCCCCACGTTCACCTGGTTCATCTGCACGTCAGGTAAGCACAGGGTTGTAAGTATCCCCATTGGGGACAACCCCTGTGGACAACTTTGCGAGAAAATGCACAAGCGGTCACGTCCAGTGCTTCAGCCCGCCCCATTTCGTGCGGGACACTCGACGGTGTGACTCGCTCCTGGTCCACTCCCGCGCCGCTCGTCGCCGCCGCCTGGGTGTTCGCCGCCCTACTCGCCTTCGCCACGGTCGTCACGACCGAGAACGCCGGCCGCCTGCTCATCGGGCTGGCAACGCTGCTGGTCAGCTACCTCGCGGCGTTCGCGTCGATCGCGCGGCCGCGGTTGAGCGCCGACGCCGACGGGCTCGCCGTGCGCGGGTTCACGAGCACCACGCACCTGCCGTGGCACGAGGTGAAGGTCAAGCTGCAGCACACCCGCAGGCTCGGGCGGGAACAGCAGACGCTGGAGCTCGACGCCGACGACCGTCTCGTGGTGCTCACGAAACTGGACCTCGGCGCCGATCCGGAAGAAGTGGCGAGCGTGCTGCACGCACTGCGCCCGTGATTCGGTTCCTCACCAGCTGTACATCAGGTCTTGCGCCCGCAACGCGAACATGCCCGCTATCAGCACGACCGCGGCCACCACGGCCCCGATCTGGTAGAGGTTCCGGTTCTCGCGCGGTGCCTTGACCATCGCGAGTGTCAGCAACCCGCCGATGACGAACCCGCCGAGGTGGGCGAGCAGCGAGGCGTCGGTGAAGAAGTTCGACACCAGGTTGATCACCACGATGACGACGACCGTGGAGATGTCCCGCTTCTGGCGCTTCCACACGACGATCAGCGCGCCCATGATGCCGAACACGGCACCGGACGCGCCGGCGAGCTGGCCACCCACGCCGCCGAAGTAGAACGCCGCCGCGTTGCCGCCGAGCAGCGACAGGAAGTAGACGACGGTGAACCGCAGCCGGCCCAGCTCAGGCTCCACGCTCGACCCGGCGATGTAGAGCACCGCCATGTTGAGCACGAGGTGCCAGAGGCCGAAGTGCATGAAACCGGACGTCAGGATCCGCCACCACTCACCGTTCGCGGTGAGGAGAGGCTGCAACGAGCTCGCGACGAAGATCTGAGAGGTCTGGTTGACGAACGGGCTACCCGCCTGCACCGCGGTGACGACGAACGCGAGCGCGTTCAGCACCATCAGCACCTGCGTGACGACCGGCCGTCCGTCGGTCTGTTCGGCACCCACCAGGGTCTGCGAGCGCCGGCTCGTCTTGCGGTTCTCGTTCACGCAGTCGACGCACTGGTAGCCGACCGCGGCCTCGCGCAGACAGTCCGGGCAGGCCGGACGGTCGCACCTGGTGCAGCGCAGCCGGGTGGGCCGATCGGCATGACGTGCGCAGACCGGCGACTCCGGCTGCGCTCCGATCGGCCCTTCCGGTGGAACGAGAGCGTCGCTCACGCGCGTTCGATGGTGACCCGCTCGATCTTGATGTCGTTGACGGGGCGGTCGCCCGCGCCGGTGGCGGTGTTGCCGATGGCGTCGACGACGTTGCGCGACTCCTGGTCGGCGACCTCACCGAAGATCGTGTGCTTGAAGTTCAGCCACGTCGTCGGCGCCACGGTGATGAAGAACTGGGAGCCGTTGGTGTTGGGCCCGGCGTTCGCCATCGCGAGCAGGTACGGGCGGTCGAACTGCAGGTCGGACGTGAACTCGTCGGCGAAGCGGTAGCCGGGGCCACCGCGGCCGGTGCCGGTCGGGTCACCGGTCTGGAGCATGAAGCCCGCGATGACGCGGTGGAACAGGGTGCCGTCGTAGAACGGACCCGACTTGGCGCCGCTCGCGTTCGCCTCGGTGTAGGTCTTGGTGCCCTCGGCGAGCCCGACGAAGTTCGCCACCGTCTTGGGGGCGTGGTCGGGGAACAGGTTGATGCGGATGTCGCCCTGCGTGGTGTGCAGGGTCGCCGTCACCTTGGTCCCGACGAAGGATTCATTGCTGTCAGCCACCACACCATCGTGCCATCCAACGGCCGGGATGTTCAGAAAGGGGCACGATGGGTACCTCTATGCCATCACCGGACGACAACGTGTGGAGCACAGGATGGACGAGGTGGACGTCATGACCCGCGCCGGCGAATCGGTTGGCAAGGCTGTCGGCACCGGTCTGAAGGCCGCGCGTGAGGGTGTCGTTCGCGCTGGTCACGTCGCTGAGGTCAAGCTCGCTGAGCGTGGCATCACGACCGACCAGGTGCGGGGCGCCCTCGTCGACCGCGCCGACCAGCTCATGGGCAAGGCGGAGGACTGGGAGAAGCAGACCCGCAAGTCCCGCAAGCGCCTCGCCAAGAAGAGCGCCCAGACGCGCGCCGACCTGATGAACCGGGCCGAAGTGGTGCGCAAGGAGGTCCGGAAGGCGGCCAAGCACGCCCGCAAGGACGCCAAGGTCCGTGCCAAGGAACTCCGCAAGGCAGCGGCCAACTTCGGTGCGGAAGCGCCGAAGCGGCGCCGTTGGCCGTGGGTGCTGGGCCTGTTGATCGCGGCCGCGGCAGCCGGCTACGTCGCACTGACGCGGCAGCCGGAAGAGGTCCACCTGCACGAGGAGGAGCAGGCCCCGCACGCGGAGCCCGTCCTCAACGGCCAGGTGCCGACCCAGAAGGAGCCGGCTAAGTAGATCTCCAGCCGATCAGAGTCCGAGGTTCTTGATCGCTTCTTCCGCGATCCGGCGAGCCTTGATCGACTGCTTCTGATTGGTAGTGACGACGACAGCGGCGTCGCTCTTCGCCACGGCGTAGACGACGCCGTTGTTGTTGCTCACATAACCCCCGGTCCAGCCGGTGGGTGAGGTGGCGGGCTGTGAACCGTCCGGCGCCGCCTCGTTCACGATCATCTTCGCGACGCGTTCGTCCCCCGCGTAGACCCGCACGGTCAACTGGATCTCGGTTGCGCTGGCGTAGAAAAAACACGCCGGGTGGGGTGCGTCCGTTGACAGTTTCACTTTCGGCACGCGCTGCCCGTTCGCCTCGGCCACGAACGTCGTCGGCAGATACGGGCAGGTGCCGTCCTTCACGGGCTGTGGCGCGGCCGGCATCGTCGGCGCTGCGCTGGTCGTGGTCACGACCGGCGGGGTCGACGAGGTGGGCACCGGCGCGTTCTCGGCGGCCTGGGGACCGCACGCGGCGAGGACGCCGAGCAGGGGCAGCAGCAGTGCTCGTTTCATAGGGGCAACAGTCAACCAGATACCCGGAGCGCCTCGGCGGGCACACTCTAATTGGTCCATACCTTTTGTGCCCTGACCCCTGCCCCTGCGCCACGGAAGGACCCGCGACATGGAGTTCTTGGAGCAACGACGAGAGCACGCCCTGGCGCTGTTCCGCATCGTGATCGGTCTGCTCTTCGTCATGCACGGCGTGCAGAAGATCATGAAGGGAACCGAGCTGCTGTCCTGGCCGGCCGGTCCCATGAGCCTGATCGAGCTGATCGGCGGCGGTCTCGTCCTGATCGGCCTGTGGACCCGCTGGGCAGCGCTGCTCTGCTCGGGTTCCATGGCTTACGCCTACTTCGTCGTGCACCAGCCGAAGGCCCTGCTGCCCATCCAGAACGGTGGCGAGCTCGCCGCCGTCTACTCGTGGGCGTTCCTCCTGCTGGCCTTCACCGGTGCCGGCGCCTGGTCGATCGACGCCCTCCGCCAGTCCTCGAAGAGGTCCCTGGCCAACGCCTGACCCGGCAACAGCCGAAGCCCCTGTTCGCAACGAGGCGAACGGGGGCTTCAGTCATGAGAGGACAACCGGCACCACACCGATTCAACCGGTGGAGCCGGCAAGACCGAAAGGCGAGCCGACCGGGGACTCGAAGGCGAGCCGCCCAGAGGGTTCGAAGGCGAGCCGCCCGAAGGGTCCAGGGGCGAAGCCGCCTGGGGGGTCCGGGGGCGGAGCCGCCCGGCTGAGGTCTGGGGACTCGGCCCCCAGAAAACACTTCGGGCCGAGAAGGTCTGCGCTTTCGGCAGACACTTCTCGGCCCGAGGAACGAATGGAGACGAGGGGAATCGAACCCCTAACCCCCGCCTTGCAAAGGCGGTGCTCTGCCAATTGAGCTACGTCCCCGAGATCTTGGGGGCGACGCGGCAGGCCGCCCGCGAGATCAACGAGCTCAGTCGGTCGGGGCGGTCGCCTCGCGCCACAGGTCCGCGTCGGCCTTGGCGGAACGGCTGCGCTTCACGAAGAACAGGACCGTGCCGGCGACCACGACGAGCGCGATGAGCTTCTTAGCCACTCTGAACCCCTCCAACAAGACTGATGTCCCCGACGTACCGCACCAGCCTACAGGCTTCGCAGATGTTCAGCCGGGGCTCTGGAACTCAAATCCAGACAGAAACGATGCTGATTCGAGAGAAGTTCGAATCGAGTGGGCCTAGGAGGACTTGAACCTCCGACCTCTTCATTATCAGTGAAGCGCTCTAACCGCCTGAGCTATAGGCCCTCGATCAACTGTCACCCTCTCGGGGCGACGAGGAAGACCTTACAGGATCGTCCTCGTCGCTCCAAAATCGGGGGTCATTCCCTCTCGGAGAGGGTCAGCTCCAGGCCGCCGGCGAGGTCGGCGGACACGTTGTAGACGAACGCGCCGACAGTCGCGAGGGCGGTGAACAGCACGATGTTGACGGCACCGATGATCGCCGAGACGCCGAAGACGCGACCGGCGCTGATCAGCGGTTCGCCCGGCTCGTTGGCCTGGAGCAGGTCGTTCGCGGTGCTGTTGATCTTGTCCCAGACACCCATGCCGTGCAGCACGCCGTAGAGCACGCCGACGGCCACGAGCCAGACGAAGAACAGCGCGACGCCGAGCACCAGGGCGAGCTTGAGCACCGACCACGGGTCGACGCGCTTGACCTGGAGCGAGGCGCGGCGCGGGCCGCGGCCGGGGCGACGGGCCGACGGGGTGGCCGCGGCGGGGCGTGCGCCGCCCGTGCCGAGGTTCACCGACGTGCGGCTGCTGCCCAGCCCGACCGGCACAGCGGAGCCCTCGACCGAGGGTTTCTGCACCTTGACGGTGTCCGGGTCGGTCTGGGGGAACGCCGGCGCCGGCTCGGACGAGGACGGCACCGGCGGTGCGCCGGGTGCCACGTACGCGTCCTGGGTCGACTCCGTGTCGTTCGTCACGCGCTGCCAGGGCGGCGGCGCGGTGACGATCGGCTCCTCCGTGACGGCGGCGACCGGCTCGGAGTCCGGTGCCTGCACGACGGCCGTCTTCTCGGCCGCGGTGTCCGCGGCCTGAGCGGTCGAACCGGTCTCGGCGGAGACCGGCCTCGTCCTGTCCTTGGCCGAGGTGTCCTGCCCGTTCCCACCCGAGGAACCGGAAGCGGCGGGCGAGCCGGCGTTGTCAGCCGACTCGTCCGCGGACTGCGGCGTCGGCTTGGTGATCACCGCGGTCTTGTCCGCGTCGCGACCTTCGCGGTTCTCGGGTGGAGTCACGAGCTTGTCCTTGGCCTCTCGCTGATGCCCGACTACTCAGCCGAGTCGGTTGGGGTTTCCGCCTGGTCGGCGGCAATGTCCTCCGCGGCAGACGTCTCACCGATAACGACGTCGCTGGGCTCGTCCGCGTTGCGTGCGACAGCGATCAAAGTGGTGCTTTCGCCGAGGTTCATCAGCCGCACGCCCTTCGTCTGCCGACCAGCCTTGCGCACCTGTTCGGCGCGGGTCCTGATGACCCCGCCGCTCGAGGTGATGGCGTAGAGCTCGTCGTCGACGTCGACGATGAGCGCACCGACCAGCCTGCCACGACGGCGGTCGTGCTGAATGGTCAGCACACCCTTGCCGCCCCGACCCTGGACCGGGTAGTCCTCGATCGGAGTTCGCTTCGAGTACCCCCCGTCGGTCGCGACCAAAACGAAGAGACCCTCCTGGACGACGCCGACCGAGAGCAGCTCGTCGTCGGCGTTGAAGCGCATGCCCTGGACGCCCGACGTGGCGCGCCCCATGGGACGCAGCACGTCGTCGGTCGCGTGGAAGCGGATCGACTGGCCGTCCGCGGACACCATGAGCAGGTCGTCATCTGCCGAGCACAGCACGGCTCCGACCAGCTCGTCGTCCTCACGGAGGTTGATACCGATAAGTCCACCCGATCGGTTGGAATCGAAGTCGGAGAGCTTTGACTTCTTGACCAGACCCTTCCGGGTGGCGAGCACGAGGTACGGCGACACGTCGTAGTTCTTGATCTGGATGACCTGCGCGATCTCCTCCTCCGGCTGGAACGCCAGGAGGTTCGCGACGTGCTGGCCGCGGGCGTTGCGGTTCGCCTCGGGCAGCTCGTAGGCCTTCGTGCGGTACACACGGCCCTTGTTGGTGAAGAACAGGATCCAGTCGTGCGTCGAGCACACGAAGAAGTGCGCGACGATGTCGTCCTGCTTGAGCTGTGCGCCCTGCACGCCCTTGCCGCCGCGCTTCTGCGCCCGGTAGAGGTCGGTCTTGGTGCGCTTCGCGTAGCCGGTGCGCGTGATCGTGACGACCACGTCCTCGACCGCGATCAGGTCCTCCATGGACACGTCGCCGTCGAACGGGATGATCTTCGTGCGCCGGTCGTCGCCGAACTTGTCCACAATGGCCGTGAGCTCGTCGCGCACGATCTGGCGCTGCCGCTCGGGCTTGTCGAGGATGTCCTTCAGGTCGGCGATCTCGACCTCGATCTCGGCCAGCTGGTCGATGATCTTCTGGCGCTCGAGGGCCGCGAGGCGGCGCAGCTGCATCTCCAGGATCGCGTTGGCCTGGATCTCGTCGACGTCGAGGAGCTCCATCAGGCCTGTGCGCGCGATGTCCGGCGTCTCGGACCGGCGGATCAACGCGATCACCGCGTCGAGCTGGTCGAGCGCCTTCACCAGGCCGCGCAGGATGTGGGCCCGCTCCTCGGCCTTGCGCAGGCGGAACCTCGTCCGCCTGACGATGACCTCGATCTGGTGCTTCACGTAGTGGCGGATCATCTGGTCGAGCCGCAGGGTGCGCGGCACGCCGTCGACCAGCGCCAGCATGTTCACGCCGAACGAGTACTGCAGCTGGGTGTGCTTGTAGAGGTTGTTCAGCACGACCTTGGCCACGGCGTCGCGCTTGAGCGTGATGACGATCCGCATGCCGATGCGGCGGTTCGACTCGTCGGCGATGTTCGCGATGCCGGTGAGCTTCGCGTCGCGCACGAGAGCGGCGATGTTCTCGACCAGGTTGTCCGGGTTCACCTGGTACGGCAGCTCGGTGACGACCAGGATCGTGCGGCCCTTGGCGTCCTCGTCCACCTCGATGACGGCGCGCATGCGGACCGAGCCGCGGCCGGTGCGGTACGCGTCCTCGATGCCGGAGGTGCCGAGGATCTGCCCGTAGGTCGGGAAGTCGGGGCCCTTGATCCGGGCGATCACCGCTTCGAGGGTCTCCTCGTCGGAGGCCTCGTGGTTGTCCAGCGCCCACACGACCGCGTCCGCGACCTCGCGCAGGTTGTGCGGCGGGATGTTGGTGGCCATGCCGACCGCGATGCCGGAGCTGCCGTTGATCAGCAGGTTCGGGATGCGCGACGGCAGGACGACCGGCTCCTGGATGCGGCCGTCGTAGTTGTCGCGGAAGTCGACGGTCTCTTCCTCGATGTCGGCCAGCATGTGCATGGCCAGCGGGGAGAGCCGGCATTCGGTGTACCGCATGGCCGCCGCGGGGTCGTTGCCCGGCGAACCGAAGTTGCCCTGGCCGTCGATCAGCGGGTAGCGCAGCGCCCACGGCTGGGCGAGACGCACCAGGGCGTCGTAGATCGCCGAGTCACCGTGGGGGTGGTAGTTGCCCATGACGTCGCCGACGACGCGAGCGCACTTGTTGAAACCGCGGTCGGGACGGAAGCCCGAGTCGAACATCGAGTACAGAACGCGGACGTGCACGGGCTTGAGCCCGTCGCGCACGTCCGGCAGCGCACGACCCACGATGACGGACATCGCGTAGTTGATGTACGAGTTCTGCATCTCCTGCTGGATCTCGACCGGCTCGATGCGGTCGTGCTGCGGGGGCAGAGTCGTGTCGGTCACTGTTCTCTTTCCTTCTCGCCGGTAACGCCAGGATGCCTAGGAACCAAGACCGGACTCAGATGTCCAGGAACTTGATGCTCTTGGCGTTGCGGGTGATGAACGAACGGCGTGCCTCGACGTCCTCGCCCATGAGCACGCTGAACAGCTCGTCGGCGGTGGCCGCGTCGTCCATGGTGACCTGGCGCAGGATCCGGTTGGCCGGGTCCATCGTGGTCTCCCACAGCTCCTCGGCGTTCATCTCACCGAGACCCTTGTACCGCTGGATGTTGTCTTCCTTGCCGAGCCGCTTGCCGCCGGCGAGGCCGTCCTTGATCACGGCGTCGCGCTCGCGGTCGGAGTAGGCGTACTCCGGCTCGGTCCGCTGCCACTTGATCTTGTAGAGCGGCGGCTGCGCGAGGTAGACGTGGTTGTGCTCGATGAGCGGCTGCATGAAGCGGAACAGCAGCGTGAGCAGCAGCGTGCGGATGTGCTGGCCGTCGACGTCGGCGTCGGCCATCAGCACGATCTTGTGGTAGCGCAGCTTCGACAGGTCGAACTCGTCGTGGATGCCGGTGCCCAGTGCCGTGATCAGCGACTGGACCTCGGTGTTCTTCAGGACGCGGTCGATGCGCGCCTTCTCGACGTTGATGATCTTGCCGCGGATCGGCAGGATCGCCTGGTACATCGAGTCGCGCCCCTCTTTGGCGGAGCCGCCTGCGGAGTCACCCTCGACGATGTAGAGCTCGCAGCGCTCCGGCTCGGTCGAGCGGCAGTCCTTCAGCTTGCCGGGCAGGCCGCCGATGTCGAGCGCGCCCTTGCGGCGCACCAGCTCGCGGGCCTTGCGCGCGGCGATGCGGGCCTGCGCCGACGACACCGACTTGGTGACGATCGTCTTGGCCTCGTTGGGGTGGCGCTCGAACCAGTCGGCCAGGTGCTCGTTCGTCGACTTCTGCACGAACGACTTGGCCTCGCTGTTGCCCAGCTTGGTCTTCGTCTGGCCCTCGAACTGGGGCTCCTTCAACTTCACCGAGATGATCGCGGCGAGACCCTCGCGGATGTCGTCGCCGGTGAGGTTGGTGTCCTTCTCCTTGAGCAGCTTCTTCTCGCGCGCGTACTCGTTGACGACTCGCGTCAGCGCGGCGCGGAAGCCCTCCTCGTGCGTGCCGCCCTCGTGCGTGTTGATCGTGTTCGCGAAGGTGTAGACCGAGGCCGTGTAGCCGGTGTTCCACTGCATGGCGACCTCGACCTGGAGGTCCTCGCCCTGCGCCTCGAAGCCGATCACCTTCTGGTGCACGGCCTCGCGGGTGTGGTTGATGTGGCGGACGAAGTCCTCCAGGCCACCGGGGTAGTGGTAGACGCGCTCCTTCACCGCGGCCTTGTGGCCGTCGGCGTCGGCTTCCTCGTCCTCCGGCGCGACCCGCTCGTCGCGCAGGATGATCGTGATCCCCTTGTTGAGGAACGCCATCTCCTGCAGGCGGCGCGCGATCGTCTCGACGTTGTACTCGGTGGTCTCGAAGATCTCCGGGTCGGCCCAGAACGTGATCGTCGTGCCGGTCTCGTCGGTGGCCTCGCCCTGGCGCAGCTCGTGCGCGGGCTTGGAGTTCTCGAAGCGCTGGGTCCAGACGTGGCCCTGGCGCTTGATCTCGACGTCGACGGCGGTGGACAGCGCGTTCACCACGGAGATGCCGACGCCGTGCAGACCGCCGGACACCGCGTAGGAGTCGCTGTCGAACTTGCCGCCCGCGTGCAGCGTGGTGAGCACGACCTCGACGGTGGGCTTGCCCTCGACCGGGTGCACGTCGATGGGGATGCCGCGGCCGTCGTCGATCACCCGGACGCCGCCGTTGGCCAGCAGCGTGACGTCGACCGTCGTCGCGAACCCGGCCATCGCCTCGTCGACCGAGTTGTCCACGACCTCCTGGACCAGGTGGTGCAGACCGCGCTCGCCGGTCGAGCCGATGTACATGCCCGGCCTCTTGCGCACTGCCTCCAAGCCTTCGAGGACAGTGATCGAGGACGCGCCGTACTCATTCTTCTTAGCTGACACGGGCCTGGAGTCTCCTCGCTGATGCGGGCAGGGCCCGCACTGTGTTGGGTGACGCTCTCCGTGATTCTACCGGTGCACCCCGACAGAACGGGGCCAAGGACACCTTTGATTCGGTCACAGAAGCCCTCACGCGGGCTGAGATGGGTGCGGACCGCTGAAACGGGGGTTCAATTCCGCAGGTGAACGCTCATTGAGCCACAGAACGGCCGCTGAGCCCTTGACAGGACCTCACCCGTAGGTGTCACGCGGGCCGCGCCCAGGCGCGTGCCTGGGGCCGTGTCGCCAGCTGGGAGCGTCCGGCCCCTTGATCTTGAGTCGCTTCACGACGCCGTGGCCGACCCCCGCGGCGATCCTCTTCAGCAGGTCGCGCTGCAGCAGGCGCAGCTGGGTGGCCCATGCCGTCGACGACGCCTGGACCGTCAGTTCCCCGTCACTGAGCGCGATCGGCTGCGCGTGCTCGGCGACGTCCTCCCCCACCAATTTTGCCCAACGGCCGAAGACCTGGCCACCCTGCAGCTGCTCGACCCAGCCCCGGTCGGCGGCCAGGCGCGAGGCGATCCGGCCGATGGCCTGCGGGTCGCGGTCGTCGGGTCCCGGCCCCGACCAGCGACGGCGGCTGCGGTGGACCGGACGGCCCTTCGCCTTGCTGCCGGGGGTCCGGCCACGGGCCTTGGCGCTCGCTTTCGCGGCCTCCAGAGCCGCTCGCGCGAGGTCCGAACCCCGCAGCGGCTCACCCTCAGGTGTGAATGAACCTGTGGACAAGTCCTGCTTTGTGACGGAGTTATCCACACCATCCACAGACTTGTCCCCAGATGTGTGGGCGGACACACCCGATCGAGCTACATCTAGGGGCTCTGAACCCCCTGAGTCAGGTCCCTGGTCAGACATGCCGCACCTCCCCGCCATGCACCTCGTAGCGAGCGCCGCTCAGCTCGTCGGGAACGTCCTCCGCCACCGCGGCGGTGATCAACACCTGCTCGGCGGCGGCCGCGACCTTCGCCAGCTGCTGCCGCCGGCCGCGGTCGAGCTCCGCGAACACATCGTCCAGCACGAGGACCGGTTCGATGCCGTCGACACGCATCAGCTCGTAGCCGCCGAGCCGCAGTGCGAGCGCGAAGGACCATGACTCTCCGTGACTGGCGTAGCCCTTCGCGGGCAGCTCCCCCAGGGTCAGCTCCAGGTCGTCGCGGTGCGGGCCGACCAGGCACACACCCCGTTCGATCTCCTGCCGGCGCACCCGGTCGAGCTCGGCGAGCAGCAGGTCCTCGATGCTCTCGCGGTCCTCCGGGAGGTCGCCGACGCTCGACCGGTAGGAGATGAGCGCCGGGCGCGACTCCGGTGCCACCTCCGCGTAGGCGGAGGTCACGTGGCCCGCCATGTCGCGGACCAGCTTCATCCGCGCGGCCAGCAGCTCCGCGCCGTGCTTGGCGAGGTGCCCGTCCCAGACGTCGAGCGTCGACAGGTCGGCCGACCGGCTGTGCTTCACCGTCTTCAGCAACGCACTGCGCTGCTTGAGCACCCGGTCGTAGTCGCTGCGCACGCCCGCGAACCGCGGCGCCCGCAGCACCAGCATCTCGTCGAGGAACCGCCGCCGGTCGCCCGGATCGCCGCGCACGAGAGAGAGGTCCTCGGGTGCGAACAGCACGGTGCGCAGGATTCCGAGCACGTCACGCGGCCGCGGCACCGGGCCGCGGTTGATCCTGGCCCGGTTCGCCTTGCCCGCCGTGATCTCGATTTCCACGAGCAGCTCGCGGTCGTCGTTGACCACGGCCGCCCGCACGACGGCGCGCTGGGCACCGTGCCGGATCAGTGGCGCGTCCGTGGCGACGCGGTGCGAGCCCAGCGTCGCCACGTACCCGATCGCCTCGACCAGGTTCGTCTTGCCCTGCCCGTTGCGCCCGACGAGCACCGACACGCCGGGTTCGAACGCCAGGTCAGCGAGTTCCCACGAGCGGAAGTCGCTGACCTGGAGGTGTCTGACGTGCACTCCCGTTAGCCCTGGGTGCTGCCCGCACCGGACGACGGACCGGCCAGGTGCACCGCGTGACCACCGAACTGGTTGCGCAGCGCGGCGACGGCACGCATCGCGGGCGAGTCCTCCTGCCGCGACTGGAACCGGGCGAAGAGCGCGGCGGAGATCACCGGCAGCGGCACCGCGTTGTTGATGCCCTCCTCGACGGTCCACCGGCCCTCGCCGGAGTCCTCGACGTAACCGCGCAGGTCGTCGAGCTCGGGGTCGGACGCCAGCGCGCGCACCAGCAGGTCGAGCAGCCAGGACCGCACGACGGTGCCGCGCTGCCAGGCCGAGATCACGGCGGGCACGTTGTCGACGACGTCGGTCTTGTCGAGCAGCTCGAAGCCTTCGGCGTACGCCTGCATCAGGCCGTACTCGATGCCGTTGTGCACCATCTTCGAGTAGTGGCCGGCGCCGACCTTGCCCGCGTGCGCGAAGCCCTCCTCGCGCGGACCCTCGGGACGCAGCGCGTCGAAGATCGGCATCGCCTGCTCGACGTTCTTCGCGTCGCCGCCGACCATCAGCGCGTAGCCGTTCTCCAGGCCCCACACACCGCCGGACACACCGCAGTCGAGGTAGCCGATCCCCTTGTCC
This sequence comes from Nocardia sp. NRRL S-836, assembly GCF_001279525.1. Taxonomy (GTDB): domain Bacteria; phylum Actinomycetota; class Actinomycetes; order Mycobacteriales; family Pseudonocardiaceae; genus Lentzea. The sequence goes on along the minus strand of NZ_LGDY01000014.1, from coordinate 69,587 downwards.
GCGAGCAGTTCCGCGTGGATCTGGTCGTCGGTGAACTTCGAGTTGCCGCCGTCGATCACGAGGTCGCCCGGCTCCAGCAGCTCCTTGAGCTCCTTCACCGTGTTCCTGGTGATCTCACCGGCCGGAACCATGACCCACACCGTGCGCGGTGCTTCGAGCTTGGCCACCATGTCCGCCAGCGACTCCGAGTCGCTGACCTCCGGGTTGCGGTCGTAGCCGATCACCTCGTGACCGGCACGGCGCACCCGCTCGCGCATGTTGAAACCCATCTTGCCAAGGCCGACGAGTCCGAGCTGCACGGTGATCTCCCCTAACGTTTCTGGTACCCGGTAAGGGTTTTCTCAGCCGGGAAGGCGGACGGGCATCAGCAGGTACAGATAGCCCGGCGCCACGTTCCCATCCTCGTCCACCGGCTTCAGCAATGCCGGTCGGCTGGGTGTGGTGAAGGACAAGTGGACTTTCTGCGTGCGGACGGCACCGAGGCCGTCGAGCAGGTAGCCGGGGTTGAACGCGATCGTGACCGGCTCGCCGGTGTACTCGACCGGCAGCTCTTCCTCGGCCGATCCCTCGTCGTCACCACCGGCGGACAGGCGCAGACCGCCGTCCACGAACTCGAGCCGCACCTGGGTGCCGCGCTCGGCGACCAGCGACACGCGCTTGATCGCCTGCTGCAGCGCGTCGATGTCGATGATCGCCGCAGCGGAGTGCTCGGTCGGCAGCAGCTGGCGGTACTTCGGGAAGTCCGCGTCGAGCAGGCGGGTCGTCGTGCGCTTGCCGGAACCGGACAGGCCCAGCAGGCCGTCGTTCGCGGCGAGCGACATCTCGACCTTGCTGCCGGACGCGCCGAGCGTCTTGGCGGCGTCGCCCAGCGTGCGGGCGGGAACGAGCACGGCGACCTCGCCCAGTGACGCGTCGGGCTCCCACGGGAACTCGCGCATCGCCAGCCGGAACCGGTCGGTGGCCACGAGGACGAGCTTGCCCTCGCCGATCTCCACCCGGACACCGGTGAGCATCGGGAGCGTGTCGTCCTTGCCGGCCGCGACGGCGACCTGGGACACGGCCTCACCGAAGACCTCGCCGGGCAGCTCGCCGATGAGCTGTGGCATCGACGGCAGTGCTGGGTAGTCCTCGACCGGCATCGTCGGGAGGCTGAACCTGGCGCTGCCGCAGCTGATCATCATCCGAGCGCCGTCGACCGCGATCTCGACGGGGTGGTTCGGCAGCGCCTTGGTGATGTCGGCGAGCAGCCGGCCCGAGACGAGTGCACGGCCGCCGTCGGCGATCGTGGCGGGGACGCCGACCTGGGCGGAGACCTCGTAGTCGAACCCGGAGACCGTCAGCGAGTCTTCCGACTCCGCGTCGAGCAGCACGCCGCCCAGCACCGGAACCGGTGGGCGGGACGGGAGGCTGCGAGCGACCCAGGCGACGGCGTCGGCCAGGCCGTCGCGTTCGACGCGGATCTTCATGAGGCGTCCTTTCCTCGACAGTCGACAAGCCCGACCACGACAACGTGCCAGTGGGGGTCAGGGAGCCTCGTCCCGGCCTGAGTCACCTCGATGGCCGAGGGCGGAGCACCACGGTAGAGCGTCCATGCCCTTCCCGTCACTTCGGGGTTCGGCACCGATCCCCGGGAGTTGTCCACGCTGTTTTGCTTTTGAAGAACTTCTCTTCAAGAGATCAACAGCAGTAACAGTAGGGGCTGTGGATTGTGTGGACACCCGTTGAACGCGCAGGTCACGCCCCCTTGATCCATGTGGACTAAGGGGGGATGGCACCCGGGGACAGATCGGCCCACCCGGGGACAACCTGTTGTGCACACCCGGCGATCCACAGATCGTCCACAGTTGTCCCCGGGTGCGTCCCCGGGTGCGGGGCAGTTGTACCCGGGTGCGTCCCCAGCCTTTCGTGGCCGGATCGTGGCCCGGGTCTCACACTTTTCCAGTTGTCCCCACCCCTTCGAGCGCGGTGGCCGCCAGTATTGCCCGCTCCGCACACGTGTGGACCTCCCGCAAGCCTCCCCCGCACCGGACCGTCCCCGGGTCCGCGCCCGGGTTCGCTCGTGCGCACCCGCGACCTCCCGCCTGCTCCCCGGGGCACGCGGGGACCCCGCGTCCGCTCCTGTCGTGCGAAAGCTCCCCGCGTGGCACGAGCGGAAGGGCGTGCAGAGGAAGAAGCGTGGAGGAGGAAGAGGCGTGGACGTGCGAGAGGCCCCCTCCGCGTGGAGGGGGCCTCTCGGTGTCTTACCCGGGTGGGGTCAGGGAGCGTGGCGGGCGCGCTGCTTGATCCGGGAGGTCAGCTCCTGGACCTGGTCGTAGATCCGCCGGCGCTCGGCCATCTCCTTGCGGATCTTCTTGTCCGCGTGCATGACCGTCGTGTGGTCGCGGCCGCCGAACGTCTGGCCGATCTTCGGCAGCGACAGGTCGGTCAGCTCGCGGCACAGGTACATGGAGATCTGCCGCGCCTGCGCGAGCGCCTTCGTCTTGCCGGGGCCGCACAGGTCGTCGATCGAGACGCCGAAGAACTCCGCGGTGACCGCCATGATCGTCGGCGCGCTGATCTCCGGCGCGTGCGAGTCGGGGATCAGGTCGCGCAGCACGATCTCGGCGAGCTGGATGTCGACCGGCTGGCGGTTGAGCGACGCGAACGCCGTGACGCGGATGAGCGCGCCCTCGAGCTCGCGGATGTTCCGCTCGACGCGGGAGGCGATGAACTCCAGCACGTCGGCCGGGGCCGCGAGCCGGTCCTGGGCCGCCTTCTTGCGCAGGATCGCGATCCGGGTCTCCAGCTCGGGCGGCTGGATGTCGGTGATCAGGCCCCACTCGAACCGCGTGCGCAGGCGGTCCTCCAGCGTCTCCAGCCGCTTGGGCGGCCGGTCGCTCGACACCACGATCTGCTTGTTCGTGTTGTGGAGCGTGTTGAACGTGTGGAAGAACTCCTCCTGCGTGCCTTCCTTGCCCTCCAGGAACTGGATGTCGTCCACGAGCAGGACGTCGATGTCCCGGTAGCGCCGCTGGAAGGCGACCTTGCGGTCGTCGCGCAGGGAGTTGATGAAGTCGTTGGTGAACTCCTCGGTCGACACGTACCGCACGCGCATGCCGGGGAACAGGCGCTGGGCGTAGTGCCCGACGGCGTGCAGCAGGTGCGTCTTGCCGAGGCCGCTCTCACCCCAGATGAAGAGCGGGTTGTAGGCGCGGGCGGGCGCTTCGGCCACCGCGACGGCGGCGGCGTGCGCGAACCTGTTCGACGCGCCGATGACGAACGTGTCGAAGTTGTACTTCTCGTTCAGCCGGGTCTGCGACGGCGACGGGTTGGCCGGCCGGGTGTACGGGAGGTTCGCGTTGGGGGGTGCGGCCGAGTTCGCCTTGTTGAAGGTCGGCCAGATCTCGGTGACGGCGGCGAGCGCGTCGCCGGCTTCGTCGACCTCGTCCGAGTCGTTGCCCTCGGTGGCACCGTCCGCGGTGTCGTCCGCGAGGCCGGGCGTGTCGCCGTTGGTGACGATCGGGGGTGCCGCCGGCGCCATGACCGGGACGGTCGTGACCGCCTGCACGGCCTGGACCGGGATCGGCGTCGTCGGCGGGTTCAGCGGTTCCGGCGAGTCGACCTTCACCGCGAGCGAGACCGAACGGCCGAGCCTGCGGGAGAGGGCGGCGGTGATCGGCTCGCGCAGCGCGCGTTCGATCGCCTCCTTGGCGAAGTCGCTCGGTGCCGCGAGCAGTGCGGTCCCGTCCAGCAGACCGATCGGACGGGTGACCCTCATCCACGCGCGCTGCTGAGGGGACAGGTGGCTCGTGGCGAGCTCCTGCACCACCTCGGCCCACACGTGACCAAGGTCTACCTGCTGGTTCGACACCCCGCGCTCCCCTCCCCTCCACGGAGTCGATGACTCCACATGTGGACACGGAGAATAGAGGTATCCACAGAGTTATCCACAACTGTGCACTAAAAGGTGCGTTGTGTTGCCGGTGCGATGGCGGCTCCCACGCCGGCCCGGCACGCGCGAGGGAAGAACGGTAACAAGGGCCGCCACGCGTCACAAGACGTGGCTTGGACCACCCCGATTTGGTCGCAGCACCCGGGGGTGCGTACCCTCAGACGAGTCTCCCGCTTGCGACGGGCGCCTTTCGCGCGCCTACGTCCACTGCCATCGGGGACAACCACAGAGGCTTTGTCAGCAGTGAAGCACCGGGAGAACCGACCGTGAGCAAGGGTAAGCGCACCTTCCAGCCCAACAACCGCCGCCGCGCGAAGACGCACGGCTTCCGGCTGCGCATGCGGACCCGCGCCGGCCGCGCCATTCTGGCTGCGCGCCGCAGCAAGGGCCGTGCCACGCTGTCTGCCTGACAGCTGGTAAGCGCAGCGTCGTCGTGCTTCCAGCGGCCGCCCGGCTCACTCGCAGCCAGGACTTCGGCCTGGTGGTCCGCCGAGGTCGCCGCGCGGGACGGCCCCGGTTGGTCGTCCACGCCTTGACGCCAGACGTGCCCACCTTGGATTCGTCCAAGGTGGGCTTCGTCGTGAGCAAGGCCGTCGGCAACTCCGTCGTTCGCCACCGCGTCTACCGCCGCCTGCGCCACGTCGTGCGCGAACACCTCTCCGGCCTGCCGTCCGGAACTCTCGTCGTGGTGCGTGCGTTGCCCTCTGCGGCGGATGCGTCGAGCGCCGACCTGGCCGCCGACTTCTCCTCCGCTCTGCGGAAGGTGCTGCGATGACCACGTTGCCCGCGAGGGTCGCGCTCCTGCCGGTGCACCTCTACCGGCGTTTCATCTCGCCGCTGCTACCGCCCACGTGCCGCTTCTACCCGAGCTGCAGCGCGTACGCGGTGGAAGCGTTGACCGTCCATGGTGCGTTGCGCGGAACCTGGCTGACCATCCGCCGGTTGCTGCGCTGCGGACCCTGGCACCCTGGAGGCCTGGACCCGGTACCGCCGAGGCGGCAGGTCCCCGACGTATCCACCGAGGAGTAGCTCGTGCTCAACTTCATCTACTACCCGGTGTCCTTCATCTTGTGGTGTTGGCACTGGGTGTTCGGCAAGGTGTTCGGTGAGTCGAGCGGCTTCGCCTGGGCGCTGTCGGTCATCTTCCTCGTCTTCACCCTGCGCGCGATCCTCTTCAAGCCGTTCGTCGGCCAGGTGCGCTCCATGCGGCGGATGCAGGAGTTCGCCCCGGAGATGCAGAAGATCAAGAAGAAGTTCCCGAACGATCGCCAGCGCCAGGCTCAGGAGATGCAGAAGCTGCAGTCCGAGCACGGCGTGAACCCGCTCGGTGGCTGCCTGCCGATGCTGGTGCAGATCCCGGTCTTCATCGGCCTCTTCCACGTGCTGCGGTCGTTCAAGCCCGGCTGGGGCGAGGTCTACTTCTTCGACAAGCAGGGCGTCGACTCGTTCGTCAACGCCAAGCTCTTCGGCACCAACCTGTCGACGTTCATCACGATGCCGACCGACCAGCTCGCGCAGTTCGGCACCGAGCGCCTGAACGTCATCCTGGTCTCCGTGCCGCTGATGATCGTGGCGTCCATCGCGACCCACTTCACGGCCCGCCACTCGGTCGCCCGTCAGAACCAGGCCGCGCTGGACAACCCGCAGACCGCCATCATGAACAAGCTGACGCTGTACTTGTTCCCGCTCGGCGTCCTGGTCGGTGGCTTCTTCTTCCCCGTCGCGATCCTGCTGTACTGGCTCTCCAACAACGCGTGGACGCTCGGCCAGCAGTACGTCGTCTACCGCCGCATCGACGCCGAGGAAGAGGAGAAGAAGGCCACCGCGGTCACCACCCGCCAGGCCCTCGCTCCCAAGCCGGGCGCCAAGCCGGCCAACCCGAAGAAGCCGGCCCCCGGCGCCAAGCCCGCCAACGGCGCGAAGCGCCTGCCGACCGCGGGCCCCGGCGGCGCGTCGCCGGCCAAGACGCCGGACTCCCCCGCCGACGTGAACGGCAGCTCCACCACCGAGATCCCCGGCCTGACCCCAGGCCGATCCACCAGCAAGAAGCCGGGCAGCAAGAAGCGCCGCTGATTTCGGGCGTTTGCCCCGGAGAGGAGACATCGTGTCGGAGACCTTGCAGGCGACCGACGTGGAGGCGTCGTCGTCGGACGAGGCCGAACCGCAGTCGGAGCCGCAGTCGCCGGGCAAGACCGAGGACCTGCTCGTCCAGGAAGGCGACATCGCGGGTGACTACCTCGAGCGCCTGCTGGATCTGCTGGACTACGACGGCGACATCGACCTGGACGTGGAAGGCGGCCGCGCGGTCGTCAGCATCGACGGCGGCGAGGACCTCTCGAAGCTCGTGGGTCCCCGCGGCAACGTCCTCGAGTCGCTCCAGGAGCTCACCCGCCTCGCCGTCCAGCAGGAGACGGGCGTCCGCTCCCGCCTCATGCTGGACATCGCCCAGTGGCGTGCCGGCCGTCGTGCCGAGCTCGCCGAGCTCGGCCGCACCACCGCGGAGAAGGTCGCCGCATCGGGCGAACGCGCCCGCCTCCACCCGATGACCCCGTTCGAGCGCAAGGTCGTGCACGACGCCGTCGCCGCGGTCGCGGGCGTGCACAGCGAGAGCGAGGGCGAAGAGCCGCAGCGCCGGGTCATCGTCTTCCCGAAGCCGTGATGCTCTGAAGTTCGGCCTGCGGCCCCTGGTTCCGGTTGGAGCCAGGGGCCGTTTGCTGTTTCGGGGCAGGCGGTTCCGCCCGGCTCACCGTTCCACGTGAAACCGTCCGGCCCGCGCCGCCCACCACGTCTCCAGCCAGTCCGACTGCTCCCCCGTATCCGGCACCGAGAACCCGCGCGCCTCTGAGATCAGCCGCCACGCCTCCGTCGGCTCCACGCCGTCCATCCCGAGGAGCATCGCCGCCAGCAACGACGACCGGCCGATGCCGGCCCAGCAGTGCAGCACCACGTGCGCACCACGGCGGTACAGCTCGTGCACCGACTCGATGGGTCCGAAGTCGAACGAGTCGAGTGGCGCCGTCCGGTCCTCGATCGGGATGCCGACGTACGTCAGGCCGACGGCTTCCGCCACCGCCGCCTGCTCGGTGAGATCGCACTCGATGCGTTCGTCGTCGGTCTGCGCGGACACCAGGACGTCCACGCCGGCGTCACGCAGTCGGCGGAAGAACGGCTCCAGGAGGGCGCCACCGGGCGGGTGCGCCATGGTCGAGATGGTGCCCGGACCGTCCCAGGAGACGGTGTAGATGGGTGGTCTCAAGATTTGCCCCCAAGTTTCACGTGAAACGGTGCTCAGGATTTGGCGGAGCGACCGGTGCATCCGTCATGATGGTGCCCTGGCATTCGCCAGCTTTTCCACCGGCCGCCGGGAACGTCGCCGCCGCGTGGTTTCACGTGAAACGTCGGACGGAGAACATGGCCGGGGAGTTGCCCGACAACGCGAAGCTCGTCTTCGGGGAGCACGTGGATCGTGCCGCCGAGTTCGTCAGGCTCCTGGAGGAGCACGGCGTCGAGCGTGGGCTCATCGGGCCCCGCGAGGTCGACAAGATTTGGGATCGGCACGTGCTCAACTCGGCGGTCATCGAGCAGGTGATCGAGCCGCACGAGCGGGTGGTCGACGTGGGCTCGGGAGCCGGGTTGCCGGGTGTGCCGTTGGCGATCGCGCGACCCGATCTGCGGATCACGCTCCTGGAGCCGATGGCCAGGAGGATCGCGTGGCTCGAAGAGGTCGTGGAGACGCTCGACCTGAGCAACGTGACGGTGGTCCGCGGGCGGGCCGAGGAAGGGCCGGTTCGGGACCGGCTCAAGAACAGTGATGTGGTGACCGCGCGGGCTGTGGCTCCGCTCGACAAGCTGGCGCGGTGGTGCCTCCCCCTTCTCAAGGGTGGCGGCCGGATGGTGGCGCTCAAGGGCGAGCGCGCGCAGGAGGAGTTGGACCGCGACGGGACGGCCGTGCAACGCCTGGGCGGCGTCAACGGGCACGTCGTCGTCGTGGGAGCGGACGTACTTGAGGTACCGACGACCGTGCTCATCGTCGAGCGCCAGACCCGGAGGGATCGGTGAGCGTGTATCCGGAGTTCCAGTCCGCTGCCGTTTCACGTGAAACCGAGACCCCGTCGAAGCCGAAGCCGACCAAAAACGGAGATGACAGCGCCGTGGTGTGGACCCCGATTGCAGAAGAGGCGGCTCGTGCGGCAAACGTGCTGCACCCCGACGAGTCCCTTCTCCCCCGCCCGAGGCACCGGCGGGTCATCACCGTCGCCAACCAGAAGGGTGGCGTCGGCAAGACGACGAGCACGGTGAACCTCGCCGCCGCGCTCGCCATCCACGGGCTCAAGACGCTCGTGATCGACCTCGACCCGCAGGGCAACGCCAGCACGGCGCTCTCGGTCGAGCACCGGTCCGGCACACCGTCCGTGTACGAGGTGCTGATCGGCGAGATCTCCATCGCCGAGGCGGCTCAGGTCAGCCCGACGTCCCCGAACCTCTACTGCGTGCCCGCGACGATCGACCTCGCCGGTGCCGAGATCGAGCTCGTGTCCATGGTGTCCCGCGAGTCGCGCCTCAAGGAGGCGCTGAGCCCCGAGGCACTGGACGAGCTCCAGCCCGACTACGTCTTCATCGACTGCCCGCCGAGCCTCGGTCTGCTCACCGTCAACGCGATGGTGGCGGCCCAGGAGGCCCTCATCCCGATCCAGTGCGAGTACTACGCGCTGGAGGGGTTGAGCCAGCTGCTGCGCAACATCGAGCTCGTGCAGCAGCACCTGAACCCGGACCTCGGGATCTCCACGATTCTGCTGACGATGTACGACGGCCGCACCAAGCTCGCCGACCAGGTGACGAGCGAGGTGCGCAGCCACTTCGGTGACACCGTCCTCCGGACCGTGATCCCGCGGAGCGTGAAGGTCAGCGAGGCGCCGGGATTCGGCCAGACGGTGCTGACGTACGACCCCGGCTCGCGCGGGTCGATGAGCTACCTCGACGCTGCCAAGGAGATCGCGGTGCGCGGGGCACAGGAGGAGGGCGCATGACCGAACAGCGCAAGGGCGGACTCGGCCGCGGCCTGGCCGCACTCATCCCCCAGGGTCCTCCGCCCGGTGCGCCGAGCACCATCAAGGCCGCCGCCGCCGTGGGCAACGGCGTCAAGGCACAGCAGCAGTCCCCCGCCGGTGAGGTGGCGGGCGCGGTCTACCGGGAGATCGCGGTCAACGCGATCAAGACCAACCCGAAGCAGCCGCGCCAGGTGTTCGACCCGGACGCGATCAACGAGCTGTCGTTCTCCATCAAGGAGTTCGGGCTCATGCAGCCGATCGTCGTGCGCGAGCTCGGCGGCGACTCGTACGAGATCGTCATGGGCGAGCGCCGGTGGCGTGCCACCCAGCAGGCCGGGCTGAAGACCATCCCGGCGATCGTGCGGCAGACCGCCGACGACGTGATGCTCCGCGACGCGCTGCTGGAGAACATCCACCGCGTCCAGCTCAACCCGCTCGAAGAGGCAGCGGCCTACCAGCAGCTGCTGGAGGAGTTCGGCGTCACGCACGAGGAGCTCGCCGACCGCATCGGCCGCAGTCGCCCCGTCGTCACGAACACCATCCGCCTCCTCAAGCTCCCCCTCCCCGTGCAGCGCCGGGTGGCGGCGGGCGTGCTCAGCGCCGGCCACGCCCGCGCGTTGCTCGGTCTGGACGACGCCGGCGCGCAGGAGGACCTCGCCGCCAAGATCGTCGCCGAGGGCATGTCGGTCCGTGCGACCGAGGAAGCGGTGACGCTCGCCAAGAACGAGAAGCCGGCCAAGGCCAAGCAGGCTCCGCGCAAGCAGCTGCACGCGCCGGGATTGCAGGAGCTCGCCGAGCGCCTCTCGGACAGCTTCGACACCCGCGTGAAGGTCGAGCTGGGGCAGCGGAAGGGCCGGATCGTTGTCGAGTTCGGGTCAGTTGACGATCTTGAACGCATCGTCGGGCTGATGAACTCGAATCCGACAATTCGGGCTTCGGAGTAGGCCCATAGGATCACCCACGGGCCTTGTGTCACGGTGACGATGACGCCCCGCAACTGAAAAGGTGCGGGGCGTAACCATGTTCGAGGTCGGAAAACGAAGAGCGCGGCACCGGAAACCGGCACCGCGCTCTGGGCAGAACCTCAGCGAGCGACCGCGCGTTCGATCAGCTCGGCGTAGATCTCCCCCAGCGACTGCCCCGCCGCCTCGACCGCCATCGGCAGCAGCGACGTCTCGGTCAGTCCCGGCGACACGTTCACTTCGAGGAAGTACACGGTCCCGTCCGGAGCCACCACCGCGTCGGTCCGCGACACGTCCCGCAGTCCGAGCAACCGGTGCGCCGCGACCGCGAGCTCACCGACCGCCTTGGCGGCAGCGGGCTCCAGCCGGGCCGGTGCGTGGAAGTCGGTCAGGCCCGCGGTGTAGCGAGCGGTGTAGTCGTACACACCGGTCTCCGGCACGATCTCGACGGCGGGCAACGCCGTCGGTCCGTCCGCCGTGTCCACGACCGCCACGGCCACCTCGACGCCGGAGACGAACTGCTCGGCCAGCACCGTGTCGCCGTACGCCAGGCAGCCGACCATCGCCGGCGGCAGCTCGGCCGCGTCACGGACGACCTGGGCGCCGAGGGCAGACCCGCCCTGGTCCGGCTTCAGCATCAACGGCAGCCCCAGCGTCGAGACCATCGCGTCGAGCACCGGCTTGGCACCCAGCTCCCGGAACGTCGCGTGCGGCAGCACGACCCACTCCGGCGTCGCGAGGCCCGCACGGGCCAGCTCCGCCTTGGCGGTCGGCTTGTCCCACGCCCGGCGGCACGCCCGTGAGTCCGTGCCCACGTAGGGCACGCCGAGCATCTCCAGGATCGCCTGCACCGACCCGTTCTCGCCCTCACCGCCATGCAGGGCGACGACGACGGCGTCCGGCCGTTGGTCCCGCAGCCGCGTCACCAACGAGGCGTCCGCGTCCCACTCCTCCACCGTCACGCCCACCGACCGCAGGGCAGCCGACAGACGGCGGCCGGAACGGATCGAGACCTCGCGTTCGTGGGAGAGCCCACCGGACAGCACAGCGACCATGCGGTCAGCCACAGCAAAACTCCAAGGATCAGGCGGTGTCGGGCGACGGGGTCTGCGGGCCGGACAGCTGACGGCCCGGCGTCGCCCCGAAGGTCTCGGCGAGCTGCATCTCTTCCTCGATGACGTTCGCCAGGCGGCGGACGCCCTCCCGGATGCGCTCCGGCGTCGGGTAGCAGTACGAGATGCGCAGCTGGCGGGAACCGAAGCCGTCCGCGTAGAAACCGGTGCCGGACGCGTACGCCACGCGGGCGGTTACGGCGCGGGGCAGCATGGCCTTCGTGTCGATGCCCTCCGGCACCGTCACCCAGACGTAGAAGCCGCCATCCGGAATGTTCCACGTGGAACCTTGCGGCATGTGCTGCTCCAGCGCCGAGATGGCCGCGTCCCGGCGTTCCCGGTAGGCCTCCCGGTACGTCTTGATCTGGCCCTTCCAGTCCTGGGTGGCCAGGTAGCGCGACACGATCATCTGGTTCAGCGTCGGCGGGCACAGCGTGGCCGACTCGGCCGCCAGCACCAGCTTCTCGCGCACCGCGTGCGGTGCCAGCACCCAGCCGACCCGCAGACCCGCGGCGAACGTCTTCGAGAACGAGCCCAGGTACACGACGTTGTCCGGGTCCATCGACCGCAGCGCCGGGTAGGTCTGCCCGTCGAACCCGAGCAGCCCGTACGGGTTGTCCTCCACGACCAGCACGCCGTAGGACCGGCAGATCTCCAGGACCTCGGCCCGCCGGGACACCGCCAGCGTCACACCGGCCGGGTTGTGGAAGTTCGGGATCGTGTAGAGGAACTTGACCCGTTGTCCGGCGCGTTTGCACGCCTCCAGGGCCTCTCGCAGCAGCGACGGCACGAGCCCATCGGCGTCCATCGCCACGTGCACGACCTGCGCCTGGTAGGCGGTGAACGACCCGAGGGCCCCCACGTACGAAGGCCCCTCCGCGATCACCACGTCACCGGGGTCGCAGAAGATCCGGGTGACCATGTCCAGGCCCATCTGCGAGCCGACGGTCACCACCACGTCGTCCGGGTGGCCGTTGATGCCCTCCATGGCCATCACGTCGCAGATCTGCTCGCGCAGCACCGGAACACCGTGCGCCGAGCCGTACTGCAACGCCACCAGGCCTTCGGTGGCCACCAGCTGACCGATCTCCGCGGACAGCTGCTCCAGCGGCAACGCGGCCAGGTGCGGCATGCCGCCGGCGAGCGAGACCACCTCGGGACGGGATGCCACCGCGAAGAGTGCCCGGATCTCCGATGCCGTCATCCCTGCCGTGCGCGCTGCGTAGCGGCGGAGGTGGGGGTCAAGGCTTCTGGGGCCCTGCTTGGCGGGCTGCCCTGGCATCGTCATGGGGACTCCTGAATGGGAAACGTCCCGAGCGAGTGTAACCGTCGTCCCGTTCAGGGCACGCGCCTTCCCGGTTCCGTCACATTCGCCTACCCTCGTATGAGATCACTGTGTGTGTTAACGGGTGGAGGTCGGGGTGTCCCGTCGCGTCGTGGGCGTCACGCTGGACAACCTGGAGCATCTCTCCAAGCACAGCAGAACGTGCGTCTTCTGGGAGTTGGCCCCTCACCTGCGCGAACAGGCCGAGGAGTACGGCGACACGGAGTTCGAGAAGGAAGCCTGGGTGTCCAGCGTCCTGCTCGAATGGGGTTCGTGCGGTCGCTTGATCTACTGCGATGGCATCCCCGCCGGTTCGGCCTTTTACGCACCGCCTGCCGCTGTTCCGCGCAGTGCTGCCTTCCCCACGTCCCCGGTGAGCCCGGACGCGGTCCTCCTGACGTCGCTGGACGTCCTCCCCGAGTTCCGCGGTGGCGGGCTCGGGCGGGTGCTCGTGCAGGCCGTGGCGAAGGACCTGACCCGTCGTGGCGTGAAGGCGATCGAGGCGTTCGGCGACACCCGCCCGGACGACGAGGAAAGCAGTTGCGTCACGCCTGCCGACTTCCTCACGAGCGTCGGCTTCAAGACCGTGCGGCCGCACCCGCGCTGGCCCCGGTTGCGCCTGGAGCTGCGCAGCGCCATCACCTGGAAGGAAGACGTCGAGGCCGCCCTCGAACGCCTCCTCAACAGCGTCACCGTCTCCACCGCGGAACCCAGCTTCCGCCCGGCCTGAGACCCGAAAAGGGCCCCCTCGCTCGCGGCGAGGGGGCCCTTTTCGTCAGTCGGTGGAGATCAGCTCTTCGACATCTCGTAGCGCAGCAGGTCGTTGAACGTGAACGTGCCCGTCGGCTGGTCGTCCTTGCCGAGCAGGTAGAGGCGCTTCACGGCCACGAGGATGCCCTCGGCCACGATGTCGCGGAAACCGGGCGTCGCCAGGCGCGCGCGGTCGTCCGCGTTCGTCAGGTAGCCCACCTCGACGCGGACCGCCGTGCAGCGGGTGAGCCGCAGCAGGTCCCACGTCTTGGGGTGCGAACCGCAGTTCACCATCGACGTGCGGGCGGTGACCTCGCGCTGGATGAACCCGGCCAGCGCCTCACCCACCGTCGACGACGTGCCGTTGCCCGTGCCGTAGTGGAACGCCGCCACGCCCTGCGCCTGCGGCGAGGAGTTGCCATCGGTGTGCAGCGACAGGATCAGGTCGGCACCCGCCTCGTTCGCGAAGCGCGCGCGCTCGGCCTCGTCCGGGCAGTTGGCCGGCCCACGGGTGAGCAGCGCCTCCATGCCGGTCGCGGCCATCTTGCCCTCAAGGCGACGGGCGAGGTCCAGCATCAGGTCGGCCTCGGAGACACCGTCCACGACCACGCCGCGGTCCTGGCCGCCGTGACCGGGGTCGATGACGATCCGCTTGCCCGACAGCCGTGAACCGGCCGTGCGGACCTGCTCCTGCTCACGCAGCAGCACCGGACGGCCACCGCGGACCTTCGGCTGGAGCTGGCGCAACGCGCGCACGGTGTCCGGACCGCACATGCCGTCCACGATCAACCCGTAGTCGCGCTGGAAGTTCCTCAGCGCCTGCTCGGTCTGCTGACCGAACACACCGTTCGCCCGGCCGGCGTCGTAGCCGAGCTCGAGCAGGCGTTCCTGCAACATCAACACGTCGTCGCCGGTCGTCGGCTGCGACATCAGGAACGCCAGCGGCCGGTCCCCCAACCGGAACGTGGCATCACGCAGCGAGCGGTAGGTCGCCGGTCCGACGATGCCATCGATGATCAGCCCCCGCTGCTGCTGGAACGCGCGCACGGCGTGCTCGACCTGCTGGTCGAACACCGGCGGCGCCTGTGGGTCGGCCGGCGGAAGCAGTCCGAGCCTGGTCAAGGTCGACCGGATCTCGGCAACATCACTTCCGACGTCCCCGCGGCGGAGCAGCTGCATGCACCCTCGCTCGACTAGGGCGCCGATCGTCGTCGGCGCGGTAGGTGGGAAGCCCTTATTGTGCCCTGCTGCTCATAGTGATCGATGCAGGGCTACTCACAGTCGTATCTGGTTCACGTTCGAGGTACGTATGGAGCAACGTGGCCCGCCCGTCTTATCGATAGACGGGCGGGCCACGTTGCGCGTTGCACGCGAATAGCTGACTGCTTGATCAGCCAACCACGTCGGTCGATCAGCCGATCACGTCGGCGAGGTCGTTCAGCAGCGCCGCCTTGGGCTTCGCGCCGACGATCTGCTTCACCGGGCGGCCGCCCTGGAACAGGATCAGCGTCGGCACGGACATGATCTGGTAGTCACGGGCGATCGACGGGTTCGCGTCGATGTCGACCTTGGCGATGGTGAGCTTCTCGCCGTGCTCGGCGGCGATCTCCTCCAGCACCGGCGCAACCATCTTGCACGGGCCGCACCAGGTCGCCCAGAAGTCGACCAGCACGGGCTTCTCGCTGGTCAGCACGTCGTCCGCGAACGACTTGTCGGTCACCGTGACGGTGGCGCCTGCCATGGTCATCTCCCTAGTTCCGAAATTCGAGGTTCCGTGCGGGAACTTCAGCTGCTCTTGCCGTAGCCGCCACCGACCGCCTCGGCGGCGATCTCGGCGTGGGCTTCACCGTGCTCCGCGAGCCACCGCTCCGCGTCGATCGCTGCGCTGCAGCCGGAGCCGGCGGCGGTGATGGCCTGGCGGTACTCGTGGTCGACGAGGTCGCCTGCCGCGAACACGCCGTCCAGGTTCGTGTAGGAGGTCTTGCCCTTGGTCAGGACGTAACCCTCCTCGTCCAGGTCGACCTGGCCCTTGACCAGCGCCGAGCGCGGGTCGTGGCCGATCGCCAGGAAGAAGCCGGTGACCGGGAGCTCGGACTCGGCGCCGGTCTGGGTGTCCCTGACCTTGATCGAGGACACCGTGCCGTCACCCAGCACGTCGGTGACCTGGGTGTTCAGCTGCCACCTGATCTTGTCGTTGGCGCGGGCGCGCTCCAGCATGACCTTCGAGGCGCGGAACTCCTCGCGGCGGTGGATGACCGTGACCGACTTGGCGAAGCGGGTGAGGAACGTCGCCTCCTCCATCGCCGTGTCACCGCCGCCGACGACCGCGATGTCGTGGTCGCGGAAGAAGAACCCGTCGCAGGTCGCGCAGGCCGACACGCCGCGACCGAGCAGCTCCTGCTCGCCGGGGATGTTCAGATACCTGGCCGCGGCACCCATCGCCAGGATGACGGCCTTGGCCTCGTAGGTGACGCCGTTCGCGACGACCTTCTTGACCTCGCCGGTCAGCTCGACCGACTCGACGTCCTCGGCCCGCAGCTCGGCGCCGAAGCGCGTCGCCTGCTCGCGCATCTGCTCCATGAGCTCGGGGCCCATGATGCCGTCGCGGAAACCGGGGTAGTTCTCCACCTCGGTCGTCGTCATCAGGGCGCCGCCGTACTGCGAACCCTCGAAGACCAGGGGTTCGAGCTGCGCGCGTGCGGCGTAGACCGCCGCGGTGTAGCCCGCAGGCCCCGATCCGATGATGATCACGTTGCGCACGCTCACGGTCCCGGCAACTCCTCGATCTCGTCGTCTGACTGGCTCAACGGATCGTAGGTGCAGCTAATTCCGTGACTTGAGCGACTACCTCCGGGACTACTTCTGCCCGATGGTCGTGTTCGCCAGAACGCCCTCCGGCTTGTCCGGTCCGCAGGTGCTCGGGTCCAGCACGACCAGCCGGTACTGGCCCAGCCCCGCCGGCAGCACCGCCATCACGGCGTTCTTGCCGTCGAGCGTGATCGGGCTGATCCCGAGCGGCTTCGACGTGCTCGCGATGCCACCGCCCTGCAGGCAGCCCGACAGCCGGTCCTGGGTCTCCAGCGGTCCGTAGTTCTGGGCCTTGAGCACGTCACCGACCGCGGCGCCGAGCTCGGACTCCTTCACGGCGAGCGGCGGTGCGGCCGACGCGTTCGTGGTCTTCGTGGTGGTGTTCTGCGCGGCCGGCGGGGTGGTCGCCTCGTTGCCGCCGGGGGCCACGGCGAGGACGATGCCGAACGCCGCGGCGGCCGCGACGAGCACGCCGCCACCGAGACCGAGCCGGCGGTTGCGCCTCTTGCGGGCCTCGTCCAGCGACACGACCGGTGCGGCCGGCCTGGCCTCCGCCGCGAGGGCCGCGTCGATCCGTGCCGCGACGTGGTCGGGCATCGGGATCGGGGGCAGCGCCTCCAGGTCCGCCAGCGTCGCGTCCAGCGCCTGGAGGACCTCGCGGGCCTCCGGGTCCGCCTCCACCCTCGGGCGCAGCTGTGCGGCGACCTCAGGGGGCAGCACGCCCGCGTGCAGATCCGCGATGAGGTCAACCGACCACGGCGGACCCATCGGCACGCGCTCCATGCCGGTCATCGGCCCTCCCACTGACGTTGCTCTTGCACATTCACACCGTCAGCTGGGACGTTCGCATCTGCGATTCGGTTCCTGAGGTGCCCGAGAACTTTGGCGAGCTTGGCGCGGCCACGGGCGCACCGGCTCTTCACCGTGCCCTCCGCGATGCCCAGGAGCCGCGCCGTCTCCGCGACGGAGTAGCCCTCGACGTCGACCAGCACGATCGGGGCACGCTGCTCCTCCGGCAGCTCCATCAACGCCTGCTGCACCATCAGGCTGGTCTCGCGGTCGCTCATCGCGTCACGGGGAGCGACGGGCTCGCCGGGACCGGCCTCGGGAAGCGGCACCGTGGGTCTTGTTTGTCGCCGTCTCATCCGGTCGAGGCACGCGTTGACCACGATCCGGTGAAGCCAGGTGGTGACCTGTGACTCCGCGCGGAACGACGACGCCGCCCGGAAGGCCGAGATGAACGCCTCCTGGAGCGCGTCCGCCGCCTCCTCCGGGTCCCGCAGCGTCCGCAACGCCACCGCCCACATCCGGTCGCGGTGCCGTTTGACCAGCTCCGAGAACGCGTAGGGGTCACCTGCGGCGTGGGCCGAGATGAGATCGGCGTCCGAGCTGGCTGCGGCGGTCACGACTACGGAGAATAGCGAGACCGATCACAGATCATCCGGTCGGGCTCACCGCTGATTGCACGCGGGGACCTTTCGCACGATCCCCTCGTACGAAAGCTCCCCGCGTGGCGTCACTGGGCGCGGGTGTAGACGATCTCCCGGATCTCCGACTGGTTCTTGCCGGCGCCGGGGCTGGAGAGCTGGGTGATCCAGATCAGCACGTGCGCGGTCGGCTCGTGGTCGCCGAGTTGGATCTGCGTCTGCCCGTTGGACAGGTCGCCCTCGCCGATGATCTTGGTTTCCTCCAGCGGCGCGTCCAGCGACGACGCCAGCCGGATCTGCACGTGGGTCTTCTCGCTCGGCGAGGTGATCGTGATCGACGCCAGCCGCACCGGCTCCGCGAACGACGCCATCAGCCCGATGCCCGGCTTCAGCGCCGGGAACTGCTGGAAGTAGTTGTCCGTCCGCCAGAACGAGGTCGCGTTGTTGTCGACCGCACGGCTCGCCTGGTTGGCGTTGTCCGGCTGGTTCGTCACGTCGTAGACGCCGATCCGCCCCGGCTGCACCGGTCCCGCGGCCTTCGGCGGCGCCGCGGTCTGCCCGTTGGTGCCCGGCTGGTTGACCACCACGGTCGGGCCGCCGCCCTTGGACGGCTCGTCGCTGAAGAAGCCGACGATCTGCACGCTCAGCCAGATGATCACGGCCAGCGTGGCGGCGGCGAGCACCGCGACGCTGATCCACAGCTTCTTCTTCTGCTGCTTGTCCTGCACCGGCCGCTGGGTCGTCCACACGACCTCGTCGTCATCACGCGACGAGGAGGACGCGGACACGGCCGGGATCAGCGAGGTCTCCGCCTCCTCCGCCGCGATCTGGTCGAGGACCTGCAGGATCGCCGCGGACGTGCGGATGCCGCCCACCGACGTGTCCTCCAGCGAGCGCACCGCGACCGACGACAGCTCGTGCGGCAGGTACGGGTGCAGCGCGTTGGGGGCGATCACGGAGCCGTCAGGGCCGGTCGGCGCGAGCGGCACGTTGTCGGGTCCGCCCGGCAACGCCCACCGGCCGGTGAGCAGCAGGTACAGGATCGCGCCGAGGCCCTTGACGTCGTCGCGCGCGATCGCGTCCGGCCGCGGGCCGGGGAACGCGAGGCGCAGGCGGCCGTCCGAGGTGACGCGGATGCGCTGCGGGTGGTCGGCGCCCAGCACGAGGCCGGCGTGGTGCGCGCCCTCGATCGCGGCGCCCAGCGGCTCCAGCAGCCTGGTCGCGACGCCCGCCGGCAGCGGGCCCTCCGCGATGAGGTCCATCAGGTCGGTGCCCTGGGTCCACTCGGCCACGACCATGCCGAGGATGCCCTCGTCCGGCCGGATGCCGGTGCCCGGCGTCAGCACGTCGATCACCCGCGACACGCCGGGATGGGTGAACGACGCGGCGTGCATGGCGCGTTCGACGGTCCGGCGGGCACGCGCGGCGGCCTCGTTGTCCGCGAGGTCGCCCAGCAGGATGGTCAGCGCCACGTCCCGGTTGAGCTGACCGTCACGGCCCCGCCACAGTTCCGCGCTGGATCTGGCGTCGGCACCGGATTTCGCGAGCAGCCGGTACCGGCCATTGCCGATGACGCCGCCGGGAACCAGGGCGGCGTGAACTCCGCTACTCACGGAGACGAGGGTACGGGACAGCGGTCACGGCCTGGAGTCACCGCCGCCGCACCAACCGGATGATCTTGGCTACGGCCGGCTGCATCTCGGGCACCCGGAACGCGGCCAGAAGGCCGAAAGCGAGCGGCAGACCGACCACCGTCACCAGGACGACCTCCACCCAGGCGGCCACCACCGGGTCGATCGTCCCGAGCACGCCCAGGAGCAGCGCGTTCAGCCCCTTGGCCACCGCGAAGGCGATCGAGGAGGCGACCACGGTGAGGCACACCGTCCACAGGGTGAAACCGGTGCGCAGCCGGCCGAGCCGGACCCGCAGCCACACCTGCCCGACGATCGCGCCGAAGACGAAGCTGAGCGACATCGCGAGCGACACGCCGACGGCAAGCTGTTCGGGTGACGCCACGGCGAGGAAGACGTAGAGCAGCGCGATGCGGACCGCCACGATCAACGCCTGGATGAACGTCGGCGTGCGGGCGTCCTTCATCGCGTAGAAGACGCGCAGCTGCAGCAGCGTGATCGCATACGGCACGAGACCGAACGCCGAGAGCGCGAGCGCCAGGCCGATCCGCGTGCCGGACTCGGTGCCCGCCTCGCCCCACGCGAACGCGGCCAGGCCGATCGCCACACCGGACACGGTCATGAGCGCGCTGAACGGCATCAGCAGGATGGCGGACATCCGGTTGCCGAACAGCAGGTCGCGCACGATCGCGTCGTTGTCGTGGTTCGCGGCGGCCCTGCTCATCTTCGGCATCAGCGCCGTGAGCAGCGAGACCCCGAGGACGCCGTACGGCACCTGGGCGATCAGCCACTGGTAGTTGAACGCCACCAGCGCGGTCTTCGAGTGGGTCGCGACGTTCGTCAGGACCATCATGCTGACGAAGCCGAGCGCCACGTAGAGCAGCACCCAGAACGCCAGGCCGCCGAACTCCGACAGCCGCGAGTCCCAGCCGAACCGCCACTTGAACCGGAACCCGGTCTTGCGCAGCGCCGGGAACAGCGCGATCGCCTGGACCGCCACGCCGAGCGCGGTGCCGAGGCCGAGCACCAGCAGGTGCACGTCGGTCATGCGGACCGGGTTGAGCGTGAGCTCGCCGGGCAGCATCGCGTAGACGGCCAGCACGACGATGACGACGAGGTTGTTCAGCACCGGCGCCCAGGTCGGCATGCCGAACACGTGCCGGGCGTTGAGCACCGCGCTGAGCAGCGCCGTCAGCCCGTAGAACACGATCCCCGGCAGCACCAGGTACGCGAACGCGGTGACCAGCGCCGGGTTGGCCTCGTCCGAGTCGGCGATGAAGAGGTCGGTCAGCAGCGGCGCGCACGCGACCGCGACGACCGTGCCGGCGCCGAGGATCGCCGTGCCCATGCTGATCAGCCACTGGGCGTACGACTCACCGCCGTCGCCGTCCTCCTTCTCGGCCCTGACCAGCAACGGGATGGCGACGCTGGTCAGGATGCCGCCGAGGAGCAGCTCGTTGATCATCGTCGGCAGCGTGGTCGCGGCCTGGTACGACGTGTTCAGGATGTCGCCGCCGATCACCGCGATCAGCAACACCTTGGACAGCAGGCCCGTGGCGCGGCTGACGATCGTGGCGATCGCCATGGACCCGCTGGCCCTGGCGACCGACGGTGCTTGCTGCTTCTCTGGCACGGTGGTCGTGGCTGACTCGCTCACGCGCTCGACTTCTCCGGTGTCACGTTCTCGATGGACGGTGCGTCGCCGCCGTTCTCGCCGTTGCGAGCCCGGACCCGCCTGATGATCCGCCGCCCCGAGAGCAGGACGAGCGCGATCGCGGCCACCACGGTGACGATCACCGTGGTGGTGCCGTAGGCGGACGACGACACCTCCAGCTTGACAGTGTCCCCCAAGGCGACGCCGTCGGGAGTGGTCAGCCGGACGTTGACCGGGAACCGGCCGGAGCGCAGCACCTCGACCGGCACCCGCACGACCCGTTCGCCACGGGCGGGAAGCACCTGGTCAGCGAGCTCGCGGGCGCGGATGCCGGGCGTGTCGGCCAGCACGATCCGCACGGTCACGCGGACGTCGAGCTTGTTGGTGATGGTGACCGGGATCGGGCTGTCGCCGGAGCCGAGCAGGATCGGGCTGTTCGGCGGGGTCACGCTCACCATGCCGGACAGCGAGCTGATCTCGCTCTCGCTGATGTAGGCCGCGGTCCGGGCGCCGTCCTCGTTGCCCCGCCACGCGCTCGACATCGCACGCAGCTGGCCCAGCCGCAGCGGGTCGGCCAGGTCGGCCGGTGCCGCGTGCTCGCGGTCCTCCTGCTGCATGGCCTTGACCAGGCCGGCCAGCGCGGCGCTCTGGCTCGCCACGGAGCCGGCGATCGTGGGCGAGAGCTCCCGCGCACCTGCCTCGGCCGGGTAGGTGAGCTTGGCGCCGGTCAGCGCGGGCTTGGTCCTGACCAGCTCCTCGAGCCCGGTCTGGGCCGCGTAGCCGCCCGTGACCAGGCGCTGGGCCGCCGAGAGGAACTCGGTCATCTCCGACAGCGGCGCGTTCCACCGGCGCGGCGGCGTGACCAGCACGTGCCGGCCGTCGCCCTGCCACCCGGCCCGGAACGCGAGCGCGGCCAGGGCGTTCTGCACGGACACCGGCTGGCTCTCGACCGCCGTGGTCACCCCGGACAGCGTGCGCGGACGGGACTCGCCGCCCTCCAGCGCGTCGGAGACCATCGAGTCGATCCGCACCGCGGTGACCTGGTGGTCGCCGGAGACCAGCTGGGCCGGGTCGGTGCCGGGCGCGTCCGTGACGCCGGACGGGGCGAGCAGCACCGCCTTCATGCCGTTGTAGTCGAGCTTGTCGTCCGCGGGGTTGTCCTGCGGGTTGACCAGCTCGTCGAACGTCGTCTGGTCGAGCAGGCCGCCCTCCGGCCACACCAGGTCGGGCAGCGGCTGGACCTGGAGGATCCGCCTGACCTCGTTCGCGCCGCCGGTGAGGGCGAGCGTGCGCATGTCACCGAGCTTGGCCTTGCTCAACGCCACGAGGTCGGCGTCGGCGTCCGGCATGGCCACGACGCACCGGCCGGCGACCGCGCGCTTGAGCCGGTCGAGCCACAGCTGGGCCTCCGCCCTGCCCTTGCCCTCCACGCCGCCGCGGACCCGGTAGCCGGTGGTCATCGCCTCGACGGTGCGCAGCAGGTCGGGGTCGATCGCCAGGCACAGCGAGGTGCTCAGCGACGACACCGCCTCCTCGTAGGCCTGCAGCAGGCCGTACAGCCGGCCGTTGACCGACAGCGACAGCGACAGCTCGTCGTCGGCCAGCTCGGACGAGCCCTCCGCGCCGAGCCGGACCAGCCTGGGCTTGTCCGCGATCGGCCACAGCATGGTCAGCTTCGCGGGCGCACCGGTCTTGGCCTTGGTGCCGCCACCGGGCACGCCGAGCACCGGCAGCAGCGTCGACAGCGCGGCCAGGCGGGCGATGCCGCCGTAGTCCGGCTTGCCGTTGATGTTGGCGAGGACCGGGTAGATGCCCGGCTCGTCGATCCGCAGCGAGGTGGGCGCGGAGCCGCGCAACGGCACCTCGAGCGTGAAGTCCTGCTGCTGCCCCGGCTGGAGCTCCTTGGCGATCTCGGTGAACTCGGGCTGGACGAACTCGGCGGCCGCCGGCTCGCGCAACGCCGTGCGCAGGTCGTCCTCGGTGTCGAGCGACTCCCCCCGCTCCAGGCGCAGCTTGATGTCGGAGACCTTGCGGTCACCGACGTTGACGATCTTGCCGCTGATCGTGACCCGGTCCGGCGAGTCGCCGGTGACGAACCGCGGGGTCAGCCGGGCGATGTCCATGCGCACGAACTGCGGCGGCTGCTGGCCCGGCTGGGCCGAGAGCGGCCTGGTCGCCCACACCTGGGTGGCGGGCGCCGGCACGAACGGCAGCGCGTCGACCTGGTCGGGTTCCTGCCGTTCGACGGCGTGCACCGGCGGCACCGCCACCAGCAGGAACGCGCCGGCGACAGCTGTGCAGAAGAGCTTCCTCAGGCTCACGCCGACTCCGCCCCTTCACGGCAGCGACCGGCGAGCAGATCGGCGGCTCGGCGGACCAGACGGCGCTCATCGGCATACGCGAGTCGCTCGTCCAGCTCGCCGAGTGGCACCCACGCCACCTCGGTGACCTCCACGTCTTCGTCGGAAAGCTCTCCCCCCAGCGCTTCGAGGAGGAAGTGGTGAACCGTCTTGTGCACCCTGCGGTCGTCCGCGACGAACCAGTAGTCGATCGATCCCAGCGGGCGCAGGACCCTGCTATGAATACCGGTCTCCTCGGCGACCTCGCGCACCGCGGTCTGTTCCGCGGTCTCGCCGTCCTCGATGTGACCCTTCGGCAAAGACCACAGCAACCGGCCACGCCGGTCAAGTCTGCCGATCACCGCGGCCCGCTGCTCACCGTCGAGCACCAGCCCGCCCGCCGACGTCTCGGCGACGGTCTTCAGCCGCCGGCCCCGGCGCCGCTTCCGGCGGCCCGGTGTGGCACCTCCGGATCGAGCAGCTGACGGGGGCATACGGCCGATCGTACTTACGAACGTTAAGTACGCTCGTTTCTCGTGTCTCGATCGCTCCAGCAGAATGCGGTGGTGGAAGAGCCCGCCATCACACCAGTCGTCGCCGAGCTCGCCGAACGGTTCGCCACCGCCGGCAAGCGCCTCTACCTCGTCGGTGGCAGTGTGCGCGACGCCGTGCTGGGACGCCCGACGAACGACTTCGACTTCACCACCGACGCGCGCCCCGCCCAGATCCAGAAGATCCTCAGCGGCTGGTCCGACGCGCAGTGGGACACCGGCATCGCGTTCGGCACGGTCGGCGCGTCCAAGCAGGGCGAGATCATCGAGATCACGACGTTCCGCGCGGACGTCTACGACGGTGTCACCCGCAACCCCGAGGTCACGTTCGGCGACTCCATCGACGGCGACCTGGTCCGCCGCGACTTCACGGTCAACGCCATGGCGTTCGACGTGGCCGCGCGGCAGTTCGTCGACCCGACCGGTGGCCTCGCGGCCGTGCGGGCGGGGGTGCTGGACACGCCGGCGACCCCGCAGGAGTCGTTCGGCGACGACCCGCTGCGGATGCTGCGCGCGGCGCGGTTCGTCTCCCAGCTGGGCTTCACCGCGGCGCCCAGGGTGGTCGAGGCGATGCGGTCGATGGCAGGCGAGATCGCCCGCATCACGCCGGAGCGCGTGCAGGTCGAGCTCTCGAAGCTCCTGTGCGGCGCGCACCCGCGCCGCGGCATCGAGCTCATGGTCGGGACCGGTCTGGCGGACATCGTGCTGCCGGAGCTCACGGCCATGAAGCTGGAAATCGACGAACACCATCAGCACAAGGACGTCTTCGACCACTCGCTGGTTGTGCTGGAGCAGGCGATTGATCTCGAAGATGTGGATCAGTCACCTGACCTGGTGCTCCGGATCGCGGCGTTGCTGCACGACATCGGCAAACCGGCCACCAGGAAGTTCGAGCCCGGCGGCGGCGTCTCGTTCCACCACCACGAGGTCGTGGGCGCGAAGATGGTCCGCAAGCGCTTGCGGGCGTTGCGGTACTCGAAGGAGATCACCGAGGACGTCGCCAAGCTCGTCTACCTGCACCTGCGCTTCCACGGCTACGGCAACGGCGAGTGGACCGACTCGGCCGTGCGCAGGTACGTGACCGACGCCGGTGATCTGCTGACGCGGTTGCACAAGCTCGTCCGTGCCGACTGCACGACGCGCAACAAGCGCAAGGCGAACCTGCTGCGGCGGACGTACGACTCCCTGGAGGAGCGCATCGCGCGCATCGCGGCCGAGGAAGACCTCGCGCGCGTGCGGCCGGACCTCGACGGCAACGAGATCATGAAGCTGCTCGGCCTACCGCCGGGGCCGCAGGTCGGTGCCGCGTGGAAGTTCCTCAAGGAGCTGCGGCTGGACCGGGGACCGCTGGACCGCGACGAGGCCGAGGCGGCGTTGCTCGACTGGGCGCGTGAACAAGGTCTTACGCCTCCAAACGGGTGACTCATCGTGAGTGGATGAAATCCCCGCGTTAGCGATCTGACAGCGGTCACCGGCACCATGGGTAGTGCTCATGGGGGTGATGCAGATGTTCACTTGGGGACTTTCCGCAGGTCCGGTCGTGCACGACCTGGACGAGCTGACGGACGACCAGCGGGCCGTGCTGCGCTGTCTCGCACGCGGTCACGCCGACCACGAGATCGCGCGCGTGCTCGGTCTCGCACAACAGCGGGTGGCCGACGAGATCGCCGACATCCTGCGCAGGCTGGATCTACCCGATCGGGTGGCTGCGGTCGTCTTCGCGCACGAGACCGGCATGTTGCGCCTGCCGTTTCCGCGCTAGCAGGAGCAGGTAGGCGCCCAGTCCGGCCAGGTAGAGGCCGGCGGCGGTGATGATGAGAGCGGGCGAGCGCCCGTCCAGGGGGATCACCGTCGCCGTGAGGGACACCGCGGTGACCTGCGTGACGTTGAACAGGGTGTCGTAAAGGGCGAACACCCTGCCGCGCACCTCGTCGCCGACGTCGTGCTGCACCGCGGTGTCCACGCACAGCTTCACGACCTGACCTGCGAAGATGAGGAAGAAGCTGGCCGCGAGGATCGACGGCAACGTCATCGGCAGCCCCAGCCCGAGCTGGGCAACGGTGGTCAGCACGAGCGTGCCGCAGATCGTCTTCTTGATGCCGAACCGGTCGACGATCCGGTCGGTCAGCAGGCCCGCGAGCAGGATGCCGGCGCCACCGGCGACGGCGACCTCGCCGAGCCCGCCGATGCCCGCCTTGAGGATGCCGACGTCGTGGAGGGCGTAGCGCATCAGCAGCAGCGTGATGATGAGGTTCACGCCGAATGCGGCCCGGTGCGCCAGCAGCGCGGCCAGGCTGGCCGTGACGCTCGGCGTGCGCAGGGTGGCCCTCGCGCCGTCGAGCAGGCCGCGTGCGACGGCCCTGATGGCGTTGTGCGGCTCGTCGACCCGGTCCGGTCCGAGCCCACCGGCCTTGAACCGGCTGGCGATGAACGCGCTGAGCAGCATGCCGACCACGGCGATGCTGGTGGTCCAGCCCGAACCGCCGTCACCGGCGCCGAGCAGCGCGCGGAACCCGATCGCGCTCGCCGCGCCCACCACCGACATGACCGCGCCCGCGGTCGCCGCCAGCGCGTTCGCCTCGACCAGGTGGTCCGGCGGCACGACGTGCGGCAGCGCGGCGCTGAGCCCGGAGCCGACGAACCGGCCGATGCCCATGACGATGAGCGCGAAGACGTAGAGCGGCAGACCGGACAGGCCCGCCGCGACCGCGAGGGCTGTGAGCAGCACGAACGCGGCACGCAGCAGGTTCGCCGCGAGGATTACCTTCTTGCGGTCCCACCGGTCGAGCAGTGCACCCGCGAACGGTCCGACGAGCGAGTACGGCAGCAGGAGGACCGCGAACCCGGCGGCGATCTCGGCCGGGTGGGCCTGGCGCTCCGGGTTGAACAGCACCGCTCCGGCGAGCCCCGCCTGGAACAGGCCGTCACCCCACTGCGAGGCGAGACGGGTGACCAGCAGCCTGCGGTACTCCGGGATCCCGAGGAACCGGCGAGAGCCCCAGTGGTGCTTCCGCACCGCAGCCGTTGTCACCGTTGCACTCTATGCTCGCCTGCCCGGAAACCACGAAAGCCGGACCTCTCGGTCCGGCTCCCCTGGATCGGATGCCAGGTCGCCTCACGGCGCGATGCACTACGCGGCTCCAGCCGTACGGTATTCCGCGAAGGCGGTTGTCTGTTGAGCCCGGGGGACACAAAGACATCCGACAGTTAAGTCTAACGGGGCGCGGCCCTGAGTTGTTCCGGCGATCACGGATGATTTCATGGTGATGTGCGTCCCGATGCCGAGGTCGAGGCAGGCTCCCTGTTGGTGGCCGCCCCGAGCCTGACCGACCCGAACTTCACGCGCACGGTCGTCTACATCATCGACCAACGCCCTGAGGGAACCCTCGGCGTCGTGCTGAACCGCCCCTCCGAGGTGGCGGTGCTGGACGTGCTGCCGCCGTGGGGCACCCACGTGACACGGCCGCAGTGCATCTACGTCGGCGGCCCGGTCGAGCAGAAGACGGCGCTGTGCCTGGCGGCGTTGAAGGCCGGCACCGATCCGGGGAAGGTCGAGGGCCTGGTCGGCGTGCAGGGACCGGTGGCGCTGGTCGACCTCGACGCCGACCCCGAGGACCTGATGCCGCTGGTGCGCGGCATGCGGGTGTTCGCCGGGTACTCCGGCTGGGGCGAGGGCCAGCTGGCCGGTGAGATCGAGCGCGGCGACTGGATGGTCGTGACCGGCCTGGCCGACGACGTGCTGGTCGGCGCGAACGTCGACCTGTGGGGACGGGTGCTGCGGCGGCAGGGCATGCCGCTCGCGCTCCTGTCGACTTACCCGACCGACGTCCGCCAGAACTGATTCCAGCAGAACTGATTCACGTGAAACCTTCGGGTCTCAGATAATGGCGAGGTCTCAGAGACCGGCGAGGTCTCAGAGACCCGCGAGCGGCGAGCAACCGCCACCGCCGCAGGCGCAGCCACCGCAGCCCTTGGGCTTGACCGGCTCCGGCAGCGCCTCGGCCGCGCGGTGCCCCACCAGGCCACCGGCCACGGCGATCGCGAGCGCGCCGACCAGCCCGATGACGCCCGTGGTGACGGCCAGGTCCGCCATCGCGAACGAGATGGCACCCGACACGACGGCCACGACGCCGGCCGCGACGTTCGGCACCCCGGCCACGCGGTTGGCCAGCGCGAACGTCTCCTCGTCCCGCAGCGCCGCCGCCGTGCGCACCCCGACGAAGCGGTTGCGCCGCAGCTTGCCCTGCAGACCCAGCAGACCGACGGCGCCGAGAGCGACGCCGAGCACACCCAGGACGACCGACAGCACGATGTTCACCCCATGAGGGTAGGTGCTGCGTCGTGTGCACCGGAAAGTCACCCCGGCGTGGTGTGCCGCACGACACCGCCGAGTTCACCGTCCTTGCGGTGCGCTGATACCGTTGGCGACATGAGCACGGCCCGCCTGCTCCTTATCTAGCCGCGGCGACCTGATCGCAAGACGGTCGGCGCGGCAGCCCTCCATGCCCATCTGGGCTGGGGGGTTTCGTCATGTCAGGGGCAGGAACGATGTGAGAGGGACGCCTGGAATGAGCACGGACGCGGCGGAGATCCCCGCCTACCGCTACACCGCGGAGCTGGCGAACCAGATCGAGATGCGGTGGCAGCGGTACTGGGAGGAACACGGCACCTACCACGCGCCGAACCCCGTGGGCCCGCTCAAGGGTGACGTCCCGGACGACAAGCTGTTCGTGCAGGACATGTTCCCGTACCCGAGCGGCGCAGGCCTGCACGTCGGCCACCCGCTGGGCTTCATCGGCACGGACGTGTTCGCGCGGTACCACCGCATGAACGGCCGCAACGTGCTGCACACCATGGGCTTCGACGCGTTCGGCCTGCCGGCCGAGCAGTACGCGGTGAGGACGGGCCAGCACCCGCGCAAGACCACCGAAGACAACATGAACACCTACCTGCGGCAGATCCGCAGGCTGGGGCTGGGCCACGACGAGCGCCGCCGCATCGCGACGATCGACCCCGGCTACTACAAGTGGACGCAGTGGATCTTCCTGCAGATCTTCAACTCGTGGTACGACCCCGACGCGGGCAAGGCCCGTCCCATCGCCGAGCTGGTGGCGAGGTTCGAGTCCGGCGAGCAGGCCACACCGGACGGTCGCACGTGGTCTGAGCTGTCTTTTGCCGACCAGCAAAGGATCTTGAGCGATCACCGGCTGGCGTACTTGTCGGAGGCGCCCGTCAACTGGTGCCCGGGACTGGGTACTGTCTTGGCGAACGAAGAGGTCACCGCGGACGGTCGCAGTGAGCGTGGCAACTTCCCGGTGTTCAGGAAAAACCTGCGCCAGTGGATGATGCGCATCACCGCGTACTCGGACCGGCTGATCGACGACCTGGACCGGCTGGACTGGCCGGACAAGGTCAAGGCCATGCAGCGCAACTGGATCGGGCGCTCGCATGGTGCCCGTGTCCGATTTGCGGTGGGAGACGAGAACATTGAGGTCTTCACGACCCGTCCGGACACGTTGTTCGGCGCGACCTACGTCGTCCTGGCACCGGAACACGAGCTGGTGGACCAGGTTGCGGCGCCCGATCGCGTGGCAGACATCGAAGCGTACCGACGGTCTGCGTCCCTGAAGTCCGAACTGGACCGTCAGGAGAACAAGGAGAAGACCGGCGTCTTCATCGGGGCGTACGCCACGAACCCGGTGAACGGCCAGCAGATCCCCGTCTACATCGCCGACTACGTGCTGATGGGCTACGGCACCGGCGCGATCATGGCCGTGCCCGGCCAGGACCAGCGCGACTGGGACTTCGCGACGAAGTTCGACCTGCCGATCATCCGCACGGTCCAGCCGCCGGAGGGCTTCGAGGGCGAGGCGTTCACCGGTGAGGGCCCCGCGATCAACTCGGGCTTCCTGGACGGGATGCTGATCGACGAGGCCAAGAAGACGATCATCGGCTGGCTGGAGGAGAACGGCCACGGCCGCGGCACCGTCCAGTTCAAGCTGCGCGACTGGCTGTTCAGCCGCCAGCGCTACTGGGGCGAGCCGTTCCCGATCGTCTACGACGAGGACGGCACGGCGATCCCGCTGCCCGAGTCGATGCTGCCGATCGAGCTGCCCGACGTCGACGACTACTCGCCGCGCACCTTCGACCCGGAGGACGCGGACACCGAGCCGTCGCCGCCGCTGTCGCGCGCCACCGACTGGACGACCGTCGAGCTGGACCTGGGCGACGGGCCGAAGACCTACCGCCGCGACACGAACACCATGCCGAACTGGGCGGGTTCGTGCTGGTACCAGCTGCGCTACGTCGACCCGGTCGAGACCGAGCGGTTCGTCAACCCGGAGAACGAGAAGTACTGGCTGGGCCCGCGCACGGCCGAGCACGGCGCCAACGACCCCGGCGGCGTCGACCTGTACATCGGCGGCGTCGAGCACGCGGTGCTGCACCTGCTGTACTCGCGCTTCTGGCAGAAGGTGCTGTTCGATCTGGGCCACCTGTCCGGCGACGAGCCGTACCGCCGCCTGTTCAACCAGGGCTACATCCAGGCGTACGCGTACACCGACGCGCGCGGCGTCTACGTGCCCGCGGCCGAGGTCGTCGAGGAGAACGGCAAGTTCTTCCACAACGGCGAAGAGGTCAACCGCGAGTACGGGAAGATGGGCAAGAGCCTGAACAACGTCGTCACGCCGGACCAGATGTGCGAGGTCTACGGCGCTGACACCTTCCGGTTCTACGAGATGTCCATGGGCCCGATGGACGTCTCCCGCCCGTGGGCGACCAAGGACGTCGTCGGCGCCCAGCGGTTCCTGCAGCGCCTGTGGCGCAACCTGGTCGACGAGACCGACGGCTCGCTGCGCGTCACCGACGAGGAGCCGTCCGCGGACGCCTTGCGGCTGCTGCACAAGACGATCGCCGGCGTGCACGACGACTACGCCAACCTGCGCTACAACACGGCGGGCGCGAAGCTGATCGAGCTGAACAACTTCGTCACCAAGCACTACTCGGCCGGCACCCCGCGCGCACTGGCCGAGCCGATGGTGCTGATGCTGGCCCCGCAGGCCCCGCACGTGGCCGAGGAGCTGTGGACGAAGCTGGGCCACACCGGCTCGCTGGCCCACGGGCCGTTCCCGGCCGCGGACGAGAAGTACCTGGTCGAGGACACCGTCGAGTACCCGATCCAGGTCAACGGCAAGGTCCGCTCGCGGGTCGTCGTGGCCGCCTCCGCGTCGCAGGACGAGATCAAGGCGGCGGCACTGGCCGAGGAGAAGATCGCCGAACTGGTCGCCGGTGGCGAGCCGCGCAAGGTGATCGTCGTTCCCGGCCGCCTGGTGAACGTCGTCCTGTAGTCCGGCCGAGCCGGCGCTGTCCTGTGGCAGCGCCGGCTCCGCCAGCACCCTGGCGCTAGTCCTCGTCCGGGAAGCCGATGTCCGTCAGCAGCTGGTCGATCATGCTGTCGAACATCGGCTCCGGGTTCGTCACCGCGAACGGGAACCGGCCGAACACCTCCAGCGCCACGTGCCCGTACAGCCGCACCCACGACTGCACAACGTGGTAGATCTTCCCGAGGTTGAGCACGTCGTCGCCGACCGTCACCCCGTGCTCCCCGACCGCGTCGATCAGGACCTGCTGGAACCGCGCGAGGTCCTCGTGCAACGCCTCCGGCACCGGATCGTCCGCATGGGTGGCCACCAGGTTCGACGCGATCAGCCCACCCGCCAGCTGCAGGAACACCGACCCGAACTGGTCGGCGCCGAGCGGGTCGCGGGGTGAGGCGAACACCAGCGCGAACTCCTGCGGGTGCGCCAGCGCCCAGCGGCGGAAGCTGTGGCACACCGCCCGCACCTGGCACCCGACCTGCCCGGACGTGTCCGCGGCGAGGTCCGTGTGCAGGGTCGCCGCCATGTCCTGGCAGATGTCGTCGCAGAGCTGCCGCAGCAGCGCGTCGTGCGAGTCGTAGTACCGGTACAGCGCTGGCGCGGTGATGCCCAGTTCACGGGCGATCGCACGCAGAGTCACCGCGTCGCGGCCTCGTTCCACCAAAAGGGCACGGGCCGCCTGCCGAATTTCACGCTCGGTTTCCGCGCGCAGTCGTTCTCGGCGAGTGGCCTCGGTCATATGTCACTCCATCGGGTTGTAGACCCCGTTCGTGGCCCGTACGGTTTTTGGTGAACAGTGTTTACAGGATCCACGGTGATCACGGTATTCGCCCAGGAGGCCGCTGCAGATGTTCGCGAAATGGGGTTCGCTCGCATATCGGCGGCGCTGGGTGGTGCTGGTCGCGACCGTACTGCTCGCCGTCCTCGGCGGCGTGTGGGGACTGGGCGTGTTCGACAAGCTCAGCCAGGGTGGGTACGAGGCCCCCAGCAGTGAGGCCGCGCGTGCGGACAAGGTCGCCGAAGAGGCGTTCGGGCGCAAGAACGGTGACGTGATCGTCATCTACCGCGGCGACTTCGCGAACCCGCTGGAGCTCAAGAAGGTCGCCGACCACATCGGCGGCTTGCCCAAGGACGACGTGCTCGGCGTCGTCGGGCCCGTGCCGGCCGACGACAAGCAGCAGGCCCTCGTCGCGATCACGCTGACCAGCTCCGACTCCAACGAGCAGATCAAGCAGTTCGAGGAGATCGAGCCCCGGCTGGCCATCGACGGGTTCAGCCAGCAGGTCGGCGGTCTGGTGCCGACCCAGAAGGCCATCAACGACATGTCGCAGGCGGACCTCACGCGTGCCGAGATGTTCTCGCTGCCGCTGGTCCTGCTGCTGCTCGTGGTCATCTTCGGCGGTCTGGTCGCCGCGTCGCTGCCCGTGGTCGTCGGCGGGCTCGCGATCATGGGCGCGCTCGGCGTGCTGCACGTGATCGCCATCTACACCGAGGTCAACTCGTTCGCCGTCAACGTCGCCTCGCTGCTCGGCCTGGGCATGGCGATCGACTACGGGCTGTTCATGGTCGGCCGGTTCCGCGAGGAGCTGGCCGCGGGGCGCACCACCGAGCAGGCCGTCGGCCGCACGGTCGCGAGCGCGGGCCGCACGGTGCTGTTCAGCGCGACGTTGTTGGTCATCGCCCTCGCCGGGTTGCTGATCTTCCCTCACGGCTTCCTCAAGTCCCTCGCGTACGGCGGTGTGGCCGCCGTCGCGATCGCCGCCCTCGTCTCCCTCACGCTGCTGCCCGCCCTGCTGGGCGTGCTCGGTCACCGGGTCGACAAGCTCGCCATGCCGTGGCGCAAAAAGGAGCCGAGCGAACGCGGCTGGCGCAAGCTCAGCGGCAAGGTCATGAAGCGGCCGGTGCTGGTCGCGGTGCCGATCATCGGTGTGCTCGCCGCGCTGGGCGCGCCGTTCCTGGGCGTGCAGTTCGGCCAGGTCACCGAGAAGGTGCTGCCGGAGGGCAACACCGTCCGCGTGGCCACCGAGAACATCAACCAGAACTTCTCGGCGCTGTCCAACACCGGGTTCAAGGTCGTCGTCAAGGGTGGCGACCAGGCGGCCGTCCAGGAGTACCTGGGCAAGGTCAAGGACGTCTCGGGCGTCGGCGAGGTCCAGCCGCTCGGCCAGGGCAACGGCGTCACGGCCGTGTCCGCGGGCCTGGAGCAGGACGCTCTCAGCGACACCTCGAAGCAGGCGCTCAAGGACGTTCGCGCGCTGACCCCGCCCGCCGGTGCCGAGGTACTGGTCGGCGGCAACACCGCGATGGTCAGCGACTCGCTCGACGCCATCGCCGACGGCCTGCCGTTGATGATCGCGCTGCTCGTCGGCGCCACGCTGGTGCTGATGTTCCTGGCGTTCGGCTCGGTCGTGCTGCCGATCAAGGCCGTGGTGATGAGCGCGCTGTCGTTGTCGGCGACGTTCGGCGTGCTGGTCTGGGTCTTCCAGGAGGGCCACTTCGCCGACCTGCTCGGCGTCACGCCGGGGCCGCTGGAGTCCGGCATCGTCGTGCTGATGGCGGCGATCGTGTTCGGCCTGTCAACGGACTACGAGGTCTTCCTGCTCTCGCGGATGGTAGAGGCGCGCGGCAGCGGCGCGAGCACCGAGGAGGCGGTCACGACCGGCCTGGCCAAGACCGGCCGGGTGATCACCTCGGCCGCGCTGCTGCTGATCGTCGTGACCGGCGCGTTCGCGTTCTCGCAGGTCGCGATGATGCGGTTCGTCGGCGTCGGCATGATCCTCGCGCTGGCGCTGGACGCCACCGTGGTCCGCATGCTGCTCGTGCCCGCCGTGCTGAAGCTGCTCGGCAACGCCGCGTGGTGGGCGCCCGGCCCGCTCAAGCGGATCCAGGAGCGCCTCGCGCTTCACGACGAGCCGGCGGACGACCTGGACGAAGAGGTCAGGGTGCCGGCGGCGGTGGGCTGACCGGGCGAAAAGACGATCATGGCCGCGTCGAACTGGCGCGGCCTCGTCGTTTCCTCGAACGCGTTCGTGCGCATCTGATAGGTCGCCAGTACGGCGTTCGAGCTGTCCAGCACGGTCGTCGTCGTCCCGGTCGCGAGGAAAACCCTCCGGTCGCCGGGAGCGATGGCGACGCCGG
Source organism: Nocardia sp. NRRL S-836 (assembly GCF_001279525.1). Taxonomy (GTDB): domain Bacteria; phylum Actinomycetota; class Actinomycetes; order Mycobacteriales; family Pseudonocardiaceae; genus Lentzea. Next base: position 35,536 of record NZ_LGDY01000014.1, on the reverse strand, counting down.
GTGCGTTGAACGGCAAACGTTCGCGCACGGCCATGGTCGCCGCGTCGACGACCACGACCGAGCCTTCCTTCGGCAGCGCCACGTACACCGTCGCGCCGTCGGGGGTCACCGCGACGTTGCCCGCTCCGGTGCCGATGCCCACCGACCTCACGACCTGGTTCGTGGCCGTGTCGATCACCGTCAGCGTGCCCGGCGTCCTCTCCCCCAGCCGCATGCCGCTCACGTAGAGCCGTGACCCGTCCGGCGACAGCGCGAGGTGCTGCGGCAGGCCGCCGACGGGGATGGTCGAGGTCTGGAACGCGGTGGCCGTGTCGACCAGGCTGATCGTGCCGTCCTGCGCGTTCGCGACGTAGAGGACCCTGTTGTCCGGGTGCACCGCGAGGCCCTGCGGCTGCCCGCCGACCTTGATCGCGGCCACCACCCGGAACTCCCGCGGGTCGATCACCGCCACGCTGCCGCTCGCACTCACGTAGAGGCGCAGGCCGTCCGGGCGCATGGCCGCGTGCGAGAGCTGGACCTGCGTGAAGAGCCGGTTCCGCACCGCACCGGTGTGCGGGTCGACCTCGGTGACCGCGCCGGACCAGCCGTTGACCACGTAGAGGTGCTCGCCGTCCGGCGACACCGCCACACCCGTCGCACGGCCCGCGGTGTCGGCCTCGGTCAGCACGGCACCGCTGCCGGTGTCGACCACCTGGACGAGACCGGTCCTGCCGACCACGTACGCACGCGGAGCCGCTGTGCCGGACGGGGTGGGGACGAGGTCGTGCTGCTGGTCGGCACCCATCGCCGCGATGACCGCAGAGAGTGCCAAGACCGCGGCCACGAGGCGTGGCTTTGCCATGGCGCGAATGGGACCACTTCCGGGTGCTTTTGATCTACTTCCGTCACCCGGTAGCGGGAGATCTTTGCCCGGTCGTAGTACGAACGCCGCCCGCGACGGCGGTGCGGGCGGCGTTCGTCCCGTCAGTAGGAGTGCGGAGCCACCGGTGTGGATTCATGCGAGGCCGGGTTCTTCCGCGAAGCCACCAGTTTGGCGTAACGGGCACCGGCGGTGAGCAGCACCAGACCGGCGCCGAGGAACGCCAGCACCCGCGCGAACCCGTCCAGCGCGGACAGGTCGAACAGCAGCAGCTTCGCCACCGCCGCGGCGACCAGCACCAGGCCGCTGATCCGCAACGCGGTCACGTTGATGCCCTTGAGCAGCAGGAACAGCGCGGCGACCGTCCACGACACGGTGACGATCGAGTGCCCGAACAGGAACCCGGTCTCGTCCGGCGACACCAGCAGCGCACCGCAGATCACGAGCCCCGCCGCGCCGTAGAGCACCACCAGCCCGGACAGCACCCAGGCGAACGGGTTCTCCGAGGGCCGCCGCAGCACGTTCATCTTCTGCGCCGCCCACGGCACGGCCACGGCGAACGCGGCCAGCACCAGCGCCGTGACCATGCCCGCGGCGTAGTCGCCGGACGAGGCCGGCCGGTACCGCGGCTCGTCCAGCAGCCACGTGATCGGCACCGCCTGCGTGACCGCCATCAGGAACCCGACCACGCCGAACGCGATCGAGCCGACCAGCGCGCTCTTCTTGCCCAGCCGGGCCGCGAGGAACGCCAGCAGGATGGCCTCGGCCAGCACGACCGCCGCGCGCACGTTGCCGTCGAGCGCGACCACGGTGGTCTGGAACAACGCGAGCATGCCGGTCGCACCGGCCGCCGTGGTGAACGCCCTGGGCAGGTCGGGGACCATCCAGATCGCCAGCAGCACCGCGGCCACCGCGCCGGCCAGCACCGACGCGGCGGTCCGCTCCAGCAGCGTGGTCGCGAACAGCGAGGGCAGCGCCGAACCGGAGACCAGCGCGATCGCGACGATGTCAGCGGGCCGCTTCCAGATGGTCAGCAGTGCGACCGCGAGGCCGACGACCGTGGTCGCCCCGGCGATCGCGACGACGGTCCACTCGAAGCCGGTGGGGATGGTGGTCGCGGTGGCGAGCAGCGACGCGATGATCGGCGGGAATCCACCGGCGATCGCGAGGCCCGGCCAGTTGCGCCTGACGTGCACCGGCGTGCTGGCTGTCTTCAGCACCAGCAGGAAGCCGACCAGCAGCACCGTGAAGCCCTCGGTGATGATCGGCGAGCAGACGGCACAGGCTGCGACGACGCCGACTGCAAGCGTTTGCGAGTCCCACCGCAGCGCCAGCACGACACCGGCGGCCGCGACCACGAGACCGACGACCAGGCCGGCGGCCGGCGGCAGGTACCCGTAGAGGCTCGTGGCGGCGATGACGTCGAGGTAGAGGCCCGCGAAACCGGTCGCCGCGAGCGCGAACGCCCCGGTGCGGCCGGCCGGGTTGCGGTGCAGCCACAGGCCGATGCCGATCATCGCGGAGCTGAGCACCGCACCGCCGATCACGCGCGGCAGCGGGCCGAGCCAGCCGCGCTGGATGGCCAGGACCATCAGCATGACCAGGCCGAGCACGGTGATCGCGCCACCGACCCAGGCCAGCAGCTTCGAGCCGGCGCCGTCCTTGCCCAGCTTCTCGAACAACGTCTCACGCGGCGGCAACGGCTGCTGCCACTGCTGCTGCGGCTGGTAACGCGGGGGCCCCGCGTGCCCCTGGGGGAAACCCGGGGCTCCCGCGTGGCCCTGCGGCGGCGGGAACGGCGCGGCTTGCTGGGACCAAGGGTTCGGCGGGGCCGGGTGCTGGGGGGCCTGGTGTTGGGGGGCCGGGTGCTGGGGTGCGGGTGCCTGCGGTGGAACGGCGGTCACCTGCGGCGGGACGACGGGCTCCCGTTCGAGCGGACGCGACTGCGGCCGTTCGGTCTCCGGTGGTGCGGTCGCGACCGAGGAGGTCTGCTGCTCCCGCATTTCGGCGCTGAGCGTCGTCAGCCGCTGGCCGATCGCGGCGAGCTCCAACGCGAGGCGCTGCTCGTACCCGAGGCGATCCTGTCCGTCCATGGTCCAAGGGTGAGGCAGCACACGCCCGGTGACATCCGTACACCTACTCACCCGGCTTGACTGGACAGGTGTGTAATCGATTAACTACCGCCTCGTGACGACCATGAAGGACGTCGCGCAGCACGCAGGCGTCTCCACGGCCACCGTGTCGCGCGTGCTCAACGGCCATGCCGCGCCGACGCCGGAGACCCGTGAGCGCGTGCTCGCCGCGATCGAGGAGCTCGGCTACCGGCCCAACGCCCTGGCGCGATCCCTCAGGACCACCAGCACCCAGACCCTCGGTCTGGTCATCAGCGATCTGCTGAACCCCTTCTTCGCCGAGATCGCGCGAGCGGTCGAGGACGAAGCCCGGTCACACGGCTACTGCGTCGTGATCGGGAACGCCGACGAGAGCGCCGAGCAGGAGGCCACCTACGTGCGCACCCTGCTCGACCGCCGGGTGGACGGCCTCCTGCTGTGCCCCGCGACCGATGACCCCGCCCTGGTTCGCGAAGTGAGCGCAGGCGGCGTTCCGCTCGTCCTGCTCGACCGGACGGTCAGGGGCGCTACATGCCCGGTCGTCCGCGCCGACGGCAGCGAGGCATTGACCGCGCTCGCCCGGCGGCTCGTCGGCGCCGGCCACACCCGCATCGGCGTGATCGCGGGTCCGCCGGACACCTCCACCGGGAGAGAACGCAGCACCGTGTTCACCGGTGCACTGGGCGGCCTCGCGCAGGTCGTGCACGGCGACTTCCGGCAGGAGAGCGGCAGCCAGGCCGCCGCGAAGCTCCTCGACGACGGCGCCACGGCACTGGTCGCGATGGACAACCTGATGGGCCTGGGCGCGCTGGCTCAGATCAGGGCCCGCGGCCTGCGCATCCCGCACGACATCGCGCTCGCGGTGTTCGACGACCAGCCGTGGTTCCCGCTGCTCGACCCGCCGATCACCGTCATCGCGCAACCGACGGTGGAGATGGGCAGGGCCGCCGCGCGCAGCCTGCTCGCCCTGATCAACGGCCAGCAGCCCGACGACGTCCGGCTCACCGCGAAGCTCGTGCTGCGCGGCTCGCTCGGGGAGGCCGAGCTGTGAAGACCCTCATCACCGCCCGCGGGATCACCAAGCACTTCGGTGCCACCAAGGCGCTGGACGGTGTCGACCTCGACATCAACGCCGGCGAGGTGCACGTCCTGCTCGGCGAGAACGGCGCCGGCAAGTCCACGCTGGTCAAGGTGCTCGCCGGCATCCACGGCCACGACGCGGGCACGATCGTGGGCAGGACCAGCCTCGCCGTGATCCACCAGGAGCTCGCGCTCGTCCCCGAGCTGAGCGTCGCCGAGAACCTGTTCCTCAACCGGTTGCCGCGCAGGTTCGGCCTGGTCGACCGCGCCGAGATGCGCCGCAGGGCGCCGCGGCTGCTGGAACGGGTCGGGCTCGACGTCGACCCGGACGCGCGGGTCAAGGACCTCGGCATCGCCCAGCAGCAGATGATCGAGATCGCCCGCGCGCTCGACAAGGACGCCGGCGTGCTGATCCTCGACGAGCCCACCGCGGTGCTCACCGACACCGAGACCGACCGGTTGCTGCAGATCATGGCCCAGCTGCGCGGCAACGGCGTCGGCCTCGTCTTCATCACCCACCACCTCGACGAGATCCAGCGGATCGCCGACCGGATCACGATCCTGCGCGACGGCCGGTCCGTCGGGGTCCTGGGCCCGAAGGCCACCACCCGGCACATGATCGAGCTGATGGTCGGCCGCCCGATCGACGAGCAGTACCCGCGGGCCCGGCAGCGCCCGGGACAGCCGTTGCTCCGCATCTCCGGCCTGACCAGGCGCGGTGTCTTCGCCGACGTCGACATCGAGGTGCACGCGGGCGAGGTCGTGGGCGTCGCCGGTCTGGTCGGCGCCGGTCGCACGGAGGTCGCACGGGCCGCGTTCGGCGTGGACGACTACGACGCCGGAACCGTCGTGGTCGACGGGAAACCGCTGCCGCGCCACGACGTCCAGGCCGCGATCAGGGCGGGGCTCGGCCTCGTGCCGGAGGACCGCAAGGGCCAGGGCCTGGTGCTCACCGCGACCGTCGGCGCGAACCTCGAACTGGTCACGCTGACCAACCGCGACCAGGAGCGGCTCCACGACATCGCGGGCAAGCTCCGCATCAAGGGCCGCGTCGACCAGCCCGTGAAGGAGCTGTCGGGCGGCAACCAGCAGAAGGTCGTCATCGGCAAGTGGCTGCTGGCCGACCCGAAGGTGCTGATCCTCGACGAGCCCACGCGCGGTGTCGACGTGGGCGCGAAGGTCGAGATCTACGAGCTCATCAACCGCATGACCGCCGCCGGACGAGCCGTGCTGCTCGTGTCCAGCGACCTGCCCGAGGTGATCGGGATGAGCGACCGCGTCGTCGTGATGGCACACGGCCGGGTGGCCGGTGAGCTGCCGAAGGGCGCGACCCAAGACCAGGTGATGGCACTCGCCGTGCAGGAGATCTCCGCATGACCACGATCAGCAGCCGCAAGTTCGCACCGAAGAGGTACCTGGCGGAGAACGGGGCGCTGGCCGGGCTGCTCGTGCTCGCCGTGGTGATCGCGGTGCTGCAGCCGGCGTTCCTCAACGCGCAGAACCTGCTCAACGTCGGCGTGCAGGCCGCCGTCATCGCGATCATGGCGTTCGGCATGACGTTCGTCGTCGTGGCGGGCGGCATCGACCTGTCGGTGGGCAGCATCGCCGCGCTCGCCGCGATGGTGGGCGCGTTGACCGCGGGGCCGGTCGGCCTGGTCGTCGGCGCGCTGTGCGGGCTCGTCAACGGCGCGTTGATCAGCTACGGCAAGCTGCCGCCGTTCATCGCGACGCTCGCGATGCTCAGCGTGGCCCGCGGTCTCACGCTGGTGTTCTCCGAGGGCCAGCCGCACGAGACCGACGCGCTGGTGACGTTCCTCGGCTCGAACCTCACGCCGTCGCTGCCGTTGCCGCTGCTGCTGATGCTGCTGTTCTTCGGCGTCACCGGCCTGGTCCTCACGCGCACCAACCTCGGCCGCCGCATGTACGCGATCGGCGGCAACGAGGAGGCCGCGAAGCTCAGCGGCATCGACGTGCGCAGGCAGAAGCTCTGGATCTACGCGCTGTCCGGCCTGTTCGCCGCCGCCGCGGGCCTCGTGCTCGCCGGCCGCCTCGGGTCCGCCGGTCCGCAGGCGGCGGTCGGCTACGAGCTCGACGCCATCGCCGCGGTCGTGATCGGTGGTGCGTCGCTGTCCGGTGGTGTCGGCCGCGCCACCGGGACGCTGGTCGGCGCGCTCGTGCTCGCCGTCCTGCGCAACGGCCTCAACCTGCTGCAGGTCCCGCCGTTCTGGCAGCAGGTCGTCATCGGCGCGGTGATCGCACTCGCCGCGTTGCTCGACTCACTCCGCCGTCGCTGAGAAATCCCGCAACAGGTAAGGAACACACCAATGAAGGTGACCCGACGGATCGCGCTGACCCTCGGTGCCGCTGCGCTGCTGGCGTCCGGGTGCAGTGGAACCGGGGCGTCCGGGGGCCAGATCACCATCGGCCTCGCTGTGTCCACCCTGAACAACCCGTTCTTCGTGGAGCTGCAGCAGGGTGCGCAGGCGATGGCGGACAAGCTCGGCGCCAAGCTGACCGTGGTCGACGCGCAGAACGACGCGACGAACCAGGTCAACCAGGTGCAGACGCTGGTGACGCAGGGCGTCAAGGCGATCATCCTGAACCCGGTCGACTCCAAGCAGTCCGCGCCGGCCGCCAAGGCCGCCGAGACGGCGAACATCCCGCTGATCTCGGTCGACCGCGCCGTCGACGGCAAGGTCGCGGCCGAGGTCGCCTCGAACAACGTGCAGGGCGGCAGCCTCGCGGCCATCGAGCTCGGCCGCGCCGCCTCCGGCGAGGTCGCGCACCTCAAGGGCATCTCCGGCGCGTCGGCCTCCCGTGACCGCGGTCAGGGCTTCGAGCAGGGCCTGAACAGCGGCAACATCAAGGTCGTCGCCACCGCCGTGGCCGACTTCGACCGGGCCAAGGGCCTCAACGAGACCACGAACCTGTTGCAGGGCAACCCGAACATCAAGGGCATCTTCGCCGAGAACGACGAGATGGCGCTCGGCGCGATCAAGGCGCTCGGCGCCCGTGCCGGCAAGGACGTCATGGTCGTCGGCTTCGACGGCACGCCCGACGGCCTGAAGGCGATCCAGGACGGCACCCTCTTCGCCACGGTCGCGCAGCAGCCCAAGGCACTGGGCGAGAAGGCCGTCGAGCAGGCCGTGCACGCCGCCAAGGGCGAGGCGGTCCAGCAGGTCGTCGACGTCGAGGTGAAGGTCATCACGAAGCAGAACGTGGCAGAGTTCCTCAAGTGACGAACTCCCTGCTTGTCCTCGGGTCCGCCAACGCCGACCTCGTCGTCGAGGTCGGCAGGCGGCCCGCCGGCGGTGAGACCGTGCTCGGCGGCGACACCGTCGTGCTGCCCGGCGGCAAGGGCGCGAACACCGCCGTTGCCGCCGCTCGCGTCGGTGCGTCCGTCGCGCTCGTCGGTGCGCTGGGCGACGACGGGTACGGCACCCTGCTGCGCGAGTCGCTGGAGTCGTCGGGGGTCGGCACCGCGCTGGTGAAGACCTCCCCCCGCCCCACCGGCATCGCGTACATCACCGTGACGCCGGACGGCGAGAACTCCATCGTCGTGTCACCCGGCGCCAACCAGGACGTGACACCGTCCGACGTGGACGCCCTGTCGTTCGACGGCGTGCGCGTGCTGACGTGCTCGCTGGAGGTGCCGCTGGAGACCGTCGGCCACGCGATCGAGGTGGCGGCACGGGCCGGTGTGCGGACCGTGCTGAACCTGTCGCCGGTCGCCCCGATGCCGGCGGCCACGCTCGGGCAGCTGAGCGTGCTGATCGTCAACGAGCACGAGGCCGCGCAGCTCGCGCCGACGTGGCAGGACCTGCTGGACCTCGGTCCCGAGGCCGCGATCGTGACGCTCGGGTCGCGCGGCGTCGCCGTGGTCGCTGCTTCCGGAACGGTCGAGGTGCCCGCGGTCGAGGTGGCCGAGGTCGTGGACACGACCGGTGCCGGTGACGCGTTCGCCGGTGCGCTGTCCGCCCGGCTCGCCGCCGGTGACCCGCTGCCCGACGCCGCGCGCTACGCCGTGAAGGTCGCGGCCCTGTCCGTCACGAAGTCCGGCGCGCAGCCCTCGTACCCGACCGAGGCCGAGGTCAGCGCCCTCGCGGGGTGACGTTCCGCGTTAAGTCCCCGTGACGTGCGTGGCGGCGTTCCGCACTCTTCGACTCGATTGGTCACACTGAGGTGTCCTCGGGTTCCTGGTGAAGGGTATGGTCTAGACCATGTCGAGCGCGCGGCTGAGCGGTGTCGGTGTCAGCAGCGGCCGGGCTTCCGGCCCCGTGGTGAGGGTCGCGGAAGCCTTGCCGGAACCTCCGTCGGGCCCACGACCTGCGGATACAAAGGACGAGGCGTCCCGGATCCGCCCGGCGACCGAGGTCGTCGCGCAGCGCCTGATGGAGCGCGCGAAGACGGTCGAGGGCGACGCCCGCGCCGTGCTGGAGACGACCGCCGCCATGGCGGGCGACCCGGCCCTGATCAAGTCCGCCGAGAAGCTGGTCGTCGAGGAGTCGCTGCCCGCGGCCCGCGCGGTGCACCAGGCCGCCCAGAAGTTCGTGACCGCGTTGCAGGCGGCCGGTGGCTACATGGCCGAACGCGCCCGCGACGTCCAGGACGTCCGCGACCGCGTGGTGGCCGAGCTGCTCGGCCTGCCCGCGCCCGGCGTACCCGACCTGGCGACGCCGTCCGTGCTGGTGGCGCGCGACCTCGCGCCCGCCGACACCGCGGGGCTCGACCCGTCGAAGGTGCTCGCCCTGGTCACCGAGGAGGGCGGCCCCACCTCGCACACCGCGATCCTCGCCCGTTCGCTCGGCATCCCCGCCGTCGTCGCGTGCCGCGGCGTGCTCGCGCTGGACGTCGCCGGGCTTGAGGTCGACGGCTACACCGGCTCGGTGCGCGAGTCGGACGGCAAGGTCCGTGCGGCCGGCACCGGTCAGAAGGCCGTGTGGAACGGCGTCGGCGTGCTGAAGGACGGCCACCGCGTGAAGGTCCTCGGCAACGTCGGCTCCCCCGCCGACGCCGCCGCGGCCGCCGCCGCCGGTGCCGAGGGCGTCGGGCTCTTCCGCACCGAGTTCTGCTTCCTCGACGCCGCGGAGGAACCGTCCGTTGCCGATCAGACCGCTGCTTACGCTGCTGTTCTGGCGCCGTTCAAGGGCAAACCGGTCGTCGTGCGCACCCTGGACGCCGGTGCCGACAAGCCGCTGGCGTTTCTGAACCCCGACCCCGAGCCCAACCCGGCACTGGGCGTCCGTGGCCTGCGCGTCGCCTTCGACCGCCCCGAGGTCCTCGACCGGCAGCTCGAAGCCATCGCCGCCGCGGCCGCCTCCTCCGGCGCCGACGTCTCCGTGATGGCACCGATGGTCGCCACCGCCGCCGAAGCCGCGTGGTTCGTCGAACGCGCCCGCAACGCCGGAATCGCCCGCGCAGGCGTGATGGTCGAGGTCCCGTCGGCCGCGCTGTCGGCCCGCGAGATCCTCCAGGTCGTCGACTTCATCTCCATCGGCACCAACGACCTCGCCCAGTACGTCTTCGCCGCCGACCGCCAGCTCGGCGGTGTCGCCGCGCTGAACGACCCCTGGCAGCCCGCGCTCCTCCGGCTGATCGCCCAGGTCGGCGAGGCGGCCACGGCAGCCGACAAGCCCGTCGGCGTCTGCGGCGAGGCGGCCGCCGACCCGCTGCTGGCGTGCGTGCTCATCGGCATGGGCGTGACCTCGCTGTCGATGAACCACACCGCCCTGTCGGACGTCGGCGCGAAGCTCGCCACCTCCAGCATGGACATCTGCCAGCTCGCCGCCCGCGGCGCACTGGCCGCCGCCGAGCCCGCGTCCGCCAAGCTCGCCGCCCGCGCCCCGCACTAGCCGATCGCTCGCACGACCGGGGGCGGTGACCCCGCTCTCGGTCCGTGACGACCCCGCCGTCTCGGCGATCACCGGATCGTGTGACAACGCCCGGTCGCGGTCATGGCGTTTGAGTCCCATGACCGACTGGATCACCAAGAACGGCAAACGGATCCCGCTCAACACCGGCGGCAAGAAGAGCGCCGGCGTGGTGGTGGCCGGTGCGCTGGCGTTGAGCGTCGCCGCGGGTACCGGCTCGATCTCCGTCGGAGGTCTCGGCGCGGGTTCGGCGGAGCTGGGTTCGGCCGAGGTGGGCTCCGGTGGGTCGGCACGCCTCGGTCCGCGCAAGGCCGAAGGGCAGAAGGCCGCGCGTAAAGGCGACACGCAGGCTGCCTGGCAGCGCATGGGGATGCGGCAGCTCAAGCGCACCGCCCGGCAGCAGGCCGAGTGCGTGGCGGTGTCGTTCGGCGAGGTGCGCGACTTCTTCACCCGCAACCGCTGCACCTCGCTGGAACGCGTGCTGTTCGCGGTCACCGACGGCGCGGGGAACGTCGCGGTGGTCTCGGTCGTGTGGGTGGGCCTCGCGTCCACCGGCGACGCCCGCGCGTTCGAGTCCGTCATGAAGCGGCAGGGCAGCGGTGACATCCACCCGCTCGGCGCTGCCGTGCTCGGCCTGGCCGACATCCGCTTCACCGGCCTGCGCTACGGCAGCGACCGCACGGGCAAGCGGGTGACCATCGCCGAAGCCGAGACCGCCACCGGCCAGGTCGACCACGACACCCTCGACGCACTCGCCGAGGTCGCCGCCCACCTGCCGCCGGTCTAGCCCGCCGCTGTTAGCCGCTGCCCTGGCTCGGCGCCGCTCGCCGCCGGTCTAGCCCGCCGCCCGTTGCAGCTCCCCGAGCACCGTCTGCACCAGCGGGTGCTCCTCGCTGCCCCGCCGCACCGCCGCCACCACCCGCCGCAACGGCGCCACCCCGGCGACCGGCACCCCGGCGATGGCGTTGCGCGGCGCCAGCGCCACCCCCGCGCCTGCCGCCACCAGGGCCTCGATCGCACGGAAGTCGTCGGACGTGTGCCGGATGCGCGGCGCGAACCCGGCTTGCGCGCACGCCATCTCCACCACGTCCCGCAGCGGGTTGCCGGGCAGCGTCACCACCCAGTCCTCGTCGGCGAGCGCCGCCAGGTCCACCGGCCCGGTCAGCGGGTGGCCCGGTGGCAGCACCACGTCGAACGGCTCGGTGTAGAGCGGGAAGCACGTGAACCGCTCGGTCGTGCGGTGTTCCTCGGTGATCGCCACGTCGATCTCGCCGTCCAGCAGCAACCGCACGCTCTCGTGCCCCTCGGCGTCGCGCACGGACAGGTCGATGGACCGTTCCCGCAGCGCCGCCAGCGCGGGTGCCACCACCTGCGTGATCGCCGAGGCGAACGCCGCCACCGCCACCCGGCCGGCCGACCCGTCGGCGAGGGCGTCCAGCGTGGCCTGGGCGCGTTCCAGCTCCGCGGCGACGACGTGGGCGTGCGCCACGAGCAGCTCGCCGGCCGGGGTCAGCGACACGCGGCGGCCGTAGCGGCGCAGCAGCGGGTGACCCGCCTCCGACTCCAGCGCCGCGAGCTGCTGCGACACCGCCGACGGCGTGAGGTGCAGTGCGGCGGCAGCGGCCGTCACGGTGCCGTGGTCGGCCAGGGCTCGCAGCACCCGGAGCCGGCGAGGATCAATCACCGCACCATGATGAAGGGCGTGTCCGGTTCGCCGTTGACCAGCACGTCGGCCGGCACCTGCGGGGCGTCGTGGGTCGTGCCGACGAGGCTGTAGTCCTCGGACTCGACCACCGCGCCCGCGGGCAGGCCGTGTTCCGCGGCGGTGAGGACGGTGCGGACGGAGATGGCCTGGGCCGTCTCCTGGTCGACGACCAGCTGGGTCTCCAGGTGGGTGAACTGCCCGGCGGGCGGTGCGGCCACGGCGAGGCCCACGCCGTTGTCCCGCACGCCGTCGAGGGTCCTGAGCAGCGACAACGCCGCTCGGCGCTGGTCGAGCCGCAACGGTGCCGCCGTCATGGCCATCGCCAGCCGCGCGTGCACGTACGGGGAGCCGCCGTCCGCCGACCTCAGCACCGCGCGCAGCTCGGCGGGGTCGGACGGCAGCCGGTCCCGTTCGGTGAACGGCCACTGGACGTGCACCGGTCCGAACGGCCCGTCGGTGCTCTCGCGGGCCGACGCGCGAACCGGGCCGACCCGCACCGCCCGCGCCGTGCCGACCTCGGGCACCTGCGCCGGCGATCCGGCCGCCAGCCACCTGGTCAGGTCCGCCTCCGAACGCCAGCCCATGTGGCCGTTCGCCCTGACCACGACCTTGCGCCGGTCCGCGAGCCAGTAGGCGGTGTCGGTGCGCAGTTCGAGCACGTAGGGGTCCGCGGTCGTGCCGACGACGGTCAGGGCCGACGACGCGACCTGCACGTGCCACCACTCGCCGGGTCCCGCTGGCGACTGCGACCGGTCGGACGGCAGGAGCGTGAGCAGCAGCAGCGCCACGACGCCGACCGCAGCCAGTGCCGGTGCGAGCCGCCGGAACGTCGCCTGGTCGCGCCGCGCGCCCGGTGGCTGCGGGCGGGGCAGCGTGAGGATCTGGGCGAGGTCGCGTTCCATCCGCTCGTGGTCGACCGCGGGGGTGGGCGGCTTGGCCCGGCCCAGGTCCTTCAGCACGTCTCCCATGACTACCTCGAGTACTCGAACGCCGGTGTGGAGAGAGCCGTGCGCAGCCGGCGCCGGGCGCGGTGCAGCCGCACGAAGAACGTCGCCGTCGAGCAGCCGAGCACCGTGGCGGCCTCCGCCGCCGTCAGGCCGTGCCAGGCGACGAGCGTCAGCACCTCCTGGTCGGCCTCCGCCAGGCTCGCCAGCGCGGCGCGGATCTCGACCACCTGCACGAAGTCGTCGCCGACCGGCACGTCGACCAGCTCCTCGTGCGTGGCCTGCCTGCGGGCCGCGCGGACGAGGTTGCGGGTGATGCCGAGCAGCCACGGCAGCGCGGGCACGGGCATCTCGTCGAGCTTGCGCCAGGCGATCGTGAAGGTCTCGCTGGTGATGTCCTCCCCCAGCCGAGGACCCGCGTGGCTCGCCGCATAGGCGAGCACCCGCGGGTAGCACTCGCGGTACACCGCGCAGAAGGCCTCCACGATCGCCCCTTCCCCCTGTAGAGGTAGTGCGGCGAACGTGGAGATTCTTACTGCGATGTGATCCAGTTCACATCTTGGCGCGGGCGGCGACGAACGCGTCGACGGCCCGGTTCACGTCCTCGGTCGAGTGCGCGGCCGACATCTGCGTGCGGATGCGCGCCTTGCCGTGCGGCACCACGGGGTAGGAGAACCCGATGACGTAGATGCCCTGCTCCAGCAGCAGGTCCGCCAGGCGACCGGCCTCGGCGGCGTCGCCGATCATCACCGGGATGATCGGGTGCTCGCCGGGCAGCAGGTCGAAGCCCTCCTCGGTCATCCGGCGCCGGAACAGCTCGGTGTTCGACCGCAGCTGGGTGAGCAGCTCGGTGGACGACGACAGCAGGTCCAGCGCGGCGATCGCGGCGGCCGTGATCGACGGCGCGAGGGAGTTGGAGAACAGGTACGGCCGCGACCGCTGGCGCAGCAGCTCGACGATCTCCGCGCGGCCGGACGTGTAGCCGCCGGAGGCACCGCCCAGCGCCTTGCCGAGCGTGCCGGTCACGATGTCGACCCGGTCCTGCACGCCGAACAGCTCCGGCGTGCCGCGGCCGGTCGGACCGGTGAAGCCCACGGCGTGCGAGTCGTCGACCATGACCAGCGCGTTGTACCGCTCGGCCAGGTCGCAGATCTCGTCCAGCGGCGCGAGGTAGCCGTCCATCGAGAACACGCCGTCGGTCGCGATGAGCCGGTAGCGCGCGTCGGACGCGTCCTTGAGCTGGCGCTCCAGGTCGTCCATGTCGCGGTTCTTGTAGCGGTAGCGCCGCGCCTTCGACAGCCGCACGCCGTCGATGATCGACGCGTGGTTCAGCTCGTCGGAGATGATCGCGTCCTCGGCGCCGAGCAGCGTCTCGAACAGGCCGCCGTTCGCGTCGAAGCACGAGCTGTAGAGGATCGTGTCCTCGGTGCCGAGGAACGCCGAGAGCTTGCTCTCCAGCTCCTTGTGCGGCTCCTGGGTGCCGCAGATGAACCGCACCGAGGCCATGCCGAAGCCCCACTCGTCCAGCGCGGACTTCGCGGCCTCGACCAGCCGCGGGTGGTCGGCGAGCCCGAGGTAGTTGTTGGCGCAGAAGTTCAGCACCTCGTCACCGGAACCGACGCGGACGGCGGCGTTCTGCGGTGTCGCGATCACGCGCTCGGCCTTGTAGAGCCCGGCCTCCCTGATCTCCTCGATCGTCCTGCGGAGGTCGTTCTTCAGCTCGCCGTACATCAGGCTCCCGTCCAGTCGAGGATGACCTTGCCGCACTTGCCCTCACGCGCGGTGGCGAACGCCTCCGCGTGCCGGGTGTGGTCGTACCGGTGCGTGATCACCGGTGCGAGGTCGAGGCCGCGTTGCAGCAGCACGGTCATCGAGTACCAGGTCTCGAACATCTCCCGGCCGTAGATCCCCTTGATGTGCAGCATCTTCAGCACGACGCTGCTCCAGTCGACGGGGAACTCCTCCGCGGGCAGCCCGAGCATCGCGATGCGGCCGCCGTGCGCCATGTTCGCGATCATGTCCCGCATGGCCACCGGCTTGCCGGACATCTCCATGCCGACGTCGAAGCCCTCGGCCATGCCGAGCTCGGCCTGCGCGTCGGCGATCGTCTTCTCCGCCACGTTCACCGCGAGGTCGACGCCGACCTTGCGGGCCAGGTCCAGGCGGTGCTCGCTGATGTCGGTGATCACGACGTTGCGCGCGCCGGCGTGCTTGGCGACCGCGGCGGCCATGATCCCGATCGGACCGGCGCCCGTGATGATCACGTCCTCGCCGATCACCGGGAAGCTCAGCGCGGTGTGCACGGCGTTGCCGAACGGGTCGAAGATCGCGGCCACGTCCAGGTCGACGGGCGTGCGGTGCACCCACGCGTTCTGCTCGGGCAGCACGACGTACTGCGCGAACGCGCCGTTGGAGTGCACGCCCAGACCACGCGTGTTGGCGCACAGGTGACGGCGGCCGGCCTTGCAGTTGCGGCACGTCCCGCACACCAGGTGGCCCTCGCCGCTGACCAGGTCACCGACGTTGACGCCGGTCACGGAGCCGCCGATCTCGACGACCTCGCCGACGAACTCGTGCCCGAGGACCAGCGGCGCCTTGATGTTGGTGGCCGCCCAGTCGTCCCACGAGTCGATGTGCAGGTCGGTGCCGCAGATGCCGGTGCGCAGCACCTTCACGACCACGTCCGAAGGACCCGGTGTCGGGTCGGGGACGTCGGTCAGTTCCAGGCCAGGCCCAGCGGCGACCTTGACGAGAGCCTTCATGCGGGAAGTCTCACCCTTTGCTGCTTGTGCAGTCCATCAGGACTTTCTGAAGTTGTTGTGCAGCTCAGCTTCATTGGCGATGTTGCGCACCATGCCGCCGAACACGATGCCGTGGAACGGCCAGATGACCGCCCAGTAGAGGTGTCCGGCGAGCCCCTTGGGCACGAAGACGGCACGCTGGCGGTAAGTGGACCCGCCCCGCGGCCCGTCCGCCACTCGAAGCTCCAGCCAGGCCTGACCAGGCACCTTCATCTCCGCGCGCAACCGCAGCAGCCGCCCGCGTTCGATCTCCTCGACCCGCCACCAGTCGAGCGCGTCACCCACGTGCAGCCGGTGCGGATCACGCCGCCCGCGCCGCAGCCCGACCCCGCCCGCGAGCCGGTCGAGCCACCCGCGGATCGCCCAGGCCAGCGGGAACGAGTACCAGCCGCGTTCGCCGCCGATGCCTTCGACGACCTCCCACAACCGCTCGGGACCGGCCTTCGTCGCACGGCCGCGCTCGTCGACGTAGACCGACCCGCCCGACCAGTCGGGGTCGGTCGGCAGCGGCTCGCTCGGCGCCCCCGGCACCGACGCACCCGACCAGCGCGTCTCGACGTCGGCGTCGCGGATCTTCGCCAGCGCCAGCTCGACGGCCTGGTCGTAGCCGATGTTCTCGCCCGGCAGCAGCGCGCGGACGTCGTTCTCCCGGCACACGACCTCATGCACCAGCGACTCGATCAACGGCGTCGCGATCGACCGCGGCACCGGCGTGACCACGTTGACCCAGTGCGACGACAGCCCCGGCGTCAGCAGCGGCACCGGCAGCACCCGGCGCCGGGGCAGGCCGGCGACCCGCGCGTACCGCAGCATCATGTCGAGGTAGGTCAGCACGTCCGGCCCGCCGATGTCGAACGTCCGGTTCACCTGCAGCCCGGTGTCCAGCGCCGTCGCGTCCACCAGGTACCGCAGCACGTCCCGCACCGCGATCGGCTGGATCCGGTTGTGCACCCACCTCGGCGTGACCATGACCGGCAACCGCTCGGTCAGGTACCGCAGCATCTCGAACGACGCCGACCCCGACCCGATGATCACCGCCGCCTGCAGCACGACGGCGGGCACCGGCGAGCGCAGGAAGACCTCGCCCACCTCCTTGCGTGACGCGAGGTGCGGCGACAGCTCCACGTGCTCGGGGTGCAGCCCGCCCAGGTAGACGATCCGCTGCACACCCGCACGAGCGGCAGCCGCGGCCGTGTTCTCCGCCGCCCTGCGGTCCGCGTCCGCGAAGTCCTTCGAGTTCAACGAGTGCACCAGGTAGTGCACGACGTCGACGTCCCGCATCGTCGCGGACAGGTCGCCGAGCACGTCGCCGCGGACGATCTCGACGTCAGCGGCCCACGGCACGTCCCGCAGCTTCTCCGGCGAGCGCACCAGGCAACGCACCTGGTGCCCCTCGGCCAGCAGCCGGGGGACGAGCCGTCCACCGAGGTATCCGGTCGCACCGGTCACAAGACAACGCACATCCCGATCCTGCGCGCCCGCCGGGCGGTTCGCAGAACGGTCGCACGCCCGCAGTTCAGCCGAAGAGCGCCTTCTTCCGGTGCTTGATCAGCACCGATCCACCGCGCACGGCACCGCGGATCAGGAAGTGCGGGTTGCCGACGCCGTTGCGCACCTTGTCCTTGACGTCGCCCGCGGTGACCTCGACGCCGTCGATGTTCACCGACGCGCCGTCCGGCACGACGAGCTTCACCGAGCCGAACGACACGTCCAGCTCGATGGTCACCGACGGCGGCAGGGTGGCCTGCGTGAAGTCGAGGTCCGTCGAGCCGAGCACGTTGTGCACCACGAGCTGCGGCGGCACCACCCAGACGCCCTTGCGCACGGTGTTGCCCATCGTGTTCTTCAGCTCGACGCGCGGCCCGACCGCGGCCACGTCGGTGTTGACCATGCCGGGCAGGTCGATGAGCACCGCGTTGAGATCGGCCCTGGTCACGGCCGCGAGTGCGGTGTCGGTGCGGGTGGTGAACTCGTCGAGGGTGATCATTCCGCGCCCGACTGCCCTGTTCAGCAGGCTGACGACGTGCTCACGCTCGGCGTCGGACACTCGTAAGTCTCTGGGGTCGGTCATCGCTGTGCCTCCGGTTCGCTGTCGAGACCGTGCTCGATGGCATAACGCGCCAGCTCCACCCGGTTGTGCAGTTGGAGTTTCCGCAAAGTCGACTGGACGTGGTTCTCGACCGTGCGGTGGGAGATCACCAGGCGGTTCGCGATCTGGCGCGCGGTCAGCCCCTTCGCCACCAGCCGCAGCACCTCGGTCTCGCGTTCGGTGAGCTGCGGCTTGTCGTCCGAGTCGTCGGGCGCGGCGGCCATCCGCCGGTACTCGCCCAGCACCAGGCCCGCGAGCCCGGCGGTGAACACGGCGTCGCCGGCCGCGGTGCGGGCCACGGCCTCGACCAGCTCCTCCGCGGACGCGGACTTCACCAGGTAGCCGGACGCGCCCGCCTTCACGGCCTGCAGCACGTCGTCGTGCTCGCCGCTCGCGGACAGCACCAGCACCCGCGTGTCCGGCAGCTCACCGGTGATCAGCAGGGTGGCGTCGACGCCGGACAGCTCACCCAGGTTGAGGTCCATCAGCACGACGTTGGGCCGCACGGTCTTCGCGATGCGCACGGCGGAGGCGGCGTCACCCGCGGTCGCCACGACCGAGAAGCCGCGCTCCTGCAGGTCGCGTGCCACGCCCTCGCGCCACATCGGGTGGTCGTCGACCACCATCACCGAGACCGTCACTGCACCGCCCCCTTCCTGAACACCCGAACCTCCCACTCCGTGCCCTCCCCCGGCCCGGTCTGGAGCTCCAGCGTGCCGCCCAGCGAGGCCACCCGGCCCCTGATCGACTTCGCGATGCCCATCCGGCCCTCCGCCTCGGCCGAGGCGATCCGGCCCTCCGGGATCCCCTGCCCATCGTCCCTGACGCTCAGCACCACCTCGTCCCCGAGGTCTTCGAGCAGCACCCACGCCTTGGCGTCACGCCCGGCGTGCTTGTCCACGTTGGACAGCGCCTCGCGGACCAGTGACGTGAGCTCGCCCGCGGCCGCGGCGTTGAACATGACCTGCGTCGCCGGTGTGGAGACCTGGATCCTGGGCGTCGCGAGGAGCTGCAGGCCGGGACGGAGGTCGACCTCGCCGTCCACTGTGGAGTCCGACGGCGCGGCCGCCACGAGGTTGCGCAGCGCCACCTCCTGCTCGCCGGCCAGCTGCGCGAGCTCGGCGGCCTCGCCACCGACCTCCATCCCGCGCTTGCGCACGCGGGCGAGCACCTGCAGCACGCTGTCGTGGATCGAACGGGCCAGTCGTTCGCGTTCCGCCGTTGCCGCCTCGGTGCGCAACGCCTGCGCGAGCCGCACCGCCGAGCGCCGTGCCGTGGCCGAGGCCATGCCGACGACCATGCCCGCGCCCGCGAGCAGGACGACGTCGCGCAGCAGGTCGAGGCTCGGCACGCCCTTGGTCAGGTAGGTGGCGAGACCGACGGCCAGCCCGCCGGCGAACCCCG
Source organism: Nocardia sp. NRRL S-836 (assembly GCF_001279525.1). Taxonomy (GTDB): domain Bacteria; phylum Actinomycetota; class Actinomycetes; order Mycobacteriales; family Pseudonocardiaceae; genus Lentzea. The sequence continues at coordinate 16,673 of NZ_LGDY01000014.1, read as the reverse complement.
CGGCCGACCCGCCCAGCGCACCGAGCGCCACGGCGGGCACGCACGCCCAGATCGTGGTGATCAACGGCACGTTCTCGGTCAGCAGCTGGGGACTCGACATGATCAGCGGCGACAGCCCCATCAACCCGCAGGTCAGCGCCAGGTCGGCCAGCACGACCGGCCACCGCCGGCCCCACGTGGTGCTGTAGGCGCGGCTGGTGAACACGGACCACAGCGCCATCACCCCGAGCGTGGTCCACGCGAGCCACGGCCGGGTGTAACCGGATTGGTTCGCGATCACGTTCGCCGCCGCGAAGAGAAATGTGACTATGCGTAGCGCAACGGCCCCGCGCCACAGGGGCGTGGCCGGGTCGTCGATCACCTTCGTCACACGTTCGGCAGGCTGCTTGGGCACGCTGTGCTCCTTTCGCACCTCATCCTGCCGCGTGAACGTGCGCTGGCTAACCCCCAGGTGGCCGTCTTCTGCCGAACGGCCGAATGTGCGACGCTCTCCGGGTTCGGGGCAGCGCTCCCGTTGGGCGGGGGAGGGCAAGTACAGGTGCTTGACTGGCCGGTGTGGACACTGCGGCGGCGTGCCCTCGGCTACTGGTTGTTGATCGACGGATCAGCTCTCGTCCTCGTGACCTACGTGATCGTCTACTCCGAGCGCCCGTCACCCTCCGAAGTCGCCCGTTTCGCGGCGATCGCGGGCACCGCGGGAGCGGTGATCATCCTCAGCTCCATCTACAGCCACCGCATGGGCGAGACCGAGCGCAACCCGTGGGCCGCCCACCTCTCCTACCTGACCGCGGGCGTCCTGGCCCTGCCGCCGAACCTGCTGGTGCTGCTGCTCTTCGGCCCCGCCCTGCACTGCCTGCTCGCCCAGCGCCCGGAGACCCACCGCTGGGTCTTCACCCTGAGCGCCACCGCGTTGTCCGTCTTCGCCACCCGCTACCTGCTCGGCTGGCTGGACCCGAAGGCGAACCTGCTGCTGATGGTGTTCGCCGCGACCGTCCTGCTGGTGCTGCGCGCGGCCCTGATCGCCGTCGGCCTGAAGCTCCGCAACCCGTCCGCCACCTTCGAGGAGAACGTCGGCGAACCCATCGACGCCGTGCTGGGCATCGTCGCCGTCTCCATCGGCGGCCTCATGGGCTGCGTCGCCGAGTCGAACGCCATCCACGCCCTCATCGCCGGCCCGCCCCTGGCCCTGCTCGAACGCGCCGCCCAACTCCCCCAATGGCGCCGCTCCGCCCAGCGCGACGCGAAAACCGGCCTCGCCAACGCCGTCCACTGGGACAGCCGCGCCCGCTACGAGCTCACCAAGGGCTCCTCCCGCACCCGCCCCATGGCCGTGATGCTCCTCGACCTCGACCACTTCAAACGGGTCAACGACGAGGTCGGCCACCTCGCCGGCGACGCCGCACTGGCCGCGATCTCCCTGCTGCTGCGCGGCACCGTCCGCCGCGGCGACCTGGTCGGCCGCTTCGGCGGCGAGGAGTTCGTCGTCCTGCTCCCCGAAGCCACCCCCGACGAGGCCGAGTCGGTCGCCGAACGCGTCCGCAAGGCCGTGGCGGCACTGCGGGTGCCGACGATGGGCACCGACGGCAAACCGCACGAGCTGCGCGGCCTGACCGTGAGCATCGGCGTGTCGACCACGACCAGGTTCGGCTACGAGCTGCCGGACCTGCTGGTCGCGGCCGACGCGGCACTGCTGGCCGCGAAGGCGTACGGCCGCAACCTGGTCTCGATGGCCTGAAGCTCGGGCCTACAGCTCCTTCTGCCGCTCGCTCCGGTCGTCCGGCGGTGCGGACTCCTGCGGTTCCAGCACGTCCACCTTTTCCGGCTTCTGCACCGAGTCCGCGTCCGAGATCAGCGACCGGATGCCGGAGTTCAGCACCGCCAGCAACGGCACCGAGAGCAGCGCACCGGCGATGCCGCCCGCCACCAACCCGACGGCGATCGCGATCACGACCGCCAGCGGGTGCAGCTTCACCGCGCGCCCGAGCAGGATCGGCTGCAGCACGTGGGACTCCAGCTGCATCACGCCGATCAGCACCGCCAGCACGATCAGCGCCGCGATCGGGCCGTTGGTCACCAGCGCGATCAGCACCGCCACCGCGCCCGTGAACACCGCACCGATGATCGGGATGAACGCGCCGAGGAACACCAACGCCGACAACGGCACCACCAGAGGCACCCCGATGATCGCCAGGCCGATGCCGACGCCCACGGCGTCCACGACCGCGACCGCCGCCGTCGCGCGCACGTAGGAGACGAGCGAGGCGAACCCGCGGCGGCCGGCGACGTCGACACGGGGGCGGACGTCGCGGGGGAACGCGCGGGTCACGAACTTCCAGATGCCGTCGCCGTCGTGCAGGAAGAAGATCAGCGTGAACAGCGCCAGGAGCAGGCCCGTCAGCACCTCGCCCAGGGTGGCCGCCGTGGTGAGCGCGCCGGACGTGATCTCGGTCTGGTTCTCCTTGATCGTCTTCACGAGGTCGTTGAGGTAGCCCTGCAGCTGCGCGTCGGACAGGTGTGCCGGGCCGTCCTTCAGCCACTGCTGGATCGTGTCGAGCGAGGCCGACACCTGGGTCTGCAGCTCGGGCAGGCCGCGGGAGAACTCACTGATCACGAACGTCAGCACGCCGCCGAGCACGCCGATGCCGATGATCATCATCACCGTCGTCGCGACGCCGCGGGGGACCCGCCACTCGACCAGCTTCGCCACGCCGGGCGACAGCAGTGCGGCCAGCAGGAGGGCGACTGCGACGGGAATCACGATCGACGCGAGATAGCCCAGGACGTACGCGACCACGTACAACGCGGCCACCACCGCCACGAAGCGCCAGCTCAGGGCAGCGCTCACCCTCAGCAGCTTCGGGACGCGGCTGCTGATCTCCGACTCCGGTGCGCTCACGTGCCTCACGTTAACTGTTCGGGCCCTGGCCAACGCGGAACCTGGTAGGGATGATCCGGTTCGTCAGGGGAGGGCGGAAGTGATCAAGCCGGAAGACTTGACCGATGTCGAACGCCAGGTCGCCGGGGCTTATGCGGGCGGCACCGAGATCGACCTGACCGGGCAGAGCGTGCGCGGCGAGGTGCTCACCGGGTTGCTGACCGGCATGTACCGGGTGCCGCGCAAGGGATTGCCCGCTCTGCGTCTGCAAAACGCGCGGGTGACCGGCAAGTTCGAACTGGAGGGCACGCGCGTCACGCGGGTCATCGACCTCACGCACTGCGCGTTCGAGGAACCGCTCGACCTGCGCATGGCCCGGCTGATCGGCCTGCGGCTGCGCGGCACCCGCGTGCCCGGCATCCAGGGCCGCAACCTCCGGGTGTTCAGCGACCTCGTCCTCGAAGCCGGCTTCACCTGCACCGGCACCGTCGACCTCACCGACGCCGCCGTCGACGGCACGCTGCGGCTGGCCGGCGCCGTGCTGCGCGGCAACACCGACCACGCGCTGCTCGGCGCCCGCCTGCGGGTCTCGGGTTCGTTGCAGGCCATCGCGTTGCGGGCCAACGGCGAGGTGCGGCTGCGCGGTGCCGCGATCGGCGGCAGCGTCCACCTCGGTGGCGCGCGGCTGATCAACACCGGCAGGGACGCGCTGGAGGCGTCCGGGATCGTGGTGGCGGGCAACGTCTTCTGCAACGCCGAGGGCGGCCGGTTCACCGCGGACGGCCGGGTGCTGCTCGACGGTGCCCGCGTCGGCGGCAACCTCGAGTTCACCGGCGCCCGGCTGCACTCCGCCCACCGCGTCGACCACCAGGTGCTGGTCCTGCCGCACGGACTGGCCGACGAGGCCGCGACGCTCGTGGCCGACCGCGTCCGGGTCGAGGGCAACGTCGAGCTCGACGACGGCTTCACCAGCACCGGCACCGTCCGGCTGCCCAACGCGAGCATCGGCGGGTACCTGCGGCTGTCCGGCGCGGTGATCGGCCCGCGCGAGCTCGCGGAGGAGCTCGCCGGCGACATCACCAACCGCATCCCGGTCGCCATCCACGCCGACGGCATGCAGGTCCGCGGCGACGTCGAGGCCCGCAGCGCGGTCAACGGCACCGGCCTGCGCTCGCCCGCGTTGCAGACCTACGGCCAGGTGCGGCTGTCGAACGCGCACATCCAGGGCAGCGCCAGCATGTCCGGCGTCTCCCTGCACGGGCCCGGCATCGACGTCCTGTTCGCCGACCGGCTGGAGATCGGCGGCACGCTCTTCCTGCGCGAGCTGAAGGCCAAGGGCTCGATCCGGCTGCAGAACGCGAACATCGGTTCCACGCTCGACTGCTCCGGCGCCTCGCTGACGATGCCGCGGCTGCGTCCGAACGGCACGCAGAAACCGTCGCTCGACGCCCGTGCCATCACGATCGGCAAGGACCTGCTGTGCAGCCGCGGGTTCACCGCGGTCGGCGGCGTGCGGATCCGGCTGGGCGAGGTCGGCAAGATGGCCACGTTCAGCAACTCGCACCTCGGCTCCACGTCGGCCGACATCGCGCTCAACGCCTACGGGCTGACCGTGCACCAGTTCCGCCTGCACATCCCCGAGGGCCAGCAGCCGAAGGGCAAGGTCGTGCTGAGCCGCCTGCAGGCGATCTCGGTGACCGACGGGCCGGGGCTGTGGGACGCCGAGGGCGGCGTCGCCGTGGACGACTTCACGTTCGAGGGCATCACCGCCGACCCGGACGTGCCGGTGGAGACCCGGCTGAAGTGGCTGCTCAAGGTGCAGCCGGACTTCGCGCCCGGACCGTACGAGCAGCTCGCCGCCGTCTACCAGCAGGGCGGTGAGGAGGAGCTCGCGCAACGGGTCCAGCTGGAGAAGCAACGCCGCCGCTACTCCGAGCTCGGCTGGGCGGGCCGGGTCTGGGGCGGCGTGCAGCGGTGGACGGTCGGGTACGGCTACCGGCCGTGGCTGGCGATCTGCTGGCTCGGCGTGTTCTGGCTGGGCGGCGCGCTGTGGTTCAACTGGCACCCGATGGTCAAGCTCAACTCCGACGAGGACCCGGTGTGGAACGCCTGGCTCCTCGCGCTCGACCTGCTGATCCCGATCATCGACTTCGGCCACGACGGGAAGTGGCGGTTCACCGGCGCGTCGCAGTGGATCTCCGCGCTGCTCGTCGCCGTCGGCTGGGTGCTCGCCTCGACGGCCGCGGCCGGTGCGGCCCGCGTCCTGAAGCGCGTGTGACGGGGGCCACCGCGCTCGTCACACGATGTAGTTAACCGGGCGCTCTGGGCGTGCGTTCGGGGCGGCGCGGGTGGCATTGTCGGCCCCGTCGACTTGATCAGCATGATCGTCGGCGTCTCCCCGGAGCGTCACCCCAGAAGCGAGGTTCCCGCGTTGTCCTCTGCCGGTCTGCGAGCGAAGACGGGAGCGAACGGCATCCGCCGGTTCGCCACCCGAGCGCTGCTCGCCGTCGGTGGAGCGATCGCGGGCACGGCCGTCGCTTGGGCGCTCTCGACGGCTTCGGCGCACGCAGCCGACGAGCCGCAGCAGTTCGACGTGGTGACCAAGATCGTCTCCGTCGACGAGAAGCTGCCGGTCGTCGTGCCCGCTGCCACGGCCGTTCACAAGATCGATGAAACGTTGCGCGCCGAGCACGAGAAGGCGCGCACGGCACTGCCACAGGCGCAGGTCCACCAGACGATCGAGAAGATCGCCGCACAGGTCCTGCCCCGCGTCACCACGGCCGTCACGCCCACCACCCCCGCGACCTCGCGGGCCATGGACGTGACGTACGAGGCGGCGCCGGCGGTCACCCCCGAGGCCGGACAGTCGCCGGTCGCGAAGGTGTTCACGAAACTCACCGGCCCCACCGGTGCCACCTGGACGAAGCTGCTCGAGACCCGCCACCTCGTGGTGCCGTCCGAGCAGCACCCGTCCCTGCCCGCCGACCCGTCTCCCAAGCTGCCCGTTCCGGCGCCCGCGCCGGTGCAGTGCACGTGTGGTTCCGACGGGTCTGGTGCTGCGGGCGGCAGCAGCAAAGCTGCCTTCGCTGCGTCCGGCGACATTCCCGGCATCTCGGTGGCGCGCGCTCTTGCGCCGTCCACCGACGAGGTGACCGTGAAGCCGGGCAAGCAGCCTGGTACCACCCCCGACTGATCTCAGCGCGCGGTCCGCGGCAGCCCTCTCCCCTGGCTGTCCGGAAGTCGACCGTCGCGCTTTTTCTCATGCGCTCCTTCCGGTCGGCACCGCGTGCACTCCCCCGGTGATGACGCGACCCCACGCGTCCGGCCCCACCCCCGTGAACCCCCCTGACAACAGGGGCTTTGGAAGGAGATCGAATGCAGACCTGGGCAAAGCGCGGAATCCAGTCCGCGTTTGTCACTGGTGGTTTGCTGATGCTCGGTACGGGCATCGCTTCTGCTCAGGAGAACGTCAACCCGGATGCCGCCCCTCCGGTCGTTGACGCGGGTGCGTCGGTTCCGGTCAAGATCGACCAGAACAACCTGGCCAACCCGGCGAGGAACGTGAGCGCGCCGACGGTCGACCGCACGATCAGCACGGACCGCGTCGCGAACGCGGTGCCGACCAGGACGACCGCACCGGTCGCCACGAACCCGCTGTTCCGCTCGGTGAGCGGCCGGCTGCAGGACACCGCGACGTCCAACGCCCGCGGCAACACGCTCCAGGCGCACGCCGATGTGCCGGTCAACGTCTGCGGCAACCAGATCTCGGCCCTCGCCGACGGCGCCACGGCCGCCGACTGCGCGCAGGACCTGAACCGCGACGGCAGCGTCAAGACGACCGGCCAGGGCCAGGCGGTCGCCGGCAACGTCGTCGCCGTCAACCACGTCCTGCCCGCGCAGGTCACCGGCAACTCGTTCGCCGCGGGTGGCAACGCCGCGAACGACACGGCCGCACGCCAGACCGGTACCACCGGCGGCAACATGATCACCAACGGTGACAAGGGCTCCCTCTCCGGCAACATCATCGCCGAGCAGGGCGCGACCCCGGTCCAGATGACCGGCAACGCCGTGGGCGCGGGCGGTATCGCCGAGTCCCGCTCCACCGCGGACACGATCTCGAAGTCCTACGGCATGCTGCAGACCAGCGGCAAGGACAGCACGCTGTCCGGCAACGCGGGCCAGGTCCCGCTGGCCCCGCTCGTCGAGGTGAACGGCAACTCGGCCGCCGGTGCGGGCAACGCCGCCACCGACTCCAAGCAGTCCGGCACCGCTCACGCCGGCGACCGCGTGTGGACCAACGGCGACCCGGCCACGCTGGCCGGCAACGTCGCCAAGACGCCGCTCGCCGGCCCGATCACGCTCGACGACAACGCGGCAGCCGCGGGTGGCAACGCCTACGCGACCAGCGAGACGGTCAACCAGTCGCGTGCGGCCGGCAACACCAACACGGCGGGCAACGGCTCCTCGGCCTCGGGCAACATCGCCGACACCCCGATCTCGCTGCCCGTCGCGGCCGGTGGCAACGCCGCGTCGCTCGTCGGCAACAGCGGGGCCGACCACGCCAACTCGGCCGACTCGGTCGCCGGTGGCAACAACTGGACCAAGGGCCACGACTCGGTCCTGTCCGGCAACGTCGCGAACGTCCCGCCGGCCACGGCCCTGGACGTGTGCGGCAACGGTGCCTCCGGCGCTGGTCAGTCCACCGGCACCTGCGTCAACGACGTGCGGTCGGAGACCGGTGGCTACCAGGGCACGACGGGTAACAACTCGGTCCTCTCCGGCAACGTCGCGCAGACGCCGCTCGCCGCGCCTGCCGAGCTCTACGGCGCCGCCGCGACCGTCGGTGGCCAGGCCACCGGTTCCGCGGACGAGGTCAAGGACATCCGCTCCACCGGCGAACCGAACACCGTGGACGACCGCGGCACCGTCTCGTCGAACATCGTGACCGCGCCGACCGCCGCGGCCGCACAGGTCTTCGGCGACACCGCGGGCCTGGTCGGCAACACCACGTCGACCAGCGCCAACGACACCTCGGTCACCGCCGGTGATGACCCCAAGGCGACCGGCCGCAAGTCCTCGGTCTCCGGCAACGTCTTCCAGGTCCCGACCTCGACGCCGGCCCAGGTGTTCGGCGACGGCGTCACCCTCGTCGGCAACAACGAGGCGCACGCCGACAACGCCACCGACATGAAGTCCGGTGGCGACGCCAAGACCGACGGCTCCCAGAGCTCCATCGGCGGCAACGCCGTCTCGGCACCGGTCGCGTCGGCCACCCAGGTCATGGGCTGGTCGGTCGGTGGTGGCGGCAACGTCAACTCCACCTCCAGCAACGACCTCGACTCGGTCGCGGGCGGCGACGTCCAGAGCACCGGCGAGCGCGGCTCGATCGCCGGCAACCTGATCGGCGCGCAGGCCACGCCGTTCGTGCCGGTCCCCGGCAACTCGGTCTCGGCGGCCGGTCTCACCACCTCGGACTCCGCCACCGACACCGACGTCCAGGCCGGCGAGGACTCGAAGACGTCCGGCAAGGACGGCTCGGTCTCCGGCAACCTGCTGCACGTGCCCGCCAACGCGGCCGTCCAGCCCTACGCGGACGCCATCGCGGCCGCGGGCTCGGCCTCGACCTGGACCGACAAGGGCTCGAACACCCAGGCCGGCGGCCAGATGGGCACCGTGGGCGAAGGCCCGCTGTCCGGTCGTGAGGCGACCGTTCCTGCGGAGGCCGCGGCCAACGTCCGCCGCATCCCCGTCGAGCTGGTCGGCCAGGCCTTCACCAACGGCACGAGCGACGACACCCAGCTCACCGGCGAGGACGAGGGCACCCTGCGTGCCACCCAGCTCAAGGGCATCGAGCTGCCCAAGGGCATCGACAAGCTGATGGGCCCGACCGAGGTCCCCGCGTTCCAGGGCCTGCCGTCCCTCAAGACGCTGCCCGTGAACACGCTGCCCTCGCTGGGCGGCCTCGGCGGTCTCACCGGCCTGGCCGGTCAGCTGCCCATCGGCAAGCTGCCCGTCGGCCAGCTCCCGATCGGCAAGCTGCCCGTGGGTCAGCTCCCGGTCGGCCAGTTGCCCGTCGGCCAGTTGCCCGTCGGCAAGCTGCCGGTCGGCAAGCAGCTCCCGGTCGGCAAGCTGCCGGTCGGCAAGCTGCCCGTGGGTCAGCTGCCCGTCGGCAAGCAGCTGCCCGTGGGTCAGCTGCCGGTGAACAAGCTCGGAAAGCAGCGCGCCGAGCTGCCCCTGGGCCAGAACAGCGCCGCGAACCTGACCCCGAACATCCAGGGTCTCCCGCTCGCGCAGGTGCTGAACGCCGCCCAGGGCCTGCTGTCCGGTGCGCCCACCCAGCGCTCGGTGCCGTCCCTGCCGGTGACCGCTCCGGCTCTGCCGGCGCTGCCGGTCCGCCTGCCGGTGCCGACCGAGCGTTCGATGCCCACCGTGCCCACGCTGCCCGTCGCCGGTCCGACCACCATCTCGGGCCTGAAGCTGAACCCGACCACTGGTCTGGGCCAGTCGAAGGAGCGTTCGATGCCGACCCTGCCGGCCGACGTCCCGGCGCTCAGCATGATCGACCCGGCCAACGTGTTCCAGCGCGTGGCGGGCACGCTGTAAGGGTCGTACGACCCCGTAAGATCGCCCTGAGTCACCTCAGGTTGTAACACCCTCCTCCGGTAAGAAGCCGAGCCCCGGCGACACGACGGTGTCGCCGGGGCTCAGTGCTGTGGTGCGGGGACGGCCTTCTCGGCGGCGCGGCTGGTCGCTTCCCAGGCCGCCCAGGTGTCCATGCGGCGCCGGGACAGGTCGAAGGCGACGTCGTAGACCATGCTGCCCAGCAGGAGCCGCAGCGGCGGGTCGTCGCTGGTCACGAGGGTCATGACCGCCTCGGCGGCGAGGTGCGGCTCGCTGTCCACCGAGCCCTCCGCCCACTGCTGCTCCAGCTCCGCGCGGAGCTGGTCGTAGGCCGGGTTCGGCGTGGTGGCCGTGCTGCTGGTGTAGAGGTCGGTCCAGTAGCCGCCGGGCTGGACGATGGTGACCTTGACGCCGAACCGCGCCGCCTCGGCGGCGAACGCCTCGCTCATCCCCTCGAGCGCGAACTTGCTGGCGCTGTAGAGGCCGGTGCTCGGGAACCCGCCGAGCGCGCCGATGCTGGAGATCTGCAGGACGTGACCACCGCCGTTCGCGCGCAGGTGCGGCAGCACGGCCTGGCTCACCCACAGCGCGCCGAAGAAGTTGACCTCCAGCTGGGCACGGGCCTCGGCCTCGGTGAACTCCTCCACCATCCCGGTGAACAGCGCACCGGCGTTGTTCACCACGACGTCGAGCCGGCCGAAGTGCTCGACCGCCCGGCCGACGACGTCGAAGACCGCCGAGCGGTCGGTGACGTCGAGGGGCAGTGCCAGCAGGCGGCCGGGGTGCCGGGTGGCGAGCGCGTCGAGCGGTGAGACGTCACGTGCCGCGCCGACGACCCGGTCACCGGCGGCGAGGGCGGCCTCGGTGAAGGCGCGGCCGAGACCGCGGCCGTCCCCGATCCCAGCCGGCGCAGCGAGACCGCGCGGCGGGCCGTCCTCACCGCCGCCATCGACCTGGTCGGGGAGGTGGGGTACGCGAAGCTCAGCATCGAGGGCATCGCCCACGCGGCCGGTGTCGGCAAGCAGACCATCTACCGGTGGTGGCCGTCGAAGGGCGCGGTGCTGTTCGACGCCTTCCTCGCGATGGCCGGCGAGGGCGAGGCGGCGGCGTTGCCCGACACCGGTGACCTGGCGGCGGACCTGAAGCTGGTCCTGCGCGCCACGGTCGACGAGCTCAACGACCCGCGCTTCGACCAGGCCATGCGCGCGATGCACACCGAGATCGTCCACGACCCGGCGCTGGCCGCCGACTACGCGCGACGGCTCGACGGCCCGATGCGCGAGCTGAAGAAAGCCCGCCTGCGCGCCGCCCAGGAGGCCGGTCAGCTGGCCGAGGACGTCGACCTGGACGTGGCCGTCGACCTGGTGTTCGGGCCGGTCCTCCACCGCTGGCTGCACCGCACCGCTCCCCTGACCAGCGAGTACGCCGACCAGGTGGTGGACACGGCCCTGCGCGGCCTCCAGCCGCGCTAGTGCTCGGGCTGTGCCGGAACGGTCTTGCTGAGCAGGGTGCCGCGCGGGGTGAAGCCGCAGGCGCCGTAGAACGAGACGGCGGCGGTGTTCGTCGCGAAGATGCCGGCGTAGAGGGTGGACACGCCGTGCGCGGCGGCGACCTCTTCCGCCGCGGCGACCAGGGCGGCCCCGATGCCCCGGCCGCGGTGGGTGTCGAGGACGACGGTGTGGAGGTCGGCGCCGGTGCGCGGCACCAGGATCTGGTGGTCGGGCGCGGGCGGCAGCAGGACCACCTCCGCCATGCCGACCACGGATCCGTCCACCTCGGCGACCGTGATCAGCGCCGAACCGAGGACCGACTCGAAGTGGCGGCGCACCGCCTCCGCGTCCGGCACCCGGTAGATCCGCGGGTCCAGGGCGACGTGCCGAGCGGCGTTGGCGAGCCGCAACGCGACGAGGGCGGGTACGTCGGCAAGCTCAGCCGGCCGTAGAACCGCAGCAGATCCGTTCGTCATCAGGCCAGAGACTCGCTATCGGTGCGTAGGCGGGCATGTGTACGTCGCGCCACCCCGCGGTGCAACGTCCGGGCCGGGGTTGCGCGCTGCCGCGATCAGCCCGCGCGACCGGCGGCCACCGGGCGTGGGAGAAGAGCCAGCGCGGTTTCGGCGATGCCGTGCAACGAGGCCGCGCTCTTCCCGGCCTTGCCCAGTGCCTCGATCCCGCGCAGAGCGGCCAGCAACAGTCCCGCCAGCGCACGCGGGTCGGCGTCCGGGTCGATGTCGCCGTGCCGCTGCGCCTTCTCCAGGCACGCCACGAAGAGGTCTTCCAAGAACTCGAAGGTGCGCAACGCGCGGGCGGCCACGGCCGGGTCCTGGCCGGAGAGCTCCGCGGTGCCCCTCGCCAGCAGGCAGCCGCGGCGTTCGACGTCCGCCGCGGTGCTGGCCGCCACGGCGTGGACGTGTGCGCTCAGCCGCTCGAACGCCTCGGAGTCCGGGCCGGCCAGGGCCTGCTCGACCTGCTCGCTGACGTCGGTGCAGTAGCCGTCGAACACCCGCAGGTACAGCTGGTGCTTGTCGCCGAAGGCGCCGTAGAGGCTGCCCTTGCCGAGGCCGGTCGCCGCCGCCACCTCGTCGATGCTGGTCGCGGCGTATCCGGTCGTGGCGAACCGCTCCCGCGCCGCCCGCAGGACCTGCGCCTCGTCGAAGCTCCGTGGTCTCGCCATGCCAGTCATCCTACCCGTTCTTGACGAACCGTTCCATAACTCGTATGTTCTGGAATGTGCAGTCCATAATGGCTGCCGGACACGAGCGAGGACAGCAGAAATGACCACCGTGCTAGCGGAAGACAACGTGCAGGCGGCTGGCAAAGCCCTGGCGGGCAAGGTCGCCCTGGTGACCGGGGCCAGTACCGGTATCGGCCGCGCCATCGCCGAACGGTTCGTCGCCGAGGGCGCCCACGTGTTCATCACCGGACGACGGCAGGCCGAGCTCGACGCGGCGGCCGCCGAGATCGGCTCGAACGTCGAGGCCATCCGGACCGACTCGTCCGACCTGGCCGACCTGGACGCCCTCTACCGCACGATCGAGCAGCGCAAGGGCCGCATCGACGTGCTGGTCGCCAACGCCGGCGGCGGAGTGGCCGGTCCACTGGCCGAGGTGACCGAGGAGGTGTTCGACAAGACCTTCAGCACCAACGTGAAGGGCGTGCTGTTCACCGTGCAGAAGGCGTTGCCGCTGCTCGCCGCGAACGCCTCGGTGATCCTCACCGGCTCGACCAGCTCACTGCGGCCGACCCTGGGCCTCGGCGTCTACTCGGCGAGCAAGGCAGCGGTCCGCAACCTGGCCCGGTCCTGGATCATCGAGCTCGGCGCGAGTGGCGTCCGGGTCAACGTGCTGAGCCCCGGCCCGACGAAGACGCCCGGACTGCTCGGCCTGGTCCCCTCCGGCCAGGAGCAGGCCCTGCTCGACGAGGCGACGGCGGGAGTGCCACTCGGCCGGGTCGGTGATCCGGCCGAGATCGCCAACGCCGCGGTCTTCCTCGCCTCCGACCAGGCGAGCTTCGTCAACGGCATCGAGTTCTTCGTCGACGGCGGCCAGGCGCAGATCTAGAGAACCCGGCCAGACCAATGGGGAGTCGCCGCAGGAACCGAAGCCCTGCGGCCACCCCGCCCGCGTTACTGCTGGGCCAGGTCCGAGAAGCGGCTGTAGTGCAGCTGGTGGGCGACGGTGATGGTGGCCGTGGGGCCGGCGCGGTGCTTGGCGATGATCAGGTCGGCCTCGCCGGCACGGGGGTCGTCGCGTTCCCACGCGTCCGGGCGGTTGATCAGGATGACCATGTCGGCGTCCTGTTCGAGGGAGCCGGACTCACGCAGGTCGGAGAGCATCGGGCGCTTGTCGGTGCGTTGCTCGGGACCGCGGTTCAGCTGGGAGATCGCGATGACCGGGACCTCGAGCTCCTTGGCGATCAGCTTGAGCGACCGGGAGAACTCCGAGACCTCCTGCTGACGTGACTCGGTGCGCTTGCCGGAGCTCATCAGCTGGAGGTAGTCGACCACCACCAGCTTGAGGTCGTGGCGCTGCTTGAGGCGGCGGGCCTTGGCGCGGATCTCCATCATCGTCAGGTTCGGGCTGTCGTCGACGAACAACGGCGCCTCGCTGATCTCGCTCATCCTGCGGGCGAGGCGGGTCCAGTCGTCGTCGCTCATCTTGCCACCGCGCATGTCGCCGAGGCGGATGCGCGCCTCCGCGGAGAGCATGCGCATGACGATCTCGGTCTTGCTCATCTCCAGGCTGAAGATGGCGCTGGTCAGGCCGTGCTTCACCGAGCACGAGCGGGCGAAGTCCAGGCCCAGCGTCGAGTTGTGGGTCGGGATCATCGTCTCGCCGGCCAGGTACAGGTGGTCGTGGTTGTCGACCTCCACGCACCGCACCGGCACGGACGCGACCGGGCGCACCGCCACGATCTCCACCTGGGAGTGCTCGCCGAGACCGGCGATCAGCTCGTCGACGTCGCGGCGCAGCCGGGCGAACCGGCCGTCGATGTGCAGGGCCGCCAGCAGCTCCGTCCGCTGGGCCCGAGACGCGCGCAGGTAGGCGGCCGGGATGTGCGGCTCGTCGGCCAGGCCGAGCTCCTTGGCCACGCGCAGCTCGTCGTCGGTCAGCTCCAGCTCGCCCAGGCCGGACAGGAACTTGCCCAGCGAGTCGGGCGCCAGCGGCAGCTCGGCCGCCGGCAGCTCCCAGGCCGCAGACATGCGGATGAACACGCGGCACACACCGACGCGGTGGAACAGCTGCTGCGTCGTGCGGATCGCCCAGAACCCGCCGGTCTCGCTGCACGACTCGGTCAGCCACTGGTGCTCGGCGTCGGCGACGATCACCGTGCCGTCGGAGAACGCGACCTCGAAGCACGGGCGGCCGGTCATCACCCCGGTCGCGGCGACCACGCGGGTCGGGCGGCCGTCGGCGCCGATCAGGTGGTCGCCCACCGCCACGGAACCCATCGTCGTCCAGCCGGACGGGGTCGGCAGCGGCGTGTCGAGCGCCAGCGCCTTGCCGACACCGGGACGCGCGGCGACGATGATCATCTGGCCGGGGTGCAGGCCGTTCGTCAGCTCGTCCAGGTCGGCGAAGCCGGTCGGGATGCCGAGCGACTGGCCACCGCGCGAGGCGATGGCGTCGATCTCGTCCATCGTCGGCTGGAGCAGGTCCTCCAGCACCGCGTAGTCCTCGGTCGTGCGGCGGTCGGTCACCTCGTAGATCGCCGACTGCGCGCGGTCGACCACCTCGTCCACGTCCGCGCCCTCGGCGCCGTTGTACCCGAGCTGCACGATGCGGGTGCCCGCCTCGACCAGCCTGCGCAGCACCGCCTTCTCCGCCACGATCTCGGCGTAGTACCCGGCGTTCGCCGCCGTCGGGACCGTCGCGATCAGCGTGTGCAGGTACGGCGCGCCACCCACGCGCAGCAGCTCGCCGCGGCGCTCCAGCTCGGCGGAGATCGTGATCGGGTCGGCGGGCTCGCCGCGGCCGTAGAGGTCGAGGATGCAGTCGTAGATCGCCTGGTGCGCCGGGCGGTAGAAGTCGTTCGGCGCGAGCGCCTCGATCACGTCCGCGATGGCGTCCTTGGACAGCAGCATGCCGCCCAGCACCGACTGCTCAGCGGCGAGGTCCTGCGGCGGCTGACGTTCGAAACTGGGCTCCGCCATACCCCGGTCGTCGACCAGCGCCACTGCCAAATCACCCCTGCGAAAGACGTCGAGAGCCGGTGCGCGTCACCTAGTTGTACCGCGCGGCACCGACAATTCCGGACGGCCACGCTGTGCGATGCCGCCACCCGTGCTGCGACGCTAGAGGGACCCGTCCGGAGCAAGCAAACCGGTGTGTGGATCGCCCTGTGGACAACTGGGGGACAACCTGTGGATGGCCGTGCACAGGGGCGCGGACGCTGGGGACAACCTGTTGACAACCGGTGGAGTGACAGAAGTAACTGCAGCTCAGTGGCTGTGTACAAGTTGTGGAAGAAGTTGTGCGCCACAGCCTCGGCGTGTCGCGAAAAAACGCTTCTTCGGCGTGTCGCGGGGTGGCGGAGCACATCGGTTATCCACAGGAAGTGGACAAAGAGCCGATGCTCCGAACGAGCGAAAGCGCCACCCACCCGGAGTATCGGGTGGGTAGCGCTTCAACTGTGCGAACGAGCCGTCAGCGGCGAGAAGGGCTGACTACTCGCCCGTGGTGACGTGAACCGGCAGCGTGAGGGTGACCTCCGGGTGGAGGCGAACCGTCACGGAGTGGTTGCCGGTGGTCTTGATGTGACCCGGCAGCTCGATGGCGCGCTTGTCCAGGACCGGACCACCGGCGGACTTGACGGCAGCCGCCACGTCCGACGCGGTGACCGAGCCGAACAGCTTGGAGCTGCCGGCGGCGGCCTTGGCCTTGAGCGTCACGGAGAGACCCTCGAGCGCGGTCTTGATCTCCTTGGCGTGGTCCAGGTCGCGCACGCGCCGGGTGTCCTGCGCGCGGGTGATGACCTGGATCTGCTTCTGCGCACCGCGGGTCGCGACGATCGCGAGACCGCGCGGGAGCAGGTAGTTGCGGCCGTAGCCGTCCTTGACCTCGACGATGTCGCCGGGAGCGCCAAGGCCGGAAACGTCAGCGGTGAGGATGAGCTTCATCGCGGTGTCTCCTTTCCTTAGCGAGCGGTCGAGGTGTAGGGCAGCAGCGCCATCTCACGGGCGTTCTTCACGGCAACAGCGACGTCGCGCTGGTGCTGCGAGCAGTTGCCGGTGACGCGGCGGGCACGGATCTTGCCGCGGTCGGAGATGAACTTCCGCAGCAGCGTCGTGTCCTTGTAGTCGATCAGGTTTGCGCTCTTGTCCTTGCAGAAGGCACAGACCTTCTTCTTGGGCTTGCGCACAGGCGGCTTGGCCATGTGTCTCTAACTCCTGGAATACGCAGTGATCAAGTTCTGGATGACCGGTGCAGTGGTCTAGAAGGGGGGCTCGTCGGCGAAGCCACCCGAGCCGGCCGGCGGGGCGGAACCCCACGGGTCGTCAGCGGGCGCGCCACCGCCGCCGCGAGACTGCTGGCCACCGCCGCCGCCGAAGCCGCCGCCGCCACCACCGTCTCCACGGCTGACCTTGTTGACCTTCGCGGTCGCGTAGCGCAGCGAGGGGCCGATCTCGTCGACCTCCAGCTCCACGACAGTGCGCTTCTCGCCTTCCTTCGTCTCGA
>NZ_LGDY01000013.1 GCF_001279525.1 Nocardia sp. NRRL S-836 | reverse complement strand
ACCGTGAAGGACGCCACCGCGGCACCGCTCTGGGTGAAGCGCAGTTCGGGGTCGGCAGTCAGGTTCCCGACCACCGTGATCGTCGTCTCACCAGCCATGTCTTGGGAGCTCCCCTAATCGAGGTTCGTCAGGCCCTGGCGGCGGCCCTGGCCGCCGACTTGACCGACTTGGCGTCCGCCTTGGCCGCGGCCTTGGCGGCCAACTTGGCGGCCTTGGCGGGCTCGCGGCGCAGGACCTTCGTCCGGAGCACCGTCTCCTGCAGACCCAGCTGGCGGTCCAGTTCCTTCACCGCGTCCGGAGTCGAGGTCAGGTCGAGCACCGCGTAGATACCCTCGGTGTTCTTGTTGATCTCGAAGCTCAACCGGCGCTTGCCCCACACCTCGACCTTCTCAACGTTGCCGCCCGTGGTGCGGATGACGTTGAGGAACGTGTCGAGAGACGGCGCAACCGTGCGCTCGTCGAGACTGGGGTCGAGGATGACCATCACTTCGTAATGACGCATGAGGACCACTCACCTCCTGTGGACTCGCGGCCACGGGCTTTCCGTGGCAGGAGGGTCGTCGCGTCAGCAACTGGAGAATGTTAACAGAGCGCGTCCGGCGACTACGCAGGGGTGCGGCGGAGCACCCAGGTCCGCACCAGCGCGCCCGTCACGCAGGCCAGCAGCAGCACCGCCACCAGCACCGGCAGGCCGACACCGCCGGGGCCGGACGTCCTGGGCAGCGCGGTCGCGCGGCCGGCGGTCTGCACCGCCTCGTCCAGGCCGTTGCCGCTGGACGCGCGGGGCACCTGCGAGCCGTAGCGCACGCCGGGCGACGGCGAGTAGAGGCCGGGCATCGCGAACGGCAGCGAGCCGTAGCTGAACAGCGGCACGCGGCCGAAGTTCGTGCCGAGCGAGTACAGCGAGAAGTCGCGGTTGATCGGCGTGCCCGCCGGGGAGCCGGAGCCGGGGTTCGTGCCGGGGTTCACGCCCGGCTGCGTGCCGGGGTTCGTGCCGGGCTGCGGCTGGGGCTGCTGGGCCGGCGGCTTCGGCTGGCCGGGCAGCTGCGGGGTGAGCTTCTGGGAGCCGTCGGCGACGGCCTTGCTGCCGTCCTGGACCGGCGCGGCGACGGCGTTCACACCGGTCACGACGATGCCGCAGCCCTGCGTCAGCGTCGAGCGCACGGACGCTGTCAGCGTGCCGAGGATCGGTCCGAGCAGCGGGATCTTCTGCAGCTCGCCGATCACGGTGTTCGCGATCGCAGCGCCGCTGATGGTCGTCGTGCCGAGCTGGACCACGCCGATCGGCATGGGCTTGAGCTGCGCGAACGTGTCCTTGAACGGCTGGGCGAGCGGCGGGCCGAGCACCGGCACCGCGCGGATGAGGTCGGTCACCGGTTGCAGCACCGCGTTCGGGCTCAGCGAGATGGGCTGGCCGGGCGTGCCCTGCACCGTTGTCGCGCAGCTGCCCACGACGATGGGTTCCGCCGCCGTTGCCGGAACCAGGCCCACCGAAGCGGAGGCCAGCGCCAGCAGCGTCGCGGTGATGACGCTCAGCAGTCGCATGTGCACCCCTGTCTCACCTCGCTACCTACTCTCAAGTAACGACCGTA
This sequence comes from Nocardia sp. NRRL S-836, assembly GCF_001279525.1. Taxonomy (GTDB): domain Bacteria; phylum Actinomycetota; class Actinomycetes; order Mycobacteriales; family Pseudonocardiaceae; genus Lentzea. Next base: position 155,367 of record NZ_LGDY01000013.1, on the reverse strand, counting down.
GGTCCTGGTGGTGACGTAAACCATCCCCGGTTTTCGCAATTACTCCTATCGGCGGCGGCTGCGGTGGCGTTGCGGACGCCGACTACCCTCCTGCTCATGCGCATCGGGGCACATGTCCGCGACGACGACCCGGTCGGCGCCGCGGCCGAACGCGGTGCCGAGGTCGTCCAGTTCTTCCTGTCCGACCCGCAGGGGTGGAAGAAGCCGAAACCGCACCCGCAGACGGAGGCGTTGCTCGCCGCCGACCTCGAGGTGTTCGTGCACGCCCCCTACCTGATCAACGTCGCGTCGCTGAACAACAAGATCCGGATTCCGTCCAGGAAGAACGTGGTCCAGCACGCGGAAGCCGCCGCCGCGGTGGGCGCGAGGGGCCTGATCGTGCACGGCGGGCACGTCACGAAGGGCGAGGACCCGGCGGAGGGCTTCGCGAACTGGCGCAAGTTCTTCGAGCGGCAGGTCGCGGAGGGCGGTTTCCCCGTTCCCGTCCTGATCGAGAACACCGCCGGCGGCGACAACGCCATGGCCCGCTCGTTCGACAACCTCAAGCGCCTCTGGGACGCCGTCGGCGAGTTCGGTGCGGGCTTCTGCCTGGACACCTGCCACGCCTTCGCCGCGGGTGAGGACCTCGTCGGCATCGTCGACCGGGTCAGGGCGATCACCGGCAGGATCGACCTCGTGCACCTCAACAGCTCGCGCGACGAGTTCGGTTCCGCGCGCGATCGGCACGACAACATCAAGACTGGCACCATCGACGCAGACCAGCTGGTGGCCGTGGTCGCCGGCGCCGGATGCCCCGTCGTGGTGGAGACACCCGACGAGGGCCAGGCCGACGACATCGCGTTCCTGCGCGACCGCGCCGGCCGGTGAACAGCGTGCACGAGGTGGTGGGCGTGACACCCGAGCGAGGCGGTGCCGGGGGCTCCGCGCACCGCTTCGGCAGGGTCGCGCTGGCCGTCCTCGTGCTGCTGTGCGGGCTCACGCTGCTGCTGGGCTTCGCCAACAAGGACCGCTGCACCGGTCCCGCGTTCGACCAGTGGGGCCGCACGCAGCCCGACTACGACGAGCGCAACAAGGAAGAGGTCTGCTACTCCGACATCCAGCACCTCTGGATCGGGCGCGACATCGACCGGCACGTCTTCCCCTACGTCGACGGCGGCATCAACGACCAGGGCATCCTGGTCGGCGGCTCGGTCGAGTACCCGGTGCTCAGCGGGCTGCTGATCTGGGCCGGTGCGATCTTCGCGCACAACGACGCGGAGTACCTGCTCTACTCGTCGCTGCTGATGGCGCCGTTCGGCCTGCTCACCGGCTACCTGCTGGGCAAGCTCGCCCGCTGGCGGGCCCTGCTGTGGGCGATCGGGCCACCGCTCGTGCTGTACGCGTTCCACAACTGGGACCTGCCGGTCGTGCTGTGCTCGGTCGCCGCCGTCTACGTGGTGCACCGCTGGAACCGGCCATTGGTCGAACGAGCCACGGTCGCGTCCGTGCTGCTCGGCCTCGGGTTCGCGTTCAAGGTCTACCCGGCGGTCTTCGTGCTGCCGTTGATGCTCTTCGTCGCCACCGGTGGCTGGCGCGGGCGGGAGCTGCCGGACCGGGTCCTGCGCGCGGGCAAGAAGGTTGACGTCGCCGGTGCGGTGAAGGTCGCCCTGGCCTCGATCGTCACGGTCGTGCTGGTCAACGTGCCGTTCGCGATCGCGGGCTACGACGGCTGGCTGGCGTCGTTCGAGTTCCAGGGGCAGCGCCGGGTCGACATCACGACGAACTCGATCTGGTACTGGGGCCTGCGCCCGTTCATCGGCGACGACGCGATGCAGTCGCTGGTCGGCGTGATCTCACCGATCCTGATGCTCGTCTCGTTCGCCGTCGCGGCCGGGTACGGCTGGCTGCGGTTCCGCCGCGAGGGCAGCTACCCGTGGGTCGCGGTGTCCGCCGCGATGCTGTGCGGGTTCATGCTGCTGCACAAGGTCCACTCGCCGCAGTACACGCTGTGGCTGGTGCCGTTCCTCGTGCTCATGCGCATCCCGCTGACCTGGGCCTTCGCCTACTTCGCCGTCGACCTCGCGATGGGGATCGGGATCTTCCGCTGGTTCTGGGCGATCGAGTTCGGGCAGCCGGCCGGGATCTACGACAGCTTCTCCGCGCAGGCCGTGATGATCGGCGTGTGGGGCCGGGCCGCGCTGCTGGTGGCGTTGTTCGTGGTGTTCCTCAAGGCCCGCGACGTGACCGAGGACGACCACTCAGGCGACCGGGGGTTCCTGCGCGGAGCGGTGGCAGCCGAGCACTGACCCGCCGCAGACTGCACGGGTGAGGCTGATCATCGTGCTGGCGCTGCTGCTGGCCTGCGGTGCCTCCGGCGTGCACGACCGGGGCGCGCCGGTGCGCTGGCTGCCGGTGTGGCAGGCGGTGCCGACCCTGTCGGCGGCGACGCCGGACCAGGTCGTGCGCACGACCGTCGACCTCACGGCGGGCGGCACGGCGGTCCGGGTGCGGCTGTCGAACCTCATGGGCATCAAACCGGTCAGGATCGAGCGGGTCGCGGTCGCCGCGAACGGGGAAAGCCGCGAGCTCTCGTTCCGCGGCTCGCGCGGCGTGCTGCTCAAGGCGCGGTCCGAGGTCTACAGCGACCCCGTGCAGCTGGTCGTCACCCAGACGTTGGAAATCACCACGCACACGCCCGAGGGCACGCCGTGCCAAGCGCGCGCACTGCGCACCATCACCTCCGCACGCGACCACGTCTGCCTCGTCTCGGCCGTGGAGGTCGCCGGGTTCACCGCACCGGGCGCGGTCGTGATGTTCGGTGACTCGATCACCGAGGGGAACTCCGCCGGCACGTGGCCGTCCATGGTGCAGACCGACTACGCCGTGCTGAACGCGGGCGTCAGCGGCAACAGCCTGCTCGCCGGCGACGCACCGATGATCACCCGCCTCTACCGCGACGTGCTCTACAGCGACGAGGTGCGCAAGGTCGTGCTGCTGGCCGGCATCAACGACATCCAGCACGGCCTCAGCGCGGAGAACGTCATCGCCGGCATCCGCACGGTGCAGCTGCGGTGCCGCAACGAGGGCGTGTCCGTCGTCGTCGGCACCATCACGCCGTGGCGCGGCTGGGCGAACTGGACCGAGGAACGCGAGCAGCAACGCCTCGCGACCAACGCGTGGATCCGCGCCAACGTCCCCGGCGCGATCGACTTCGACGCCGCGCTGCGCGACCCGGCCGACCCGCTCAGACTGCGTCCGGAGTTCGACTCCGGTGATCATCTGCATCCGAACGCGACCGCATTCGGTGCGATGGCTCGCCTCGTGCGGGTGTGACGAGCTGCCGGTCCGGCGCGTCCTCCAGCAGACCGGCCAGCGGGTCGTCGCCCGCCATCCGCACGCGGTCGCGCTCCGGGTGGTAGATCTCCCTGAGGATGATCACGCACAACGCGATGACGGCGGCGTCACGCAGCAGCACGGCCCCGAGGAACCAGTCGATCGGCAGCCCCTTGTTCTCCGTGCCGAGGTAGAAGTACATCCGCGGCACCCACACGAGCGCGTCGACCGTCATCCACGCCAGCAGCAGCTTCCACCGCGGCAACGCGAGCACCGCCAGCGGCACCAGCCACAGCGAGTACTGCGGGCTCCACACCTTGTTGGTCAGCAGGAACGCCGCCACCACCAGGAAGCTGAGCTGCGCGAGCCGCGGCCGGGTCGGCGCCGACAGCGCCACGTACGCGATCCCGGCGCAGCAGGCGAGGAACAGCACCATGCTGACCGTGTTCAGCACCGTCGGCGCCTGCCCCTGCGTGACGCCGGGGTCGAAGCCCTGCCACCCGGTCCACTGCACCAGCACGTTGTAGAGCGTGTCCGGGTCGGCGTTGCGCTCGGTGTTGAGCCGGAAGAACTCCTTCCAGCCCGCATGCGACGCCGGGTTCAACGCGATCGGCGCGTTGACGAGTGCCCACGCGCCGATGGCCGACGCAGTGGTGGTGAGACCTGCCTTCAGCCGTTGAGAACGCCAGCAGAGCAGCAACAACGGCCCGAGCAGGAACAACGGGTACAGCTTCGCCGCCCCGCCGAGCCCGAGCAGCACCCCGGCCAGCACCGGCTTCTTCCGCGCCCACGCCAGCAGCCCCGCCGTCGCGAACGCCGTGGCGATCGTGTCGAAGTTCGTGAACGCGTGCACGATCACCAGCGGCGACACCGCCACGATCGCCGCGTCCCACATCCGCCGCCGCGCGATCCTGGCCACCGAGAACACCGTGATCAGCCACGCCACCGCCAGCCAGAACGCCGTGACGTCGAAGTACACGATCACCGTCATCGGCAGCCCCGGCACCAGCACCGCGAGCCCCTGCGCCACCCGCGCGTTCAGCCACTGGAACAGCCCCGTGACCACCGGGTACTCCATGTACCGGACGTGCTCGGTCGGCTTGCCCTCGTCGTCCTTCCACGAGGTGATGTACGGGAACGACCCGCGCTGGTCCAGCCGTTCCGCCGTGTAGAGCGGCACCGTGTCCGAGTAGCAGAGCGCCGTGAACTGCTTGCTGCCCCGCCAGTCGAGCTGCACCTGCCCCTTGTCGTCCACGTACTGCTGGATGCACGGCGACTTCTGCAGGTACCCGAGCAGCAACGTCAGCACCGCGAACAGCAGCACCACCCGCAGCGCCGTCCAGAACCAGTGCCGCCCGACCTGCGCGTGCTCGCCCAGCGGACCGCCGAACGGTCTGCTCAGCGTGCGTGCGAGCGACTCGGTCCAGGTCGGAGCGACGCGCTGCTGCGGGGTCAGCGAGTCGGTGTCCTCCGCGGGGAGCTCGGCAGAGGTGGGCTCAACAGGGCTGGGCACGGGCGGGATGTTACGGCCAAGAACGTTTCGGCGTGGTCAACATCGCGTCCGAATCCACAGGGTTCCCACCGCGGTACGTCAGTTGCCGCCGCCGTCCGGGGAGGGGCACGAGGCGAGTTCCACGGCCGTGACGGTGCTGAGCGGCGAAAGGGGCTTGGTGATCGTGAAGGTGTAACAACGCAGCGCCCCTCGCGACCCGAGCGCGGTACCGACGTTCACCGCGACCGGTGAGTCGAAATGCATCGCGGTGTCGTCCTGGCGGACCCTCGGATCACCGTCGCTGTCGCGTGCCGTGCTCCTCATGATCTCCTCGTTGGTCAGGACCCCGTCGGTCGCGCGCTCCTTCAAGCGGTTCTTCGACTTCTCCACCTCGCGGGCGAGCAGCTCTTCCGGGTTCGACTCCTCGAACGACGAGTACACGTGCAGGGCGAGCGACACCACCCCCAGCACGGCCAAGGCCGAAACGGCGAGACAGCCCCAGCGGAGCCAAGCCGATCGCCCGGCTCCGCTGGTTCCATCAAAAGCATCTTTGGTCATTGTCCGTAGTTTATCTCCTTGAGCTTGTCTTCCAAAACCCTTCCGTACACGTAGGCTCCGGCCACGTTAGGATGCAGGGATGTCCGGCTGACGCACGTGCTATCCCATAGCAGGCAAGTTGCCATGCGGTCGCCGACGTGGAAATCGCCGTCACCTCGTGGGCCCAGCACGAGGAAGTTGATGACTGGATCCTGATCGCAGGCGCCTTTGCCTGTGAACCTTCCGCGCGGATCAGCGAAGCTGACTTGAGAGCCAACGCTGTTCGCCGTCTGTTTCAATTTCTCGTTCATGTACTGTGCCAGATCGGCAAGTTCGTCGGTTTCAGTACTGATGATTCCGAAGCCGCACGCCTTCGCTCGACTGAACAGCTCGGGATATCCCATTAATACGATCTTTGCGGACGGTGCTTTCATTCGCACCCGCTCGAGAACTTGCTGCACGCGGGGTTGCGCCTCGTCGATCCATTGTCGGTGCTCTTGTTTGGCTGTGGCGGTCGTGCAGTCCCAGCTGACACAATTCACCAAGACATCGGTAAACCCGGCATCGTTGCCGCCTATCGACAGTGTTACCAGCGTGGTGTGCTCGGTGAGCACACCACTCTCAAGCTGCCTGATCTCCCGGAACTGGCCGTTCCCGGTCTCGTACTCGTTTGGAGTGTCCCACGAACGAGGGATGGAGTTCCCGGTGGGGCCGCCGTCAATCTGCCATGTGAGTGCTCCCGAGCAGGCGACAAAACCTAGCTCCACATCGGCCGGAAACTTGTCCGCGGCATCTCCGATGTAACCATTCTTCCCGGGCATAGTAAACTTGCGCGACCAAGCGTCCTTGCTGCGCCGGCACGCGTTCCACTGAGGCGTGCCGTGGTTGATGTCGGTTTCCCTGTAATAATTGCCTGCACCTTCTCCGGATGAAAATGAGTCGCCGAGAGCAGCAATTATGTGTTTGGGCTTCCCGGGTAGCGGTTGGAAGGCGACAGCATCCCAGGCGACGTCATCGACCCCGCTGCCTTCCTGGGTCACTGAACTAAGACGGACCTTCGGCGTTCCGGCGAAAGGGTACACGCCGAGTGAGACCCACTTGTTCTCTTCGGTTCTCTGCGAGATGTACCGGAACTCAGTCTTGCCGTTACCAAGGTGGATCTCATACCTGGCCTGTTGGGTATGTGCTCCGTGATCCGGAAGATGGACCAGCACTCGTGACCAGCCGTTGATCGGCTGGTTCAAGGTCCAAGTACCGGTAACCTTCATCTTGGTGCCGAACTCATCGTTCCTGTTGGTGTGGGAGAACCAGAAGTGGCTGTTGAAGCCAGCGCCGATCTGATGAAAATCGATCTTCGACGGATATCTGCCTTCTCGGTCGCTCCCGAACTGCAGGTCGAATGTGCCTGAATTCGGCTGCTTGGTGCAGGCTCGCGCCGAGGGCGCGCTTGAGTCGTCAACGATCAGCATACCGGTCGGGTCGGGCGGTGAACAATTCGGCGGATAGCTGACCCCGTCAGGCTGATATCCGACGTCTGGATCGCGGAATCGGTTGGTCTGGTTCCCGCATTGTTCAGCGCAGTTCGACTTCCACGTAGACGATTCGTGCCACCAGCACAGCAGGTCGTAGTAACCCGCAGCGTCGCGATGAGCACACGGACCGATGGGCTCGCCGATTGTGCCTTCGTCTTCAGGGGTGTTGGGGTCGTCTGGCTTGTCGGGTGTGACTGAGGTATGTTCGTCGCAGTCGTTCTTCGTCTTCACGCAGAAGAGGTAGCTGTCCGGCTTGACCCTGCGGCGGTAGTCGTTGTTGTTCCACCACGTGTACATGTATCCGGACGCGGTGACGCCTGGGGACACCACGGCTTCGATCGGATGCCCCGCCCAGCCCATGACCTTTTCCGGATATGACCAGTGCTGCGGATGTGCCGCATCGCTGTAGCCGGACTCGAGGAACGGCGTCCGGTCACGCGGGTAGTTCGGGTTAGCGGGATTGTTCGCCCAGCCGAGTCCCCAAGGGCCGGTGCCATTTTGCGGTTTGAACCCGGAGTTGTAGGCCCAGACAGCGAAGTACCAGTTCTCCAGCCACTGTGGGTCGCCGTCGTTGACCTTCATCCCAGCTTTGCGCGTCTGGTTCCACTTGTCTTGCAGGATGCGCAGGCCGGCCGCGATGTTGGTGGCGAAGTCCACGACCGCCGCCAGCTGCTTGTGCGCAGGTAAGGCGACCTCGTCCGGCTTCTCGCGTCCTGCCTTGCGCATGCCGTCAGTGATCTGCGTGATGCCGTAGCCGCAGTCGGCGTGGCTCCAACGAATTTCCCAGTCGTTTTGCGGGTCCGAGTCGTAGAGGTTGACGCCGTAGAAGTTGCCGACCAACGGGTTGGCGGTGACACCGGGCAATGCGAACCGCGCGGCCTGCCAGAGGTTGGACTCCTGGGCGAGGATCCCGAGCATCACCTGAGGCGGAACTGAACCGCCGCCCTCCAGTGGAATCGGCGGAAACAGCTCCTGCGGCTTCCACGCGGTCTCCATTCCGGAGTTCTTCCAGTTAGCCTCCCGCTGGATGTACAGACCGTTCGTCACCGCGTAGTCCACCGCCCACTCAACCTGTCGAGGAGTTGGCTGGTAGACCTCAAGGCCCGCTTTGTTGCGGGGGACCGCACATACCGACTCATCGTCGAGAGGGCTGTTCGGTGATCCGGATGCTGTCATCTCACCGCCTGCGGTGGAGAGCTTCGGGCTGGCCACCCGACCGGCACCGGACGCTGCGTTCGGCAGAACGGTGAATGCCACGTTCTTCCCCGTCGCCGCGACCTTGGCCTCGATGCGGACCAGATGCGCATCTGCGGGATCGGTCGTCGCAGCGCTTTGCGCCTGAGGTTTGGCGCGCATCACCCCTGTCACGGCGATTTCGCCTTGCACCGACATTGTGCTCGGCTTGGGCACGTCAGCGCGAACAACGGTTGCCGGGAGCTGATTGATCTCTTCGTTCTTTCCGGTGATGAACACCTTGCCGTTGGCGCTCGACGTCAGGCCGAGCTCGGTCAGCGGCCCCTTGGCCAGAGTGCTCATCGGGGCGTTCTTGACGGCCCGCTCCAGCCTTCGAACGTATGACGTGCCGCCTTCGCTGTCCAAGAAGACGACACCGCCGGACGAATCCGCCTTCAGGTGGAACGGCAGCGAAGACGTCTTGGCGAGTGTTCGCGCGGCGCCTTTGGCGTCCACGGTGATGAGTCGCCCCGCGTCTGCGGCAACAATGCCGTCTTTGGTGGGAATGGCCGACGTGACCTGGCCGAGCACCTCGATCGGCTTGGCTGCGGTGGCCGCTGCCGCATCAACCTCGACCAGGCGCGACTTGCCGTTCAGCTCCGTGGCCTGCTGAGTGATCAGCGCTCGTTCACCGCTGCCGCAGCCAGGGCTGTAGTAAGCGAGGGTGCTGCTCACCGGCAGTTTGCTGACAGCACCGGTCACCAGGTCGACGATCGCGGTGAAGGCGCCACGTTCGAACAGGTCGGGCTTGTTCGTGAAGGTGCGCGGCGCATAGACGACCACGAGCTTCTGGCCGGACGCGGTTGCACACGCGTTGCCGATCCACTGATCGGCGTCAAAGCCTGGCTCGACGAGCGATGTGACTGTCCGCCAGGCGTATCCTTCTCGGGCCTGAGCCGCCAGCACGTGGAACCCACTCGCGTCACCGGCGGTGGTCCACGCGATGTCCGTGGATTCCTGCCAGTCCTTGCCGATGACTTCTGACCGCTTGTGCTGAGGGATGGATTCCGGTTCCGTGCTCACCGCGGTTGCGGACGGCGGTGCTTGATCGAATGATTTATCCGGTGCTGCGGTGGTTGGCTGCGCTGTGGTGACCAGCAGAGCAGCTACGACCGCCGCCACGCCGGTTTTCGATCTGCGCTGGACGCGGCCACGGGCTCTTCGTAAATGCATCTGAGTTCCCCCAAAGAATGCTGTATACCGCAAGCAGGTGCGGCGTCAGATTTCTGTGTGAGTCTCTCCTGTCAGCGACAAACTTCGCCGCCGAGGGTGACAGCCGACCAGTTGGGCGGTCCGCCCTGGCGGACCGCCCCGGTGTAGCAGTAGTGGGTGCTCAGATTGACGTTCCTCCAGATGTACCCCCGGACCTCGCCCGCGTAGATGGTGAACGCACCCTCGTCGATGCCGTCACCGGGGAAGTAGCCGAGCCGGAGCGTCACGGGGTCGCCTGCGTGCTTGGAATACCAAACCGTGATGTCTGCCCTGTTGTTGGTGATGTCTCCCAGGCGAAGGCAAATGTCGCCGTTTCCAATGCTCTTGCACGCCTCGCCAACCTGCTGAGCGCCCATCGATGGCGCGGGAACGGGGGTAGTCGCGATCACCTCCGCAGTTGCCTGCTGCGTCGGCAGCAGGATACTCATTGCCGTGAGTACTGCGAGTGCGGCTGATTTCATGCGCAGCATTGTTTCTCTTTCTTTGGAATCGGGAACCGACATTGCACTGTCGAGCGATGTGGAGGAGCGAGTGGTTGATGTCAGTCGGATTTCGCATGCGAAATCGATCCGATGCAACCGGCTCTTCGCGGATTCACGCGAAAGCAGGAGGTGTCGGATTAACTGTAAGTGGCTCGTGTGGCCGGGCGTCAGTGCTCGTCCGGATTGATGAAGCGCATGAACAGTCTTCTCGACTTGGAATGCGCATCACAAGGTAACCGTCTGCGCTTCAAGGTAGATGTGGATGTAGTGGCGCTAGTTTGATCGCTCGAATCCCCAGCATCCGAGATGTCGCGCGTGATGATCCCCTGGTCATCGGCACCAATCTGATTCAACCCGATGACTTGGCGTAACGTCAAGACTGCTATCCGTGTCGTTGTCTTCGAGTTGCGGGTATGCCTGCGCAGGAGGCATACCGACGACAGGGCCACTCTGGAACCCCAAGATGCAGCGAACCGCTCCCCGGACAGTCGGACCTGGATCATCGGTCCAACTCGTCTGGAGAGCGGTTCAACGTGCACCGAACTCTTCAGCTGTCGCGCGTGCTACGTGTCCCCGGGATCCCGGCCACCCGTGGGGTTGCCCGGTCCTTGCTTCGTGGTCGTCGGCTTCGTGTTCGACGGCGGGCACACGAAGAGCCCGCACGGGGTGTCCGGCTCCGACGGCCGCGTCTGGGACGGCCGCGTCGGCTCTGTCGACGGCGTGCTCGGCGGCGTGCTGGGTGCCGAGTTCGACGTCGGAGCCTTGGACGGCGGCGGCGGGTTGAAGTTGCCGAGGGGCTTCGGCTTCGCGAAGGCTTCCTTCTGGTAGCCCACCAGTGCGGCGTCCATGAACTTCTTCCAGATCAGGCCGGGCAGGCCCGAGCCGAACACCGGGTTGCCGCCCTTGTCCGTGATCGGCTGGTTGCCCTTTTCCTTGCCGACCCACACGGAGGCGGAGAGCTGCGGCGTGTAGCCGACCATCCAGGCCTTCGAGTTGTGGCCTGCCTTGCGGTCCGGCGCCGCTTCGGGGGCGAGTTCGTGCGTACCGGTCTTGCCGGCACACGGGCGCTTGGCGGCGCACTCGATCTTCCCGCTGGGGATCTCCTTCAACGTCTCGGTGACGTTGTCGGCGATGTCGCGGCTCTTCTCCTCGACCGGGTCGAACGCCGGGGTGGCCTTGTCCACGTGCTGGTAGAGCAGGTCGCCGTTCGGCGCCTCGATCTTCGTGATGAAGAACGGCGGGCGGTACATGCCGCGCGCCGCGAAGGTCGCGTACGCGGAGGCCATGTCGAACGGACGGACCCTGGCGTCGTCCGCGCCGATCGCGATACCGGTGTTGGGTGCGCCGCCGTCCTCGCCGACGAGCGTCCGGAACGGCTTGCCGTCGTACGGGACCGTCTCCGGGATGCCGGCCGCGTGGGCCGCGTCGGCAACTGCCCTGGGACCGGTGTCGTTCGCCACCATGTCGTAGAACACGGTGTTGAGCGACTCCTTCATGGCCTGCTTGATCGGGCACTGCTTACCGCACTGGCTGGGGCCCGCGTTGCGGATCTCGACGCCGCCGATCTTGCGCGGTGAGGTGCCGTCGTAGGTGTCGCCGATGCCCTTGCCCATCTTCAGGGCGGCCACCAGGTCGAACGGCTTGAACGACGAGCCGGCCTCCTGGACCGTGCCCTTCGCGAAGTCGAGGCCCTTCAGGCCGTCCTTGCCGGGGTAGTAGGCCCTGACCGCGCCGGTGGTCGGGTCGATCGCGCTGAGCGACGTGCGCAGCTCGGGGTCCTCACCGGTCATCACGGCGTTCACCGCTTCGACAGCGGCGTTCTGCATCTTCGGGTCGATCGTCGTGTAGACGGTGACGCCGACCTTCTGCGCACGCTCCATGGTCAGGCCGACCATCTCGCTGTCGATCTCGTTCTGGACCTGCTGGCTCACGCGGGCGAGCGGGCCCTCGAGGGTCGCGGGCTGAGTCTCCTCGAACGGCAGCGGGGTCGGGAACTGCTGCGCGTCGTAGTAGGCCTGGTCGATCCACTTCTTCTGGAGCATCTGCCCCATCACGAACTTCCAGCGCTTGGCGACGTACTCCTTGTCCTCGGACCAGGAGGGCGTCTGGATCATGCCCGCGATCAGCGCCGCCTCGGACGGCGTCAGGTCCTTCATGTCCTTCTTGTAGTAGACCTGGGCGGCGGCCTTCATGCCGTTCGCGCCGCGGCCGAAGTACACGGTGTTCAGGTACGCCGTGAGGATCGTGTTGTGGTCCGACTCGTTGCTCATCTTGAAGGCCTTGACGACCTCCGTGAACTTGCGGGTGATCGTGGCGTCCTCTTTGCCGGTCGCCTTCTTGATGTACTGCTGCGTCAGACCGGAACCACCGGAGCTGCCACCCGTCGCCTGGATCCAGACGGCGCGCAGGATGGCCTTCGCGTCGAAGCCGGGGTTCTCGTAGAAGTTCGCGTCCTCCGCGGCGAGCACCGCGTTCTTGACGTTGTCCGGGATCTCCTCGTAGGTGAGCATCGTGCGGTTCTCACCGGGCGAGGTGATCTTGCCCATCTCCGAGCCGTCGGAGTAGCGCAGCGTGATCGTCTTGTCCTGCTGCTCGGCGACCTTGTCCGGGCGCGGCCACTCGACCAGCGGGTACGCCACGGCGACCGCGATCACCGGGCCGAGGATCATCAGGCCGAGCGCGACGAAGGCACCGATCCGGACGCGCTTCCAGATCTTCTTCTTGCGCAGGCGGCGCTCCTCCTCTTCGGTGAGCTCCGGCTCGTCGTCGTCGTAGTACTCGTCGTCGACGGCCGGTTCGCCGGCGAGCAGGAACTCGTCGTCGGGCTCGCGGTGGGTCAGCAGGTCGGGTTCGCGCTGCGCCGCAGGCCGGTTGACCGGGGGCAGCTGCGTCGTCCGCTCCTCACCGGGGTTGCGCGGGGGCACGCCGGGGCGGCCGGGGCCACCCTGCGGACCGCCGGGACCACCCGGACCACCCGGACCGTTCGGGCCACCGGGACGGCGGGCGCCGGGCGGGGGTGCGATCGGCACGCCACCGGGCGGCGTGGGCGGACGGCCACCGGGGCCTGGACCGCCTGGACCACCCGCTGCCGGGCCCTGCGGCCGGCCGGGTCCACCCTGCGGGCCACCGGGTCCACCCTGGGGTCCGCCGGGAGCGCCCTGGGGTCCGCCTGGTCCGTTCGGGCGGCGTGGGGGCTGCTGCTGTGGGAAACCACCGGGCGGCGTGCCACCCTGGGGAGGGCGTGCGAAACCGCCGGGCGGGGTGCCCGGTCGCGGCTGATTCGGGACATCGCGCCTGCCGCCGCCGTCCGGGTCGTCCCCGGTCGGCCACTGCGGCTCGCCGCCGCGCTGCCTGTCATCATGCTGGTCGTTCACGTGAAAAGGCCTCCCAGACCGGCGTGCGTCAGCACACGGTTCGGTGGTCGTACATCATTCGCAGCAGTCTCACCAGTGGTTCACTCCGCCGCAGTCCGCCTGCGTGGCTTTTCCAGCCCACGCTTCCCCAGGACGTATGACTGCACCAGGTGGTTCCAACTGCATGTGCGACAGACTTCGACCACGTACACGGTGAACTCGTCGAAGAGGGTTGCCATCCGCACGAGCTCTTCGGGTGTGCGGGCCGAGCCGGTCGCGTGCTTCAGCTCGTCACCGTAGACCCACGACACGTGGGTGAGCGGCTCCTTGCGGCACACCGGGCAGGGCACGTCCGTCTGCGTTCCGTGGAACTTCGCAGCTCTGAGCAGGTACGGACTCGCGTCGCAGACCTCCATGGTGCCCGTCCGGCCGGAGTAGACCTCCGCCAGCAGCGCACGGCGCTGCAGCGAGTAGTCCACGATCTGCCGTTGGGTCAACACGTGACCAGAGTACGTGCCGACCGCTTCCCCATGATGGGCCGTTCAGGGCAGCAGGGTCCGAGGCGGTATCACGGTGTGCGACATCCCACAACGAAGAGGGGTCCACGATGTATCGCACCGATATAATCACCTCACCTATCGGTGCAGGCGCGAGGAGGTGACTCGTGTTCGAGTTCGCGCTGCTCGGCCTGCTGCACGAGGCGCCCATGCACGGCTACGAGCTGCGCAAGCGCTTGCAAGACCTGCTCGGAGCGTTTCGCGCGTTCTCCTACGGATCGCTGTACCCAACATTGCGGCGACTCCAGAGGGCGGGCCTGATCGTGGAGGAAGGGCCGGAGGAGTCGGCTCTTTCTTGGGGACGTCGGGCGCGCAAGGTCTACAAGCTGACCCCGGAAGGCAAGGAGCGGTTCGCCGAACTCCTGGTCAACGCGGGCCCGCAGACCTGGGACGACGACTCGTTCGGTGTCCACCTGGCGTTCTTCTCACGGACGCCGGCCGAGATCAGGATGCGCATCCTGGAAGGCCGGCGGCGATGTGTCGAAGAACGCAGGGAGGGACTGCGCGAGCGGCTCACGCGCACGGGTGAGCAGATCGACCGCTACACCCGTGAGCTGCACAGGCAGGGCCTGGAGAGCACTGAGCGCGAGGTGCGGTGGCTCAACGAGCTCATCGCGCACGAACGGTCGGAGCAGGACGGATAGCAGCACTTCATCGTTGATCAAGGAGGACTCGGCAATGGGCGAAAACCGCCGCACCGTTCGAGTGGCCATCGTCGGGGTTGGCAACTGCGCGGCGTCGCTGGTGCAGGGCGTCCACTACTACCGGGACGCCGACCCGAGCACCCGCGTGCCCGGCCTGATGCACGTGCAGTTCGGTGACTACCACGTGCGCGATGTCGAGTTCGTCGCCGCGTTCGACGTCGACGCCAAGAAGGTCGGTGTCGACCTGGCTGAGGCCATCGTGGCCAGCCAGAACAACACCATCAAGATCGCGGACGTACCGCCGCTGGGCGTGGTCGTGCAGCGCGGGCACACGTTCGACGGCCTGGGCCGCTTCTACCGCGAGACGATCGAGGAGTCCGACTCCGAGCCGGTCGACGTGGTCGCGGCGCTGCGCGAGGCCGAGGTCGACGTGCTGGTCTCGTACCTGCCCGTGGGCTCGGAGGAGGCCGACCGCTTCTACGCGCAGTGCGCGATCGACGCGGGTGTGGCGTTCGTCAACGCGCTGCCGGTGTTCATCGCCTCCGACCCGGAGTGGGCCGAGAAGTTCCGCGCGGCCGGCGTGCCGATCGTCGGCGACGACATCAAGTCGCAGGTCGGCGCCACCATCACGCACCGCGTGCTGGCCAAGCTCTTCGAGGACCGCGGTGTCCAGCTCGACCGCACCATGCAGCTGAACGTGGGCGGCAACATGGACTTCCTCAACATGAAGGAGCTGGAGCGCCTGGAGTCCAAGAAGGTCTCCAAGACCCAGTCCGTCACCTCGCAGCTGTCCCGCGACATCGGCAAGGACAACGTCCACATCGGCCCGTCCGACTACGTGGCGTGGCTCGACGACCGCAAGTGGGCCTACGTCCGCCTCGAGGGCCGCGCGTTCGGTGACGTGCCGCTGAACCTCGAGTACAAGCTGGAGGTGTGGGACTCCCCCAACTCCGCGGGCATCATCATCGACGCCGTGCGCGCCGCGAAGATCGCCCTGGACCGCGGCATCGGCGGCCCGATCCTCTCCGCGTCGTCGTACTTCATGAAGTCCCCGCCCGTGCAGTACTCGGACCCCGAGGCCCACGAGGCCGTCGAGGCTTTCATCCGCGGCGAGGCCTGACGCTGCCGGGCCGCCCTCCAGCCAGGAGGGCGGCCCGCCCGCTCAGCGCTTCGAGAGCCGCAGCCGCTGCCAGGTGCCGTCCGCGGTCCACCCACCGTCGACCGGCAACGCGACCCCGTTGACGTACCGCGAGTTGTCGCCCGCCAGGAACCGCACGGCCTGCGCGATGTCGTCCGGCGCCGCGAACCGCCCCATGGGCACGTGGTCGGTGATGTCGTCGTCCTCGTAGTGCCCACCGGCCTGCGACTCGACGTCCATCTCGGTCTTCACCCAGCCCGGGCACACCGCGTTGACCCGGACGCCCCTGCCACCCCACTCGACGGCGAGCGTCCTGGTCAGCCCGATCAACCCGTGCTTGGTCGTGTTGTACGCCGCCCGGTCCGCCACGCCCCGCAGCCCGGCGACGGACGCGATGTTGACGACACTGCCCGAACGCTGGTCGAGCATCACCTTGCCGAGCGCCTGCGTCAGCAGGAACGGCCCGGTCAGGTTGACCGCCATGATCCGCTCCCACTGTTCGAGGGTGGTGTCCTCGAACGGCACGATGCCCGCGATCCCCGCGTTGTTCACCAGCACGTCCACCCGCCCGTGGGTGCTCATGACGTGCTCGGTCAGCCTCGCGACGTCCGCGGCACTCGCCACGTTGCCGACGATCCCGCCCTCGCTCTCCCGCAGGTCGAACCCGACGACGGCGAACCCGTCCTCGCGCAGCACCTCTGCGATCCGCAGCCCCATGCCCTGCGCCGTGCCGGTCACCACAGCCACCCGTTGCGTCATGAGCGCGAGGCTAGGCACGATGGGCCGTCGGGAGACAGCCTGATTCGTGTGTTCGGAGTCTCAGCGAAAGCCCGGCTTCCGCTAGGTTCGGCGCGGTGCGCACGCTCCTCGTCGCCCTCCCCGGCCTGCTCCTCGCCGGCATCGGCCTGACCCACCCCCACCACCTCGACGCGTCCACCGCCCAGTGGTGGCGCGACATGCACATCGTCCTGGCGGCGGTCTTCCCGTTGCTGGGCGCTGCGCAGTGGGTGCTGCTCGACGACAGCCCGAAGGTCGTGCGCTGGCTTGGCCGCGTGGCGACGTTCGGCTACGTCGTCTACTACGGCGCCCTCGACGCGTTGGCCGGCATTGGCGGCGGTGCGATGACGTTGGCCAACGGTGGTCGCACGGACGCGGACGCGCCCGTCTTCGAGATCGGCAACCGGCTCGGCACGGTCGGGTCGTGGTGCTTCTTCGCCGCCAGCGTCGGCATCGCGGTGTGTGCGCTGGTCAAGCACCGCCTCAAGGCGATTCCGGGAGCGGTTCTCCTGCTGGTGGGCAGCTTCCTGTTCCTCGACAGCCACATCTACTGGCCGGAGGGGGTCATCGCCTGCACGTGCATCGCGCTGGGCATGGCCGCGACGAGTTACGCCAGCGCGTCCGGGAGGTCGGCGATCGAGGCCAGCACCCGCGCCTGAGCCAGCACGTCCTCGGCCGGGGGGAAGTGCGGGTTCGGCACCGCCAGCACCGTCATCCCCGCCGCCAGCGCCGCGCGCAGCCCGTTCGTGGAGTCCTCCACGGCGTAGCAGGACGACGGCGGGACGCCGAGCTTCGACGCCGCCAGCAGGTAGACGTCCGGTGAGGGTTTGCCCGCCGCGCACTCCTCCGACGACACCGCCACGGGCACCGGCAGGCCGGTCACGTCCAGGAACACCTTGATCAGCACCGCCGGCGCGGACGAGGCGATGGCGACCGGGAAGCGGGTGGCGGCCGCGCGGACCGCGTCCACGGCGCCGGGGATCAGCGGCAGGTGGGCGGCGTAGGCCTTCTGCATCTCGGCGATCACGCCGGCGGAGGCCTGTTCCGGGGTCAGTCGCACGCCCACGGCCTCGACTAGGTACGCGCCCCACTCGGGGGTGGACATGCCCTGCATGTCACGGGTGGCGGTCGGCGTCCACACGCCGCCGTGCGCCGCCGCGAAGGCTTGGCGCACCTCGTCCCACACCTGCTCGGAGTCGATCAGCACGCCGTCGAGGTCGAAGATCACCGCTTCCACGACGAGAACCGTACTGTGACGCGTTGTACTTCGCCATGCTAAGTAAATCTGTTAGGGTAGCTAAGTGAATTTCAAGGCTCAGCCCAAACAGGTGTGGATCACTGCTTTCGCAGCCGTGATCGCCTTCATGGGGATCGGGCTCGTGGACCCGATCCTGCTGTCCATCGCAGAGGGTCTGCACGCAACACCGTCGCAGGTCACCCTCCTCTTCTCCTCCTACCTCGGCGTCCAGGTCGTGGCGATGCTCTTCACGGGTGCCGCGACGGCGCGGTTCGGGGCCAAGCGCACGCTCGTCGGCGGGCTCGCGCTGATCGTCGTCGCCACGCTGGCGTGCGCGGCGGCCGGGAGCATCGGTCAGCTGGTCGGTCTCCGGGCCGTGTGGGGGCTCGGCAACGCGTTCTTCATCGCGACCGCGCTCAGCGTCATCGTCGGTGCTGCCAGCGGCGGTCAGAAGGGTGCGATCCTGCTCTACGAGGCCGCGCTCGGGCTCGGTCTGAGCGTCGGGCCGCTGCTCGGGGCGTTGCTCGGCAGCTTCTCGTGGCGCGGGCCGTTCCTGGGCACCGCGGTGCTGATGGCCGTCGCGCTGGTCCTTTGTGCAATCTTCCTGGCCAAGGACTCCCACCACGAACGGCCCGCGATCGGGCTGCTCGACCCGCTCAAGGCGCTGAGGCACCCCGTGCTGCTGCGCACGTCGATCGGTGCCGCGCTCTACACGGCCGCGTTCTTCACGGTCCTGGCCTGGTCGCCGTTCGTCCTGCGGTGGGGTGCCGTCGAGATCGGGCTGATCTTCTTCGGCTGGGGCGTGTGCGTCGCGGTCTCCAGCGTCTTCCTCGCGCCGCGGCTCGCGGACAGGGTCGGTGAGAAGAGCGCCGTCATCGGGTCGGTGCTCGCGTTCGCCCTGCTGATGTTGCTGATGGCCGTGCCCAGCAAGCCGTTGCTGGTGGTCGCCGTGATCGTCAGCGGGCTGGTCAGCGGGTTGCTGAACACGCTGTTCACCGGTGCCGCGATGAGCGTCAGCGACGCGCCGCGGCCGGTGGCGAGCGCCGGGTACAACTTCCTGCGGTGGCTCGGTGGTGCGCTGGCGGCGACGTTCGTCAGCCACCTCGCGCAGCCGTTCGTCGTAGCGGCGGTGCTGTGCGTGGTCGCGGCCGTGCTGCTGGCGTTCAACCGCACGGACACCCGTGAGGTACCGACGGAAGTCGTGATTGCCGGTGAGCAGCTAGTCGGTTAACGAAGGGTGAACTACGGTCGGTCGCGGTTCCCGAACCGACCGTAGGAGGCCACCACCATGATCCCTCTGCCGCTCGTCAACCACCGGATCGGCAGAGCAGCGGTGACATGCGAGTACCGCTGCGGGGACGCGTGCTTCCACGACGTCCCGAACACCTCCGGCAACCCGTACTTCGGCGACCTGCTCAGCCGGCGCACCGCGCTCAAGGCCGGTGCCGTGGTCGCGGCCACCGCGGCGGTCGCACTGCCCGCCACCGCCACCGCCACCGCCGCGGCGCAGCCGGAGGCGCAGGGCCACCGCCCGCCGAGGGGGCTCGACTTCACGCCCGTCGAGGTCAACACCAAGGACGAGGTCGTCATCCCCGAGGGGTACGAGCAGGGGATCGTGATCCGCTGGGGCGACCCGCTCTTCCCCGGCGTGCCCGAGTTCGACTTCGACCACCAGACCGCCGCCAAGCAGGAGAAGCAGTTCGGCTTCAACTGCGACTTCGCCGCCATCCTGCCGCTGGACCCGTTGGAGCTGACCGGGATCATGGTCACCAACCACGAGTACACCAGCGAGCCGCACATGTTCCGCGGCTACGACCCGAACAACCCCACCGAGGAACAGGTGAAGATCGCCTGGGCCGCGCACGGCCTCTCGGTGTTCATGATCAAGCGGTCGTTCTTCTCCGGCCACTACCGGCCGGGGTTCAGCAGGTACAACCGCCGCATCACGCTGCACACGCCGTTCGAGGTGCGCGGTCCGGCCGCGGGCAGCGACCTGCTGAAGACCTCGGCCGACCCGACCGGCCGCAGGGTCCTGGGCACGATCAACAACTGCTCCGGCGGCGTCACGCCGTGGGGCACGATCCTGTCCGGCGAGGAGAACTTCAACCAGTACTTCGCCAACGCCGCCGGCCGCAACGACCCCAGGCTCAGCAGGTACGGCGTCACCGGCACGGCGACCACCCGCAAGTGGGAGCGCTTCGACAAGCGCTGGGACCTCGCGCAGGAACCCAACGAGGTCAACCGGTTCGGGTGGGTCATCGAGCTCGACCCGCACGACCCGGACTCCACGCCGGTCAAGCACACCGCGCTCGGCCGCTTCAAGCACGAGACCGCGAACGTGCGCATCGCCGAGGACGGCCGCGTGGTCGCGTACTCCGGTGACGACGAGCGGTTCGAGTACATCTACAAGTTCATCTCGAACGGCAAGGTCAAGCACGGCAACAGCAAGGCGGCGCGCCGCCACAACATGACGCTGCTCGACGACGGCACGCTCTACGTCGCGCGCTTCACCGGCGACAGCCCGCCGGCCGAGATCGACGGCACCGGGAAGCTGCCCGCCGACGGGAGGTTCGACGGCACCGGCGAGTGGATCCCGCTGGCGGCGGGCGACCGGTCGTTCGTGCCGGGCATGACCGCCGAGGAGGTGTACGTCTTCACGCGCATCGCGGCGGACAAGGTCGGCGCCACGAAGATGGACCGCCCGGAGGACATCCAGTGCCACCCGCGCACCGGCACGGTCTACTGCGCGCTCACCAACAACGTCGAACGCGGCGTCACCGCGGGCAAGGAGGGCCCGACCGAGCCGAACCCGCGGGTCAACAACCGGCACGGCCAGGTGCTGGAGCTCGTCGAACGCGGCAGCGACGCGCTCGCGCTCAGGTTCGACTGGGACCTGTTCCTGGTGTGCGGCTTCCCGGACGACCCGAACACCTACTTCGGCGGGTACGACAAGTCACAGGTCAGCCCGATCTCCAGCCCGGACAACGTGGCGTTCGACCGGCACGGCAACCTGTGGATCTCCACCGACGCCGACGGCAAGCTCGACGGGCTCAACGACGGCCTCTACGCCGTGCCGCTGGAGGGACCGGAACGCGGGCACCTCAAGCTGTTCCTCACGGTGCCGCGCGGCGCCGAGACGTGCGGTCCGGTGATCGGCGAGCGGGTGGTCACCGTGTGCGTGCAGCACCCCGGCGAGGTGGACGGCGCGAACGCCGACAAGCCCGTGTCGAACTGGCCGGACCGGGGCACCGCGCGGCCGCGTCCGTCGGTCGTCGCGGTGTGGCGCAAGGGCCGTCGTCAGCTGGGTGAAATCGGTTGATCACCCTGCGTGCCCCGGTCGTTCGGGAGTAGGACGAGTTCGCCTGCCGTTCACCTGCTGGACGGCAGGCGATCTCGTTGGGCTCTTAGGTTCGGCCAGTTCCCACACTGACCGATCTCGGAGGCCTGCGTGTCCTCACCCACCGATCGGGGCCGCCGCATGCTGCCCCTGCTCCCGACCGGCCACCCGCTCGGGCGTCAGGCCGTCACCTGCGAGTTCCGCTGCGGCAACGCGTGTTCGCACGAGGCGCCCAACTCGTCGCGCAACGCCTACTTCGGCGACGTCGTCAAGGAGGTCGTGAGCCGCCGCGGCATGCTGAAGGCCGGTGCGGTCGTCGCCGCCGCCGGTGCCGGCGCGCTGGCGTTCTCCGGTGCTGCCGCCGCCGCTCCCGCCGGTGCCGAGGCCGGCCTCGACGCCGAGCTCGACCGCAGGTTCGGCCACGACCGCGACGGCCTCAACTTCGAGCCGGTGCAGCCCAACACCCTCGACGAGGTCGTGGTGCCGAAGGGCTACCAGACCGAGGTCGTCATCCGCTGGGGTGACCCGGTCCTGGCCGACGCGCCGAAGTTCGACTTCGACAACCAGACGCCCGAGGCGCAGGCCAAGCAGTTCGGCTTCAACAACGACTTCTGCGGCCTCGTCCCGTTGCCGGGCTGGGACCGCTGGCTCATGGTGAGCAACCACGAGTACACGACCGAGTCCTTCATGTTCAAGGACTGGACCGAAACCACCGCCACCGAGAAGCACGCCAAGATCGCGTGGGCCGCGCACGGCCTGTCGGTCGTGCAGGTCGAGCGCGACCACCGCTCCGGCAAGCTCGTGGTGTCCAAGGACAAGAAGCGCTACAACCGCCGCATCACGCTGACCACGCCGTTCGAGGTGCGCGGCCCGGCCGCCGGCTCGAAGTTCCTCAAGACCTCCGCCGACCCGTCGGGCAAGGTCGTCCTCGGTACGCAGAACAACTGCTCCGGCGGCGTCACGCCGTGGGGCACGATCCTGTCCGGCGAGGAGAACTTCAACCAGTACTTCGCGAACGCGGACCTGGTCACCGACGCCGACACCAAGGCCAAGCTCGGCCGCTACGGCTTCTCCGGCAAGGCGTCGCTGCGCAAGTGGGAGAACTTCGACAAGCGCTTCGACCTGTCGAAGGAGCCGAACGAGGCCAACCGCTTCGGCTACATCGTCGAGATCGACCCGCTCGACCCGACCTCGACGCCGGTCAAGCACACCGCGCTCGGCCGCTTCAAGCACGAGGGCGCCAACGTCATCGTCGCGCGGGACGGCCGGGTCGTCGCGTACATGGGTGACGACGAGCGCTTCGACTACATGTACAAGTTCGTCACCGACGGCTACTACCAGCGCGGCGACTCGAAGCGCGCGCGTGAGCACAACAAGCGCCTGCTCGACTCGGGCACGCTCTACGTCGCCAGGTTCACCGGCGACAGCCCGGCCGCCGAGATCGACGGCACCGGCAAGCTGCCCTCCGACGGCGAGTTCGACGGTTCGGGCGAGTGGATCCCGCTGGCGCACAACGACAGGTCGTTCGTCCCCGGCTTCACCGCCGAGGAGGTGTACGTCTTCACGCGCCTGGCCGCCGACAAGGTGGGCGCCACGAAGATGGACCGTCCCGAGGACGTCGAGCCGTCGCTGAAGAACCGCCGCATCTACGCCGCGCTGACCAACAACACCGACCGCGGTGTGAAGCCCGGCAAGGAGGGCCCGACCGAGGTCGCGCCGCGGATCAACAACAAGCACGGCCACGTGCTGGAGATCGAGGAGCGCCGCAGCGACAACACGGCGACCACGTTCTCG
Source organism: Nocardia sp. NRRL S-836 (assembly GCF_001279525.1). Classification (GTDB taxonomy): domain Bacteria; phylum Actinomycetota; class Actinomycetes; order Mycobacteriales; family Pseudonocardiaceae; genus Lentzea. Next base: position 132,730 of record NZ_LGDY01000013.1, on the reverse strand, counting down.
TGGAAGCTGCTGCTGGTCTGCGGTGACCCGAAGTCGCCGGACACCTACTTCGGCGGCTACGACAAGTCGCAGGTCAGCCCGATCTCCTGCCCCGACAACGTCGCGTTCGACCCGCGGGGCAACCTGTGGATCTCCACCGACGGCAACGCGCTGAAGTCCAACGACGGCATCTTCGCGGTGCCGGTCGACGGCAAGCGCCGCGGTTTCGTGAAGCAGTTCCTCACGGTGCCCAAGGGCGCGGAGGCGTGCGGCCCGGTCGTCACGGAGGACTTCGTCCTGGTGTCGGTGCAGCACCCCGGTGAGATCGACGGCGCGTCGGCGAACAACCCGCTGTCGCACTGGCCGGACGGTGGCACCTCGCAGCCGCGCCCGGCCGTGGCCGTGGTGTGGCGCCAGGACCGCCGCCGCATCTGCGGCTGACGGGCGGTACCGCCCCGCTCACTCCCCGAGTTCGTTTGAACCGGTGCAGCCACCAGGCCGTATGCCCTGGTGGCTGCACCGCGGACAGCCGAGACACGTCGCACTGTCTGTCCACTTGGGAGTGAGTGATGTTCAAGCGTGCTGGTCTCGTGCTCGTCGCAACAGCTCTGGCCGGCCTCGGCGCGGGAGCGGCCGGCTCCACCGCCGCCCCGACGCCCGAGGTCATGGGTGAGTCCGCCGTCGCCGTCGCGCCCGCGGTCCAGGTGCCGGCCGGAAACCGGGTCGTCGCCAGGTTCTACGCCAAGGGCGTGCAGACCTACAGCTGCACGGCCGGGGCCTGGAAGGGCCTGGAACCCGCCGCCACCCTCGCCGACCGCCTCGGCCGCGCGGTCGCCCTGCACTCGCGCGGCCCGATCTGGGTGTCCACAGTGGATGGAAGCGCGGTCGAGGCCGCCCCGGTCGACGGCGCCCGCAACGACGTGGCGGGAGCGGTGCCCGAGCTCCTGCTGAAGGCCAGGTCCACCAGGGGCAAGGGCGTGTTCGAAGGCGTCAGCTACGTGCAGCGCCTCTCCACCAGGGGCGGTGTCGCGCCGGCCGGCACGTGCCAGGAGGGCGAGCAGACCTCCGTGCACTACGAGGCCCTCTACGTCTTCTCCGCGCCCGCCCGCTGAACCAGCGCCACCACGGCAGCGCTGACCATCGTGACGCCGACGACCCAGAGGCCGGTCTTCTGGGTCCCGGTGACGTCGCGCAGCCACCCGGTGACGTACGGCGCGACGAACCCGCTCACGTTGCCCAGTGAGTTGATCAACGCGATCCCGCCCGCGGCGGCCGTGCCACCCAGGAAACCGGTCGGCAGCGCCCAGAACGTGGGCAGGGCGGCGCAGACACCGATGGCGCACACGCTCACCGCGACCATCGCGGCCACCGGGTGCTCCAGGTAGAGCGCGACCGGGATCGCCGCACCACCGACTAGCATCGGCGCGGCGACGTGCCACTTCCGCTCTCCGGTGCGGTCGCCGTGCCTGGCCCACAGGACCATGGCGACCGCGCCGAGGACGTACGGGATCGCGTTGATCAGCCCGCGCTCGACCGTGTTCGCCCCCGGCGCCAGCCCCTTGATGATCGTCGGCAGGAAGAACCCCAGCGTGTACAGCCCATAGACGATCCCGAAGTACACGAAGCTCAGCGCCAGCACCCGCGGGTGCGTGAGGGCCTTGCGCAACGGCCAGTGCTCCTCCGCCGGCTGCTCGACGGCCTCCTCCGGCCGGTCCGGCAGCCAGAACCACGTCACGAACGCCAGCGCGATGGCCGGCAGCCCTTCGAGGAGGAACATCGTGCGCCAGTCCGTCCACTGGATCAGCAACCCGCTGACCGTGGCGCCCAGCGCCGTCGAGATCGGCACCGCGACCATGAACATCGCGACGACCCTCGCCCGGTCCTTCTGCGGGTACCAGTACGTCAGGTACAGGATGATCCCCGGGAAGAACCCGGCCTCCGCCACACCCAGCAGGAACCGCAGCACGACCAGCACGGTCCCGTTGGGCACGAACGCCATGGCGCTCGCCACGATCCCCCAGCTGATCATGATCCGCGCGATCCACCTGCGCGCCCCGAACCGGTGCAGCGCCAGGTTGCTCGGCACCTCCAGGAGCAGGTAGCCGATGAAGAACACGCCCGACGCGAACCCGAACACCGTCGAGGTGAGCCGCAGCTCCTCCGACATGCCGTTGGGTCCGGCGAAGCCGATGTTCACCCGGTCGAGGTAGTTCACGAAGTACAGCAGGCACAGGTACGGCAGGATCAGCTTCTTGGGCACGCTACGGTTCCCCCCATGCGTGACGAGGTGCGCTCCCCAGCGGAGTCACAGGTGAACACGGCTCGTCCGGTCGCTCTGGTCACCGGAGCGTCCAGCGGGATCGGCTCTGCCATCGCCCGCAGTCTGGCGCCAACCCACGACCTCCTGCTAGGCGGACGTGACGAAACGTCGCTCTCGCTGCTGGCCGCGGAGCTCCCCGGCGCACAGGCGTGGCCGTTCGACCTGACCAACACCGCCTCCGCCGACCTGGCCACGCTCTCCCGCCTCGACGTGCTGGTCCACAGCGCCGGCGTGGCACTGCTCGGCCCGCTGTCCCAGGCCACCGACGACGACTGGCGCAGGACCTTCGAGGTCAACGTCTTCGCGGTCGCCGAACTGACCCGCCTGCTGCTCCCCCGGCTCCGCGCGGCGGCCGGCCAGGTCGTGCTGGTCAACTCCGGCGCCGGCCTGCGCGTCAACCCCGGCTGGGGCGTCTACGCGGCCTCGAAGTACGCCCTGCGCGCCTACGCCGACGCCCTGCGCGCCGACGAACCCGCGCTGCGCGTGACCTCGGTGTTCCCCGGCCGCACCGACACGCCGATGCAGCAGGAGGTGCGGCGCCAGGAGGGCGGCGACTACGACGCCACCCAGTACCTGGACCCGGCCTCGGTGGGGCGGGCGGTGGCGTCCGCCGTGCTGGCCACGCCGGACGCCCACATCACCGAGCTCGTCATCCGTCCACAGCCCAGGTGAAGTTGTCCACAGGCTTGTCAACAACCTGTGGCTAGCGGCTGACGCTCCGCAGTCGCTGCGCCACGGCCGTCACGCCGGCCTGCGCCTCGTGCCGGTCCACCCGCGTCGACTCGCCACCGGCGACGACCTGGTCGCCCGCCACCCACACGTCGGTGACCCGGCGCGACCCGGCCGCCCAGACCAGGTTGGCCAGCAGCTGCTCGTCCGGCGCGTCCAGCCCGGTCGCGAACGCAGGGTCGTCCACGTCGACGTGCACGACGTCGGCCCAGCGCCCGGTCTCCAGCGCGCCGATGTCGTCGCGGCCCAGGGCGGCGGCGCCGCCGCGGGTCGCCATCAGCAACGCCTGTGCGGCGCCGAGGGCCGTCGCGTCCATGGCGGAGACGCGGGCGAAGAGTGCCGCCAGCCTGGCCGCCGCGAGGAGGTCGAGGTCGTCGCTCGACGCGGGGCCGTCGGTGCCGAGGCCGACGTTCACGCCGGCGTTCAGCAGGTCGCGCACCCGTGCGATGCCCGAGGCGAGCTTCGCGTTCGAGGACGGGCAGTGGGCCACGCCGACGCCGAACGACGCGTACAGCGCGATGTCGTCGTCGGACAGGTGCACGGAGTGCGCGGACAGCACGCGGCCGCCCAGCACGTCCGAGGCCTTCAGCAGGGCCGGCACGGAGCCGAACTCCGCCCGTGCGGCCTCGTCCTCGAACGGCGACTCGGCGACGTGGACCATGAACAGCGCGCCGCGCTCCCGTGCCTCGGCCGCGATCGACGTCAGCTGGGGAGCCGAGAGGGTGTAGGCGGAGTGCGGGCCGTAGGCCAGCTCGACCCGCTCGCCGGGGCCGAACCGCAGGCCGTCCGCGTCGATCCACGACGAGATCTCACCGGTCAGCGCACGCCAGTCCATCCCCGGCACGTCGAGGATCGCGCCACCGAACACCACCCGTGAGCCGGCCGCCAGCACCGAGGACACCAGCTCGGGGCCGTGGAAGTACATCTCGGCGGAGGTGGTGACGCCGCGCCGCAGCATCTCCACGGCGCCCAGCAGCATGCCGGTGCCGACGTCGGCGGCGGTCATCCGCGCCTCGTTCGGCCACATCTGCTCCTGCAGCCAGCGCAGCAGCGGCAGGTCGGAGCCCAGGCCGCGCAGCACCGTCATCGGGCTGTGGGCGTGGGTGTTCACCAGGCCGGGCAGCAGCATGCCCGGCACCGTGCGGACCTCGCCGTCGAACGCCGGCGCGTCCGCGAGCGGGCCCACGTGCGTGATGCGGCCGTCGACGACGTCCACGACCGCGTCGCGCAGGACGGAGCAGGTCGGGTCGCAGGGCAGGACCACCGGGGCGTGCAGACGCAGTGACATGCGGGGGATCCTGCCATTGTGATGCCGATCACAAGCATGCATAGGTGGTCGAAGAGTGGGAATCCAGTTGTTGTCCGGGTGCGGGCCGACCCCCAGGGTCCGCATCCGGCCCCTTACTTTTCCCCAACCAAGGGGCCCGTCGCGTCACTCGCGGCGGGCCTTTTGTGCATCGGGTGAGCAACCAGGGCGAGCACAGCGGCGTCTCATGATCATGTCGAAGAAGCCGTGCACGTCCAGTGGAGACTTCCGGCGCGCGCAGAAGCCCGCCACCCCCAAGCCGCCGACACGGCGCTGAGTTGGCATGATCACACCGCACGGGTACGGCGTGATCATGCGGAGGCATCAGTGGCCGACATCGACCCACACAACGACGACCAGTTCAGCGATGTCGAGATGACGCAGGAGTTCGACGTCATCCGCGACGAGAACTAGGAAACCGGCAGTTCGGCGCGGACCGTCCACCCAGTCGGTTCGCGTCGGCCGGCCGAGAACGTGCCGCCGAGCAGCTCCGCCCGCTCGCGCATGCCGACGAGGCCGTAACCCCCTGATCCACCGACGGGAACGCCCGACGCGATGCCGTCGTCGGAGACCTCCAGCCGCAGCACACCGTCCTGTGAGGACAGTGAGACGTCCACTGAGGACACCGCGGCCGCGTGTTTGACGGTGTTCGTCAACGACTCCTGGACCAGCCGCAGCACCGAGCGGGCCAGCTCCTGCGGCACCGCGTCCCGCAGGTCGAACGACAGCCGGACCGGCAGCCCCGACTCCGCAGCCAGCGCCTCCACGTCGTCCACGAGCGACGACGACGCGGCCGGGCTACTGGCCTCACCGTCGCGCAACGTCCCGACCAGCCGCCGCATCGCGCTCAACGCCTCCGCGCCGGACGCGGCGATGGACGGCAGCACGTCGACCTCGCGGTTGAGCTGCCCGGCCTGGGCGTGGACCACGATCGCGGTCACGTAGTGCGCCACCACGTCGTGCAGCTCGCGCGCCAGCGCCATCCGCTCGGCGTTCTGTGCCGCGGCGACGGAGGCGGCCAGTTGGGACGCGCGTTCGTCGTCCCGCGCGCGGAAGTACAGCCCGGTGCCCACCGCCAGCACGAACATGATCGTCGCGCCGAACAGGTACGACGTGCTGGACGGCGTCCAGTCCTGGTACTCGGTGGCCGACACGACGGGCCACCCCAGCACCTCCGCGGTGACCATCGCCGCCACCACCAGCACGGTTCCGCTCACCGCACGCCAGGTCGACGCCTCCCGCACCAGGACCGCGATGGTCGCCATCGCGGCACCGGTGATCGCGATGTCGGCACCGCTGAGGAAGAAGTGCGGTTCGATCGCGACGCCGAGGAACCGCATGTAGAGCGCCGTGCACACGATCGCGAACGTCAGTGCCAGCGCCGCGTCGAACGGCCGGCGCGGGGCGAGCACGGCGATCGTGCAGACGACCAGCACGCCGGGGACCTGCCACCAGCCGAGCGCGGTGCCGATCGAGCCGAACTCGGCGACCGTGATGCCGGTGAGCGAGAGCGCCAGCGGCCACTGGCGTTTGGCGAGCAACCGCCAGTTCAGATCCGTGCTCTCCACCCGGTACACGGTAAAGCCGGAAGGCTGATCCCGCGTCCGACCGGGGTCTGGGAGGCCATCAGCCATAAGGCTGACTGGGCGACCTGCGGAAACACCCTCCCGGCGGATGCCGGACGACGACGCCGTGACGGACTCTGGAATGACGGAAGACGGGAAGTGGAGGACGTCATGTTGTCAGTCGTGTTCACGTGGGCAGCCGCGGTGGTCGGCCTGCTGGTGCTTGCGCTCATGGCCCTGTCGGGCGTGCTGATCGACTCCCAGAGCTAGGCAGACCCGCCGGCACCAGCGTGTGATGGGGAAGTCAGGCGCTGGTCAGGGAGTGTTGCTGGCGCAGCAGCTCGGCCAGTCTGCTCGTCGGCTGCGGGCGCGTCTCGTCCAAGGCGGTGGTGAAGCGCGCCGGAGCACCGGTCCGTGCGCGTGCCGCGGCGGCGGGGTCCAGCCGGAACGCCGGACGCGCCGGCGACGGGCGTTGGCGGGAGCGCAGCCAGGCGAGCCGGTGCAACGCCTCGGCGTGGTGGTCGGTGATGGTGACGGCCGCTTTGTCGAACGAGTGCAGTACCGCCGCGTTCAGGTGAACTGTCGCGAGGTCCCGCCACAGCGTGCGTTCGGACGACGTGTCCAGGCCGAGGGCCTCGGCAACGTCACGTGCCACGCCGTACGCGCCTTCCTCGGCCAATGACCGCGTGCCGATCTCCGCGCCGACGAACCACGAGTTGAACGGCGCCGCCGGGTAGTGCACGCCGCCGATCGACAGGCGCATGTTCGAGATCACCGGCACCGCGTGCCACCGCAGCCCCATCTCGCCGAACCACGGCAGGGCCGGGTGTTCCAGCGGCACCTCGTGCACGATCTCGGACGGCAACGTGAACAGCCGCGGCCCCTCGTGCTGCGTCTCCACCACCAGCGGCAGCAGGTCGAAGCGGGACCTGCGGGCCGGCGGCCGCCACCCCATGCCCTGCATGGTCTCCGTGAACTGGGCGTAGCGCCGGTCACCGGTGCCGTCGGCGTACCCGGCGTACCGGACCAGCTGCTCGTTCCAGATCACCGGGCCGGGCGAGCCCGGCGCGTCCGGCGCGAAGACGGTCACCAGCGGCCGGATCTCACCGCCGTTCGTGGCGAGCCGCAGGTGTTCCACGCACTCACCCGCGACCGCGGCGGCGTTGCGGTAACCGCGCAGGTCGCGGACCTTCAGCCGCCGCCACGGCACACCCGAGGTGCACCAGCCGGAGTCGCGCAACGCGATCCGCGCGCCGTAGGCGAGCTCGTGGGTGGTGTGGCGGTAGGTTCCGGTCTCGGCGATCTCGGCGCGCACCTGAGCGATGCGGGCGGACAGCGAGCCTGCGTCGGAGTGCGCCGCGTGGAACATGCGGACGAACTCCTCCGCGACGGGGAGGACGTCGGGGGTCACGGAGCGAGAACCTAATTCGGCGACGGCCTCACGCGTCACTGCCACTCGGGGCACATCGGGTGATCAACACCAGCCACCTGATCGGGTGACGCCAAGACCCGTAGTGGCCGACCTGCCCGCTTGAGACCTCGATCAGGTGAGGTCGTTCCGCTTGAACATCAGGTCGTGCGACACGCGGCCCTCGTTCACGGCGCGCTGCTCGAACTTCGTGACCGGCCGCCAGTCCGGCCGCGGCGCCCAGCCGTCGTACATGTTCGTGAGCAGGCGCTCACCGGAGCACACCTCGAGCATCTGCTCCGCGTAGTTCTCCCAGTCGGTCGCCAGGTGCAGCACGCCACCGGGCTCCAGCCGCGAGGCGAGCAGCGAGATGAACTCCGGCTGCACCAGGCGGCGCTTGTGGTGCTTCTTCTTCGGCCACGGGTCCGGGAAGAAGATCCGCACGCCGTGCAGCGACGCGGGTGCCACGTGGTCGGTCAGCAGGTCGACGGCGTCGCCGCGCAGCACGCGCAGGTTGTCGAGCCCGCCCAGGTGCTCGGCGCGCAGCAGCAGCTGGGCCAGGCCGGGCTTGTAGACCTCGACGGCGACGTAGTTCAGCTCGGGCGCGGCGGCCACGAGCTGGGAGGTGGTCTCGCCCATGCCGGAACCGATCTCCAGGAGCACGGGCGCGGAACGACCGAACCACGACGTGAAGTCGAGCGGTCCGTCCGGCAACGTCTTCACGTCGTGGCCGAGCTTCTCCCAGTACGTGTCCCAGGCACGTTCCTGCCCCACGGTCATGCGCTCGCCGCGCTGCACGAAGCTGACGATGGAACGGTGGTGCTCAGGCCTGGTCACGACCGGACAGCCTAGGCGATGAGCTCGATGTCCTCGATTTGCGCACGCAGGTCGGCGACCGTGAAGTCGATCGGCTGCGCGTGGCCGGGTCCGCGGTGCGCCGGCACCAGGTGGATCCAGCCGCGGTGGGAGTCGGTGAACTGCACCGTCGTCGGTGTCGCCGGGCCGTAGACACCGCTTTCGGACGGCACGTACTCCCAGTAGCCGACCTCACCGAGGTCCACCCACGGGACGTACACCCATCCCGGGCGGGCCGACAACAGCTCGGTCACCGCGTCCTCGATGGCGTGACCTTCGGCACGGGACCTCAGTCTGCCTCTGTCGAGCGCACGCAACCACCACGGTGCCGGTGCGTCCTCGACGTCTCGGACGGATCGGTACATCGCGAGAACCTGCTTCTCGCTCGCCTTGTTCACCCAGGATCGCCGGGCGTCAGCGGGGGACTGGGCGAGATCGACAGAGTTGGGTGCCTCGAGCGCACTAGCCCATTCGAGGCCGAGCATTGCTTCGACACGAACCACTGGCCACCTCCGGCCTCGGGATAACCCCATTCAACGGCAACTCAAACGTGAGGGATGTCCGAATAAGGGCTTTTCACGGTTTGTTAACAGGGCCCTTACGCTGGGTGTGACACCGGGCACGTTGCGCCGCACGGCCGAAACGCGATGAACGGGACGTGTCACTGGTCCCCGCGCTCGTCGTCGCGCTGCCGTTGCTGCTCGCCGCGCAGACCATCGAGGAACAGGAGTGGCACCTCGACGCGCTCGACGTCTACAGCGCCCAGGAGCAGTCCCGCGGCGAGGGCGTGATCGTCGGCGTGATCGACTCCGGCGTCGACGCCAAGCACCCCGACCTCGCGGGACGCGTCTTACCGGGCACCGGCTTCGGCAGCGCCAAGGGCACCGACGGCACCACCGACACCGACGGCCACGGCACCGGCATGGCGGCGATCATCGCGGGCACCGGCCGCAACGGCGGCGCGCTCGGCATCGCCCCCGGCGCGAAGATCCTGCCGGTCGCGAGCGCCGAGAAGACCCAGTTCGCGCTCGACGTCGTGGCCGACAGCATCCGGTGGGCCACCGACCACGGCGCCAAGGTCATCAACCTGTCGCTGGGCTTCACCGGCTCGACGACACCGGGCCTGGTCAAGGCCGTGAACTACGCGATGGAGAAGGACGTCGTCCTCGTCGCCGCGACCGGCAACGAGGGCAGGGAGGTCTCGTCGCCCGCGAACATCGGCGGTGTGATCGCCGTGGCGGGCACGAACCGCCAGGGCCTGCCGTGGAAGTCGTCCAACGTCGGCGCGGACACCGTGCTCGCCGCTCCCGCCGAGGGCATCGTCACCGCGTCGCCGGAAAGCGTGTACGAGAGCGGGTACGCCGAGATGGACGGCACCAGTGCGGCCTCGGCGATCGTGGCCGGTGTCGCCGCGCTCGTGCGGGCCAAGCACCCGGACATGGCCGCGAAGGACGTCGTCAACGCGCTGGTGCGGACCGCGACGGACCTCGACCGGCCCGGCCGCGACGAGCGGACCGGCTTCGGCCTGGTCGACCCGGTCGCCGCAGTGAGCGCCCAGCTGCCGCCGGTGGAGCGCAACCCGTTGCTGCCACCGCAGAAGCCGTCGGCCACACCACCGGCCGCGGTGGCGCAGGAGCGGCCGGTGCAGCCGGTCGTGCTGCGCGACCGGCTGCCGTTCGTCGGTGCCACGGCCGGCGGGGTCGCGGTGCTGACGGCGTTGCTGATCGCGCTGCCCGCCGCGCGGTCGCGCCGCCGGCCGGTCAGTGCCCGTGATACTCCACCGACTCCTTGGTGAGCTGCATGAACGCGGACTCCAGCGACCCGCGCTGAGGGCTGAGCTCGTGCAGCACGATCTGGTTCTCGGCGGCGAGCTCACCGATCCGCTGCGCCGGGAGGCCGTGCACGACGAGGGCGCCGTCCACCGCGTCCTCGGTCACCGTGGCGTCGGCGGCGAGGATCTCGCGCAGCTTCGCGGCGTGCGGTGACCGCACCCGGACGTTGTCCTGGGTGGCGTCGGCGATGAACTGCTCGGTGCTGGTCTGGGCGATCAGCCGGCCCTTGCCGATCACGATGAGGTCCTGCGCGGTCTGCGCCATCTCCGAGAGCAGGTGGCTCGACACGAACACCGTGCGGCCCTCGTCGGCGAGCCGGTGCATGAACTGCCTGATCCAGAGGATGCCCTCGGGGTCCAGGCCGTTGACCGGCTCGTCGAACAGCAGCACCTCGGGGTCGCCCAGCAGCGCACCCGCGATGCCGAGGCGCTGCGCCATGCCGAGGGAGAAGCCGCCCGCGTTCTTGTGCGCGACCTCGGTGAGGCCGACGACCTCCAGCACCTCGTCGACCCGGCTGACCGGGATCTTGTTGGAGACCGCGAGCCACCTCAGGTGCGAGCGCGCGGACCGGTTGGGGTGCACCCACTTCGCGTCGAGCAGCGCGCCGACCTTGCGCAGCGGCTGCCTGAGCTCGGCGTAGTGCTTGCCGTCGATCGTGACGTCGCCACCGGTGGGGGTGTCGAGGCCGAGGATCATCCGCATCGTCGTGGACTTGCCGGCGCCGTTGGGCCCCAGGAACCCGGTCACGCGGCCGGGCCGGACGGTGAACGACAGGTCGTCCACGGCCTTGGTCCGGCCGTAGTGCTTGGCCAGCCGCACTGCCTCGATCATGACCTCTCCGTTCGCTCGGAAGAACCGACCGGGACGCAGGCCTCCCCCGACGGATGGCCTGCGTCCCGCTCCCCCTTCATTCGGAACCGGTCACGCGTCCCGCCGCTTCGCGACGACCAGCGCGACCACCAGCAGCGCGACCGCGATGCCGGCGAAGTAACCGAGCGAACCCCATTCGCTCAGCTTGAAGTCGACGCCGGAACCACCCTGCTCCGGGCTCGCCGAGGCCATCGACAGGAAGTGGGTGGCGTTCATGAACGGCAGCCACGCCTGGATCTTCACGCCGGCCTTGGGGATGATCCCGATCAGGCCTTCCGCGAGCATCTGCCAGACGAGCAGGATCGCGACCGCGCCGGCGGTCTGGCGGACCAGGACGCCCACGGCCACCGCGATGACCGCGCCGATGGCGTAGATGAGGCCGACACCGGCCACGTGCCGCCACTCGGCCGCGGTGTTGATCGCGAGGTCGGAGCTCGGCGAGAGCAGCTTGGCGATGCCCACCGAGCCGAACGCGATGATCTCGCCCAGCACACCCGCGATCAGCGCGACCACGGTGGCCTTGGCGACCAGCGCGGACGTCCGGCCCGGCACGGCGAGGAACGTGGCGCGGATGGTGTTGAAGCGGTACTCGGTGGTGACCGCGATCGCCGCCATCACCAGCACGACCGCGATGGCGAGCTGGGAGCTGCCGATCTGCGTCACGCCGAGCGACACCTGGCCCTCGCTCGCGGCCGCGACGATCGCGGTGAGGCCCACGCCCAGCACGATGGCGAGCGCGCTGCACCAGTACGGCGAACGGGTCGAGAAGAGCTTGATCCGCTCCACTGCCAACAGGGTCATCAGACTCACTTCCCGATCTCTGCGTGGTACTCGACAGCATCGCCGGTCAGCTGCATGAACGCCTCTTCGAGCGAACCGCGCTGCGGGCTCAGCTCGTGCAGCACCACACCGTTCGCCGCCGCGATGTCACCGATCTGGTCACTTGCGGCACCCGATACGGACAGTGCCCCATCTGCTCCGTCACGAACCGTGAACCCCTTGTCGACCAGCAGCGGGGCGAGCCGCGAGAGCTGCGGGCTGCGCACGAGCACGGAGTTGCCGGTCGAGCGTTCGATGAACTCCGCCGTGGTGCTCTGCGTGATCAGCTTCCCCCGGCCGATCACGATGAGGTCGCTGGCCGTGAGAGCCATCTCCGAGAGCAGGTGGCTCGACACCAGGACCGTGCGGCCTTCCGCGGCCAGGTTCTGCATGAACGTGCGGATCCAGAGGATGCCCTCCGGGTCCAGGCCGTTGACCGGCTCGTCGAACAGCAGCACCCGCGGGTCGCCGAGCAGTGCCGCGGCGATCCCCAGCCGCTGCGACATGCCGAGCGAGAACCCGCCGGCGTTCTTGCCGGCGACCTGGGTGAGGCCGACCGCGTCGAGCACCTCGTCCACGCGCTTGCCGGGCAGTCCGTTGGACTTCGCGAGCCAGCGCAGGTGGGCGCGGGCGGACCGGTTGGGGTGCACCCACTTCGCGTCGAGCAGTGCACCGACTGTCCGGAGTGGACGGTTGAGGTCCGCGTAGGACCTCCCGTCGATCAGCACGCGGCCGGCCGTCGGGCGGTCGAGTCCCAGGATCATCCGCATGGTGGTGGACTTGCCGGCGCCGTTCGGACCGAGGAACCCGGTCACCCGTCCAGGCTGGACGGTGAACGACAGGTCGTCGACCGCGACCGTCCTGCCGTATCGCTTGGTGAGGCCGATTGCCTCGATCATGGTGTCGCCCCCTCGTGGTGTCGGGGACAACTCTCCTGCGACCGGGGTGCCCGGCACATCGCCCTGCGGTCTGCGAAGGCGTCAACTTCCGTCGCCGGGTGCCGCTACCTCCGTCGTAGTTGAATGAGCCACATGGGATACACGGAAGCTCCCGAAGGCTGGTGGCGCGAGTTCGTGCTGGCCACGCCGGCCCGCACCGGCAAGCTCGCGGTCACCCGCAAGGACGGCTCGCCGCACATCGCACCGGTGTGGGTCGACCTCGACGGACCCGACCTGGTCTTCCTGACCGCGCGCGACACGGTCAAGGGCAAGTCCATCCTGCGCGACGGCCGGGTGGCGCTGTGCTTCGACGACGAGACACCGCCGTTCAACTTCGTCACGATCACCGGCCACGCCGTGGTCGACGAGGACCCCGAGCAGCTCAGGTACTGGGCCGGCCGGACCGCCGCCCGCTACATGGGCGACGACCAGGCCGACGCCTACGCCGAACGCAACGGCGTTCCCGGTGAGATGGTCGTCCGGGTCAAGGTCGACAAGGTCGTCGCCAAGACGAACGTCGCCGAGTAGCCCGTCAGGTGTTGTCGACGGTGGCGAGCGGGGCCACGCCGTAGTTGCGCGCGTACCCGTTCTCCACCCCGACCAGCAGGTCCAGCACCTCGAAGTAGGTGTCCCAGAACGGGGTCTCGCGCAGCGCGTCCACGAGCCGCTGCAACGACCCGTGGTCGCGCGCCTCCCACACCCACACGTCGGTGACCCGCGCGTTGTAGAACTCGGTGTCGTAGAACCGGGAACGCACACCCTGCACGTCCTCCAGCGCCGGGAGGATCTCGGTCTCGAACGCCCGCATGCGCTCGGGAACGGCCATCGACAGCCACTTCGGCGTCGTCTTGATCAGCATGAACGCGGTCACTTCCGCTTCGAAGGTCGTCATGGCGCCGACGCTACGAACCGGCGGGCCTTTCGTGCCACGCAACTTCGGCAAGGCAGACTTGCGTACGCTGCAAACGTGCCTGATCAGCTCGATCTGAACCTCCTGCGCGTGTTCGACGCCGTGCTCCAGGACGGCAGCGTGACCGCCGCGTCCGAGCGCCTGCACCTGTCCGTTCCCGCGACCAGCAGGGCGCTGGCCCGGCTGCGGCGCGCCATGAACGACCCGATCCTCGTGCGCGCGGGCCGCGAGCTGGTGCCGACGCCGTTCGCGTTGCGCATCGCCCCGCGGGTGCGGTCGCTGCTCGACGAGGCGGCGGCGCTGGTCACCGCCGACCGCGACCTCGACCTGCGCGAGCTGCGCCGCACCTTCACCGTCCGCGTGGGCGACGGCGTGGTGACACCGCTGGTCAGCGCGGTGGCCGCGGTCGCGCCGCACGTGGTGCTGCGGTTCGTGGCGGAGGGCGATGAGAGCGTCGAGGCATTGCGCGACGGTTCGGTCGACCTGGACCTCGGTGCCGGTGCGGGCCAGGAGGTCGACATCCGGTCGGAGGTGCTGTACCGGGAACGGATGGTCGGTGTGGTCCGCACCGGCCACCCGCTCGGGAAACCGACACTCGCGCAGCTGTGCCGCTACCCGCACGTGAGCGTCTCCCGGCGCGGCCGCACCCGGGGGCCGCTGGACGTGGCGTTGCGCGCGGCGGGCCGGCAACGCCACGTCGCCGTCGTCGTGCCCTTCTACGCGGCCGCCGTGCTGCTGGTCGCGTCGACCGACCACATAGGACTGATCCCGCAGCGTCTCGCCGAGGAGCACCGCGGCGTGTTGCGGTGGTTCCCGGTCGACGCCGACCTGCCGATGATCGAGGTGCGGACGCACTGGCACGCCCGGCTGGACGCCGACCCGGCCCAGCGCTGGCTGCGCGACGTGGTGCGGTCCGTGGTCTAAGCCGGGAAGAACCGGTCCAGCGCCAGCGCGGCGCCGTCCTCCAGCACGGTCGCGGTGACCTCGTCGGCCGCGGCCTGCACGGTCGCCGGTGCCTGACCCATCGCGATCCCCCGCGCGGCCCACCGCAGCATCTCGACGTCGTTGGACCCGTCGCCGATCGCCAGCGTGTCCGCCGCGTCGATCCCCAACGAGACCCGCAGGTCCTCCAGCGCCCACCCCTTCGTGACCCCGGCGGGCACCGCGGTCAGCCACGCCTCGGTGTGGTCGACGCTCCACGAGACACCGGGCAGCTCCAGCTCCCGCACCGCGAACGCGAGCTCCGCCGGGGTGTGGTCGAGCCAGCGCATCACCAGGCGCGGGGTCGGGGTGGCCGCGAGCTCGTCGAACGTCGCGCGGGTCGTCTCGCCCCACAGGTCGTGCGGCAGGAACTCGCCGAGGGAGAGGTTGCCGACGCCGGTCTGCTCGACCGCGAACACCGAGTTCGGCAGCAACGCCTGCAACGTCTTGATCGTGGGGCCGGGTTCGAACGTCGTGCGCCGGGTGATCTCCCTCGAATCCGGGTCCCACCACACCGCGCCGTTCGAGCACAGCGCCAGCGAGACCGGCAGCTGGGGTGCGACCGGGGTCGTGCCGATCAGGCTGCGGCCGGTGCACAGCACCACGTGCGTGCCGTGGTCCGCCGCGCGCGTGACGGCGGCTTTCACCGCGGGTGAGACGTCGTTCGAGCCGACCCCGGTGAGGGTTCCGTCGATGTCCAGCGCGACCAGGCGCGGTCTCCAGTTCACGTGGAGCCACCCTAGGCGAAGGTTAGTGAATTGTGGTTCACTAACGGCGTGGCACGGCCTCGCACCATCTCCGACGAACGGATCATCACCGCGGTCGCGACGGTCATCGACCGGCGCGGCCCCGAGTTCACGGTGGCCGACGTCGCCGCGGAGGCCGGGGTGTCGGTCGGCGCGGTGGCCAAGCGGTTCGGGTCGAAGAGCGGTCTGCTGCAGGCGCTCACCCGAGCCGGCACGGAGGAGGTCGTCCACCGGATGCGGGCGGCTGGCTCCGTCCGCGCGGCGCTGCTGACGTGGTTCGACCGCCTGGCCGACCCGGTCGTGGCGACGAACAACCTGGCGCAGCTGGGGGTCGACCTGATCGACCCGGAGCTGCGGGCGTTGCTGGCCGGGCACTTCGCGGTGCTGGAGGCCGAGCTGGAGGTCCTGTGCGCGGCCGAGGCGCTGCCACCGAACGCGGCGCGCGTGCTCGCCGCGCTGGTGTACGGGATCGCCATGGACTGGTCCGTGCGGCCACGAGGGGAACTGAACGCACGCATGGAGGAAGACATCGACCTGGTGCTGAAGGGGATGCGCTGATGGCAAGCTGGGCGGAGTTCGCGGCCGAGCAGCCCGAACTGGCCGCGTTCGTGCAGGGCCGGTTCGCCGCTGACCGGCACGCGTTGATCGCGACCCTGCGCAAGGACGGCGCACCGCGGATCAGCGGTGTGGAGCCGGACTTCGCGCGCGGTGAGCTGTGGGTGGGCATGATGCTCGACTCGCTCAAGTCGCGCGATCTGCGGCGCGATCCGAGGTTTTCCCTGCACTGCAACACCACCACGGCCTCGATGACCGAGGGCGGCGACGCGAAGGTCAGCGGCATGGCCGAGTTCTGGACCGACAAGGACGACTACCTGAAGGACCTGTACGACCGCACCGGGTGGATACCGGAGGGCGGTGAGCTCGACCTGTACCGGCTCGACGTCACCGAGGTCGTGTCGCTCACCGTCGAGGGGGACGAGATGGTCGTCCTGTCCTGGCACGAGGGAAGGGGGATCCGGCGTGTCACGAAGAAGTGAGCCCGACCTGAGCGGACGGGTCGCCGTCGTCACAGGCGCGACGCGCGGTGCCGGCCGTGCCATCGCGGTCGAGCTGGGCGCGGCGGGGGCGACGGTGTTCGTCGGCGGCCGCACGACGCGGGAGCAGCGCTCCGACGTCGGCCGGTCCGAGACGATCGAGGAGACCGCCGAGCTGGTGGACGCCGCCGGTGGCAAGGGGATCGCCGTCCGGTGCGACTTCACCGATCCGTCCGATGTGGACGCCTTCGCGGCGCGCATCGACCGGCTCGACGTCTTCGTCGACGACGTGTGGGGTGGCGAGAACCTGGTCGAGTGGGGCAAGTTCTGGGAGCACGACCTCGACCGGCAGCTCCGCATGTGGCGCAACGGCGTCGAGTCGCACCTGGTCGCGATCCACAAGCTGATGCCGCTGGTCCTGAAGTCCGACGAGGGTCTCGTGGTCGAGGTGACCGACGGCGAGGACGGCGAGGCGTACTTCGTGAACCTGCCGTACGACGCGGTGAAGAGCTCCGTGCGGCGGTTCGGCGAGGTGCTCGCGAAGGACCTGAAGGACCACCCGAACGTGACCGCGGTGGCCGCCACTCCCGGCTTCCTGCGGTCCGAGCAGATGCTGGAGGGGTTCGGCGTCACCGAGGCGAACTGGCGTGACGCGATCGAGAACGTGCCGGACTACGCGCTGTCCGAGACACCGCACTACCTCGGCCGCGGCCTCGCGCACCTCGCCGCCGACCCGGGCCGCCGCCGGTTCGCCGGGCAGTGCCTGTCGTCGTGGCGGCTCATGCGCGAGTACGGGTTCACCGACCTCGACGGCTCGCAGCCCGACTGGGGCCGCTGGTACGACGAGGTGGTGAAGCCGCGGATGGCCGGGCAGACCGTGGACGCGGACCCGGAGCAGTACCGCTAGGCGTCACCGGGGCGGACGAGACCGGTCTCGTAGGCCAGCACCACGGCCTGCACCCGGTCTCGCAGCTCCAGCTTGGCGAGGATCCGGCCGACGTGCGTCTTCACCGTCGCCTCCGACAGGAAGAGCTTGCGCGCGATCTCGGTGTTCGACAGGCCCTTCGCGATCAGCACGAGCACCTCGCGCTCGCGTTCGGTCAGCACGTCCAGCACGGTGGCGTCGCGCAGCTCGCCGCCGCCGTCGCCGAGGAACCGGCCGAGCAGCCGCTTCGTGACCGACGGCGAGACCACGGCGTCGCCGGACGCGACGGCCCGCAGTGCCGAGACCAGGTCGCCGGGCGGGGTGTCCTTGAGCAGGAAGCCGCTGGCGCCGTTGCGCAACGCCGACAACGCGTACTCGTCCATGTCGAACGTCGTCATGACCAGCACCTTGGCCGTGCCGGCCTCGGTGATGCGCTTGGTCGCCTCGACACCGTCCAGCACGGGCATGCGGACGTCCATCAGCACGACGTCGGGCCGGAGCTTGTCGGCCATCTGCACGGCGTCCAGCCCGTCGGCGGCCTCGCCGATGACGTCGATGTCCTCCTGCGCACCCAGCACCATGCGGAAGCCCATGCGCATGAGTTCCTGGTCGTCGACCAGCAGCACCCGAATCACGTGATCACCCTATGCGGCGAGCGGGAAGACCGCGCGGACGCGCCAGCCACCACCGGGGTTGGGGCCCGCCTCGAACTCGCCACCCAGCACCGCCGTCCTTTCCCTCATGCCGATGAGACCGTTGCCGCCGGACACCTTCACCACGTCGTGCGGCGTGCCGAAGCCGTCGTCGACGACCTCGAGGTGCAGCTGTTCCGGCGTGCGGGCCAGCCGGACGGTCGCCGTCGAACCGGTGCCCGCGTGCTTGATGGTGTTGGTCAGCGCCTCCTGCACGATCCGGTAGATGCTCAGCCCGACGCCGACCGGCAGGTCGTCCACGTCACCGGTGATCTCCAGGCGGACCGGGACGCCGGCCGCGCGGGTGTTCTCGGCCAGCTCGACCACGCCGCGCGCGTCGGGCTGCGGTTCCCACTGGGTCTCGGCGTCCTCGCTGCGCAGCACGCCCAGCAGCCGGCGCATCTCGGTCAGCGCCAGCCGGCCGGTGTCGGCGATGGTGCGCACGGCCTTCTCGGCGACCTCCGGCTGCTTGCGGATCGTGTACGCGGCGCCGTCGGCGTGCACGATCATGACGCTGACCGCGTGGGCCACGACGTCGTGCAGCTCGCGGGCGATGCGGGAGCGCTCCTCGCCGACCGCGATCCTCGCCTGCTGGTCGCGTTCGGTCTCCAGCAGCTTGAGGCGTTGCTCCAGCTCGCGCTGGTACGCCCGGCGGGCGCCGATGAACTCGCCCATCGCCCAGCTGAACCCGAAGATCACGAAGATCATGAACACGAGCAGGACGGCCTCGGGCTCGCCGATCTGGAAGACCGCCCACAGCAGCGTGCCCGCGACCAGCCAGGCCGAGTAGATCAGCCCCGACCTGCGGCCCACGTACGCGACCAGCGTGTACAGCGCTATCGCCAGCGCGAAGTCGGCCATCCGCACCGGCAGGCCGGTCTCCCAGCCGCCGTGCGTGAACAGCTGCAGGAACCCGCCCGCGAGGATCAGGTAGCTGGAGCC
The DNA here is from genome assembly GCF_001279525.1 of Nocardia sp. NRRL S-836. Lineage (GTDB taxonomy): Bacteria > Actinomycetota > Actinomycetes > Mycobacteriales > Pseudonocardiaceae > Lentzea. The sequence continues at coordinate 113,879 of NZ_LGDY01000013.1, read as the reverse complement.
GACCGGGTGGTAGCGGCGGAACGGCAACGGGCCGAGCATCAGCAGCGTGACGGCGAGGAACGCGGAGACGGACAGGCCGCGGTCGGCGCCGGCCACGCCCGCTGCCAGGTCGAACAACAACAAGATCCCGGCGATCAGGGAGTCCCCGAACGCCGGGTGAGCCTTCATCCACAGGCTGAACCGCCGCACCGGACAAGGTTAGGTGCGGGTCGAACTTCCGCGCGTCGCGCCACGGGCTGACACCGCGTACTACCCCGGAGTGAGTTATTGTGTCGAGGGGTCGATACAAAGTTTGGGGGCGGCGTGGTGGAGATCAACCCGTGGATCGCGCTGGGGGCGTTCGTCGTCACCGGCCTGCTGCTGCTGGCGGTGCTGTGGCCGACGGAGGCGAACGGCCGGCGTCTGCTCACGAAGTGGGGCGTGGCAGAGCCGTCCGCCGAGCAGGTGGCGGAGGGCGTGCGCTACCTCAAGCGCCGGCGGGTGCTGTACCCGTGGCTCTACGCGGTGCTCTGGCTCGTGCCGAAGTGGGGAGACGACGTCGACCAGTTCGTGGTCGTCGTGCTCACGGGCACGTTGCTCGCCGAGCTGCTGGCGCTGCGGCCACGCCTGGGCGCCCGCCGGGAGGCGCTGCTCACGCCGCGCGGGTTGTTCGACATCGCGTCGAGGTGGGTGCTGCTGTCCTACGCGGTGTTCGTGGGCGGCGCCGCGGTCCACCTCGTCATCCACCCGCGGTGGACGGCGCTCGCGTGGCTCGCGGGCTCGGTGCTCGCGGTCGGGCTGATCGTCTGGGCGGCCGTCACGCGGCCCGCCGACGGCGACCACGCCGCCGACATGGCGTTGCGCACCCGCAGCGTGCACGTCGCGGCGGGGCTCGGTGTGGCGGTCGTGGGCGGGCTGGTCCACCCCTGGATCGGGATCCTCGGGCTGCTCATGTGGGCCGCGATGGCGAACACGGCGCCGAGAACCGCGAAGATCGACAGGTGAGCGCACCCCGCATCGTCGTCGACGTCGAGAACGGCGTCGCACCCTGGCGCCAGGTCCGCGACCAGCTCGTCCTGCTGATCAGCGGCGGCGTGCTGCCGATCGGGGCACGGCTGCCGACGATCCGGCAGCTCGCCGCCGACCTCGGGCTGGCCGCGGGCACCGTCGCGCGGGCGTACCGGGAGCTGGAGACCGGGGGCGTGCTCACGACAGGACGAAGGCAGGGCACCGTGGTGGCTGCCCTGCCTTCGAATGCACCGGACCCGCTCGCCGCCGCCGCGGCCGAGTTCGTCGCAGTTGCCCGGTCTCTCGGCGTCAGTGAGGGGGAGGCACTGGACGCCGTCCGCGCGAACTACTGCGCCGAGTAAGGCGACTCGATCTTGGGCGCGGGTCGCGGTTCGCTCACATGTGCGTGGCGTTCTTCGTAGATGCGGTGCTCTTCCGCCATCTGGTCGGCGAGCTGTTGCTGTACCTGGCGATCCCTGATCCTGGCCAGGACCGCCATCGTGACGCCGTGGGCGAGTGCGAGCAGCAGCAGCACGAGCCCGAGCTTCACGACCACGTTCTTCACCGCGTCGCCGGTCTCGATGTTGATGGTCGACACCAACGCGAGGAGGCCGAGCACGACGAGGTGGAACAGGACGGTGGTCAGCTTCATCATGCCGCTGACCCGTTCGTCGTCGTACGCAGCGCGCTTGAGGTATCCCTTGCCGCTGCGGTAGATCAGCTGGCCGTCCACGACGACCAGGACGATTCCCAGCACCAGGAACGTCACGTAGCTGTCACCCATGCGCTGTGGCTACCCGCGCACGCACGCCTACAAACCGTGGCAGGATTCGGCCGTGACGGCGTTGCAGGGACAACAACTGGCCGGCCCGCTTTGCGCGGCGGTGGCCCAACTGTGTGTTGCCCTGCGACGGCAGGTCTCGCCCGCCACGGCGGCCGGGTTCCAGGAGGTCCTGCGGCGGCTGCACGCACCGTTGCAGGTCGCGGTCGCGGGCCGGATCAAGTCCGGCAAGTCCACGCTGGTGAACGCGCTGATCGGCCGGCGGGTCGCCCCCACCGACGTCGGCGAGTGCACGCGGCTCGTGACGCGGTACCAGTACGGCACGGTCGACCGCATCGAGGTCGTGCTGCAGGATGGCCGGCGGCAGGTCCTGCCGTTCGACGCGGCCGGCATGATCCCCGCTTCCCTCGGCCTCGACGGCGTCTCGCACATCGAGGCGTACCTGACGAACGCGGTCCTGCGCGACTTCACGGTCATCGACACACCGGGGCTCGGCTCGCTGGACGCCGCGTCGGTCGCGCGGACCGAGGAGCTGCTGGACCCGGTGTCGCGCAACGCGGTCGCGGGTGCCGAGGCGGTGCTCTACGTCGTGACGCAGGGCGTGCGCGCCGACGACCACCAGACGCTGGCGGCGTTCACGGCGGCCACGGCGTCACGGGAGGCGGGCCCGGTGAACGCGGTGGCGGCGTTGAACAAGGTCGACGCGGTGGCACCGGAGACGGTCGCGGGCTCGGACGGCGACGTGTGGCGTGCGGCGGAGATCCTGGCGTCGAAGCAGGCCGAGCTGCTCAAGCCGCGGGTGGCCGACGTGCTGCCGGTGATCAGCCTGCTCGCCGAGTCGGCGGAGACCGGCGAGTTCACGTCGGCGGACGCGGAGGCGTTGCGGCAGCTGGCGTCCCTGGACGCCGACACCCGCACGATGATGCTGATGTCCGGCGACCTCTTCACGTCGTGGGAGTGCGCCGTGCCGTCGGGCGTGCGGTCGCGGTTGCTGGAGAAGCTCGACCTGTACGGCATCGGGTGCGCGCTCTCGGCCCTGGACGCCGACCCCGGTCTCACCGCCGGTGCGTTGCGGCGGGTGCTGTTCGACGCGTCGGGGTTCGCCGCCGTGCGGGCGCGGCTCGACGCGGTGTTCCGCTCGCGGGCCGACGGCATCAAGGCGGCGGCCGCGCTGGCCTCGGTCACGCAGCTGGCGTCGGCCGACCCCGGCGAACGGCAGCGCGTGCACGACGCGATCGAGGTGCTGCTGGCCAGGCCGGAGGCGAACCAGCTGCGGTTGCTGGAGGCGTTGACGCTGGTCTCGTCGGGCACGGTGACGCTGGCACCGGACCTGACCGAGGAGGTGCTGCGCGTCGGCAGCACCCCTGACCTCGCCGGGCAGCTCGGCCTGCCGGGCCGTCCGGTCGGCGAGCTGCAGGCGTTCGCGCTGGAACGGGCCGGCTGGTGGCGTTCGTTCGCCTCCTTCGGCGCGACACCGGCGCAGGCCCGGGTGGCGCACGTCGTCCACAGGGCGTATTTCCTCATCTGGCAACAACTACGTGCTGGGGGGCACCGATGAGCGCGAGTGGAACCGATCCGGCCGGCCTGACGTCGGACGCTGGTGTGGAGACCATTGCCGACGAGCTGCTCGACCAGGCGCTGGCCGAGCGCCGCGCACTGGTGCAGCTCTGCCTGTACGCGCTCGACCGCGCGAGCTCTGGCGTGGTGCAGCGCATCGAGGAAGGCCTGTCGTCCATAGGCGTGGTGGCGGTGCGCGCGGACGGCCAGCGGTTCGATCCGGCCCAGCACGAGGCCGCCGGCACCGTCCCGACCGACGACGTGTCGCTGCTGGGCCTGGTCGCCGAGACCGAGGTCCCCGGCTTCTGCGACCGCGGCCGCGTGCTGCGCGCACCGATCGTGACGGTCTACACGCCCCGATGAGCAACCTTCCGCAAACGGTCCGGGCGACCCGTGAACGCCTCACGGCGCTGGTCCGCGACCTCGACCCGGCGATGGCCGACTGGGTCTCCCGCCGCTCGGTGCCGGAGACCTCGTCCGTGGTCGTCGTCGGCGAGACCAACCGCGGCAAGTCCTCGCTGGTCAACGCCCTGCTGGCGACCCCTGGCCTGTCGCCGGTCGACGCCGACGTGGCCACCTCCACCTACCTGGTCTTCCAGCACGGCCCGGAGTGGGCCGCCCGCGCCTGCTACCCCGGCGTGCTGGCACCCGTCTCGTTCCCGCTGCCCGCTCTGATCAACTGGGTCTCCGCGGCCCACGAGCTGCCGCCCGGCGAGCTGCCGCCGCGGTACGTCGAGGTCGACGCGCCGATCCCGTTGCTGTCGCGGATGTCCGTTGTGGACACTCCGGGTGTCGGCGGGCTGGAGTCCGTGCACGGTGAACTGGCGCTGGAAGCCGTCACGTCCGCGACCGCGCTGGTGTTCGTGGTCGACGCCTCGTCGCCGTTCACCCGCGGCGAGCTGGACTTCCTGAAACGCGTCGGCGACCGGGTCGAGACCGTCGTCTTCGCGCTGACCAAGACCGACCAGTACCGCGGCTGGCGCCAGGTCATGGACGCCGACATCGCGTTGCTGGCCGAGCACGCCCCGCGGTTCGCCGACGCGACGTTCTTCCCGGTCTCGTCCCGCATGTTCGACATGGCCGCTCAGGCCCCGAACCCCGACGCCGCCGCGATGCTCCGCGAACGTTCCGGCGTCGGCGCCCTGCAGACCGCGCTGCAGGAGCTGGTCGCGGGTCGCGCGGGAATGCTCGCCGAGGCCAACGCCCTGCGCGCCCTGTCGACCGTGCTGGCCGAGTTGACCGTGCGCCTCGAACACGAGAAACGCGCCCTGTCCGTCGGCGAGGCCGAGGCGGAGGTGCTGCGCGCCCGCCGCGAGGAGCTCGTCACCGAACGCCGCTCCTCCACCCGCGGCTGGCAGGTCCGCCTGCGCGGCGAGGTCCAGCGCGCCCGCATTGAGAACTCCCACGAGATCTCCCGCCAGATGCGCGACCTGCAAACCTGGTACCGCCAGGCCATCGACACCGCCGACCGCACTGCCCTGACGTCGCTGCCCGGCCAGGTCGACATCGCGTTGCAGGTCGTCTCCGGCCGCATCTCCACCGCGCTGTCCGTGCGGCTGGCCTCGGTCGCCGACGCCGTGCTGGCCTCCCTCTTCAGCGCCGACGAGCTGACGTTGATCTGCGGCCAGTTCGCCCGCGGCGAGCAACCGCCGATCGTCTTGCGCCCCAAGGAGAAACGTCCACCCACCGCGGAGGACAAGCTGCTGGTGTTCATGGGCGTCTCCGGCGGTCTGGGCGCGGGCAAGCTCGCCGTCATGCCGCTCGCGGGCCTGAGCATCGCCGCGCTGAACCCGATCATCCTGCCGGTGACCATCGCACTCGGCCTGGGCGCCGGCTGGTGGATGGCCCGCACCCGCACCCACACGGCGGAGAAGCAGCACGTCAAGCAGTGGCTGTCCGACGCGATCGCCGACGCCCGCTCCACCGTCGACCAGCTCGCCGCGGAACAGCTCATCGAGGCCGAGCAGGCGCTGTCGCTGGCGCTCGACGAGGCGCTGGCGAAGCGGATCGAGGCCATCGAGGCGGAGCTGCGCGAGGTCGACAAGGCGTTGCGGATGGAGGCCGGGGAACGCGGGCGCGAGCTGCAGGCGGTGACGCGGCAGCTCGCGGAGGTCGAGTCGGGGCGGTCCAAGGCCGAGGAGCTGCTGGGCCGCATCCGCCAGGTCCGCGACCGGACCTGATCGCTCCGCCGCGGCGGACGGCTGCCGGTCACGTGGCCTGCTCGGGCGGGCGACACCGACGCAGACGGTTGGCCGTGGAACCAAACCGGCATAACGTGGGTCATACCGGTACGCAAGAGGCGCAGGAGGTGTGTTCCGGTGTACATCGACGAGAACGGTGCGGCCGACGCCGAGCTGAAGGTGACCGTCGAGCACGAGGAGTACACCGCCGACGTCACCTTCGACCTCGACGACGACGGCGTGAACGACTCCGCCGTGGTCGAGACGGACGACGGTGGTCACCTCGCGTTCACCGACACGAACGGCGACGGCGACGCCGATCTGATGAGCACGTTCGACAAGGACGGCAATCTCCTGAGCCAGGCGCGGTTCGAGGAGAATTCAGGTGAGTGGGTTGCCGTCGATCCGCACGACAGCACGCAACAAAAGACGAATTCCGGCGCCTCGCAGACGATTGTCGTGGACACCGACGAAGGTGAGCGAAAGGTCGGTCAGGCGACCGAGGACACCGACGGCGACGGCAAGGCCGACACCGCGGTGGTCAAGGACGACGAGGGCGACACGTGGCTGTTCACCGACAAGAACGGTGACGGGCGGGCCGACGTGGCGACCGAGATCACCCGATCCGGCGAGGTCACGATGTCGGAACACCGAGGTGACGACTGGGTCGAGGTCGAGCACGGGCACATCGAGTCCGACGGCCGGTACGTGACCGACTCCAAGAGCGGCATTCTGGACGACTCGGACGAGTGGTTCGAGGAGGAACGGTTCGACGGCGTCGTCCGAATCGATTCCACCACGGGGCAGTGGATCAGCCCTAACTGAAGCGCAGCTCACAGGCCCCGATGTGGTGAGAACCGCATCGGGGCCTCTTGTGTTTTTCCCACCTCACTCGTGTCTTAACTCCGTCCGTGTGCTGAATCGATTCCAGAATCGGTTTTGTGAGGGAAGCGACAGGCTGGGGGTGCGTTACCCGCCATTCACCGGGCTAACCTCGGTCCATCCCCTTCTCCGCACGCCCGGCCCAACCGGGCGTCTGGAGCTATTTCCGAGGACGACGAAGTCCCGCACACCGGACGACCCACGTCCTCGGGAGGCCGAGGCGTTCAACCAGGAGACGAGACGAGATGACGGCAGTGACCATTCCCGGTCTCGACCACGCACCTACCAACCACGCGCGTTTGCTCGCTTGGGTTCAGGAAGTCGCTGAGCTGACCTGCCCCGATGAGGTTGTTTGGGCGGACGGTTCCCAGGCCGAATGGGACCGCCTCACGCAGAAGCTCGTCGACGCCGGCACGTTCGTGCCGCTCAAGAAGAAGCAGAACTCGTTCTGGGCCGCCTCGGACCCCAGCGACGTGGCCCGGGTGGAGGAGCGGACCTACATCTGCTCCGTGCGCGAGGAGGACTCGGGCCCCACGAACAACTGGATGGACCCTTCCGAGATGAAGGCCATCATGACCGAGCTCTACCGGGGCTGCATGCGTGGCCGCACGATGTACGTGATCCCGTTCTGCATGGGCCCGCTCGACGCGGAGAAGCCGATGCTCGGTGTGGAGATCACCGACTCGGAGTACGTCGTCGTCTCCATGCACATCATGACCCGCATGGGCACCAAGGCCCTCGCGCTGTTCGGTGAGGACGCCGACTTCGTTCCGGCGCTGCACTCGCTCGGCGCGCCGCTCGAGCACGGCCAGCAGGACGTGCAGTGGCCGTGCAACGAGACCAAGTACATCTCGCACTTCCCGGAGACCCGCGAGATCTGGAGCTTCGGCTCCGGCTACGGCGGCAACGCCCTGCTGGGCAAGAAGTGCTACTCGCTGCGCATCGCGAGCGTGATGGCGCGCGACGAGGGCTGGCTCGCCGAGCACATGCTGATCCTCAAGCTCACCTCGCCGGAGAACAAGGCGTACTACATCGCCGCCGCGTTCCCGTCGGCCTGCGGCAAGACGAACCTCGCCATGCTGGAGCCGACCATCCCCGGCTGGAAGGTCGAGACGCTCGGCGACGACATCGCCTGGATGCGGTTCGGTGCGGACGGCCGCCTGTACGCGGTGAACCCGGAGAACGGCTTCTTCGGCGTCGCGCCCGGCACCGACTACCACACCAACCCGAACGCGATGCGCACCATCGCGAAGGGCAACTCGCTGTTCACGAACGTCGCGCTGACCGACGACGGCGACATCTGGTGGGAGGGCATGGGCGAGCCCCCGGCCCACCTCACCTCGTGGAAGCACGAGGACTGGACGCCCGACAGCGAGGAGCTGTCGTCGCACCCGAACTCGCGCTACTGCACGCCGATCGAGCAGTGCGACATCAAGGCGCCGGAGTGGGACGACCCGCAGGGCGTGCCGATCTCGGCGATCTTCTTCGGTGGCCGCCGCGCCACGACGATCCCGCTGGTCACCGAGTCGCGCGACTGGCAGCACGGCACCTACATGGGCGCCACGCTGTCGTCGGAGACCACGGCCGCCGCGGTCGGCAAGACCGGTGTCGTGCGGCGTGACCCGATGGCGATGCTGCCGTTCATCGGCTACAACGCCGGTGACTACTTCCAGCACTGGGTCGACCTCGGCAAGCGTGCCGACGCCGACAAGCTGCCGAAGATCTTCTACGTCAACTGGTTCCGCCGCGGCGAGGACAAGCGCTTCCTGTGGCCCGGGTTCGGCGAGAACTCGCGCGTGCTGAAGTGGGCCATCGAGCGCATCGAGGGCAAGGCCGCCGCGCAGGAGACCCCGATCGGGTACGTGCCGACCGCGGCCGACCTCGACCTCGACGGCCTGGACGCGTCGCGTGAGGACATCGAGGCGTCGCTGGCGTTCGACGCCGACGAGTGGCGTGCCGAGATCCCCCTGGTCGAGGAGTGGTTCGCCAAGATCGGCGACAAGGTCCCGACCACGCTCCGCGACGAGCTCGCCGCTCTGAAGCAGCGCCTCGGCTGACCCTGATCGCACGCGGGGACCTTTCGTACGCTCTGGTCGTACGAAAGGTCCCCGCGTTGCTTTTCAGCGAAAGCGGGGAGTGACGGGGTCGCTGAGGTGGGGTATCACTGAGGGGTGACGCAGGACGAGCTCCTCGGCGGGCTGAACTTCGACGGCTCGAAGCGCGACGTCGCGGTCGGCCCGACGACGGGCATCATCCGCTACTACCCGGTGCCGCCCGCGCCGCCGGCTCGCACGCCGTGGTGGCGCTACACCCTCACATTCCTCGCCGGGCTGGCCATCGGCGTTGCCGCCGGCGTGGTCCTGTGCAGCAATTTTCTGTGAATCAGCGCAGCTCACCGTCCTCTTGAGACGAAGTTGTCCACAGGTGTGGACGAGTCTGTGCACAGGTTGTGGATAGCTGTGGACAGCCTGTGGGCAGCACGTGGAGCGCGTCACAGTTCGCCGAAACGGTCTTGCTCCAGGAATGAACCCGGCCCCTCCCGGGAACGTCTTATCTGTGAGGGCGATCACAAAGATCGTCAACCAGGACGGAAAGGGAGGTGTGTGCCGTGGGAATCGCAGGAATCGCGATGCTGGTGCTGTCCCTGGCCGCCGTGCTGATGGTCGTGGTCGCCGGATCAGTTCGGCAGCGGGTTGTCGCGGATGCCGAGGAGGGTGCCGCTGAAGGCCTTGGTGGCCTCCGCGTAGCAGATGGCGTTGGTCCAACCCTCTGACCAGGCCTGCGAACCGGGGTTCCGCCACGCCGGGAACACGTCCGCGCGCTTGGACGAACCCAGGTAGTCGTGCACGGCCTTGGTGCACTTGTCCTTCGCGATGGCGTTCATCTGCTCCTTGGACGGAGCGGGGTCGGTCGACTTGCCGAGCGACACGACACCGCCGGGCACGGCCTCAGCCAGGTGCGCGCCGTTGCAGGCCGTCACCTTGACCTCCGCGTCCTTCGACGGTGACCCGCTGGTGCACGTCTGGAACGTCGCAAAGCCGTTCTGACCCAGGACGCCCCTCACGGAACCCTTGCGGGGCAACGGCTTCTCGTCCGGGCTGATCTCCACCACGGTGCACAGCCGCCAGCGCTGGCCGTCTTTCCAGCCCTGCTCGTTCGGCCAGAACGCCCAGACCCGCAGGCGCGTCGAGTCCGCGTCCGCACTGTCCAGGTACTCCGTGAGCGCCGAACGGCACGGCGGCAGCGCGGCCTTGCGCAGCGCCTGCGTGTCCGGGTAGGCCGTGCTGAGGCCCGCGAGGTCGCCGACGCTCATCACCTCGGCCTCGTGCGAACCGGCGCAGTCGAGCACCTTGAGGTCGAAGGCGTTCATGCACTGCCCCGGTTTCGGCAGCGCCGGAGCGGACGCGCTGGCGGTGGAGGGCATCGGTCCCGGGATCGCCTGCCCGCCCACCTTGATCGCGCATGCGGACAGTGCCGTCATGCTCAGGAGGATCGCCACCGCCAGCCGCACACGAGTCACACCACAGAGACTAGGGCCTTGACCTGATCGACGATGGCCCGGCGCTGGTTTTCGAAGGCCGCATCGGTCAGCGCGGCCGGGTCGGCCGGCTGGCCGAGCACCGGCGTGTGCAGGTGTCCGCCGAGGACATTCGTTGCGCCGTAACCGGTTCGAACGCGGTTGGCCCGGTACATGCTCTCGTTGGACAGGTAGTCGCCGCCACCACCGACCGCGGCGACCGCACCCGGCGTCGGCTCGTCCGTGCGGCAGTCCAGCTGGGAACCGACCGGCGTGCCGACCTTCCACTCGCAGAAGCTGCGGTTGAGCACCACGGGGTACGGGCCGGTGCCCGCGTCGATCATCTTCTGGTACGGCAACGACGTCTCGATGAACTCGGTCGCCGGCTGCGGCCAGCCCGCCGCGTCCGGGACGCTGCCGAACGTCCGCACGTCGTTGTTGTCCGGCGAGCCGCCACGCCAGCGCGCCGCCCACCGTTCGACGTCGAACCGCTCCGGCCGGCCCTGGCTGATCGTCACGAACGCGTCCGGCTTGTTCTTCCGCTCCAACGCCGAACCGTAGAACTGCTCGACGATCCCCTCGTCGAAACCGCCCCACAGCACCGGGAGCACCGCCGCCTGCAGCACGACCTTGCCGGTCGGCGTCGTGATCTCCCTGCCGTCGAGCTGCAACGCCGCGGCACCGGCCGGGTTGGCGCGCCGGACGTTCGTGCCGGTGAGCTGGAACGGGTCGAAGCCGGTCACCGCGATCCGCCGCACCCCCGCCCTGGCGGGGAAAGCCGCGTCACTCAGCCCGCGCGAGGCCCAGTCGAACTGCCGCACGAGGTTCGCGCGGTCGTTGACGGACAACGGAAAACGCGGCTGCCACTGGCGCAGCGCGGCCGTGAGCTGCAGACGTGCCCAGTAGAGCGGGCGGTCGTCGTAGGCGTCGTGCGCGAGCGGTTTCGTGCTCTGCGCGCGGGCGACGGCGGCCTTCCACAGCGCGTTGCCCTCGTTCGCGACGAACTGCTGCGCCTGCCGCTGCACGATCTGGCGGCACAGCTTGGCGGTGAAGTCCCTGACCCGGCCGTCGAACCCGCCGAGCGCGACCAGCGCGGGACCGGCGGCGGGCCCACCGGGGACGAGCGCGTCGTCGAGCCGTTGCTCCTCGACCGTGAGCGGTGCGCTGGTGTCGTAGCAGTTCGCGTCCTGCGCCTGCGCGACACCGGGCGCCGCGAACAGCGACGCCGTCGCGATGAGTCCGACCAGTCCGGCGATGGTTTTCACGCACTGATACTTAACGCAAGGGCCCACCAGGCATACCCGCCGGGTGGACCCTTGCGTTAACTCTGCGTCTTGTATGGCGTCGGTCGGCGTCAGTGCGCGGCGACCGCCTTGACCCTCGGGTTGTCCTCGTCGACGTGGTAGTCCGACGGGTCGGTCTGGTCGGTGCCGTTGAACCACCGGGCCTTCTTGGCGATGAGCGTGACGACCACGGCCACCAGGAGGTTCACCGTCAGCGCGACGATGCCGACGTAGATCTGCACCGTCGAGGCACCGAACGGGTGCCAGCCGAAGATCGACAGCTTGCCCAGCGGCAGGGCCGACCCGGCGAAGTGCGCCTTGTTGATGGCCGGGTTGCCGATGTTGTAGAGCAGCCACATGCCGTAGCCCATGCCGGCGACCCAGCCCGCGATCAGGCCGTAGACGTGGAACCAGCGCGTGTACAGCGCGATCGCGACCGCCGGCAGCGTCTGCAGGATCATCACGCCGCCGATCAGCTGCAGGTCGATCGAGAACTGCGGGTCGACGAACACGATGAACGCGACCGCGCCGAACTTCACGACCAGCGACGCGAGCTTGGCCTGCTTCGCCTCCTGCGCCGGGGTGGCACCCTTGTGGATGTACTCCTTGTAGACGTTGCGCGTCCACAGGTTCGCCGCCGCGATCGACATGATCGCCGCGGGCACCAGCGCACCGATGCCGATGGCCGCGAACGCGACGCCCGCGAACCACGACGGGAAGTTGTGACCGAAGAGCTCCGGCACGATCGTGTTCGTGTCGGGACGGCCGGTCGCCTGGTTCACGATCGGCTTGGTGCCCGCGCTGATCGCGACGTAGCCCAGCAGCGCCAGCAGGCCCAGCACCAGCGAGTACGCCGGGAGCGCGACCATGTTGCGCTTGATCACGTTGCGGCCGCGGCTCGCGAGGATGCCGGTCAGCGAGTGCGGGTAGATGAACAACGCCAGCGCGGAGCCCAGTGCGAGCGTCGCGTACTGCAGCTGGTTGTTGCTGTTCAACAGGATGCCGTCGGTCTTGGCCGGGGTGGCGTCGAACTTGGCCTGCGCGTCGTTGAAGATCTCGCCCCAGCCACCGAACTTCGACGGCAGGTAGACGATCGCCACCAGGATGACGATGTAGATCAGGATGTCCTTGACGAACGCGATCAGCGCCGGCGCCCGCAGCCCCGACTGGTAGGTGTAGAGCGCGAGGATCACGAACGCGATGAACAGCGGCAGGTGACCGAGGATGCCGCTGCCGTTGAGACCCATCGACCGCAGCACGGCTTCGAGACCGACCAGCTGCAGGGCGATGTAGGGCATCGTCGCGACGATGCCGGTGATCGCGATCAGCAACGCCAGCCAGTGCGAGCCGTAGCGGCCCTTCACGAAGTCAGCGGGCGTCACGTAACCGTGCACGCGGCTCACCGACCACATGCGCACCAGCGGCAGGAAGACGATCGGGTAGAGCACCACCGTGTACGGCAGGGCGTAGAAGCCGAGCGCACCGGCGCCGAACATCAGCGCCGGCACCGCGACGAACGTGTACGCGGTGTAGAGGTCGCCACCGACCAGGAACCACGTGATCCAGCTGCCGAACTTGCGGCCGCCCAGCCCCCACTCGTCGAGGTGGTCGAGCGTCTCGCCCTTCTGCCACCGCGCCGCGACGAAGCCCATGACCGTGACGAGCAGGAAGAGGACGCTGAAAACGATCAGCTCGGTCCACTGCATCAGTTCGCTCCCTCGTCCAGGTCGTCGACGCCCAGCCGGTCCGGCTTACCGGTGACGACCGGCTTGTCCTTGGTCTTCACGTAGACCAGGCCGACGGCGAGGACGCCGAGCGGCACGAACGCGAACTGGTACCAGTAGAAGAACGGGAGCCCGAAGACGCGGGGCTCGTCCGAGTTGAACCAGGGCGTGATGAGCATCAGCAGCGGGACTATCAGCAACAGGTTCCAGTTGCTCCAGCGCAAGCCGGTCCTGGGTTCCGACGGCATGGGGCGGCCCTCCGTGTACGCGGTGTTGCGCGGATGTTAGGCCGGACGACACGGCTCGTCAGCACGCTGATCGGAATCGTTGCACTCCGCTTAACACTTTCTTTGGGCGGTCAGCGCCCCGCTTCGCCGAGCTGCTCGACGAGGTCGGCCTCCGCGAGGTCGAAGTACTCCCGCAGCCTGCCGATCGCCCGGTCCACGTCGTCCGCGTTGAGCAGCCCGACGATCTCCCGGTTCAGCGGCAGGTACGCCATGTGCAGCCGCTTCGGGTCGCTGACCACCCGGAACGCCAGCATGAGCTCCGCGAACAGCCGGTCGGACTCCTCGCTCAACCGGTGACTGCCCGCCAGCCCCACGATCCCCCGGTGGAACCGCACGTTCGCCGTGCCGACCCGCGTCCAGTCCTTCCGCGCCCCGAACGCGACCGCCTCCTCGATGGGCGTCCGCACCGCGTCCCGCCGCACCTCGTCGACGTCCGGCCACCGTTGCAGCGCACCGCACTCGATCACCCTGCGCGCCGCGTAGAGATCCCGCACGTCATCGCCCGTCGGCGTCCGCACGAACACCCCGCGGCTGTGCTCGTGCACCAGGATCCGATCCCGCGTGAGCAGCCGGAACGCCTCCCGCAACGTGTTGCGGCTGACCCCGAGCGCCCCGCCGATCGCCTCTTCGCTGAGCCGCAACCCCGGCGCCAGCTCCCCGTCGAGCACCCGCTCCCGCAGCATGTCGGCGACCTTCTGCGCGGTGCTCGCCCGCTCCAGGCCGCTCTTGCCCTGCGCCAGCGTCGACACCCACGTCTCGGTCACCACGCCAGTCTATTTGCAGGATCGTTCGATTGCAGTATCGTAGAATCGTTCAACAATCCCACAATCTCGTCGAGCGTTGTAGGAGTCGGCCATGGACCTGAACGCAGACCTCGGCGAGGGCTTCGGCCACTGGACCCTCGGCGACGACGCCACCCTCCTGACGCTGGTGACCAGCGCCAACATCGCCTGCGGCCACCACGCCGGCGATCCCGACACGATGCGCAGGACGTGCGCCCTCGCCGCCGAAGCCGACGTGGCGGTGGGCGCCCACATCGGCTACCGCGACCTCCCCGGCTTCGGCCGCCGCTTCATCGACGTCGCCCCCGACACCCTGACCAACGAGGTCCTGGCCCAACTGGCCATGCTCTCGACCTTCGCCCGCACGGCAGGCACCCGCGTCTCCTACGTCAAACCCCACGGCGCCCTCTACAACACGCTGATCCGCCACGAGCCCCAAGCCGACGCCGTGGTCGACGCGGTTCGCCTCTTCGACCCTTCCCTCGCCGTCCTCGGCCCACCCGGCGCGGTCTGGCTGAAACGCGCCTCGGTAGCCGGCCTCCGCACCTGGCACGAGGCCTTCGCCGACCGCGCCTACACCTCCGCCGGCACCCTCGTCCCCCGCACCGAACCCGGCGCGGTCCTCCGCAACCCCACCGAGATCGCCGCCCGCTGCGTCCAGCTGGCCACCGAGGGCTGGGTCCGCTCCATCACCGGCCACCCGGTCCGCCTCCAGGCCGACTCGATCTGCGTGCACGGCGACACCCCCGGCGCCACGTCGATCGCCCGCGCGGTCCGCACGGCGTTGGAGGCGGCGGGTGTGGAGGTCACGCGCGTGGAGTCGCCGCTGCGGCACGCACGTCATGCGGGGTGAGCCGGTTTTTTTGTTGTTCACCGGTCGATCTCGCCACCCGATCGGGTGAACGTTGTCCGGGTTTGCGCCTGCCGTCGTCTCTTAGGTGTCAGGACCTCGGGGTCACCGGCGCCCGCAGATATGGAAACGCGCGGAGGGGAGCGTGTGGATGGTTCAGCCCGGAACTGGACGGTGCTTTCGGTCCGTGGGTTCCTGGGTCCGTTTGAGACGGTTGGGTCCGTTTGAGACGGGTGGATGCGCTCGGCCGGGGATTGTCATCGAGCCGCGCTGCCCAGCCCCTCAGCCCGCCTGCACCAACGCCGCCGCGCCCACCAGCCCGGCCTGCCCACCCAGCTCCGCCGCGCCTCGAGCCCGGCCTGGCCGCCCAGCTCCGCCGCACCTTGAGCCCGGCCTGGCCGCCCAGTTCCGCCGCCCGCACCTCGAGCCCGGCTGCCCAGCCCCTCAGCCCGTCCGCACCAACGCCGCCGCGCCCACGAGCCCGGCCTGTCCACCGAGCTCCGCCGCCCGCACCTCGAGCCCGGCCTGCCCAACCCCTCAGCCCATCCTCACCAACGCCGCGGCCCCCACGAGCCCGGCCTGTCCGCCCAGTTCCGCCGCCCGCACCTCGAGCCCGTCCAGGTACGACAACCCGGCATGCACCTTCAAAGCCCGCCGCACCGGCTCGAACAGCAGCTCACCGGCCTGCGCCACCCCGCCGCCGATCACCGCGGCCTCCAGGTCGCACACCGCGGCAGCCCCGGCGATCGCCATTCCGACCGCCTGACCGGCGCGTTCGAAGGCGGCGAGGGGGATCTCGTCGCCGGCCAGCGCGGATGCCGCCAGCACGGCCGCGTCGGCGTCGGGCGGGGCCTGCCAGCCCTTGTGGCGGGCCCAGGCCACCATTCGCGGGCCGCCGGCCACCGTTTCCACGCAGCCGCGGCCGCCGCAGCTGCACGGCTCGCCATCGGGTTCGACCACGATGTGGCCGATGTGGCCGGCGTTCCCTGTCCGGCCGCCGAAGGGGCGGCCGTCGAGGACCAGGCCGCCGCCGACGCCGGTCGAGACGACCAGGCCGACCATGAAGCGGCTGCCGCGGCCGGCGCCGCGGTGGTGTTCGCCGAGTGCCATGCAGACGCCGTCGCCGGCCAGTTCCACCGGCACGCCGGGGAACAGGGCGGCCACCGAGTCGCGCAGCGGGAACGCCTGCCACGACGGCACGTTGATCGGCGACACGGTGCCGCGGACCGCGTCGACCGGGCCGGCTGAGGCGATTCCGACGCCCACGACCGTCGCGCCCGCAACCGCGGCATCCGTGACGGCAGCGCCTGGAACCGCGGTGCCCGCAGCCGCGGCGCCCGCGGCGTCGGCGACCGTCCCGCCTGAAACCGCAGCGCCCGGAACCGCAGCGCCCACGACCGGCGCGTCGGCGACCACCGACCGGATCAGCGACTCCACCGCGGGCCACGGGTCCGAGGTGGGCGTGGGAACGCGCGCGGTCCGCACCACGGAACCGGACGGGTCGACCAGGGCGGCGGCGATCTTGGTGCCGCCGAAGTCCAGTGCCAGCACCAGATCAGTCATGATGACCGATCCTAACCAGCGACCTCGATCCGGATCACCGGAGTGGTCGTGACCAGCTCGGCGGCCGCCACCTTCACGACCGCCGGCCACGAGCCCGGTTCGGCCCACGGAGGTGCCGACACGGTGAACTCCAGCGTCGTCCGGCCCTGCGCGGGCAGTGTGCCGCCCACGCAGAACGGTCCGGCGAGCTCCCACGTCGCGCGCGGCGAGAGGAGCCACGCCCGCAACGGGAGTGAGCCGTGTGCGCCGGACGCGACGACCACGCGCAGCGGGGCGGACGTACCGGGCGAAACGGTGACGACCGGAGGTGCGGACGCGATCCACAGCGGCGCCACCGGGTCCCCGGAGCCCCACAGCGGCGCCACCGGGGCCGCGGAGTCCCACTCCGGCACCGTCAGCAGCACCACGTCCTCCACCGCCCCGTCCTCCACCGACCCGTCCAGCACGGCCCGCACCGGGTGGCAGCCGGGCGTCGACGACCGCAGCAACCGCACCTCCTCCGTCACGTAACCGCCCGCGGGCACCGTGACCGGCAACGACGTCCACGACGCCGACCAGCCGCCCGGCAGCGACAGCGACACCGAGCCGGAGAACGCCGGGCCGTCGGACATCACCACGACCCGCAGCCGCGTCGGTGACAACGCCTCCAGGCGGACGTTCGCCGCCAGGCCGCCCAACGGTGCCGGCTCGTGCAGCCAGTACCGCGCGAACACCGGCGTCACCGCGGGCGACACGGGGCCCAGCGGCTCGCCGGCCAGCGCCAGCCGCGCCGGCACCGCGGGCAGCGAGCCGGAAGCGGGTGTCCGCGAGCCGAGCACGCCGACCAGCGGTGACGGTCCGAGGTGCGCGACCTCGTTCCACAGCACGAAAGAAGACGTCCCGACCATCTTCTCGCCGACCTCGCAGTGCCACACGCTGACCGGCCCCTCCAGCGCGGGCGGCTCCAGTGCCGGACCGTCCACCGCCACCAGGGAAGCGACCGGATCGCACGACAGCACGAAGTGCGTGGATGCGATCTCGGTGCCGTAGCCGGGCTTCCAGCCGTGGTCGGCGTCGTCCTCCACGAGAGCGTACGTCCGCCAGCCGCACGCCGGCACATCACGCGCGAGGAACGTCACGGTCACACCGTCGACCAGCGTCGGCACCGGCGAACCGTCCGACACGTGCACGTTGCGCGCCACCGGCAGATGCACGGTCACGACGTCGGTCACGGGCACGGTCAACGGGTTCCACACCGTCACCGACGAGTCCACAGTAGACGTCAGCGCCGCCAGTGACCGCGCCACCACCTCCGAACGCAGGTCGAAGGCCTCGCGGGGATGCGCGAAACGAGCACGCTCCAGCGTGGCCGCCGGATAAGCCGCACCGGTCAACCGGGCCGCGTGCGTGGCGAACACCGCCGCCGGGGACTCGTCGACCGGTGGCGGAGGCAGCGGAACGGAGCCGCGCACGTAGTAGTCGCGCGGCAACGCGCACACGATCCGCGGCCACGTGTAGCGCGCGTTCCAGTCGTGGTGGATCGCGGTCGTCCACGGGTTCGGCCACGCCCGCGGCGAGCCCACGGGCACCATCACGTGCGGCGCGCCGACCGGCCTGCGCAGCGACAGGAACGACGCGTGGACCGACCGCTCCGCCTCGGCCAGCGACGACGCCAGCAGTTCGACGCCGGGCGGCAACGACGGCAGCAGCGGCGCGACACCGACCACATTGGACGGTGCGCCGACGACCTCGACGCGGCCCTCCTCGATCAGCCGCAGCAGCAACGACCGGTGCTGCGGGAACGTGTCCCAGTACGGCTGCAGCAGCTCCACCGACGTCACCGCGAAGCGGTAGACCGGATCGGTCAGCGCCAGGTCCAGGTGCGCCCGCAGCACGTCGAACGGCGCGTCCGCCGCCACGTGGCCGACCAGGTGCACCGTCCACCCCGGCGACGCCACGACCAGCGAGAACGGGCAGGTGGACTCGCCTTCGGCGGAGCGCACGACGGCCACCGCGGGCACCACCGAGCCGGGTGGGTGCCCGGAGACGTCGACACCGACCTCGAACCCGAACGGGCCGTGCGGCAGCGAACCGCCGTGCCGTGCCGAGTGCAGGCCCGGACCGGTGACGTGGGCGTGCACCGGCCCCATGTGCTCCGGCGCGGTCACGCGCACCACCTGGAGCAGCGCGGTCCGAGGCCCGACGAAGAGCTCGGTCGACTCGGCGGCGATCACGCAGACGATCGCACCACTGTTGGGCAGTCGACGAAATACCCCGATGGTGGAGTTCGCGCGGTCAGCGCTTCAACATCCGGGTGAGACCGGCGGCGACGGTCGTCGCCAGCAGCCAGCCGGTCACGATCAGGCCGGACGCGATCCACATCGACGTGCCCGGCGTCTGCCAGCGGTTCTTGTTGCCGAAGTCCACGATGGGCACGACCAGGTCGATCGTGTAGAGCCACGCGTTCCACGGCAGGTGGTCGTCGGCGTTGATCGGCACCAGCGGGCCCTTGTACTGGAACCAGATGCTGCCGATCGCCCACGCCGCGATCAGCCACCCCAACGCGCGCGCCGGGCGGTAGCCGTAGCCGACCATCGAGCGTTGCAGGAAGCTCCACAACAGCACCAGCGGCCCGAAGAACCGCATGCCCTCGGCGACCGCGCGGTACCGCAGGCGTTGCTTCTCGATCAGCACGGTCGAGGCGTGCTCCTCGTTGCCGGCCGCGGTCAGCATCTCGGCGAAGTGGTCGTAGGGCCGCGGGTGGTAGCTGCGCCGCATCGCGTGCCGCAGCCAGCGCAGCCGTTGCTGGACCTGGGCGTCGTCGCGCAGGTCGATCGGCCTGGCCAGCGAGTCGTAGCGGAAGTCGTCGAGGTCGATGAACCCGGTGGCGTTCCAGAAGGTCTCGTTGTCGTCCAGCGACGTGCACCGCGCCTGCCGCAGCGTCACCAGGCCCTTGGGCGGCGACACGACGTTGAGCATCAGCTCCTGGACGTGCATGCCCATGGCGTTCAACGCGTGGCTGTCGAGCTTGTAGCCGAGCACGCCGCCGTTGAAGTTCGCCATGCGGCCGATCACCGCACGCCGGCACCGCACGCCGCCGTGTGCGACGAACTCCTTGTCGCCGCGCGCGCAGATGAGGTCGCGGCCGATCGTGGCGCCGCCGATGTCCAGCGACGGCTTCTCGCGCGGCTGGTGGCGGTACTTGCCCGGCTTGGTCAGCCGGCTGCCGCGCAGGTCCAGGTTCGCGCCGATGGTCACGGCCCGCAGCTCCAGCCCGCCGGAGATGTCCGACTCGCGCAGCACGAAGTTGCTGCCCACGCGGGTCCGGTTGGCCAGCACGGCGTCCGCGAACGGGTTGTCCACAGTGGCGCGTTCGATGGTGATGCTGCCGCGCACGTGCGTGTCGACCATGCGCAGCTGGCCCGTGATCCGCACGCCCCGGCCCACGACGTCGCCGCCGATCTCCGCGCCGTCCACGTGCAACGCGCGCCCGGAACCCGTCGGCTCGGTGCCCACGGCGGGTGGCGACACGGCGTCCAGGACGGCGTCGGCCAGCGAGAGCGTGCCACCGATCTTCGCGTTCACCGCGCGGATCGTGCCCGCGCTGGTGAAGGCGCGGTCGAGCTCCACGTCACCGGACACGTCGACGCGGTCCAGGACCAGCGTCGCCGACGGGTCCGCGTGCGGGTCGGTGGTCTCCTCGAACTCCTCGCCGCGCGAGAGCACGGCGCCGCGCAACGACAGCGCCGAGCTGATCCGGGCGTTCGCGAGGAACACCACGCCGTGCGAGGTGAACGTGCCGAGGAAGTTGCCGCCGACCCGCATCCCGTTGCCGTTCAACGTGAAACCGTCGGCGTTGCGCAGCACCGCGTTGACCAGGTTGATGTTGCCGCCGATCCGCGCACCCGCGAGCCGGATCTCCCCCTCGGTGTGGATGCCGAAACCGAGCAGCGCACCGGCGAGCGTCAACCGGTCGGCGTGCACGCACAACCCGCCGGGAACGCTGAACCTGCTGTCGCGCAACAACACCGAGCCCGCGATCTCGGCGTCGGTCAGGTCGACCAGGCCGGTGACCGCGCAGCCGAGCAGGGAGACGTCGTTGCTGCTGCTGAGGTTGCGCGCTTCGAGACCGGGCAGCTCGCAGTCGGTGAACGAGATCCCCGCCAGGTTCGCCTGCCGCAGGTCCGGCGGCGCCTCGAACCGGCAGCGCTCGAACTCCAGCACGTACGGCACGTCGACCGCGCGCAGGTCGAGCACGTCGGTGACCACGCGGTCCACCACGCGGATGACGGGTGGGGTGCTCGGCCTGCGCCGCGGCAACCGCCACCCGCCACCACCGGAGTTGTTCTCGTTCTCCCCCAGGCCGCGCAGTACGTCAGCCGCAGGGAGCCTCTTCTGCGTGGCCACCCCACCAGTGTGACTGGCCGCACCGCGTTTCGAGGTCGATCACGCCGAACCGGTCCGCTATTGGGCCGGCCCCTGGTGCGTCGGGTCGAGCACGCGGGACAGGAAGGACTTCGTGCGTTCCTCCTGCGGGTTGCCGATGACCTCGGCCGCGGGACCGGCCTCGACGATGTAGCCGCCGTCCATGAAGATCACCTTGTCGGCGACCTCGCGGGCGAACTGCATCTCGTGTGTGACGACCAGCATCGTCATGCCCTCGTCCGCGAGCTGGCGCATGACGCCGAGCACGTCGCCGACGAGCTCCGGGTCGAGCGCGGAGGTGGGCTCGTCGAACAGCATCACCTCGGGGTCCATCGACAGCGCGCGGGCGATCGCCACGCGCTGCTGCTGGCCACCGGAGAGCTGCGCGGGCATGGCGTTGGCCTTCTCCCTGAGCCCCACGCGTTCGAGGTTGCGCATCGCGATCTCGTTCGCCGACTGCTCGCTGCGCTTGAGCACCTTGCGCTGCGCCACGGTCAGGTTGTTCATGACGTTGAGGTGCGCGAACAGGTTGAACGACTGGAAGACCATGCCGATCTTCGTGCGCGCCTGGTCGATGTCGACGTCCGGGTCGGTGAGCTCGACGTCGTTGACGACGATCTTGCCGTCGTTCGGCTCCTCCAGCAGGTTGATGCACCGCAGCAACGTCGACTTGCCGGAACCGGACGGCCCGATGATGCAGACCACGTCACCGCGGTTGACCGTCAGGTCGATGTTCTTGAGGACCTCGAGCGGGCCGAACGACTTCTTCAGCCCGGTGATCTCGACGCAGATGTCGCTCATACGACGGCCACCTTCTTCCCGCCGGTGCGGCGCTCCAGGTACCGCGACAGGTAACCCAGCGGCAGCGTGATGATCAGGTACGTCAGGCCGATGACCAGGATCGGCGTCAGCGTGGGGCTGCGGCTGAGGAACTCGCGGCCGAACTTGAGCAGCTCGTACTCGTCGCGCGCCAGGCCGATGATGTACACCAGGGACGAGTCCTTGGTGAGCAGGATCAGCTCGTTGGTGAGCGGCGGCAGGATGATCCGGAACGCCTGCGGGATCACGATCGTGATCATCGCCCGGCCGCGCGACATGCCCAGCGACCGCGCCGCCTCGATCTGCCCCTTCGGCACCGCCTGGATGCCGGCGCGGGTCGTCTCCGCGATGTAGGCGGCGCCGACCAGGCCGAGCGCCATCATCACGGTGGAGAGGATGTCGAACTTGACCTGGAACGCGAGCGGCACGGCGACCGTGAACGCGAGGAACACCAGCAGCGCCGGGACACCGCGGAAGAACTCGATGTAGACGGTGGCGATCCACCGGTACGGCGCCACCGAGGACAGCTTCATCAGCGCCAGCAGGAGACCGAGCACCAGGGCGAGCGCGAAACCGAAGACGGTGTAGAGGACGGTGTTCTTCAGCGCGACCGTGATGAGCTCGGGGAACATCGCCGTCGCGGTCTTCACGTCGAAGAACGTGTGCGTGATCTCCGACCAGTTCGCGGTGAACGCCACCACCAGTGCGATCAGCACCAGCAGGCCGTACTGCGCATACCTGAAGTAAGTGGCGCGCTTTCGCTTGGACAGCGCCATGTGAGGCTCCTAGCGGTTCGGTCCGGACGTGAGACGGGGTCGGCAGCTCGTCTGCCGACCCCGCTGGAAGCCGTTTACTTCGACGCCGGCTTCTTGCCGAACCACTTCTCGTAGATCTTGTCGTACTCGCCGCTGCTCTTCGCGTCCTTCAACACCTGGTTGACGACGTCGAGCAGGGGCTTGTTGTCCTTCTTGACACCGATGCCGTACTTGTCGCCGGTCGGGAACTCCGTCGTCACCTCGGTGTCGGGGAACTCCTTGGCGTAGTCGTACAGCGGGCCGTTGTCGTTGATCGCGGCGTCGACGGCGCCGGTGCGGACCGCGGTCTCCTGCAGCGTGAGGTCCTCGAACTGCACGACCTCGTAGCCGTACTTCTCCTTGTTCTCGTTCGCGTAGATCTCACCGGTGGTGGACTGCTGCACGCCGAGCTTCTTGCCCTTGAGCGCGGACAGGTCCTTGTAGCCGGTGCCCTTCTTGACGAGCAGCGCCTGCTCGGCGTCGAAGTACGCGTCGGAGAAGTCGAGCGCCTTCTTGCGCTCGTCGGTGATCGTCATCGCCGCGGCGGCGACGTCGCAGTCACCGACGTTGAGGCTCTGGCCGTTCTGGATGCCCTCGAACGCGGTGTCGAGGATCTCCTGCTGCACGTTGAGCTTCTTGGCGACCAAGTCGACGAGGTCGACGTCGAAGCCGACCGTCTTGTCGCCCTCGCTGTACTGGAACGGCTTGTAGGACAGGTGCGTGCAGGTGACGAGCTTGCCATCCTTGACGAGCTTCACCCCGCTGTCGCCGTTGCCACTGCCGCTGTTGGTGCTCGTCGCACAGCCGGACAGCGCGGTCAGCGCTAGGGCCGCTGCGGGCAGTAGGGCGAGCACGTGCCGGGTTCGACGAGCCACTGCGTCACTCCTCGTAACTGTTGCGGACGAGTGAACGGGATACTGCCACTCGGGTGACGTGGTGGACAGCACGTGCGTGTTACAGGACACTCCGCTGCAACAATTTTGCGTGACATGGCCCGTTCGACCGCAGAATGTTGCGCGAATTGGCTTACATCACACAACGTCTGCACGTATTGCACACGAATGGTGACGAAGTGCGAGCGTGCCCTTGATCAGGATTTGATCACGACGCCCGCGGTCAGCGGGAACGTTCCGTCAGCAGGCCCGCCACCAGCGCCGTCCACCCCGTCTGATGCGTCGCCCCGAGCCCCTCACCCGTGTCGCCGTCGAAGTACTCGCTGAACGTCACGTGCCGCCGCCACAGCGGTGACTCCGACGCCTCGATCCGCTTGCCGTCCGAGGGCCGCCGCCCGTCGCTGTCGGGCAGGAACAGCCCGATCAGCCGGTCGCTCAGCTCGTCGGCGGCCTGACCGGCGGTGAGACCGCGTCCGGAGTGCGTCGGCATCTCGACCAGGAACTCGCCGCGGTGGAACGCCTCGACCGTGCGCAGCGCCTCGACGAGCAGGGCGTTCGTGGGCAGCCAGACCGGGCCGCGCCAGTTCGAGTTGCCGCCGAACATCGGCGTGTTCGACTCGCCCGGCTCGTAGCCCATCCGGTGGTCCTGCCCGGCGACCTTGACCTCCAGGCCCTCGCGGTGCGCCGCCGAGAGCGACCGGATGCCGTGCGGCGACAGGAACTCCTGCTCGTCGAGCATCCGGTGCAGCACCCGCCGCAGCTTGAGCTCGTCCAGCAGCGACACGAACGCGCCGCGCTCGTAGTGGAACGTGATGAACTGCCGCAGCTCCGGCCGGCGCCGGAGCAGGTGCTCCAGCCGTGACGTGAAGCCGTGCAGCTCGTTGAGCACCCACGGCTCCAGCACCGCGGACGCCAGCAACGGGATCAGGCCCACCATCGACCGCACGCGCACCGGCTCCGACTCGACCGAGCCGTCGGGGCGCCGGCGCGAGACCCGGTCGTAGCAGAAGCCGTCCTCGTCGTGCCAGATGCCGCTGCCCGACGAGCCGAAGTGCGTGAACGCCTCCGCGATCGACAGGAAGTGCTCGACGAACTTGGTCGCCACGTCCTCGTACGACTCGTCGTCACGCGCGAGCTCCAGCGCGATCTGCATGAGGTGCAGGCTGTAGGCGGCCATCCACGACGTGGCGTCGGACTGCTCCAGCCGCCACTCGCCGAGCATCGGCTCCGACCGGTTGACCGGGCCGATGTTGTCCATGCCGAGGAAGCCGCCCTCGAACAGGTAGCTGCCGCCCGCGTCCTTGCGGTTGACCCACCACGAGAAGTTCAGCAGCAGCTTGTGGAAGACCTTCGCGAGGAACTGCCGGTCCCTGCTGCCGTCCGCGCGGTAGACCTGCAGCGCAGCCCACGCGTGCACGGGCGGGTTGACGTCGCCGAACTCCCACTCGTAGGCGGGGATCTGGCCGTTCGGGTGCATCATCCACTCACGGCAGAACAGCAGCAGCTGCTCCTTCGCGAACGCCGGGTCCACGAGCGTGAACGGGATGGTGTGGAACGCGAGGTCCCACGCCGCGAACCAGGGGTACTCCCACTCGTCCGGCATGGAGATCACGTCGGCCACGTCGAGGTGCCGCCAGTGCACGTTGCGCGCCTCCGGCGTCCTGCGGCTCGACGGCGCCTCGGGCTTGGTCGGGTCGCCGTCGAGCCAGTCGCGGGTGCGGAAGCGGTAGTGCTGCTTCGTCCACATCAGCCCGGCGAGCGCGCGCCGCAGCACGTGCTTCTGCTCAGGAGCGGCCTCGGGGGCGATCGAGTCGTGGAACTCGTCCGCCTCCAGCCTCCGTGCCGCCATGGTCTCGGCGAAACTCGGCCCGAACGGGTCCATGTGCCCGTCGCCGCCGACCAGCCGCACCCGGATCGTCACCGTCTCGCCCGGCTCGACCGGGTCGAACGAGTACCAGGCGGCGAACTTCGTGCCCGCCGCGCCGGGGTCGTCCGGACCGACCACCTGGCAGGACGACGTGGACCCGCCCACGACGTAGTCGCAGATGCCGTCCTTGGTCCACGGCGACGGGTTGCGCCCGGCCCCGAAGAGCGCCACCTCGTTGGTCTCGTTGTCCGTCATCAGCAACGACGGCGAGTCGTCGAGGTGCAGCGTGTACCGGCCGAGGTTGCCGTGGTCGGCGGTGACCTTGCGCCCGGTCGTGGTGCTCGCGACCAGCTGGCACGGCCGCCCGTCGCGCCCCCACGCCCAGGTGTTGCGGAACCACAGCTGCGGCAGCAGGTGCAGCGGCGCGTCCTCCGGCCCGCAGTTCGTGGCGCTGATCTCGACGCAGATGTCGTCGGTCTCGGCCTTGGCGTAGGTGACCACGACGTCGAAGAACCGGTTCTCGTCGAGCACCCCGGTGTCGGAGAGCTCCGGCTCCCGGTTCTCCCGCCCCGCGCTGCGCGCCAGCTCCCTGAGCAGCCCGTACGGGTACTCGCGCTGCGGGTAGCGGTAGAGCACCTGCATCCAGGAGTGGGTGGGCGTCCCGTCGGTCACCCACCAGTGCTCCTTGACGTCCTCGCCGTGGTTGCCCTCCTCGTTGGCGAGACCGAAGTACCGCTCCTTGAGGATCGGGTCCCTGCCGTTCCACAGCGCGAGCGAGAGGTTGAGGAACCCGTGCACGTCGCAGATGCCCGCGATGCCGTCCTCGCCCCACCGGTAGGCGCGCGAGCGTGCGTGGTCGAACGGGAACGACGCCCAGGCGTCCCCGTTGTCCGAGTAGTCCTCGCGGACCGTGCCCCACTGGCGACCGGAGAGGTACGGCCCCCACCGCCGCCACGGCGAAGTCGGGGTGTCCGACTCCGCGAGACGCGCCCGTTCCGCTTGTTCGCCCATCGTTCCAGTGTGCGACACGGCGGCGAAAGTCCGGTTACCTCCCGGTCAGCTCTGAGTCATTCCTCACTCAGCTGCTGGTCACGCACGCCTGGAGTGCGCCTCGAGGACCAGCGCCACCGCCTCGGTCACCCGTGCCGCGTGCCCCAGGTGCAGCCACTCGTCCGGCACGTGGCAGTTCGAGTCGGGCCCGACCGCGCCCGTGACCAGGAACTGCGCGTCCGGGTACGCCTCGTGCAGCAGCCCCATGAACGGGATCGAGCCGCCCAGCGACACGGTCCGCCACGGCGAGCCGAAGACGTCCTTGCCGGCGTCGTCCAGCGTCGCCGACAGCCACGGTGCGAGCTCGGGGGCGTTCCAGCCGTCGGCGGCCTCGACCCGCGTGAGCTCGACGGTCGCGCCGTAGGGCACGTCGGTGGTGAGCTTGTCGCGCACGGCCTCCAGCGCGGCCGCGGACGAGGCCGTGGGCGGCAGGCGGAACGAGAGCACGAGGGTCGTGAACGGGCGCAGCACGTTGCCCGCGTCGTCCGGTGCGGGCAGGCCGTCGGCGCCGGTCACGGACAGGGTCGGCCGCCAGCCGGAGTTCAGCGCCATCTCGACCTCGTCCGGCGAGACCGGCTGCAGGTCGCCGACGCGCGGCACGGGGCCCCACAGGGCGCCCGGCGCGGCCTCGACGGCCTCGCGGACCTCGGTGAGCCGGTGCGGCGGGATCTCGACGTGCATCTCCGGCACGAGGACCTCGCCCGTCGCGGAGTCTTCGAGGCGGTCGAGCAGCGCGCGGGCGATGCGGAACGACGACGGCACGATGCCCGACGCCATGCCCGAGTGCAGGCCGCCGTTGAGGACCCGCACGGTCATCGTGACCTGCACCAGCCCGCGCAGCGACGTGGTCAGCCACATCCGCTCGTAGTCGGAGCCGCCGGAGTCCAGGCACACGACGAGCGACACGCGGCCCAGTCGCTCGGACAGGTGCTCCAGGTACGCGGGCAGATCGGGCGAACCGGACTCCTCGCCGGTCTCCAGCAGCACGACGCAGCGCGCATGGGAGCCACCGGCCGCGCGCACGGCCTCGATAGCGGCAATTGCGGCATAACCGGAGTAACCGTCATCGGCCGAACCGCGGCCGTAGAGACGTCCGTCACGTAGCACGGGGGTCCACGGGCCCAGTCCCTCGCTCCAGCCACCCACCGGCGGCTGCTTGTCGAGGTGTCCGTAGAGCAACACGGTGTCGTCGCCCGCGTTACCGGACGCGGGCACGTCGACCACGAGAAGCGGCGTGCGTCCCGCCAGTTGGACGACCTCCAGCGTCACGCCGGGCAGGTCGCGGGAGGCGATCCAGGCGCGCACGTGGTCGATCGCGGCGGCCAGTTCGCCGTGTTCTTCCCACGCCGGGTCGAATGCGGGAGAGATGGCAGGCACGGCCACGAGCTGAGAGAGGCTCTCGACGATGTCGGAGTCCCAGAGCGTCCGGACGGTGCTGGTCACAACGGAGCGGTCCACCTCTCGATCCTGTCACGACTCGGCCTCTGCTCGCGTCCCTAGCCTCTTACCAGGAGAGGGCCGCAGAAGTTAACGATCGGTAACCGGGACAGTGCTGTCCGGTAATCGGACGGCCTAGTCGGAGGACAAAAGGTCGAACCTCCGACTGTTGTCCCTGATCAGAACGTTGACTGGTGTGTTACGAAGTGGGACGGGTCTCACCAACTCGGGTGAGGCCGTGTCAGGATGTGGTCGTAAGCCACCGTCACCGTCGACGGCTGCCTCCGGTCCCACAGGGTTGGCGGCGACCGCTGACGTCGCCGCACGAGGTCGTCACGAGCGATCAGGCGGTCGGAGAAGACAGAGGAGAAGGCGCATGTCGTCCCCTGAGCAATGGACGCACCCTGAGCCGGACGCAGCGCCGGCCGCCACTGCCGCGAAACCGACGGCGGAACAGGTGATCGCAGGCTTGCGAGCAACAGACGAGGGCGGCGCCGACCTGGTGCAGCTGCTCACCCCGGAGGGCGAGCGGGTCCACCACCCCGACTTCGACGTGGACATCACGGCGGAGGAGCTGCGCGGTCTGTACCGCGACATGGTGCTGATCCGCCGCGTCGACCGCGAGGCGAACGCGTTGCAGCGCAAGGGCCAGCTCGGCATCTGGGTGCCGCTGCTCGGCCAGGAGGCTGCGCAGATCGGTGCCGGCCGCGCGATGCGCCCGACCGACATGGCCTTCCCGAGCTACCGCGAGCACGGCATCGCGTGGACCCGCGGGATCAACCCGACGGAGCTGCTCGGCATCTTCCGCGGCACCGACCAGGGCACCTGGGACCCGGTCGAGAAGCGCTTCCACCCGTACACGATCGTCATCGGCAACCAGGTCCTCAACGCGGCCGGCTACGCGATGGGCCAGAAGTTCGACGGCAAGGTCGGCGACGACGAGGGAGAAGCCACCATGTGCTTCTTCGGCGACGGCGCGACCAGCCAGGGTGACGTGCACGAGGGCTTCGTGTGGGCCGCGGTCTACGACGCGCCGCTGGTCTTCTTCTGCCAGAACAACCAGTGGGCCATCTCCGAGCCCACCGAGCGCCAGTCGCGCCTGCCGCTGTACCAGCGCGCCCGCGGCTACGGCTTCCCCGGCATCCGCGTCGACGGCAACGACGTCCTCGCGACGCTGGCCGTGACGAAGTGGGCGCTGGACGAGTGCCGCCACGGCAACGGCCCGATCCTGATCGAGGCGTTCACCTACCGGATGGACGCGCACACCACCTCCGACGACCCGACCCGCTACCGGCTGTCGGACGAGCTGGAGATGTGGAAGCTCAAGGACCCGATCGAGCGCGTGAAGGTCTACCTGGTCCGCCAGCAGTGGGCCGACAGCGCGTTCTTCGAGAGCGTCGAGGCAGACGCCGACAAGCTGGGCGAGGAGCTGCGGGAGTTCTGCACGAACATGCCCGACCCGCCCGCTGAACGGATCTTCAGCAACGTCTACGCGGAGGGGAACCCCAACCTCGAAGCGCAGCGCGATGAGTTCCTCGACTACGTCTCGGGTTTTGCTGGAGGTGAGCACTGATGGCTGCTCCGACGATGGATCGTTCGACCGCGGCTGCCCCGGCGACCCCGGCGCAGACGCTCACGATCTCGAAGGCGCTCAACATGGGCCTGCGGGCGGCCATGGAGGCCAACCCCAAGGTCATCATGATGGGCGAGGACATCGGCAAGCTCGGTGGCGTCTTCCGCATCACCGACGGCCTGCAGAAGGACTTCGGTGAGCAGCGCGTGCTCGACACGCCGCTCGCGGAGTCCGGCATCATCGGCACCGCCGTCGGCCTCGCCATCCGCGGCTACCGCCCGGTGTGCGAGATCCAGTTCGACGGCTTCATCTTCCCCGGCTTCGACCAGATCGTGTCGCAGGTCGCGAAGCTGCACTACCGCACGCAGGGCAAGATCAAGATGCCCATCGTGATCCGCGTGCCGTTCGGTGGCGGCATCGGTGCCGTCGAGCACCACTCGGAGTCGCCCGAGTCGTACTTCGCGCACACCGCCGGCCTCAAGGTCGTCTCGTGCTCGAACCCGGCCGACGCCTACTGGATGATCCAGCAGGCCATCGACTGCGACGACCCGGTGCTCTTCTTCGAGCCCAAGCGCCGTTACTACGAGAAGGGCGAGGTCGACACCACGACCCAGCCCGGCAAGCTGTTCGAGTCGCGCGTGCTGCGTCAGGGCACCGACGCTACGTTGGTGGCCTACGGCCCGATGGTCCGCACCTCTCTCGACGCCGCCAACGCGGCCGCCGAGGACGGCACCTCACTTGAGGTCATCGACCTGCGCACGCTGTCGCCGCTGGACCTGGAGCCGGTGTTCGAGTCGGTGCGCCGCACCGGCCGGCTGGTCGTCGTGTCCGAGGCGCCGTCCGAGTCCTCGATCGCCAGCGAGATTGCAGCCAAGGTCCAGCAGGAGTGCTTCTACTCGTTGCAGGCACCGGTGCTGCGGGTGACCGGTTTCGACACCCCGTACCCGCCCTCGAAGCTCGAGGAGGAGTTCCTCCCCGACCTCGACCGGGTGCTGCACGCCGTCGACCGCTCTCTCGCCTGGTAAGGGGAACACCGGAAATGCCGCAGTACAAGCAATTCCCCCTGCCCGACACGGCAGAGGGGCTGACCGAGGCCGAGATCCTCACCTGGCACGTGAAGCCGGGTGACACCGTTGCGGTCAACCAGATCATCGTCGAGATCGAGACGGCCAAGGCCGCCGTCGAGCTGCCGTGCCCGTGGGCCGGCGTCGTGACCGAGCTGCTCGCGGAGCCCGGTCAGACCGTCGAGGTCGGCGTCCCGATCATCACGATCGACACCGACCCCGGTGGCGCGGCCGCCCCGGCTCCCGCCGCTGCCGCCGCGGAGTCCAACGGCAGCTCGTCGGGCAAGATCGGCGAGGAGATGCCGGGCGGGCGCATCGCGACGCTCGTCGGCTACGGCCCGAAGTCCGGTGTGGCCAAGCGCCGTGCGCGCAAGGACGCACCGGCCGCGGCCAACGCCGCCGCTGCCGCGATCACCCCGGCCGCCGCCGTGGCACCGCCGGCTCCGATCGCCGCACCGCCGGTCGTGGCGCCTGCTCCGGTCGTGCCGCAACCTGTCACGGCTCCGGGTGGGTACGTCCCGCTGGCCAAGCCGCCGGTCCGCAAGCTGGCCAAGGACCTCGGCGTCGACCTGTACGCGCTCTCCGGCTCCGGCCCGAACGGCGTGATCACCCGCTCCGACGTCGAGAACGCCGTCACGGCACCGGCCGCCGCGCCGGCCCAGTCCGTTGTGGACAACGGCACGCGCGAACGCCGGGTGCCGATCAAGGGCGTCCGCAAGGCGACCGCGCAGGCGATGGTGGACAGCGCGTTCACCGCACCGCACGTCACCGAGTTCCTGACGGTCGACGTCACGCCGATGATGGACCTGCGGGCCCGGCTGAAGAACCACCCGGAGTTCCGCGGCGTGAAGCTCACGCCGCTGGCGTTCTGCGCCAAGGCCGTCGTGCTGGCGGCGCGGCGCACGCCGGACGTGAACGCCACGTGGGACGCGGCGGCGAACGAGATCGTCTACAAGGACTACGTGCACCTCGGCATCGCGGCCGCCACGCCGCGCGGCCTGGTGGTCCCGAAGGTCCGCGACGCCGACCGCATGTCCCTCAAGGAGCTCGCGGTCGCGCTCGACGAGCTCGCCACCGTCGCCCGCGACGGCAAGACGTCTCCGGCCGACATGATGAACGGCACCATCACGATCACCAACGTCGGCGTCTTCGGCGTCGACACCGGCACGCCGATCCTCAACCCCGGCGAGTCCGCGATCCTCGCCCTGGGCGCGATCCGCGACACGCCGTGGGTGGTCGACGGCGAGATCAAGATCCGCAAGGTCTGCCAGCTCGCGCTGTCCTTCGACCACCGCGTGGTCGACGGCCAGCAGGGCTCGCAGTTCCTGGCCGACGTCGGCGCGCTGCTGGCCGAGCCGGGCATCGCGATGACCTACTGATCTGCTGCTCGGTATGCGAGGGCCCGCGGATGTCGATCCGCGGGCCCTTCGTTCGACGCCTGGGCATGAAGAAGCGACTTTCCTTGCTGATCGCCGCGGCCCTGCTGGCGGGTCCGGTGGGCGTGGCCCAGGCGTCCGAACCCACCCTCGTGCGCACCGACGCCGGCCCGGTGCGCGGCACCGTTCTCGCAGACCACCAGCTCTACCAGGGCATTCCGTACGCGGCACCCCCGGTGGGCGAGCTGCGGTGGCGTTCGCCGCAGCCGGTCACGCCGTGGACGGCACCCCGTGACGCCACCGCACCCGGCGCGGCCTGCGCGCAGGCGGCCGGCGCCGGTTCGCCGAGCAGCACCGAGGACTGCCTGTACCTCAACGTGGACACGCCCTCGCGGCACGGCCGCAAGCCGGTCATGGTCTACCTCCACGGCGGCGGCAACAGCTACCTGTCCGGCGCCGGGTACGGCACGGGCCGCCTGGCCGTGCAGGGCGACGTCGTGGTCGTGACGATCAACTACCGGCTCGGGTTCTTCGGCTTCTTCGGGCACCCGGACCTGCCGGATTCCGGCGCGTACGGCATCGAGGACCAGCAGGCCGCGCTGCGGTGGGTGCAGCGCAACGCCACCGCGTTCGGCGGAGATCCCCGCAACGTCACGGTTTTCGGCGAGTCCGGCGGCGCGTTCGACGTGTGCGCGCACGTCACGTCACCGTTGTCGCGCGGCCTGTTCCACCGTGCCATCGCGCAGAGCGGTGGCTGCTCCACGACGTGGGGTGCCAACGGCGTGATCCACGGCAAGGCGGCCGGTGCACCCTGGATCTCGCAGAAGGCCGCCCAGGCCGACGCGGTGGCGGTTTCGGCGCAGCTCGGGTGTTCGGACGTCGAGTGCCTGCGTGCGTTGCCGCCCAGGGCTTTCACCGCCATCGACCGCGGCACGACGCCGGTGGTGGTCGGCAACCGGGTGCTGCCGGTGCACCCCGTCGAGGCGTTGCGGTCCGGGCGGTTCAACCGCGTGCCGGTGATCTGGGGCAACACCCGTGACGAGGGCAGGCTGACGTCCGCGACCGTGCCGGAACCGTTCGACTACCCCGGTCTGCTGGAGCAGTCGTTCGGCGCGGACAGGGCGGCCGAGATCATCGCCGAGTACCCGGTGAGCGCGTACGGCAACGCACGGCTGGCGTACGGCGCCGTGCTCACCGACGGCGTGTGGGCGTGCAACCAGCTCGCCGACGACGACCGGCTGCTCGCCCGGTTCACACCGACGTACGGCTACGAGTTCGCCGACCGCACCGCACCGGCGGGGTGGTTCAAGGACCTCTTCTCCGAGAGCTTCCCGGCCGGCGCACCGCACTCGTTCGAGCTCTCCTACCTGTTCGACATCCCCACGTTCGACCTGAACCCGGCCCAGCGGGAGCTCGCCGCGACGATGATCCGCGACTGGACCACGTTCGCCCGCACCGGAAAGCCGGGCTGGGCGCCCTACCGCTCCGGCCGCGTGCACCAGTACGAGCTCGGCGGCATCGGCCAGATCAATGCTCTGACCAGGCACAACTGCTCGTTCTGGAACTCGGTCGGTAATCGGGTTTGACTCTCCAGTCGCTGGAGGGTTCAGAGTTGTCCCCGTGACGCGCTACCAGATCGGCGAGCTGGCCAGGTTGACCGGCCTGACCGTCAGGACCATCCGGTTCTACTCCGACTCGGGCCTCATCCCGCCCGCGGACCGGACCGCCGGTGGCTACCGGACCTACGACGCCGACGCGGTCGCCCGGCTGAAGCTCGTCCGCACCCTGCGAGACCTGGGTGTGGACCTGCCGACGGCCGGGCGAGTGCTGGCACGGGAGGTGTCGGTGACCGACGTGGCGCGCACACACGCCGATGCGATCGACGCGCAGATGAAGACGTTGCGGCTGCGCCGTGCCGTCCTGCGCGCCGTCGCCAAAGGAGGGGAGATGGAACTGATGAACGAGTTGGCCCGCATGTCGGACGAGGAGCGCCAGCGCATCCTCGACGACTTCTTCGAGGACGTGTTCGGGCCGTACGAGCTGGACCCGCAGTTCGAGCAGCACATGCGTTCCGTGCGGATCGAGCTGCCGGACGACCCGACCCCCGAGCAGCTGGAGGCCTGGGTCGAGCTCGCGAAGCTGGTGCAGGACCCGGACTTCCGCGCGTCGATCAAGCGGATGTCCCGGCAGCACGAGGAGTACCGCCGCAACGACGTCGACATGACACCGCCGTCGGGCGGCACGCAGCTGGAGACGTTCAACTACTCCGTCGAGCAGGCGCGCGAGGCGATCGAGGCCGGCATCGCACCGGACTCGGCAGCCGCACGTGAGGTCGTCGCCCGCGTCAACACCAGGTGGGCGGAGGCGCTGGGCGTGCCGGACGACGAGACCGTCGTCCAGCGGCTGCGCGAGTACGCCGACTTCGCCGACCCGCGGGCGGAGCGGTACTGGGTGCTGATCGGCCGCGTCAACGGCTGGCCCGCCATGCCCGACCACTCCCGCGAACGCGACTGGCTGCGCGCCGCCGGGGTGCCGCTGGGCTAGGCCCCCTGCCGCACACGGGAACCAGCTGGGCGCCCAGCTCGTTCCCGTGACAACGAAGGGGGAGTCGCCATGTCTGCTTTGTTCGAACTGCTCGGTGGCGCGATCGGCGAGTTCTTCTCGCCCGGCGCCGAGGACGACCTGCGCGGTCGCGGTGCCGTGTACCTCGACGGCCGCTGGGAGGAGGGCCAGCTCTTCTTCGGCCCGACGAAGGTCATCTGGAACGAGCAGATCATCTTCAGCCCCGACGAGGGCTGGATCGAGAAGGTCACCGATGACGACGACGCGTGGCAAATCGCGCCGAACCTGGTCGTCGTGCACTTCCGCCGTGCCGACGACACGGTGCTGCTCGCGTTGCACCGCAAGGACCTCGCGCACCACGTGAGCCGCGTGCTGGACCTGCCCCAGACCGCTGCCTAGGCCTGCTGCCTGAGCCGCTGCGCCAGACCCGCCAGCACGAACACGCCGGTCGCGACCGCCAACGCCGTGGAGGCGGCGGCGCGCTGGTTCGCGTTGGTGGCGCGCAGGTACTGCTCCTCGGTCAGGACGGTGACGGTCCTGCGCTGGGTGGTCGTGTACTCGCCGTTCTCGTACTTCAGGTTGCCCTTGGTCTCGGTCGCGAGCATGACGAACCCGAGACCCCAGCCACCGTAGAACGCCACAGCCGCGAGCACGACCGCCCACCGCGGCAACGTCTCGCGCACCGCGCGGAACAGACCACCGATCCCGTCGACCCGCAACCGCACCCGGCGCACACCCATCACCATGACGACGACCGCCACACCGGCCAGCACCAGGCAGCCGATCGCGACCCACGTCGGCAGCAGCGGTGCGCCCGGCAGGAAGGTCGCGACGACCAGGAGCGCGTTCAGCACGGCCACGCCGAGGGCGAACCGCTGCACCGGCAACGTCTTCATGGCCGGAGGATAGGGCCTCACCGAGCCCACCCACGGGTCGTCGGGGTCACCGGATCGGGCGCATCGTCACCCCGCGTTTCCGCGGTCATCCGGTCAGCGGGACCCGCAGAAGGCGAGGGCTTCACCGCTGGGCGGGCACGGACCTGCTGTCGCCACGCCCGCCCGCGCGGATCACTTGATCTGCATCCCCGAGATCATGCGCGACACCACCAGCCGCTGGATCTCCGACGTCCCCTCGAAGATCGTGAAGATC
This sequence comes from Nocardia sp. NRRL S-836, assembly GCF_001279525.1. Classification (GTDB taxonomy): domain Bacteria; phylum Actinomycetota; class Actinomycetes; order Mycobacteriales; family Pseudonocardiaceae; genus Lentzea. The sequence goes on along the minus strand of NZ_LGDY01000013.1, from coordinate 78,498 downwards.
TTCGCGTCCCGGTGCATCCGCTCCACCGGGTGCTCGCGCGTGTACCCGGCCCCGCCGAGGATGTGGATCGCCCGCTCGGTCGCCCACACCGACACCTCGGACGCCTTGAGCTTCGACATCGAGCCCTCGCCCGCGGTGAACGGCACGTTGTTGCGGCCCATCCAGGCCGCGCGCCACACCAGGAGCCGGGACGCGTCGATCTCCATCCGCATGTTCGCGAGGTCGAACGCGATCGACTGGTTCTCGATGATCTTGCGGCCGAACGCCTCGCGGTCCTTCGCGTACTCCAGCGCGTAGTCGTAGGCGGCACGGGCGACACCCACGGCCATCGCGCCGACGGTCGGGCGGGTGGTCTCGAACGTCGCCATCGCCGCCTGGCCGCCGGCCTTCAGGCCCTCGCGGGCGCGTGCCAGGCGGGCTTCCAGCCGTTCGCGGCCGCCGAGCACGCAACGGCCGGGCACCCGCACGTCGTCCAGGAACACGTCCGCCGTGTGCGACGCACGCATCCCGTGCTTCTTGATCTTGCCGGGAGAGGACAGGCCCGGCGTGCCGGGCGGAACGATGAAGCCGGCCTGGCCACGAGAGCCCAGAGCCGGGTCCACGACCGCCGTCACGACGTGCACGTTCGCGATGCCGCCGTTGGTGGCCCAGGCCTTCTGGCCGTTCAGCACCCACTCGTCGGTGGCCTCGTCGTACCGCGCCCGCGTGCGGTACCCGGCCACGTCGGAGCCGGCCTGCGGCTCGGAGGCGCAGAACGCCGCCAGCTTCGGGTCCGACTCGTCACCGAAGCACTCCGGCACCCACTCGGCCAGCTGCTCGGGCTCGCCACCGGCGAAGATGCCGGCGACGGCGAGACCGGTGCCCATCAACGACAGCGCGATGCCCGCGTCGCCCCAGAACAGCTCCTCGGTCGCGATGGGCAGCGAGAGGCCGATCGGGTCGGCGAACCAGGTCGCGAGGGCTTCGAAGCCGTAGAGGCCGATCTTCGCGGCCTCCTGGATCACCGGCCACGGCGTCTCCTCGCGCTCGTCCCACTCGGAGGCGGCCGGCCTGATCACGTCGCGGGCGAAGCCGTGCACCCAGTCGCGCAGGTCGGTCTGGTCTTCGTTCAGTTCGAGCGAGAAGCCACCCACTGGAGAACCTTCCTACGCCTTCGGGATGTTGAACAGGCTCATGAACCCGGCCGCGAACCCCAGGTCGCCCTTGACCTTCAGCTTGCCCGTCATGAACAGCACGGGAGCCGACGCGTTGCCGGTCGCGAGCTTGAGGAAGTCGGCCGGTGTCAGCGTCACGATGGCACGGGCCTCGCGCGTGACGCCCTTGTTGATGGTGCACTGCGCGTCTTCGATGATGGCCTCGTAGACGTCTTCGAGCACGTGGAAGTGCACGACGGCGCGAGTCGCACCCGCCCGGTCCGCGCGGAAGTGGACCTCCATGCGGCGGAACACCTCGTCCAGCACCCGCACGCGCAGGGCCGGGTCCGCCACGACGGCCTCGATCTGGTCCTTCGAGGCGCGCGAGATGATGCGGGCGAAGTTCGACGGGTCCATCTTCGAGAGGTCGAGGTCGGCGCCGCCGTCGGCCAGCGCGCCGAGTGCGTTCAGCAGCGCGGCGAAGTCGTCCTTGCCGAGCTTCTTCGGGTCGATGCCGCGCGCGATGACGTCGATGTCGACGTCCTTGAGCGCGGGATCGTCCGGTGAGATCTGCCGCAACGTGCTGATCAGCTCGGCCGGGCTGAGCTTCGCGATCGCCTCGGTCGTGAGGTCGAGCGTCATCGAGACACCTCCTGGTACCTACTCGCGAGTAAGACTACTGGTGAGTAGATAGAGCGGCAAGCCGATCGGATAATCTTGCACCTCCTGACTGAGGGGTAGTGATGCGCACAGAAGGTCGAGCCAAGCGCTTGCCACGCGCGGTGCGTGAGCGGCAGATCATGGACGCCGCCATCGACGTGTTCTCGCGGCTCGGCTTCCACGCGGCGTCGATGGACGAGATCTCCGACGTCGCCGGCATCTCCAAACCGATGCTCTACGCCTACCTGGGGTCGAAGGAGGAGCTGTTCGCGACCTGCATCCGGCGCGAGGCCACCAGGATGATCGAGGCCATCGCGACCGGGGTCGAACCCGACCAGGAACCGGACGTGCAGCTGTGGAGCGGGCTGCGGGCGTTCTTCGGGTTCGTCGGGGAGAACCGGTCGAGCTGGCAGGTGCTGCACCGGCAGGCGTCCTCGCAGGGCGGGCCGTTCGCCGCCGAGCTCGCCGACATGCGCGGGCGGGCGGTGTCGCTGGTTGCGGCGCTGCTCACCCAGTCGACCAAGGCGCCGGCGACCAAGCTGGAGGCCGAGTCGCTGGCCGCCGCGCTCGTCGGTGCCGGTGAGTCGCTCGCGGACTGGTGGCTCGACCACCCGGAGGAGCCGGCCGGCGTGGTCGCCGCCCGGCTCATGAACCTCGTGTGGATGGGCTTCGGCGACCTGGTCGACGGCAACGTCTGGCACCCGCCGTCACGTCGCTGAGCCCAGCCCCGTTGACCCCACCAGGTGCGGGCCCTTGCCCCAGACGGCGAACTCCCAGCCGTCCGGGTTCTCGCGCGCGGAGAACTCCACGCGTCCCGGGATCAGCAACGGCTTCTTGAACCTCACGTCGACCGCCACCGCCTCCGGCAGCCGCCCCTCCAGAGCGGCCAGGCAGCGCGCCTTCGTCCACATCCCGTGCGCGATCGCCCTGGTGAACCCGAACAGCTTGGCGCTCAACGGGTGCAGGTGGATCGGGTTGCGGTCGCCGGACACCGCGCCGTAGCGCCGCCCGATGTCCGCGGGCACCCGCCACACCGCGGACCCGGCCGGACGCTGCAGCTCCTCGCCCGACGACGAACCGGACCGGGTGCGCCGCAGGTAGGTCGACACGCCCTCCCACACCCCGGACACCGACGTCACCACGTCGACCTGGGTGCCCTGCGGGTGCTCGCGCAGGTCGCGCGCCGACACCGTGATCTCCAGCGGCTCGTCCAGCGTCAACGGCCGCGACTGCGTGATCCGGTTCGCGACGTGAACGAGGCCGGGCAACGGGAACGGGAACCCCGGCCCCGTCATCAGCCGCATCTGCGACGGGAAGCCCAGCACGTGCGGGTAGGTCAGCGGCAACGCGTCGCGTAGCCCGAACCCGCACACCTCGTTGTACGCGGCCAGGTGCTTGAGCGAGACGTCGTGCGTGGCCGAGACCGGCGCCGCCGTGAGCGAGTCACCGCGGCGGAACGACGTGAGCGCCGCCTTCAGCAACATCACGCCCCCAGCAGCATCTGGCCGCACACCCGCACGACGTTGCCGTTCACGCCACCGGATCCGGGCGCGGCGAACCACGCGACGGTCTCTGCCACGTCCGAGGGCAGACCGCCCTGCGACAGGCTGTTCATCCGCCGTCCGACCTCGCGGGTCAGCAACGGCACAGCGGCGGTCATCTTCGTCTCGATGAAACCGGGCGCCACGGCGTTGATCGTGGCCCCGCGCTCGGCGAGCACCGGAGCGAGCGACTTCACCATGCCGATCACGCCGGCCTTCGACGTGGCGTAGTTGGTCTGCCCGACGTTGCCCGCGATCCCGGCGATCGACGACACCCCGACGATCCGCCCGCCGGTCCGCAGCACGTCGCCCTCCAGCAACGCCGCGTTGACCCGTTCCTGGCAGGCGAGGTTGACCTCCAGCACCGCGTCCCACTTCGACGCGTCCATGCGCGCCAGCGTCTTGTCGCGGGTGATGCCCGCGTTGTGCACGACGACGTCCACGCCGCCGTGCCGTTCGAGCAGGTACGACGTCAGCTTCGCCGGGTCGCCGGTGATGTCGAGCTGCAGCGCCGAGCCGCCCACGGCGTTGGCGACCTTCGACAGGTCCTCGCCGGCCGCGGGCACGTCCAGGCACACCACGTGCGCGCCGTCGCGGGCCAGCGTCGCCGCGATGGCCTCGCCGATGCCCCGCGACGCGCCGGTGACCAGCGCGACCTTGCCCTCCAGCGTGCCGGGCGCCGCGGCCCCCGACACGTGGACCACCTGCCCGGACACGTACGCCGACCGCCCGGACAGCAGGAACCGCAGCGTCGACTCGGCGCCGTCCTCCGCGCCGTCGGCCACGTACACCAGGTTCGCCGTCCCGCCGCGGCGCAGCTCCTTGCCGACCGACCGGACGAACCCTTCGAGCGCCCGCTGCGCCACTGTGTCCGGTGACCGCCCGATGACGACGACCCGCCCGCACGGCCCGAGCCGCGTGATCACCGGGTGGAAGAAGTCGTGCAGTTGCCGCAGGTCGCCGACCGTCGCGATGTCGGAGGCGTCGAACACCAGCGCGCCGTACGGGGCCGATCCGGTTTCCAGCTGCTTGAGGAAGGGCAACCGATCGGCGCCACCGACCAGCGCGGGGGTGGCGAGGGCCGCGTCGCGACGGAGTGGGTACGGGTTCGGCAGGCCGAGCCTGCGCACGAGCTGGCGCCCCAGCCCCGAAGATGCGAACTTCTGGTACCTGTCCACGCCGAACAACCTACTCGCTAGTAAGTCTACCCGCTAGTAGGTAGTATGGCGGCATGCGAGTAGCGATCATCGGCGGCAACCGCATCCCGTTCGCCCGCTCGAACGGCCCGTACGCCACCGCGTCGAACCAGGACATGTTCACCGCGGTGCTGGACGGGCTGGTCAGCCGGTTCGGGTTGCAGGGCGAACGACTCGGCGAGGTGGTCGCCGGCGCCGTGCTCAAGCACTCGCGCGACTTCAACCTCGTCCGCGAGTCGGTGCTGGGCAGCCGGCTCAGCCCGCAGACCCCCGCCTACGACCTCCAGCAGGCGTGCGGCACGGGGCTGCAGGCCGTCATCGCGGTGGCGAACAAGATCGCGCTCGGCCAGATCGAGGCCGGCATCGCCGGTGGCGTCGACACCACCAGCGACGCCCCGATCGGCGTGAACGAGAACTTCCGCAAGCTGCTGCTGGAGTTCAACCGCACCCGCAAGGTCAGCCTGCTCACCAAGCTGCGCCCCGGCCACGTCGTCCCGCACCTGCCGCGCAACGGCGAACCGCGCACCGGCATGTCGATGGGCGAGCACGCTGCCGTCACCGCCGCGAAGTACGGCATCACCCGCGAGGACCAGGACGAGCTGACCGCGCGCAGCCACCGCAACCTCGCCCGCGCCTACGACGAGGGCTTCTTCGACGACCTCGTCACGCCCTACCTGGGCCTGACCCGTGACCAGAACCTGCGCCCGGACAGCTCACCCGAGAAGCTGGCCAAGCTGAAGCCGGTCTTCGGCGACACGATGACCGCCGGCAACTCCACCCCGCTTTCCGACGGCGCCTCCGCGGTCCTGCTCGCCACCGAGGAGTGGGCGGCGGCCCGCAACCTCCCGGTGCTCGCCTACCTGACCTCCGCCGAGACCGCGGCCGTCGACTACGTGCACGGCGACGAGGGCCTGCTCATGGCACCCGTCCACGCCGCACCGCGCATGCTTGAGAAGGCAGGGCTCAAGCTGCAGGAGTTCGACTTCTACGAGGTGCACGAGGCGTTCGCGTCGCAGGTGCTCGCCACGCTGAAGGCCTGGGAGGACGACCTCGGCGAGATCGACCGCGCCAAGCTCAACGTCAACGGCTCGTCGCTCGCGGCGGGTCACCCGTTCGCGGCGACCGGCGCCCGGATCGTGGCGACCCTGGCCAAGCTGCTGCACCAGAAGGGCAGCGGGCGCGGGTTCGTGTCGATCTGCGCGGCCGGCGGTCAGGGGATCACGGCGATCCTGGAGCGATGAGTTCCGCGCGGTCGTGAGGTCAGACCATCCGAACCCGTTCAGGAGAAGGATGGCGCCATGACTCTGCAGAACGTGCTGGAGACCCACCGCGAGACCACGCCGAACGCCGCGGCGCTCGTGGCCCGCGGCGACGACGTCGAGTTCGCGGCGCTCGGCGGCGAGACCCGCGACTCGGTCTTCGCGGTCGCCTCGGTCACCAAGCCGGTCGTGGCCTACGCCGCGCAGCTGCTGGTGCGCGACGGCCGGATCGCGCTGGACGACCCGATCGCTCAGTGGCTGCCGGAACTGGCCGAGCCGAAGGTCGCCCGCACGCCGCGGGGCCCGGTCGACGACGTGGTGCCCGCGACCACGCCGATCACCGTGCGGCACCTGCAGTCGTCGCGGTCGGGCTGGGGCTTCACGGCCGACTTCTCGTTGCCCGCCACGCAGCTGCTGTTCGCGAAAGCGCACCTGCACGGTGCGTCGGAGCTGCCCACGCCGGACGAGTGGCTGCCGCAGCTCGCCGAGGTCCCGCTGCTGCACCAGCCGGGTGCGGGATGGCTCTACAACACCGGTTACGACGTGCTCGGCGTGCTCCTCGACCGCGTCACGGGGTCGTTGCCGGACTTCCTCGCCGACCGCGTCTGCGGCCCGTTCGGCATGACCGCCACGAGCTTCGCCAGCCCGGTCTTCCCCTCCGGCGCGGGCGGGCTGAACTCCACCGCGAACGACCTGCTGGCGTTCGGCCGCGGCCTGCTCGCGAGCGACCTGCTGCCGGTGCTGGCGACCGACACCACGTCGGCGGACGAGCGCGAGGCCGCCAGGCTGTTCCTGGAGGGGCAGGGCTGGGGCCACGGCGGCAGCGTCGACATCGCGGAGATCAACCCGTGGAACGTGCCCGGCCGCTACGGCTGGGTCGGCGGTTCCGGCACGGCCGCGCACGTGGTCCCGTCGCAGGACAAGGTGACCGTTCTGCTCACCCGCACCGCCATGACGAGCCCCGAGCCGGTGCCGGTGATGCGCGACTTCTGGAAACACGCTGCCCGGTAGGACCGTTGATCGTGCACACTCTCACTTCCACCGCTGGGGAGCGGTGCGTGGGGGGAAGTGATGCGTGCTGTTGTCGCGCTGGCGCTGCTGCTCGGGACGTACGTCCTGGTGCTGGCGGTGCTGGCCGGAATCGTCCTGGTCGACGTGCTGTTCTTCGTCAACGACCGGCCGATCGCCTTCCTGTGGTCCCTCGGGGTCGAGGGAATGCTGGCGTTCGCGCTGCTCAGCAGCCTGTTCACGATCGCGGGTACCTCGGACGACGAGGTGCGCGGTCAACCGGTCGGCGAGCAGGACGAGCCCGAGCTGTGGGCGCTGGTCCGCCGCCTCGCCGCCGAGGTCGGCACGCGTCCGCCGGACCGCGTCTTCATCGTGCCGGAGGCGAACGCCGCGGTGTCCCAGCGCACCAGGCTGCTCGGGCTCATCGCGACCACCCGCCGGATGTACGTGGGCGCGCCGCTGCTCGCGTGCCTGACCGAGCGGCAGCTGAGCTTCGTCCTCGCGCACGAGCTGGGCCACTACAGCAACCGCGACACGAGGTTGACGGGCGTGGTGGTGGCCGGGCGGGTCGCGCTGATCCGCGTGCTCGCCAAGCTGGACAACCGCTCCTGGTACCACGCCGTGGTCGCCGGGATGTTCGCGCTCTACGCGAACCTCTACTTCGCGGTGACCGCGTCCCTGTCACGTCAGCAGGAGCTCGCCGCCGACGCGACGGCCACCCGGATCGCCGGGACCGAGGCCGCGGTGAGCTCGCTGCGGGAGCTCCCGGTGGTCCACGCCGCCTGGACCCTGTTCCACGACCGGCACTTCCGCCCGGCCTGGGAGGCGGGGTTCCTGCCGACGACGATCTTCGAGGCGTTCGCGGGGCTGCGCGGCTCGCCGGAGCTGCGCGCCCACCTCGACGAGGTGCGGGAGAACCCGCCCGAGCGCGTGCTCAGCCGGTACGACTCGCACCCGCCGCTGCCGGAGCGGATCGCCGCGGTCACCGCGCTGGCCGTGCCCGGCAAGGGACCCGACCGGCCGGCCGGTGCACTGCTCGCGGACAACGGCGCGGTGATGGACAAGACGCTGGTCGGTGAGCTGGTCGAGGAGCTCGGCGTGAAGAGGCGCGTCGACTGGGCGACGTTGTCGCACACCGCGGTCCGCGCGACCAGGGTGGATCGGTCGCGGCGGCTGGTGCGGGTCGGCGGCGGCTCGCTCGGCGCCGTGCTCGACCTGTTCGACGCGGGCGAGCTGACCTCGTTGCTGCGCACCGACGTCCGGCCCGGCAGCGGCACGTCCGGGCAGCGGGTGCGACGCGAGTTCGCCCGCGGCCTGCTGATCGGGGAGCTGACCGCGCTGGTCGAGCTGACCCTCGCGGACCAGCACCAGGCGCACTGGGAGTCCGACTGGCTCGGCACCACGACGTTCCACGGCCCCGATCTCGCCGCCGAGATCGAACAGGCCACCGACGACAGGGGCTCGACGGCCGGTCTGCGCGCGGCGCTCGCCGGTCTCCACGTCGACCACGCCCCGGCCCGCTAGGAGAAGAACCAGTGGTGCTCGACCCGAACAGACATGCCGACCCGGAGCGCTGGGGCCTGGTGCCGGACGCGCACGTCCGCGACTTCTTCCCCGAGGAGGACCCGGTGCTGGCCCGCGCGATCGCGGCCGCCTCCCGCGGGCGGTGGCGGCCGGCCGCGGACGCGATGAGGGACACCAGGGGCGACTGGGACCGCCGCGCCCGCGTGACACTGGCGCTGGCCCGTGAAGGCGCGCGCACCGACGAGTGGCTGATCAGCTGGCGCGACGAGCAGCCGGACGAGGACCTGGCCGTGCTCGACGCGGCGGCGTGGGTCCTGGTGGCGAAGGCGATCCTCGGCGAGAGCGACGAGCAGGACCACGTGGACGGCTTCCACCGCGTGCTGCGCCGGGCAGAACGCGCGGCGCGGCACGCCGCCGAGCTCGCCCCGCAGGACCCGACGCCGTGGTGGACGCTCGTTCAGATCGCCTGCGGTCTCTCGTTCGACCAGGCGCGCTTCGCCGAGATCTGGCACGGGCTCAGGTGCCGGGCGCCGCGGCACCGGGCCGCCCACGAGGACGCCCTGGAGTACTGGGCCGGTCAGTCGTCCGACGTGATGCTCGACTTCGCGGCGAACGCCGGCCCCGCCCTGGTCCTGCGGGCGGCGTTCCTGCTGGAGGACGACGACCCGGTCATCTGGCGCACTGACCTGGTGACCGACGCGGTGGAGCGGCTCCTGGCCGAGGACGAGCTGTCGAACGACGACCGCGGCCACCTGGTCCTCGCGCTGTACGACCACAACCGCTTCACCGAGGTGATCGACCAGTTCCGTGCCCTCGGCAACCGGGCGGACGGCGCACCGTGGAGCCGCTTCGAGGACCCGAAGGGCACGTTCCTGGAGTACCGCGTCAACGCCTGCCGGAAGGCGAAGCTCAAGCTCTAGTCGAGCAACGCCCACGCGGCCGTGCAGGTCGCGGTCACGGTGATCTGCTGCGCCTTGAGGTTCAGCTGGTCGACCATCCCGGCCGGTCCGGCCATCTCGAACGACGCGCTGCGCATCATCTTGGGCGAGTAGCCGCCGCTCTCGGTGTCGCCGATCCGCAGCAACGGCCCGAGCCGCCGCCCCAGCGCGTTCGCGTAGCCCTCGGCCCGGCGCAACGCGTCGGCCACGGCCTCCTTCTGCGCCTCGCGGATCGCCTCGGTGTCGTCGACGAGCGTCCACGACGGCCCGTTGACCCACGACGGCTCGGCCTGGACCAGCTCGGCGAGCAGGCCGTCGAGCTTGTCGAGGTCCTTCACCCAGATCACGTACTGCTGGGTGGCCCGGCTGCCGATGCGCTGGTTGTTGTCCCAGTTGTCGTGCACGGACAGCTGGCGCGACCGCACCTCGAAGTCCGCCAGCAGCGGTTCCACGGCGGAGATGCGCTGGTTGAGCGTGCTCACCGCCTCGGACCGCTCAGCGCCGAGCGCCTCGAACGTCACGTCCACCTGGGCGCGGTCGGCGGTGCGCTCGACCTCGCCGGTTCCCTTCGTCACGACTTCAGCCACGTGACCCACCCAACCGCCACCCCACCCCATCCGCAACTATTCGCCTCTATAGATCTATCACTAGATAAACGAATACAGCTTCAGTCGTAGTTCGGCTGCGCGTCTCTACTGGAGGGCCTAGAAACGCCGATACGGTGCGAGGCATGGACCCGGTGCGCAACCCGTTCGCCCCCGGTGCCGGCCAGCGGCCTCCCGAGCTCGCCGGCCGCGAGAAGGAGGTCTCGGCGTTCGAGGTCGTCCTCGAACGCGTGGCCCGCGGGCGTCCGGAACGCAGCCTCGTGCTGACCGGGCTGCGCGGCGTGGGCAAGACGGTGCTGCTGGGCGAGCTGCGGTCGATGGCGGTCAAACGCGGCTGGGGCGCCGGCAAGATCGAGGCACGGCCCGACGCCGACCTGCGCAGACCGTTGTCGGCGGCGCTGCACCGGGCGGTCCGCGACCTCGCGGTGCGCCACCGCGCGCCGGACCGGGTCGAGGCGATCCTGGGCGTGCTGAAGGCGTTTGCGCTGCGGGCCGCCCCGGACGGCGCCAAGCTCCGTGACCGCTGGCAGCCGGGGATCGACGTGCCGGCGGCGAGCGGCAGGGCCGACTCCGGTGACATCGAGATCGACCTGGTCGAGCTGTTCACCGACGTCGCCGAGCTGGCGCAGGACGTCGGCACGGGCGTCGCGCTGCTCATCGACGAGATGCAGGACCTGCGGCCGGACGACATCAGCGCGTTGTGCGCGGCCTGCCACGAGCTGTCGCAGCTCGGCGCGCCGCTGGTCGTCGTCGGCGCGGGCCTGCCGCACCTGCCGGCCGTGCTGAGCGCGAGCAAGTCCTACTCGGAACGGCTCTTCCGGTACGTCCGGATCGACCGGCTGAGCCGCGCGGACGCCGACCGGGCCGTGCTCGCCCCGGTCGAACGCGAGGACGCGGGCATCACCGACGAGGCGCTGGACGCGTTGTTCGACGCGAGCGGCGGCTACCCGTACTTCATCCAGGCCTACGGCAAGGCCGCCTGGGACGCCGCCCCGGCCGACCCGATCACCGCGCTGGACGTCTCCGTGGCCGCTCCCGAGGCCGACGCGGAGCTTGCCGTGGGGTTCTTCGGCTCCCGATACGAGCGTGCAACGCCCGCTGAACGCGAGTATCTCCGGTCGATGGCCGAGTTGACCGACGGAAAGGACGCGGGGGTGAACACCGCGCAGGTGGCCGACCACCTGGGCCGCAAGCCCTCCTCGCTGTCCCCCGCACGAGACTCGCTCATCAAGAAAGGCCTGGTCTACAGCGCGGAACGGGGTCAGATCGCCTTCACCGTTCCCCACTTCGGGCGGTTCCTGCTCGGCAGGGAGGACTGACCGGCGTTGTCCGGCCGTTCACCTTGTCGACCGACGATTCATCGGCGTGTGCGCCACCTCACCGGATAAACACGTGCTTTCGTGGCTCTGAGGGTGCATACTTGGGTTACCAACCGAACAGACCTCCGAGAGGGAAGTGCAGACCCCGATGAACTTCGCAGCGAAGCTCCGCGCCCGTCGTGCCGAGGCGCGCAACCGGAAGGCCGTGGCTCGCGCGATCGACATGGCCCCCACCCCGGCCATGCGTCACGAGCTGATGGCCATCGCCCAGGCTCAGGTCACGACCCTGCGCTGACACTCACGAAACCCGGCACTCGCACGGCGCCCCGTCGCGAGTGCCTCCCCAAACGGGAACCCCCTGACGCACCTCCCGCGCGTCAGGGGGTTTTCTCTGTTAAACGTGATCCAGGACACAGTATGGTGGCTGTGTAACAGAGCGCATCGGTACGCCGATGTCACGGTTGACCTCGCGGTGCTGTCGGACCCCCGACCTGGCAGCACCGCGAGGTTTCTTGTTTGCTGGGGGCATGAAGATCGCCGTGCTCGGCACCGGCCTCATGGGTGCCCCCATCGCAGTCAACCTCGCCGCCGCCGGACACGACGTCCGGGTCTGGAACCGCACCCGCTCCAAGGCCGAACCGCTGGCCGCGCGGGGCGCCACCGTGACGGACTCGCCCGCGGCCGCCGTCGAGGGCGTGGAGATCGTGCTGACGATGCTCAACGACGGTGCTGCCGTCACCGCGACCATGCAGGACGCCTCCTCCGCGCTGCCGCACGACGCCGTGTGGATCCAGGCCTCGACAGTCGGTGTCGACGCGACCGACGACCACGTCGCCCTCGCCCGTTCGCTCGGGCTGGAGTTCGTGGACGCCCCGGTGCTCGGCAGCACCAAACCCGCCCAGGACGGCACGCTCGTCGTGCTCGCCGCGGGTGCCGAGGAGCTGCGCGAACGGGTGCAGCCGGTGTTCGACGTGATCGGCGCCCGCACGATGTGGGTCGGCGAGGCGGGTGCGGCGTCGCGGCTGAAGCTCGTCGCGAACAGCTGGGTCCTCGCGCTGACCTCCGCGATCGGCGAGGCCGTGGCGCTCGCGGAGTCCTCCGGGCTCGACCCGAAGCTGTTCCTCGACGCCGTCTCCGGTGGCCCGCTCGACTGCGGATACCTGCGGCTGAAGGGCAACGCGATCATCGAACGGTCCTTCCAGCCCGCGTTCAGCGTGCAGAACGCGCTGAAGGACGCGCTGCTGGTGAACGAGGCGGCCGTGCGGGCCGGTGTGCAGCTGGACGTGGCACAGGCCTCGGGTGCCCGCCTGAACCGCGCGGTCACCCGAGGCCACGGCGACGAGGACATGGCCGCCGCCTACTACGCCAGCTTCAACAGCTAGTTCCGAACGGACCAGGCACCCTTGGCGGCGGTCCAGTAGAAGGTCGAGCCCTCGAAGACCTGCATCCGGCCGCCCGCCTCGCCGGTCCACTCCTTCTCGGCTTCCTTCGGGTAGCCGTGGGTGTGCTCGTCACCGGTGGCGGCGAACTTCGTGAGGATGTCGCCGTACACCGGGTAGGCGTTGGTGCGCGCCGACCAGTACCAGACGCCGTTCTGGAACTTCTGGTAGCGGCCGCCGTTCGCTCCCGCCGCCTCTTCCATGAGCGGATAACCCCAGCGGTGCTCGTCACCGGCGTTCATGAAGCTGGTCAGGATGTCGCCGTACACCGGGAACGCGCCGGTCGCCGCCGTCCAGTAGAAGTTCGCGACCTGGAACCCCTGCCAGCGGCCACCTCCGGCACCCGGCGACTCGTCGTTGACCGGGTAGCCCCAGCGGTGCTCGTCGCCGGTGTTCATGAACCTCGTCAGGATGTCGCCGTAGACCGGGTGGGCGTTCAACGCCGGGGTCCAGTAGATGTTGCCGCGCTGGAAACCCTGCCAGCGGCCACCGGGAGCGCCGTCGGCCTCGTTGTTGACCGGCGCACCCACGACGCTGTTCTCCGCGCCCATCGCACGCCACTTCACGCCGATGTCGCCGTAGACGGAGATCCTGACCTCGTCGAGCATCTGCCGCGCCTTGGCCTCGGCCTGGTCGTAGCGCGCCGGGCAGCAGGAGCGCTGCACCTTGTCGGCGAGCAGACCCGCGCTCAGGCTCGGGTACTTCGGTTCCACGCGCTGGGCTTCCGCGAAGAAGCGGTCGGCGGCGTGGTCGACGTTCATGATCTGCTCGGGTGTTCCCCAGCCCTGCGAGGGCCGTTGCTGGAACACGCCGAGCGAGTCGCGGTCGCCGCAGCTGAGGTTGTTCATGTGCGACTCGACCCAGCCCGCCTCGAACCCGGCGAGCATGACCTTGGCCGACACACCGCGCCGGAGACCGACGTCGTGGACGATCCGCGTGACGTTGAGGTCGCGGTTGGACGGCACCGCGCAGGCGGCGATCATCTCGGCGTTGGAGATGTGCACCGGCTCGGCCTGCGCGACGCCCGCGAGGGGCAGCAGGGACAGCGCGGCGATCGTGAGAACGCTCTTCCGCACGCCCGTCACCCGGCGTTCTGCACGGACCAGGCGCCCTTGGCGGCGGTCCAGTAGAAGGTGGAGTTCTCGAAGACCTGCATGCGCCCGCCCGTCTCGCCGGTCCACTCCTTCTCGGCTTCCTTCGGGTAGCCGTGGGTGTGCTCGTCACCGGTCGCCGCGAACTTCGTCAGGATGTCGCCGTAGACGGGGTAGGCGTTGGTGCGCGCCGACCAGTACCAGACGCCGTTCTGGAACTTCTGGTAGCGGCCACCGTTGGCGCCGGCCGCCTCCTCCATCAGCGGGTAGCCCCACCGGTGCTCGTCACCGGCGTTCATGAAGTTGGTCAGGATGTCGCCGTAGACGGGGAACGCGCCGGTCGCGGCGGTCCAGTAGAAGTTCGCGACCTGGAAGCCCTGCCAGCGCCCGCCGTTCGCGCCGGCCGACTCGTCGTTGACCGGGTAGCCCCAGCGGTGCTCGTCGCCGGTGTTCATGAACCTGGTGTGGATGTCGCCGTACACGGGGTGGGCGTTGAGCGCGGGCGTCCAGTAGATGTTGCCGCGCTGGAAGCCCTGCCAGCGGCCACCGGGAGCGCCGTCGGCCTCGTTGTTGACCGGTGCGCCCACGACGCTGCCCTCGGCGCCCATCGCACGCCACTTCGCGCCGATGTCGCCGTAGACGTTGTAGGAGACGATGTTGTTGTAGCGGATCGGCGTGTACTTGGCGGCGGTCGCGGCCGCCCAGTTGCGTTCCGTCGTGGGCGAACCGTTCGGGCCGGCCTGCTCACGCACCCGCGGCATCGTCCGTGCCGCGTCCGCCCAGCCGATGAACAACGCCGTGTGCTGCCCCGGCCAGTTCAGCGCGTCGCCCGGCTGCAGGTCCGCGCGGTTGATCGTGTGCGAGACCTCGTGCAGCGTCGCGGTCGTGTAGGAGTGGCCCAGCCCCCAGACCATCGACAGGTAGCCGCTGCAGTCCGTGCGGTACGAACCGAACTGGTTGTTGTGACAGGCGCTCTGGCTGTACGGCACCCGTGCCTGGAGCCACGTCGTGGATCTGGCCAGCGCCTCGTCCCTGGCTGTCTGCTTGCCCGCGGGGTACGTCCCGCAGTTGAACATCACGCTCATGTCGTCTGCCGCCGCCACGTTCGCCATTCCCATGACGAGCGCGACAGCGACCACGCTGGTTCCGAGAAACTCCCGAACCTTCATCCCCGGTCTCCCTCTTCAGACTTGGGGCAAGGTTCGAGGGCCCGTCTGCAAGGCGTCTCCAAGTCCGCTGCAAGAGACCTGCAGTCCCGCCGATCGGCCGGTCCGCCGCCCGGCCCGCGCTGGCTAGCGTCGGTGCGTGAACAGACTCGTGCGCTCCCTGCTGGCGTTCGGCCTGGTATCGGCACAGGTCACGGCCACAGCGGCGGTCGCGACCGCCGCCACCGACATCAAGGACCGCATCGCCGCCCTCCCCGGTGTGCGGATCATCAGCGAAGGGACGTCCGGCACCGCCAGGACGTTCGTGCTCGGCATCCGGCAGCCCGCGGACCACCGCAGGCCGCGCGGGCAGTGGTTCGAGCAGCGGTTCTCGTTGCTGCACAAGGACACCGCCCGCCCGATGGTGCTGCACACCACCGGCTACCAGCTGCCCGGCACGGTCGGTGCCTCCGAACCGGCCCGGCTGGTCGACGGCAACCAGCTCAGCGTCGAGCAGCGGTTCTTCACGCCCTCACGCCCGGCGCCGGCCGACTGGGGCGACCTGAACATCTGGCAGGCCGCCAACGACCACCACCGGATCGTCTCGGCGTTCAAACGGATCTACGGCGCCAGGTGGCTGTCGACCGGGGCCAGCAAGGGCGGCATGACGTCGGTCTACCACCGGCGGTTCTTCCCGCGTGACGTCGACGCGACGATCGCCTACGTCACGCCGAACGACGTGGTGAACGACCGGGACGCCTACGGCGAGTTCATCCGCGGCGTGGGCAACGACCCCTCCTGCAACCGGCGGCTCGAAGGCGTGCAGCGGCAGATCCTGCGGCAGCGCGACGCGTTCGTCGCCCGGCTGGAGGCCGCCGGGTACACGTTCCGCCAGTTCGGCGGCGGTCAGCGGGCGCTGGAGGTCCTGGTGCTGGACACGCCGTTCACGTTCTGGCAGTACGGGACCCAGGAGCAGTGCGCGCTCGTGCCGGGTGCCGGTGCGACCGTCGACGAGCTGTGGACGTTCATCGACAAGACCGTCGGCTGGGACTTCTACAACGATGCGGGTGTCGCGCCCTACACGGCGTACTACTACCAGGCGGGAACGCAGCTCGGCTGGCCGGCGGCGGACGAGTCGGCGGTGGCGGACCTGTTGCGCTACCCCGGTGTCTCGGTGCCGCGCACGATGGTGCCCGCCGAGATCGGGTTCCCGCGGTTCGACCGGCACGCGATGAAGGACGTCGACCGCTGGGTGCGCCTCCAGGGCAGCCGATTGTTGTTCGTGTACGGGCAGAACGACCCGTGGAGCGCGGAACCGTTCCGGATCGGGCCGGGGACGCGCGACTCGCTGTCGTTCGTTGTCCCCGCGGGCAACCACGGCGCGAACATCGCGAAGCTGCCGGAAACCGAGCGTGCGGCGGCCACGGCGGCGGTGCGGCGCTGGGCCGGGGTGTCCGCCGCGGTCTCGGCGTCGGTCGCCGACACCGGTGCCGACCCCGACTCGCTGGACGCGCTGCGGGCTCGCCGGGGCTGAGGCAGGCTGACGGGCGTGAAGCCGTTGCTCGTGGTCGACGCCGCCAACGTCGTGGGATCGGTGCCCGACGGGTGGTGGCGCGACCGCGCGGGCGCGGCCGAACGCCTGCGCGACGCGTTGCGCGGCCGCGACGAGGAGGTCGTCCTGGTCGTGGAAGGCAAGGCGCGCACCGTTTCCAGCGTTCCCGGCGTGCGCGTGGTCGCCGCCGACCGCTCCGGCGACGACGCGATCGTCGAGGTCGTGCGGGCCGAGGGTGACGGCCGTGCGGTGACGGTGGTGACCGCCGACCGCGAGCTGCGGCGGCGGGTGACGGCGCTCGGTGCCGAGGTGGCCGGCCCCACCTCGGTGCCGCGCCGTTAGAGCCGGAAGAGCTGTTCGAGGACCTGCGCGACGCCGTCCTCGGTGTTGGGCGGGGCGTGGTTCGCGCAGGCCTGCTTCACGAGCGGGTGCGCGTTGCCCATCGCGTAGGCGGTGCCCGCCCAGCCGAGCACCGACAGGTCGTTGGGCATGTCGCCGAACGCGACCACCTCGTCCCTGCCGATTCCCCTGGTGCCGCACAGGGCTTCGAGCGTGGCGGCCTTCGACACACCGGGCAGGCTGATCTCCAGCAACCCGAGCCCGCCCGAGTGCGTGACCGTCACGTGCTGCCCGACCGCCTCCCTGGCGATCTCCATCAGGTGGTCGGACTCGCGCTCCGGCGCCCACGCGAGCATCTGCACGACCTGGTGCGCCTCGTCGAAGACGTGGTCGAGCAGCTCCAGCGTCCGGTGCGGGTTGCCGGCGCTGAACCCGCGGAAAGCGGGCTCGCACAACACCTCCAGGCCGGTCTCGACCGCGATGCCGACGTCCGGGATGACCCCCGCCAGCGTTTTCGACACCGTCCGCACGACGTCCAGCGGCACCGTCTGCGCGTGCGTGACCGTCTGGCTCGTCAGGTCGTAGACCACCGCCCCGTTCGAGCAGACCGCGGTTCCGGTCAGCCCCAGGTCCGCCACGAACCGCGGTGGCCGCGCGGTAACTACGACGACGTCCGCGTCGACCGCGTCGAGGGTGGCGCGGGTGCGGTCGCTGAGCACACCGCCCGGCTGCAGCAGGGTGCCGTCGAGGTCGGTGGCGATCAGCCTGATCATCGGCCGATTATCGGGCAACGGTCTCGTGCGCGGCACGGCTTTTCCCATCGCACGGGCAGGCGTGAGCGCACAGTTGACCTTCCGGCAGGATCGACCCATGACCCATCGAGTGAACGACATCCCGCTGCCGGTCTGGCTGCCGGAGAGCGGATCCGGCCCCGGCATCGTGCTGATCCAGGAGATCTTCGGGCTGGACTCCTACCTGCAGGGGGTCGCCGCGGACCTCGCCGCACGCGGGTACGTCGTGGCGATTCCCGAGCTCTTCCACCGCTTCCAGCCCGGCTGGGTCGGCGAGCACGACGAGGCGGGCGTGCAGCGGTCCATGGAGGTCGTGCAGGGACTGGACTTCCCGCAGGCCGTGCGGGACGTCGTCGCGTCCGTGCAGTACCTGCGCGAACTGCCCGAGGTCACCGGCGGGGTCGGCGTGTTCGGCTTCTGCCTGGGCGGGACGCTCGCGTTCAACGCCGCCGCGGTCTCGGACCCGGACACCGCCGTGTCGTTCTACGGCTCGGGCGTGCCGGACCAGATCGGCAAGCTGGAGCAGATCACCTGCCCGATCATCTTCCACTTCGGCACCGAGGACGAGTTCATCCCCGGCTACCAGAAGGTGGTCGACGCCTCCGACGCGCACGAGGGCGCCGAGGTGCACCTGCAGCCGGCCGGGCACGCGTTCCACAACCACCTGGGCCACTTCCACGACAAGGCCGCCGCCGACCGCGCGTGGGACCTCACGACGGCGTTCCTGGACCGCACGCTGCCGGTGGGTAGTGCGATCGTCTGAACCGCGGCTTCGTCCGGTTGGCTGACGACGTCCTTTCACCTGCCCCGTACGCTCCGGGCAGTGGGAGGGTGAATGAGCCGGCCGGACGATCCGCGCAGTTCGGTGCCCCGCGAACTCGCACCACTTCTGCGGCGGGAGATACCGCCGCTCGCCGAGAGCATCTTCGAGGCGATCGAGAAATCGATTCCGGAGTACCAGCATTTCCGGGAAAACGTCATCGAAGGCATTCAGCAGGCGCTGGACAAGTTCGTCGACCACATCGCGGTGCCCGATGCCGTGGTCTATCCGCACGACATCCACCGCAAGCTGGGCGCGTGGGAGTTCAAGTCCGGCCGCAGCCTGGACAGCCTGCAGGCGGCCTACCGGATCGGCGCGCGGGTGGCGTGGCGGCACGTGTGCGCGTTCGCCGAGCGGCGGGCGTTGTCGCTGCGCGCGATGAGCGTGCTCGGCGAGGCGATGATCGCGCACGTCGACGAGCTGGTGAGCCTGTCCGTCGACGGGTACGCCGCGGCCCAGGCCAGTGCCGCCGGGACGTTGGAACGCAAACGCCGGCGGCTGACGGAACTGCTGGTCGGCGACCCGCCGGCGCCGTGGCAGGCCGTGGTCGACGCGGCGGACGTGGCGGCGTGGCCGATGCCCGCGACACTGTGCGCCGTGGCGTTGGAACCGTCGTCCGGGCACGTGGACGAGCTGCTGCTGCCACCGGACGTGCTGGTCAGCCTGGAGGACGCGACGCCGTACCTGCTGGTCCCGAACCCGGTCGAGGTGCCGCGCATGATCCGCGCGCTCGACCGGCGGGCCGTGGTGGGGCTGGCCGTGCCGCCGCAGGAGGCGCGCAGGTCGCTGGCCTGCGCTCGCCGGGTGCTGGCGTTGTCGCACGCGGGTGTGCTGCCGGGCGGGCAGGTGTTCGACTGCGCCGACCACCTCGTGGAGCTGACGTTGCTCGCTGACGAGTTCCTGGCCCGTCAGCTGGCCGCGCGCGCGTTGGCACCCCTCGCGCCGTTGACCACCAGACAACGCACGAAGCTCGCCGAGACGTTGTTCGCGTGGCTTTCGGCCCGTGGCGGCGCACCGGAGATCGCGGCCCGCCTGGACGTGCACCCGCAGACCGTGCGGTACCGGGTGAACCAGTTGGAGGAACTGTTCGGCGACCGTTTGCACGACGCCGACGAGCGCTTCACGCTCGAACTGGCACTGCGGGCGCAGACGTTTTTGGGTCGCGACTGACAAATCGCTTCGCGGCGATTATTACGCGGATGACAAAAACTTCGCGATGCTTGCTTTGTCCAATCCCCGTCGCTACTTTACTGGTGAGTAGCTCCATTCCCTGTAGTTCGATGCCGCACTCAGGAGAACCCTGCCATGAAACTCGGAATCATCGCACGTGCCGCCGCGGTTGTTTTGTTCGCCGGAACGATGAGCATTGCGGCAGCGGGCACCGGCCAGGCCGCCGACGTAACGCTGAACATCACGTACTCCTGCACGTTCACCCTGATCGGCGCCCAGGACCAGCCGTCCACGGTCACCGCCACGAACATGCCGGACTCCGCCACCGTCGGCACGCCGACCCCGGCGGGCCAGACCCAGGTCGTCTCGACCGTCTCCGAGTCCGCGACCGGCGTGCTGAACTGGCTCGGCGCCGCGACCGTCGAAGGCACCCTCAGCACCACGAACACCATCAACAACGCCGGTACCGTCTCCTCGGCCACGGCGACGCTGACCATCCCGAAGACGCCCGTCGCGGCCTCCGGCACGTTCAACGTCACCGGCACCGGCGTCTTCCCGTCGCTGACGCTGGCCAAGGCCGGCACCACGACGATCAACCTCGGCAACGCCTCGCTGACGCTCACCCCGCGTCACGCCGACGGCTCGACGACGTTCCTCGGCACGTTCACCTCGCCGTGCACCGTGAAGGCCGGCCAGAACACCAAGCTGCACCAGTTCCAGGTGGTGTAAGGCTCTTCAGGCGATACAGGGCACCGCGAGCTGCGTGGAGAAGAACCTCTCCAGCGGCTTGCGGTGCAGCCTGCGTTCCACGGCGATCAGCTCGTTGTGCCGGTAGTGCTCGACCTGCGCGCGCGTGACCACGAACCCGTTGCGCCCGCGCGTGGGCATCTCGTCGTAGAGGATCGCGTGCTGCCCTTGCGGCACAACGACATCCGCCAGCCCTTCGGGAATCTCCCGCGCCCTGGTGGCGATCGTCGCCGCCAGCGCGTCCGGCCGGTTGCGCAGCCTGCGGTGCGGCCACGGCACCCCGTGGTGCTCGGCCTCCAGCGTCCGGTGCAGCGCCCTCGTCGAGTGCCGGATCGCCTTGATCGAGTCGCCCGCCGCCAGGTGCACGTGCGGCACGTCGAGCGACGTGTCCCGCTTGAACCCCGTGCACGCGATGACCCGGTCGTAGTACAGCTCCCCGGTGTCGAGCGTCGCCTTGAACCCGTTGCCGTGCCTGGCGATCCGCCGCAACGTCCGCCCCACCGTGTGCGTGACCGCCGCGGTCGACGACACCAGGTCCGCGGTCTCGAACGCGCTGCGCCCCCGCCCGATGATCAGCACCCGCTGCCCCGCGTACACCGTCGGGTCCGTGCTCGCCGACGCGTACGTCTCGGCGAGCTCGATCCCCTCGATCCTCGGCAGGTGCGGCTCAGCCCGCCCGGTGGCCAGCACGATCCGCTCGGCGACGACCGTCCCGTGCTCGTGCCGGACCTCGTTGCCCCGGATGCCCTCGACCCGCGTCCGGTACCGGACGTTGAGCGGCCGCGCGAAGTCCTCCAGGTACCGGACCAGGTCGTCCGCCGGCGGGAACGCCCGCTTGCTGTACCGCGCGAACGGCATCCCGAACAACGAGTTGTCGTCCGTCGCCAGCACCCGGTGCCGCGGGAACTCGCGGAAGAACGTCCCGGCCGACGGCCCCGCTTCGAGGATCACGTACTCACGCCCCGCCTCGTGCAGGAAGTGCCCCATCTGCAGCCCCGCCGGACCCGCACCGATCACCACGTACTCCACCACCGCGCACCTCCCGGCGACCAGTACGCCGATGGTCAGCACCCGGTTCAGAACCTGTCGACGTCGACAGGTTCGCGGTTCAGTACGCCTGCAACTCCACGAGGTTCCCTTCCGGATCCCGCAGGTGCGCGGCCCGCACACCCCAGTCCGGCCGATCCGTCGGCTCGACCACGACCCTGCCCCCGGCCGCCACGAACACCTCCGCCGCCCGGTCCACGTCACCGACCCGCAACACCAGCATCGCCGGCCCGGGAACGTCCTCGCTCCCGACCACCTCGACGAGCCGCGCCCGGCCGAACACCGCCAGCGCGGCCTCGCCGCCGATGTCCCAGTTCGCGTACTCGGCCTGCGGAATCACCTTGACCGGCTCGACTCCGACGAGCTCGCGCAGCACGGTCGTCCAGAACTCGACGGAGGCGGCGAAGTCGCGCACGACCAGGCGCGGGTAGAGAGCGTCCACGCCGCCATTGAACTCCTGCGCGGCAAGGTCGTGCCGGTCCTTCGGGGTCTTCGGTCGGCATCCGCTCGAACGGCGTGTCCAAGGGCAGGTCGTAGAGCCCGTCGTGCCCGTGTGGAGCAGGGGTGCCGCTCGCCGGGGCCGCGCGGTCACGCATGATCAGCACCGGCGAGCTCCACGCCGCCTTTCCACCTGACACCGGGGGATCGCCTTGGGGACCTGGGACATCGGGTCGTTCGACAACGACGCGGCAGCGGACTTCGCCGGCAGGCTGGACAAGGCGCGGGCCGAGGAACGCGAAGGCATCGTCCGGGCCGCCCTGGCCCGCGCGGCCGAGGCGGACGACGTCGAGGCCGATGACGGCAGCGAAGCCGTGGCGGCAGCCACGCTGGTCGCCGCGCAGTGCCCCGGCGGGAAGCCGGTCACCACCGCCTACGGCCCCCGCGAGGCCCTGCCCGCGTTCCCGGCGGACCTGGCTCCGCTCGCGGTGAGGGCGCTGGACCGGGTGCTGGCGAACTCCGAGCTCGCCGTGCTCTGGGACGACGCCGGGCACGGACCGCTGTGGCGCCAGGGCGTGGGCGACCTGCGCGAGGTGCTGGCCCAGTCCACATGATGGACACCGGAACAGCTCGACCGTCCACAGTGTTGGATACGGCCGTGACGACTGCGAAGCGCCGTGCCCGTGTCCGCGCCCCTGAGCTGGTCGGACGCGGCTGGCTCAACACCGGTGGCGCCCCGGTCAGCCTGAAGGACCTGCGCGGCAAGATCGTGCTGCTCGACTTCTGGACGTTCTGCTGCATCAACTGCCTGCACGTCCTCGACGAGCTGCGCCCGTTGGAGGAGAAGTACTCCGACGTCCTGGTGACGATCGGCGTGCACTCGCCGAAGTTCGTGCACGAGGCGGACGCGGAAGCCCTCAAGGCCGCCGTCGAGCGCTACGAGGTGCACCACCCGGTTCTGGACGACCCCGAGCTGACGACGTGGCAGCACTACGCGGTCAAGGCGTGGCCGACGCTCACGCTGATCGACCCCGAGGGCTACGTCGTGCACGTCGCCGCCGGTGAGGGGCACGTCGACGCGCTCGACACGATCATCGGCGAGCTGGTCGAGGAGCACGGTGCCAAGGGCACGCTGCACCGCGGTTCCGGGCCGTACGTCGCGCCGGAGCCCGCGGACACCACGCTCCGGTTCCCCGCCAAGGCGGTCGTGACGCCGCGGAACACGATCCTGGTCAGCGACTCGGCCCACCACAGCATCGTCGAGCTCGAAGCGGACGGCGAGACCGTCATCCGCCGCATCGGCACCGGTGAGCGCGGCCGCCGGGACGGCACGGACCCCACGTTCTCCGAGCCCGCCGGGCTGGCGCTGGTCCCCGCGACGCTCGGCTACGACGTCGTCGTCGCGGACACGGTCAACCACCTGCTGCGCGGCCTCAACCTGGAGACCGGTGAGGTCACCACCCTCGCGGGCACCGGTGAGCAGTGGCGGGACGGCGAGACCGACGGGCCGGCCGACAAGATCGACCTCACCAGCCCGTGGGACGTGGCGTGGTGGAACGGTGGCGTGGCCATCGCCATGGCCGGCAACCACACGCTCGGCTTCTTCGACCCCGTGGCCGGCACGGTCAAGCGGCTCGCGGGCACCACCGTCGAGGGCATCAACGACGGCCCGGCGGAGGGTGCGTTCTTCGCGCAGACCAGTGGCCTGGCCGCCGACGGCGACCGGTTGTGGATGGTCGACTCCGAGACGTCGGCGCTGCGCTACCTCGAACACGGCGAGGTGCACACGGAGATCGGCAAGGGGCTGTTCGCGTTCGGTCACCGCGACGGCGATGCCGAGGAGGCGTTGCTGCAGCACCCGCTCGGCGTCACGGTCCTGCCCGACCACTCGGTGGCCATCTCGGACACCTACAACAACGCGATCCGGCGCTACGACCCGCAGACCAGGACGGTCAGCACCATCGCCACCGACATCGCCGAGCCCAGCGACACGCTGCTCGTCGACGGCGAGCTGGTCGTGGTGGCGAGCGCGGCGCACCGGCTCGAGCGGTTCACCAAGGAGGCCGTCCGGATCGACGGTGCCGCGCACGAGGTGAAGCGGCCGAGCACCGACATCGCGGCCGGCGCGTTCGAGCTCGCCGTCGTCTTCACGCCGCCGACCGGGACGAAGCTGGACGAGCGGTACGGGCCGTCCACCCGACTGGAGATCACCAGCTCGCCGCCGGAGCTGATCCTGGAGGGCGCGGGGGTCGGCACCGAACTGGTACGGGCGTTGCGGATCAACGATCAGGTCACGAACGGCGTCCTGCACGTAGTAGCGCAGGCGGCCAGTTGCAGTGACGATCCTGCCGACGAACACCCGGTCTGCCGCCTGACCAGGCAGGACTGGGGCGTTCCCGTTCGAGTGGTTGCCGATGCACCCACCCGTCTTCCGCTGCTGATGGGCGGCATGGACGAGGCACCTCCGCAGGCCACGTAGACTCTGCGGGTGCCTGATGTCAAGCTCGAGATCCAGATGCTGTACGACCGCGTCATGGTGCGCATCTCGCCGGAGGACGGCGAGCGGCGGTCCAGTGGTGGCATCGTGATCCCCGCCACGGCCCAGATGGCCAAGCGGTTGGCGTGGGGCAGCGTGTTCGGGGTCGGTACCAGCGTGCGACACGTGAAGGTGGGTGACCGGGTGTTGTTCAACCCGGAAGACCAGCTCGAGGTCGAGGTGCAGGGCAACACGTACCTCGTGATCAGGGAACGTGACCTGCACGCTGTCGCCAGCGAGCTCACCGAGCACGGGACCGGTCTGTACCTGTGAGCCGCCGGTTCGTGGTTTTGGCCTGATAGCTGCACACGTGTACGCCGCCGCAGTGGGAAGACAGGGCAACGGGGAGAGCTGTGCCGTACGACGCTGACAAGACGAGAGCGATGCCGCCGGTCAACCCGAGAGGCACCGCCTCCGAGGAGACCACCAGGATCGCGCCCGTGAACGTGAACGCGTCCACCGAGGCCTGGCCCTCGGAGGAACCGGACACCGAGCAGCCCACCGTCACGGCCGCCGTGCCCGGTGTCGGCTTCCCCGCCGGAGAGGACGCCACCGAGTACATGCGGCCG
This sequence comes from Nocardia sp. NRRL S-836, assembly GCF_001279525.1. GTDB lineage: Bacteria > Actinomycetota > Actinomycetes > Mycobacteriales > Pseudonocardiaceae > Lentzea. The sequence goes on along the minus strand of NZ_LGDY01000013.1, from coordinate 53,631 downwards.
GTGGCACCGCCCCAGCCGCTGCCGGAGGACTCCGGCGTCCACGGACCCGTGATGATCGAACCGGGTGAGGACGAGCCGGAGCCGAAGAACACGAAGAAGAAGGCGTTGATCGTGGCCGCGGCCGTGGTCGGCGCCTTCGGTCTGCTCTACGGCCTCGACATGCTGGTCTCCAGCGGCAACGTGCCCCGCGGCGTCACCGTCGCGGGCGTCGACGTCGGTGGCATGAGCCACTCCGAGGCCGAGAAGAAGCTGCGCGACGAGATCGGCCCGCGGCTGAGCAAGCCGGTCGCCCTCAAGGCGGGCGACGTCACCGGCGAGCTCGACCCCAAGGCGGCGGGCCTGGAGCTCGACTGGAACGCCACGATCGACCGCGCGGGCAGCCAGCCGCTCAGCCCGATCACCCGCGTGACGTCCTTCTTCACCAGCCGCGAGGTCGGCGTGGCGACGAAGGCGGACGACGCCAAGGTGGCCGGTGCGCTCGAAGCGATGCGCGCGAAGCTCGACCACGAGCCCATCGAGGGCACGATCAGGTTCGAGGGCGCCAACCCGGTCGCGGTCGAGCCGCACGACGGCCAGAAGATGCGCGCGGAAGACGCTGCACGCACGGTCGTCACCAACTGGGCCACCGGTGGCGCGGTCAACGTCCCGATGGACTTCACCCCGGTCAAGACGACCAAGGAGGGCGTCGAGAAGGCGCTCAACGACGTCGTCAAGACCGCCGTCTCCGCCCCGGTCAAGATCATGGGCGAGGGCAAGGACGCGAACCTCACGCCCGAGCAGATCGCCGCCACCCTGTCCTTCGCACCCGGCGACGGCGGCGCGCTCAACGTCGGCGTGAACAAGGACAAGCTCGTCGAGGTCGCCGCGCCGCCGCTGAAGGAGACGGTCAAGGAGGGCAAGGACGCCCAGATCGTGTTCGAGGGCGGCCGGCCGACCGTGAAGCCGTCCGTCGACGGGCTCGACGTCGACTGGGACAAGAACCTCCAGCCGTACTTCGACACGCTCAAGAAGACCGACGCCCGTGAGCTGAAGTTCGAGTACAAGCACACGCCCGCGAAGGTCACCACCGAGCAGGCGAACAAGATGGGCATCAAGGAGGTCATCGGCGAGTTCCAGACCGGTGGCTTCGCCGCCGCGTCGGGCGTCAACATCCGGGTCGTGGCCGAGAAGGTCAACGGCGCGATCGTGAAGCCCAAGGAGACGTTCAGCCTCAACAAGTACACCGGCCCCCGCGGCACCGCGCAGGGCTACGTCGAGGCCGGCATCATCGAGAACGGCATCCCCGGCAAGGCGGTCGGCGGCGGCATCTCGCAGTTCGCGACCACGCTCTACAACGCGTCCTACTACGCGGGCATGAAGGACGCGGGCCACCGGGAGCACAGCTACTGGATCACGCGGTACCCGAAGGGCCGCGAGGCCACCGTGTTCATGGACGGCGCGGGCAACAGCCTGATCGACATCGCGTTCACGAACCCGGACGACACGGGCGTCGCCATCCAGACGATCTGGACCCCGTCCACGATCAAGATCGTGCTGTGGGGCACCAAGAACTACGACGTCACCGGCTCGACCAGTGGTGAGTTCGCCCCGACCCAGCCGCAGGAGAAGAAGATCAGCAAGGCCGAGTGCACGCCGAGCAACGGCGCCCCCGGCTTCTCCGTGACGGACACCCGCACGATCAAGGACCGCCGCAGCGGCCAGACGCGCAGCGAGTCGCGGACGGTCCGCTACGACCCGCAGTTCAAGATCATCTGCGAGGCGGCGCCTCCCGCCGGGGGCTGACCGGACTGTGCCGGGATTTGTAGTGGCCACGAACGGGTAGTCACCCGTTCGTGGCCACTGTTGCGAACGAGGCGCGAAGACACCCCGTCGTCCAGACTCTGGGGCGCGTGGGGATGGTTGTGTACGGAGCGGTGCACGTGCTCATCGCGTGGCTCGCGCTCCAGGTCGCGTTCGGCGGGGACGCCGAACGGACGGACTCGAAGGGCGCGCTGACCGAGCTCGCCGAGAACGGTGCCTGGCTGCTGTGGACGGTCGGCATCGGCCTGATCTTCTTCGCGGTCTGGCAGCTGCTGCTGGCCTTCGTCGGGTACACGTACGTGACGAAGAAGCGCAAGCGGATCTCCAAGCGGGTCGGGTCCGCGGCACGTGCCGTCACCGCGAGCGGTATCGCCCTCGCCGCGTTCAAGTACGCGACGAGCGGCGCGACGAGTGACTCCACGCAACAGCAGCAGGAGCTCACCGCGCAGGTGCTCTCGTGGCCCGGCGGCCAGCTGATCGTCGGCGCGATCGCCATCGGCGTCCTGGTCACCGCAGGCGTGATCGCCTACAAGGGCATCAAGAAGTCCTTCGAGAAGGACCTCGACATGAGCCGCGCGCCGTCGTGGGTCGAGCCCGTCGGCCGGGTCGGCTGGATCGGCAAGGGCGTCGCGTACGGCGTCATCGGTGTCCTCGTCGGACTCGCCGCGGTCAACGCCGACCCGGAGCAGTCCGGTGGCATGGACAAGGCGCTGCACACGTTGGCGGCACAGCCCTTCGGCATGTTCCTGCTGACGGCGGTCGCGATCGGCATCGCGGCGTTCGGCGTCTACTGCTTCGTCGCCGCACGCGCTCTGAAGGAGTGAAAACGGAGGTGCGCGGCACGCGGCGCTCGCGCTAGCGTGCTGCACATGTCGACTCCGGAAGCAGACAGGGCCGGGGCTGCGGTCTGACCGTCAGCCCCGACACCCTCCCGCTTCCGGAGTCTTCCCATGCCCTTTTCGCTGTACCTGCTCGCCCTGGCCGTGTTCGCCATGGGCACCTCCGAGTTCATGCTCGCGGGCCTGCTGCCCGCCATCGCCGCCGACCTCGGCGTGCCGGTCGGAACGGCCGGTCTGCTCACCTCGGCGTTCGCCGCCGGCATGGTGGTCGGCGCGCCCCTGATGGCGGCGCTGGCCCGGCGCTGGCCGCCGCGCTCCAGCCTGTTCACGTTCGTCGTGGTCTTCCTGGCGGCACACGTGGCCGGTGCGCTCACCGACGACTTCGCGTTGCTGCTGGGGACCAGGGTGGTCGCCGCGCTGGCGAACGCCGGGTTCCTCGCCGTGGCGCTCACGACGGCGAGCTCGCTGGCACCGCCGCACAAACGCGGTCGTGCGCTCGCCGTGCTGCTGTCCGGCACGACAGTGGCCACCATCGCCGGCGTGCCGGGTGGAGCGCTGCTCGGTACCGCTTTCGGCTGGCGCGCGACGTTCCTCGCCATCGCGGTGCTCTGCGTACCGGCGGCGGCCGGTGTGCTCACGGGGGTTCCGGCGCGGCGGGAACGGTCCGCCGCCGCGTTGCGGCCCGAGCTGGCCGAACTGCGCAAACCGCGGCTGGTGCTGGTGATCGTGCTCGCGGTGGTGGTGAACGCGGTGACGTTCGGGCACTTCACGTTCCTCGCACCGGTCGTCACCGGCGTCGCGGGGCTGAGCGAGTGGTGGGTGCCGGTCGCGCTGGTGCTGTTCGGTGCCGGTGCGTTTGCCGGTGTCGCGGTCGGCGGCCGGTTGGCCGACACCGCACCACGTCGGGTGATCGCGGTCGGTGGCCCGCTGGTGCCTCTCGGCTGGTGGAGTCTCGACGTGCTCGGCGGTGAGCCGGTCCTGTTGCTGCCCATGGTCTTCGTGCTCGGCGCGCTGTCCTTCGCGGTCGGCAGCACGCTGATCGCGCGGGTGCTGCACCACGCGACGGGCGCGCCCACGATGGCCGGTTCCTACGCCACCGCCGCGCTCAACGTCGGTGCCGCCGTCGGACCGCTCGTGTTCTCCCTCTGAGGAGAACTTCGTCCCGTACAACGAAAACGGGTCCCGCGCCTCGGGCAGGAGGTGCGGGACCCGCGGTCGAGCCGCGTCCTAGAAGGCGCTCTCGTCGATGTCCATCAGCGAGTTGTCGGTCGACTCGGTGATCTTGCGGCGGGCGGTCAGCTCCGGCAGCACGTTCTTCGCGAAGAACGACGCGACGGCGACCTTGCCCTCGTAGAACGCCTTGTCCTTGGCCGACGGGGCGCCGCCGAGCTTCTCCAGCGCGACCTCGGCCTGGCGCAGCAGCAGCCAGCCGACGAGCACGTCACCCGCGGTCATCAGCAGGCGGACCGAGTTCTGGCCCACCTTGTAGAGGTTGCGGACGTCCTCCTGCGACGAGGTCAGGAAGCCGACCAGCGCGCCGAGCATGCCCTGCAGGTCCTCGAGACCCTGCTTGAGCAGCGCCCGCTCCTCCTTGAGACGGCCGTTGCCGCCCTCGTTGTCGAGGAACTTCTGGATCTCACCGTTGATGAAGCCGAGCGCCTGGCCCTTGTCGCGGATGATCTTCCGGAAGAAGAAGTCCAGCGACTGGATGGCCGTGGTGCCCTCGTACAGCGAGTCGATCTTCGAGTCGCGGATGTACTGCTCGATCGGGTACTCCTGCAGGAAGCCCGAACCGCCCAGGGTCTGCAGCGACTGCGCGAGCTGCTCGTAGGCGCGCTCGGAACCGACGCCCTTGACGATCGGCAGCAGCAGGTCGTTGACCTTGGTGGCCAGCTCCGCGTCCTCGCCGCCGAGCATCACCTTGTCCTGGAACGTCGCGGTGTACAGGTACACGGCGCGCAGGCCCTCGGCGTAGGCCTTCTGCAGCATGAGGCTGCGGCGCACGTCCGGGTGGTTCGTGATGGTGACGCGCGGGGCGGTCTTGTCCGTCATCCGCGTGAGGTCGGCGGACTGGACGCGCTCCTTGGCGTAGGACAGCGCGTTCAGGTAACCGGTCGACAGCGTCGCGATGGCCTTGGTGCCGACCATCATGCGGGCGTACTCGATGACGTCGAACATCTGCGCGATGCCGTCGTGCACCTCGCCCAGCAGCCAGCCCCTGGCCGGGACGCCGTGCTGGCCGAAGGTCAGCTCGCACGTGGTGGACGCCTTGATGCCCATCTTGTGCTCGACGTTGGTCACGAAGGCGCCGTTGCGTTCGCCCAGCTCACCGGTCTGCGGGTCGAAGTGGAACTTCGGCACGAGGAACAGCGACAGGCCCTTGGTGCCGGGCCTGGGCTCGACGCCCTCACCCTCGGGGCGCGCCAGCACCAGGTGCATGATGTTCTCGGTCAGGTCCTGGTCAGCGGACGTGATGAAGCGCTTCACGCCCTCGATGTGCCAGGTGCCGTCGTCCTGCTTGATCGCCTTGGTGCGGCCGGCGCCGACGTCGGAACCGGCGTCCGGCTCGGTCAGCACCATCGTGGCGCCCCAGCCGCGGTCGATCATGATCTGCGCCCACTGCTTGTCGCGCTCGGTGCCGTTGTTGTAGACGACCGTCGCGAAGCTCGGGCCCGCCAGGTACATGTAGATCGGCGGGTTGGCGCCCAGGATCAGCTCGGACGCGGCCCACGCGACCGAGGGCGGGGTGCCGAAGCCGCCCAGCTCCTCCGGCAGGAACATGCGGTACCACTCGCCGTCCCACACGGCCTGGTACGACTTCTTCAGCGACTCCGGCAGGGTCGCCGAGTGCGTCGCCGGGTCGAACTTCGGCGGGTTGCGGTCGGCGTCGGCGAACGACTCCGCGAGGGGTCCCTCCGCCAGCGTCTTCATCTCGGCCAGAACGCCGCGCGCGGTGTCCTCGTCGGACTGCTCGAACGGCCCCTTGCCGAGGTGGTCCTGCACGTTGAAGACCTCGAACAGGTTGAATTCGAGATCCCGGACGTTGCTCTTGTAGTGGCCCATCTCGTCAGCTCACTCCTCAGGGTCGCGGCGGGGTCGCCTACTGACCGGTAACAACAGGGTATTACTCGACAGTAACCCCGGCAAGGGCGACCACCCACTGGTGGCGAACCAGACAGTCCTCCCAGCGGCCTGAACCGGACATGAGCGCCGGTCAGACGCGTACCGGGCGTGCGGGAACCATGTCGAGAAGTCCCGCCTTCGTGTCTTCCGCGAACTCGATCGCGCGCGGCAGCATGACGGATTCGTACGCCCGCACGCCCTCGTCGACCCCCTCCTGGGTGATGGCGAGCGCCAGTTCGGCGGCGTCCTGCATCGCGAGGTTCGCGCCGACACCCAGCGGGGGCATCAGGTGGGCGGCGTCACCGAGCAGCGTGACGCCCGGCGTGGGGTCCCAGCTGTGCGGCACGGGCAGCGCGTGCAGGGGCCGGTGGACCAGCTCGCCGGCGAGGAACGCCCGCAGCGACGGGTGCCAGCCGGCGTAGAGGTCGAGCAGCTCAGCGTTGGACGGCTTCCAATTCTCGTCCGCGCGCAGGCACGCGTACGCGCGGATGTGGTCGCCGCTGTTGCGCTGCGCCACAGCATCAGGCCTTCGTCGTCGTCCGCGACCATCGTGCCCTGGCCGGTGAGGGCGAGCAGCTCCTCGTCGCCGTCGTGCCGCACCTCGACGAACAGCACGCCGGTGTACTCGGGCACCGCCGTCGAAACGGCCCCGCGCACCCGTGACCAGGCGCCGTCCGCGCCGATGACCAGGTCGAACGCGGCGGTCGAGCCGTCGAGGAAGGTGACCTCGCCCGGTGCCGCCGAGGCGATGCCACGGCCCCACGCGACGGTGCCCGGAGCGAGCGAGCCGAGCAGAAGGCCGCGGAGCTGGCCGCGGTCGATCTCCGGCCGGAAGTCGCCCTCCGCCGGTTCGAGCTCGACCAACGCGGCCGTGGCGTGGTCGACCTTGCGCTGCTCCTGGCCCTCGAAGCGGGCGAGCGCACGCCACTCGTCGTAGAGGCCCGCGGCGCGGATCGCCTCCTGGCCGCTGCCGGCGTGCAGGTCGATGGTGCCGCCCTGCTGGCGGGCGTCCGGGGAGCTCTCGCGCTCGAAGACGGTGACGTCGGTGAAGCCGTGCGACTGGAGGACACGGGCGCAGGTGAGGCCGCCGAGGCCGGCTCCCGCGATGGCGATGCGTGGCGTTGTCATGGGTTCGATGAAAGCGTATCGACTAAAAAAGCGCAATCACTACACTTTTGAAGTAGCACAACCTTCAGGGTAGGGTGTGCGGTGTGACCGAGCTCGGCCGCCGTGAGCGCAAGAAGCTGCAGACCCGCCAGTCGATCGCCGACGCGGCGCTGGAGCTGTTCCTGGCGCGCGGGTTCGACGACGTGGGCGTGAAGGAGATCGCCGACCGCGCGGACGTGTCGGTGACGACGCTGTTCAAGCACTTCCCGAGCAAGGAGGCGCTGCTGTTCGACGAGGACGAGCAGCAGGAGTCCGAGCTGATCGGCGCCGTTCGGGACCGTCCGGCGGGCCAGTCGATCCCGCAGGCGCTGCGGGACCACTTCGTCCATGGGGCCGGGGGCCACGCCGACCACCCGTTGTTCGCCGACTTCGCGCGGCTGGTGAGCTCGACGCCCGCGTTGCGCGCGTACGAGCGCGGGATGTGGACGCGGCACGAGACGGCGCTGGCACACGCCATCGCGGCCGACATCGGTGCGCCCGAGGACGACATCAGGTGTGCGGGCCTGGCGCGGTTCGCGCTGGAGGCCCGTGACGTGATCTTCGGCCGGCCGAATCGCGAACGGGCGGCGGCGGAACTGTTCGGGTTACTCGAAGACGGCTGGCGGGCTCAGCAGGAGCAGTCCTGACCGATAGGCGAGCGACACCGCGTGCGTCCGGTCGCGCGCGCTCAGCTTGCGGAGGATGCCCTTCACGTGGGTCCGCACGGTCTCCACGGACAGGATGAGCGCGTCGGCGACCTGCTGGTTCTCCATGCCCTCCGCGATGAGCGTCAGCACCTCGTACTCGCGCCGGGTCAGCCCCGGCCCCTCCTTGCCGCGGAGGTCGGGGTGCACGAACCCGCGCGACCGCACCGTCTCCGCGATCACCCGCACGATCTGCTCCGGCTCCGCCGACCGCGGCACCACGCCACGAACGCCCGCCTCCAGCGCGGTCGTGACGTAGTTGGCGTACGTGTGGACGTCCCTGACCAGCCCGATCACGGCCAGGTCCTGGTCGCGTTCGACGAGCGCCCTGGCCAGCTGCCCCGCCGGGTCCAGCATCGAGTCGACCAGCAGCACGTCCGGGCGCAGGTGCTCGTGCATGCGAACGGCGGCGTGCAGCTGACCCGTCGACCCGAGCCAGCGCAGACCGGGCGTGCGCCGGACGAGTGACGACAGGCCCTCGCGGTAGAGCGGTACGGGGTCGATCAGCGCGACGCCGGGAGCAGGCCGGTTCGGCGGGAGCATCAACACCTCCGTTCGTGCTTCCAGAGGAGTGACGTCGTTCGCTCGGACGCGTGACGCGGAAAAGCTTGTTCATGTGTATGAACAAGGATCACGAATGTGATTCAAGACGGGCCAAGGTCTTCCGCGCAGTGGCAACAGTCTCGTAAGACCTACGTCACATATCCCGTGCGGATGTGCCAGGTTCCCGCCGCCATGAGGCCTGGTGCTCTCGCGGGCACACGTGTGTGCACGCAAGGAGGTCACATGGGCACCCTCGATTGGATCGTGGTTGTCGGCTATTTCTTCGTGATGGTCGCGATCGGGCTCTGGTCGCGCGGGCGGGTCCAGAACATCGCCGACTTCTTCACGGCAGGCGGCAAGATGCCGTGGTGGTTGTCCGGCATCTCCCACCACATGTCGGGCTACAGCGCGGTCATGTTCGTGGCCTTCGCCTCCGAGGCGTACCGGCTCGGCCTCACCGTCTACGTGTGGTGGTCGCTGACGATCGGCATCGGTGTCGGCATCGGCGCCTTCCTGTTCGCACCGCGGTGGAACAGGCTGCGGTCCAAGCACGACGTCAAGTCGCCGCTCGAGTACCTGGCCAAGCGCTACAACGTGCCCACCCAGCAGGTCATGGCCTACGCGGGCGCGCTGCTCAAGGTGGTCGACATCGCCGCGAAGTGGGCGGCCGTCGCGATCCTGCTCCGCGGCTTCGCAGGCGTCCCGATCACCTGGGGCATCATCATCATCGGCCTGGTGACGATGGTCTACTCGGTGCTCGGCGGCCTGTGGGCCGACGCGCTCACCGACTTCGGCCAGTTCGTCATCCAGGCGGCCGCGGGCTTCGCGATGTTCGTCGCCGTCGCCGGCACCCTCGGGTGGGACTTCCCCGTGACGATCTGGGACAGGCTCCCGGAGAGCCACAGCGACCCGCTCGCCGGCCCGTACACGTCGACGTTCCTCATGGCGCTCTTCCTGATCAAGACGCTGGAGTACAACGGCGGCATGTGGAACCTGGCGCAGCGCTACATGGCCGCGCCGTCCGGTTTCGCCGCCAAGCGCTCCGCACTGCTCTCGTCCGCGCTGTGGCTCGTCTGGCCGCTCGTGCTGTTCTTCCCGATGTGGGCCGCACCGCTGATCGTGCCCGGCCTCGAAGGCGCCCAGGCGGAGAACGCCTACATCGAGATGGGCAAGCAGATGTTGCCCGCCGGCATGATCGGACTGATCCTGGCCGGTTTCTTCTCGCACACGATGGCCATGGTGTCGTCGGACGCCAACGTCATCGCCGCCGTGATCAACCGCGACATGCTGCCGCACATCTGGAAGAAGGTGAAGACGTTCTCTGCCGACAACCAGCTGGTGCTGGCCAGGGTCACGACGTTCGCCTTCATCGGCCTCAGCATGATCATCGCCATCGCCTCCGGCGGCCAGGGCTTCGTGCTCAAGGTGGTGGTCGACCTGGTCGCCGCCACGATGGGCCCGATCGCGATCCCGCTGATGCTCGGCCTGCTCCCGTGGTTCCGCAGGATCGGCTCGACGGCGGCCGTCGCCTCGGTCGTCGGCGGCCTCGGCATGTGGGCGTTCCTCTACGTCGAGCAGATGAGCAAGGCCGCGTGGGTCACCAAGGGCGTGCTCGTCTCGTGGCCCCTGATGCTCTCCCTGGTGCTGTACCTGACGATCGGGTTCCTGAAGAAGGAGCCCTCCACCGAACGTGACGTCCTGCTCGACTCGCTCAACTCCGACGAGCGCGCGGCCGAGCCCGTCAAGGCCTGACCGCCTCCGCTGCGGCGCACCCCCTGGCGGGTGCGCCGCAGCGAGCGTGAGACGCACACATCACCCGTTGGTTGCCGTGTCGTGCGTCATCGTCACGAGACTCCCGCTTTGTCCGCATGCACAGTGGATGTCATGGGTGCGTGGCGTCCGGCAGATGACGCGGAACTGGCTTCGGGTTGGCGGCTCTGGCTGGAGCTCGTGGACCGCGTGTACCCCGACCCGTCGTGGGACGGCACACCCGCGGACGCCATCCGCCAGGTCCGCGACCTGCTCGCGGCCTGCGACACCATCCGCCGCTCGTACCTGGCGGAGTCCTCCCAGCCCTCCGCCGCCTTGCTGCAGCTGCTGGAGTCGCTGACGTTCGTGGCGTCGTTCCCGGTCGACCTGTGGCACGACGACTTCCACCCGTTGGACGTGGAGCGGGCCGAGTTGTTGCACGCCGACCTGGCGTCGTTCGCGGACCACGTCGCCGGGGTGCGGGCGGCGCTGGCCCGCGGTGGCGGCTGGGTGGAGCTGGACCGCCGCCCGTGGGGCCTACCGGTCGACTAGGCGTTCCTCGCCGCTCAGGTCGGTAGGGTGAAGATCAGCGACGAGCGGTTCGGACGACTTCATCGATCAGCGCTGCGGCTTGCGTCAGGTCTTCGTGTTCCCACACCCGTATGACAGACCAGCCTGCCGCGACAAGTTTTCTGTTCGTGTCGGCGTCTCTGGCTCGATTGCCGTTGATTTTTTCGTGCCAGAATTCCGCGTTTTTCACCGCTGGTCGATAGTGCTCTGGGCAGCCATGCCAGTAACAACCGTCTACAAAAATCGCGACACGCTCACTGGCGAAGACAACATCGGCTCGGCGACGTACCTCTGCGATCGGTCGTGCGTCTACTCGGTATCGCAAACCGCGTTGATGAAGTAGCCTTCGAAGCATTATCTCCGGGCCTGTGTCCTTGCTTCGGTTGCCTTGCATTGAGGCTCGGACCTCCGTAGACGACGCCCTAGACCCTGGAGGCAATCCGTCCTCTGCGAGAAATCCCTTCTCGCGAGCTTGTCGCCATGCCTCTGCAAGGTTTTGCCCACGTGATGTGAACTCGACTTCACAGACGTATTTTTCCTGTGTCTTCCCGTCCTGTGACCAGCGAAGGTAGGCCCGAATGCGTCGTGTTCGGCGGTATAGGCGCAAGCTGATCGAGCCTCGTGCGCGACGACCATCGCCCAGGTCGACACTCCGGCGGTTTCGGCCTTGGGCGGCTCGGTCTTGTTCCAGCGCTGGTGATGCGGCGCCTGCACGGCGTTTGTACGCGCGTTCAGGAGGAAGCTCGTCCTTCCACCTGTGAGTCGCACTGCCTGGAGACATGATCGTTAGTGCCCTGTGGCTTTCAATGCGTCGGCAACGGCGTTGGCGAAGAACTCGCCAAGAACAACAGGAACAGCATTACCCAGCTGGCGCATTTGCTCGCCGCGTGGCCCCGATCCGAGCCACTCATCGGGAAAAGTCATCACACGGGCGGTCTCGCGGACAGTCATGTATCGATGACGATAGGTCCACCCATCGTCAGACGAAGAGTCCGCGAAGCGTTCATCGACGAGCATCACCGACTCACCGCCTGGTACACCGTGGACGCCGGCTTTGACGGTCTTAGCGGGGCGATCAAGTTCGTTCGGAGTGTGGCCCTTGTAGATACGAGCACCTGGCCACCCTATGTGGTCGGCGACGTCGATTTCCTTGCCGAAGTCGAACTTCTCCTCCAGCCGCTCCATGTCGACGTGTGGAAGCGCAGGAAGCTTGACATCAGTTCCGTATCCCTTGATGGCGTCACGCAGGGTGCGCCACGGTCGACAGTCGTCCTCCTTGATCAACTTCGGGATCCGCGCTTGGACCTTTCGACGCACATGATCTGGCACGTCGGAATGCCGCTGCCAGTACGCCCCGTCATCATCTCGCATCGACCGCAGCAACGCCGCCTCGGAGAACCTTTCGGTCTTGACCTCCTTCTCGAAGGCCCTGATGTCCACGCCTAGGTCGGCGCGGAAGGCGACGATGACGACACGGTTGCGAATCTGTGGCACGCCGTAGTTCGCTGCGTTGACGGGCACCATGACGACCTTGTAGTGGTCTGGGTCTTGATCCTCTTCCGAGAGTTGGCTGAGGATGCGGGTCAGGTGCGCGTTGTGGTCCTGCCATCGAACCTCATCATCGCGCTTCTCGAACGGTAGGCGCAGTTCGTTCTGGATGTACTGGAAGTACTCGGCGAACGACGGCCTCAGCAACCCTCGGACGTTCTCGCAGATCACCGCCTTCGGTCGCATCTCTCGGACCGCTTTGAAGACGGCTGGGAACATGTTCCGCTTGTCCTCGTCGCCCTTGGCGACACCCCCGGCGCTGAACGGTTGGCAGGGGGGGCCGCCCGCGAGTACGTCCACCTTGCCCTGAAGCGCGGTCAGGTCGAGATCACGAACATCGCCCGGATACAGAGGGGCGGGCTGCCCGACTTCCGGGGGCTGTGGTTTCGTCTCCTCGCAGCGCTCAAGGCCATCGACACCGAGGGTCTTCTGGGCGCTGGCGACGAGCGTTTCGCAAGCGCGCTTGTTGAACTCGTTGAACAGGAGTGGACGAAAGCCAGCCTGGTGAACCGCCATGGCAAGACCACCTCCACCCGCGAACAGCTCAACGCTCGTGCGCGCTTCGGATGCTTGTTCGGCCTGGTCAACCATAGCGAAATCGTACCGCGGAATCTATGATCGCGAAAGTGTCTCACTCGAATGTGTCGACCTCTAGTGAGTAACGCCATAGGCTGAATGGAGATCAACTCTCGGAGGGGGAACTCGCATGAAGTTGGGGGCGCCGTTGGAGGGCCGTGGTGCGTACCACGACACCTTCCGGCTGAGCATCACGAAGGCGCTCGGTGATCAGCTGGCTGAAGCGCTCAAAGGTTTGGATCACGCGCCGTTGACAGAGGAGTGTCTGGCGGCGGTCGAGGAGCGACCCGGCGTGTACCAGCTGTATCTGGGCGGAGAGTTCGTGTACGTCGGTAAGGCGGACAACTCGTTGCGGGGTCGGCTCGCCAACCATCTGCGCAAGCTCAGGGGACGGCGACACATTGATATCACTGAGATGTCCTTTTCTTGCCTATATGTCGCAGAGGACTTTTCGGCCCTGGCTCCTGAAAAGCTTCTTATCAAGCGCTACAAGGACAGCGGTGGTATTCCGTGGAACAACAACGGGTTCGGCAATAAAGATCCCGGCCGTCAGCGTGACACGACGATTTTGAAGAAGAATCACTTCGACCTGACGTATCCAATCAACCTGGATCTACCGGTCACTGGACTGAGTGCGGGCGAAGTTACTCTGAGTAATTTCTTGAAGAGGCTGAAGTCTGGGTTGCCCTACAATTTTCGGTATGTCGAGCCGCCGAAATCGCATTCGACCGTTCTCAGGATTCCGCAAGGTCCGCTGTCCGCTGATATCGCATTCCGCTTGCTTTCCAGGGCGGTTCCGGAGTCTTGGCAGGTCTCTGCACTGATGGGTTACGTCATTATGTATGGTGACGCGCCGTCCAAGTATGGGAGTGCTTGGCGGTACTACCGATCTGGCGACGTGGTGGACGCTGTGCCGGAGGTCTCGCCTGAGGAGATGGTTGAAGAGGAGGATTCGGTCCAGGAAGGCCTCTTCGGTTCTGAATAGCGATCTCACTTCTCGACAACCGAAACAGGATTTCATGTCTGGCTACACCCCTTTTTCTTTCGACCCGCTGTCGACCGAGCAGATATCCCATACCATCTGTGAGCACTTTGAGCGGCAACCGTTGGTCGGGATGATTCACGATATTCCAAGGTTCGAAGGCTCGGGTTTGTACGCCATTTACTACCGAGGCAAAAGCGTGTCGCTTTATCGGCCGCTGGCAGCGATCCAGATCCCAGTCTACGTTGGACAAGCGTCCAGGCATAGCGCGACTGGCAAGCGGGTTAGTGAGCGCTTTCCGCTGCACAGTCGGTTGAGAAAGCACCGCCGCTCTATCATGGAGAGCGGTCTGCCAATCGCGGAGTTCAGGTTCAGGGCTTTGCTGCTCCCCGAGGTTCACGCCAACCTGGGTGAGAACGGTATGCGCGTCGGATACGCACCTGTCTGGAACGGCAAGCTGAAGGGCTTCGGAAGCAACGAACAGGGCCCAGCAACCCGGAAGAGCGCGAAGAGCCCCTGGGACACGGTTCACGATGGGCGCAGCCGCAGTCATGGTGGTGTGGTCCACGATGCGCACAAGCTGATCGAGGCGGCGGCGGTTCACATCGAGCATCAGGTCGCTGACTACGACTATCTACCGTGGCCGCACCCGGCGGGCGATGACAGGTACTTGGACTTCGACCAGTTCTAGCGTGCCGGTGATTCAGGACGCTCCACGCCAGTAACGACAGGGTCCCAGGTGGTGTGACCTGGGACCCTGCCGTGGAGCGGGTGACGGGAATCGAACCCGCCTCTACAGCTTGGGAAGCTGTCGTTCTACCAATGAACTACACCCGCATGAGCAAGCTCGCAGCCGATCATACACAGCCCGGCAACGCCCTGTGCCACTGTCCTCCCCGACGAACCGTTACCCTGCCCAGGTGCTGCTGAGTGACCAGGATCTGCGCAAAGAGGTCGAGTCCGGCCGTCTCCAACTCGACCCCTTCGACGTCGAGATGCTCCAACCGAGCAGCATCGACGTGCGGCTTGACCGGTTCTTCCGGGTCTTCAACAACACGAAGTACACCCACATCGACCCGTCGCAGCAGCAGGACGACCTGACGAGCCTGGTGGAGACGCCGGAGGGCGAGCAGTTCGTGCTGCACCCCGGCGAGTTCGTGCTCGGCAGCACCTACGAGCTGGTGACGTTGCCGGACGACCTGGCGGGCCGGCTCGAAGGCAAGTCCAGCCTCGGGCGGCTCGGGTTGCTCACGCACTCCACGGCCGGGTTCATCGACCCCGGCTTCAGCGGGCACATCACGCTGGAGCTGTCGAACGTGGCGAACCTGCCGATCACGTTGCACCCCGGCATGAAGATCGGGCAGCTGTGCCTGTTCAAGCTGTCGAGCCCGGCGGAGCACCCCTACGGTTCGGCGCAGGCGGGCAGCCGGTACCAGGGGCAGCGCGGGCCGACGCCGAGCCGGGCCTACCTGAACTTCCACCGGACGGACACGCGGCGCTAGAAGCCGTAGCGGTCCAGCACGCGGCGGCGCAGTTCGGGGTCGGAGCGCGGGACGGGTTCGAGGAAGATCTCGTCCAGGTCGGTGAACGACTCGCGCAGTTCTGCGGAGATGCGGACGCAGGCGTTCTCCAGTTGGAACGCGGTCAGCTCGTCGTCGAAGTCGAGGCGGGCGCACAGCAGGACGCGGTCGGTGCCGATCAGCATGGTGAGCACGTCGACCACGGCGTCGACCTCGGGCACCTCGGCCAGCTGCCGCCAGATCGCCTTGACCACCAACGGGTCCGCCTGGCGGCCGATCAGCAGGCCGCGGTTGGTGCGGGCCAGGATGTACGCGACCAGTGCGAGCAGGACGCCGATCGCCAGTGACGCGAGGCCGTCCCACAGCGACGAGCCGGTCAGCTGGTGCAGGCCGAGGCCGGAGAACGCCAGGACGAGGCCGATGAGTGCGGCCGAGTCCTCCAGGAACACCGTCTTCACGGTCGGGTCGTCGGACTCGCGCAGGAACGCCCAGAAGCCCTTGCCGTGCTCGCCGGACTGGGAGCGGACCTGGCGGAACGCCTGCGTCCACGACACGGACTCCAGCAGGAACGCCAGCGCCAGCACGATGTAGCCGACCAGCGGCCGGGTCTGCTCCTGCGGCTCGCCGAAGACGGTGCGGAAACCCTCGTAGAACGCGAACATCGCGCCGGAGGCGAAGATCGAGACGGCGGCCAGCAGCGACCAGAAGTAGCGCTCCTTGCCGTAGCCGAACGGGTGACGGCGGTCGGCGGGGCGGTCGGAGCGGCGCAGGGCGGTGAGCAGCAGGGCCTCGGTGAACGTGTCGGCCACCGAGTGCGCGGCCTCCGAGAGGATTGCCGCGGAGCCGGTCAGAACGCCCGCGATGGCTTTGGTGATGGCGATCGCCAGGTTCACGAGCAGGGCGAGTACGACTGTCAGCGTGCTTTCGCCGGAGCCCTCTGGCTTGTCGCCCTCTGGCTTGTCGCTCATGGAGATCAGCTTAGGCCCACGGCGGCCGGTCCACCGGCTGCTGACCGGCCGGAACCACGGCTCGGTGGTCCTCGCCGCCCGGCACCGCCAGGAGAGCCGGGCGTTACTGCATTCGAGTGAGATTCACGGAACAGGGCAACATCGGTGGGGTCCGTGGTGTCTTAGGGACGGGATCTGCTCCGGGGGGACGCTGATCACCAGGGGGTAAGTCGAACCGCCCGCGTCCAGCGAGAGGACGCGGGCGGTTCTGCGTTGAGCGCGCAACTACCATCGTGGGATGGGCAAGCGAGGTGCGGACCACACCGACACCGAGGTCGAGTCGTGGAGGGCCGTGGTTCCGGCGATCGACCCGGTGGTCGAGGGTGTCGTCGACCGGGTGCACCAGATCAGCAAGTACCTCGACTTCCTCGCGACCGAGATCGCCGCGCCGCACGGGCTCAACCGCGCCGACTACGAGATCCTCGCCCGGTTGTTCTGGATCGGGCCGCCACACCGGCTGACGCCCAAGCAGCTCGCGAACGGCACGCTGAGCCCG
Organism: Nocardia sp. NRRL S-836; assembly: GCF_001279525.1. Classification (GTDB taxonomy): domain Bacteria; phylum Actinomycetota; class Actinomycetes; order Mycobacteriales; family Pseudonocardiaceae; genus Lentzea. The sequence continues at coordinate 37,028 of NZ_LGDY01000013.1, read as the reverse complement.
GCCACCACGATCACCAGCCGCCTCGACCGCCTGGAGAAGGCCGGTCTGGTCAGCCGTGAGCTCGACCCGAGCGACCGCCGGTCGTTGCCGGCGACGCTGACGGACGCGGGCCGCGAGATCTTCCTGCGGATCGTCGCCGGTCAGGCGGAACGGGAGCGGGAGCTGTTCACGTCGCTGCCCGGCCGGGACCTTGAGCACCTCAGGGAGCTGTTGAAGCAGGTCATGGAGGTCTTCGCGGGGGAGCTGGGACCGGCCCGCAGGCGCACGACGCTGGCGCTCGACACCAAGGAATGATTGATACGAGTTCGTACTATCCGATATCGTACTGAATCAGTGCGAGAGGGAGGGGTGCGACATGGGTGGTTATCCGCTGTCCGAGTGACCGGAACATGGAACGGCCGTCGCCACGCCGCTCGGCGCTGCGCTGCTCGTCGCCGGTGCGGGTGTGTTCCTGGTGGCGCGCCGCCGTCGTTCCTGACCACTGAGGACCGTCGCGGTTAGTCTGCGGCATGGGCATCTTGGTGTATGTGCTGCTGACAGCCGTGGCGGTCTGGGTCTCGACGGCTCTGCCCGGAATCGACCTCGGTGAAGGCAGCACCGGGTCGCGGATCCTCACGCTCGTCGGCGTCGCGGTGATCTTCGGCCTGGTGAACGCCGTCGTGAAGCCGCTCGTGAAGTTCTTCGGCTGCCTGTTCTACCTGCTCACGCTCGGCCTGATCGGGCTGGTCGTGAACGCGCTGCTGTTCATGCTCACCGGCTGGCTGGCCGAGCAGCTGGACCTGCCGTTCCGCGTCGACGGGTTCTGGCCCGCGTTCTGGGGCGCGATCATCGTCGCGCTGACCGGGTGGCTGCTCAACGTCGTGTACGACAAGGTCACCGACAACGACTGACCGGTAACGAAAAAGGCCCTCGGTCCACAACGGACCGAGGGCCTTTCGGCTACGTGTACCAGGCTTCCAGCAACTGGGCCGGATCGAAGCTCATCGGGAACGGCACGTCGGTTTCGAACCTCTGACCGGAGAGCGCGGTCGCGAGTGGCTTGTACCCGTCGCCGGCGAGTTCGAGAAGCTCGACCTTCACCGCCTGTGGCTTCGAGAACTCCACACGCATGAAGTACGGGATACCGGCTTGAGCACATTCGGCCGGCTTGTTGATGCGATCGCGCCGACGGCTGGAGGCCGAGACGAACTCGACCGGCATCAGCACGAGGTCAGCGGGGATCCAGGTGAGGTCTTCGATCGGCTGTTTCAGCACGGTCAGGTCAGGCTGGATCCAGCGCTGCGGACTGAACTCGACATTCACCGTCGGGTAGATCCGATTGCCGGCTCTCATCGCTTGTTCGTCGATGAGCAGCGCCAGCCGGAGCATGCCGAAGCCGTTCGGGCTCCCCTCGTACGGGCTCATTACCAGGTAACCGTCCAAGCATTCGTACTTCACCCGTGGGGCGCCCGGGATGGGGAGGTAGAGCTCAGCCAGCTCGGTCGTCCAGATGCCGTGCAGGTCAACCAAAGGGTCGAACGGCAACGGCATGGCGTCTGCGCTCATCTGCTCCACCTCCACATCCCGGAGGGTACCGGCTACCAGGTCCAGCGGTCGTTTGGGATCAGATCTTCGACTTGTCCTCGTCCGGCAGCGGCGTGCCGGTCGGGGCCTCGTCGGTCGGGATGTCCTGCCTCTCCGTGCCGCGCTTCACCGACTCCAGCAGCATCTGCGCCACGTCCACGACCTCGACGTGCGCGCCGGCCTGGCCGTCGGACTGCCGGGCGGTCACGCCGTCGGTCAGCATCACGCGGCAGAACGGGCAGCCGGTCGCGATCTTCGACGGCGCGGTGCCCAGTGCCTCGTCCACGCGGTCGAGGTTGATGCGCTTGCCGATCCGCTCTTCCATCCACATGCGCGCGCCACCGGCGCCACAGCACATCGAGCGCTCTTCGTGCCGCGGCATCTCGCGCAGCTTCGCGCCGGACGCGCCGATGAGCTCGCGCGGGGCCTCGTAGACCTTGTTGTGGCGGCCCAGGTAGCACGGGTCGTGGTAGGTCACGTCCTCGGTGACCGGCGCGACCGGCACCAGGCGGCGTTCGCGGACCAGCTTGTTGAGCAGCTGCGTGTGGTGCACGACCTCGTAGGTGCCACCGACCTGCGGGTACTCGTTCGCGAGCGTGTTGAAGCAGTGCGCACACGTCACGACGATCTTGCGCTGGCCGGCCGGGCGGTCCTCGAAGACGGTGTTGAGGACCTCGACGTTCTGCTGCGCGAGCATCTGGAAGAGGAACTCGTTGCCGGCGCGGCGGGCCGGGTCACCGGTGCAGGTCTCCTCCGGGCCCAGCACGGTGTAGGAGACGCCCGCGGTGTGCAGCAGCTCCGCCACGGCGCGGGTGGTCTTCTTCGCGCGGTCCTCGAACGCACCGGCGCAGCCGACCCAGAACAGGTACTCGGTGTCGCCAAGCTCGCCGTCGAACACCGGCACCTCGAAGTCGAGGCCCTCGGTCCAGCTCAGGCGGTCCTTGGCGTTCTGGCCCCACGGGTTGCCCTTGTTCTCCAGGTTCTTGAACATCCCGCCGAGCTCGGTCGGGAAGTTCGACTCGATCAGCACCTGGTAGCGGCGCATGTCGACGATGTGGTCGACGTGCTCGATGTCGACCGGGCACTGCTCGACGCACGCGCCACAGGTCGTGCACGACCACAGCACCTCGGGGTCGATGACGCCGAGCTCGGCGGGACCGCCGACCAGAGGGCGCTCCGACTCGGCCATCGCCAGCACGTCGATCGACTCGAGGCGCTTCTTGTAGTCCTCGTACTTGTCCTCGGTGAGACCGACCTCGTCGCCGGCCATGTCGCGCGAGCCGCCGGCGAGCAGGTACGGCGCCTTGGCGAACGCGTGGTCGCGCAGCTGCGTGATCACCATCTTGGGGGACAACGGCTTGCCGGTGTTCCACGCGGGGCACTGCGACTGGCAGCGGCCGCATTCGGTGCAGGTGGAGAAGTCGAGCCAGCCCTTCCAGCTGAAGTCCTCGACCTTGCCGACTCCGAACACGTCCTTGTCCGGGTCGGCCTCTTCGAGGTCCAGGACCTTGCCGCCGGACATCATCGGCTTCAGGGCGCCCAGTGCGACGCCGCCGTCGTCCTCGCGCTTGAAGTAGATGTTGAAGAACGCCGAGAACCGGTGCCAGGCGACGCCCATCGTCAGGTTCCTGCCGACGACGACCAGCCAGATCATGCCGCTCAGCAGCTTGACCAGCGCCATCACCGACACCCAGATCGGTGCGGCCGGCAGGACGTGCGCGAGCGGCTGGGTCACGAACGACGTCCACAGCGGGGCCGTCTCGAGGCCGCTCGACTGCTTGAACGCCTTGACCAGCAGGATGCCGATGCCCTCGATGATGACGACGGCCTCGACGAAGTACGCGGACTTGAAGCTGGAGCCCGCGAAGCGCGAGAGGCGGTCGGCACGGCGCGGGTGGTTGCGCTGGCGGATGATCGCCAGTGCGACACCACCGACGACGGTGCCCAGGCCGAGCAGCTCGACCAGCAGCAGCCACAGCGACCACGTGCCGATGACGGGCCAGTGGAAGTGCGGGTCGAAGACCTCACCGTAGGCCTCGAACAGCACCGCGGAGCCGATGAGGAAGCCCCACATCACCATCCAGTGCCACGGGGCGACGGACCGGAACTTGGCCATCCTGGTGTGCGCGACGAACTCGACGACCATCGTCCTGAGCCGCGGCCAGAACGGGCCGTTGCGGGTCGCGTCCGGCTGGCCGAGCCGGATGATCTTGATCATCTTCCAGACGCCAGCGACGAACACGCCCCAGGCGACGACGCTCACCGCTACGGCGACGAGTCCGAGAACCAGCTGGAGGGTCATGGCGGGAGTCTAGGCCAGGTTACTCCTGAGTAACCACTTGGACGTGGCCGGTGTCTCGTCACGTACCGGTCAAGTATCCGGAAATTGATCAAAAACTTGTGGAACACTCGTTCAGGTAGTTCTGCGAAGCGTCCGGAGGCCGCCGTGCTGTACCTGTACCTCGCCGCGGCGATCGTCGCGGAGATCGCCGCCACCGTCTCCCTGAAGCTGTCCGAGGGGTTCACCCGGCCGTGGCCGTCAGTGGTCGTTGTCGTCGGTTACGCGATCGCCTTCACGGCGCTCTCGCGCGCGTTGAAGTCGGGTATGCCCGTGGGCGTCGCGTACGCCGTGTGGTCGGCCATCGGCGTGGCGGCCGTGGCGGTCATCGGCTGGAAGTTCCTCGGCGAGACGCTCAACCCCACGATGGTCGTCGGGCTGGCCATGATCATCGGCGGAGTGGTGACCCTGGAGCTCGGGAGGGCGCACTGACCTCGGCAGCGGTCGACGGGCGCAAGGCGCGCGGCGAGAAGAAGCGGCGCGCCATCGTCGAGGCCACGCTGCGGGTCATCGAACGCGAGGGCGTCGGCGGAGTGACCCATCGCAGCGTGGCGCGTGAGGCCGGTGTGCCGGCGACGGCGCCGACGTACTACTTCGCGACGCTCGACGACCTGTTGATCGCCACGCTGATGTGGGTGGCCGAAGAGCTGTGCGGCGACATGCTTGCCATCGTCGCCGGCGGCGGCACCGCGCGGGAGGTCGCGGCCGGCCTCGCACGGGCGGTGGGCGAGAACCGCGGCCGCACGCTCGCCGAGTACGAGCTGTACCTGCTGGCCGGCCGCCGCCCCGAGCTGCGGCCCGCCGCGCGCAGGTGGCTCGACCTCGCCGTGGACGCGGTGCGGCCGCGGGACCCGGTGGCGTTCCGGGCGTTCCTCGCCGCCGTCGACGGCCTGCTGATCCAGGGCCTGATCGCCGACGCCGCCCCGGACGAGGACGAGCTGGAGCCGATCGTGTCCTTCTTGATCCGCGGCCGCGACGGTTCCACGCCCGCCGCGCGGGGAGAATGACGGCATGAGGTTCGCGCGAGAGGTGTCCGGCATCAGCCACGGGGTCAGCCTCGGGCTGCTGACCACGCTCTACGTGCGCGACGGCCTGGCGTTGTCGGTGGACGTCGAACCGCACGTGCCGGGGCTGGAGCCACCGTTGCCGGTGCGGGTGCCCGCCGGCGTCGACCGCGCCGCCGTGACCGCCGAGTGGCCGGGCTGGTGGGCCGACGCGCTGGACGCGTGCACGCGCGGCGTCGAGCCGACCGTTCCCGAGGACGCCGAGGCGTTGCTGACCCGGCCGGCCTGCCGGGCGGCGGTGCTGGCGCTCAAGCCCGGCATCGAGCGGCTGCACCGGGCGCAGAGCCCGGCCGCCCTGCCGATCGGCGACGTGCTGCGCGGCGTCGAGTCGCGGATCGGCCGGTGGGCGCAGAGCGTGGAGCTGCACATCGCCGAGGTGCCGGTCGAGGGCCTGCTGTGGGAACGGATCGCGCCCGCGCACGTCCTGGCCTCGTCGCGGTTCCTGGGCGACCCCGCCCGCACCGCGCCGGCGTTGCGCGCGGTCCTCGAAGACCTCGTCTGAGGGACGGGTAGGGAGAACCCCACCCCGTCTCCGGGGGCTGACTGCCGTGTAGCCGGTCCCCCGCGACCTCTAGTTTTGTGCCCATGATGAGGACGGCGCTGGCGGCGCTGCTTGCGGGGGCGGTGCTCACGGCGCTGACGGGCTGTGGCATTCGCATCATGAAGTACGAGTTCTCCGACGACCACGTGGTCGCGGAGAAGTTCACGTCGGTGCGCGTGCGCAGCGACAACGACGCCGGTGACGTGACGGTCCGGTACCAGCAGGGGCTGACCGAGACGAAGATCCACCGCAGGGTCGAGCACGAGAAGGACAACAAGCCGTCGGGCGTCGCGCACCGCGTCGAGGGCAGCACGCTCGTGCTGGACGGGTGCGGCAGGGAGTGCTCGATCAACTACGAGGTCCTGGTCCCGTCCGCCGGCATCTCCGTGGTCGGTGACATCGGATCGGGTGACTCGATCTTCGAGGGCCTGGCGTCCGTCGAGTTCAAGACCGGGTCCGGCCGGGTCGTCACCCGCGACATCGCGGGGGACGTCAAGGTGAAGGCCGGGTCCGGCGACTTCGAGGCCACCAGGGTCGGCGGCGGTGTCACGGCCGACCTGGGCTCCGGCCGCATCCAGCTGGACGCGGTCAAGGGCAAGGTCCTGGTCGACACCGGTTCCGGGGACATCGACGGCACCTCGCTGGGCGACGACGTGACCGCGATCGCCGACTCCGGCCGGGTCGAGCTGGCGCTGGTCGCGGCGCGGTCGGTGCGGGTGGACTCCGGTTCCGGCGACGTGAAGGTGCGGCTGCCGGGAGGCCCGTACAAGGTCAGCGGGACGTCGGGCAGCGGGGAGCGCGTGATCAACGTGCCGACCGACCCGAACGCGGCGCTGGAGCTCAAGCTGACCACGGGGTCGGGGGACCTCACCGTGATCGGCGCCTGAGTCCGCGCGAGGGGGACTGTGTCGAGGGCCACTCCACAAGGGGTGGCCCTCGGTGCGTTGTGAGGGAACAACCGGAGCTTCCCAGCCGTTGTGCCAGTCAGAAAGCTTGAGTCGGGTAGGCTCAAGGTTGAGCAAGTGGCAAACTTGAGCCAGCAACGCTCAACAAGTACTAGCGGAAGGAACTCCAATGGCGCGTGCAGTCGGCATCGACTTGGGGACGACCAACTCCGTCGTCGCCGTTCTCGAGGGCGGTGAGCCGACGGTCATCGCCAACTCGGAGGGCTCGAGGACGACCCCGTCCATCGTCGCGTTCGCCAAGAACGGCGAGGTCCTCGTGGGTCAGCCCGCGAAGAACCAGGCCGTCACGAACGTGGACCGCACCATCCGCTCGGTCAAGCGCCACATCGGCACGACCTGGCAGACCGACGAGATCGACGGCAAGAAGTACACCTCGCAGGAGATCAGCGCGCGCGTGCTGATGAAGCTCAAGCGCGACGCCGAGGCGTACCTGGGCGAGGAGATCACCGACGCCGTCATCACCGTCCCGGCCTACTTCGAGGACGCCCAGCGGCAGGCCACCAAGGAGGCCGGCCAGATCGCGGGCCTCAACGTGCTCCGCATCGTCAACGAGCCGACCTCGGCCGCTCTGGCCTACGGCCTCGACAAGGGCGAGAAGGAACAGACCATCCTGGTCTTCGACCTCGGTGGCGGCACGTTCGACGTCTCGCTGCTGGAGCTGGGCGACGGCGTGGTCGAGGTCCGTGCGACCTCCGGTGACAACCACCTGGGTGGCGACGACTGGGACCAGCGCGTCGTCGACTGGCTGGTGGACCGGTTCAAGCAGGCCAACGGCATCGACCTGACCAAGGACAAGATGGCCCTCCAGCGCATCCGTGAGGCTGCGGAGAAGGCCAAGATCGAGCTGTCCAGCTCGTCGCAGGCGTCGATCAACCTGCCGTACATCACGGTGGACGCGGACAAGAACCCGCTGTTCCTGGACGAGACGCTGTCGCGCGCCGAGTTCCAGCGCATCACGTCCGACCTGCTCGAGCGCACCCGCGCGCCGTTCAACAACGTGATCAAGGACGCCGGCGTCTCCGTCGGCGACATCGACCACGTCGTGCTCGTCGGTGGCTCGACCCGCATGCCCGCCGTCGCGGAGCTCGTCAAGGAGCTGACCGGCGGCCGCGAGCCCAACAAGGGCGTGAACCCGGACGAGGTCGTCGCCGTCGGCGCCGCCCTGCAGGCCGGTGTCCTCAAGGGTGAGGTAAAGGACGTCCTGCTGCTCGACGTCACCCCGCTGTCCCTCGGCATCGAGACCAAGGGCGGCATCATGACCAAGCTGATCGAGCGCAACACCACGATCCCGACGAAGCGGTCCGAGACCTTCACGACGGCGGACGACAACCAGCCGTCCGTGCAGATCCAGGTCTTCCAGGGCGAGCGCGAGATCGCGTCGCAGAACAAGAAGCTCGGCATGTTCGAGCTGACCGGCCTGCCCCCGGCCCCGCGCGGCGTGCCGCAGATCGAGGTCACCTTCGACATCGACGCGAACGGCATCGTCCACGTGTCGGCGAAGGACCTCGGCACCGGCAAGGAGCAGTCGATGACGATCACCGGTGGCTCCGCGCTGCCGAAGGACGACATCGACCGCATGGTCAAGGACGCCGAGGCCCACGCGGAGGAGGACAAGCGCCGCCGCGAGGAGGTCGAGGTCCGCAACCAGGCCGAGACGCTCGTCTACCAGACGGAGAAGGTCGTCAAGGAGAACGACGACAAGCTCCCCGCCGAGATCAAGGACAAGGTCAACGCCGCCGTCGCCGAGGCGAACGAGGCGCTCAAGGGCACCGACATCAACGCCATCAAGGCCGCGGTGGAGAAGCTCGCGACCGAGTCGCAGGCCATCGGCCAGGCGATCTACGCCAACGCGCCGGGCGCCGCGGGTGCCGAGGCCCCCGGTGCGGGTGCCGCGGGCGCTGCCGGTGCCGCCGGTGCCGGGCAGGCCAAGGCCGGCCAGGACGACGTCGTCGACGCCGAGATCGTGGACGAGGACGAGAAGAAGTGACCGAACCGAGGCACGCGGCTCCTGAGGAGGAGCAGCCTCACGTCGTCGTGAACGACCGGCGCCGGATCGACCCGGAAACGGGTGAGGTCCGCGCGCCGGCCGCTCCGGCGGAGGAGGACGCTGCTCCGGCGCAGGACGAGGAAGTGGTCGTCGCGGAGGTCGTGGACGACGCCGCCGCCGAGCTGAAGGCCCAGCTCGACGAGCGCACCGCGGACCTGCAGCGGCTCACCGCCGAGTACGCGAACTACCGCAAGCGGGTGGAACGCGACCGGGAAGCGGTGATCAACAACGCGAAGGCGTCCGTGGCCGCCGAGCTCCTCCCGCTGCTGGACGACGTCGAACGGGCCGCCGCTCACGGCGACCTGACCGGCGCGTTCAAGGCGGTGGCGGACAAGCTCGTGTCCACGTTGCAGAAGACCGGCCTGGAGCCGTTCGCGCACGAGGGCGAGGCGTTCGACCCGTCGGTGCACGAGGCCGTGCAGCACAGCACGTCCCCGGACGTCGAGGGTCCGACCGTCACCGCGGTGCTGCGCCGCGGCTACCGGTTCGGCGAGAAGCTCGTGCGGCCCGCGCTCGTCGCGGTGACCGACCACGAGCCGGCCAGTGCCGCACCACCCGCTGAAGAGAGCTGAAGGGAGGGAGACGTCCGGTGAGTGCTAGGGACTGGATCGAGAAGGACTTCTACCGCGAACTGGGCGTCTCCTCCGACGCCTCGGCGGACGAGATCAAGAAGTCGTACCGCAAGCTCGCCCGCGAGCTGCACCCCGACGCGAACCCTGGCGACGCCCAGGCGGAGGCCCGCTTCAAGTCGGTCTCCGAGGCGTACGGCGTGCTGTCCGACGCGGCGAAGCGCAAGCAGTACGACGAGGCTCGTCGCCTGTTCGCGGGCGGAGGGGGCTTCCCCGGCGGCTTCGGCGGTGCCGGCGGCTTCGACGTCAACGACCTGTTCGGCCGTGCCGCGCAGGGCACCGGTGGCGGTGGCCTGGGCGACCTGCTCGGCGGCCTGTTCAACCGGCGCGGCGGCGGAGGTGCGGCCTCGGCCACGCGTCCCCGTCGCGGTGAGGACGTCGAGACCGACGTCCGGCTCGACTTCACCGAGGCGGTCAGGGGCGCGCAGGTGCCGCTGCGGCTGTCCTCGCCCGCCGCGTGCACGACCTGCGGCGGCTCGGGCGCCAAGCCGGGCACGACGCCGCACACCTGCGCGACCTGTTCGGGTTCCGGCCTGGTCACGCGGTCGCAGGGCGCGTTCGCGTTCAGCGAGCCGTGCCGCGACTGCCGCGGCACCGGCCGGATCATCGACGACCCGTGCCCCGAGTGCGGCGGCGACGGCGTCAGCACCCGCACCCGCACGCTGACCGTCCGGATCCCGGCAGGGGTCGACGACGGCCAGCGGATACGCCTCGCCGGCCAGGGTGAACCGGGCCGCAACGGCGGGCCGTCGGGCGACCTGTTCGTCCGCGTGCACGTCAACCCGCACAGCGTGTTCGGCCGCCAGGGCAACGACCTGACGCTGACCGCGCCGATGACGTTCCCCGAACTGGCACTGGGCACGACGTTGACCGTCCCGACGCTGGACGGCAAGGTGACCTTGAAGGTGCCGGCCGGCACCGCCTCCGGGCGCGTGCTGCGGGCCCGCGGCAAGGGCATCACCCGCAAGGACGGCACCCAGGGCGATCTGCTGATCACCCTGGAGGTCGCCGTGCCGAACAACCTGTCCTCCGAGGCTCGCACGGCCCTGGAGGGCTACGCGGACGTGACCAAGGACCACGACCCGCGAGGTGATCTCAACGCGCTGCTGGAAGGGCGGTGAGTTCCGGTGAGTTTCCCGTTCCCACCAGGGACCGACGAGGACACGCCGTTCTTCGTCATCTCGGTGGCGGCACAGCTCTCCGGCCTGCACGCGCAGACCCTGCGGTCCTACGACCGGATGGGCCTCGTGTCGCCGGGCCGCACCTCCGGCGGCGGCCGCCGCTACTCGATGCGCGACATCGTGCTGCTGCGCGAGGTCCAGCGCCTCTCCCAGGAGGAGGGCGTGAACCTCGCCGGCATCAAGCGGATCATCGACCTGGAGCACCAGGTCGACGCGCTGCGCTCACGTGTCAACGAGCTCACCCAGGAGCTGGCCCAGGCCCTGGCGGCCGCCGACTCGGCGGCCGCCGCCGTGCACGCCTCCTACCGCAGGGACCTCGTGCCCGTGCGGCAGGAGACGGCGCTCGTGGTGTGGAAGCCCAAGCCGCGCAAGTAGCTCACCGCTCGAAGTAGAACCCGGCCTCCAGGTCCGCCAGGAGGCCGGGTTCCCGCGGTTCCCACCCCAGCAGCGCCCTCGTGCGCGCGCTGGACGTCGGTGCGTCCCGCGACACCATGAACGCCAACGGCCCGAAGTGCTCCTGCGCACGTTCCGCGGGAATGCTCTCGACCGGCAGGCCCATCTTGCGCCCGATCGCCTCGGCGATGGCGCGCATCGGCACGGCCTCCTCGGCCACCGCGTGCAGCACGGAGCCCGCGGGTGCCTTCTCCGCTGCCAGCCGGTACAGCCGTGCCGCGTCCAGGGTGTGCGCCGCGGACCAGCGGTTCGTGCCGTCACCGGGGTAGCCGGACACGCCCTTCTCCCGCGCGGTCCTGACCAGGATCGGGATGAAACCGGCCGTGTCGAGCGCGCTGTGCACCGTGGGCGGCAGCACGACCACCGAACCCCGCACGCCGGTCGCGTCGATGATCGCGTTCCGCGCGGCACCGCGGGTGTCGCTGTCGGCGACCCGCTCCTCCTCCGTCGCCGTGCGGCCCAGGCCGGCGTACGACAGCGTGCCGCCGGTGCCGATCAGGGCCTTGCCGGTGCCGGAGAGCTCGTCGAGGAACGCCTCGACCACCGCCAGGTCGGCTCCGGCGGCACCCGCGTAGTCGCCGGCGAACATCTCCTCGTGCTTGAACGCCAGGTGGATCACCGCGTCCGCCTCGGCCGCGCCCTTGCGCAGCCCGTCCAGGTCGTCCAGGTCACCACGCCGGACCCCGGCGCCCTGTGCTTCGAGCTTGGCCGCTGACGCGTCGGACCGGGCCAGGCCGACGACCTCGTGCCCGGCCCGCAGCAGTTCGGGGACCAGCGCCGAGCCGACGTGACCGCTGGCGCCCGTGACGAAAATCTTCATCGCAGTTCTCCAACAAGTGATGGGACTTGGTCTCATCAACCGTAGCAGAGTGATGAGACCAAGTCGCATCACTTAGGATGGCGGCATGGGTCGATGGGAGCCGGACGCGCGGGATCGGTTGGTGCGCGCCGCACTCGACCTGTTCAGCGAGCAGGGGTACGACAACACCGCCGTCGCGCAGATCGCCGAGCGCGCCGGGCTCACGAAGAGCACGTTCTTCCGGCACTTCCGCGACAAGCGCGAGGTGCTGTTCGGTGGTCAGGACGAGCTGGCCGACGTGCTGGTGGGCGGGATCGCCGGCGCATCCGGGGACGCGGGGCCGCTGACGGCGGTCGAGGCGGCGCTGGTCGCGGTCGGCACCTGGTTCACCGACGAGCAGCGGGCGCACGGCCCGCAGCGGCAGGCGGTGGTCGAGGGCAACCTGGAACTGCGCGAGCGGTCGGCGCTGAAGATGGCCGGGTTCGCCGTGGCGATGAAGGACGCGCTCGAACGGCGTGGCGTGCCCGAGCTGGCGGCAGCGGTCGCCGCCGAGCTCGGCGTGCTGGCGTTCGAGCGCGCGTACGTCACGTGGCTGGAGACCGCCGGGGACTGGGCGCCCATCGCCCGGCGGTCCGTGGACGAGGTGCGGACGGCGGCCGCGACCCTCGGCTAGCCGCTCACGACTCCTGCGAGGCCTCCTTGGCGGCCTTCGCGCCGAAGTAGTCGCCGCCCTTGCGCTTCACGTCGTCGGTGCCCCAGTCGCGGATGCGGTCCACCGGCACCATGCGGGGGATGTGCTTGCGGCAGTGGATGTAGGCCTCCTGCACCTGCACGACGACCCAGCGCTCCACCTTGCGGTCCTCGGTGGGGAACTCGTCGCGGGGCGCGATGCGGGCCCGGCCGTTGACGTGCAGGCCGATCAGGTCCTCGGTGAAGTCCACCATCAGCATTCCGACGTGCGGGTTCTCCATGATGTTGCCGAGCGAGGCCATCACGCCGTTGCCGCGGTACTCGGGGTACACGACGGTCCGGGAGTCGATCACCTGGATGAACCCCGCGGGCCCGGCCCGCAGGGTCGAGTCGCACTCCCCGTCGGCATCAGAGGTCGAGATGAACGCCATCTCCATCCGGCCGACGAACTCGGCCATCGCGGGGTTGAGGTGGTCCAGCACCTGGTCCGAGTAGAAGCGTGTGGCGCGATCCGCGGTCTCCAAGGCACATTGGAGGAAGTGTTCGCCACGTGAGCCGGGTACACCGACCCGGTTGGGGGAGGAGGTCGCAGTCAAGTCAGGCAGGGACACGTGCCACACCGTTGCACGCAAGCGCGCAACTCGGTACAGAAGGCCCCTCAGTTTCACACTGTTGCGGTAACAAGTAGTTGCGTACCGTAACCGTGCTTCGCTCGAAGGTGGCATCAAGGAGTCAGACAGCCCGATCAGGGGTTACTGTCCACCCTGTCGGGGGACGGATGCTTGACGAGGACTACCGCGCCTTGCCGGCGCCGATCAGAACGTGGAGACTGCGCGCGGACCATGACTGCGAACGCTGTGCTGAGCCCCATCCCTACCCCGCCACACCGAGAGCCCCCGCCTGGCGTCACCGCGATGGTGCGGATGATCCGGGAGAGCTTCGCGGTGGTGGAACCGCATTCCGAAGAAGTGGCGAAGTTCTTCTACGGGATGCTCTTCTCGCTCTCGCCCGCCACACGCGAGATGTTCCCCGCGAACATGGAGGTGCAACGCAGCCGTCTGCTGCGGGCCCTCGTGCACGTGGTGCAGATGGTCGACCGCCCGGATGACCTCATCCCGTTCCTCCGCCAGCTGGGCCGTGACCACCGCAAGTTCGGTGTGATCAACGTCCACTACGAGGCGGTCGGGACCGCACTGCTGTCCGCGGTGAAGAAGTTCGCCGGTGCCGCCTGGACGCCGAAGGTCGAGATGGCCTGGGCCGAGGCGTACACGCTGATGGCCCGTGCGATGCAGGAGGCGGCCGACGCCGACAACGGCCCCGCGTACTGGCACGCGACGGTGCTGGAGCACCAGCGCGTGTCGTGGGACCTGGCGGTCGTGCGGTTGCAGCCCGACCACCCGGTCAACTACCGCGCCGGGCAGTACGTGTCCGTCGAGACGCCGCAGCGCAAGCGGCTCTGGCGCTACTACTCGCCGGCGAACGCGCCGCGCGAGGACGGCGTCATCGAGTTCCACATCCGGTCCGTCGACGGCGGCTGGGTGTCACGCTCGGTGGTCGGCCACACGCAGGCCGGTGACACCTGGCGGATCGGACCGCCGATGGGACGTCTCTCGGTCGACCGCACGTCCGGGTCGGACATCCTGATGGTGGCCGGCGGCACGGGCATCGCGCCGATGCACGCGATCATCGACGAGATGGCGCAGTGGGGCGACAACCCGCGCGTGCACGTGTTCTACGGCGGCCGCACCCGCGAGGACCTCTACGACCTGGACAACCTGCAGCGCATCGCGACCACGAACCCGTGGCTCACGGTCGTGCCGGTGCTGGAGTCGGACCCCGGCGTCCGCGGTGTCGAGCAGGGCACCCTGGCCGACGTGGTTACCCGCTACGGGGCGTGGGAGGACCGCGACGTCCTGGTGTGCGGCAGCCCGGCCATGATCAGGTCGACGGTGTCCCGCATGCTGGTCGCCGGAACGCCGCTGGACCGGATCAAGTACGACCCGTTCACGCTGGACTAAGCTCGGCACGTCTGAAGCGACTGGCGTGCCGAGGGTGGAACCGACCACCGGGAAGCGACGGCCGAGCGCACCGAACGCCTGGGTGCCCGGCGTGGAGTAGCGCCATGCTCTCTGACGTCGATCCCGAGATCGCCGCACTGATCCAGGCCGAGTCCGCCCGCCAGTCCAGCAAGCTGCGCATGATCGCGTCGGAGAACGACGTGTCGGCGGCCGTGCTCGAAGCAACGGGCTCGGTGCTCACGAACAAGTACTCCGAGGGCTACCCCGGCAAGCGGTACTACGAGGGCCAGCAGGTCATCGACCAGGTCGAACAGCTCGCCGTCGACCGGGCCCGCGCCCTGTTCGGCGTGGACCACGCGAACGTCCAGCCGCTGTCCGGCGCACCGGCGAACCTCGCGGTGTACCTGGCGTTCCTGTCGCCCGGCGACACGGTGATGGGCATGTCGCTGCCGATGGGCGGCCACCTGACCCACGGCTGGAGCGTGTCCGCGACCGGCAGGTGGTTCCACGCGGTGCAGTACGACGTGCGCAAGGACACCGGCGTCGTCGACCTGGACGAGGTCCGTTCCCTTGCGCTGGCCGAACGCCCGAAGGTGATCTTCTGCGGCGGCACGGCGATCCCGCGCACGATCGACTTCCCGGGGTTCGCCTCGATCGCCGCCGAGGTCGGCGCCGTCCTGGTCGCCGACATCGCGCACATCGCGGGTCTCGTCGCGGGTGGCGCGCACCCGTCGCCGGTCGGCCACGCGCCGGTGATCACCACGACCACGCACAAGACGCTGCGCGGACCACGTGGCGCCATGATCCTCACCGACGCCGAGCACGCCAAGGCCGTCGACCGCGCGGTGTTCCCCGGCCTGCAGGGCGGGCCGCACAACCACACGACCGCCGCGATCGCCGTGGCGCTGCACGAGGCCGCCCAGCCCGAGTTCCGCGAGTACGCGCACACCGTCGTGGCCAACGCCAAGGCGCTGGCGGTCGCACTGCTGGAACGCGGGTTCGACCTGGTCTCCGGCGGCACCGACAACCACCTGGTCCTGATCGACCTGACGTCCAAGGCCATCGGCGGCAAGCCGGCCGCGCGGGCGCTGGACCAGGCCGGGATCGAGCTCAACTACAACGCCGTGCCGTTCGACCCGCGCAAGCCGTTCGACCCGTCCGGCATCCGGCTCGGCACGCCCGCCATCACCACGCGCGGCCTGCGCCCCGACCAGATGCCGCTGGTCGCAGAGTGGATCGACCGCGCGATCGCCGCTGCCGGCAACGCCCCCGCCCTCGACCGCATCGCCGCCGAGGTCTCCGACCTCCTCACCTCCCTCTGACGCCCGGCTGGGAGCGGACGCGGGAACCCCCGCGTCCGCTTCGGTCGTGCGGAAGCTCCCCGCGTGGCGTTGCGAGGAGGCTGGGGAGCGAAGGGAGAGTGATCCACGAGACGCTCGGGAAAGTTGTTCTAGCTAACTATCTCCGGATATAGTTGTATGACATCAACTAATTTTTCTGGAGGTGTGCTTGAACCGGCCCTCGTCGCATCGGGAGATCCTCGAAGCGCTGTCCGGCATCTGGGTGGCGCTGCTCGTCGCGATCCTCAGCTCCACCATCGTCTCGAACGCTCTCCCGACGATCCTGGCCGAGCTCAAGGGCACGCAGACCCAGTACACGTGGGTCATCACGGCGATGCTGCTCGCCTCCACGGCCAGCACGCCGCTGTGGGGCAAGCTCTCCGACCTGTTCGACAAGAAGCGGCTGCTGCAGGGCGGCATCGTGCTGTTCGTGATCGGCAGCGTGCTGTCCGGCCTGAGCCAGAACATGGAGCAGCTCATCGCGTTCCGCGTGGTCCAGGGCCTGGGCATGGGCGGGGTGCAGGCGCTCGGCCAGGTCGTGGTCGGCGCGCTGCTCAGCCCGCGGGAACGCGGCCGCTACAGCGGCTACACCGGCATGGTGATCTCGGCGGGCACCGTCGGCGGTCCGCTGGTCGGCGGGTTCCTGGTCGACTGGCCCGGCTGGCGCTGGTGCTTCTTCGTCTGCGTGCCGCTGGCCCTGGTCGCCCTCGCCGTGCTGCACAAGACGCTGCACCTGCCGACCAAGAGGCAGCACGTGAAGATCGACTACTTCGGTGCCACGCTGATCACCGGTGGCGTGAGCCTGCTGCTCATGTGGGTCTCGTTCGCCGGCAAGGACTTCGCCTGGGTCTCCGGTGAGAGCGCCCTGTTCGTGGGTGGCGTGGTGGTCGCGCTGGTCGGTGCGTACTTCGTGGAGCGCAGGGCGTCGGCCCCGGTCATCCCGCTGCACCTGTTCCGCAACCGCACGGTCGTGCTGGCGATGCTCGGTGGCATCGCGGTCGGCACGGCGATGTTCGGCGCGTCGGTGTTCATGGGGCAGTACTTCCAGATCGCCCGCGGGTTCTCGCCCACGAAGGCAGGCCTGCTCACCGTCCCGCTGGTGCTCGGCCTGAGCATCTCGTCCACGGTCAGCGGGCAGCTGATCGCGAAGAGCGGCCGCTGGAAGAGCTACCTGGTCTGGGGAGCGTTCTCGCTGGTCATCGGGCTGGCGTTGCTCGGCACGATCGACCACACCACGAACCTGACGCTGATGGGCGCCTACCTGCTGCTGGTCGGCGTGGGCGTGGGGCTCACCATGCAGAACCTGGTGCTCGCCGTGCAGAACGGCGTGAGCATGGCCGACCTGGGCGCGGCGAGCTCCACGGCCACGTTCCTGCGGTCACTGGGAGGAACGGCCGGCGTGTCGGTGCTCGGAGCGGTCCTGGCCGCCCAGGTGAGCACGACGAAGCTCGACCGCGGCTCCCTGTCCCCGGTCGTGCGCGACTCCTACGGCGACGCGATGGGCGAGCTGTTCCTGATCGCCGCCGGGCTCGCGGTCTTCACGGTCATCGCCGTGCTGCTGATCAAGGAACAGCCGCTGCGCGACTCCGTGGACGTCACCGCGGATGTCACCCCAACGGGTTCTGGCGGACAGACGGTCGCGACTGAGCTTGCCTCACCTGTGGATACTGACCAGCGGATTGTGGACAACCCACGCCCCGGTGTGGACAAGCTGTTGGTGCTTTCGAGTGACGGTGCTCAGGACGTCGCGGCCCGTTCCGCTGCGCTGCGTTCCACGCAGAACTCGTTGCCCTCGGGGTCGCGCATCGTGACCCAGCCGGTGCCGTCCGGCCTGCGCTGATCGTCGAAGACCGTCGCGCCGATCCCGAGCAGCCGTTCGACCTCCTCGTCACGGGTGCAGTCGGCCGGCTGCAGGTCGAGGTGCAGGCGGTTCTTGACCTCCTTGTTCTCCGGCACGGTGATGAACAGGTACCGCATGCCGTTCGGCAGCTGGATCAGCGACTCCGGGTCACCGGGGTTGTCGTCGGGGTGCAGGGGCAGGTTGAGCACCTGCCCCCACCACGAGGCGATCGCGTAGCTGTCGCGCGCGTCGACGGTGATGGTGTGGATGATCGAGGTCATGGCGCCGATCCTGGTGCATCGCGAGCCTCCCGCGTTCCTGTTTTCGGCACGGGGGTGCTGTCCGCGCGGCGGTGTGGCGCGGGACTCACCCCCTAGTTGAGTGGAACAGACTCAACTTTTCTGCCGTTGTACGGGATGATGGTCCATGCTGGAGGCTGACCACGAGGTGGAGGAATGGACGCTTTCAACCCGACGACGAAGACCCAGCAGGCTGTTTCCGCAGCTGTGCAGGCAGCCACTCTGAACGGCAACCCCGACACGGGGTCGGTGCACCTGCTCGGCGCCCTGCTGGCGCAGACGGACGGGTTGACCGCCCCGTTGCTCTCCGCGGTGGGCGCCGACCCGACCCTGGTGCGCAAGGAGCTGGAGCAGCTCTCCCGTTCCCTGCCCAGCGCGTCCGGCTCGACGGTCTCCGCCCCGCAGCTCTCGCGCGACGCCGTGCGGGTGCTCGGCAGGGCCCAGGAGCTCGCCACCGAGATGGGCGACGAGTACGTGTCCACCGAGCACCTGCTCGTCGGGCTCGCGCAGCACGGCGGCCAGGTGGCCGACCTGCTGCGGCGGCACGGCGCGACGCCGGAGGCGCTGTCCGAGGCGTTCACGAAGGTGCGCGGCTCGGCGCGGGTCACCTCGCCCGATCCGGAGGGCACCTACAAGGCGCTGGAGAAGTACGGCGTCGACCTGACCGAACGTGCGCGCAAGGGCGAGCTCGACCCGGTGATCGGCCGTGACGCCGAGATCCGCCGGGTCGTGCAGGTGCTGTCGCGGCGCACCAAGAACAACCCGGTGCTGATCGGCGAGCCCGGCGTCGGCAAGACCGCCATCGTGGAGGGCCTGGCCCAGCGCGTGGTGGCCGGTGACGTGCCGGAGTCGTTGCGCGGCAAGCGGGTCGTGTCCCTGGACCTCGGCTCGATGGTCGCGGGCGCCAAGTACCGCGGTGAGTTCGAGGAGCGGCTCAAGGCCGTCCTCAAGGAGATCACCGACTCGGCCGGCCAGGTCATCACGTTCATCGACGAGCTGCACACGATCGTCGGCGCGGGCGCGACCGGCGAGTCCGCCATGGACGCCGGGAACATGATCAAGCCGATGCTGGCCCGCGGCGAGCTGCGCATGGTCGGCGCCACGACGCTGGACGAGTACCGCGAGCACATCGAGAAGGACGCCGCGCTGGAGCGCCGCTTCCAGCAGGTGCTCGTCGGCGAGCCCTCGGTCGAGGACACCGTCGGCATCCTGCGCGGGCTCAAGGAGCGCTACGAGGTGCACCACGGCGTGCGCATCACCGACGCCGCCCTCGTCGCCGCCGCCACGCTGTCCGACCGCTACATCACCGCGCGCTTCCTGCCGGACAAGGCCATCGACCTCGTCGACGAGGCCGCGTCCCGGCTGCGCATGGAGATCGACTCCCGGCCGGTCGAGATCGACACGGTCGAACGCGCCGTCCGCCGTCTCGAGATCGAGGAGATGGCGCTGGCCAAGGAGTCCGACGCGGCCTCGCTCGAACGGCTCTCCGCGCTGCGCGCCGAGCTGGCCGAGAAGCGCGAGGAGCTCTCCGCGCTGACCGCCAGGTGGCAGAACGAGAAGGGCTCCATCGACAAGGTCCGCGACCTCAAGGAGCAGCTGGAGTCGTTGCGCGGCGAGTCGGAACGGGCCGAGCGCGACGGCGACCTCGGCCGGGCCGCCGAGCTGCGCTACGGCCGGATCCCCGCGCTGGAGAAGGAGCTCGAGGTCGCGGCGGCGGCGTCCACACAGGACTCCGCGATGCTCAAGGAGGAGGTCGGCCCCGACGACGTCGCCGACGTCGTCTCCGCGTGGACCGGCATCCCCGCGGGCCGCCTGCTCGAAGGCGAGACCGCGAAGCTGCTGCGGATGGAGGACGAGCTCGGCCGCCGCGTCGTCGGTCAGGCCGAGGCCGTGCGCGTCGTGTCGGACGCGGTCAGGCGCACCCGCGCCGGCGTCGCCGACCCGGACCGCCCGACCGGCTCGTTCCTGTTCCTCGGCCCCACCGGTGTCGGCAAGACCGAGCTGGCGAAGGCGCTGGCGTCGTTCCTGTTCGACGACGAGCGGGCGATGATCCGCATCGACATGAGCGAGTACTCCGAGAAGCACTCGGTGGCCCGCCTGGTCGGTGCGCCTCCCGGTTACGTCGGCTACGACCAGGGCGGCCAGCTCACCGAGTCCGTCCGCCGCCGGCCGTACTCGGTCGTGCTGCTGGACGAGGTCGAGAAGGCGCACCCGGACGTGTTCGACGTGCTGCTGCAGGTCCTCGACGACGGCCGGCTGACCGACGGCCAGGGCCGGACCGTGGACTTCCGCAACACGATCCTGGTGCTCACCTCGAACCTGGGTTCGCAGACCATCGTGAACCCGTCGCTGTCCGAGGTCGAACGCAAGGACGCCGTGCTGTCGGTGGTGCAGCGGCACTTCAAGCCGGAGTTCCTGAACCGCCTCGACGACATCGTGGTGTTCCACGCGCTGGCCACCGAGGAGCTGACGTCCATCGTGGACATCCAGGTCGCCCGGCTGGCCGACCGGCTCGCGGCACGGCGGCTGACGCTGGACGTCACGCCCGCCGCCCGCGACTGGCTGGCGCTCAACGGTTTCGACCCGGTGTACGGGGCCAGGCCGCTGCGGCGGCTGGTGCAGTCGGCGATCGGCGACCAGCTCGCCAAGGAGCTGCTGGCCGGTGAGGTGCGCGACGGTGACGCGGTGCGCGTCGACGTGCTGGACGACCAGTCCGGCCTGATCGTGGGCCGCGGCGTCTGATTTTCCGCTGTGTGAGGGGGGATCCGTCCGGGTCCCCCCCTCACGCGTGTTTCAGTGCCGGGTCTGGATCTTCAGGTCGCCGGAGGTCACCGCGCGGATGTGGTCGCCGGCCAGCAGGTCGTGCGGGTGGCCCGGGTCGATGGCGCTGACCTCGTCCAGCCGGGCCAGCTGACCCGCGGTCAGCTCGACCTCCAGCGCGCCGAGGTTGCCCGCCAGCTGCTCGGGCGTGCGAGCGCCGATCACGGGCGCCGTCACGCCGGGCTGGTGCAGGGACCAGGCCAGCGCGACCTGCGCCGGCGTGCGGTCCACCTCCGCGGCGACCTCGCGGACGACGTCGGCGATGGCGAGGGTGCGTTCGGTGACCATGCCGAGCGCGGCGTTGAAGCTCCTGCGGGTGCTCTCGGCGGGACCGGCGCCGGTCAGGTCGGCGCGGGTGTACTTGCCGGACAGCACCCCGCCGCCGAGCGGTGAGTACGGCGTGACGCCCAGCCCCATCGCCCTTGCCATCGGGATCAGGTCGCGTTCGGCGCCGCGGTTGATGAGGCTGTGTTCGGCCTGGAGCGCGACGAGCGGTGCCCAGCCGCGCAGGTCGGCGACCGCCTGCATGCGGGAGACCTCCCACGCCGGTGCGTTGGAGATCGCCACGTACAGCACCTTGCCGTGGCGGACCAGGTCGTCCAGGCCGCGCAGGACCTCCTCCGCCGGTGTCCGGAAGTCCCACACGTGCAGGAACAGCAGGTCGAGGTAGTCGGTGTTCAGCTGCCGAAGGCTGTGCTCCACCGACGCGAACAGGTTCTTGCGGTGCGCGCCGCCGGAGTTCGGGTCGCCCGGCCGGCGTTGCGTCGCGTACTTCGTCGCCAGCACCAAGCTGTCGCGGTGGCCGCGGGTGAACTCGCCCAGCAGGCGTTCGGAGCCGCCGTACGCGCCGGCGGTGTCGATGAAGTTGCCGCCGTTGCCGACGTAGTGGTCGAACAGCCTGCGCGCGTCGTCCTGCCCGGCTCCCCAGCCCAGCTCGCTGCCGAAGGTCGCGGTGCCCAGGGCCAGCGGGGAGACCCGCAGGCCCGAGCGGCCCAGCAGCCGGTAGGTGTCGAGGGTGAGCGGCATTCGGGTCCTCCTGTGCTCGTGGTCGTCGGGCACAGCCTGCGAGCGCGGGGAGCCGGGGATAAGGGAAGCGGCTTCCTGGGAACACCGGTCCCACCCACGGGGTTGGACCAGCCGTGGTCACCGGCGCCGTGGACGTGACAGAAGAGCTGGCCGTGTTCCTGCGGACTCGGCGCGAACGCCTCGACCCGCGCGACTTCGACCTCCCGCCTCGACGGCGCTCCCGGCGGACCCCCGGCCTGCGCCGCGAGGAGGTCGCCGAGCTGGCCGGGGTCAGCGTCGACTACGTGGTGCGGCTGGAGCAGGCCCGCGGGCTGCGGCCCTCGGCGGACGTGGTGGAGGCGCTGGCACGGGCGCTGCGCCTGGCCCCCGACGAACGCGCTTACCTCCTCGGCCTGGCCCGCCACCGCTCCGGGGCCGACGACGAGGCCGTCGCCACCGCGGCTCCCGCGCTGGTCAGCCTGGTCGCGGACCTCTCCCCACGCCCGGCCGTGCTGATGAACCACCGCTACGACGTCCTGGCGTGGAACACCGAGATGACGCGGCTCTTCCTGGACTTCGGCGCCCTGCCGCCGTCCCGGCGCAACGCGATGCTGGTGTGCCTCACGCACCCGGTGATGCGCGAGCGCTATGTCGACCGCGAGCGCGTCGTGCGGGAGGGGGTCGCCCATCTGCGCGCCGCCTGGGCCGCACACCCCCGGGACCGGGTGCTGTCCGGCCTCATCGCCGAGTGCGTCGCCGGTGACGAGGAGTTCGCACGGCTGTGGGCCACGCGCGAGGTCAAGGTCAACGCCCGCGGGCACAAGCTGCTTCGGCACCCCGAAGCCGGAGTGATCGCGGTCGAGTTCGAGACGCTCCGGCCGGTGCAGGACCCCGGTCAGCTGCTGGTGGTCCACCGGGCCGCGGACGACGAGAGCCAGGTGGCGCTGGACCGGTTGTGCACGCGATGACGCCGTCCGGTGGTGCCGATCACGCGTATAGCCGCCGGTCGGACGGCGTTCGGCCACGCCTGGTCGGCGGGCCCGGCGCACGACGCGCGAAAGTGATCTTCGTTTCGGGCAGTTGACCCACTACGCTTCAGCTGTGGGTGGCATACCGGCGTGGGTCTGGTTCACCGTCGCCGCGGTGGCGGGCGTGGCGGGCTTCGCCCTGCTCGCGACCGACCGGGCGCAACGAACCGCGCGTAATCGTGAACGGCGCCGTTGGGCTGCCCTGCGCGGCTGGCAGTTCGAGGAGACGGACCACGTGCTCCCGACCAGGTGGGAGGCGGGTGCGATCGCCTACTACGGCACCGGGCTCGCCCGGGACGTGGTCGCGGGTTCCACCTTCACCGCCGACGGGCGGCGCCAGGTCTACGTGCTCGACCACGAGACCGGGGGCAAGGTCAACTCGGTGCTGGTCGGCGTGCGCTGCCGGCGCGCGTTGTCGGTGGTGATCGAGCTGTGGCTCTCGACCGTGCCGTTCCAGCGCGACAAGATGCCTGACCTGCTCGGACCCGTCGGGTCGCGGTACGCGTTCGTGACGGACGTGCCCGCCGCCCGCAAGCTCATCACGCCGGACCTGATCGACGCCGCCGAGGAGATCGGTGGCGACGTCACGGTCGTCTGGCTGGAGAACGACTGGGTGCTGGCCTCCGCGCCGCCGAACTCCTCGCCCGCACGCCTGGAGCGGCTGCTGCGCGACGTCGGCGAGCTCGCGGACGTGATCGACCCGTTCGACGCGGACCCTGCACAGGACGAGCCGGCCGCCGATGAGGAAGACGAGGGCGGCGAGGTCTTCCGTCCGTCGTTCGGGCGCAAGCAGACTTAGTCAGAATGGGTGTGAGCTACGTCACACTTCACTCTGTGTAAAACATTCGCGGCCTATCCAGATACCCCGTGCGTAGGACGTCGTGTTCCGAACCCCCTCGGAGGGAACCACGATGTACGGAGCGAAAGTAGTCCCACCTGCGGCTGTGGCCGGTACGGCGTCCGTGGTGACGCTGGCCAGCACGGGCGCTTCGGTCGGTTGGATGGTGTTCGGCGGAGTCGCCCTGGTCGTGTCCGGCCTCGCGCTGCGCCTACTGGTTCTTCGTCGTCCGACGAAGAACGGAGCGTAGCTCCCGCGTGCTTCGACCCCGGCGGTTTTCCGACTAGCGTGCGGTGCCATGCCAACCGCACTGGTGACCGGAGCTACCGTCGGGATCGGGGCCGCCTTCTCGCGCAGGCTCGCGGCCGAGGGCTATGACCTCGTGCTCGTCGCGCGCACCGCGTCCGCGCTCGAAGACCTCGCGAAGCAGCTGCACGACCGCCACGGCGTGCACGTCGACACCCTGCCCGCCGACCTGAGCGACGACGCGGACCGCGCCAAGGTCGAGGCGCGCCTCGCCGAGTCCGCTGTGGACCTGCTCGTCAACAACGCGGGCTTCGCGACCTCCGGCGAGTTCTTCACGGCCGACGTGGAGAAGCTCCAATCCCAGCTCGACGTCAACGTCGCCACCGTGCTGCGGCTGAGCAGGGCCGCGATCCCCGCCATGATGGCGCGCGGCAAGGGTGACGTGATCAACGTGTCCAGTGTGGCCAGCTTCCTGCCCGGCCGCGGCACCAGCTACAGCGCCGACAAGGCGTGGGTGACGTCGTTCTCCGAGGGCATGTCGCTCGCCGTCGGCCACTCGGGTGTGCGGGTCATGGCGCTGTGCCCCGGTTTCGTGCGGACCGAGTTCCACCGGCGCGCCGCCATCGACATGTCCAAGACGCCGGGCTGGCTCTACGTCGACGCCGACCGCCTGGTGCACGAGGCGCTGCGCGACCTGCGCCGCGGCAGGCTGCTGTCGATCCCCGGCGCCCAGTACAAGGCGATCGTCGGTCTCACCAAGCTGCTGCCCCGCGCGGTCGTCCGCAAGATGGCCTCCCGGTTCGCCGGCGGGCGCGGGCGAACCTGACCGGAACCGTTCGGAGCAACGCTGCGTCGGAGCAGTCGTGAGTGAACAGTTCCACGTCGTGCCGGAGGAGCTGCGCGGGTACAGCGAGCTGCTGGACCGCAACGCCCAGCACTTCCTGACCATCAAGGACCACGCCATCTCCAAGGGCGGTGACACCAGCGGCTTCACCGGCCTGCTGACGTTGCTGCACCCCGTCGTGACCGGTGTCGCGAGCCTGTACGGGGAGACGCTGGACTTCGCCGCCAAGATGATGCTCAAGGACTCCGAAGCGCTCAAGAAGACCGCCGAGCACTACGAGAAGGTCGACAACATCGGCCTGAAGTTGTTCGAGGGCGTCCAGAACAAGCTGTCCGGTGCCCAGCAGGCGCCGCAGGTCGGGGGCAACTGATGGCGACGGCGTACGCGGACGTCGAGGACCCCTCGGCCGCGCTGAACAAGGCGGCCGACGACCGGCCCGGCAGGCAGTCCACGAAGGAGCTGGTCGAGAAGGCCGGCTGGAAGATCCAGGGCGTCAACTGGATCTACGAGAAGGTCACCGGCGAGAACCTGGTCGAGTCGCTGATCAACCCGTTGCTCGGCGACTTCGAGAAGATCGACGCCAACGCCACGGCGTGGGACAACGTGGCGAAGGCGCTCGACTCGGTGCGGCACAACGTCGACGCGGGTGTGGACCAGCTGAACCCGCACTGGAACGGCTCCGCCGCCCAGGCCTTCGAGCGCCGCATGGACACCATGTGGGTCGTCGCGATCGAGGCGGACTCCCAGGTCGCCCGGATCATCGGCGACCGGTTCAAGTCGATGGCGAACACGTGCCGCAAGCTGACCGGCCTCGCGCTGTCGCTGCTGGACTACCTGTGCGGCAAGCTGATGGAGGCGGTGATCCTCGCGCCGATCCCGGTGGTCGGCTGGGGCAAGGCCGTGTGGGTCGTCTACGACTGCATCCAGATCGTCGACCGCATCCGCAAGATCATCATCGCGGTGCAGACGCTGATCGAGGGCGTCCAGGGCATGATCGACGGCATCAAGGCCATGGGCACCGCACTGATGAAGCTCAAGGACGTCCGCGACGTCGGCGACCTGCTCGACGTCGTCGACGACTACCAGGACGGCAAGGAGAAGTTCGACGACGGCAAGGCCGCCGCGAAGTCCGGTGCGTTCAGCATCGCGCTCAACGGCTACAAGCTGAACAAGGACGTCGGCAAGGCCACCGGGCGGTACGACACCGGCAGCGCGCCCGCACCGGCGGCGAGCGGGTCGAACGCGGCGGGCAGCGGCTCGGCGAGCGGGCAGGGCGGAGGACAGCAGTGACGTTCCCCTACGACCAGGCCCGGTTGCAGGCGCTGGTCGACGAGTTCGACGCCACGGCCGCCGCGGCGGAGAAGACCGGGCGGGAGGCCGCCCAGTTCCAGCCGCGGTCGCGCGGGGTGACCGAGCAGGACCTCGCCGCCATCGAGAGGTACGCCCGCAGCGGCAAGGCGCCCAAGGAGTTCAAGGAGCTCCAGCAGCGCATCGACTCCGGTGAGTTCAGCTGGCAGGACGTCGCCGCCGGCCGCGTGATGGACGAGGGCGTGCAGAAGGCGCTCGCCACCGGCGTGCCCGACCTCCGGCGCGCCTACACGGCCATCCAGGAGGGCCAGGACCTCGACGACATCATCGAGGCGGGCAACCCGTCGCGGCCGGCCCCGCCGGTCCGCCCCGCACGCGGTGACGACGACGAGGACGGCCCGTCGGTGTTCCGGCGAGACGCCTGGTGAGCCGCTAGCTCGACAGGAAGTCCGGGATGACGTCGCCGCTGCTCAGGTGGTTCGTGCCGACCCCGCGCACGACGTCGAACGCCACCGCGGCCGCGACCGCGAGCGACCGCACGGGTTCGGCGGTGCCGGGACGAATCCGGACGACGTCCCGGCGCACCCGCCTGCCGTTGCGCCTCTCGATGCGCCCGAGCTGCAGGTGCAGCACGTCGCCGAGCAGGCAGAGGTGCGTGCCGTTCGCGTCGAGCAGCGCGTAGCGGCCCGGCTGCGGCACGATCGAGCCGACCGGCCGGCCGTCGGGCCACGCCACCTTCGTCGGCCGGGTGCCGATGCCGGCCGACTTCGTGATCACGAGCAGCGGCCGGCCGTCCGGGCCGACCGCGTGCAGGCGGAACGGCGTCCACCTGGACAGGCTGATGTTGCGCAGGCGCGCGGTGACGAAGCCCCGCCGCGTCTCGCCGACCGACCCGAGCAGCACGTCGTGCCCGTCGTAGGCCTCCACGGAGTACTTCGAGCCCAGCATCAGCCGCACCGGTGTCCACGGCTGGTCCACGACGAACGAGTCCGCGCTCAACAGGTTCACGGTGATGCAGGGTATGCGGCGCCGCGCCGGCGCGTGTGCGAAGCTTGCGACCTGTGCGAACTGAACAGGTCTTGGACGCGAACGCGAAGTCGGAACTCGCCCGTCTGGTGAGCGAATTGGCCGTCGTGCACGGCAAGGTGACCCTTTCGAGCGGCAAGGAAGCCGACTACTACGTCGACCTGCGCCGCGCCACGCTGCACCACGCGGCAGCGCCTCTGATCGGCAAGCTGCTGCGGCAGCTGACCAGTGACTGGGACTTCGTCGCCGTCGGCGGTCTCACCCTCGGCGCCGACCCCGTCGCCTACGCGATGATGCACTCCGCCGCGGTCGCCGGGGACGTGCTCGACGTCTTCGTGGTCCGCAAGGCCGCCAAGGCCCACGGCATGCAGCGCCAGATCGAGGGCATCGAGGTCCGCGGCCAGCGCGTTCTCGCCGTCGAGGACACGTCCACGACCGGCGGCTCCGTCCTGACCGCGGTCAGCGCGCTGCGCGAGGCCGGTGCCGAGGTCGTGGGCGTCGCCACCGTGGTCGACCGCGGCACCGGCGCCCGCGAGGCCATCGAGGCGGAGGGTCTGCGGTACCGGTACCTGCTCGACCTGCATGACCTCGGTCTCGCCTGAGTTTCGTCGAGCGCCGTTCGAGCTACCCCGTCCTAGTCTGGAGGACGGGGTGGTGCGAATGGCCAGGTTCCTCGCGGAAGCCGTGGTGGTGCTGCACTTCGCCGTGCTGGCGTTCCTGCTGGCCGGCGGCTTCCTCGCGTGGCGCTGGCGCTGGGTGCTCTACCCGCACCTGGCGCTCGCCGCGTGGGCGGTGCTGAGCCTCGCCGTGCCGACCGTGTGCCCGTTGACGGCGTGGGAGAACCACTTCCGGGCCGCCGCCGGGATGCCGGTGCTGGAGACCGGGTTCATCGACCACTACATCGACGGGGTCTGGTACCCGGAGAGCGCGTCGGTGGCGGTGCAGCTGGTGCTCGGGGCTGTCGTGGTGGTGTCGTGGATCGGGCTCGTGGCGGGTGCCAGGACGTCGCGGCGGGTGAGCGTTCAGTAGCGTCTGGCCCGTGCTGCTGCTCGAAGGGTTCCACGCCGTCAAACACGCCCTGCGCTTCGGCGGGACCGTCACGTCGCTGCTGACCACCAGCCGGTCCGGCGCGGTCGAGCTCGCCGAGTCGCACGCACCGGACCTCCTCGCGGCCTTCGCCGCCGCCACCGAGGTGAGCCAGGCCGAGTTCCGCGACCGCGTCGGCCGCACCCACCCGACCGGTGTCGCCGGGTTCGCGCAACGCCCCGACCTGCCGTTCGACCGCGCCGCCCCGCTCGTCCTGCTCGACAACCCGCGCAACCTCGGCAACTTCGGCGCCACGATCCGGGTCGCGGCCGGTCTCGACGCCGGCGGCGTCCTGTCCACCGGCGACGTCGACCCGTGGCACCCGAACGTGCTGCGGGGCTCGGCCGGTCTGCACTTCGCCCTCCCCGTCGCCAGGGCCACCACGCTCGACTTCGCCGGACCACTCATCGCCTTCGACGCCGACGGCGACCCGCTGGCCGGACCCGTGCCCGACGACGCCGTCCTGGCCTTCGGTTCCGAGCGCCACGGCCTGTCCGACGAGGTCAGGTCCAAGGCGACCAGGATCGTCCGGCTGCCCATGCGCGACCGGGTGAGCAGCTACAACCTGACGACGTCGGTGGCGATGGGGCTGTACCACTGGGTGGTTCACCGCGCTTCTTGATCGGTCAAGCACGCACGATGTCCAGGTGGTGATCGCGAAACTGCTGGCCGCGCGGGCGGGTGTTGCGGAACGTGCGGTGCATTCCAGGCACCTGCGCAGGGTCTGGGGTGTGCCGGGGACCAGCCTGGGTGCCTGCGGGTGGCCGCCGAAGCTCAGGGACAAGCTCTTCGCGCCGTTCAACTACTGGTGGCAGGCGCACCTGCTCGACTGCATGGTCGACGGGTACGAGCGCAACCCGCTGGAGGCGCGCAAGCAGGCGATCGTGCGCGTGGTGCGGGGCATCCGGGTGCGCAACGCCGGTGGCTGGACCAACGACTACTACGACGACGTCGCGTGGCTCGGGCTGGCGTTGCAACGCGCCCACCACATCGGCGTCAGCCGGCCGAAGGCGATCGAGGAGATCGCGAACCAGCTGCGGGACGGGTGGACCGACCACGCCGGTGGCGGGATCTGGTGGAAGCGCGGCGACGACTTCAAGAACGTGCCGGCCAACGGACCCGCCGCGATCTTCCTCGCGCGCCAGAACGAGGGCACCGACCTGGCCAAGGCGCGGTCCACAGTGGACTGGATGGAGGACCACCTGGTCGGTCCCGACGGGCTCGCGTGGGACGGGTTGCACGTGGACGCCAACGGTGAGATCAGGGACGTCGAGAAGAACCACTACACGTACTGCCAAGGAGTTCTCATCGGCGCGTGCGTGGAGCTGGCCAAGCACGGCCAGCCGGCCAAGTGGATCGAGAAGGCGGCACGCACCATCACGGCCGTGTACGACGACCTCTCCACCGACGGCGTCGTCAAGGGGCAGGGTGGTGGTGACGGCGGGCTGTTCGCGGGGATCCTCGTGCGCTACCTCGCCCAGGCCGCGCTGGAGATCCCGAGGCTGGACCCGGCGCACCGCGACAGCGCCGAGCTGGCCAGGCAGCTCGTGGTCGAGTCCGCGGAGGCCGTGTGGGTCAACCGGACGGTGGCGGTCAGCGGGCCGTTGTTCGGTCCGGAGTGGACGGTCACGGCCACCGAGGAGGAGGGCAGGGACCTGTCGGTGCAGCTGGGCGGCTGGATGTGCCTGGAGGCGGCGGCCCTGCTCGAACGTCACAACGCGCTGACGTAGCCCACCAGCGTCTTGGCGTCCTCGCGGAACTGCTCGACCGAGTCGTCGCGCACGAACTCCAGCAGGGCGTTGCGCTCGATGCCGTCGCGCGCGAGCTCGCCGAGCACCGGCTTCCACAGGTCGCGCCGCGCGGACAGCGGCAGCCGGTCGGTGAAACCGCCGGGGCCCCACGAGAAGACGTGCGCTGTCACCGGTTCCAGCGTGCGGACCTCGTGCACCGCCGAGAACACGTCCTGCCCGCCACTCGGCTGCCAGTACGGCACCACGCCGTCGACCTCGTCCAGCAGCCGCACGGTCGAGTCGAGCGTGTCGGTGAGCGTGTTGCGGTGGTACTCCAACGCGATGCGCGTGCCCATCGCGTCGGCGTGCTCGACGGCGTGCTGCAACGCCTCGACGACCGCGCCCCGGTCGGCGCACTCGGCGGAACCGGAGGTTCCGGCCCACACCCGCACGTACGGCGCGTCCAGCTCGGCAGCCGTCTCCAGCACCGCCGCCAGCTCCGCGCGGTCCGTCACGCCGGCGCGGTAGTACGACCCGTAGGCCGCCACCTTGAGACCGGTGTCCAGCGCCCGCCTGGCCGCGGCGAAGTCGCCGGGCGGCACGTGCACGTCGGCGCCCCACTCCACGGCCTGCAGGCCGCAGTCCAACGCCAGCGCGCCGATCTCCTCGACCGGCAGCTGCCGGAACGTCACCGAGACGACGCCGGGGATCAGCATCCGCAGGACTGCCGGTGCATCAGCGACGGTGCCAGCCGGATCGTCTCCGCCGCCCGCACGGGATCGGCGATGCGCGACAGCAGCAGCTTCACGGCGGTCCGGCCGATCTCCTCGACCGGCTGGGCCAGCGTCGTCAGCGGCGGTTCGATCAACGTCGCCCACTCCACCTCGTCGTAGGCGACGACGGCGAGGTCGGTGCCGAGCTTGAGGCCGCGGGCGCGGGCCTCGTGCAGCATGCCGACCGTGACCAGGTGGTCGGCCGCGACGACGGCGGTGGCCGGGTCGTCCTGGTCGAGCAGCGGCGCGAGCCAGCCGCTCTGCGAGACCAGCGCCTCGTCCCACTTCAGGCCCGCGCGGCCGAGGCCGAGGCGGTAGCCGAGGATGCGCTCCTCGGTCGTCGCCACGCCCGCCTTGCCGCACACGATGCCGATCCGCCGGTGGCCCAGCTCGGCCAGGTGCGTGACCAGGCCCGAGGTGGCCTGCACGTTCTCCGGCCCGACCTGGTCGATGTCGTTGGCCACGGTGAGGCGGTCCACCAGCACGGTCGGGATGCCGAGCTTCTTGAGTTCCGGCAGCACCAGGCTGCCCGCGCCGGCCGAGGGCGTGAGCAGCAGGCCGTCGACCCGCCGTGAGCGGAGCTTCTTGACCGCGGCCTGCTCCGACTCCGGGGTGTCCCTGGTGTCGATCAGCACGAGCGAGTAGCCGTTGCGCGTCGCCTCCGACTCGATGGCGGCGATCAGCTCGGCGAAGTAGGGGTGGGAGACCAGTGACACGGCGAGGCCCAGCGACTTCGTGCCGCCCATGACCAGCGACCGCGCGATGGCGTCACCCGTGTACCCGGTTTCGTCGATCGCCTTCTGCACGCGCTCACGCGTGTCACCGGCGACCGGTCTGGTCTCGTTGATCACGTGTGACACCGTGGTGATGGAGACCCCCGCGAGAGCCGCGACATCCCGCATGGTGACCATGGCCGGGACCTTACCCGTTTGGAGGAAGGCCTGATGGCAGCCGTGCTGTGTGTCGGCCTCACAACTCTCGACGTCACCCAGCGGGTGCACGCCTTCCCGGCGCCCGGCGAGAAGGTCAGGTCGATCGGGTCGCACCTCGCGCCCGGCGGTCCGGCGGCCAACGCGGCACGGGCCGTCGCCGCATTGGGTGGATCTTCGTCACTCCTCACCGCCCTGGGCGCCGACGCTCTGGGTGAATTCGTGCGAGCGAGTTTGGAGCCGGTCCAAGTCGTCGCGGTCGAGGGAACGACACCGGTGAGCATGGTCGTCGTCAGAGACGCTGATGGGGAGCGCACGGTCGTTTCACGCAACGCTTCCGTGCCCGTCACGGCGCCTGATTTGTCCGATCTTCTGGCCGCCGCGGACGTGGTGCTCTTGGACGGGCACCACGACGGGCTGGTGATCCCCGTCGCACGTGCGGCGAAAGCTCTGGGATTGCCTGTGGTGCTCGACGCCGGGAGCTGGAAACCTGTCCTCGATCACCTGTTGCCGCTGGTCGACGTGGCCGCCTGCGCTTCGGGGTTCGAGCGGTCCGCTGCCGAGGTGCACTCGTACGGGGTCCCGCTGGTGATTCGCACCAACGGGCCCGCGCCGGTGACCTGGTCGCGGAACGGCTCGACCGGCGAGGTGGCCGTGCCGGCGGTGCGGGTGAAGGACACGAACGGTGCCGGTGACGTGTGGCACGGCGCGTACGCCTACGCGCTGGCGTCGGGAACCGACCCGGTCGCGGCCATCGGCTTCGCGTCGCAGGCCGCCGCCGTCCGGGTCGGTGCGGTCGGGGACTGGGTTGAGAGGCTGGCACGGTGGCAGGACAGCAGGTCAGGTTCGAGGAGCTGCTAGAACGGGCCCGAGCGCTCACCGACATGGGTGAGCGCAAGATCCTCGGCATCGGAGGAGCGCCGGGCTCCGGCAAGTCGACACTCGCGCGCAGGCTCGTCGAGGCGCTCGACGGGCAGGCCGTGCTCGTCGAGATGGACGGCTTCCACCTCGCGCAGAGCGAGCTGGAACGGCTGCGGCTGGTCGAGCGCAAGGGCGCGCCGGACACGTTCGACATCCCCGGCTACGTCGACCTGCTCGGCCGGATCAAGGCGTGCGGGCCGGACATGATCTACGCGCCGGAGTTCCGCCGCGAGATCGAGGAACCGGTGGCGTGCGCGGTGCCGGTGCACCCGGACGTCCCGCTGGTCGTGACCGAGGGCAACTACCTGCTCCTCAACTACGACAAGTGGAAGCGCGTCCGGATCATCCTGGACGAGGCGTGGTTCCTGTTCATCGACGAGGACGTGCGGGTGCAGCGGCTGATCGACCGCCACCTGCGGTACGGGCGCACGCTGTCCGAGGCCCGCGAACGGGTGCTGCACGGCACCGACCACGTCAACGCGCTGATGGTGAACTCGTCGAAGGGGTCGGCCGACCTGCTGATCACGGAGGTGCTCTGACGCCGGTCCCGTGCGCGGGGTTGCACCTTCCGCGGCGGCATGTGGTCCAGTGGACCCACGTCCCGATCGCGTGAGGAGAGGTCCCCGCTGGTGCGCTCGTCCTTCCTGCCACCCCGCCAGGTCAAGATCGGTGACGCGGCGGCGGACGACATCCGTGACGCCTTCACCGCCGGTGCGGACGGCGGGGACGACGTCGCGGACGTCCTGGAGCGGGTGGCGGACACCCTCGCCGAGCAGGAGGCGGAACTGCGGCGGCAACGGACCGCCGTGCAGCGGATGCGCACCGAGGGCAGCCGGATGGGCCTGCTCTCCGACCTCGTCACCGAACGCCTCAGGGGCCTGCCGGAAGGCTCCCTGCGCCAGGCGGACCTGGACAGCCTGCTGGTCACCGAGCGGATCTTCGGCCCGCTCGGCGCGGCCGTGCAGGCCGCCCGCTTCGTCGTCCTGGCCACGCATCCCGCTCTGCGCGCGGAGTCCGACCGCGTCGACGCCGCCGAGGAGGCGCTCGACGACGGCGTCGCCGTCGACGACCCGCGGGTGGCTCGCGTGGCCGCCGAGCGGCACGCCTTCGAAAGCGCCCTGCAGGCCGCCATCGAGGAGTCCGGCCTGGACGAGGACGACGACGCCCTCTTCGACGCCTGGGACACTGCGCAGCCCGCTACGGGCGGGGACGAGGCCGGTTCCATGAGCGTGTTCGAAGCCATCGGCAAGATGCCCTACGACTTCTCGCCGGCCCGCCTGCGCTGTGTGGAACTGGCCGAAGAGCTCGCACTGCGGGACGGTCAGCGAGGTGCTTGACGCAACTGTGCAGGTGAACTGTACAGGTTGTCGCTGGTTGGAGCCTTGCTACGGCGCGAGCATCGGTGCCATGACGAACTTCACGAAGAAACTCACCCGAGGCGTGGTCGCGGGAGCGCTCGCCGCGGTGTCCATCGCCGTCGCCACCCCGGCCGCCTCCGCCGCCGGACGCGACGGCGTGTGCAACGACAACGAGTTCTGCCTTTACCACTTCAGCGCCTTCGCCGGGTCGATCTCCGACTTCACCGGGAACGTCTCGAACTACGGCGACTCGCAGCCGACCTGCTACGAGTTCAAGAAGCCCAACGCGGCCGGTTACCTCCAGTGCGTGAAGAACAACGCGGCGTCGGCGTGCAACACGTTCGACCGCGACATCCGCGTCTACTTCAACAGCGGTTACGGCGGCTCGTACGACACGGTTCCGGCCAACACGTGCCGCAACCTCGTCAACACCTACTACGAGAACGCGTCGCACAAGTTCATCTGACCGCTCAGCGCTGCGAGGCGGAGGGCTCCAGCTCGTCGGCCGACTCGTCGATCGGCTTGCGCATCTCCTGCCGGTAGCGCCAGATGCCCCACCCGGTGCCACCGAGGAAGAACGCGACGCTGACCACCAGCGCCGCCGTTTCCAGCCACGGGAACGCTTCCAGGACACCGGCGCCGTAGTAGCCGGCGAGCACCAGCGTCGGCACCCACGCGATGGCGCCGATGGTCGTGGCCAGCGTGAACCGCCGCACGTCCATGCGGGCCGCGCCGGCGATCATCGGCGCCAGCGTGCGGACCCACGGCAGCCAGCGCGCGAGCACGACGGCCCAGAAGCCGCGTTCGTCGAGGAACCTGCGGGCCTTCTCCAGGTTCTGCCGGTTCAGCACCTTGCCGTCTTTGCGCGCCAGCACGCGGGTGCCGGTGTGCTTGCCGATGTGGTACCCGACCTGGTTGCCGACCACCGCCACGACGAGCGCGACGACGGACAGGGCCCATGCCGACCACTCGCTGCCGTGCTGCGCGAGGACGACCCCGGCGGCGAAGAGCAGCGAGTCACCGGGCAGGAACAACCCGAAGATGAATGCGCACTCGAAGAAGATGAACGTCAGCACGATCAGCCACACGGCCACCGGACCTGCGGTCTCCAACGAGGCGAAAGCGTGCGCCACGGTGAACCAGCCTACGTCGTGGTGTGCCGGTGGAAGGGCGACATCGGTGGAACAGGTCGGCTAAATCTGGGTTGAGCACACCCGGTCACCGCGTGAACTCCCCCCGTTGCCGATCACCCTGGTGGACCAGCCGAACCCGGCTAGCGTGGCGGGTATGGAGACCTTGCTCGCCGAACTCCGCACCGCACTCGGTGACACGGGCGTGCTGACGGACGCCGATGTCACCGCCGGGTACCAGCGCGACATGATGCCGCTCGCCCCGTACGGCACCCCGCTGGCGGTGGTGTTCCCGTCGACCACCGAGCAGGTCCAGGCCGTGGTCAGGGCCTGCGCGAAGCACCGCGTCCCCGTTGTGCCCCGCGGCGCCGGCAGCGGCCTGTCCGGTGCGGCGAACGCCGTCGAGGGTTGCGTCGTCCTGGTGACCACGAAGATGGACGCGATCGTCGAGATCGACGCGGACAACCGCCTGGCCGTGGTCGAACCCGGCGTCGTGAACCTCGACCTGCGCGGCGCCGTGGAGAAGAACGGCCTGTTCTACCCGCCGGACCCGAGCAGCTACGACTGGTGCACGATCGGCGGCAACCTCTCCACCAACGCCGGCGGCCTGTGCTGCGTGAAGTACGGCGTGACCACCGACTCCGTGCTGGGCCTGGAGGTGGTGCTGGCCGACGGCGAGGTGCTGCGGACCGGCCGCCGCACGGTGAAGGGCGTCGCCGGCTACGACCTCACCAAGCTCTTCATCGGCTCCGAGGGCACCCTGGGCGTGATCACCCGGGCCACGCTGGCGTTGAAACCGCTCCCACAGACCCCGGCCACGCTGGTCGCCGCGTTCAGCACCACCGCCGCGGCCGGTGTCGCGGTCAGCCGCATCGTGCGCGAGGGCCTGGTTCCGTCGCTGATGGAGATCATGGACCGCACCTCGATCGAGGCCGTCGAGCAGTACCTGCGCACCGAGCTCGGCGCCGGCCCCGGCTGCGCGGCGCTGCTGATCTGCCAGTCCGACGCCGGCGGCGACCAGGCCAGGCTGGAGCTCCAGCAGATCGAGACGATCTGCGCGGAGGCCGACCTCGTCTACTCGACCCACGACGTCAACGAGGGCCGCGACCTGCTCACCGCGCGCCGCGCCGTGCTGACCGCCCTGGAGCTCTACGGCTCCTGGCTCACCGACGACGTGTGCGTGCCCCGCACCCGCATCGCCGAGCTCATCCAGGGCTGCGAGGCCATCTCCCTGGACGCCGACCTCAAAATCGCCGTCGTCGGCCACGCCGGCGACGGCAACATGCACCCCACGATCGTCTACGACCCCACCTCCGCCGAGCAGTTCGCCCGCGCGCGCAAGGCGTTCGACGACATCCTCGCCCTCGGCCTCTCACTCGGCGGCACGGTCACCGGCGAGCACGGCATCGGCAAGATCAAGCGTGAGTGGCTGGAGAAGGAGATCGGACCGGTCGGCCTCCGGGTGCACCGCGAGATCAAACGCGCGCTGGACCCGGAGAACCTGTTCAACCCCGGTTCGATGTTCAGCCTCTAGTCGACGGTGCGGGTGGTGGACTCGGTGTCGATGCCGTCCGCGGTGCGGCCCCACACCTCCACGGACGGGTGCGGGTGGGCGCCGAAGTCGATCCGCAGCACCGCCCCGCCCCCGGCGTCGGCGGCGACCGTCCGCACCTCCGGCGAGCCGTTGACCCGGTAGCGGTACTCGACGACACCGCGCACGTACGACGGCGAGATGCGGATCTCGGTGCGGTCACCGGTGACCAGCGGCCACGACGAGCGGGTCGGCGTGTAGCTGGTGCCCGCCTCGGTGAGGTAGCCGTCCGAGGTGAACCAGAACGGGTAGGTCTCCCCGAGGTCGGCCCGGTCCACCGGCGGCGCGAAGACGCGGACGCCGGTCGGCCGGACCTGGAACCGGAACGTCGTGGCGTCGGAGGCCTGCCCGGCCCGGTCGACCGACCGCACGCGGAGTGTCCTGTCCTCGAACGACTCCGGCACGATCACGCCGACCGTCGCCGTGCCGCCGGGCCGGTCGGCCCGCACCGTGCCGGTGGCCTCGCCCTCGTAGGCGAACTCGACGACGTCGGTGTCGCCGCCGGCGTCGGTCGCTCGCGCAGACCCGCGCTAGGGCCCGTCCTCAAAGCTGGTTCGTCTGACGTGCTTTGATCTTGTGCCGTGGTGCGCAGGCATGAGCTGACTGATGAGCAGTGGCAGGCGTTGCA
>NZ_LGDY01000012.1 GCF_001279525.1 Nocardia sp. NRRL S-836 | reverse complement strand
GACCAGCTCCACGGCGCCGTCCTGCGTCAGCGTGTCGAGCAGCAGCCAGCGCGCCGACTCCAGCCCCGCGAGCACGCGCCGGCAGGTCACGATCGTCAGGCTGCCCTCTGTCATCGCGAGCAACGGCCTGATCTGGCCCTCGTCGTGGGCGTTGTCCAGCACCACGAGCACCCGCCGATCCCGCACCACCTTGCGGAACAACGAACTGCGCTCCTCGACCGTCGTGGGCATCCGCCCCGGC
This sequence comes from Nocardia sp. NRRL S-836, assembly GCF_001279525.1. Classification (GTDB taxonomy): domain Bacteria; phylum Actinomycetota; class Actinomycetes; order Mycobacteriales; family Pseudonocardiaceae; genus Lentzea. The sequence goes on along the minus strand of NZ_LGDY01000012.1, from coordinate 254 downwards.
GACACGTCCAGCGAGGTCAACATCCGTTCCAATGCGGCGGCGGAGCTGACCGGCCGGTCGTCGACACCGCGCAGGTCCAGCGCGAGACAACCGTCCGGGAAGGAGGAAACCAGACCATCCGCCGCCGCCACCGCCAGCGACGTCTTCCCGACCCCGGGAGGCCCCGCGATCACGACAACACCACCGGTCTCGGCCTCACGAGAAAGCCGCAGCAGCTCCTGCCGCCTTCCGACAAGCCCGGACACAGCCGGCAG
>NZ_LGDY01000011.1 GCF_001279525.1 Nocardia sp. NRRL S-836 | reverse complement strand
GATGGGTGGGGTGGCGGATGGGGCGGTGGAGCCTTTGCGTCGGGGGTGGCAGCAGCGCCTTCGGGCGGGGTCGCCGGGTCTGTGGTGGTGACGGCGGAGCCGCCGAGCCGGTGACGATGGGCCGCCGGTCAGTGGGCGATGGGCTGCTGGGGGTACGCGTTGGCGAGGCCGCGAGTGGGCCTCGGTGGACTTTCGGGCGAGTTGCCGGGGAAGGGCGCGGATACCGGCTTCCGGCGGGTCGTCCGCGGCGCCCGGAGCCGCAGCGATGGGCGGGGCCCGTGGGCCTGCCACGACGTCTGGGCGGGCACAGCGCGTGGGAGGGCTGCGGCGTCTGGGCGGCCACGGCGCGCGGGCGTGCTGCGGCACCTGGGCGAGCACGGCGCTTGCGCGTGGGCAGGCACAGCGTGCGCGTGCCACACCGCGTGGGCGGGCACGGCACGTGGGCAGGCACGGCACGTGGGCAGGCACGGCACGTGGGCAGGCACGGCACGTGGGCAGGCACGGCACGTGGGCAGGCACGGCACGTGG
>NZ_LGDY01000010.1 GCF_001279525.1 Nocardia sp. NRRL S-836 | reverse complement strand
GCTGGTCGAGATCTTCACCAAGATCATGAAGGTCGTCGGCAAACTGGTCGGCAAGGTGACCGGCCTGGACGTGATCTCCACCAAGTCCATCAAGCCCGGTGGCCTGTTCCACTCCACCAACTCCCCGGACCTCACCCCATCCGGCTCTCACTCCTCCCCGTCTTCACCTTCTTCTTCGTCGCCGTCTTCGTCCACTCCGGACTCTTCGCCGTCGTCCCCTTCTTCACCCTCGTCGCCGTCCTCGCCTTCCTCGACGCCGTCGTCCCCTTCCCCCGCTCCGGACGGCCCATCACGCACCCCGGACAGCTCGTCCCCTTCGTCGGCCCCGAGCCCGTCTCGCACACCGGACTCTCCGTCCACTCCGGACACTCCGACGCGCCGCCCGGACACCGCTCCCACCCCGGACAGCTCACCTTCTCCTTCCGCCGCTTCACCTTCCGCCTCCGGCGCACCGCACACGCCCTCGTCCCCGGACGCCCCGGCCACCCCGCGCAACACCGGCCAAACGACCTCCTCCTCGGTCGCACCCCCGGAAGCACCACCC
>NZ_LGDY01000009.1 GCF_001279525.1 Nocardia sp. NRRL S-836 | reverse complement strand
GCTGGTCGAGATCTTCACCAAGATCATGAAGGTCGTCGGCAAACTGGTCGGCAAGGTGACCGGCCTGGACGTGATCTCCACCAAGTCCATCAAGCCCGGCGGCCTGTTCCACTCGACCAACTCCCCGGACCTCACCCCATCCGGCTCTCACTCCTCCCCTTCTTCACCTTCTTCGTCCACTCCGGACTCTTCGCCGTCGTCCCCTTCTTCACCTTCGTCGCCAACCTCGCCTTCTTCGCCTTCCTCGCCGGACAGCTCGCCGTCGTCGCCGTCTTCACCTTCGTCGCCGTCCTCGCCTTCGTCGCCGGACAGCTCGCCGTCGACACCCTCCCCTGCCCCGGACGCCCCGTCGCGCACCCCGGACAGCTCGTCCCCTTCGTCGGCCCCCAGTCCGTCCCGCACGCCGGATGCTCCGTCCACTCCGGACACTGCGACGCGCCGCCCGGACACCGCTCCCACCCCGGACAGCACGCCTTCTCCTTCCGCCGCTTCACCTTCCGCCCCCGGCGCACCGCACACGCCCTCGTCCCCGGACGCCCCGGCCACCCCGCGCAACAC
>NZ_LGDY01000008.1 GCF_001279525.1 Nocardia sp. NRRL S-836 | reverse complement strand
AAGGCCGCCGGTGGGCAGCGGCGGATCTTCAGCGACGACAGCCGGGTGCGGCTGGCCGACGGGTGCCTGCTGATCGGCCGCACGCTCGACCGCGACGACTTGGCCCAACTGCTGGCCGAGGGCATCCCGTTCGTGTCGATCGGCCGCCGCGACGACGCGGGCGGACCGGTACCGCACGTCGGCGCCGACTACGCGTTGGCGGTGCGCGACCTGGTGGACCGCGCGGTCGCCCTGGGCCACCGCAGGTTCGCCTACGTGGGTGCCGGGGAGGGTGCGGAGTCGTCGGCCGACCGGTTGCGCGGGTTCAAGCAAGCCGTTGCGGCACACCAGGTCGAGGGCAGGCACATGCCGTTCGCCGGGCTCGGCCAGCTGCTGGAGGCGGGGGTCACGGTCGTGTTGACCGAGGAGGTCTCCGACGGTGCCGCGCTCGTGCTCGCCGCCCGCGAGCGCGGCCTGTCCGTGCCCGGCGACCTGTCCGTGCTGATGCTCGGCGCCGCCACCCGGCCCGCATCCGACGACGTGGCGCTCACCGGCTTCCGCATCCCCCGCCGCGAGATGGGACGCAGGGCCGTGCAGGCACTC
>NZ_LGDY01000007.1 GCF_001279525.1 Nocardia sp. NRRL S-836 | reverse complement strand
CGCGTAGAGGTCGCCTTCCTTGACTGTGGCCTCACCGCTGGTGAGCACGACGCCGATGCGGTTGTTCGTCATCTCGAAGTTCGCGACATCACCGGTCTGCTCGGTCCACGACGACCACAAGGTGCCGTCCTTCACGACGAGCGAGCCGTTCTCGCGCAGCACACCGATGCGCCCTGCGGCGAGCTCAATGTCCTTCGCACCGTTCATCTGGCTGACCCAGCCCGCGTAGAGGTCGCCTTCCTTGACGGTCACCTCGCCGTTGGTGAAGACCACGCCGATGCGGTTCGGCGTCAGGTCGAAGTCCTTGACGTTGCCCGTCTGCTCGGTCCACGACGCCCACAGGTTGCCGTCCTTCACCGCCAGGGAACCGTCGTTGCGCAGCACACCGATCCGGCCACCGGCCAGGTGGAAGTCCTTGACACCACCGGCCTGCGTGCTCCAACCGGTGTAGAGATCACCCTCCTTGACCATGACGTCACCACCGGTCGTCAGCACACCGATGCGGTCACCGTCGATCTCGAACTTCGCCACACCATGCGCCTGCGTCGTCCAGCTCGACCACAGGTCACCCTCCTTCACCGACAACGTGCC
>NZ_LGDY01000006.1 GCF_001279525.1 Nocardia sp. NRRL S-836 | reverse complement strand
CTACTACGTGTGGAGCGACGACGACTCGCGCTACAGCGACGCGCGGATCATCTTCGTCGACACCGAGACGTCGAACTGGACCTACGACCCGGTGCGCGGCCAGTTCTTCTGGCACCGCTTCTTCTCCCACCAGCCGGACCTCAACTACGACAACCCCGCCGTCCAGGACGCGATGATCGACATCCTGCGCTTCTGGCTCGACATCGGCATCGACGGGTTCCGCCTCGACGCCGTGCCCTACCTGTTCGAACGCGAGGGCACCAACTGCGAGAACCTGCCGGAGACGCACGACTTCCTGCGCAAGTGCCGCAAGGTCGTCGACGACGAGTACCCCGGCCGCGTGCTGCTCGCCGAGGCCAACCAGTGGCCGTCCGACGTCGTGGAGTACTTCGGTGACGGCGAGGAGTGCCACATGGCGTTCCACTTCCCGCTGATGCCGCGGATCTTCATGGCGGTGCGGCGGGAGTCGCGGTTCCCGATCTCGGAGATCCTGGCGCAGACGCCGTCGATCCCGGAGAACTCGCAGTGGGGCATCTTCCTGCGCAACCACGACGAGCTCACGCTCGAGATGGTCACCGACGAAGAGCGCGACTACATGTAC
>NZ_LGDY01000005.1 GCF_001279525.1 Nocardia sp. NRRL S-836 | reverse complement strand
GCACGGTGATGTCGTGCGTGGTGGCGGTGCGCCAGCCCGTCAGCGCCTCGTCCACGTCGCGCACCACCGCGCAGTGTTCGAGGAGGTGGCGCACCAGCAGCGGGCCGCTCAGGCCGTGCACGGCGTCGTCGTGGCGCACCTCGCGGTCGGAGTTGAGCGACACCACGAGGCCGTCCTCGTTGATGCCGTCCAGCAGGCCCCACAGCCCGGCGGTCGTGCCCATCACCCGCCGCCGGCCGAGTCTGCTCTGCCACAGCGTCCACTCGTGCCGTGTGACGTCGGCGTCGAGGTTGCGCACCAGTGCCCGGCCGCCGGTCACCTGCCTGCCGGTTACCTCGGGGCGGGGCGGGTCGACGTGGGTCAGGAACGCGGTCAGCCCCGGGTCGTCCAGTTCGGCGGCGGCGGCCAGGTCGGCCGACATGGCGCCGAGGGCGGGAATGGACAGCCCGAGCACCGACGTGCGCCACGTCGTGGTGAACGGATCGTCCACACCGGAGGGACGTAGCCGCGGCCAGTGCCGGCGCACGTGCGCGCGCCACTGCTCGCCGGGTCGCTCCTCGACGAACGCGCGGAACGTCGTGCAGCGGTGGTCGCGGTCGCTC
>NZ_LGDY01000004.1 GCF_001279525.1 Nocardia sp. NRRL S-836 | reverse complement strand
GAGCGACCGCGACCACCGCTGCACGACGTTCCGCGCGTTCGTCGAGGAGCGACCCGGCGAGCAGTGGCGCGCGCACGTGCGCCGGCACTGGCCGCGGCTGCGTCCCTCCGGTGTGGACGATCCGTTCACCACGACGTGGCGCACGTCGGTGCTCGGGCTGTCCGTTCCCGCGCTCGGCGCGATGTCGGCCGACCTGGCCGCGGCCGCGGAGCTGGACGACCTGGGGCTGACCGCGTTCCTGACCCACGTCGACCCGCCTCGGCCGGAGGTGACCGGCCGGCAGGTGACCGGCGGCCGGGCGCTGGTGCGCAACCTCGACGCCGACGTCACGCGGCACGAGTGGACGCTGTGGCAGAGCAGACTCGGCCGGCGGCGGGTGATGGGCACGACCTCCGGGTTGTGGGGCCTGCTGGACGGCATCAACGAGGACGGTCTGGCGGTGTCGCTCAACTCCGACCGCGAGGTGCGCCACGACGACGCCGTGCACGGCCTGAGCGGCCCGTTGCTGGTGCGCCACCTCCTCGAACACTGCGCGGTGGTGCGCGACGTGGACGAGGCGCTGACGGGCTGGCGCACCGCCACCACGCACGACATCACCGTGC
>NZ_LGDY01000003.1 GCF_001279525.1 Nocardia sp. NRRL S-836 | reverse complement strand
CTACTACGTGTGGAGCGACGACGACTCGCGCTACAGCGACGCGCGGATCATCTTCGTCGACACCGAGACGTCGAACTGGACCTACGACCCGGTGCGCGGGCAGTTCTTCTGGCACCGCTTCTTCTCCCACCAGCCGGACCTCAACTACGAGAACCCGGAAGTGCAGGAGGCGATGCTCGACATCCTGCGGTTCTGGCTCGACCTCGGCATCGACGGGTTCCGCCTCGACGCCGTGCCGTACCTCTTCGAAGAGGAAGGCACGATCTGCGAGAACCTGCCGCGCACGCACGAGTTCCTCAAGAAGTGCCGCAAGGTCGTCGACGACGAGTTCCCCGGCCGGGTGCTGCTCGCCGAGGCGAACCAGTGGCCGTCGGACGTGGTCGAGTACTTCGGTGACCCGGCGGTCGGCGGCGACGAGTGCCACATGGCGTTCCACTTCCCGCTGATGCCGCGGATCTTCATGGCGGTGCGGCGGGAGTCGCGGTTCCCGATCTCGGAGATCCTGGCGCAGACTCCGTCGATCCCGGAGAACTCGCAGTGGGGCATCTTCCTGCGCAACCACGACGAGCTCACGCTCGAGATGGTCACCGACGAAGAGCGCGACTACATGTAC
>NZ_LGDY01000002.1:82089-249209 GCF_001279525.1 Nocardia sp. NRRL S-836 | reverse complement strand
ACCCACCCGTCACCCCCACCTCCCCACCGGCAACTGTGAGTCGACACACGCAGCCAACACGCGGTGTCGTACGTTCTCGCGCATGAGCACCGAGTCGACTGATCCCGTCGAGCCCCCCGCGCAGGTTCCCGCGGTGGAGGCGGAGTCCGACGAGTCGCCCAAGGGCAAGAACAACTGGCTGAAGTTCGTCATCGTCGGTGTGCTGGCGGTGGTGCTGGTCGGCGGTGGCGTGTTCGTGTTCACGCAGATGGGCGGCCTGAGCGTCGGCGACTGCGTGAGTGCGGCGCCGCGGGACGTGGACAAGCCGGACGGGGAGTGGAACGTAAGTTCGCAGGGGTGTGGTGAACAGGCGGCCACGCACAAGGTGGCGAAGATGCTCGCCAACCCGGAGGACGCTTGTCCGGACGAGGGCATCTACGAGCCGGTCAAGACCGGTGGGGACTCGATGTGCCTCATGCCGAACCTGGCTGAGGGCAACTGCTACACCTCCAGCGACGACGGGGCCTTCAAGAAGGAGGCCTGCACCGTCGAGTCGCCGGTGAAGATCGTCAAGAAGGTCGACGGGCTGCCGGAGGAGGGCACGGTGTGCCCGGAGGGGTCGAGTGAGCTGCGGTTCAGCGAGCCGGCCTCCGTCTACTGCATGGGTGTGCACGAGAACCCCTGATCCGGTGAACAGTTGACCGTCCGCGGCGGCCGATACCCAGGCCATGAAGAAGGTCGGCCTGGGTATCGGCGTTGTCTTCCTGGTCGTCGGTGGTGTGCTGGTGCTGGACCAGGTCCGGTCCGGCGGTGGCGTGCAGGTCGGTGACTGCGCCCGGATCTCCGGCACCCAGGACAACCCGACCTACCAGGCGCTCGGCTGTGACGAGGGCGCCGCGAACGTCAAGGTCGCGAAGGTCCTGGCGCGGAACGAGGACAGGTGCCCGACCGGCGGCATGGCGTACTCGGTGTACACGGGCAGCGTCTCCTACTGCCTGATGCCGAACTTCCGCGAGGGCGCCTGCTACGGGCAGGACCAGGAGGCGGGCATCGCCCTGGTCGCCTGCACCACGAAGGACTCGGTCAAGGTCGTCAAGGTGCTCACCGGCAAGACCGACCGCACCGCCTGCGGTGACGCGCGGCCCGCCGTGTTCCCGGAGCCCGCGACCACGTTCTGCCTCGAACGCGGGGACAAGCAGCAGTAACGTTTTCGTAAAGCGCGAGCGCTGTCCGCTTCCGCCTGGCAACCTCTGCCCCGGCCTTGTCGGGGGGCAGAGGCCACTCGGGTTTATCGGAAGCGAGATGACAAGAGCATGAGCACGGAATCGGTTGCGCCCGCACCTGCGCCGCAGCCCGAGGCGAAGAAGCCGAGCGTCCTCAAGAAGATCCTCGGCTACATCGTCGGCCTGATCGTCGCCGCCGGCGTGATCTACGCGTTCAACTACTTCACCAGCGATGAGGCGCAGGCGAAGGCGGGGGACTGCGCGCACATCACGGGCACGTCCAACAACCCGAACTACAAGGCGGTCGACTGCACGTCCGCCGAGGCGAACTACGTCGTCGGCCAGGCGTTCGGGTCGCTGTCGGAGACCTGCAAGGACAAGTACGTCGAGTACACCTACTCGCAGCGCCGCGGCCCCAAGACGAAGCTGTGCCTGGCGCCGGTGCTCGTCGAGGGCACCTGCTACGGCGAGGACGGCGACAACGTGAACCCCAAGGTCGTCGGGTGCACGGAGACCGCCACGTTCAAGGTGACCAAGGCCGTCAAGGACGCCGCCGCCCCGCAGTGCGCGGAGGGTGAGGAGGCCTTCACCTTCCCCGAGGCGAAGCTCAACTACTGCCTCGGCGCTCCCGCGTAACACCTGGTCACAGCACAGCGAAACCGGAGACGCGACCCACGCGGCTCCGGTTTCACTTTTCTTCGCGTGTCCCATCGGAGAGGAACCCAGTGTCGACCCCCAACTACCCGCAGCAGCCGGGGCCCTACGGCCCGCCTCCCGGTGGTGGCCAGCCCCAGCAGCCGTACGGCCAGCAGCCCTACGGTCAGCAACCCCCGCCCTACGGCCCGCCGCAGGGCCAGGGCCATCCCGGCGACCCGTACGCCCAGCCCAACCCGTACGGCCCGCCACCCGGCCAGTTCCCGCCCGGTCAGATGCCACCCGGTCAGATGCCACCCGGTCAGATGCCACCCGGTCAGATGCCACCCGGTCAGATGCCACCCGGCCAGTTCCCGCCGGGCATGCCTGGTCAGCCGATGCCGTACGCCCCTCCGCCCAAGTCCGGCGGGGCCGCGGGCAAGGTGATCGGCGCGATCTTCGTGGTGATCGTGCTGGTCGGCGGCTTCATGATCCTGCGCGGCGTCTTCGGCAGCAGCGAACCGTCGGCCAAACCGGGTGACTGCGCGAGCATGACCGGCACGACGGTCAACCCGACCTACAAGAAGGTCGACTGCGGCTCGCCGGAGGCGAACTACATCATCGCCAAGGCCTCGAAGGACACCTCTGACGCCTGCCCGAGCAAGGAGTACGCCTCCTACCACCAGTCCGGCCGGCGCAAGGAGTCGCTGAAGCTCTGCCTGGTGGAGAAGCTCGAAGAGGGCAAGTGCTACGAGGACCCGATGGCGGGCATCAGCCTGGCGGGCCCGAAGGTGATCGACTGCTCCAAGGGGCAGAACAAGTACTCGGTCCAGAAGTCCTACAAGGTCGACAAGGTGGTCCGGCAGGCGTCCGCCGACTGCGGTGACAGCACCGCCAACTCCTACGCGGAGCCGGCGCCGGGCATCACCTACTGCCTCAGCGCGCTCGAGGAGAAGTGACCGCACGGCGAAGGGCGGGCCACAGCGCGTGACCCGCCCTTCGCCGCACGGACGCTAGTTCGTCGTGCCCGGTGGCAGCAGCTGCTGCACGTCCAGACGACCGGACAGCACGTCCTCGGTGTCCATCATGTCCGCGACCCGCTGGAGCCGGATCGGGTTCAGCGACAGCGGGAACGTGCCCACCGACACGAGTGCCGCGGTCGGCGCGTCCACGTCGGCGTAGCTGGTCAGCGAGTCCTGCACGGCGAGCTTGTTGGCCTGCGCGCGCTGCTGGGCCTCGCGGAGCACGTCGCGGAAGGCCTTCAGGGTCTTCGGGTTCGCGTCGGCGAACTTCTTCGAAGAGGCGTAACCGGACATGGGGAAGTCCAGTGTCGGGCCGCGCGCGGTGTCGGTGAGGATCTTCGCACCGATGTTGCGCTGCGCCTTCGTGATGAACGGCTCGATCATGAACGCCGCGTCGACCGAGCCGGACTTCAGCGCGTTCTCCATCTCGCCGAACGGCATCGGGCGGAACTTGATCTTGTTCTTCTCGACCGCCGCGGTGTCGAGCACGGCCTTCGTGGTCAGCGAGCCGATGTCGGTGTCGCTGTTCACCGCGATGCTCGGCGCCGGCCGCTTGCCCGGGTCGTCGTAGTCCGACGTGGCGTTGGTGACCAGCGCCATCGAGTTCGGGCCCGCCTGGTAGGCCTCGCCCTGCAGCTGCAGCTCCTTGCCGCCGGCGACCGCGCGGAAGAAGCTGACGTGCGTCGCCCACGTGATGTCGAGCGTGGTGTCGAGCTGGTTGATGGCGTCGGACTCGTTGGTCTGCGAGACCAGGTTGACCTGCAGGCCGTGCTTCTCGAACAGCTTGTCGGTCAGTGCGATCCGCAACGGGGCCACATCCACCACCTGCGCGACGCCGATGCGCAGGATGGTGCGTTCCAGGTCCGCGTTGCCGCCGCCTGACGAACTTCCGAAGAGGCTGCAGCTCGCGGTCAGAACGCATGTCATGAGCACTGCGACAAGCCGCAGAGCGTTGGCTCGGGTAGCCATGGCACCTCTCGCCGGTGGGCCTTGAGTAGCATCAGATGATCAGTGAGTGTCGCCACAGACCAGGCCGTCCACACCCCCAACAGGGCGTTCGGACGGGCTTGAGGCATGCCGACAACCGGGGATGTTAACCACCTGAACGTATGAAACGACACCCCATCTCGATACGGTGAGTGCTTCTGGAGACTTCCCCCGAGTAGGGGCTGGCCATTACGCTCCCCGCCGGGTGGCACAGGTCGTAGTAGACCTACGTGTCTGTGGACGGGGTAGGGCGCCTAACCGGGTGAACGACCTCTGTGCTGCAATTCGGCCCGTTTGACGAGTCCATGCTCGGTCCTGGGGAGAGACCGGGACACTGCTGCTGGAAGAGGAAGCCCAGAGTGGCCCGACGTGAGAGAGGTCCCAGCCAGTTTGGCGTGGGTGACACCACACGCTCCGAAAGGCCCGAATCGGGTGACGGACTGGCTGCGCTGGGTGACGACCTGATGACCGCGACACCGAACCCGGTGAAGCAGGACACGGGGGCCGGACCCGGTTCAGGACCTGCCCGATCCGCGGGCTGGCGCCTGCGCAACTGGCGGCTGCGCACCAAGCTGCTCGCCGTTCTGCTCATCCCGACGATCTGTGCGCTCGCCCTGGGTGGTCTGCGAGTGCGCACGGATCTTCAGGCCGCGACGGAGTTCAACAACCTCGCGAACCAGATCCGCCTCGAGACGGCGGTCGCCGACCTGGTGCAGCAGCTCCAGCGCGAGCGCGACCTGTCGGTCAGCTTCGTCGCCTCGAACAAGAAGCTCGACCGGGTCGTGCTGGAGCGCCAGCTCCGCCGGGTCAACGACACCAGCCAGGCGTTCAGCAACAAGATCTCCGACCTCAGCTCCGACCTCAGCCCCGCGGCCGTCGAGCGCTTCAAGGTCGCGTCCAAGCAGCTGGACCGCCTCAACAGCCTCCGCGCCTCGGTGCGGGACACGCAGTACCCCGCGGAAGCCGTCCAGCGGACCTACTCGGAGTCCATCGAGACCCTGATCAACCTCGGTGAGCAGACGATCTCCGAGATCAACGACTCCGAGCTGGTGCGGCTGCACCTGACGACGAACGCCATCGCGCGCATCAAGGAGCAGGAGTCGCTCAAGCGGGCCATCCTGCTCGACGTGTTCCAGCGCAAGGCGTTCAGCCCGGCGCAGATCCGCTCGCTGCAGGCCGCCGACGCCGAGCTCGAAGCCGCCAGGAACGACTTCCGCAAGTCCGCGACGCCCGAACAGGCCAAGATCTACGACGACACCGTCACCGGCCTGATCGTCGACACCGCGAACGACATGCAGGAATCGGCCATCAACCAGCAGGCCGGCAGCAAGGACTTCAGCACGCTGACGTCCGAGAAGTGGGACATCGCCGCCACGCTGACGGTCAACCTGACCCGCGACGTCGAGAACCTGCTCCTCGAACAGCTGCAGAACCGCACCGACGAGCTCACGGGTGCCGCACGCACCCGTGCCTACATCGAGTCCGGTGTCGTGCTGGCGGTCCTCGCGCTCGCGCTGCTGATGGCGCTGTTCGTCGCGCGCTCGATCCTCAACCCGCTGCGCACGCTGCGCCGCACCGCGCTCGACGTCGCCGACCACGGCCTGCCGGACGCGGTCGAGCGGATCCTCGCGGACCCGAACCCGGAGAACGCGGCCCGCACGGCCGTCGAGCCGGTGCCGGTGCACACCCGTGAAGAGGTCGGCCAGGTGGCGCGCGCGTTCGACGCGGTGCACGGTGAAGCGGTGCGACTGGCCGCCCAGCAGGCCCTCCTGCGCGACAACGTCAACGCGATGTTCGTCAACCTGTCCCGCCGCTCGCAGGCGCTGGTCGAACGCCAGCTGAACCTGATCGACCGCCTGGAGCAGGACGAGCAGGACCCGGACCAGCTGGCCTCGCTGTTCGAGCTGGACCACCTCGCCACCCGCATGCGGCGCAACTCGGAGAACCTGCTGGTCCTCTCCGGCACCGACCTCTCGCGGCGGCTCACCCGCCCGGTCCCCGCGGCCGAGGTGCTCGGTGCGGCGGTCTCCGAGGTCGAGCAGTACGCCCGCGTGCAGGTCGGCCAGACCCCGGACCTCACCGTCCAGGGCCGCGCCGTCAACGACCTCGTGCACCTCGTCGCCGAGCTGCTGGACAACGCCACGGCGTTCTCCGACCCGGTCACCAAGGTCACCGTCCGCACGGCCAAGACCCGCAAGGGCGAGCTGGCGATCGAGATCCAGGACCGCGGCGTCGGCATGGGCGACCAGGAGATCATCGACGCCAACGAGCGCCTCGCGGACCCGCCGGACGTCGACGTCGCCGTCTCCCGCCGGATGGGCCTGTACGTGGTCGCGCGGCTCGCCAAGCGCCACGACATCAAGGTCCGCCTGCGCGGCAACGAGGACATCGAGGGCGGCACCACGGCCCTGGTGATCGTCCCGGAGACGCTCATCGCGTCGCCGGGAGCCGCGGTCTCGACGCCGCCGTCCGGCTCGGGCTCGCTGGCCTCCGCGTTCGGCATGCAGCCGCAGGCGGAGCTCACCACCGAGTTCGGCGGCACAGCGCACACCGCGCCCGCCGACTTCGGCCAGACCCCGTTGCCCGCGCCGACCACGGCCAGCAGGGCCAGCGGCATCGCGGGTGCGTTCGGCGGTGCCACCGGTGCCATGCCGAGGGTGGACGAGTCGAGCCCCTCGATCCCGGTCAGCTTCGTGCCCAGCCCGTTCACCGACACCGGTGCGGGTGCCACGGCGGTGCCGGTCTACCAGGACCCGCCCCCCGCCGAGGACCCCACGCCGTCGGAGCGCTGGCGGCGCGACCAGCTCGCGGCGGTGGAGCCGGAGGGCTCCTTCGGCGAGCCGACGCTCTTCACGGCCTACGAGGACCGCGACGAGGACGACAGCGCCATCTCGTTCGAGCCGGGCTACGAGACCACCCAGTTCGTGCCGATCCCGCCGACGGCGGAGGAGCCGGCGTCGAGCAACGGCGTCGCGCGCGCGGCTGTCGACAACGGCCACTCCGAGCCGCCGGCCGCGCACCGCAACGGCACGACCGAGCTCGGCCGCAGGGACCTCCAGCACGACCTGGACGCCCCGACCGAGCGCCTGCCGATCTACGAGGCGGTGCTCTCCCAGTGGTTCCAGGCCGTGGGCAGCGAGACGTCCGCGGGCAGCGCCCAGCCGGTTCCGCCGGCGGCGGACGAACCGGCCGCGCCCGCGAGCAGGGTGGAGTCGAAGCTCAACGGCTCCCGCGCCGGCGGTGTCGAGTACATCGACGAACCGCCGACGGCCCCGCCGCTCTCGGACGGTCCTGAGCCGGAGCTGCCGACCCGCAAGCCCAAGCCCGTTCCGGCGGTGGCGCCCACCACGTCGGCTGCCGGTCTGCCCGTGCGCAAGCCTCGCGCGAAGGTGCAGCCCGTCGCCGAGGAAGCCGTAGTCGCACCCGCCGAGCAGGAGCGAGTTGTGGAACCGGAGCCCGTTGTGGAGGAGACTCCAGCGGCGGCACCCACTTCCGAGTCGGCTTGGCAATCGCCTGCCGACGAGGGATGGCAGGCGGCTCAGGCGTTGTTGAACAAGACGCCGGAGTCGAAGACAGCGGCAGGATTGCCGAAACGGACACCGAAGGCTCAGCTCGTGCCAGGATCTGCGGCACCCAAACCGCAGGACGTGTCACAGACAGCGCAGCGCCCGCCGCTGCCGCCCCGTTCCGCCGATGCGGTGCGCGGGCGCATGTCGAGTCTGCAAAGTGGTGTCCGGCGAGGCCGGCACGCATTGATCGAGGCATACGCTGGTGACCAGTCGAGCCGGCAGAACGAGGAGCAGGAGTGACGACCGCAGCGCAGCCAGGCAGCTTTGGTTGGCTTATCACCGACTTCGTGCGGAGGGTGCCCGGAGTGGCACATTCCGTCGTGGTGTCCGCGGACGGGCTGTTGCTCGCGGGGTCCCAGGGCTTGCCCCGGGACCGTGCAGAGCAGCTCTCCGCCGTCGCGTCCGGGCTGGTCAGCCTCACACAGGGTGCTGCCCGCTGCTTCGAGGCAGGCGGGGTCAACCAGACCGTCGTCGAGATGGAGCGGGGTTACCTGTTCCTCATGTCCATCAGTGACGGCTCTTGCCTTGCCGTTCTGGCGGCACCCAACTGCGACATCGGCCTCGTGGCCTACGAGATGACGCTGTTGGTGGAGAGAGTCGGTCAACAACTCACCCCGGAGCTGCGCGCGCAGCTCCAGGGTGTGGTCCGCCGCTAGACCTCACTGGTAGCACAGGGGTGAGATGAGATGGCTCGGAGATCTGGCGCCGGTGGTCGCCGCTTGGGTAGGAACTTCAACTACCAGGAGTGGGCGGCTGGTGGCTTTCAGTTCGAGGAGCCGGACGCACCTCCCCCAGAACCAGAGGAAGCCGAGGACGCACCCCACGATGAGCGGGTTACAGGGCAAGGGCTAGGCGATATGTCTCAGCGTGAGGTGGATGACTCGTCGTCGTATCCGTACGACGACGTGCCGAACCGGTTCGACATCGACGGGTACGGCACCGGGTTGTTCGGTGGCCCCGGCGCGGACCTGTTCGGCCAGCACGAGATGCCGGAAGCGGTGCCCGAACAACTGCCGTACACCACCGGGCCGCAGCCGGTGTACAGCACCGGTGGACAACCGGCGTACAGCACCGGTGCACAGCCTGCTGTGCGGCCGGAGGACAATGCTTCTGCGGACTCGGGTTCACTGGTGCGGCCGTACACACGCACCGGTGGACGCACACGACCTGACTACGACCTTGCGATCGAGGCGCTGATCTCCACCAGCGAACGGGGCCTCGAACGCGATGCCGCGGTTCTTCCTGAGCACAGGTCGATCTGCGGGCTGTGTGTGGACACGCGGTCGGTGGCCGAGGTCGCGGCACTCCTACGCTTGCCTCTTGGCGTCGTGCGGGTGTTGATCGGCGACATGGCAAGCATGGGATTGGTTTTGATTCACCAGGGCGGTCTGGTCGTGGGGGACCGGCCTTCCATGGAATTCCTGGAGAGGGTGCTCAGTGGGCTTCGCAGGCTCTAGTCCCCAGGGCGCCGAGGGCGCACGGAAGCCGACTACCTCCGCCAAGATCGTCGTGGCGGGTGGCTTCGGTGTTGGCAAGACGACGTTCGTCGGCTCGGTGTCCGAGATCGTCCCGTTGACCACCGAGGCGGTGATGACCGAGGCCAGCGCGGGGGTGGACGACCTCTCCGCCACGCCGAACAAGGTCACCACGACGGTCGCGATGGACTTCGGCCGCGTGTCGCTCGACAGCGACCTGATCCTGTACCTCTTCGGTACACCGGGTCAGCACCGGTTCTGGTTCATGTGGGACGACCTGGTGCGGGGTGCCATCGGCGCCATCGTCCTGGTCGACACCCGCAGGCTCGCGGACGCGTTCGCGTCGATCGACTTCTTCGACGACCGGCAGCTGCCGTACGTCGTGGGCGTCAACTGCTTCGACGGCCTCCTGCACCACAGGCTGGAGGACGTGCGCGAGGCGTTGACGATCGACGAGTCGGTGCCGATCGTGACGTGCGACGCGCGGAACCGGCAGTCGACGAAGCAGACGCTCATCACGCTGGTGGAGCACGCGATGCGCCAGTGGATGTCCGTCCGCGCCGGCTGATCTCCGCCGCCGCACACCTGCTCGACGTCGAACGAGGCGGGCGCCACCTCCGGGTGCGGCGCTCGCCTCTTCGTCGTGTCCGGGGTCGTCGTGCCTGGGTCAGGCCTCGTCGACCAGTGCCGCGGACGTGATGCGGTGCAGCGGGAACCGCAGCACCTCCCCGTAGCTGTGGTCGTAGCCCTCCAGCACCCCGCCGCCCACGATGTGCGGCTCGATCACGCGCTGCGCCGCCGTGCCGTGCGAGTCGACGAACCCGACCAGCACGCTGCGGCGTGCCCGCGCGGCCTCCTGCAGCAACGACAGGGTGGCCGACGGGCCCGCGCCGAGGTGACCGGGGACGGAGACGCGTTCACCCCGCGGTGTCGCCGCGGCCCGGTCGCCGGCCCGCACCAGCCGGACGAACTCGCCCAGCCGTTCGTCGGCGGGCACGGCCGGTGCCGCGGGTTTGCGCGCGGAACGCTGCCTCGGCGTGGTGCGCCGGCCACCCGGCCGCAGGTCCAGCACCTGGCCGTCGGGACCCTCCGCGGCCGGGGCGAACCCGGCCGAGCGCAACCCGTCCAGCACCTCGGCCAGCGGCAACGGGCTCACCACGACCGTCGGCGCGATCCGGCGCAGCTCCAGCCTGGTCGCCTCCGGGTGCGCCAGCACCTCGCTGACCAGCACCGGGTCGTCGCAGCGCAGGAACGACCCGGCCGCGCCACCGCGCAGCCGCCCGTGCCGACGTGCCGCGTCGTCGATCAGGTAGGTCAGCGACTGCGGCACCGGTGTCCGCGACCGGAGCTTGAACAGCTCGTGCAGCTCGTCGGCCGTGCGGCCGGAGTCGAGCGCGCGGCGGACCGTGCCCTCGCTGATCCGGTAGACCGTGGCGCTGCCCGCCGACTCGACGTCCGCGACGAGCGCCATCTCGTCGGCCAGCTCGGGTTCGAGCCGGCCGGGCGCCACGACGGTGAGGTCGGCCTGGACCAGCACGTGGTCGAGCGGGTCGGGCAACGCGTCCGCGAGGGCCTTGGCCGCGTTCCCGGCACCGTCGTCGAGCAGCGCCCGGCCCGCGGTGGTGACGGCGCCGAGCGCGAGCACGCCGACGGCGGTGCCCTCCTCGACGGTCCAGCGCACCAGCTCGTCGCGCTGCCGCCCGCCACGGCGCGGCGCCCGCCAGGCGAGCAGCCCAGCCAGCTCCGCGGCACCGCCGATCGCCGTGCCCGCCGGCAGCGCGGCGATCGTGTCGAGGACCCAGCGGCGGTCACGCGGCGCCTGCGCGCGGCGGATCTCGTCGGCGAGCGGGTTGAACAGCCGGTCCTTCTCGTCGCGGCGGCCGATCAGCGCGGGCAGCCGGGGCAGCTCCAGCCAGGCGTGCGCGAGCGTGGCCCAGCGGACCTCGGCGGTCGCGGCGAGCCACACGTCGGCCTTGGTCGTCGGCACCCACTCCGGTTCGGCGGCCTCGGTGTTCGCGACCAGGTCGGCACCGACCACCAGCTCGATCAGCAGGGCGGCGCGCTGTTCGTCCACGCCCAGGTCCTTCGCGGCCTTGCGCAGCTCCCGCACGCCCAGCCCGCCCGTGCGCAGCACCGGCGGCGGCTCGGCCGACCAGCCCGCGATCAGCTTCTCGGCGTGCCGGACGAGCTCCAGCGCCTCACCGCCACCGGTCGCGTCGACGTTCTCCTGCCTGACCGCGCCGGTCCTCGGCTTGGGCTCGGCGACCTGGACCGGGCCCAACGGGCGGGTGCCGCGCAGCTGGAGCGCGATCTCGCGGGGCAGCTCCACCGTGCCGGGGTCGCGGCGCAGCAGCAGGCCGCGGGCGAGCAGCCGTTGCACCGGCGTCTCGGCCTTCTCCAGCGGCACGACCCGTGAGGCGTCCTTCGTGTCACCGATCGGCGGTCCGGCGGCGAGCTTCTGCAGCACCCGCTGCTCACCCTCGGTGATACCGCTCAGGTCGTAGGTCTGCCCGGTCGAGCGACCGAGCCCGGCGGGGTACGAGCCGAACGCCTCCCTGGTCACCGGGGGCACCGACATCGCCTCGTCGTCACCCCACAGCAGTGCCAGCGACCGCAGCCGGGTGAGCGCCTGCCGGAGCGGTTTCGGCTTCACGTCCGGCCCGAGCAGCGCCGCGAGTGTGGCCAACGCCACGGGCGTGCTGTCCGCACCCGCGACGACCAGGCCTTCGAGCACCGCCAGCGTGAACGTGTCGAGGTCCTCGCAGGCGCGCGCGATCGACGCCCTGGTGCCCACCCGTGTCGCGAGCACGGACATATCGGCTGGTGGGGGCGTTGCCAGGTCGGGACGGGCGCGCAGCAGAGCCACGAGCGCGGTGTCGTCCTGGGCGCGCAGCCAGTCGGCGAGAGTGATGCCGGACATTCTCACCACGGTATATGGGCCGCTGGTGAACTCGTCGTGCTCTGTCACACTTGTCGGGTCAGCAGGCACCACCGAGGAGGAGATCGTGGCGAAAGGACGCCCTGGACGGGTCGACCCGCACTGGCCGGAAGGTCCGGAAGGCGGTCACCCCGTCACCGAACTGACCAGTGACCTGCAGGGTGCGCTCTCGCCGTTCGGCACGGTGACGTTCCCGCTGCCGGTGGACCAGCTCCCGTACACCCACCCGGTGACCGAGATCAACCGGTCCTGAGTGGATTGTCAGGCCGGTCTTAAGACTGGCCGAGTCGCGTGCGTTCCGCATTGGGGCCGGGGATAGGCTCACTTCCCGCGTGAGCAGCAATTCGTGGGAGGAAGAACGATGCCGGTCCCCGGCCCTGGTTACTCGATCACCGTTCGTCTGGAGGCGCCGCCGTCAGCGAGCGCCGCGGGTGACCTGACTACGGCCGTCGGCCGCGCGGGCGGCGTGATCACGGCGTTCGACGTCGTGGAGTCGCACAACGACCGCGTCGTCATCGACCTCACCTGCAACGCCCTCTCGGCGAACCACGCCAAGGACATCACCGACACGCTGGAGACGCTGCCCGGCATCGTCGTCCGCAAGGTGTCGGACCGCACGTTCCTCGTGCACCTCGGCGGCAAGATCGAGATCGCGTCGAAGGTGCCGCTGCGCAACCGCGACGACCTCTCCCGCGCGTACACGCCGGGCGTGGCCCGCGTGTGCGAGGCGATCGCCAAGAACCCGGACGACGCGCGCCGCCTGACCATCAAGCGCAACACCGTCGCCGTGGTCACCGACGGCTCCGCCGTGCTGGGCCTGGGCAACCTCGGCCCCGCCGCCGCGCTGCCGGTGATGGAGGGCAAGGCGGCGCTGTTCAAGAAGTTCGCCGGCGTCGACGCCTGGCCGGTCTGCCTGGACACCCAGGACACCGAGGAGATCATCCGCGCGGTCGAGCTCATCGCTCCCGTGTACGGCGGCATCAACCTCGAAGACATCTCCGCGCCGCGCTGCTTCGAGATCGAGGCCCGCCTGCGCGAGAAGCTCGACATCCCGGTCTTCCACGACGACCAGCACGGCACCGCGATCGTGGTCGTGGCCGCCCTGCGCAACGCCCTGCGCGTCGTGAACAAGGACATCAAGGACTGCCGCATCACCGTCTGCGGTGTCGGCGCGGCCGGTTCCGCGATCATCCGCCTGCTGCAGGCCCAGGAGCCCGGCGACATCATCGCCGTGGACGTCGACGGCATCGTGCACCGCGACCGCCCCGGCCTGGACGCGAACCTGAAGTCCATCGCCGCCTCGACGAACAAGGACAACCAGTCCGGCCGCCTGCACGACGCGCTGGTCGGCTCGGACGTGTTCATCGGCGTCTCGGCCCCGAACCTCTTCGGCGCCGAGCAGGTCGCCACGATGGCCAAGGACGCCATCGTGTTCGCGCTGGCCAACCCGGACCCCGAGATCGACCCGATGGAGGCCCAGCAGCACGCCGCCGTCGTCGCGACCGGCCGCTCGGACTTCCCGAACCAGATCAACAACGTCCTGGCGTTCCCCGGCGTCTTCCGCGGCCTGCTGGACGCGCACGCCCGCACCATCACCGACGCGATGCTGCTGGCCGCAGCCCAGGCCATCGCGGACGTGGTGGACGGCGACCGCCTGAACGCCTCGTTCATCGTCCCGTCGGTCTTCGACAACACCGTCGCCCCGGCCGTGGCCGAGGCCGTGCGCAAGGCAGCCACCTCCTAGGCCTTCCGGCACGGGGCCGCGCACCGTGGGCAGGCATACGATCGCGGTATGACCAAGCAGTTCACCCACCTGGACTCACAAGGCGCGGCCCGCATGGTCGACGTGTCCGGCAAGGAGCAGACCACCCGCACGGCCGTCGCCACGGGCGTCCTGCAGACGACCGCCGAGGTGGTAGCACTGCTGGGCTCCGACGGCCTGCCCAAGGGCGACGCACTGGCCACGGCCCGCATCGCGGGCATCATGGCCGCGAAACGCACCTGGGAACTGGTCCCGCTCTGCCACCCGATCGCCCTGTCCGCGGTGGTGGTCGACCTGGCACTGGCCGACACCTCGGTCCTCATCACCGCCACGGTCCGCACCACCGACCGCACCGGTGTGGAGATGGAGGCCCTGACCGCCGTCTCCGTGGCCGGCTTGACGTTGCACGACATGGTGAAATCCGTGGACCCGGCCGCCACCCTGAACGCGGTGCGCGTGGAACGCAAGGAAGGCGGCAAGTCCGGCCTGTGGGAGCGCCCGTGAAAGCAGTGGTCATCACCGCCTCCAACCGCGCCGCCGCAGGCGTCTACGCGGACCGCAGCGGTCCCCTGATCACCACCTGGCTCACCGATCAAGGCTTCGAGGTCGGCCAGCCGGTGGTGGTCCCCGACGGCGATCCGGTCCAGGAAGCCCTCACCGCGGCCATCACCGCGGGCGCGGACCTGGTCATCACCACCGGCGGCACCGGCATCGCCCCGACCGACCGCACCCCGGAAGCCACGAGAGCCGTCCTGGACTACGAGATCCCGGGCCTGGCCGACGCCATCCGCATGTCAGGCTGGCCGGAGGTCCCCGGCTCGGTCCTCTCCAGGGGCGTGGCAGGCGTCGCCGCCCGCACCCTGGTCGTGAACCTGCCCGGCTCCACCGGCGGAGTCCGCGACGGCCTGAACGTCCTCGCCAAGGTCGTGACCCACGCCCTGGACCAACTCCGCGGAGGAGACCACAAGTGAGCGTCGTACTGCGCGCCGCCGTGACCGAGGCCCCCCTCTCGGTGGAGGAACACGCGGCCCTGGTCACCTCCGACCGAGCGGGGGCAGTCGTCACGTTCTCGGGCGTGGTCCGCGACCACGACGGCGGCCGCTCGGTCCTCGAACTCGAATACCACTCCCACCCCTCCGCACAGGACGTGGTGACGGAGGTGGTCGCCTCCCTGGCGAACCGCTACGACGGCGTCCACGGCATCGCGGTCTCCCACCGGGTGGGCCCGCTGAAGATCGGCGACGTCGCCCTCGCCTGCGCCGTGGCGGCAGAACACCGCAAAGAGGCCTTCTCGCTGTGCGCGGACCTCGTGGACGAGGTGAAGGCCCGCCTCCCGGTGTGGAAACGCCAGGTCTTCTCCGACAACACCGACGAGTGGGTCAACTGCCCCTAGCCGACCTGCTGCCCGGTTTTCGGGACTGACGTACCGGCACTGGCAAAATCTGCTCATTCCGGTCTTCCGCAACAGTGGGTAGCGTCGTGGTCACACAGCGAGCACCCCTGAGGAGCGGAATGCGACGCGACGACCACACCAGCGGCGATGGCACCGATCCGACAGCACGGACGGGTCGCGGCATCAGCCGTGCGACGTTCCTCAAGGGTGCCGCCGGCGCACTGCTCGGCGCCGGTGGCGGGCTCGGCGGCCTTGGCGCCGCGACGGCCGGCGCAGCCGGTACTCCGCGGGCCGGCTACCTCAAGGACCTCACGGGCGACGAGACGGCCCGGTTCGGCTTCCGGGGCACCGACCTCGGGTTCACGGCACGGACCAACCACGGTTACTGCATCTCGATCTTCGGCGACACCTTCGACCAGCCGGTGCCGGTCAACGTCACCGGGTGGCGTTCGCCCGTCGGGCTGCGCCAGTCGAACACCGACCTGCAGAACGGTATCCGCTGGGACAACGCCATCGGTGGCTCACGGGCCAAGGAAATGATCCCCTACCGGCACAACGATCCCAACTACGCCAGGAACACGCCGGGGCAGGTCGTCACCGAGATCCCCAACGACCTGATCCACCTGCCCGATGGCCGCTACATCATGTCCACGTTCGGTGTGCGCGACTGGGCGATCCCCGAGCAGGGCGGCATCCCGAGTGCCGGTGGCAGCTGGCGCACCTGGTACTCCCGGCTGTGGACGTCCACCGACACCCACGCGGAGAACTGGACCACCACGTGGAACCTGGAGACCAACCGGGAGAACATGGACTACTGGAACAGCGGCGACATGAGCCTGTTCCAGAACAACACCATGATCATGTGGCCGGGTGAGAACTTCGTCTACGTCTACGGGACCAACGAGGGCCGCTGGAACGGCGGTGGCATCCACCTCATGCGGGTGCCGTGGGACAAGATGTGGAACTACAGCCAATACCGCTTCTGGGGTGTCGACGGCTCCGGTCGCTGGGACTGGCGCCAGTACGGGCCGATCACGCCGATCATCAACGCACCGAGTCGCACCGAAGCCATCGGCGAGTTGTCGGCACAGGTCATCGAGGGACGGGTCGTGTTGTCGTTCCTCAACGGCGGCCGCGGCGCGGTCACCCAGACGGCGACGTACCCGACAGGCCTGTGGACCGCCCCGAAGACCCAGGTGACCTACGCGCAGGCCCAGAACATCTACGCGCCGATCGTGCATCCGTACTCGACGTTGGCGAACTCCCACATCCTGTTGTCGCAATGGGTCGGGTCGGAGTACTACGGCGTCCGCCAGTGGACCGGCAACCTGTACGGCACCGTCGCGGCGCGTGGCTCGGTCGGCGCCACGCTGGCGGTGACGAAGGACGAGCCCGCACTTCCCGGGCACGTCGGGCCGGTGTCGCCGCAGTGGCAGGAGCTGCCGCTGGCCGAGCAGATCGCGGTGCTCGGCGACAACACCGACAACCGCGTGAGCAGAGCCGACATCGCGGCGGTGACCAGGTCCGCGGCGAGCGCCAACACCGGGGTGTCGGCGGCACGCCACCGGGCGGGGGCGATGGCGCCGACCGACTAGGACATCGTGCCGGCCACGGGACGCGACTCGACCCAACGCGAACAGGGACCTCACCGCCGGGGGGTAGCGGTGAGGTCCCTGCAACTTGCATCAGCCCGAAGGGCCGACAGTCCTGCTGACTAAGCGTCAGTGACCACGCGTCAGATCGCGATCTTGTGCCCGGGGAAGATCAGGTCGGGGTTCGTCAGGAACCCCTTGTTCTTCTCCACGATCGCCTGCCAGCCACCGGCGACCTTCTGCTCGGTAGCGATCTTCGACAGCGTGTCGCCGGCCTTGATCTCGTAGTTGCCGTTCGGGTTCGTCAGCGAACCCGCGACCGGCGCGACCGGCACTGCGGCGGCCTGGCGCTGCTGAGGCTGCGCCTGGCGCTGCTGCTGCTGGGCGGGCGCGGGGGCGGCCTTGCGAGCCGGGGCGGGGGCGGTCTGGCCGCCGAGGCCCTTCACACCGCAGGTCGGCCAGGCCTTGTACCCCTGGGTCTGCAGCACGCGCTCTGCGACGCGGATCTGCTCCTCGCGGGAGGCGGCGGCCGGGTTGCCCTGGCCTCCGTGGCCTTGCCAGGTCTGCATCGAGAACTGGAGGCCACCGTAGTAGCCGTTTCCGGTGTTGATGGACCAGTTGTTGCCGCTCTCGCACTTGGCGACGGCGTCCCAGTCCATCGAGGGGGCGGCGCTGGCGGTGCCAACGGCCAGGCCCAGAGGGGCGCCGGCGATGATGCCGGCGACCGCGACCTTGGCGATAGTGCGAGCGGCGGAAGACTGCTTGCCCTGCGTGCCACGGTTGAAAGCCATGTGCCTCTCGTTCCACCACACCTGCGGCAGGAACTCGGGCTCGGGTGCCCGGTGTGCTCCTGCGTCCCAGTCCGGCGGCTTCTCTCGCTCGGGGTTGTTCCGGAAGACCCCTGGACTGGGCTCGGTGTTCGGTCTTCCGGTGGTGCTCTTGGCCGGTTCGGGGCCGACCGAGAAGCGACGGTACGTAACCGGGAGGACCCGCACCAAACGTATCACCCTGTGATCCAAATCACGGTAACGATCAGGGAAGTTGGGTAGTACGCCTAAAATCGCAGCTCAAAGACGCCGTTATCGGTCTGTTTCCATACTGAGATCGGCCGAGAACTATCACTCAAAGTGAGTCGTGGCTCACGGCGACTAGGCCATCGGAGACAGCCTCCTCCCGGTCGGGGGACGTCCCTACGATCAAGGTATGGCGGAGGCAAGCAGGCTGCGCGCACTCCTCGAAGCACTCGCGGCGAGCCAGGGCGAACCGGTCCCCTTCGACGACCTCGTGGCCGCCGTCTGGCCGGCTGATCCACCGGGCAACCCGCGGGCGGCGTTGCGCAACCTCGTGCAGCGCCTGCGCCGCACCGAGCAGGTCGTCACCGAGCCGCTGGGCTACCGGCTCGTGCGCCGCCCGCCCGGTCCGAGCCAGCTGCCGGCCGACCTCCCGGACTTCGTCGGCCGCGCGCGTGAGCTCGAGCGAGCACTCGCGAGCGAGGCCGCCGTCCTGGCCGTCACCGGGCCGCCCGGCGTCGGCAAGACCTCCTTCGCCGTCCACCTCGCCCACCGCCTGCGCGCGGACTTCCCGGACGGCCAGCTGTACGCGGACCTCCGCGCGTTCTCGCCCGGCGAACCCGTCAGGCCGGAACAGGCGCTCGCCCGGTTCCTGCGCGCGCTCGGCGCCGAGCAGGTTCCGGTCGACCTCGCCGCGCAGCACGCGTTGCTCGCGAACCTGCTCAGGAACCGCCGGGTGCTGTTCGTGGTCGACAACGCCACCCGCGAGCTGCTCGACCCGCTGCTGCCCGTCGCCGGGCACGCGCGGGTGCTCGTCTCCAGCCGCACGGACCTGCCGGAGCACCACCAGGTCCGCCTCGGCGTGTTCGACGCGGACGAGGCGCACGCGCTGCTCGACAACATGCGCGTCGAGGGCGGAGACCACGACCGCGCCGAGCTGATCAGGTTGTGCGCCAACCTCCCGCTGGCGCTGCGCATCGCGGGCGCGAACCTCGCCGGCCGCTACCTGCCCGACTACGTGAGCGAGCTGCGCGGCGACGACCGGCTCGACGCGTTGCAGATCGAGGGCGACGCCGCCGTCAACGCCACGTTCGACCTCTCCTACCGGGCGCAACCCGCTGCGGCGCAACGGTTGTTCCGGCTGCTCGGGCTGGTCCCCGGCCAGGACTTCGGCGTCGGCGCTGCCACGGCGCTGCTGCACGAGGACGCCGCCGACGTGCTCGACCAGCTCGTCGCCGCGAACCTCGTGCACCGCTCGCACGACCGCTACAGCCTCCACGACCTGCTCCGCGTGTACTCGGTGCACCTCGGAGCCGATGAGAGCGCTCGCACAAGGCTCCTCGACTACTACCTGGTGAACGCCGAGCAGGCGGCGCGCACGCTCAACAAGGAGTTCTTCCGGCTGGACCTGCCGCCGTTGGCGCAAGACCTGCCACGGCACGACCTCACGACCGAAGCCGCCGCCGTGGCGTGGCTCGACGCCGAACGCGTCAACATCGTCGCCGCCGTCCGCCAGGCCGGTCCGGTCCCCATCGCGTGGCTGCTCGTCGACCTGCTGCGCGGCCACTTCCACTTCCAGGCCCACCACGTCGACTGGTTCGCCGCCGCCCGCGCCGGTCTCGCGGCGGCCACGCAGGCGGGCGACGAGATCGCGAAGGCCGTCATGCACGGCAGCCTCGGTCTCGCGCACTGGAGCGTCGGCGGCCAGCTCGCCGACGCCGTCGAGCACTACGGCAAGGCGCTCGCCATCCTGCGCGAGCACCGCGACGACCGGGTCAGGGCGTCGTTGCTGATCAACAGCGGCATCGTGAACTGGGAGCTCGGCCGGCTGCGCGTCGCCGCCGACCTGCTCGGCGAGGCGCTGGAGATGTCGCCGGACAACCCGGCCGTGCTGTTCAACCTCGGTGGCGTCCACCTCGACCTCGGTCCGCTGTCGGTCTCGCTGGCGCACGTGACCCGCGCGCTGGAGATCGCCGAGGCCCAGGACCTGCTCGTCGGCCGCATCCTCGCGGTCAACGCGATCGTCGAGGTCCTGCAGCTGATGGGCGACCACGACGGCGCGGAGGAGTTCCTCGCCAGGGCCGACGCCCTGCGCGCCGCCGCACCGCCCGGCCTCGTGCGCCGGGTGCCGGGGTTCGACTCGCACGCTCAGCTCGCGCTCGCGCGTGGCCGCCTCCACGATGCGATGGTGAGCGGGATGAAGGCCATCGAGCAGGCGCAGGAGGCACACAGCGCCAAGGACGAGGGCGACGGCCACGACACGCTCGGCGAGGTGCACCGCGCCCGCGGTGAGATCGACCTCGCGATGCACGCCCACAACGAGGCGCTCGCCATGAGCCTCAAGTCCGGTTACCTGCGCGGCGAGGTCAACGCCCTGGCCGGTCTCGCGGCCGACCACCTCGCGGCCGGCGAGCACGCCGAGGCGCTGCGGCTCGCCCTGCACGCCCGCGACCGTGCCCGCGCCGGGGAGATGCGCGTCCGCGGCACCCGCGTGCTCGCCGTGCTGGCCGGGGTGCACCGGGCCATGGGCGACGACCGGGCCGCCGACGAGGTGAAACGCGCCGGCCTCGCCCTCGTGGCCGAGACCGGGTGCCGGTTCTGGCAGGAGGAGCTGGACACCGCATGACCAGGATCGACCTGCTCCGCACCGCGCTCGCCGCCCGTCCCGGTCAGCCCGTCTCGTTCGACGAGCTGATCGACGCCGTCTGGGCGGACGGCCGGCCGGCGAACCCGAAGGCCGCGCTGCGCAACCTCGTCCAACGGCTGCGCGCCACCGACACCGTGATCACCGAGCCGCACGGCTACCGCCTGGTCGTGCGCAGGCCCGGCCCGCGCCAGCTGCCGGCCGACCTGCCCGACTTCGTCGGCCGCGCCGAGGAGATCGAGGCCGCGCTGCGCTCGCGGGCGCCGGTGCTCGCGATCACCGGCCCGCCCGGCGTCGGCAAGACCTCGCTCGCCGTCCACGTCGCCCACCGGCTGAGCGACGCCCACCCCGACGGCCAGCTGCACGTGAACCTCCGCGCGTTCTCCGAGAGCGAGCCGGTGACCGCCGAGCAGGCGCTCTCCCGGTTCCTGCGCGCACTGGGCGCCGACCAGGTCCCGGCCTCGCTCGACGCGCAGACCGACCTGTACGGGCAGCTGACCGCCGGGCTGCGCCTGCTCGTGGTGATCGACAACGCCACCGCCGACCTGGTCGCCCCGCTGCTGCCGGCCGGTCCGGGCAGCCGGGTGATCGTCACCAGCCGCACCGACCTGCCGGACCACGAGCAGCTCCGGCTGGGCGTGTTCGACGACGCCGAGGCCGACGAGCTGCTCACCAACATGCGCATCGACGGCGCGCTGCCCGACCGCGCCGAGCTCGTCGGCTGGTGCGCCCACCTGCCGCTCGCCCTGCGGATCGCCGCGGCGCACCTGACCGACCGCCACCTCACCGACTACCTCGCCGACCTGCGCGGCGAGGGCAGGCTGGACGCGCTGGAGATCGAGGGCGACACGGCCGTGCGCGCCACGTTCGAACTGTCCTACCTCGCACTGCCCGACCGCGCGCAACGCTTGTTCCGGCTGCTCGGTCAGATCCCCGGCCCGGACTTCGGCGTCGAGGCCGCGACCGCGCTGCTCGGCGCACCCGCCGCCGAACCGCTGGACCAGCTCGTCGCGGCGAACCTGGTGCAACGCGCGCAAGACCGCCACAGCCTCCACGACCTGCTGCGCGCGTACGCACTGCGGCTGGGCGACGCGTCACCGGCCCGCCTGTTCTCCTACTACCTGCTCAACGCCGACCGCGCGGGCCGCACGCTGAACCCGGAGCTGCACCGCCTGCCGTTGCCGGAGCTGCCGCCCGACCTGCCCGTCCACGACCTGGCCACCATGACCGGCGCGCTGGCCTGGCTCGACACCGAACGCCAGAACGTCGTCGCCGCGATCCTCGCCGCCGGCGACCAGCCCGTCGCCTGGCAGCTGACCGACGCGATGCGCGCCCACTTCCTGCACCACGCGGCGAACGTCGTCGAGTGGCAGACCAGCGCCCGCGCCGGCCTGCGCGCCGCCCGTGCCCGCGGCGACGTGGGCGCCGAGGCGACCATGCACGGCTCGCTCGGCCTCGCGCACTGGCGTTCCGGCGAGTTCGCCGAGGCCCTGCCCGAGTACACCCGCGCCGTGGCGCTGGCCCGCGACCACGGCGACCGGCAGGTCCTGGGCTCACTGCTGACCAACCTCGGCATCATCCACTGGGAGCTCGGCGACCTCGCAGAGGCGGTCGCGGCGATGCAGGAGTCGCTGACCATCGAACGCAGCCCGAACGCCCTCTACAACCTCAGCAGCATCCTGGTCGACCTGGGCCCGCTCGACCTGGCCGTCTCCTACGGCGAGGAGGCCCTGCGGATCTCCCGCGCCGCCGGCCTCACCGCCGGTGTCGCCTACTGCCTGCAGGGCCTCGCCTCGGTCTACCTCTTCCCCGGCGACTTCGACACCTCGGAGCGCTACCTGGCCGAGGTCGCCACCCTCACCACCCCGGAGCTGGGCCCGCACTTCCCGAGCCGCAGCATGGAGACCCGCGCGTTCCTCCGCCTCGAACAGGGCCGCCACGCCGAGGCGGAGCAGGACGCCCGCCGCGCCGTCGAGCTGGCCGTGGCGAGCGGCGACGACACGCACGAGGCCGACGGCCGCATCAGCCTCGGCACGGCACTGGAACGGCAGGGCCGCGTCGAGGAGGCCGTCGTCGAGCACGAGCAGTCGCTGGCGATCTCCCGCAAGGCGGGGTTCGCCAGGGGAGAGGTCCAGGCACTCGCCGCTCTGGCCGCCGACCACCGCGTGGCCGGCCACCTCGACCTGGCACTGCGCTACGCCACCGAGGCCGACGACCGCGCCGAACGCGGCCAGCTGCGGGTGCGGCAGGTGCAGGTGGTGGCCGAGCTCGTGGAGATCCGGCGGGCGATGGGGGAGTTCGAGGAGGCCGAGCGGTTGCGGCTGCGCGGGATGGAGCTGGCTCGGGCGACCGGGCGCAGGGTGTGGGAACGGCGCCTGGCCGAGCTGTCCGTGGGCGAACCGCCCGCGAGCTAGCCGCCGAGGCTCAACGGCCCGTGCTCAAGAGCTTGCGTTCAACGGCTCGCGATCCGACCGCTCGGGCTCAACGGCCCGCGCCCAGCCGCCCGCGATCCGACCGCTCGGGCTCAGCCGCCCGCGATCCGGCCGCCCGCGCTCCGGCCGGTCCGAACCCCGGCCGCCCTGCTCAGCCGCCCTGCTCAGCCGCCCGCGAACGGCGGCAGCACGTCCAGCTGGGCCCCGGCCGGCACCCGCACCGACGTGTCCCGCACCGCGACCCCGTCCAGCAGGAAGCTCGACGCCGCGAGCACCTTCCCGAGCCGGTCACCGTGCCGTTGCCCGATGGCGCTGACCACGACCGCGACCGTGGGGTCGCCGTCGAGCACCAGGTCCTCGTCCGCGACCCCGGCCGCGGCGCGCGCGCCCGCGAAGTAGCGGATCCTCACGGCGGTCGTCACAGGCACCGTCATCCTCCGATCGCGCTCATGGGGCGGTCGGGCTGGCTGAAGCCCGCGTCGTTGATGCCGTGCCCGGCCGCCTTCGCCCACATCGTGGCGCGCCAGGCGTCGGCGACGGCCGAGTCGGGGGAGCCGTCGCGCAGCAGGGCGCGCAGGTCCGTCTCCGACTGGCTGAACAGGCAGTTGCGGATCTGGCCGTCGGAGGTGAGCCGGGTGCGGTCGCAGGCGGCGCAGAACGGCCTGGTCACCGACGCGATCACGCCGACCACCGCGGGGCCGCCGTCGACCAGCCAGCGTTCGGCTGGGGCGCCGCCGCGCGGGACCTCGGAGGGTGTGAGCGTGTAGGCGGTGGACAACATCGCGAGGATCTCGTCGGCGGTGACCATGTTCGTGCGGGTCCAGCCGTGCTGCGGGTCGAGCGGCATCTGCTCGATGAACCGCAGCTGGTAGCCGTTCTCCACGCAGAACCGCAGCAGCGGGACGGCCTCGTCGTCGTTCACGCCGCGCAGCAGCACGGAGTTGACCTTCACCGGTTCCAGGCCGGCCTCGCGTGCGGCGTCGAGGCCGTCGAGCACGTCGGTGATGCGGTCGCGCCTGGTCAGGGTCGCGAAGCGGTCGGGGTCGAGGGTGTCGAGCGAGACGTTGATGCGGTTCAGTCCGGCGGCCTTCAGCGACTTCGCCCGCCGGGACAGGCCGATGCCGTTCGTGGTCATCGACATCCGCGGCCGGGGTTCCAGCTCGGCGGTCGCGGCGATCACGTTCTCCAGGCCGCGGCGCAGCAACGGCTCGCCGCCGGTGAACCGGATGTCGGTGACGCCCAGGTCGACCACCGCGATCCGCAGCAGCCGGACCAGTTCGGCGTCGGTGAGCAGCTCGTCCTTCTGCAGCCAGTCGAGGCCCTCGGCCGGCATGCAGTACGTGCACCGCAGGTTGCAGCGGTCGGTGAGCGAGACCCGCAGGTCCTTCGCGACCCGCCCGAACCGGTCGACGAGCCGCGGCGTGTCCGGCCGCGTGGACGCGTCCGGCGTGCCGCGAACGACGGGTAGTCCCAGTTCGACTGCTGTCACCTCATCAAGGGTAATGAAGAACCTCTCGTTGATGACGACACAAGAAGGCTTTATCACGTTCCGCCCGTTTGGAGCACGGTCACAAGGAATTGTCTTAGCGGCTAAGATGTTCGACATGGAACCGGAGGCGCTGGAGAGGTTCACCTGGTACATGCGGGAGCAAAGCGCGCTCACCGTCATGTTCCACACGAAGGTGGCCGCGCAGATGGGTCTGTCGCCGACCGACGAGAAGTGCCTCGACCTCGCGCTGCGGGCGGACGGACCGCTCACCGCCGGTCGCATCGCCGAGCTGTCCGGCCTGTCCACCGGCGCCGTCACCGGCGTGATCGACCGCCTCGAACGGGCCGGCTACGTCCGCCGGGTCCGCGACCCGCACGACCGCCGCAAGGTCCTGGTCGAGGTCACACCGGGTGACCTGGAGAAGTTCGGTGCCCCGTTCGAGAAGGCCCGGCTGAGCCTGGTCGAGGTGCTCGACCACTTCGACGCCGACGAGCTCGACGTGATCGAGCGTTATCTCAAGCTCCAGATCGAGACGTTCCGCAAGCGCGTGATCGATACTTAGACCCATGTGGCACTACTTGATGGACATGGACGGCGTTCTGGTGCACGAAGAGCACCTGATCCCCGGTGCTGACGAGTTCGTGGGAGAGCTGCGCGCCTCCGAGACCCCGTTCCTCGTGCTGACGAACAACTCCATCTACACGCCACGCGACCTGCGCGCGCGGCTGCTGCGCACCGGCCTCGACATCCCCGAGTCCTCGATCTGGACCTCCGCGCTGGCCACCGCCCGGTTCCTCGACTCGCAGCGCCCGAACGGCTCGGCGTTCGTCATCGGCGAGGCCGGCCTCACCACCGCGCTGCACGAGATCGGCTACGTGCTGACCGACCGCGACCCGGACTACGTGGTGCTCGGCGAGACCCGCACCTACAGCTTCACGGCGATCACCAAGGCCATCCGCCTGGTCGAGGAGGGCGCGAAGTTCATCGCGACCAACCCGGACGCGACCGGCCCGTCCCGCGAGGGCTCGCTGCCCGCGACCGGCGCGGTGGCGGCGTTGATCGAGCGCGCCACCGGGCGTGCGCCGTACTACGTGGGCAAGCCGAACCCGTTGATGATGCGGTCGGCCCTGCGCGCGCTGGGCTCGCACTCGGAGAACGCTCTCATGATCGGCGACCGGATGGACACCGACGTGCGCTCGGGCCTGGAGGCGGGCCTGTCCACGATCCTGGTGCTGTCCGGGATCTTCACCTCCGAGCACGCCGAGATGTACCCGTACCGGCCGACGCGCGTGCTCAAGTCGATCGCCGAGCTGGTCGGTCACTCTCAGGACCCGTTCGGCGACTGGACTGACCACTGACGCGCGAGGGTTCATCACCTATCGTCGCGGAGGTGGACAAGGATCGCCGTCCGATGTACGTCGTGGGTGACGTGCACGGGCACCTCGCCGAACTGATCAGGGCCCTGCACGCCGCCGAGCTGTGCGACGAGGAGGGGCACTGGGCCGGTGGTGCGGCCGAGCTGTGGTTCCTCGGCGACTTCGTGGACCGCGGCCCCGACGGCGTCGGCGTGATCGACCTGGTCATGCGCCTCGGCGAGGAGGCGGCGCAGGCGGGTGGCGCGGTCAACTCGTTGATCGGCAACCACGAGGTGCTGCTGCTGGGCATGTACCGGTTCGGCGACGAGCAGGTGCCCGACAGCATGGGGCCGCGGTCGTTCGCGCGCAGCTGGCTGCTCAACGGCGGGCTGCGCAGCGACCAGGACCGGCTGACCGACGCCCACGTCGAGTGGCTGACGACCCGGCCGGTGCTGCAGCTGCGCGACGACCACCTGCTGATGCACTCCGACACGGTGGCCTACCTCGAATGGGGGTCCTCGATCGAGGAGGTCAACGACGCAGTCCGGCAGGTGCTCAAGGGCGACGACCTGGTCGAGTGGTGGGAGTGCTGGCGCAAGATGACGACCAGGTACGCCTTCCGCGGCCCGCAGGGCTCGGAGATCGCCGACGAGCTGCTGGCCACCCTGGGCGGCAACACGATCGTGCACGGGCACAGCGTCATCGCCGACCAGCTCGGGGTCACGCCGGAGCAGATCGACGGGCCGCTGGTGTACGCGGACGACAAGGTGCTGGCGATCGACGCCGGCCTCTACAGCGGCGGGCCGTGCCTCGTCGTCCCCTTGCCCTACCCGCAGGCCTGACTACGGTGGCATGAATGACCGCCAGCTACTCCTCGGGCACGTCGGCCGCCCCGCTGCTGGGCGACACCATCGGCGACAACCTCGCCGCGACCGTCGCGCGCTTCGGCGACCGCGAGGCACTTGTCGACAAGGCGACTGATCGCCGGTGGACCTACACCGAGCTGGCGGCCGAGGTCTCCCGCGTGGCCGCCGGGCTCACGGCGCTGGGCGTGCGCAAGGGCGACCGGGTGGGCATCTGGGCACCGAACTGCGCGGAGTGGGTCTTCGTGCAGTACGCCACCGCACGGATCGGCGCGATCCTGGTCAACGTCAACCCGGCCTACCGCGTGCACGAGCTGGAGTACGTGCTGAACCAGGCGGGCGTCCACACGCTGGTGTCCGCGCGGTCGTTCAAGACCTCCGACTACGCGGGCATGATCGACGAGGTCCGGCCGCGCTGCACCGCGCTGCGGCACGTGGTGTTCCTCGACGATCCACAGTGGACCGGCGCGGAGCTCCCGGACGTCGCGCTGGACCGGGACGACCCGATCAACATCCAGTACACGTCCGGCACGACCGGTTTCCCCAAGGGCGCGACCCTGTCGCACCACAACATCCTCAACAACGGCTACTTCGTCGGCGAGCTGCTGAGCTACACCGAGGACGACCGCATCTGCGTGGTGCCGCCGTTCTACCACTGCTTCGGCATGGTCATGGGCAACCTCGCCGCCACCAGCCACGGCGCGTGCGTCGTGATCCCCGCGCCGGCCTTCGACCCGGCCGCGACCCTGGCCGCCGTGCAGGAGGAGCGGTGCACGTCGCTCTACGGCGTGCCCACGATGTTCATCGCCATGCTCGACCTGGCCGACTCCTACGACCTCTCCTCGCTGCGCACCGGGATCATGGCCGGCTCCCCGTGCCCGGTCGAGGTGATGAAGCAGGTGGTCGACCGGATGGGCATGCGCGAGGTCTCCATCTGCTACGGCATGACCGAGACCTCGCCCGTGTCGACGCAGACCCGCGTCGACGACTCCCTCGACCGCCGCGTCGGCACCGTCGGCCGGGTCGGCCCGCACCTCGAGGTCAAGATCGTCGACCCGGTCACCGGCGCGACAGTTCCCCGCGGCACACCGGGGGAGCTCTGCACCCGCGGCTACTCCGTCATGCTCGGCTACTGGGACGAGCCGGAGAAGACCGCGGAGGCCGTCGACGCCGCCGGCTGGATGCACACCGGCGACCTGGCCGTGATGGACGACGACTCGTACGTCAACATCACCGGCCGCATCAAGGACATGGTGATCCGCGGTGGCGAGAACGTCTACCCGCGCGAGGTCGAGGAGTACCTCTACACGCACCCGGACGTGCTCGACGCCCAGGTGGTCGGCGTGCCGGACCCGAAGTACGGCGAGGAGCTCATGGCGTGGGTGCGGATGCGTGAGGGCGCCGAGCCGCTGACGGCCGCGGCGGTGCGGGAGTTCTGCGCCGGGAAGCTCGCCCACTACAAGATCCCGCGCTACGTGCACGTGGTGGACGAGTTCCCGATGACGGTCACCGGCAAGGTGCGCAAGGTGGAGATGCGCACGAGGTCGGTGGAGCTGCTCGGGTTGGACGACGGCGTCCAGCACGCCTAGCGCGATCCCGTCTCACGGCACCTCGACGATCTCCTTGCCCAGCGGCACCAGCGAGACCTTGACGAGCTTGAAGTTCGCGATGCCCAGCGGGATGCCGACGATCGTGACGCAGAGCGCGATGCCGGTGACGATGTGCCCGATGGCGAGCCACAGCCCCGCGACGACGATCCAGATGACGTTGCCCAGCAACGATCCGGTGCCGGCACCGGGCTTGTCGACCACCTCGCGGCCGAACGGCCACAGGGCGTAGTTCGCGATCCGGAACGACGCGATGCCCCACGGGATCGTGATGATCAGGATGCAGCAGATCAGGCCGGCGACCGCGTAGCCGACGGCCATCCAGAACCCGGCGAGCACCAGCCAGATCACGTTCAGGATGAGGCGCATGCCTCCAATCTAAGCTCACCCCATGAAGTGGGGTGTGATCGCAACGGGCGGGATCGCGCAAGCCGTGACCGCCGACATGCTGAAAGTCGAGGGCGTCACAGTTCTCGCGGTGTCCTCCCGCGACGTCACCAGGGCGCAAGCGTTTGCCGACCGGTTCGGCATCGAACGCGCCTACGGCGACTACCACGACCTGCTCGCCGACCCCGACGTCGACGTCGTCTACGTCGCCACCCCGCACGGCCAGCACCACGAGGTCACGCTCGCCGCGCTCGACGCGGGCAAGCACGTGCTGTGCGAGAAGGCGTTCGCGCTGACGGTCGCGGACGCCGAGGAGATGGTCGAACGGGCGCGGTCGAGGAACCTGTTCCTCATGGAGGCCATGTGGACCCGGTTCAACCCGTTGATCCGCAAGGTGCACGAGGCGGTGACCAACGGCGAGATCGGCGAGATCCGTTCGCTGCGCGCGAGCTTCGGCTTCGCGCACGCCTTCGACCCGGCCGACCGGCTGTGGGCCAAACAGGCGGGCGGCGGGGCGTTGCTCGACCTCGGTGTCTACCCGGTCGCGTTCGCGCACATGCTGCTCGGCGTGCCGCAGGAGGTCCACGCGTGGGGCGGCAAGGCGCCGTCCGATGTGGACTCCGACGCCGGCCTGCTGCTCGGCTACCCCGGTGGCGCGCACGCGTTGCTGAGCTGCTCGCTGGTCGCGAACATCGGCTGTGAGGCGCAGATCGCGGGCACGAAGGGCACGATCGAGATCGCCGACCCGATGTTCAACGCGCAGAGCGCGACCATCAACGGCGTCGTGCACACCATCGAGAACGAGGGCTACACGCACCAGATCCGCGCGGTCGAGGAGTGCGTCGCGGCCGGGCTGACCGAAAGCCCGCTGATCACCTGGCAGAACACGCTGGAGGTCATGCGCACGCTCCAGGAGGCGTTGCGCCAGCTCGGCGTGAGCTACACCGCGTAACCCGCCGCGTCACGCGGGGCCCCGCGTTCCCCGGGAGGTCACGCGGGGCCCCCGCGTGACACCCAGGTCAGGCCTCCATGGTGGTGCGTGCGACGGTCACCACGGCGTCCATCGCGCTGTCGAGGTCACCGCTGGGCATCAGCAGGTGGCTCAGCGCCAGCCGCACCGTCGTCTCGGCGGTGAACCGCACGTGCTTGCCGGGGAAGTGCTCGCTGAGGTGCCGCTCGATCACCTCGGTCGCCTGGAACAGCACCGGGTGGCCGCGGATCGTGAGGAACGGCAACAGGTCCTCGGCGTCCTGCCCGGTCAGCACGGCGGAGACGAGCCGGTCCCGCTCGGTCTGCTCGAACGTGAAGCGGAACGCCGACCGCATCGCCTCCCACGGGTCCGGGTCCTGCCTGAGCCGGTGCGCGATGCCGGTCAGGTACTCCTCGGTGTGGTGCGCGGCAACCGCTTGCACGAGCCCTTCCTTGTTGCCGAACTCGTTGTAGACGGTCTGCCTGCTCACCCCCGCGCGGCTGGCCACCTCGATCATGCGCAGCCCGTGGAAACCGTGCGCCGCCAGCAGTTCAGCGCCTGCCTCGATCAGGAGCTCGGTGATGTCACTCACACGGACAGCTTTACACAGTTGCGGATTTTGTATAGACGTAGAGTCGGGTTCTGTGCCGCTCACCGTGGGTTTCGACCTGGACATGACCCTCATCGACCCCAGACCCGGCATGGCCGCGGTGCTGACGGAGGTCGGCGTCCGCACCGGCCACGACCTCGACGGCGAGCACTTCGCCGCCAACCTCGGCCCGCCCCTCGACATGATCTACCGCGACATGGGCGTGCCCGAGGAGGAGATCCCGGACCTGATCACGCTGTTCCGCGCGCTCTACCCGGACGTCGTGATCCCCGCGACCGTCGCGCTGCCCGGTGCCGCGGCGGCGCTGGCGTGCGTGCGCGAGCTCGGCGGCCAGACCATGGTCGTCACCGGCAAGTACCGCAAGAACGCCGCGCTGCACCTCGACGCGCTGGGCTGGGAGGTCGACCACCTCTACGGCGAGCTGTGGTCCACCGGCAAGGCCGAGTCGCTCAAGCTGCACGGCGCCGCCGTCTACGTGGGCGACCACGTCGGCGACATGCGCGGGGCCGAGGCGGCGGGAGCGCTGGGCGTGGGCGTGGTGACCGGGCCGTGCAGCCGTGCCGAGCTGGTCGAGGCGGGTGCCGCGGTAGTGCTGGAGGACCTGCGCGAGTTCCCTGACTGGCTCAGGACCTCCGGCGTGACTTCCTGACCACGGCGATGATCCCCAGCGCGAGGCCGAGCGCGGGCAGGTAGGTGGCGGCGACGTTCAGCCACACGGGCAGGTCGCTGTGGCCCGTGGCGAAGAGCACGAAGACCGCGATGATCGCCAGTACGCCGACGGCGAACAGGCCGATGGCCAGCGGCAGCAGCTTCGGAGCGGTCATGGTCTGAGCCTAGTCGCGCTAACGGAGGTGCCTTCGCCCTGGTCTTCTGGCTACTCTGGTGGGACGCGTCTCGGGTACGCCTGGGGCGCGTTCGTTGTGCAAGAGCAAGGGAATGGTGAGCGCGGTGCCGACCGGCAAGGTCAAGTGGTACGACACGGAGAAGGGCTTCGGGTTCGTCACGCAGGACGGTGGCGAGGACGTCTACGTCCGCAAGTCCGCACTGCCCCCCGGCGTCGACGGCCTCAAAGCCGGCCAGCGCATCGAGTTCGGCATGGCCGAGGGCCGCCGCGGACCGCAGGCGCTGTCCGTGCGCCTGGTCGACCCGGCGCCGTCCGTCGCCGAGGCGCGCCGCCGTCCCGCCGAGGAGCTGCACGGCGTGATCGAGGACATGATCAAGCTGCTGGAGAACAAGGTGCAGCCCGACCTGCGGCGCGGCCGCTACCCGTCGGACAAGAAGACCGTGAAGCTCGTCGCCGAGGTCGTCCGGGCGGTGGCGCGGGACCTCGATCCGTAAAAGGATCGGCGTCATGTCTGACGCGGATCGGATCGTCGAGTTCGGCTACGAGGTCGGCCAGCTCAAACGCCTGCCCAGAGCGGGATGGCTCTTCGCCGGGGTGCAGCACCCCGAGTCGGTGGCCGCCCACTCGTTCCGGGTGGGCGTGCTGGCGTACGCGATCGCCGTCCAGGAGGGTGCGAACCCGGACCGGGCGGCGACGCTGGGCCTGTTCCACGACGTGCCGGAGGCGCGCACCGGCGACATCCCGTACGTCGGCAAGCTCTACCTCGACGTGAAGGTGCCGCCGGAAGCCGTTGCGCGCGACCAGGTCCAGCACCTGCCCGCGCCGCTGGCCGCGCACATCGAGGCGTTGGTCGCCGAGCACGAGGCCGCGAAGGACATCGGCCACACGCCGGAAGCGCGCTGCTCCCGTGACGCCGACAAGCTCGAACTGCTGTTGCAGGCCCGGGAGTACCAGGCCGCGGGCGTGTCGAAGATGGAGCGCTTCATCCAGACCATGCAGGCGGCCGTGGTCACCGACACGGGCAAGGCGCTGCTCGACAGCGCCCTGCGGATCGCGCCCAGCGAGTGGTGGGAGGCGTTCGGCCGCCGTTAGGCCGTGATCTCGACCGCCCAGTACCCGCGCAGCAGCGGCTGACCGGTCTCCAGCACCGCCGCGGCCGCCTCGTGCACCTCGATGCCCAGCAGCTGGTCGGTCTTGTTCGGCAGCGACAGCGTGTAGGTGAAGTTCTCGCCCTTGCCCAGCAGCCCGGTGCCCGTGGTCTGCTCCTTGCCCGCCGCGTCGCGGTACAGGAACACGGCCTCCCACAGCCCGTCGGCGAGCTGGCCGTCCACCGAGATCTGCACGACCTTGCCCGCGGGGACCCGCAGCTTCGCGGGCTGGGCCCGCTCGGCGCAGTTCTCGCCGCCCAGATCGCAGTAGACGGCGGGCTCCACCTGGATGGTCTTGCCGTTCGCGTGGAAGGTGACCTCCGGGTAGTGCCGGGGGAGCGCACACCCCGTCAGCACGAGAACGCTGGCGGCCAGGACGGAAGCAAGTCGACGCACGTCAGGCAGCCTACGGGGTGGCCGGGGCCGGCCTGCGGACGAGCCTGAGCAACGACGTGCCGTTGCGGTGCATCCAGGTCTGGGTCAGACCGAGCGCCAGCAGCGTCGCCACCACCAGGAACCCGATCCAGAACGTCGGCGGCAGCAGCACCCCGAGCGCACCGCCGAAGACCCACGCCAGCTGCAGGATCGTCTCGGACCGGCCGAACGCCGACGCGCGCGACTCCTCCGGCAGGTCGTCCTGGATCACCGCGTCCAGGCTGATCTTGGCCAGCGAGGAGGCCGTGGCACCGAGCAGCCCCACGATCGCGGCGGTCACCAGGCCCGGCAGCGCCGCGGCGACGACCGTGGCCGCCAGCGCCGTGCCGACGCAGCCGAGCACCACCTCGTCCGGCTTGCCGAACTGCTGGCGCGCGCCGATCGCGTTGCCCAGGAAGCTGCCGACGCCCGCGGCACCGGCGATCACGCCCAGGAGCAGCAGCTGCCGCACCGCGTCGCCCTCGGTCTGCTCCCGCACCACGAACGCGGCGAACAACGTCAGGAAACCCGTCAGCACCCGGATGGAACCGTTGCCCCACAACGACACCACGATGTGCCGCGACATCGGCCGCCTGGCGGGGTTGCGCGACCGCAGCGCCGCGGGCACCTCGCCCTCGGTCACCTCGACCCACGACGGGATCCGCATGCACAGCCACGCGTTGGCCAGGCACAGCACCGCGGTGAACCACAGCGCGCCCGGCGAGCCGAAGACCTTCGCGAACCCCGCGGCGAACGCACCGAACACCGCACCCGCCGCGAGCCCGAAGACGGTCATGCGCGCGTTGGTCTTCGACAGCGTGATCTCCGGCGGCAGCACCCGCGGCGTGATCGCGGACTTGAGCACCGTGAACGACTTGGACAGCACCATGCTGCCCAGCGCCGCCGGGTACAGCAGCCAGTTGTCGAAGTTCAGCGCCATCACGACCGCCAGCCCGATCCGCAGCACGCAGGACGCGGCCAGGGCGAGCCGCCGGCCGCGCTGCACCTTGTCCAGCAGCGGGCCGATCACCGGCGCGATCAACGCGAACGGCGCCACCGTGATCAGCAGGTAGAGCGCGACCTTGGTCTTGGACTCCGCGGACGCGGCGGAGAAGAACAGCGTGTTCGCGAGCGCCACGGCCATCGCCGCGTCGGCCGCGTAGTTCAGCATCACCGCGTAGGTGACCGACGACATCCCGGACTTCCCGGCGCCGTCGGCGTGGGCCGCGCGCCGGAACGCCGCCACCGCCTGCTGCGAGAGCTGCTTGGACCGGAACCACGCGACGCGGGTGACGGTGAGCTTCTTCGGCGGCTTGGGCGTCGGGGTGGTCTGCTGGTCGGAGTTCGGCAGCGGCCGGGTGCTCTGCGGGCGCGGCGGGGGCTCGAACCCGTGCTCGGACCCCTGCGTGGACGGCGCCCCGCGGCGCGGCCGCGGCTGGTACTCGTCGTCCTGCCACGGGTAGCGCTTCGGAGCCGGTTCGTCACTCCACCCGCGGTCGCCCGTCACACCGTCAATCCTGCCCCATCCCGTTGAACCGCACCCGGAAGATGGTGGGCCAGTTCTTGCCTGTGACCAGGAACTCGTCGGTTCCCGGGACGTGCGCGATGCCGTTGAGGACGTCCACGTCCCCCTGCGGTTTCAGCGACGACAGGTCGTAGGTGTTCGTGACCTTCCCGTCGGCGGGGTCGATGCGCACGACCTCGTCGGTCTTCCAGACGTTGGCCCACACCTTGCCGCCCACGCACTCCAGCTCGTTGAGCTGCGTGAGCGGCTTGCCGTCCCGCGTGACCTGCACGCTTCCGGTCGCCGCGAACGTCTTCGGGTCGCGGAACGTCAGCTTCGCGCTGCCGTCGCTCATCACCAGCCGTGACTGGTCACGGCAGATGCCCCAGCCCTCGCCGTCGTAGGACACGCGCCGGACCTCGTCGAGCGTCCGGCGGTCGCGTTCGATCGCCACGCCGTTGCGCCAGGTGATCTGCCAGACGGTGTCGCCGACGACCGTGATGCCCTCGCCGAACAGCTCCTGCGGCAGGTCGACCTTCTTGCGCACCTCGCCGGTCGCCGGGTCGAGCGCCCGCATCGTCGACTGACCCTCCAGGCCCGTGCCCTCGTAGAGGACACCGTCGACCAGTTCCAACCCCTGGGTGAACGCCGACGTGTCGTGCGGAATCTTTTGCAGAACTTCTACCTGCGGTTTTGGTTCCTGTTGGGCCGAACAGGCGGCGAGAACCGCGACGAGGACCAGCCAGACGGGTGAGCGCACCCCACGGAGGGTGGCACGAGTTTTCGTCCGCGCGAAGTCCTGCGGCACAATTCAGTTCGTGAACGCCACGCAACTGCTCGCCGACGCCGTTGACCTCGCCCGCGCCGCCGCGCAGGAGGAAGCCGGGTTGGAACGCGTCGGCGCACATGTCGGGGTGTCCGCCGAGGACGAGTTCTCGGTGACGCACCTCTTCGAAGCCGAGCACGCGGGCTACCGCGGCTGGAACTGGGCCGTGACCGTCGCCTACGCGGGCGAGGGTTCCCCGGTGTCGGTCAGCGAGGTCGTGCTGCTGCCCGGCCAGGACGCGCTGGTCGCGCCGGAGTGGGTGCCCTGGAGCGAACGGGTCCGCGCCGGTGACCTCGGTGTCGGCGACCTGTTCCCGGCCCGCGAGGACGACCCGCGCCTGGTCTCCGGCCACGTCCGGTCCGACGACCCGGCCGTCGAGGAGGTGGCGCTGGAGATCGGCCTCGGCCGTGAGCGCGTGCTGTCCCGCGAGGGCCGCCTCGACGCCGCCGAACGCTGGCTGGCCTCCGACTTCGGCCCGAGGTCCGACATGGCCCGCTCCGCCCCCGCGCACTGCGGCACCTGCGGCTTCTACACCCGCGTGGCCGGTGCGTTCGGCGCCGCGTTCGGTGTCTGCGCGAACGAGATCGCGCCGGCCGACGGCCACGTCGTGCACGTCGAGTACGGCTGCGGCGCGCACTCCCAGGTCGAGGTCGACATGAGCCCGATGGTCCCGGTCGCCGACCTGGTCTACGACGACGCGCAGCTGGACGTCTCGGAGTGACCGACCCGTTCGGGACCGAGGCCCTGCGCACCTCGGTCCTCGCCGCGTGGCGTGGTTCGCCCACCCGCTTCCGCGAGGACGCGAACGCGGAGGAGGACCTCCGCATCGGCGGCTACCGTGACCGCCTGCTGGTCGAGCTTGCCCAGAACGCCGCCGACGCGGCCGGTGCGACGCCGGGTGTGTTGCGGATCACGCTGGTGGACGGTGAGCTGCGGGCCGCGAACACCGGCGCGCCGCTGACCGCCGCGGGCGTGGCCGCGCTGGCGTCGCTGCGGGCGTCGGCCAAGGAGTCAGGTGTCGGGCAGTTCGGCGTCGGGTTCGCGGCCGTGCTGGCCGTGACCGACGCACCGCGGGTCGTCTCGACGTCCGGCGGCGTGGAGTTCTCCGCCGCCCGGACCCGCCTGGAGGTCCCCGAGCTGGCCGCCGAACGCGGCGGCGACGTGCCGGTGCTGCGCCTGGTGTGGCCGTGCGCCGAGCCGGTGCCGGACGGGTTCACGACCGAGGTCCGGCTGCCGCTGACCGTCGAGCTGTCCCTGGACGACCTCGCCGCCGAGGTGCCGGACCTGCTGCTGGCGTTGCCCGGCCTGCGCCGCATCGAGATCGGCTCCCAGTCGTGGGAGCGCTTCGTCACCGCCGACGGCGTGGTGACCGTCGGCTCGGCGCGCTGGCTGGTCGAACAGGCCTCCGGCGAGCTGCCGCCGGCACTGGTGCAGGGCGTCGAACACCGTCCGCAGTGGACCGCGACCTGGGCGTACCCGCTCGACACCGGGCTCGGCGAGGACGTGCTGCACGCCCCGACGCCGACCGACGAGCGCCTCTCGCTGCCCGCCCGCCTGATCGCGACCGTGCCCGTCGAACCCTCGCGCCGCCGCGTGCTGCCCGGTGCCGCCGCGTGGTCGGTGCTGGAGTCGGCCGCGGCGCTCTACCCGGCCCTGGTCGCCCGCGTTCCCGCCATCGAGCGCACGGCGCTGGTGCCGCTGCCCGGTTTCCCGCTGTCCGAAGTGGACGACCGGCTGCGCACCGCCGTGCTGCGCGCGTTGCGGGAGGCCGAATGGCTGCCGCTGGCGTCCGGTGAGTGGATCGCACCCGCCCGCGCCCGCGTCCTGGACGTCGGCTCCGAGGAGCTGGTCGAGCTCGTCGAGGACGCGCTGCCCGGCCTGCTGGACGCCGAGCTGTCCGCGCCCGTGCACGCGAAAGCCCTGGCGGCGCTGGAGGTCCCGCGCGTCTCGATCACCGAGGTGGTGTCCGCGCTGGCGGGCGTCGACGGCGACCCCGGCTGGTGGCACGACGTCTACGCGGCGTTCGCCCCGTTGGCCGAGGTCGACCCGGACGTCCGCGAGGCCCTCCAGTCGCTGCCCGTGCCGTTGGCCGACGGCCGCACGGTGACCGGCCCGCGCACCACCCTGATCGCCGACGACCCCCTGCCCGGCCTGCGCGTCGTCCACCCGGACGCCGTCCACCCGCTGCTGGTCCGCCTGGGCGCCGTCGAGGCAGGCGCCGCCGAGCTGCTCGCCGACCCGTCGCTGCGCGAGAACGTGGCCCGCTCCCTGGAGGACGCCGAAGCGGGCCTCGACGCCGACGACCTGATCGACACCGTCCTGCGCCTGGTCGACCGCGCCGCCCTGCGCGCGGGCGAGGAACCGTGGCTCGGCGCACTGGCCCTGCCCGACGCCTCCGGCGAGTGGCACCGCGCCGACGAGCTCCTGCTCCCGGACTCGCCGCTGGTCGGCGTCCTGGAGCCCGACGCGTTCCCGGTGCTGTCCAAGGACGTCGCCGACACCTACCCGCGCACCGCCCTGGTCGCGCTCGGCGTGGTCGACGGCTTCTCCCTGGTGGTCGACGACGAACCGGCCGGCCCCGACCACGACCTCGCCGACGAACCGGCCTGGTGGTCGTCCGCACCGGACGAACCTGCCCGCGTGCTCGCCGTCCGCGACCTCGACCTGGTCGCCGACTGGCCCGCGGCCCTGCGCCTGCTCGCCGCCGACCCGCTGACCTGGCGCGCCGTCACCGAACCCGACGGCTACACCGGCTGGTGGATCGCCCGCCACGCCTCCCTGGCCGGCAAGCCCCCGCGCGAGTACCGCCTCCCCGACGCCACCCTCCTCGAAGGCCTCTTCGACCCGGCACCGGACCTCGGGCTCCCCGAGCACGTCCTGCGCGCCGCCGGCGTCCGCGCCACCCTGGACATCGCGGACGACGACGACGCCGAACTGGTCCTGGACCGCCTGGCCGACCCGGCCCGCACCATCGCCGACGCCGTGGTCCTGCGCGCCCACGCCGCCCTCCCCGACGGCGACTTCGCCCCACCCACCCACGTCCGGGTCCTCTCCGGCGCCGTGGTCCCCGCCGACGACGTGGTGGTCCTCGACCACCCCTGGCTCCTCGGCGTCGTCCCCCCGTCCCGCGTCCTGCTCGCCGACGGGTCGGAAGACCTCGCCGACCTCCTCGACCTGGCTCTCGCCTCCGAGGAGTTCGAGGGCTCGCCCGACCACATCGGCGAGATCGTCGGGTGGCACGACCTCGCCGCGGTCCGCATGGCCTGCGAGCTGCTGGAGGTCCCCCTCCCGGACGGCGTGGTCGTGGTGCACGACGCCCTCCTGGTCGACGGCGTGGCCGTCGACTGGTGGATGGCCGACGTCCCCCACGCCACCGACACCCCGGAAGGCCTCGCGAGAGCCCTGGCGTGGGTGACCGGCCGCTGGGCGGACCGCCACACGTTCGCCGCCCTGATCACCGAGCCGACGGCGGCGACGTTGCTGGGCTGACGTGACCGCTCCCAGGTCACCGGCCAGCGTGTCGGTCTGCGGGTTCGCGTGCCGACCTTCGAAAGGCTTTGCCGACCGTGCCTGCCCTCGAACCGCAGTGGCTGCGGGAGACGCTCGCCCAGGTGCGGGCGGCCTATCCCGGCGGCATCCCGGACGGCGACCTCGACGTGGTGCTGGCGGCGTTGTGGGAGGGCTGCAGCGACCGCAACTTCGCACTGGTCGTCGAGACCCTCACCGGCGTCGACCGGCACGTGGCGTACGGCGTCCACGTCGTCGCGGCCGCGCGGACCGCCTCACGCGAACGGCAGCGGGTTGCCTGGGTGCACGCGGCGCTGGCCGAGCACGGCTGGGACCCCGACGCACCCTGATCACCGGGCCGACGTCGGCACCGCCTGC
The DNA here is from genome assembly GCF_001279525.1 of Nocardia sp. NRRL S-836. Lineage (GTDB taxonomy): Bacteria > Actinomycetota > Actinomycetes > Mycobacteriales > Pseudonocardiaceae > Lentzea. The sequence continues at coordinate 210,648 of NZ_LGDY01000002.1, read as the reverse complement.
CTGGCCTGTGCCGTCGCGGGTCATCCACGTCACGTGTCGGCGCCCCACGCGTTTCCTCATCTGCGGGCGAAGACGACCACTACTTCAAGACCTCAAAGAGACGCCAACCCCGCCCATTCCGGACAACCTTCACCCGATCAGGCGACAGCGCCCCGTCGCGGCCACCCACTCAAGCGGCCACGTCCACGCCCTCAGCCGCCTCCGCACGCCCCCGCCGCAGCCGAGGCCGCCCGATGTCCCCGCGCCGCACCAGGATCACCCAGGCGGTCGCCGTCACCACCACCGACACCACCCCGCCGACGATGACCGGCGCCCGCCCGTTGACCTCCCCGAGCCAGCCCATCAACGGCCCGCCCACCGGGTTCCCTCCCAGGAACACCAGCATGTAGATCCCCATCACCCGCCCGCGCATCTCGGGCTCGACGGCCAGCTGCACGGTCGCGTTGGCGATGGTGTTGAACGTCATCATCGCGACGCCGACCGGGATCATCATCAACCCGGTCAGCAGCATCGTCGGCATCAGCCCGGACACGACCTCCAGCACCCCGAAGACCACCCCGGAGCCGATGAACACCGACATCCGCGGCTTCTTGCGGCGCGCGGCCAGCGTCGCACCGGCCAGGGTTCCGACCGCGATGAGCGTCGACAGCAACCCGTAGGCGTCGGCGTCGCCGCCGAAGACGTTGCGGGCCAGGATCGCCAGGGTCAGGTAGAAGTTGAACCCGAACGTCGAGATGAAGAAGACCAGCAGCATCACGGTCATCAGGTCCGGCCGGCTGCGCACGTACCGCAGGCCGGACAGCAGCTGGCCGCGGGAGCGCGGTACCGGAGCGGACCGCTGCAGTTCCGACGTCCGCATCAGCCAGACGCCGAGCACGACACCGACGAAGCTGACCGCGTTGGCGATGAAGACCCAGCCGGTGCCGATGGCCACCACGGCCAGGCCCGCGATCGCGGGGCCGATGATCCGGGCCAGGTTGAACATCATCGAGTTCAGGGCCACGGCGTTCGTCAGCGACTCCCGGCCGACCATCTCGACCACGAACGACTGCCGCACCGGTGTCTCCACGGCGGAGAAGCAGCCGAGCAGGAAGCACAGCACGTAGACGTGCCACAGCGCGACCACGCCGGACACGTCCAGCAGGCCCAGGGCCAGCGCGCACAGGCCGAGTGCGGACTCCAGCCACAGCAGCAGGCGGCGCTTGTCCAGGCGGTCGGCGAGGACGCCGCCCCACATGGACAGCAGCAGGACGGGCAGGAACTGCAGTGACGCGGCGAAGCCGAGTGCGACGGGGGAGCCGTCGGTCAGCTCCAGGACCAGCCAGTCCTGGGCGACGCGCTGCATCCACACGCCGACCAGCGAGATGATCTGGCCGGAGGCGTAGAGGCGGTAGTTGTGGATGCGAAGCGAAGAGAACATTCCGGTACGCCGAGGTGACGAAGTCTCCGCTCCACCACCCGCGTAGCCCGACACGTCCTTACTGCCCCGCCATCCTGTCGATGATCTCGGCGGCCTTCGAGAGCAGTTCCCGCTCTTCCGCGGGGAGCTCCGCCAGCCGCTTGTCCAGCCACGCCTCGCGGGCGGTGATCTCGTCTTCGAGGTACGACAAGCCTTCGCCGGTCAGCTCGACGATGGCTTGACGGCCGTCGGTGGGGTGCGGGCTGCGCGTGGCGAAGCCGAACTCCTCCAGCGCGGCGATCACGCGCGTCATCGACGGCGGTTGCACGCCTTCCTTGGCGGCCAGCTCGCCCGGCGTCAGCGGTCCGCACTTGTGCAGTGTGGACAGCGCGGACACCTGGGTCAGCGACACGGCCGAGTTGGTGCGCTGGGCCCGCAACCGGCGGTTGAGGCGCACGACGGCAAGCCGAAGCCTGCTCGCCAGACCGTGCTGTTCGTTCGCCACGTAGTTAGCGTACCTCACGAAATAGTTTCACGCCGAACGTCAGGTGAGCAGGCCCTGGATCGGCCCGAGTGCGAAGTAGACGATGAACGCGGCCGCCACGACCCACATCAGCGGGTGCACGCCGCGGGCCCGGCCGGTCAGCGCCCTGATCAGCACGTAGCTGACGAAGCCCGCGCCGATGCCGTTCGCGATCGAGTAGGTGAACGGCATGACCACGATCGTGAGGAACGCGGGCAGCGCCACCGTGAAGTCGCCGAAGTCGATCTCGCGGATCTGCATCATCATCAACGCGCCGACGACCACCAGCGCCGGTGCGGCCGCCTCGATCGGAACGACCTCGTAGAGCGGCGTGAAGAACATCGCCAGCAGGAACAGCACGCCCGTCACGACGTTCGCGAGACCGGTCCGCGCGCCCTCCGCGATGCCCGACGCCGACTCGATGAAGACGGTGTTGGACGAGCTCGACGCCGCGCCACCGGCCACCGCGCCCAGGCCGTCGACGAACAGCGCCTTGCTCACGTTCGGCAGCTGGCCGTCCTCGTCGATGAGGTCCGCCTCCTTGCCCAGACCGGTCATCGTGCCGACGGTGTCGAAGAAGTCCGTGAGCACCAGCGTGAAGACGATCAGCGCCGCGGCCAGCGCCGGGAGCCGCGTCCACGCGCCGAACGACACGTCACCGAGCAGCGACAGGTCGGGGACGCCGAACACCTTGTCGGGCAGCGCGGGGTAGCCGAGGTTCCAGCCCTTGGCGTTCGTCCCGGCCGACGGGCCCGCCTTGACCAGCGCCTCCAGCACGATCGCGAAGATCGCCGTGCCGACGATGCCGATCAGGATCGCGCCCTTGACCTTGCGCGCGAACAGCACGCCGGTGACCACGAGCCCGACCACGAACACCAGCGTCGGCCAGCTCGCGATCGACCCGTTGATGCCCAGCCCGACCGGCACGGTGGTGTTGGCGGCGTCCGGCAGCCGGCGCACGAACCCGGCGTCGACGAGGCCGATGAACGTGATGAAGAGACCGATGCCCACGGCGATGGCGGCCTTGAGCTCGTTCGGCACGGCGTTGAACACCGCGGTCCGCACGCCGGTGAGGACCAGCAGCAGCACGACCACGCCGTTGACGAGGATGAGCCCCATCGCCTCCGGCCACGACACCTTCGCCGCGACGCTGACCGCCACGAACGAGTTGATGCCCAGGCCGGTGGCCAGTGCGAACGGGTAGTTCGCGATCAGTCCGAACAGGATGGTCATCACGCCGGCGACCAGCGCCGTCACCGCCGCCACCTGGCCGACCGGGAGGATGTTGCCCAGCACGTCCGGGTGCGCACCGGGCCCCGTCGGGGCGAAGCTGCCGATGATCAACGGGTTCAGCACCACGATGTACGCCATCGTGAAGAACGTCACGACGCCGCCGCGCACTTCGCGCGCCACGGTCGAGCCGCGCTCCGAAATCTTGAAGAACCCGTCCAGCATCTGGTCTCCTAACCCCGTGTCCGAACGCGACTCCGCCCCCAGCCCGCCGCCGCTGCCGCACCGGCTGGCCGACCCCGTGCCCGTTGTGCTCGGGGGAACGGCGCTGTGGTTCCTCGGTTTTCTCGTGGTGCTCGTCGCCGACCGCTCGAACGGCGTCCTGCTCTGGACGACCCTGTGCGGCGGTCTGCTCGGGATCATCGGGTACGGAGTCTTCTACTGGCAACGCCGCGCGGCGAGGCGAGGGTCACGTACCGCCCAGCAGGGCCTCGACGACGTCTGAGCCGGGCGGCTAGTCCGCGCCCAGCGCCCGCAGGAGGAACTCCGCCAGCTCGTCCAGGTACCGGTCGTCCACCGGCGCGTGCCGCACCACGAGCCGCCAGTAGATCGGCCCCGCCAGCACGTCCAGCGCCACGTCCACGTTGAGGTCGGCGCGCAGCTCCCCGCGCTCCACCGCCCGCGTCAGCGTCTCCGACGCGATGTCCCTGCGCGGCTGCCCCACCCCGGTCGCGATCGCGTCCGACAGCGCCGGGTTGCGCCCGCCCTCGGCGATCAGGTCGGGCAGGATCGCCGCGATCCGGTGGTGCGTCAGCCAGTCGTGCACCGCCCGCAGCATCGCGCGCAGGTCGGCCCGCAGCGATCCCGTGTGCGGGACCTCCGCCGCGGGCACGCTCAGCTCCGCCAGCACGGCGATCACCATGTCCTGCTTGGACGGCCACCGCCGGTAGAGCGCGCTCTTGCCGACGCCCGCGCGTTTTGCGACGGCCTCCATCGACAGCCGCCCGTAGCCGCACGCGGCCAGCTCGTCCAGCACCGCCTCCGAGATGGCGGCGGTGACGTGCGGTTGCAGGACGGCGGCTCCGGTCGGGGCGCGTTTGGTCACGGACCCAAGTGTGGACGATACGGTCCCGTCCCGTCTAATCTGGTCGAGACGTGACCGTATCGTCCTGACCGAGGAAGTCCCTGACATGCTCTTGGACCAAGCGCTTGACCTGCTGCTGAAGAAGGACATGGCCGGGTTCGCCGACCTGTGGGCCGACGACGGCCGGATGGAGTTCCCGTTCGCCCCCGAGGGCTGGCCGAAGGAGGTCAACGGCCGCGAGGCCGTCCACGACTACCTGCGCGACTACCCGTTGATGATCGACGTCCACGAGGTCCCCTGGCGGCTCGTTCACCGGACGGCCGACCCGGACGTCACGGTGGCCGAGTTCGACCTGACCGGCGAGCTCGTCGCGACCGGCAGGCCGTTCCGCAACCGCTACGTCGTGGTGATCACCGAACGCGACGGCCGGATCGCCGAGTGGCGCGACTACTGGAACCCGCTGGCCGCGGCGGAGCTGTCGTGACCGTCCTCGTCATCGGCGGCACCGGCACGACCGGCAGCCGCGTCGCGCACCGGCTCGGCGCCGAGGCCCGCATCGCCTCGCGTCGCACCGGGTTCGACTGGTACCGCCCGGAGACGTACGCGCCGGTGCTCGACGGGACGCGTGCCGTCTACCTCATCCCGCCGGTCGGCGAGATCGACCCGGCACCGCACGTCGAGCGCTTCCTCGACGTCTCCGGCGACCGCAGGGTCGTGCTGCTCAGCTCCTCCGCCGTCCAGGACGACCCGAACGCCCGCCTGGTCAGGCAGCTGCCGGAGTGGACGGTGCTGCGCCCGTCGTGGTTCATGCAGAACTTCGTCGACGACACCCACCCGGTGGCCACCGGCGTACGTGCCGGCGAGATCGTCACGGCCACCGGTGACGGCCGTGTCGCGTTCGTGGACGCCGATGACATCGCCGCGGTGGCCGTCGCGGCGCTCACCGGGGACCCGCACAACACCGAGCACGTGATCACCGGCCCGGAGGCGCTCAGCTACGCCGACGCCGCCGCGATCATCACCGGGCACACCGGCGTCCCGGTCCGCCACCGCGCCGTCAGCGCGGCCGAGATGGCCGAACGCTTCGCGGGCGTCGTGCCGGCGGAGTTCGCGGTCATGCTCGCCGCGCTCGACGAGGCCATCGCCGGCGGCGCCGAGGACCGGGTGACCAGCACGGTCGAGGACGTCACCGGGCGTTCACCCAGGTCGTTCGGGGCGTTCGTGGCCGCGCACCGCGACCGGTGGTAAATCCCCTGCATGGTCATCACCACCGACTGGGTCCGGCTGCTGGTCGTCTGCGTCGTCTTCACGGCCGCGGCCGCCGGGGTCGCCTGGGCCACCGGCCTCACCACGCCGAAGCCCTTCGTCAAGGCGGCGTTGCGCGCCGTGGTCCAGCTCGCCGCGGTCAGCGCGGTGATCACGGTCGTCCTGACCAACCTGGGGCTCACCGGCGCGTTCCTGGTGGTGATGGCGACCGTGGCCACGGCGACGGCGGCCGCGCGCACGAAGACCGGCTGGCAGGGGATCTGGGTGGGGGCAGCGGTCCTGGTCGGCACGGTGCCGGCGCTCGGCCTGCTGATCGGGCTGGGGCTGGTGCCGGTCAAGGGCATCGCGCTGGTCCCGATCGGGGGAATCCTCATCGGTGGCGCCATGACCACCACCACGCTGTCCGTGCGACGGGCGCTCGACACCCTCAAGGACCGCAACGGTGAGTACGAGGCGGCGCTGGCGCTCGGGTTCATCGAGCCGACGGCGGTCCGGTTCCTGATCCGCAAGCCGGCGGCCGAGGCGTTGCTGCCGCCGCTCGACCAGACCAGGACGGTCGGACTGGTCACCCTTCCGGGCGCGTTCGTCGGCATGCTCCTGGGCGGGGCGCCGGTGTGGCAGGCGGGTGCGTTGCAGCTGCTGGTGCTCCTGGCCCTGCTCGCGGTCGAGGTGGCCGCCGTCGCGACCGTGGTCGAGCTGGTCGCGAGGGGACTGGTGCGCAGGACTTCCCAGGAAGAAGAAGTTAGGCTAACCTAAGTCTCGTCGCTTCGTGGTGGGAGCGGCAGTCAGTTCGGGAACGGACGAGGCCCCCGCTCTGGGCAGAGCGGGGGCCTCGTCGTGTTCGGCAGCGGGGCTTGTCGGAGCATCCACCGCCGAAGTCCTCAGAGCCGCAGGCCGTTCTGGCCCGCGCGGGCGGCCTCGAAGCGGGCGGAGACGTCCTCCCAGTTCACGACGTTCCACAGCGCACTGATGTAGTCCGCCTTCAGGTTGCGGTACTGCAGGTAGTACGCGTGCTCCCAGATGTCGAACGCGAGCAGCGGCGTCGTCGCGATCGACAGGTTCGAGTGGTGGTCCTTGAGCTGCAGCGTGACCAGCTTCTGGCCGATCGGCTCCCACGCGAGGATGCCCCAGCCGGAGCCCTGGATCGACGACGCGGCGGCGTTGAGCTGAGCGCGGAACCGGTCGAACGAGCCGAAGTGCTCGTCGATGGCGGCAGCCAGCTCGCCGACCGGCTTGTCGCCGCCGTTCGGGCTCAGGTTCTTCCACCACACCTGGTGCAGCGCGTGCCCGGCCAGGTGGAACGCGAGCGTGGTCTCCAGGCCGACGATCCCGCCGAAGTTCTCCTTGTCGCGGGCCTCCTCGATCTGCTCCAGCGTGTCGTTCGCGCCCTTGACGTAGGCCGCGTGGTGCTTGCCGTGGTGCAGCTCGTTGATCTCGCCGATGATCGCCGGCTCCAGGTCGCCGTAGTCGTAGTCGAGATCCGGCAGCACGTACTGGGCCATGACATCTCCCCAATTGCAATCGATTGGTTCTTGCAACTTACTAGCAACAAGGTCGAGTTAACCAGTTGCGGGGGCCCGTACCGTCGAAAGCGTGTCCGTGCTGACAGCCAGGAACGTGTCGCTGTCGTTCGGTCCGAGGACCGTGATCTCGGAGGTCGATCTCGATGTTTCGCCTGGTGACCGCGTCGGCCTGAGCGCGCCGAACGGTGTCGGCAAGTCCACGCTGCTGCGCGTTCTCGCGGGCGAGCTCCCGCCGGAGACCGGGACCGTCTCCGCCACCGGGACCGTCGCGCACCTGACGCAGGAGACCCTCCACCACGCCGGGGAGTCGTTGCGCGACCACCTCGCCCGCCGCACCGGTGTCGCCGCCGCCGAAGCCTGGCTGCAGCGCGCCGCCGAGCAGCTGGCCGACGGTGGCGGCGCCGACTACCCGGACGCGCTCGACCACTGGACCGCCATCGGTGCCGGTGACTTCGACGACCGCGCCGAGGCGGTCTGCCAGCGCCTCGGCCTGCCCGCCGACCTGCTCGACGGCCGTGCGCCCGACGAGCTGTCCGGCGGCCAGCAGGCGCGGCTGCGGCTGGCGGCGGTGCTGCTCACGCGTGCCGACGTGCTGCTGCTCGACGAGCCCACCAACGACCTGGACGCCGCCGGGCTCGACCTCCTGGAGTCGCACGTGCGCGGCCACCCCGGCGCGATCGTGCTCGTGAGCCACGACCGGGAGTTCCTCGCGCGCACCACGACCGCGATCGCCGAGCTGGACGAGTTCACCCACCACCTCACCGTGTTCCGCGGCGGCTGGGACGCCTACGTCGAGGAGAAGGCGACCGCGCAACGCCGCGCCCGTGAGGAGTACGAGGCCTACGTCGCCCAGCGCGACTCGCTCGTGCAGCGCGGCCGGCAGGTCAAGGAGTGGTCGCGGCAGGGCGTGCGGCGCGCCACCAGCGCCAAGGCGCGCAACGACGAACCGGACAAGCCGCTGCGCCAGGCCCGCAAGCAGTCGGCCGAGAACCTGACCGCCAAAGCGTCCGTTGTGGACCGCCGGCTGGCGCGGCTGGACGAGGTCGACGAGCCGCGCGAGGCGTGGGAGCTGCGGCTGTCGCTGCCCTCGGCCGGGCGTGGCAGCCTCGACACGTTCACGTTGCGCGGGGCCGTCGTCAGCCGCGGCGACGTGACGCTCGGGCCGGTCGACCTCACGATCGGCGCGGGGGAGCGGTGGCGGATCACCGGCCCGAACGGGTCGGGCAAGTCGACGTTGCTGGGCGCCCTGCTCGGCCGCATCCCGCTCGACTCCGGCGAACGCTCGATGGGACCCGGTGTCGTGGTCGGCGAGGTCGACCAGCTGCGCGCGGAGTTCGCCGCCGACCGGACGGCGTTGCGGATCGTCGCCGACGCGACCGGACTGCCGGACGTCGAGGTGCGCACGCTGCTCGCGAAGTTCCGGGTGGGCGCGGACGCCGTGCTGCGGCCCGCCCGCGAGCTCTCACCCGGCGAACGCACCCGCGCGGGCTTGGCGTTGCTGCAAGCGCGCGGCACGAACTGTTTGGTCCTCGACGAACCGACGAACCACTTGGATTTGCCGGCTATCGACCAGCTCGAACAGGCGCTGGACACCTACGCGGGCACGTTGCTGCTGGTCACCCACGATCGGCGGCTCGCTTCGGCCGTGCGGGTGGACCACGAGATCAACGTGCGTGACCTCCTCACGTTTCCACGCGCTAAGGGTGGAAGATAGGAGCATGACCACCGAGGAGGACTGGCCGGTCGAACAGACCTGGTCGATGCGCAACACCCACTGGCACGCCTATGTGGAGCACACTTCGCTCGACCACGCCTCCCCTCGCCAGGTCCGCCTGGAGCGCACGCCCGAGGAGGTGCTGACCTCGCCCGCCGAGGTCGCCGCCTGGCTCGAGGTCAACCTGCGCAGCGCCACGCGCCCGGAGGAGACCGGGAAGAAGCGGGTGAAGGACGAGCGCGACTTCACCGACTCCAACCGCGTGCACGCCTCACTGGCCTCGCGCGGCGAGTCGATCTACACGGGCGTGAAGGGCGAGCTGACGCTGGCCGTCGAGGCCGTGACGCCGGACGAGTGCCGGATCTCGCACGACGGCGCCGACGTGGCGCCGTTGAAGGCGGGCCGCCGCCGCTAGCCCAGCCGCCGCACGGCGAACCGATCAGGTGGCCGGCGCCGTTGCCGACGCCGGCCCTCCGGAAGCCCGCTTCGTGCGCTGCTAGCCGATGTGCCACGCGTGCACGGGCTCACCCGCGTGCATCAGCTCCATGTACCGCTTGAGCATCCCGGACAGCGCCGCGTCCCGGGACATGCCGCGTTCCTCCAGCAGCGCAACGGTTTCCCGCTGCCACGACGACCCGGTGCGCCGGGCGAGGCAGCGCTGCTCGATCACGCCGAGGTAGCGTTCGCGGGCCTCGTCGGAGACACCGCAGTCGCGCAGGCCCTCGTGCGCCATCGGCAGCAGCCGGCGCAGCACCAGCTCGTCCGGCGGGATCCAGCCGATGCCCGGCCAGTACAGCTGGGCGTTCATGCCGTGCCGCGCGCCGGTGTAGAAGTTCTCCTCGGCCGCCTGGAACGACATCTGCGTCCACAGTGGACGTTCCTGTGCGGTGAGCGCGCGCTGGGTGCCGTAGAAGAACGCGGCGTTCGCCATCGTGTCGAGCACCGTGGGACCCGCGGGCAGGACCCGGTTCTCGACCCGCAGGTGCGGCACGCCGTCGACGACGTCGTAGACGGGCCGGTTCCAGCGCCAGATCGTGCCGTTGTGCAGGCGCAGCTCGGAAAGCCGAGGCGCGCCACCGGCTTCGAGGGTCTCGATCGGGTCCTCGTCGTCGGTTTCCGGCAGCAGGCTGGGGAAGTAGCGCACGTTCTCCTCGAACAGGTCGAAGATCGACGTGATCCACCGTTCACCGAACCACACCCGCGGCCGCACGCCCTGGTTCTTGAGCTCGTCCGGGCGGGTGTCGGTGGCCTGCTGGAACAACGGGATCCGCGTCTCGTGCCAGAGCGCCTTGCCCAGCAGGAAAGCGGAGTTCGCGCCGATCGCGACCTGCACACCGGCCAGGCACTGCGCGGCGTTCCAGTGCGCGGCGAAGTGCGTCGGCTCGACCTGCAGGTGCAGCTGCACCGACGTGCACGCCGCCTCCGGGAGGATCGACTCCGCGTAGCTCAGCAGCTTCTCCGGACCCTTGCCCGGCATCGCCGGGCCTTCCATGTGCAGCACCATCTCCTCGCCGCGCGCGGCGAAGATGGTGTCGTTGAGCAGCGCGTACCGCGGGCTGTCCGAAAGCCACCTCTTGTCGAAGTGCCGCTGCCGCAACGTGGGCAGCACCCCGATCATCGCGAGGTTCGCGCCCACGTCCTGCGCCTTGGCGTCCGCGCTGTCGAGCGACGAGCGCAGCTCCTCCTCCAGCCCGAGCATCTCACCGCCGGCGAGCTCGCGCGGCGGGACGTTGATCTCCAGGTTCTGCTGCCCCAGCTCCAGCGTGTACGAGGGGTCGTCGATCTTCTCAAGCACCTCGGAGTTCGCCATGGCCGGCCGCATCGCGTCGTCGACGAGGTTCAGCTCGATCTCCAGCCCCATCTGCCTGCGGGGGAACGAGAACGTGTCTTCTGCGAGCATTGTCGCCAAGGCGTCCAGACTCCGCTGCATCTTCGAGCGGTAACGCTGACGATCGTCTCTGGTGAACGTGCGGCTGGACACTTCGCTTCCCATGCCGCTACCCCTTCGCTCGGCGCCGGTGGGCGCGGGCCAGGCGGAACGCCCAACGTGACACAGCGGTAACCAGGTTGACATCGCCCAAATCGGTGCTCTCTGTCACGTCGGAGTAACAACCAGCGATCATCCGCTGGTCGGGCGTGTGGCGTTCCGCCCTCCGGACTACCCGGCCTGTTCCACATCAGGCCGGGTGCAAAACTTCCGGCGTGGCAACAGTGATCGAGATCAACGACCCCGCCGACCCCCGGCTGGACGACTTCCGCGACCTGTCGACGGCCGACCGCAGGCCCGACCGGCCGGGCGGACGCGGTCTCGTGATCGCCGAGGGCGTGGTCGTGGTGGAACGCCTGCTGACCTCCCCGTACCCGGTCCGCGGCCTGCTCGGCGTCCGCCGCCGCGTCGAGGCCCTCGACCTCTCCGACCTGGACGTTCCCGCCTACGTGACGTCAGCGGAGGTCATGGCGTCAGTCGTCGGCTTCCACCTGAACAGGGGCGTCCTCGCCGCCGCCGACCGCGCCCCGGCCGTGTCGTTCGACGCACTGGTCTCCGGCGCCCGGCGCCTCGCCGTCCTCGAAGGCGTCGGCGACCACGAGAACCTCGGCTCGATCTTCCGCAACGCCGCCGCCCTGGGCGTCGACGGCGTCCTGCTCGGCCCAGGCTGCAGCGACCCCCTGTACCGCCGCAGCGTGCGCGTGTCGATGGGCCACGTCCTGCGCGTGCCGTTCGCTACCACGGAAGAGTGGCCCACGGCGCTGGACATGTTGCGGAACAAGGGTTTCACAGTTGCCGCCCTGACCCCGCGCCCCTCCGCACTGCATCTTGCAGACGCCAACTTGCGCGGCCGCCGCGTGGCCGTCCTCCTCGGCTCGGAAGGCCCCGGCCTGACCGACGAGGCCATCGCCGCCGCCGACCTGGCCGTGCGCATCCCGATGTCGTCCGGCGTGGACTCCCTGAACGTCGCGACCGCGGGCGCCGTGGCCTTCTACGCCCTGCTCTAACCGTTGCCGTCAGAGCAGGGTCAAGATCAACACGACCCACGCCACCAGCACCCCGGTGACGACGCCGTACGACACCCACCGCCACACCGGCACCTTGCGCCCAAGCCACACACTCGGCGCAAGCCCGCCCACCACCAACACGTTGGCGACGAGCGCCAGCCACCGGCTGGTCTCCCCAAGGCCAAGCGACAACGACACGACCGTCACGGTGACGATGGCCGCCGTGATGAAGCTGACCGTGAGCCCAGTCCCCCAGGGCGTCGGCTCCGGCTCCTCCTCCGGCACCTCGACCGAGGCCTCCGCCTCGACCTCCGCCCGCGGCTCCTCCTCCGGCGCCTCAACGCTGACCCGCTCACCACTCACCGGATCGAGGTACCGCACGGGCGCGTTCATGACCGCCGCAAGCCGCCCGGCAAGCTGCTTCCCCCGCCGCATGACCAACGCACTGGCCACCCCATCCGCAGGCGTCTCGCTGCGCACAACGGCATCAGCGACCTTCGCCCACTCGTGCAGGGCCTCAGCCAGGTCAGCACCAAGGGGAAGGGTGTGCGGATCGACCTCACGCTCGCCGGTCTCGTCCTCCCCGGCGAGCACGGCGCGCCCATCCCGGACTCGCAACTCCACTGATTCTCCTCCGGTGGTCTCGGCGCAAAACCTATCGGACAGGACCGGGAAGGGAGAACGAGTTGCACCCGGCAGCTTTGCCGTTCGGCCTCAGGAGCGGGATGCCACGGACGACGGCCCTGATCGAGCGAAGCGAGACGACCCTCCCTGACCTCAGGCATTCAACACCCGTCGAGCGAAGCGAGGCGTTTCTACCTTCCCTTGACGGGTACCGGTATCAAGGCCTTCGTTTTGCGATTGGGGCTTGACTTTGAGGGCGGGGCGATATCCTGGTAGGGATCGGCCGGGCTCCTTATGCCCGGCTTTTTAAGGCCGACTCATCGCCCCGCTAGAGGCTCGAAGTCAAGCCCCAATCGCGATCGTCGCGAAGCGGCGATGAACCCACAACGCCGTCCCTGCCTGATCAACCACGGTGCCAAGGCGACAGACAACGGACGCAACCCAACCCCGCCCCTAAGGCGACAGACCACGGACCCAAACCGAACCCCCGACGCGACCCCCAGTCGTGGGATCGCGTTCGCGCCAGATCCCCATTGGCGCGAACGCGACCCAGACCTACGCGAGCGAGTCGCGCCAGGCCGTGTGCAGGGCGGCGAACCGCCCCCGCTCACCGATCAGCTCCGCGGGGGAGCCGTCTTCCACCACAATGCCACCATCCAGGACCAGGACGCGGTCGGCGATCAGGACCGTGGACAGGCGGTGGGCGATGATGAACGCCGTTCGGTCGGCCAGGACGGTTTCCAGGGCGGCTTGGACGGCGCGTTCGGTGGGGACGTCGAGGGATGATGTTGCCTCATCGAGGACCAGGACCGCGGGATTTGCCAGGAAGGCGCGCGCGAAGGCGACCATCTGGCGTTGGCCCGCGGAGAGGCGGCCGCCGCGTTTGCGCACGTCGGTGTCGTAGCCCTCGGGGAGGGCGGCGATGAACTCGTGGGCGCCGACCTCGGCGGCGGCGGCTTCGACCTCGGCGCGGGTGGCGCCGGGGCGGCCCAGGGCGATGTTGTCGGCGACCGAGCCGGAGAACAGGAAGTTCTCCTGGGTCACCATCGTGACGGCGCGACGCAGGTCCACGTCGGCGACCGAGCGCAGGTCGACGCCGTCGAGCAGCACGGCGCCCGCGGACGGGTCGTAGAAGCGGGCCACCAGTTTGGCGAGCGTGGTCTTGCCGGCGCCGGTCGCGCCGACGAGGGCCACGGTCTGGCCGGCGGGCACGTCCAGCGTGAACTTCGGCAGCACCACCCGCGAGGTCGACGGGTAGGCGAACTCCACCCCGGCGAACCGGATCGCGCCGCGCGCGTGCGGGAGGGCGACCGGGGTCTCCGGCTCCGGCACCGACGGCTCCTCCTGCAGGAGGCCGGAGATCTTCTCCAGCGCCGCGGCGGCCGCCGAGTAGGAGTTCGCGAACATCGCCAGCTCGTCGAACGGGTCGTAGAAGCGGCGCAGGTACAGGGTGAACGCGGCCAGCACGCCGAGCTCCAGCGAGCCGGACGTCACCCGGTACGCGCCCCACGCCAGCACCACGGCCAGCGACACGTTGCCGATCGTGCGGATCGTCGCGGTGAACGCCGCCATCACGCCGAGCGCGTCGGTGTTCGCGTCGCGGTACTGGGCGTTGAGGCCCGTCATGATCTGCTCGTTGCGCGGCTGGCGGCGGAACGCCTGGACCGCGCGGATGCCGTTCATCGACTCGACGATCTGCACGATGATCTTGGCGATGGCGCCGCGGGTGCCGCGGTAGGCCTCCATCGAGCGGCGGCGGAACCAGCGCCAGATCAGGTACGCGGGCAGGAAGCCGGCCAGCACGACCGTGGCCAGCGGGGCGTCGAGCCACAGCAGGACCACCGCGATGCCCACCACGGACAGCGCGGCGTTGAAGAGGCTGTCGAGGCCCTCCTCCAGCAGGTCCTGCATCGCGTCGACGTCGCTGGTCAGCCGGGAGATGACCTTGCCGGACGTGTACCGCTCGTGGAAGCCGACCGACAGCCGCTGCGAGTGCTCGAAGATCCGCCCGCGCAGGTCGAGCAGCAGGTCCTGCCCGACCCGGCCGGAGATCCGCAGGAACGCCCAGCGCAGGAACGTCGTCAGCACCGCGCAGACCGCGTACCCGGCGACGCACCACACCAGGATCGACGCGCCACCGTCCATCGCGGCCGGGATGCCCTGGTCGATCGCCGCGGCGATCAGCAGCGGACCCGCCAGGTTCGCGAGGTTGCCGCCGAACACCGCCGCCACCGCGAGCGACGCGCGCTTCACGTGCGGGCGCAGCAACGACCCCAGCAGCCGGCGCGACCGGGCCTGCAGGCGCAGGCCCGTCGAGTGCGACAGCTCCTCGATCTCCTCGGCGGCGACGCCGCGCCACTCCTCTTCCTGTTGCACGGCAACAGCAACATCACTCACGACGCCACCTCCTCTTCGATCAGTTCGTCGTCCGTGCTGGACAGCAGGCGCCGATATTCGTCGTTCGTCTCCAGCAGCTCCCGGTGCAGGCCGACCGCGGCGATCTTGCCGTCGACCAGCATCGCGACCCGGTCGGCCAGCTGCACCGTCGACGGCCGGTGCGCGACGACCAGCGCCGTCACCCCGTGCAGCACCCGGCGCAACGCCGCCTCGACCTCGGCCTCGGTGTGCACGTCCAGCGCCGACAGCGGGTCGTCCAGCACCAGCACCGCCGGCCTGCCGACGACCGCGCGGGCCAGCGCCAGCCGCTGCCGCTGGCCACCGGACAGCGACAGGCCCTGCTCGCCGATGCGCGTCGCGAGCCCCCACGGCAGCGCGTCCGCGAACTCCTCGGCCTTCGCCACCCGCAGCGCCTCCCGCACCCGCGCCTCGTCGACGTCCGGCACGCCCAGTGCCACGTTCTCGGTCACCGACGCGGAGAACAGCACCGGTTCCTCGAACGCCGTGCCGACCACCCGACGCAGCTCGTCCAGCGACAGGTCGCGCACGTCCACGCCGTCGATCGTCACGCGGCCGCCCGTCACGTCCGCCAGCCGCGGCACCAGCGCCGTCAGCGTCGTCTTGCCGGAACCGGTCGCGCCGACCAGCGCCAGCGTCTCGCCGGGCCGCAGGTCCAGGTCGACACCGGAGAGCACCTCGCGGCCGTCCTCGAACGCGAAGTGCACGTCCTCGAACCGCACGTGCCCGACCACGGGCGCCGGCAGCGGCACCGGCGCGGCCGGGCTGGTGATCGTCACCGGGACGTCGCGGACCTCCCAGTACCGCTCGGCCGCCGAGGCGGCCTGGTTCGTCTCGGCCAGCAGCCACCCGATCGAGTCGATCGGCCACCGCAGGTACGCGCTGACCGCGACCGCCGCGACCAGCGAACCGACCGTCAGCCAGCCGTTGACGATGCCGACCGCGCCGACGGCGAGCATGCCCGCGATCGACAGCTCCGGCAGCACGATCAGCACCGACCACAGCGCGGCCAGGATGGACACCTTGCTCAGCTCGGTCGAGCGCAGCTCACGGGCCTGCGCGAGGAACCGCTTCGACAGCTCCGGGCCGCGCCCGAACGCCTTGAGCACCCGGATCCCGAGCACCGACTCCTCGACGGTCGTGGTCAGGTCGCCCGCCTGGTCCTGCGCCCTGCGCGCGACGACCTTGAACTTCGCCTCGAAGAAGTAGGAGATGACGATCAACGGCAGTGAGCCGCACAGCGACACGATCAGCAGCCACGGCGACAGGACCGCGATGATGCCCATCCCGACCACGATGACCAGGCTGTTCACGATGAGGAACACGATCGCGAACGCCACGAAGCGCCGGATCGTGCTCAGGTCGTTCGTGGCGCGTGAGAGCAGCTGCCCCGACTGCCACCGGTCGTGGAACGAGACCTGCAGCCGCTGCAGGTGCCGGTAGAGGTCCGCCCGCATGCCGGCCTCGACCTCGGCGGCGGGTCTCGCCGCGAGCTTGCGCCGCACGTAGAACAGGCCCGCCTCGCCGAACCCGAGCAGCAGCACGCCCAGGATCAGCCACGGCAGGACCGCGGTCTCCTTGTTCTGGATGGGTCCGTCGACGATGCGCTGGGTGAGCAGCGGGATGCCGAGACCGCACAGCATCGCGAGCATCGTCGCCGAGAGCACGACAGTCATCCGCGCGCGGTGCGGCCGCACGTACGGCCACAGCCTCCGCAACGTCCCGATCGTCGTCTTGCGTTGATCGCTCACGCGATGAGCCCCCTCTTGGTGTTCCTCGACAGTACGAAGGAGCACCGACACTCAGCATCCGGTTTTTCCGCACCGGCGAGCCTGCTGGCTCGACTTAGGTCGAGGTCAAGGGCACGATGACCACCATGACGCGGTTTCTGCGCAGCGAGCAGACGATGGCGTTTCCGCACGGAAGGCTCATCGCCTCACGCGATGGGGTGAACTTCGTCCTGGCGCCCGACGGCTGGGACCACCTCGCCGGTCAACGCCCCCGGCACGCCGTGGCCGTCTCCCGCGAGGAGGCGGAGGACTGGTGCGAGCGGGAGGGCTGGGACCTGCACCTGCTGGACGAGGTACCGGCTACTTCCTGAACGTGAACAACGCCACGAGCCCGTAGGCCACGGCCGCGAGCAGCGCCTCGGCGTGGTGCCGGTTCGAGAACCACCCGAGCACCGGCTCGTGCACCTTGAAGTACAGCCCGATGCCCAGCAGCACCGGTCCGAGCAGGATGACCGGCCACACCGGCCGCACCCCGAACACCCACAGGACCGGCCCCGCGAGCACGAGCGACGACACCAGCGCGAGCGGCAGCCCGATCAGCACGAGCAGCAGGAACTCCGACATCGACGTGCTGTCGAGCCACGACTTCAGCGCGCCGCCCTCGTAGGCCCACGTCCACCCGAGCACCAGCCCGGCGCCGACGACCATCGACAACACGACCCGCAGCAGCAGCCGTCGTCCCGTCCTGCCCGTCTTGCCCGCGGTGCTCTGTTCGGTCACGCCTGCCACCGTAATCGCTCGTGGGGACCCGGAGAACCGCCGGAGCGACGGCACCGGCGGGGTGAGCACACCGGCCGGGACGCACCCGGCCACCGCGATCACGAACGGCGGGTACCCCCGGCCGGGACCGCCCTACACCGCGATCATCGCCATCAGCGGCACCCGCGGCGTCACGCGACCGGCCGCCGTGACGTGAACAGGGCCGCGAGCGCGTAGGCCACGCACGGCACGAGGATCAACACGACCTCGACGAGCTGCGGATAGGCGTGCTTCGAGAACACCCGGCCCAGCACCAGCGACACGACCACCACGACCCACAGCCCGCTGCCGATGCCGGTCGCCCACCAGCCGCGTTCCTGCCGGCCCAGCCGGAACCCGCCCGCGATCAGGACCCCCGCCACGAACGCCCAGAACGCGAAGAGCACCGGGACCGCGGCGAGGACCAGGTAGCCGGGGCCCCTGGACGGCAGCTCGTGCACCGTCACCACGAACCCCGCGCCGACGACCGCTCCGGTCACCGCCCCCACGACAGTGCGCACCACCATGCGCCCAGATCTAGCCGATCGAGGACGGGACCGGGCCGTTCTGCGCAGGACCTCCACAACACCTTCACGAGCGCGCCGCGGTCAGCACGGCGGCCAGCGCGTACAGCGCGGTGAAGATCGGCACAGCCGCCCAGAAGTGCCCGAGCACGAAGAACACGATCGCCGCCACGGCCATGAGCGTCGCGGGCACGGCCAGCGGCCCGGCCCGCGACACCTTCAGAGCCCGCAGCACGAGCCACCCCGCCACCGCCGCCACCACCGCGAAGACCGGCACGGTCACGACGGCGGTGCCGAGGCACCCGTAGTCGTCCTTCGTGCAGACAGCGCCCGACGCGATGAGTCCGAACACTCCCCACCAGACCAGCCCGAGGAATGCACCCACTCCGGCAGCCAGCGCGACACGACGTCCCATGGAGTCGGCGTCTCAGTCAGCGGTTCGACCGCACGCCGAGTAAAACGTCCTCCCACGAAGGCACGATGGGGTGGTTCTTCTTCCCCCTCTTCGGCGCGGGGTCCTTGCGGACCGGCTTCTCCGCCGCGGGCACCGACTCCGGGTCCGCCACCGGGGCGGCGGGGGAGTCCGTGGCCTGGGCCGGAACGTGCTCCGGCTCCGGCTGCTCCTCCGGCTCCGGCTGCTCCACCACCGGGGCGGGCGGTGCCGGCGCGATCGCAGACGCCGCGACCGGCCCCTCCACCGCGGGAACGGGCACGGTCAGCACGGGAGTCGCCTCCAGCGCCTGCCGGGCCAGTTGCGTCACCGGGCGCACCGTGCGCAGCGTGCGGTTCGGGTTCGGGTCCATCAGGTCGACCGCGGCCTCGTCCAGCGCCGTGACCGTGCCGCCCTGCGCACCGGGGTGGAACGCCCAGTGCGCCCGGTTGTCCGAGCGACCGGTCTTCCAGTGCAGCTGCACGATCCAGCGGCCGTCGTCACCGCGCCACGAGTCCCACGACGTGTCGCTCAGGTCGTGGCCGCGCAGCCCGAAGGAGTGCGCGACGACCTCGCCGAGCGTCTGCACGTCCGGTCCGTCCTCGCGCACCGGGTGGGCGCGCTGGGCCAGGTCGGCCGTGCGCGACCGCTCCAGGAGCACGGGGTAGGCGAAGCGCTCGATGCGGTGCGTGGGCAGTCCGGCCGCGGCGGCGACCTGCTCGATCGACTCGCCGGCGCGGATGCGCGCCTGGATTTCACGCGGCCGCATCTGGGCCTCGCCCGACTCGATCTGCATCTGGCCGAGACGGGCCAGGTCACCGCGCAGTGCCGCCCGCAGGCGCTCGTCGGCGGGGAGCTTGAAGCGCTCGCCGCGGTTTTCGGGGTCCTCGAGGATGACGGACTTGCCGTCCTCGTCGAGCCCGATGACTCGCAGCGCTCGCATCGTGGCCTCCCTGAATTTGCACCTCGCCAGCGAAGAACGTTAGGACAACGAGCCGCCTCGAGGTGGGAGACTCGCCGATATCTTTACGTGATCTTGCCAGTTCACGGGCCCTGCCGCACGCCGGTTTCCGGAAGGTTCACCTCGACCACCAGCCCGCCTCCCCCGTTCGGACGAGCCTTCACCGAGCCCTGGTGCGCCCTCGCCACGGACTGCGCGATCGACAGCCCGAGGCCCGATCCGGCGGTCCCCGTGCGGTCGCGGAGACGTCGAAAGGGCTCGAACAACCCGGGTACCGCCTGCGCAGGCACGGTGGGACCGGTGTTCGCGACGACGAGTTGTCGATCAAGCCGCACCGACACGGACCCGCCCGGCTCGTTGTAGAGGACCGCGTTGCGCAACAGGTTGCCGACGAGCTGGGCAAGTAGGACGGGGTCGCCGTCGACCAGATACCTGCGCGACTCGACCGCAAACGTGACTTTTTTCTCGGCCGCCAATGCCGCGCACGAGGCCACCTCGTCGTCCACCACCTCGTCCAGCCACACCGGTTCACGGGTGCTGAGCCCGCGGTCGCTCCGGGCGAGCACCAGCAGCCCGTCGATGAGCTTCTCGCTGCGCTCGTTCGTGTCGAGCAGGTGCGCGCCGAGCCTGCGGGTCTCGGCGGAGACGTCCGGGTCGGCCAGCGCCACCTCGATCAACGTCCGCTGCACCGCGAGCGGCGTGCGCAGCTCGTGGGAGGCGTTCGCGACGAACCGCTTCTGGCTGTCGAACGACGACGCGAGCCGGTCGAGCATCCCGTCGAAGGTGTCCGCGAGCTCCTTGAGCTCGTCCGGCGGCCCCTCCAGCTCGATGCGCTGGTCGAGCCGGGTCGCCTCCAGCCGGTGCGCGGTCGTGGTGATCTCGTGCAGCGGCGCCAGCACCCGCCCGGCCACCACCCAGCCCAGCCACACCGCCAGCACCGCCGCCACCACCAGCGCGATGGCCGACTGCCACAGCACCGTGGCCAGGATGTCCGTCTTGACCGCCGCCGCGGACAGCACGACGGCGTCCTGGGGCAGCGCGGCCACGTCCAGCGTCTGCACGTCGTTCAACGGGACGGTGCGCGCCATCGTCGGGTCGGTCGCCACCGCGACGCCGTCGGCGGGCACGAACCAGTCGGCCAGCAGCCAGTAGTTGAGCCCGACCAGCGCGACGCCGGCGATCAGGAACACCCCGCCGTACCAGGCCGTCAGCCTGGTCCGCAGGGTCACGGGCCGAACCGGTAGCCGGCACCGGGCACGGTCTCGATGACCTGCGGCGCGCCCAGCTTGCGGCGCAACGTCATCACCGCCACCCGCACCGCGTTGGTGAACGGGTCGGCGTGCTCGTCCCACGCCTTCTCCAGCAGCTCCTCCGCGCTCACGACGTTGCCCTCCGCCCGCATCAGCACCTCCAGCACCGCGAACTCCTTGGGCGAGAGCGGCAGGAACCGCCCGTCCCGCGACGCCTGGTGCCGCGGCAGGTCCAGCGTCACCCCCGCGCGTTCGAGCACCGGCGGCAACGCGGGCCGCGCGCGCCGGCCCAGCGCCTGCACCCGTGCCACCAGCTCGGCGAACGCGAACGGCTTGGTCAGGTAGTCGTCGGCACCCAGCCCGAGCCCGGCGACCCGGTCGTCCACCTCGGCCGCGGCGGTCAGCATCAGCACACGTGCCTCGCCGCCGTTCGCGTGCACGGCCTTGCAGACCTGGTCACCGTGCACCAGCGGCAGGTCGCGGTCGAGCACCACCACGTCGTAGGCGTGCACCCCGACCCGTTCCAGCGCGGCCTCGCCGTCGTAGCAGACGTCGACCGCCATCGAGAACCGGCGCAGGCCCTCGGCGACGGTGTCCGCGAGCAACCGTTCGTCCTCGACCACCAGCACACGCATGACGCACAGTCTCCGCGAACCGGGCATAAGCGCCGGATAAAGCCTTTCCCTTAACGGCGCCGAATGACGCGCTCCGTAGACCTGTCGCCATGAAATCCACCATCGGGGTGCTGCTGGCCGTGCTCCTGGCACTCACCGCCTGCGGCACGAAGGAACAGCAGCCGGAGGCCAAGAAGGACGGCACCGGCGACATGGTCCAGTTCGCCAGGTGCATGCGGGAGAACGGTGTCGACATGCCGGACCCGAAGCAGGGCGACGGCGGCGGCGTGGTGATCCAGGCGGTGCCCGGCGACGGCGGCGACTCGGGGCCTCCGGACCTGGAGAAGATGAACGCCGCCCACGAGGCCTGCAAGAAGCACCTGCCCAACGGCGGCGAGCTCAAGCCACCGTCGCCGGAGGACCAGGACAGGTTCCGCAAGCAGGCGAAGTGCATGCGGGACAAGGGGCACGACTGGCCGGACCCGAAGTTCGACGGCGGTGGCGGGCCCGAGGTCAGAGAGCTGCCGAACATCGACGACGACAAGGTCGAGCAGGACATGAAGGACTGCGGCTTCGGCGAGGGCATGGTTCCGGCGAGGCCCGTCGGATGAGGCGCAGCGTCAACAGGAAGGTTCTCATCGCCGCGCTCGTCGCGGCGGTGATCCTCGGCACCGGCTCCGTCGTCGTGCTCACGAGGGTCGCCGCCGACCAGGCCAACGCCGAACCGCTGCGCAACGACCCCGCGAAGACCACGGCCGTCACGCGCACCGACCTCGCCGACCAGCAGTCGGTCAACGGCCTGCTGGGCTTCGGGACGGAGCGTGGTCTGGCGAGCCGGAAAAGCGGCACGGTCACCGGTCTGCCGGACCAGGGTGCCGTCATCGAGCAGGGCAAGCCGGTGTTCTGGGCGGACGCCAAGCCGATGCCGTTGTTCTACGGGTCGCTGCCGCTCTACCGCGACCTCGAACAGGGCATGCCGGACGGCCCCGACGTCAAGGTGGTGGAGGAGAACCTGGCCGCCCTCGGGTACCGGGACTTCGGCGCACCCGACGAGAAGTTCACCTACTACACGGCCACGGCGCTGAAGAGGTGGCAGAAGGCCAACGGCCTGGAGCAGACCGGGAAGCTCGGCGCCGGCGACGTCGTCGTGCAACCCGGTGCCATCCGCGTGGCGGCGCTGACCACCCAGCTCGGCGCGCCCGCCGGCGGCGACCTGATGAAGGTCACCGGCACCGGGCGCGCGGTCACCGTCGAGCTGGACCAGTCCAAGCAACGCCTGGCCAAGCAGGGTGAGAAGGTCGAGCTGTCGATCGTCGGCGGCAAGCCCACGACCGGCACGATCACCGGCGTCACCCGCACCCCCGGCGCCGGGGCGGACCAGAAGTCGAAGATCGTCCTGACGATCTCGGTCGACGACCCCAAGGCCGCGGAGGGCCTCGACACCGCCAACGTCACCGCGCTGTTCACCGTCGCCACCAGGAAGAACGTGCTCGCGGTCCCGATCGGCGCGCTGCTCGCGCGCAACGAGGGCGGCTACGGCCTGCGGACCGAGGACGGCAGGACCATCCCGGTCACCCTCGGCATCTTCGCCAAGGGCCAGGTCGAGGTGCAGGGCGAGGGCCTGAGCGAGGGCACAAGGGTGGTGACCACGGAGTGATCACCGTCGACCACGCGAGCCGCACCTACCCCGGCGGTGTGCAGGCCCTGCGCGACGTCTCGCTGACCGTCGGGAGCGGCGAGCTGCTCGCGATCGTCGGACCGTCCGGTTCCGGCAAGTCGACGCTGCTGCACCTGATGGGCACGCTCGACAAACCCACCACCGGCACCGTCCGGATCGACGGCCACGACGTGTCCTCCTTGTCCGACAACGCTTTGTCGGCGCTGCGGGCCCGCACGATCGGGTTCGTGTTCCAGCAGTTCTTCCTCACCGACGGCCTGTCCGCCATCGAGAACGTGGCCGCCGGACTGGTGTACGCGGGGGTGCCGCGGTCGAAGCGGCGGGCCATGGCCATGTCCGCACTGGACCGGGTCGGCCTGATCCACCGCGCGCTGCACAAACCGCACGAGCTGTCCGGCGGTGAACGCCAGCGGGTCGCGATCGCGCGGGCCGTGGTGAACACGCCGGGGATCCTGCTGGCCGACGAGCCGACCGGGAACCTGGACACGCGCAACGGCGCCGGTGTGCTGGAGCTGCTGGAGAAGCTCAACGCCGACGGCACCACGATCGTGCTCATCACGCACGACCGGGACATCGCGGCGTGGGCACCGCGCCGCGTCGAGGTCCGCGACGGGGTGATCGTGTGATCGACCTGCTGCGCCTGGGTTTCTTCGGCATGCGGACCCGCCCGGTCCGTGCCGTGCTGTCCGCGCTGGGCATCGCGATCGGCATCGCCGCCGTCGTCGCGGTGATCGGGATCCCGTCCTCCAGCGCGGCGGCGTTGAAGGCGAAGATGGCCACGCTCGGCACGAACCTGCTGACCGCGGCACCGGGTCAGGACTTCTTCGGCCAGGACGCGAAGCTGCCGGAGACCGCGGTGCCGATGGCCAGGCGGATCAGCGCGGTGACGGGTGCCAGCGCCACCGGGAACATCTCCGCGAGCGTCCGCAGGTCCGACCTCGTGCCGGCCGGCGACACGCTCGGGTTGCAGGTGCTGGCGGCCGAGCAGGACCTGGCGGAGGTGCTGCACGCCGACGTGCGTGCCGGGCGCTGGCTGACGGCGGGGGAGAAGTCGGTGGTGCTCGGGGGCACCGCCGCCTCCCGGCTGGGCATCGAGAAGGCGGGCGCGCAGCTGTGGATCGACGGGCAGTGGTTCACCGTCGTCGGCATCCTCGGGCCGCTGCCGCTCTCACCGGAGATCGACCGGTCCGCGCTCGTCGGCTGGGACGCCGCCAAGGAGGCGTTCGGGTTCGACGGCCACGCCGGCACCGTCTACGTGCGCACGGACGAGAAGCAGGTGGAGAACGTCCGCAGGCTGCTCGGCCCGACGCTGAACCCGCGGCAGGCAGGCGAGGTCAAGGTGTCGCGGCCCTCGGAGGCGCTCGCGGCGCAGAAGCTCGCCGAGAGCTCCTACAACGCGCTGTTCCTCGGGCTGGGCGGGGTCGCGCTGCTGGTCGGCGGCGTCGGCGTGGCCAACACGATGGTGATCTCGGTGCTGGAACGGCGCAGGGAGATCGGTCTGCGGCGGGCGCTCGGGGCGACCCGCAGGCAGATCCGCCGGCAGTTCCTCACCGAGTCGGTGCTGCTGTCCGGTCTCGGCGGCCTGGTCGGGGTGGTCGTCGGCATCGCGGTCACGGCCGGCTACTCGATCAGCCAGCGGTGGCCGGCGGCGCTGCCGTGGCCCGCGCTGCTCGGGGGAGTGGGCGCGGCCGTGCTGATCGGCGCGATCTCCGGGCTCTACCCGGCGGTGCGGGCGGCCCGGCAGTCACCGACGGAGGCACTCGCCTGAGGGGTGTGCCTGTGGGGAACGGTGAAGGGGAGCCCTCCCGGCTGGGAGGACTCCCCTTCACCCCGTTCAGGTCAGAGCTGGCCGACGACCCAGTCGATCGCCTGCGTCAGGACCGTGATGTCGTCTGGCTCGATCGCCGGGAACATCGCGACCCGCAGCTGGTTCTTGCCGAGCTTGCGGTACGGCTCCACGTCCACGATCCCGTTGGCGCGCAACACCTTCGCCACGGTCGCCGCGTCCACGTCGTCGGAGAAGTTGATCGTGCCGACGACCTGCGAGCGGTCAGCGGCCTTCTCGACGTACGGCGTGGTGTAGGAGGTCTTCTCGGCCCAGCCGTACAGCCGGTCGCTGGAGTCCTTGGTGCGGGCGACCGACCAGTCGAGGCCGCCGTTGCCGTTGATCCAGTCGATCTGGTGCGCCAGCAGGAACAGCGTGGCCACCGACGGCGTGTTGTACGTCTGGTCCTTCGTGGAGTTGTCGAGCGCGGTCGGCAGCGACAGGAACTCCGGCACCCAGCGGTCCTTGAGCTCCTCGACGCGGGCCAGCGCCGCCGGCGACATGAGCGCGAGCCACAGGCCGCCGTCCGAGGCGAACGACTTCTGCGGCGCGAAGTAGTAGACGTCGAAGTCCTCGGCCTTGACCGGCAGGCCACCCGCACCCGACGTGGCGTCGATGGCGATCAGCGCGTCACCGGACCCCTCGATCCTGGTGACCGGCATCGCGACACCCGTCGAGGTCTCGTTCTGCGCCCAGCCGACCAGGTCGGCGCCCTCGGCGTAGAACAGCTCCGGCGCGGTGCCCGGCTCGGCCTTGGTGACCAGCGAGTCCTTGAGGAACGGCGCCGTCTGCGTCACCTTGGCGAACTTCGAGGAGAACTCACCGTTGGTGAAGTGCTGCGCGGTCTCGCGGACCAGCCCGAAGGACGCCGCGTCCCAGAACGCCGTCGTGCCGCCGTTGCCGAGCACGACCTCGTAGCCCTCCGGCAGCGCGAACAGCTCGCGCAGCCCGGACCGGACCCGGCCCACGAGGTTCTTGACGGGCTTCTGCCGGTGCGACGTCCCGAGCAGAGCCGCACCCTCGGTGGCGAGGGCCTGCACGGCCTCCGGGCGCACCTTGGACGGTCCACAGCCGAAGCGGCCGTCGGACGGCTTGAGCTCGGCGGGCAGCACCAGCGAGGTCGGATCGGCGGTCTGGGTCATGTGGTCACGCCTCCGGGGCGATGGATCTTCTACGGACCTGACCGGCGCCGTTGCCGGAGGGGGACAGTGTTGCAGGCCGGTGGCGGACAGGTGTCCACCGGGTGTCCTGGGTCACTTCCGGACGGTGGAGCGAGTTTGACATGGAGTTGATCAAGCTGTACATCATCCGCAATCACAGTTGACAGTTTGTCAACCCAAGGCTGCGGAGGAACGCTCAGTGTTGCGTGCGTGTGCTGTTCAGGGTGGTCAGGGCGGTACCTGGGACGACGAGGACGAGGACTGACCGCTACTTCAGCTCCAGCCACACCCCGGCAGCCTGGTGTGCCGGCAGGGTGAACGACTCGAACGTCGCCGTCCTCCTGCCGTCCTCCTCGCCCGTGCGCACCTCGACCAGCTTCGGGTCACCGACCGGTTCGACGAACGCATCGGTGTCGGGTGGCAGGACGATCTTGGAAATCACGTGACCGGTGGGCCGTTTGAAGTAGACGGACAACGTGTCCGGTGCCCGGTCCAGCAGTGGTTTGAACCGCCGCGGCCAGTTCAGCTCGATCGTGAACGAGATCTCGGTGTTCTCCTTCTGCGGAGCGGGGAAGTGCACCACGGCGTCCATTGAGGATTCTTTGACCCAATTGGACGTGGTGGGCAGTTTTATGCCCTGTGAACCGTCGTTCAGCTGATTGCGCACAGTCAGCTCGACCTGCTCCCGCAGCCGGGCCGGCTGTGCCCAGTTGCAGGCGAAGCGGAACCGGGCGAACAGCAGGTCAGGCTGCAGCACCCGCAGCCTGACCTGCACCTGGTCGCGGGCGTCGCCGCGCCGGTCGATCTCCACGACCTCGTTCCAGTCGCAGACCTGGAACGCGGGCCTGGCCCGGTCGATGTGGTTGCAATAGCGCGAGACGAGCTGTCTGAGCATTTCCAGCTCACGTTGCTCGGCGTCCCTGTCCCACCTCCGCAGCACCTGTCCCCCCGACTGATGTTGCGAACAGCGCCGATGACTGCCCGTGAGAGTCGACTGAACTGATTGTTGCCGCCTTTTTCAGTTCGCCGACCGCCGACACTCGAACGGCCGCCTGTTTCACCGGGGTGCCGCAACGCGGCCTGCTCAGCGCGTCACCGCAGCATCCCCCGCTCCATCGCCGTGGTGACCGCCGCCGTCCGATCGGACACCCCGAGCTTGTTGAACACCCGCAGCAGGTGCGTCTTCACCGTCGCCTCCGAGATGAACAGCGCCCGCCCGATCTCGGCGTTCGACATGCCCTTGGCGACCAGCCGCAGCACCTCCGCCTCCCGTGCCGACAGCGGTGGCGTGCGCACCTGGCCGACGACCTTCGCGACCATCGACGGCGCCAGCACGGTCTCCCCGCGCGCCGCCGCCCGGATGGCGGCGATCAGGTCCTCGGTGGTCGAGTCCTTCAGCAGGTAGCCCGACGCGCCGGCCTCGACGGCGCGCAGGATGTCCGAGTCCGTCTCGTAGGTCGTCAGCACCAGCACCCGCGGGCCCGTGCCGGCGATCTTCGCCGTTGCCGCCACGCCGTCCATCTCGGGCATGCGCAGGTCCATCAGCACGACGTCGGGCCGCAGCCGGGCGGCCTCGGAGATCGCCTCGAAGCCCGAGCCGGCCTCGCCGACGACCTCCAGGTCCGCGGCCACGAGCATGCCGCGCAGCCCCTGTCGCACCACCGGGTGGTCGTCCACCAGCAGAACCCTGATCACAACGGCACCTCCACCAGCACGGACGCGCCCTCGTCCGAGGACAGGGAGAGCGTCCCACCCACCTGTTCCAGCCGCGCCCGCATGCCCCGCAGGCCGAAGCCCTCCGGGGCGTCGCCGAAGCCGCGGCCGTCGTCGCGCACCTCCAGCGACACGCCGTCGGCGTCGAACCGCATCACCACGTCCACACGGGACGCTCCGGAGTGCCGCAGCACGTTCGTCAGCGCCTCCTGGACCGTCCGCAGCAGCACGACCTCCACCGACGTCGGCAGTCCCACCGGGTCGCCGATCACCCGGAACGACGACGGCAGGGTCAGGCCGGACACCAGCCGCCGCAACGCTTCCTCCAGCGATGAACCGTCCAGAGGCGACGGTGCGTTCGACGCCACCAGGGCGCGTGCCTCGCGGAGGTTCTCCCGCGCGGTCCGCAGCGCCAGCTCCACGTTCGGCTCGGCGCCCTGCAACAGCGTGATGATCGACGTGAAGCCCTGCGCGAGCGTGTCGTGGATCTCCGCCGACCACCGGGCCCGCTCGGCCTCGATCGTCAGCGCCTCGATGCGTTGCAGCAGCTCGCCGCGCTGCTGGTTCTGCCGGGCGATCTGGCTGATCGCCCACCCGAAGGCCTGCGAGAAAGCGGCGATCAGCAGCGCGGCCGGCCACTGCAGGGCGGGCACGGCGCCCGCCGCCCACGTCAGGACCTGCGGGGTGAACACGAACAGCACCATCGGCACGAACGCCTGCGCGAGCGGCAGCACCATGTAGATCTGCGGGACCAGGCCGAACAGCGCGAAGGTGGCGTTGCCGCTGAACCAGACCGCCGGCGCGAACGTGGCGAGCGAGCCGGCCGCGTACACGAAGCCGCGCCAGTCGTCCTTCCCCAGGCGCACCAGCTTCCTGCCGTAGAGCACAAACCACAGGCCGTTCAGGCCCAACAACCCCGCCGACGACAGGCGGTCGGCGAGGGTGTTGTTGTCGACCAGGATGAGCACCAGCGCGGTGACCTGGGTGACCGCGAAGAGCACGTACCAGGTGATCAGCGACTGGTGTTGCTCCACCTGAAGGTCCGGCCGACCAGCACCAGGCCCACGACCGCCCACGCCCCCAGCACCAGTGCGGTCCTGCCCAGCTCCCATGATCCCGCCGCCTCCATGACCGCGTAGCCGTCGTCCAGTGCGAACACCGAGCGGAAACCCTGACACACCCACTTGAGCGGGAAGAACGAGCCCACCGTGCGCAGCGACTCCGGCAGCGCCGCCTGCATGATGAAGACGCCGCTGAGGAACTGCAGCACGATGTACGGCAGGTTCAGCACGCCCGCCGCGCTGCGGGTGGACTTCGCGATCGAGCTCAGCGCCACGCCGATCAGCGAGCACGACACCACGCCGAGCACGAACACCCAGCCGAACGTCAGCCACTTCTGCGGGCTCGCCGGCAGCTCCACGTCGAACCGCAGCACCGCCACCGCGATCAGCAGCACGGCCTCGACCAGGCTCGACACGAAGACCAGGATGATCTTGCCGAGGAAGTAGGACGTGAACGGCATCGGCGTGCCGCGCAGGCGTTTGAGCGTGCCGTCCTCGCGGTCGGCCACGACGCTCATGCCGAGCCCGACGAACGAGGTCGAGATGATGCCGGCGCCGATCATGCTGGCGGCGAACATCTGCCCGGCGGCGGGCTCCTTCACGTAGACGGTGCCGAGCAGCAGCATCAGCAGCGCGGGCAGCGACACCGTGAAGATGAGGTTCTCCCTCTGCCGGAAGAACTCGCGCAGCTCGATCGCACCCCTCGCGAGACCGAGCGTCAGCGTTCCCGGCAGTGCGGCGGCGGTGGTCACTTGATCAGCTCCAGGTAGACGTCTTCCAGCGACGGACGGGTGACGGTGAGCTCGGCGAGCTCGCCGTGGCGGGACAGCTCGGCGATGGCCTTGGTGGGCTCGGAGGTGCGGATCTCGGTGTAGCCGCGGTCGGACAGCCAGCGCACGGTGGCGTCGGCGTGCGCGCGGCCGCCGAGCGTCTGCGGCGTGCCCTGCGCGACGACCCGGCCGCCGGCGAGCACGGCCACGCGGTCGGCGAGCGCCTCGGCCTCGTCGAGGTAGTGCGTGGTCAGCAGGATCGTGGTGCCCTCGGCGGCCAGCAGCTTGACCAGGCCCCAGAACTGGCGGCGTGCCTCCGGGTCGAACCCGGTGGTCGGCTCGTCCAGGAACACCAGCTCCGGCCGGCCGATGATGCCCAGCGCCACGTCCAGCCGCCGGCGCTGGCCACCGGACAGCGTGCCGGCGCGGGCCTTGGCCTTCTCGGTGAGCCCGACGAGCTCGATGACCTCGTCCGGGTCACGCGGATCGGCGTAGTACCTCGTGTAGTGCCGCACGGCCTCGTGGACGGTGAGGTTCGCGGCGTCGGTGGCGCTCTGCAGGACGATGCCGAGCTTCGAGCGCCACACCCGGTCCGCCTTGGCCGGGTCGGCGCCGAGCACGCTCACCTCACCGGCGTCCCGGTCGCGGTGGCCCTCCAGGATCTCCACCGTCGTCGTCTTGCCGGCGCCGTTCGGCCCGAGGACCGCGAACACCTCACCGCGGGCGACGTCGAGGTCCACCCCGGCCACCGCCTGGTGGTCCCCGTAGGCCTTCCGAAGGCCTCGCACTCGAATCGCGTTCATGGGGTGAATCCTGCTTTTCCCAAGCCTCTCCGCGGGACGACCGCACCGCTGACCCCGGCTGTCAACCGTCCGGTGGACACGGATGCCACGCGGGGCGTCCGCGTCCGCTTCTGTTCGTACGAAAGCTCCCCATGTGGCACATGTTTCGGGCGTGTTTCCACAGTGCGGTAGGCGGCTTTCGGGTGGTAGAACGAGGTGGTGCATCTGACGCCGCATGAACGGGACAAGCTCCTCGTGCACGTCGCCGCCGACGTGGCACGGCGCAGGCTCGAACGCGGGGTGGTGCTCAACTACCCGGAGGCCGTCGCGTTGATCACCGACCACGTGCTGGAGGGCGCGCGGGACGGCCGCACGGTCAGCGAGCTGATGGAGAGCGGCCGCACGGTGCTCGCGCCGGAGCAGGTCATGCGCGGGGTGCCGGAGATGATCGACTCGGTGCAGGTGGAGGCGACGTTCCCGGACGGCACCAAGCTCGTCACCGTGCACCACCCGATCGCGCCGTCCGCCGGTCCGGTGCCGGGCGAGGTGGTCGTGGGCTCCGAGCCCGTCGAGCTCAACCCCGGCCGGCCGCGGGTCACGCTGACCGTCGTCAACGTCGCCGACCGGCCCGTCCAGGTCGGCTCGCACTTCCACTTCGCGTCGGTGAACACCGGGCTGGAGTTCGACCGGGAGGCCGCGTTCGGCTACCGGCTCGACATCGCCGCGGGCACGGCGACGCGCTTCGAGCCGGGCGTCGAACGCGAGGTCGTGCTCGTTCCACTGGCGGGTCTGCGGATTGTCAGGGGGTTGCAGCGATGATCGACCGCGAGCGCTACGCCGAGCTGCTCGGCCCGACCGTCGGCGACCGGATCCGGCTGGCCGACACCGACCTGTTCATCGAGGTCACCGAGGACCGCTCGCGCGGTGCCGGCTCCGGTGACGAGGTGATCTTCGGCGGCGGCAAGGTGGTCCGCGAGTCGATGGGGCAGGGGATCGCGACCCGTGCCGAGGGCGCGCCGGACCTGGTGATCACCGGTGCGGTGGTCCTCGACCACTGGGGCGTGGTCAAGGCCGACGTCGGCGTGCGGGACGGCCGGATCGTCGCGATCGGCAAGGCGGGCAACCCGGACACGATGGACGGTGTCCACCCCGACCTCGTCATCGGGCCGTCGACGGAGATCCTGTCCGGCAACGGGAAGATCCTCACCGCCGGCGGCATCGACTGCCACGTGCACTTCATCTGCCCGCAGATCGTCGACGAGGCGCTGGCGTCGGGTCTCACCACGCTCGTCGGCGGCGGCACCGGCCCGGCCGAGGGCACGAAGGCCACCACGGTCACGCCCGGCGCCTGGTACCTCGACCGGATGCTGACGTCGATGGACCACCTGCCGGTCAACGTCCTGTTGCTGGGCAAGGGGAACACCGTCTCCGAGGAGGCGTTGCGCGAACAGCTCGCGGGCGGCGCCGGCGGGTTCAAGCTGCACGAGGACTGGGGCACGACCCCGGCCGCGATCGACGCGTGCCTGCGGGTCGCGGACGCGTCCGGTGTCCAGGTCGCGATCCACACGGACACGTTGAACGAGGCCGGCTTCCTGGAGTCCACTGTGGACGCCATCGGCGGCCGGTCGATCAACGCCTACCACTCCGAGGGCGCCGGTGGCGGGCACGCGCCGGACATCATCCGGGTCGTCTCGCTGCCGAACGTGCTGCCGTCGTCGACGAACCCGACCCGCCCGCACACCGTCAACACGCTCGAAGAACACCTCGACATGCTGATGGTCTGCCACCACCTCAACCCGTCGGTGCCCGAGGACCTCGCGTTCGCGGAGTCGCGGATCCGCCCGACCACGATCGCGGCCGAGGACCTGTTGCACGACCTGGGTGCGATCTCGATGATCTCGTCCGACTCGCAGGCCATGGGCCGCGTCGGCGAGGTGATCATCCGGACCTGGCAGACCGCGCACGTCATGTCGTCGCGCCACACGCTGGACGCGAACCTGCGCGCACGGCGGTATGTCGCGAAGTACACGATCAACCCCGCCATCGCGCACGGCATCGCCGACGAGGTCGGCTCGGTCGAGACCGGCAAGCTCGCCGACCTCGTGCTGTGGGAGCCGAAGTTCTTCGGCGTGCGGCCGTCGGTGGTGCTCAAGGGCGGCTTCATCGCGTGGGGTGCGATGGGCGACGCGAACGCCTCGATCCCGACGCCGCAACCGGTGTGGGCGCGGCCGATGTTCGGTGCCACGGCCGGTGCCGCGTCGAGCGTCTTCTTCGTGGCGCCGGAAGCGGTCGAGGCCGGCGTCGGCGACCGGTACGCGCGGCGGGTCCTGCCGGTCGCGAACACGCGGTCGGTGTCCAAGGCGGACATGGTCCTCAAC
Organism: Nocardia sp. NRRL S-836; assembly: GCF_001279525.1. GTDB lineage: Bacteria > Actinomycetota > Actinomycetes > Mycobacteriales > Pseudonocardiaceae > Lentzea. The sequence continues at coordinate 178,202 of NZ_LGDY01000002.1, read as the reverse complement.
GACGCGATGCCGGACGTGCGGGTCGACCCGGACAGCTTCGCCGTGCACGTCGACGGCGCGCTGGTCGAACCCGCGCCGGTCGCGGAGCTCCCCATGGCCCAGCGGTACTTCCTGTTCTGATGCTGACCGCGCTGATCCTCGCCGACTCCCGCTTCCCCGGCGGCGGTCACGTGCACTCCGGCGGCCTGGAGGAGGCGGCCACCCGCGGTCTCGTGCACGACGAGCCGTCGCTGCGGTCGTTCCTGCACGGCCGATTGCGGACCGCCGGACTGCTGGCGGCCGGTTTCGCTGCGGCCGCGGCGCGTGGCGAGGACCTAGCCACGCTGGATCTGGAGCTCGACGCCCGCACGCCGTCCCCCGCCCAGCGCGCGGCCTCACGGGCGCAGGGCCGCGGCATGCTGCGGGCGGCGCGGCGGGCGTGGCCGTCCGCGCGGCTGCCCGACCTGCCACCGGACCCGCACCAGCCGCTGGTGGTCGGCGTGCTGGTGGACGACCCGTTCGAGGCCGCGCTGACGTGCGCCTACCTCGCGGTGAGCGGGCCGGCGTCGGCCGCGGTGCGGTTGCTGGGACTGGACCCGTTCGGGGTCAACGCGATTGTGGCCTCCCTCGGTGTCGAGGAGGTCGCTGCGCGGGCGTGCGAGGAGCTGCCCGCGCTCGGTTCACCCGCCTTGGACCTGCTGGCCGAGGCCCATGTTCGACGTGAAGGGGTGCGTCTCTTTGGGAGCTGACCACGGACCCGACCCGCACGACCACCACCACGGCAAGGCGCCGCGCATCGGCATCGGCGGTCCCGTCGGCAGCGGCAAGACCGCGCTGACCGCCGCGCTGTGCCGTGCGCTGGGCTCCCGGCTGGAGCTCGCGGTCGTCACCAACGACATCTACACGACCGAGGACGCGGACTTCCTGCGGCGGGCGGGCGTGCTGGACCCGGAGCGCATCGAGGCGGTGCAGACCGGCTGCTGCCCGCACACCGCGATCCGCGACGACATCACGGCGAACCTCGACGCCGTGGAACGCCTGGAGCACCGCTACACCGACCTCGACCTGGTGATCATCGAGAGCGGCGGCGACAACCTCACCGCCGTCTTCTCCCGCGGGCTGGTCGACAGGCAGATCTTCGTGGTCGACGTGGCCGGTGGCGACAAGGTCCCGCGCAAGGGCGGCCCCGGCGTCACGACCGCGGACCTGCTCGTCATCAACAAGACCGACCTGGCCCCGCTGGTCGGCGCCGACCTGGAGGTGATGACCTCCGACGCCCACCGCATGCGCGGCGCGCTGCCGGTGATCGCGCAGTCGCTGGTCGAGACCCCGGACGCCCCCGAGGTCGCGAAGTGGGTGCTGGCGCAGCTGTGAAGGCGTCCGCGCGGTTGGTCGTCACGCTGGACCCGCACGGCAACAGCGTCGTGCGGGTGCTGCGTTCCCAGGCACCGCTGACCCTGGTGCCGCACCGGCGCACCGGCCCGGTCGCGCTGGTGCACCTCGTCAGCTCCGTGACGTCCCCGCTCGGCGGCGACGCGCTCGAACTGTCGGTGGAGGTCGGCGCCGGAGCCGTGCTCGACCTGCGCGGGGTGGCGGCGACCCTGGCCCTGCCGGGGCCGTCCGGGCTGCCGTCCTCCTCGGTGGTGCGGTTCTCGATCGAGGGAACCGTGCGCTACCTGCCGGAGCCCACGGTCGTGACGAGCCGCGCCTGTCACACCGCCGTGGTAGAGGCCGAATTGGACGGTCACGCCGAGTTGTCGTTGCGCGAGGTGCTCGTGCTCGGCCGCACCGGCGAGCCACCCGGCACGCTGTCCACGTCCGTGCGCGCAACCCGTTGTGGCAAGCCGTTGTTGCACCAGGAGCTCGTCGTCGGCGACCCGTCGGTCGACGGGTCCAGCGCGGGGCTGGCCGGAAAACGCGTCCTGGGCAGCCGCGTGCTCCTCGACTCCGTCGCGCGTGCCGCGGACGGCGGTGAGTGGTGGAACGTGGTCCCGTTGGCAGCAGGCGGATCCCTTGTCACCGCACTGGGTGAAAACGTGGTCATGGTCACAAAGGCGCTGGACGCCGTCTGACTCGATCACGTATTCGATCCAGATCCGTTCAAACCACAGACAGTCACAATTCAGGTGGTGGTCATCACCGCGCAGGCGGTTTCGGGATCCGTTCGCTCTGCGTATGGTCGCGGGTCCAGGGACCACGAGTTCTGCGCTGCTGCTGGGAGGTTCGCCGATGACGGAGACCACGAACATCGCTCTACCCGCGATGCGCGTGTCTTATGAGCAGGGCTCGCTCGCCGAGTCGGAGCTTGCCGCCACCTGGCACGAACAGCTCCAGCTGTGGCTCGACCAGGCCGCCGGTGCCGGCCTGCCGGAACCGAACGCGATGGTGCTCGCCACGACCGACACCCACGGCCGCCCGTCCTCGCGGACCGTGCTGGCCAAGGGACTCGACGCGCGCGGGCTGGTGTTCTTCACCAACTACACGTCGAACAAGTCGCACGACCTGATGGCGACCCGCTACGCCTCCGCCACGTTCCCGTGGTTCGCGATGCAGCGCCAAGCCCACGTGCGCGGCACGGTCGAGAAGGTCGGCCCCGTGGAGACCGCCGAGTACTGGAACTCGCGGCCCCGCGGGTCGCAGATCGGTGCCTGGGCCTCGCCGCAGTCACGCGTGGTGGCCGGTCGGTCCACTCTGGACTCGGCGTTGCACAAGATCGAGCGCCAGTTCGCCGACACCGAGCAGATCCCGGTGCCGCCGCACTGGGGCGGGTGGCGCATCCGGCCGGAGGAGGTCGAGTTCTGGCAGGGACGGCGTGACCGGATGCACGACCGGCTGCGGTTCCGGCTCGGCCGCGACGACTGGCAGATCGAGCGAGTAGCGCCGTAGTTCCGCAGTTCCGCGATCTTCTGGCGATGGGGCGTCTCCTGTGGGCGGGAGGCGCCCCTTTTGCCGTGCACCCGCGGCCGCGGAACCTGACCGTGGCCCCGCACGTCCTCAGGTCGACGAAACGCCCGGTTTCCGCCTCGGCATACTGGGCGTTCAGCCACAGCGAACTACGGGGTGCGATTTCACGTGTGCGGAGTGCTCGGACTCATCTGTCCCACCGAGGCCGCCGCTGCCTCCGCGCGCGGCTCGGTGGCCGCGGCATTGCGCTGCCAGCGGCACCGCGGTCCTGACGAGAGCGACACCTGGGCCGACGCCGAGGTCGTCTACGGGTTCAACCGCCTGGGCTTCATCGACCTCGACCACTCGCACCAGCCGCTGGTGTGGGGGCCGCCGGAGAACCCCACCCGGTACACGCTGAACTTCAACGGCGAGATCTACAACTACAAGGAGCTCCGCGTCGAGCTCGCCACCAAGTTCGGGGCGCAGTTCCGGACGAAGGGCGACGGCGAGTCGATCGTCGCGGCCTACCACTACCTCGGGCCGGACTCGGTCAAGCGGCTGCGCGGCATGTTCGCGTTCATGATCTGGGACGCGCAGGAGCGGGTCGTCTTCGGCGCGCGCGACCCGTTCGGCATCAAGCCGCTGTACTGGGCGTCCGGCCCCGGCGGGGTGGCGTTCTCGTCGGAGAAGAAGAGCCTGCTGCAGCTCACCGGCGTGATCGGCATCAGCCAGGAGCTGGACCAGACCGCGTTGCAGCACTACCTGGTGCTGCAGTACGTGCCCGAACCGGAGTCGCTGCACAAGGCGATCCGGCGGGTCGAGTCCGGCACGTCGTTCAAGGTCTCGCCCGGCGGCCAGGTCCTGTTCAACCGGTACTTCAAGCCGGTGTTCGCGCCGCGGCCGGTCAACGGCGCGCACGAGGCGGAGGCGCTGCACGAGCGGATCGCCGACGTCATGCGCGACTCGGTCGCGAAGCACATGATCTCCGACCCGGACGTCACGGTCGGCGCGTTCCTGTCCGGCGGCATCGACTCGACGGCCACCGCGACGCTCGCCAAGCTGCACAACCCGAACCTCATCGCGTTCACCAGCGGGTTCGACCGCCAGGGCTACTCGGAGGTGGACGTCGCGGCCGAGACGGCGGCGGCGATCGGCGTGCGGCACGTCGTCAGGACGGTCTCGCCGGACGAGATGATGAACGAGCTGCCGCTGATCCTCTGGTACCTCGACGACCCGGTCGCGGACCCGGCGCTGGTGCCGTTGTGGTTCATCGCGCGTGAGGCCCGCAAGTACGTCAAGGCCGTGCTGTCCGGTGAGGGCGCGGACGAGCTGTTCGGCGGGTACGTGATCTACCACGAGCCGTTGTCGCTGTCGCCGTTCGAGAAGGTGCCCGGCGGCGTGCGCAAGCTGATGGGCGCGGTGTCGAAGACCATCCCGGAAGGCGTGCGCGGCAAGGACCTGCTGCGCCGCGGCGCGTTGCGGCTGGAGGAGCGCTACTACGGCAACGCGCGCAACTTCAGCGACGCGCAGGTGCGGGCGGTCTTCCCCGGCTACGTCGAGGGCGTCGGCTTCCAGGACGTGACCGCGCCCTGGTACCGCGAGTCCGAGGGCTGGGACCCGGTCGCGCGCATGCAGCACATCGACCTGTTCACGTGGCTGCGCGGCGACATCCTGGTCAAGGCCGACAAGGTCACCATGGCCAACTCGATCGAGCTGCGGGTGCCGTTCCTCGACCCGGAGGTGTTCCGCGTCGCCGCCGAGGTGCCGCTGGACCAGAAGCTCACCGAGGGCACCACCAAGTACGCGCTGCGCAAGGCGCTCGCGAAGATCATCCCGCCGCACGTGCTGAACCGGCCCAAGCTGGGCTTCCCGGTGCCGATCCGGCACTGGCTGCGCGCCGAGATGTACGACTGGGCGCGCGGGGTCATCAACGACTCCCAGACCGGGCACCTGCTCGACAAGAACGCCGTGCTCGACCTGCTCGCCGAGCACAGGTCCGAGCAGTTCGACCGGTCGCGGCAGCTGTGGTCGGTGCTGTGCTTCATGATCTGGCACGGGATCTTCGTCGAGGGCCGGATCACGCCGAAGGTGCCGGAGCCGGTGTACCCGGTCCGCGTCTGAGGGGTCGTCCGGTGAGTGGTCCTGGCGAGTGGTCTTGGCGACATCTCCACATAAAGCGCTTGTTAGTTGCCATAGGCTAACGAAGTGGCCACTGTGGGGAGAAGCGCGCGCTCGACGTTCGTGATCGACACCCGACCGTTGAAGATCGTCGCGTACCGGCGGTTGTGGCTGTCCACGATCATCACGGCGGTGGGCTCCCAGCTCACCGCCGTCGCCGTTCCCAAGCAGGTCTACGACCTCACCGGCTCGTCGGCGTGGGTCGGCATCGCCGCCGGTGTCGCCCTGGTGCCGCTGCTGGTGTTCGGGCTGTGGGGCGGCGCGATCGCGGACACCGTCGACCGCCGCAAGCTGCTGCTCGTCACCAACACCGGCATCGCGGTGTCGTCGGTGCTGCTGTGGGTGCAGGCGGCGATGGACGTCGGCTCGGTGTGGCTGGTGATCGCGCTGCTCGGCCTGCAACAGGTGTTCTTCGCGGCCAACGCACCCGCACGGCAGGCTTCCATCGCACGGCTGGTGCCAGCGGAGCTGCTGCCGTCCGCCGGTGCGCTGGGCTCGACGGTCATGCAGTTCGGCGCGGTGCTCGGGCCGTTGCTCGCGGGCGCGCTGATGCCGGTCGTCGGACTGCCCACGTTGTACCTCGTGGACGCGGTCGCGCTGGTCGTCACGGTGTACGCGGTGTGGAAGCTCCCGGCGATGCCGCCGCTGAGCGGAACGGTGCGGCGCGCCGGGCTGAAGGACGTGCTGGCCGGGTTCGTCTACCTGTGGGCGCAGAAGGTGCTGCTGGCGTCGATGCTGCTGGACATCATCGCGATGGTGTTCGGCATGCCGAGGGCGCTGTTCCCGGAGATGGCGCAGCACACGTTCGGTGACCCGCCCGGCGGCGGGTTCGCGCTGGGCGTGCTGTTCGCGGCGATCCCGGTCGGTGCCGTGCTGTGCGGGCTCACGTCGGGGTGGATCGCGAACGTCAGCAGGCACGGCGTCGCGGTGACCGTGTCGGTGGTCGCCTGGGGTGTGGCGATCCTCGGGTTCGGGCTCTCCGGCAACCTGTGGGTGGCGGCGGTGTTCCTGGCGCTGGCCGGAGCGGCGGACATGGTGTCCATGGCGTTCCGCGGCGCGATCCTGCAGTCGGCGGCCACCGACGAGATGCGCGGGCGGATGCAGGGCGTGTTCATCGTCGTCGTGGCGGGCGGGCCGCGGATCGCGGACCTCCTGCACGGCACGGGCGGTGCGGCGTTCGGCACGGCCGCCGCGGTGTCGGCGGGCGGTGTGCTGGTGGTCGTGGCGACCGTGGCCGCGGTGGCGCTGCTGCCCGCGATCTGGCGCTACCGCGTCAGTTCCGCCGGCTGACGACCGCCGGCGCGGGTTCCGCGACCGGGGTCGTGGTGCCCCAGTCGGAGAACTGGGCGTCGTCGACGATCTGGCCCTGGGCGAACTTCCGGGAGACCTTCAGGTGGACCGGCAGGCCGTCGGGGCCGACCTCCAGCTCCGCGACCGAGGCCGTGACGTTCTGGTCGAGGGCCAGCTTCACCTCGTCCTTGAGGAAGCCGTCCGGCAGCGCGTCGAAGGCCTTCCGGTGGTCGATGTCGATCGTGTAGAGCATGCGGCCGTGGAACTCGCCGGACAGCCGCAGCGTGCCACCGGCGGCGATGATCGGCAGGTGGTACTGGGTGAAGACGGCCTGCTGGTAGATCAGGTCGTAGAAGCCGAGCATGGTGTTGGTGAACTCGTCGGTGTCGGCGCGCGCGAGCCGCACCCACGGCTTGTCCGCGGCCAGGCCGAACACCGGCGGCAGCTCGACGAACGCGCTGTCCTTCGCGGTCGAGACGTAGTGCAGCCGCTCCGGCTTGCCGCCGGTCTGCACCGGGCGTTCCGTCGTGGTGTCGAGGTTCGCGCTGTCGCCCGCGGTGAGCCGCACGACCCCGGACGCGGCGGCCGTGACACCGCCGGCGACCGGGGCGGAGACGGTGAAGCGGTAGCTCGCCTTCCCCGACACGGCACGGGTGGTCGCGGACACCAGGGCGGCCACGTCCCGGTGCGGCGCGGTGGGTTCCGGTGCCGGCGCGGGGGTGGCGGAGCAGGCGGCCAGCGCCGCGGCCAGGATCAGCGGGACCGCGCGCCTCATCGAGAAACCCCCAGGTCGGAACGACTCGGACGATTACACCATACGGGTGAGGAAGACGTTCATCAGTGCTGGTCGTCACACCGAGGCGGCAGAATCTGGCGGCATGGCTGAAGCGACTCCACAAACGGAGCAACCGGAGCAGCTGCACCGGGCGATCGGGCCCAAGCTGCTGTTGTTCTTCGTTGTCGGAGACATCCTCGGTACCGGGATCTACGCGCTCACCGGCAACGTCGCCGGCAAGATCGGCGGCGCGCTCTGGTTGCCCTTCCTGCTCGCGTTCGTGGTCGCGTTCCTGACCGCGTTCAGCTACCTGGAGCTGGTCGGGAAGTACCCGAGAGCGGCGGGCGCCGCGCTGTACACCAACAAGGCCTTCAAGATCCACTTCCTGACGTTCATGGTCGCGTTCGCCGTCATGTCGTCGGGCATCACGTCCGCGTCGAGCGCCGCGCTGGCGTTCGGTCGCACGTACCTGCGGCAGTTGCTGGTGGAGTTCTTCGACATCGCGCTCGGCCCGGAGTCCCTGGTGATCACCGGCATCGCGATCCTCTTCATCGCGGCGCTCGCGGTCATCAACTTCCGCGGCGTGTCCGAGTCGGTCAAGGCCAACGTGGTCTTGACCTGCATCGAGCTGTCCGGCCTGATCATCATCATCGTGATCGGCGCGTACGCGATCGCGGTCGGCGACGGCGAACCGTCGCGACTCACCGAGATCCACACGCCGTCGGGTTCGAACGTGCTGCTGGCGGTCACCTCGGCGACGGCGCTCGCGTTCTTCGCCATGGTCGGCTTCGAGGACTCGGTGAACATGGCCGAGGAGTGCCGCGACCCGGTCCGGATCTTCCCGCGCGCGATGCTGTGGGGCATGGGCATCGCGGCCCTGATCTACGTGCTGGTCGCGATCACCTCGTCGCTGCTGATCCCGGCCGACGAGCTCGCGAAGTCGGGCAGCGGCGCACTGCTGAAGGTCGTCACCGTCGGCGCGCCCGGCTTCCCGCTGTGGATCTTCGCGCTGATCGGCCTGCTGGCGGTCATCAACTCGGCGCTCATCAACATGCTGATGGCGTCGCGGCTGCTCTACGGCATGGCGAACGAGAAGATCATCCCGAAGTTCTTCGGCGCCGTGCACCCGTCCCGCCGCACGCCGTGGATCTCGATCGTCTTCACCACCGGCATCGCGGTGATCCTGGTGTCCACAGCGGACATCGGCAAGCTCGGTGGCACGACGTCGTTGCTGCTGCTCGTCGTCTTCACCATCGTCAACGTCGCCTGCCTGGTGCTGCGCAAGGAGAAGGCCGGGCACAAGCACTTCCGCGCACCGACGTGGGCACCGGTGCTGGGCGCGATCACGTGCGCGTACCTCGCCCTGCCGTTCACGTCGGGCCGCCCGTGGGACGAGTACAAGATCGCCGGCTACCTGCTGCTCGCGGGCCTGGTGCTCTGGGGCATCAACCGCGTGCTGCACGGCAAGGTGGAGATGGACCCGGAGAAGCTGTCGAAGTAGCCCAGTCCGGCAGGAACCGGTCGGGCGCGCCCAGGAGGCCGCGGGTGAGCACGACCGGTTCCGCCGCGTCGCGGGCGACCTCGCCGATCGCGCCGTCCAGCCGGATCCCGCGGGTGAACGTCATCCCAGCCTGGCCAGCTCGACCGGGTCGTGCGCGCAGAACACCTCGACCTCGCCGCTCGCCTTGAGCTCCTTCAACCGTTCCACGTTCGCCAGCCGCTGCGTCCGGATCGTCTCCGTCTGCTTCACGGTCAGCTTGAGCGCGAAGATGCTGCTCGGCGGCGTCTCGACCTCGCCGCGGTAGAAGTACGCGTCGCCGGCGTGCAGCAGCCACCCGTCGTCCGACCGCACCGCGATCCCGCTGTGGCCGCGGGTGTGCCCGATCAGCGGCACGATCAGGATGTCCTCCGGCAGCCCCGGGATGTCCCGCACCGCCTCGAACCCGAACCAGTCCTCACCGGTCGCGTGGTGCGTCCGGAACGTGACACCTTCGCGCTGCACCGCGGGAAACCGCATCTTGTCCTTGGTGGTGCGCGGGTTCGCCGCCGCTTCCAGCTCGGTGTCGAGCACGTGCACCGTCGCGCCGGGGAAGTCCCGCAACCCGCCCGCGTGGTCCATGTCGAGGTGGGTGAGCAGGATGTGCCGCACGTCCCCGGCGCTGAACCCGCGCTTCTCGACCTGGCGCAGCGCCGTCTCGTTGATGTCGAGCAACGGCCGCAGCAGCTTGCGGCTGAGCGGGTCGATCGTCTGCGAGGGGTCGTTCACCTCGTGCGTGCCGAACCCCGTGTCGACCAGCACCAGCCCGTCGTCGGTCTCGATCAGCAGGCAGTGCGCCACGATCCCGCCCGGCACCAGCGGCGGCCGCATCGAACCGCAGTTGAGGTGATGGACCTTCATGAGCAAATCCTTCCGTTGGCCCCGTAGGCTTCAGCCTCATGTTGGGGATCTCGTACGAGGGTGCCACCGCCGTGATCACGACTGTAGGCGCGGGCCTGCGGTCCTTCGAAGTCGACGGCGTCCCGTATGTGGAGACGTTCGGCCCGGACGAGAAACCACCGATGTCCGCCGGCGCCGTGCTCGTCCCGTGGCCGAACCGCACAGCCGGCGCGTGCTGGACCCTCGACGGCGTCGTGCAACACCTGGAGGTCACCGAGCCGGCCCGCGGCAACGCGATCCACGGCCTCGTCCGCCGCCGCCCGTGGTCGGTGGCGGAACACACCGGCTCACTGGTGACGCTGGAAACGGTGATCGAACCCCAGCCCGGCTGGCCCGCGGCCCTGCGCACCACCGTGTCCTACGCGCTGGACGAGAACGGCCTGACCGTAGCCCACCACGTCACGAACATCGGCGAGCTCGCCACGCCCTTCGGCGTGGGAACCCACCCGTACCCACGCGCTGGAAACGCTCCCACGGACTCCTGCACGCTGACGCTTGCCGCGACGACCGTTCTGCCGCTGGACATCGAGCGCATGGTGCCCGTCGGGCCCGCGGTGCCCGTCGAGGGGACCGAGTACGACTTCCGCGGCGGGCGGGGGTTGAGCGGGCTGCAGCTCGACACGCCGTTCGGGGGGTGCGAGCCGGATTCTGACGGGTTGGTCCGGCATTCGCTCGTGTCCGGTGACGGGGGTGTTGAGGTGTGGGCGGATCCGGATTTTCGGTGGGTGCAGGTGTACACGCCGGATTCGTATCCGCAGCGGGGGCGGGCTGTGGCGGTTGAGCCGATGACCTGTCCGCCGGATGCGTTGAACTCCGGGGTGGATTTGATCTGGGTTGCGCCTGGGGAGGCTTGGGGGGCTCGGTGGGGGATCCGGCCGTTGTAGGGCGGTTCTCGTGTTGCGTTGCCGGGTTATTTCTGGGGCTCCGCCCCAGACCCCGACACTCCCAAAGAAGCCGGCCAGCGCCGTGAGCGGGTTGATGGCACGCCTGTTTGTGTTGGGCGGCTGCCGGTTGGGTTGTTGGGTTGCGTTGCGGTGGGCGTCTGCCCCGTCCAGCACTCACGGAGCGAGCCAGACCTGAGGGGTGAGGTCAAGTCGACGAAGAGCGTGTCGACTTGACCTCACCCCTCAGGCCCGGCAAACGATCGGAGCGCTAGACGGGGAAGCCACCCACCGCGGAACCGCCCGAGGAAGAGGCCGAAACGCCTCGCCTTCGGCTCGATCACACACGCTGGCTCGGAACCTCCCGACATCGTGATCAAAAACGTGTGGTGCGCCCCTCTCGCGATTCCTTGTCTGCGGGCGCGGAGACCCATGGGTTCGAGACACATCTAACAGACGCCGAGGCGGACAGATCGAGACAACGTTCACTCGATCGAGTGTCGAACCAGCCCCGAGCAGCGCGGACCGTCGAGCGGCGCACGGCCCCGAGCAGCGCGGACCGGCGAAGGCTGGCCGACCGGAGCCGGAACCGTTAGCGTTGCTAACCATGAACATCGCGATCACCGGGGGCTACGTCGTGCCGGTCGACGGGGAGCCCGTCGAAGGCGGCACTGTCCTCATCCAGGACGGGAAGATCGTCGCGGTTGGTGCCGACGTGGACATTCCTGACGGCGTCGAAGTCGTCGACGCTGATGGGGCCTGGGTGCTGCCCGGGTTCGTGGAGGCGCACGGGCACATCGGCGTCCACGAGGAGGCTGAGGGGTGGGCTGGGCAGGACACCAACGAGATGACCGATCCCGTCGGGGCGCGGATGCGGGCGCTCGATGCGATCAACCCGGCTGACCTGGGGTTTCAGGACGCGCTCAGTGGTGGGGTGACGACCGCGGTGATCAAGCCGGGGTCGGGCAACCCCATCGGCGGGCAGACGGTGGCCGTCAAGTGCTGGGGGCGCACGGTTGACGAGATGCTGGTCAAGGAGCCGGTGAGCGTCAAGAGTGCGCTCGGGGAGAACCCGAAGCGGGTCTACGGGGAGAAGGGCAAGCTGCCGTCGACGCGGCAGGGGGTCGCGGCGGTCATCCGGGACGAGCTGACCAAGACGCAGGACTACCTGGCGAGGAAGGCGGAGGCCGAGAAGGACGGCAAGCCCTTCGAGCGCAACAACACCCAGGAGGTGCTCGCCAAGGTGCTCCAGGGGGAGCTGCCGTGGTGTCAGCACGCGCACCGGGCGGACGACATCGCCACGGCCATCCGGCTGTCGGAGGAGTTCGGGTACAAGCTCATCCTCAACCACGGCACCGAAGGGCACCTGATCGCGGACCTCATCGCCGCCAAGGGGATTCCGGTGATCATCGGGCCGCTGTTCACGTCGCGGTCCAAAGTGGAGGTTCGCAACCGGGGGCTGCGCAACCCCGGCATCCTGGCGCGTGCGGGGGTGGAGCTGGCGATCACCACCGACCACCCGGTGGTGCCGATCCACTTCTTGGTGCACCAGGCGACGCTCGCGGTGAAGGAAGGGCTCGACCCGGACGTGGCGATCCGGTCGCTGACGGTCAACCCGGCGCGGATCATGGGGCTGGACGACCGGGTCGGTGCGCTCAGGCCGGGGCTCGACGGGGACGTGGTGATCTGGTCCGGTGACCCGCTCGACGTGATGAGCCGGGCCCTGCACGTCTACGTCCAGGGGCGTGAGGTCTACACGTTCGACGAGCGCAAGGGGGAAGGGACCGTCGCCGATCCCTTCTACCGCGAGAACCGCTAGCGCAGGCCCCGGCCGATCACGAGGCGCTGGATCTGGTTGGTGCCCTCGAAGATCTGCAGCACCTTGGCCTCGCGCATGTAGCGCTCGACCGGGAAGTCGCGGGTGTAGCCGGCGCCGCCGAGGACCTGCACGGCGTCGGTCGTCACCTTCATCGCCGCGTCGGTGGCGATGAGCTTGGCGATCGACGCCTGCTGGCGGAACGGCAGGCCGCGGTCACGGCGGCGGGCGGCCATCAGGTACGTCGCCCTCGCCGACTCGACCGCGGCGGCCATGTCGGCGAGCAGGAACTCCAGGCCCTGGAACTCGATGATCGGGCGGCCGAACTGGGTGCGGGTCTTGGCGTACGTCACGGCCTCGTCCAGCGCGGCCTGGGCCAGGCCCACCGCGCAGGCGGCGATGCCGAGGCGGCCGGAGTCCAAAGCGGACAGTGCGATCTTCAGGCCGTCGCCCTCGTGGCCGATCAGGCGGTCCGCACCGAACCGGACGTCGTCGAACATCAGCTGCGCGGTGATGGAACCGGTGAGGCCCATCTTGCGCTCGGCGGACGCGGCGGACAGGCCCGGTGCCTCGCCGGGCGCGAGGAAGCAGGAGATGCCGCGGCCCGCGTCGGGGGACGTGCGGGCCATCAGCGTGTAGAAGTCGGCGGCACCGGCGTGCGTGATCCACGCCTTGGTGCCGTTCACGACGTACTCCGAGCCGGAACGCACCGCGCGCGTCGACATCGCGGCCGGATCGGAGCCGGCCTGGGTCTCGGACAGCGCGTAACCACCGAGGAGCTCGCCTTCGAGCATCTCCGGCAGCCAGCGGTCCTGCTGCTCACGGGTGCCGAACGTGGCCAGGCCGTAGCAGGACATCACGTGCACGGACAGGCCGACCGCGACCGTCATCCACGCCGACGCGACCTCCTCCAGCGCCTGCAGGTACACCTCGTAGGGCTGTGCGCCGCCGCCGAACTCCTCCGGGTACGGCAGGCCGAGCAGCCCGGCCCGGCCCAGCAGGCGGAACGCCTCGCGCGGGAACTTCTCGTTCTCCTCGGCGTCCGCGGCGTGCGGCTTCAGCTCGTCCCGCGCGATCTCCTTGACCAGCGCGATCAGGTCTTCGGCCTCTTGGGTGGGGAGCAGCCGCTCGGCGGGCATCGTCGACCTCCGGTGTGTACTGGTAGCTGTACTGTAGGACGTACGGCAGTACACCTGCCAGTCAATGTGGCAGGGTCGTCACATGACGCGGGCTCTCACGCAGCGGCAGGCCGAGCTGCTCACCCGGTTGGAGTCCCTCTTCCTCGACGAGGGCTTCGGTCATCTCACGCTGGATGACATCGCTGGCAGGCTGCACTGCTCCAAATCCACCCTCTACGCGCTCGCCGGCAGCAAGGAACAGCTCGCCGTGCGGGTCGTCGGCCGGTACTTCAAAGGCGCTGCCGAACGGATCGAGAAACGCATCGCGGGCCTCGACGACGTGCGCAGACGCATCGGCAGCTACCTCGCGGGCGCCGCGGAGGAGCTGACCAAGGCCTCGGCGGCGTTCATCGCCGACGTGTCCGACTTCCCGCCCACGCGCGCCACCTACGAGCGCAACGCCCGTGCCGCCGCCGAGCGCATCAAGGCGTTCATCCAGGACGGCGTCGAACGGCACGTCTTCCGCGAGGTGCACGCCACGCTGTTCGCCGAGATGGCCGGGCTGCTCATCGAGAGCATCCAGACCGGGGTCCTCACGAAACGGGCAGGTGTTTCGGACGCCGAGGCGTTCACCGCACTGGGGGAACTGCTGTTGGATGGGCTGCAGAGGACCGGAGCCTCCCCGAGGGAGTAGAACGCTGTGATCGTGGTTGCTGGTGAGGCACTGGTCGACATGGTGCCGGTGGGGGACGACGAGCTGACGCCGCTCGCGCCCAAGCTCGGTGGCGGGCCGTACAACGTCGCCGTCGCGCTCGGACGGCTGGACGTGCCGACGGCCTTCCTGTCACGGGTGTCGAACGACCACTTCGGCGAGCAGCTCGTGAAGCGGCTGCACGCGTCGAACGTCACCACCGGCCTCGTGCAGCGCGGACCCGAGAACACCACGCTCGCGGTCGTCGGGCTCGCCGACGACGGGAGCGCGCGCTACTCGTTCTACGTCGACGGCACGGCCGACCGGCTCGTCGAGGACCCCGGCCCGCTGCCGGAGGGCACCAGCGCCGTCTCGTTCGGGACGCTCAGCCTCGTGCTGGAACCGGGCGCGAGCGTGTACGAGGCGGTGCTGCGCCGTGAGAGCGGTCGCATGCTGACCGTCCTCGACCCCAACATCCGGGCCGGGCTGATCGCCGATCCGGGCGCCTACCGCGAGCGGTTCACGTCGTGGCTGCCGGATGTGGGGCTGCTGAAGGTGTCCGTCGAGGACGCCCGGTGGCTCGCCGAGGACGGCGACGTGATCGAGATCGCACGGACGTGGATTTCACAGGGACCGGCCGCCGTCGTGCTCACCAGGGGTGGCGACGGTCTCTCCGTGATCACCGCCACGGACCGGGTCGACGTGCCACCGGTTCAGGTGGACGTGGTCGACACGATCGGGGCGGGCGACACGGTCCAGGGCGCCCTGATCGCGTGGCTGCACCACCACGACGCGTTGAGCGTCGAGAAGGTGCGCGCGCTCTCGGTGAATGAATGGGCCGACGCATTGGCCTACGCCGGTGCCGCCGCCGCGATCACATGTTCACGAGCGGGCGCCGAACCGCCCTTTGCGAGCGAACTCACCGCCGCTCTGGGTGGATAAAGCGCGGGATCGGACTACCGTGGGGGAGCCGCGCTAGAAACCTGGCATTACGGATGTGATGCCGGTCCCATCTCACAGAATCGGTTCACACCGCTGCTGCGAGGCGGGCCTTCCGCCGACTAGCGTGAGTGAACTTGAAGACTCAGATCCCAACGGGGTGGTCCGAGACGACGGCAGGCCGTGCGACCTGCCGCCACCCCGTCCGAGCGTTGAGAGGGACTTGAATGCCCGACGCGACGACTGCGCCGAACGACCCACAGACCGTCGCGCTGCGCCACGGGGGCGGAGAGCTCGAGATGAAGGTGGTGCGGGCGTCCGAAGGCGCGTCCGGCATCGATCTCGGCAAGCTGCTGTCGACCACCGGTCTGGTAACCCTGGACACCGGTTTCGTCAACACGGCCTCCTGCTCCTCCGAGATCACCTACATCGACGGTGACGCGGGAATCCTGCGTTACCGCGGGTACCCGATCGAGCAGTTGGCCGCGCGTTCGAACTTCGCGGAGGTGAGCTACCTCCTGATCTACGGTGAGCTGCCCACCGCCGCCCAGCTCGAGGACTTCTCGCAGAAGATCAGCCGCCACACGCTGCTGCACGAGGACCTCAAGCGCTTCTTCGACGGCTTCCCGCGTGACGCGCACCCCATGCCGGTGCTGTCCTCCGCGGTGTCGGCCCTGTCGACCTTCTACCAGGACTCGCTGTCGCCGTTCGACGCCAACCAGGTCGAGATCTCCACGATCCGCCTGCTGGCGAAGCTCCCGACGATCGCGGCCTACGCCTACAAGAAGTCGGTCGGCCAGCCGTTCCTCTACCCGGACAACTCGCTTGGCCTGGTGGAGAACTTCCTGCGGATGACCTTCGGGTTCCCCGCGGAGGCCTACGACCTCGACCCGGACCTGGTCCGCGCGCTCGACCTGCTGTTCATCCTGCACGCCGACCACGAGCAGAACTGCTCCACGTCGACCGTGCGCCTGGTCGGCTCGTCCGAGGCGAACCTCTTCGCGTCCATCTCCGCGGGCATCAACGCCCTGTTCGGCCCGCTGCACGGCGGCGCGAACTCGGCGGTGCTGGAGATGCTGGAGAAGATCAAGGCCGACGGCGGCGACGTGGCGTCGTTCGTCAACAAGGTCAAGAACAAGGAGGACGGCGTCCGCCTGATGGGCTTCGGCCACCGGGTCTACAAGAACTACGACCCGCGCGCCGCGATCATCAAGAAGACCGCCGACGAGATCCTCAACAAGCTGGGTGCCGACGACCAGCTGCTCGACATCGCGAAGCAGCTGGAGGAGACCGCCCTCGCGGACGACTACTTCATCTCCCGCAAGCTCTACCCGAACGTGGACTTCTACACGGGTCTGATCTACCGGGCGATGGGCTTCCCGACGAAGTTCTTCACCGTGCTGTTCGCGCTCGGCCGCCTCCCCGGCTGGATCGCGCACTGGCGCGAGATGATCAACGACCCGGCCACGAAGATCGGCCGCCCGCGGCAGATCTACACCGGCCCGACCGAGCGCGACTTCATCGCGATGGAGAACCGCTGATCACGGTCTGATCGCGAGCAGCTTCACCCGTGCGGGGCGCGCCTGTCATGCAGGCGCGTCCCGTTCGTCTTAGCGTCGAACGGTGAGTTCTCCGTCGCTCGTCTGGTTCCGCCGCGATCTGCGGACGTCCGATCATCCCGCGATTCTCGCCGCCGCGGAAAGGTCGCCGCGCGCCCTCGCATTGTTCGTTCTCGACGACCGGTTGCTGAAGCCTTCCGGACAGCCCCGCATCGAGTTTCTGCACCGGTGCCTGCACGCGTTGAACGACGACATCGGCGGTCGTTTGCTGGTCGTTCACGGTGACCCGGTCGAGGTCGTTCCGCGCATTGCCCGGGAAATCGGCGCGGGCAGTGTCCACATCTCCGCGGATTACGCGCCGTACGGGCGCCGCAGGGACGAGGCGGTCGAGCAGGCACTGGGGGACGTGGAGCTCGTCCGGTCCGGTTCGCCGTACGCCGTCGCGCCGGGCCGGGTGCTCAAGAGCGACGGGACGCGGTTCAAGGTCTTCACGCCATTCCGCAACGCCTGGCTCGACCACGGCTGGCGCGCGCCCGCCGACACCGACGCCTCCACTGTGGACTGGGTCGAACCGGGCCGTGGCGAGGAGATCCCGGCGGTGAAGGAGAAGCTCCCCGACGCCCTGCGACTGTGGGAACGGTTCCGCGACGAACGGCTCGACGACTACGACAAGACCCGCGACCGGCCCGACCTCGACGCCACCAGCCGGATGTCGGCGTTCCTGCGGTGGGGCGTGCTGCACCCCAGGACGCTGCTGCGGGACTGCTCCGGCACGTTCCGCAGCGAGCTGGCCTGGCGGGAGTTCTACGCGGACGTGCTGTGGCACCGGCCGGAGAGCGCGCGGCAGAACCTCGACCGCAGGTTCGACCGGATGCGGCACGACGACGACCGGGAGCTGTTCGAGGCGTGGAAGCAGGGCCGCACCGGCTACCCGATCGTCGACGCGGGCATGCGGCAGCTGCTGCGGGAGGGGTTCATGCACAACCGGGTGCGCATGATCGTCGCGAGCTTCCTCGTGAAGGACCTGCACCTGCCGTGGTGGTGGGGCGCACGGCACTTCATGCAGCACCTGGTCGACGGCGACCTCGCCTCCAACCAGCACAACTGGCAGTGGGTCGCCGGCTGCGGCACGGACGCGGCACCGTTCTTCCGCGTCTTCAACCCGATGACGCAGGCCAAGAAGTTCGACCCGGACGGCGCCTACGTCCGCCGGTACGCGCCGGACTCCGCCGACATCGAACCGATCGTCGACCACGCGGTCGAACGCCGGGTGGCGCTCGACCGCTACCAGGCCATCAAGCCCTAGCCGTCAGGCCCTGGCCATCAGGTTCGAAACGCCTCGCGGAGCTTGACGCGGGCGCCGGTGCGCAGCACGGCGTTCGCGTACACCTTGCCGCCCAGCCACGTGATCGCCGCGATGGACGCCAGCGCCAGCACGATCGCCAGCACCACCTGCCACGGCGTCGCCACGCCCATCGCCATCCGGCCCGGCATCAGGATCGGCGCGAACGGCGGCAGCAGCGACAGGACCATCACCGTCTGCCCGGACGGGCTGCCGATCATCAGGTTGATGCCGGCCACGAACGCCACGATGATCGTCATGCTGATCGGCGTCAGCACCGACTGCAGCTCCTCCTGCCGCGACACCAGCGACGCGGCGGCCGCGAACACGGTGGCGTACAGGAAGAAGCCGAGCAGGTACCACAGCACGCCGGTCGCCAGCGCCGTGCCGCCGACCGAGCCGACGTCGACCACGCCGAACGCCGACGACAGCGCGAGACCGACCGTCGAGATCACCAGCAGCTGCAGCAACCCGACCGCGCCGAGGCCGATCACCTTGCCCAGCAACAGCTGCCAGGGCCGCAGGGTCGCGAGCAGGATCTCCACGACCCGGCTGGACTTCTCCTCGACCACGCCTTGGGCGACCATCGTGCCGTAGACCAGCAACGAGTAGTACAGCAGCGCGGCCACGACCAGCCCGATCGCGAGGCGCTGACCTCGTTGCGGGTCAACGGGTTCCAGTGCGGTCACGGCCACGCGCACGTTCGCGAGGCTTTCCGCGACCTGCTGCGGCGTGGTGCCGGTCTCGGCGAGCTGCGCGACCAGGACCTGCTGGCGCAGCACGTCGTTCAGCGCCGTGGTCAGCACCTGGTCGCCGGAGTCCTTGACGATCATCTTCAGCTCCGGCGGGGCGCCGGTCACCAGCGCGTCCAGCGTGCCGTCGCGCACCAGCTGCTCCGCGTCGGACTCGGTCGTGACGTCCCGCGTCTCCAGCTGGATGCCGAACGCGTTCGCCTTCTCCCGCAACGGGTCCGAGAGCTGCGTCGCCTGGCCGGACAGGCCGACGACGCTGTGCTGGTGGTCGTCGAACAGCACCGACTGCAGCACCACGTACCCCGCGAGCACCGCGATGATCACCGCTGTGCCGACGAGGAACGACCGGGTGCGCACCTTCGTGACGAACTCGCGCCGCGCCACCAGGCCGACCGCCCTGGTGGAGGTCATGCGGACCGCTCCCCGGTGCTGACGACGTTGCGGAACAGCTCGGTCAGCGACGGGCGCTGGCGGGAGAACTCGTGCACCGGGCCCGCCGACAGGGCGGCGTGCAGCACCGCCTGGTCGTCGACGTCGTCCGCGAGCTCCAGCACGCAGCGCGTCCCGTTCTTCTCGATCACCCGCACACCGTCCAGCCTGGCAGCCCAGTCGGTGGTTGGCGACTCAACGACCAGCCGCGACACCCCGCCCGCCCGCAGCTCGTCCACCGTTCCGACCGCGACCATCGCACCGGCGCTCACGATGCCGACCCGGTCGCACAGCCGTTCCACCAGGTCGAGCTGGTGGCTGGAGAACACCACCGGCACCCCGGCGGAGGCCTTCTCGCGCAGCACGCCGCTCATCACGTCGACCGCGACCGGGTCGAGCCCGGAGAACGGCTCGTCGAGCACCAGCACGTCCGGGTCGTGCACCAGCGCCGCGGCCAGCTGCACGCGCTGCTGGTTGCCCAGGCTCAGCCGCTGCACCTCGTCGGCGCGCCGGTCGCGCAACCCGAGGCGCGCGATCCAGTTCTCCGCGTTGCGGTGCGCGGCGTTGGTGCCCATGCCGTGCAGCTCGGCCAGGTAGACGAGCTGGTCGAGCACCTTCATGCGCGGGTAGAGCCCGCGTTCCTCCGGCATGTAGCCGATCCGCCGCCGGGTGTCGAGGTCGACGGCTCTGCCGTTCCACCGCACCTCGCCGGAGTCGGCCGCGAGCACGCCCAGCGCGATCCGCATGGTCGTGGTCTTCCCGGCGCCGTTGCTGCCGACGAACCCGAAGAGCTCGCCCGCACGCACGTCGAACGACATGTCCCGCAGGGCGACGACCTCTCCGTAGCGCTTGGAGACCGCGTCGATCTCCAGCACCCCCTCAGGCACGGTGCACCCCTTCGTTAGCCCGGATGGCGGTAATCGGACTCAAAGTATCGATGAGCAGGGAACGGGTGAAACGATACGGGCGTCTACGGCGAATCGAACGAACGACCGATTCACTCAACGGGGGTGACCATGCAGCCCATCGAGCCAGACCAGTGGCTCGCCCAGTACGGGGCGAAGATCGAGCAGGCGAAGCAGCAGGCCGAGCAGGCCCGCGACCAGCTCGGAGGCGTGGGCGGGAGCGCCAGCTCGCCGGACGGGCTGATCACGGTGAGCGTCAACGCCACGGGGGTGCTGACCGACCTGAGGATCAAGCCCGAGGCGCGCGGCATGGACCCCGGCGAGATCGCCTCCGCCATCCTGGCCGCCTCCTCGAAAGCCCAGCGCGAGGCCTCCGGGCGGGTCGTGCAGATCATGACCGACTTCGTCGGCGAGAGCCCCGCGCTCGACTTCGTGAAGCAACAGATGCCGAACGGATACGCGGGCGACGGAACCGACGAGGAAGAACCGAAGTCGGAGTTGGAGCGCAAGGACACGCGGCCCGACGACGAGTACTTCACCAACCCGCCCGACGTCATGGCCTGAGTGCAGGAGGGGGTTAGGCATGAGCAGTCACTTCAATCTCGACCTCGAAGAGCTCAGAAGCCACGCCAAGAGCGTGGAGGGGCTCACCGAGCGGATGCGCAAGGCCACGGAGACGTGTGATCCGGGTGCGCTCACGACCGAGGCGTTCGGCGTGTTCGCGGGCTTCCTCGCCTCGGCCATCCTGCGGACCGCCGGCCTGTCGCAGGACGGGCTGGGCAAGGCGGCCAACTCGCTGATGGACATGGGCATCGGGCTCAAGGAGACCATCGAGCAGTACGAGCAGGTCGACCTCGACAACATGTTCGGCTTCACCGGAAAGGGCCGAGGATGAACGCGCCCGCCACGCAGGCCAAGGGCACCGACCCGCAGCAGCTGATCACCAGCATCTCGAACACCTACTCGGCGATCGAGAAGGGCGACTGGGTCCAGGCCGGCCTCGGCATCGCCAGCACGGCCATGGACATCGTGGGCATGTCCACCAACCCGCTGAGCGGGTTCCTCTCCGCCGGCTTCAGCTGGGCCATCAACCACGTCGACTTCCTGCGCGAGCCGTTCGACGTCCTGCTCGGCAGCCCGGAGGCCATCGGCAAGATGGCCCAGTCGTTCCGGTCGGCCGGCCAGCAGGTGCACGGCATCGCGACCGAGTACCAGAAGATCTGCGTCGAGCAGACCCGCGAGTGGGGCGGCAAGGCAGCGGACGGGTACCGCGCGGCCGCCCAGAAGCACGCCGGCGGCCTGGAGTCGCTCTCCAAGGCCGCCCAGGGCATCGCGGGCGCTGTCGAGGGTGCCGGGCAGCTCGTCGGCACCGTCCGCAAGATGATCATGGACATGATCAGCCAGGCCGTGTCCGACATGGTCATGAAGATCATCCAGTGGCTCGCGGCGTCGTTCCTGACCTTCGGTGCCGCCATCGCGGGCGCGATCTCGGACATCGTGACCACCGCGGTCAAGTACGCGAAGAAGCTCGCCGACTTCCTGCAGAAGCTCGCCGGCTCGCTGCAGAAGCTGATGAAGCTCGTCAAGAGCGTCCAGCAGATCGCCCAGACGGCCGAGCAGGTCATCAACGCGATCTCCGCGATGGCGCACAAGGGCGCCGGTGGTGGCGGCGGTGGCGTCACCCGCCCGTCCTCCGGCGGTCTCGGCATCGACGCGGGCCACCTGGACCGTGCCTCCGGTGGCGCCAACGGCACGTACTCGCACGACCAGGGCGGCTACCGCGGCGGCCCCGGTGGCGGCGCCGGCGGTCCGCAGGTGCAGCCGGTCTACAACCCCGGCGGCGTCCCGGTCGGCCAGGGCGGCGGCAACACCGGCACCTCGGCGGCCGGACCGCACGTCCAGCCCGTCTACACGCCTCCCGGCCACGGCGCCAGCGGTGTCGGCGGTGGCAACCACGTCCCCTCGCCCGGTGGCGGCAGCGGCGGGTACCTGCCCGGTCCCGGCACCGGCTCCGGCGGCTACCCCTCGCCCGGCTACCCGCAGGGCCCCGGCACCGGCTCCGGTGGGTACCCCTCGCCCGGCTACCCCCAGGGACCCGGCGGCGGCTCCGGCGGTCAGAACGGCCCCGGCCGCTGGGTGCCCGGCCACTGGGAGTACGACACGACGACCACGGCCGGTGGCCACACCGGCACCAAGCCGCCGTCGATCGGCACGCCGGTCACGGGTGACTGGTACCGGCCCGCCGTCGAGCCCCACACGGCGTCCACGTCCTCCTCGTCGTCCACGCCGCACGCGGGTGGCGGCGGTGGCGGTGGTGGCGGCATCCCGAAGGGCATGGGCGGCGGAGGCGGCGGCATTCCCGCCGGTGCCTTCGGCGGCGGCCCGGTCGGCGGTGGCGTCACCGGTGCGACCTCGATGCAGCACGGTGGCGCGGCCGGCGTCATGGCGACGGGCGCGTCCGGCCCGGCCGGTGGCGCCGTGCCGCACGGTCCCTCCGGTGGCGGTTCCGGTGGTGCCGGCGGCGGCATGATGGGTGGCGCCCCGATGGCCGGCGCGGCCGGTCAGCAGGGCGGCTCGAACGAGCACAAGCGGAAGGTGCGGATCGAGGGCGATGCCCTGGTCGACCCGCCCAGGGCCGCGAAGCCCGTGATCGGCGAGTAGCCGGCGTTCTTCCTCGCGCTGAGGGCGTCCGCGGGTACCACCGGCTTCGCGCCGGAGGTGCCCGCGGACGCCTTTTTCACACCGTGGCGAGCAGTGCGGCGACGGCGGGTCCGGCCTTCGCACGGTCGGCCGGCACCAGGCCGATGCGGGTGCGCCGGTCGAGGACGTCGTCGGCGTCGAGCGCGCCCTCGTGCCGGACGGCGTGCAGGACGTCCGCCTCCGTCACGCCGGGTGCGATGGGCGTGGTCGGGTGCGGGCGGTCGTCCACGAGCCGGATGTCCTTTGTGCGGCACGGAACGCGCGTCAGCCCGGTCGCGTTCACCGCGTCCGCCGCCATCCTGCGGTACGTCGTGAGCTTGCCCCCGACGATCGTGACCACGCCGTTGGGTGCTGTGTGGACGGTGTGGTTGCGGGACAGGTCCGCGGTGCTGCCCTCGGCCTGCAGCAGCGGCCGCAGCCCGGCGTAGCTGCCGAGGACGTCCTGCCGGGTCAGTTCCCGTTGCAGGACGTGGGAAGCGGTCTTCAGCAGGAAGTCCACATCGGACTCCGGAACGACCGGCACGTCCGGGATCTCGTCGACCGGTTCGTCGGTGAGGCCGAGGTGGGCGCGGCCGTTGGTCTGGGGCAGCAGCAGCGCGTACCGGTTGCGCTCGCCCGGCACCGGGATCGTGACCGCCGTCCCGCTCAGGCCCGCGGTCTTCGCGTCGACCACCAGGTGCGAGCCCCTGGACGGCTTGAGGCGCACCGGTGCGAGCGTCCCGGCCCAGACACCGGTCGCGTTGACCACCGCCCTGGCCCTGACGGTGAACGCGGTGCCGGTGAGCGTGTCCACGGCCTCGGCGCCGTCGCCCTCCAGCGCGGTGACCTTCGCGCGCGTGATGATCCGCGCGCCGTGCCCCGCCGCCGTCCTGGCCAGCGCCACCACCAGCTTCGCGTCGTCGACCAGCTGGCCGTCGTAGCTGAGCAGGCCGCCGATCAGGCCCTCGGGGCTCAGGCCGGGGACCAACGCCAGCGCCTCGTGCCGGTCCACCCGGCGCGGCCGCGGCAGGACGTGCGCGGGGGTGCCGGCGGCGATGCGCAGCGCGTTGCCCGCCTTGAGACCGGCCATGACGAAGTGGTTCGCGTTGGTGTGCAACGGGAACAGCATCGGCAGCGTGCGGGTGAGGTGCGGCGCGGTCCGCGTCATCAGGACACCGCGCTCGACGGCGCTCTCATGTGCGAGCCTCACGTCGCCGTTCGCCAGGTACCGCAACCCGCCGTGCACGAGCTTGCTCGACCACCGCGACGTGCCGAACGCCAGGTCGTGCGCCTCCAGCAGCACGGTCCGCAGCCCGCGCGAGGCCGCGTCGAGCGCGACCCCGGCGCCCGTGACGCCGCCGCCGATGACGAGCAGGTCGACGACCTCCCGTTGTGCCGCTTCGAGGTCCTCCTGGCGGCGAGCGGCGTTCAACGACGTGTTCACGGCTTCAGCGCTCCGTCCAGCTGCTTCGCGAGCTCGTCCAGCAGCGCGGCCGGGTCGAGCCCGGACGTGGCCGGTCGCGTCGACAGCACCATGCCCTGCGTCGTCAGCAGCACCACGCGCGCCTGCGTCTTGGCGTCCCCGAACCGGATCGAGCCGTCGACGTGCCCCGCCTCGACCTGCGCGACCAGGAACTCCTCGACCAGCCGCTGCGTGCTGCCCAGCCGGTCCACCAGGTACGGCAGCATCAGCTCGGCGTCGAGCTGCAGCACCCGCTGCATCAGCGGGTTCGCCCCGAGCAGCCTGATCGCGTCGACCGCGCGGCTGACCAGCTGCTCACGCGCGTTGCCCCGCCCGTTCGTCCGGTCGAGCAGCGCGGCGAACTCCCGCGTCATCAACGCCCGCACCAGGTGGTCCACGTCGGGGAACCGCCGGTACAGCGTCATGCGGCTCACGCCGGCCCGTTTCGCGACGTCGGTGAGGGTCGTCCTGCGCACCCCCACCTCCAGCACGCACTCGCGGGTCGCGTCCAGCAGGGCGTCATCGGTGTGACGTTGATACGTCATGTGTAACACTGTAGCAGTGACTAGGGCCCGCTGGACCTCCGAGACCACCCCGCTGCCACCGCACGCGCTGGCCTGGCTGAGCACCCGCGTGGGCCTGGGCGACCCCTTCACGCCCACGCCCGTCGCGGCACCGCCCTCCGCGCTGTCCGCGGACGCGTTCACGGCCCTGGAGGCCGTCTGCACCATCAGCGCGGCCGGCACCGACCGCCTGCACCGCGCGGGCGGCCTCTCCTACGTCGACCTGCTGCGCCACCGCGGCCACGGCACCCCCGCCGTGCCCGACGCGGTGGTGGCCCCCGCGTCACCCGAGGAGGTGGCCGAGGTCCTGCGCGTCTGCGTCGAGCACGACGTGGCGGTGGTCCCGTTCGGCGGCGGCACCTCGGTCGTGGGCGGCGTCGAGGCGGTGCGCGGCGGCAAGAGCGCGGTCGTGGCACTGGACCTGGCGGGTCTGGGTTCGCTGGTGTCGGTCGACCCGGTGTCACGGGTGGCGGTGCTGCAGGCGGGCGTCACCGGACCGGAGGCCGAACGGCTGCTGGGCGAGCACGGCTTCACCCTCGGCCACTTCCCGCAGTCCTTCGAACGGGCCACGATCGGCGGCTACGCGGCCACCCGCTCCGCCGGCCAGGCCTCGTCGGGCTACGGCCGGTTCGAGGACATGGTCGAGTCGGTCCGCCTGGCCACGCCGGTCGGCGAGTGGGTCGTGGGCACCGCACCGGCCTCGGCGGCGGGACCGGACCTGAAACAGCTGGTGCTCGGCTCGGAGGGCCAGTTCGGCGTGATCACCGAGGTCTCGGTGCGGGTCCGGCCCAAGCCGCACGCGCCGCGCTACGAGGGCTTCGTGGTCGACGGCTGGGAGGCGGGCGTCGCCCTGGTGCGCTCGCTAGCCCAGGACGGCGTGCCGGCCGACATCACGCGGCTGTCCGACGAGCACGAGACCGAGGTGGCGCTGGCATTGGCCGGCGGCAAGGCCTCGGTGGTGACGCGGTACCTGCGGTTGCGCGGCGTTCGCAACCCGTGCCTGGTCATCCTCGGGTGGGAGTGCCGTTCGCGGTCGGCGTCCATGAGCTCGTTGAGCGGCCATCGGGTCGTGCGCCTGGGCCGTGCGATGGGCGCGTCGTGGCTGCACGGGCGTTACAACGGCCCTCGTCAGCGCGACGCGCTGCTGGACGCCGGCGTGTGCGTGGAGACGCTGGAGACCGCCACCCACTGGTCGCGGATCTCGGAACTGCGTGACGCCGTGCGCGCGGCCTTGGCGGAGGAACTGGGGGACCCGGTGGTCATGTGCCACATCTCCCACGTCTACGAGACCGGCGCCTCGCTGTACTTCACCGTGCTCGTCCCGCGCGACCTGGCCGACCCGGTGGGCCAGTGGCAGCGCGCCAAGGTGGCCGCGTCCGAGGCGATCGCACAGCTCGGCACGATCACGCACCACCACGCGGTCGGCCGCGACCACCAGCCGTGGCTGGAGAACGAGATCGGCTCGATCGGCGTCGACGTCCTGCGCGCGGTGAAGGCGCGGCTGGACCCCACCGGCATCCTCAACCCCGGCAAGCTGCTCTGACCTGACCGGCGTCCCCCTCCGGTGAGCTGCCCTGACGCGCGAAAATTGTCGGTGCCACCTGGAAGAATAAAAGCAGGGGACCCCCGGAGGGGGACCCCTGCGTCAGCGTGCTGGTCAGAACTTCACGAGCATCTTGCCGGTGTTGTCGCCGCGCAGCATGCCCAGGAACGCGGCGGGCGCCTGCCGGACGCCACCCTCGACGAAGGTCTCGGTGTACTTGAGCTCGCCCGAGGCGATCCACGCGCCGACCTCGGCCAGGAACTGCGGCCGCAGGTCCTGGTGGTCGCGCACGAGCAGGCCGCGCAGCGTGAGGCGCTTGCCGATCAGCTGAGCGAGGTTGCGCGGGGCGGCGGGCGGTTCGGTCTCGTTGTACTGGGCGATGGCGCCGCAGATCGCGGCACGGCCGTGCACGTTGAACGAGGCGATGGCGGCTTCGAGGTGCTCGCCGCCGACGTTGTCGAAGTAGACGTCGATGCCGTCGGGCGCGGCGGCGGCGAGCTGCTCGGCGACGGGGCCGTCCTTGTAGTTGAACGCGGCGTCGAAGCCGAGCTCCTCGACCAGGTACCTGACCTTCTCGGCGGAGCCGGCCGAGCCGATGACCCGCGACGCGCCCTTCAGGCGGGCGATCTGGCCCACGATCTGGCCCACGGCACCCGCCGCGCCGGACACGAAGACGGCGTCGCCCTCCTTGAACTCGGCGGTGGCCAGCAGGCCCGCGTAGGCGGTCAGGCCGGGCATGCCGAGCACGCCCAGGTAGGCCGAGAGCGGTGCGGCGGACGGGTCGACCTTCACGGCGTGGGCGCCGGACACGACGGTGTACTCGCGCCAGCCGAGGCCGTGCAGCACGTGGTCGCCGACCGCGTAGCCGTCGGCGTTCGAGGCCACGACCTCGCCCACGGCGCCGCCTTCGAGGGGTGCGCCGACCTCGAACGGGGGCACGTACGACTTCACGTCGTTCATCCGGCCGCGCATGTACGGGTCGACGCTCATGATCAGGTTGCGGACCAGGACCTGGCCTTCACCGGGGGCCGGCACCTCCACCTCGGCGATCTCGAAGGTGTCCTCGGTCGGCCAGCCCTTCGGGCGGGACGCGAGCCGGACCTCGAGTGCGGTGCTGGTCATGGTCGAACCATCTCCATCCAGGATTGCGGGGAACCAGGTCGGTACCCGGCACAACGACCCGTAAACGGATAGAGATTCCGCTTTGTGAGCTAGCTCGCAGGCAGCAGGGTCGTCACGTCGCGGTACGCGAAGCCCAGCTTGCGGTACAGGGCGATCGCCGGCACGTTGAGGTTCTCGACCAGGAGCGCGCAGGTGCCGTACAGGTCGAGCAGCGAGGACGCCACGAACTGGCACACGCGCAGTCCTAACCCACACCGCGCGTACGAAGGGTGCACGGCCACGCCCATCATGAAACCGACGTCCACGGAGGACCACGCCTCCGCTGCCGTGGCCACGAGCGTGTCGTCCTCGAACACGCCGGCCCACCGCCGCACGCCGGGTTCGCCCGGCCACGCCCACGACGACGGCAAGGCCTTGTGCAGCAACGGTTCAACGCCGTCCGCCGTCGGCAGCCAGGACACCCCATCCGGTCGCGGCAGCGTTCCCGACCGGTCCATCCACCCGAACGGCTGGTCCTCCACCCACGGGTCCGGCATCAGCTCCCGCACCCGCAGGGCCACCGGCCGTTCCATCAGGGGCCGCAACCCCACGCCCCGGCCGTGGGCGGCCAGCAGTGACGCCACCCCCTCGGCCGGTCCGGACAGCACCAGCCGCCGCCGGCGCGTCAACGCCGGGGCGTGCACCCCGACCGCCCCGCGGTGCTCCCAGGCCGCACCACCGCACGACAACGCCTGCGCCGCCCACCGGACCAGCGGGTCCGCGCAGGCGTCGAGCACGTCGGCGGTGGTGCGCAGGCGGCGCACTCAGTCCTTCTGCTTGCGGCGCAACAGGGTGCGCTTGGCCAGCGAGTTCTCCAGCGCCTGGTAGGCGGAGTCCATCGCCGCGTTGTACTCGCTCTGCGGCCGCGGCGGCACCGACTCGTCCGGCAGTGGCGGCGTGGTCATCTGCAACCAGCGCTCGTCCCACAGCTGCTCGACGGCCTGCTCCCAGTGCAGCGCGGCACCCATCCGCACCACCCGCTCGCGGTCACGCACCTCCGAGATCTCCCACTGCGTCGCCGCGATCCGCTCGGCCAGCTCGGCGCAGCGCACCTCGTCGAGCTTGCGCTGCCGTGTCGCCGCTTCGGTGGCGATGGCGATGATCTCCTTGTAGCGCTCCACCGCGGAAAGCGCCGGCACGTCGATCACCTCCTCGCTCTGGCGCTGAGCCGGAACCGACTCGAACATGGCCGTAGTCATCGGGTTCATGACACCTCACCTGTGTCGAACGGGATGATCACCTGCGGTCGTGAGTGCTCGAACCGGTCGAAGAACAGGCCACGCCGTGGTCGTGGCGACCACGCCATCACCTGCTCGGGTCCGAGCGACAGCAGCTCCTTGCCCTGGACGTCGAACGCCACCCAGGCGCCGATGTCGTCGTAGACACCGGGCGGAAGACTCGCCTTCAACCTCTGCACGCCGCGCCACCAGCCCAGCACGTGCGTGCGGTTCTCCGGGCCGTGCTTGAGCACGGTCCGCAGACTGTCCAAACCGGACGCCCGCGTCGCCGGGTCCTTCTGCTCCAGCAACGTGTGCGCCGCGTCGACGCCGTACAGCACCAGGTAGTGCGGCTTGAGCGGAACCTCGGTCTGGCCCGTGTTGATCGACTGGAGGCCGGCCGCGGTGCGGTCCAGCACGTCGCGGATCTCGTTCATGCCGATCACCGACGCGTCGTGCCCGTCGGCGCTGAGGCGTTTCATCAGGTGCAACGCCGAGGGCATGGCCTCCTCCACCAGGCAGGCCAGCGTGAACACGGCCTCGTGCTGGTGGTTCTGCCGGCCCAGCGACGCGGCCGCTCCGCCGAGCACCGCCGCCGCGTCCTGCACCAGCGACCCGATCACCGCGATGTTGCGTCCCGGCGTGCGGGCGAAGCGCACCCGCGCCGCGCTGCCCGCGACGTCGATGACCTGGCCGAGGAGCACGGTGGGCGAGGCTTCGCCCGGCCGCAGGTCGAGGAAGTCGGGCATGGCGTCGAGCAGCGGGATCTTGCTGCCGTCGAACAGGCCGGGCGCCCTGCCGGGCTCGCGCCGCCACAGCTCGTTCTGCAGGAAGTCCATGGTGCCCTTGGACGTCGAGTCCGGGACGCGGCAGATCTCGTTGCCGGGCTTCACGCCCGACTCGTGGTTGATGACCGCGTGCCAGCGCGGCAGCTCCACCGCGGCGTCGTTCTGCGGCTCGGCGAGCACCCGGCGGGCCTTGGGCAGTGCGATGCGGACGGTGAACTGCTCGAAGATCGCCGACTTGCCCCAGAAACCCTCGATGCCGGAGACGTCCTGCGAGGACAGCACCAGGTGGATGCCCTGCGAACGGCCGCGCCGCGCCACGTCCTCCAGCAGCTGCGTCGCCGCGGCGGTCACCTGGTCGCGCTCGCCGAACAGGTACTGGAACTCGTCGATCACCGCGACGATCCGCGGCCAGCGGCCACCGGGGTCCTCCGCGCGCAGGTGCTCCAGCTTGGTGACCTCGTGCTGCTTGGCCGCGTCGGCCCGCCTGCGCATCTCGTCGGACAGGAACCTCAGCAGCGCCACGCCGAACTCGCGGTCGGTGTTGACGTTCACGCCGACCAGCCGCGCGTGCGGCAGCCACGACGGGTCCTTGCGGCCCGGCGCGAACTGCGCGAACGACACGCCCTCCTTGAAGTCCAGCAGGTACAGCTCCAGCTCGTCGGGCGAGTAGCGCGCGCACAGCGACCCGAGCATCGCGTAGAGGAAGTTCGTCTTGCCCGAACCGGACGGCCCGCCGATCAACGCGTGCGGCGAGGTGTCACCGAGCTGCACGCACACCGGCTGGCCGTCGTCGAACCCCACGGGCGCGATGACCCCCGCCGCCGAGTTCTCCGTCCACGGGCGTTCCGGCAGCAGGTCGCCGAACGTGCTCATCCGCGCCCGCCGCTCCTCGCGCTTCTCCGCGATGGCGGCACACGCGCGCGGCACCAGCGTCCGCGGCAGCGCGGGATCGAGCGTCACCCGCACGTGCTTGCCGGTCATCGTGCAGGTCGCGGTGCCGTCGCCGCGCAACGACACCGTCTCCACCGGCGAGTTGACCGTGATCGGGATGTCCACGATGAACAGCTGCACGCCGCACGCCAGCCCGTTGCGCGCCACGCGTTGCAGCTGCTGCTGGTGTTCTTCCTTCAACGCCTTGCGGTTGCCGAACAGCACGGCGATCCGCCACGGCTCGGTGCGCCTGCCCTCGCCGCTGACCGAGCGCACGGTCAGGTGCCCGTCGACCAGCACCTTGGTGTGCACCTGGCGGATGTGCTCGGACAGCTCGTCGAGCAGCTCGTGCAGCCGCGCCGGGTCGTGCACCGTCAGCAGACCCGCGCGGGTCAGCGGGTACAGGCCGGGCAACGACCCGGTCAGCTGCCCGACGTCCCACACGTGCACGTGCACCAGCCCCGGCTGGAAGTGCGACAGCACGCGCAGCAGCAGGTTCTCCACCAGCGTGTCCGCGAGCTGGCGACTGTCCGGAGTGGACGCGACGTGCAGGTGTGCCTGGTCCAGCAGCGGCACGGCGACCGGGAACGGCTGGGCCTCCGGCGCGGAGGTGACCACGCCGGTGCCGATCCGCCACAGCTCCGGCACGCCCTCGCTGCCGTCGTGCGTGCCCGGTGCGCCCAGCCACGACTCGTGCGGCCACGACGCCGGACCGGCGGCGACCGTGTTGACCAGCGCGGTGAGCTGGTCGGGCCCGGTCGCGGACCACTCGTGGTAGGACTGGAGCCAGTCGTGCCTGATCTGCGCGAGCCGGTCGGCGAACTCCGGCATGGACAGCGGTGCCTGGCGCGGCTGCGCCGTCCGCTTCTCGTCCACGGTCAGGAACGGCGTCACCCGCGCGAGCGCGCCGTCCGTGAGCGCGCGGTCGATCCCCATGCCGCGCACCGTGAACTCGACGATGTCCTTCGCGTGCTCGGCGGCCAGCGCGCGGTGCTCGCGCGCCACGGAGCCCAGCGCGGCCGCCACGGCGCGCTGGAACTCCCCGAAGGCCTCCTCGATCCTGCGTCGCCGGTCGTCGCGCCTGCTCATCACAGCTCCACGGTGAGTCGTTGGATGCGCTCTAGGGTTCCCACCATCAGCTCCAGCTGCTCGGGAAATCTTTCCCTTGCGCGCACGAACTCCGGTGGGAGCAACGACTCGTGGTGGTTCTCGCTCGACTCGGCGAGGATGCTGATCGCCTCGTCGAGGCCGTCCTGCGCGCTGCGCACACTGCGGTACGACTCGCGCAGGATCTCGCTCGCCTGCTCGAGAGCGGCACGAACCTCGGCGATGGATGCCATCAAAGCCTGCTGTTGATGCCCTCGGCCCCGGAGATGCCGGCGCCGAGGTAGTTCTGCAGCTCGCTCACACCCGAGACGACCTGCTGGAACTGCGCGTTCGTCGTCTCGACGTCCGCCTGCACGGAGCCCTGCGTGACCGATGTCAGCAGCTGCTGCGCGTCCTCGGCGAGCTCAGCCGCCTGTTGGAGGGCCGACTGGCTTTGGCTCGCCTTGTCGATCGCCTGGGCAATTGCGGCACGGACCTCTTCGATGCTGGCCATGTCGACTCCCGAACCCTCCCGGAACAGGGTGGTCATACGACCACCCCCAGTAGAGATTGTGCCCAGATTTTCACAGTTGGTACCGAAGATCGGCTAACCGGGTGGATGCCTGAATCCACTCGAACGGGCCTTGATTTAATGATCAGTTAGGCGCGCTACCGGCCCCTCGTCCATACGTGTAGCGACACTCACACCGGCCCCTACAGCCAGTTGCACCCGCGTGCCGACCGGCCGGGTGAATCACGGCGGTGTTCCAGCCGACTTGTCACGCGCAGTGCCTGCCCCGAAAGGGTCATCCCCGGTCCACGCCTCCACCAGAACCCGCTCGGCCCCCGGTACGAGCGCGCTGATCATCTCGGGCTCGTCGAGCACCGTCCACGCCGTCGGCGGCTCGCACGCCACCCGCGGCGTCGGGAACCCCTCGCCCAGCCCGCGCACGTAGGTCCGCACCGCCCGTGCGAGTGCCGCGGACACGTTGTGCGTGGTCTTCTCGGTGCTGGCCTCGGTGAGGACGACCGCCCAGCACCCCGGCTCCTCGTCCGAGCAGTCGCGGGCGTCCAGCACCCGCGCCCCGGCGCGGCCGGTGAGCGCCGCGCACGCGGCCAGCGCCTGGTGCTCGTCCGCTGCCTCGACCACCACGGTGATCAGCAGCACGAGGTCGTCTTCGCTCATCTCGGAGCAGATTCTCCCTCAGTGCCACTGCGGTCGCGGTACCGGCCCGCTTTGCGCCGGATGGATGATTGTGGCCGGGGTGAGCGGATGGCTAACGTGAAAGAGCAACTTCATAGTCCGATGGAGTGAGAACTTCTGTCGGACGTCTTCTGGGGGGAAGATCCGATGAGCGCCTTGAAGCGTGTCCTGTGCGGCCACGACCGCCGTTCCGCTCGTCGTCGGACCACCACTCCCTCCTGACGTCACGCCGGGCCACCCCTGGTTTCCGGCCGCACGTCTTCTCCCGGGGCGTCGACGCTCGCACCTCACCGTGCCCGAACCGCCCTGCGCGCCGTCCGGCCCGTGCCGGCCGACGCCGACCTGGACCTTCGCAACTCAGCCTGGGGGCAATGGAATGCATGCTTTGCGACGTCTCACCGCGGGTCTCGCGGCCGTGCTGGTGGCGGCGGCCGTGACGGTCGCGGCACCGTCCGCCGCGTTCGCGACCAAGGAGCAGTGCGCGGGCGGGGCCAACGGCTTCGCCGACATCCCGGACAACCTCGTCGGCGTGACCGTCGACCAGCGCAGCAACTCCGTCACCAACCTGCACCTGATGTTCGGGCAGGTCAACGGTCAGAACAGGGGCTGGGCGCTCCTCGGCTCGGCGCCCGGCACCCGCTTCGGCGGCGACAGCTACCTGGTGTGGATGGACTGGTCGATCAACGGCGGCTACAGCTGGATGCAGTGCGGCCCGTTCAACAGCCGGGCGGGCCTGGCCACCATCACCAGTGCGGCCAAGGACACCCACCCGACCTACAGCTTCCGCGCGGGCGCGCTCGTCAACGGCGAGCTGCTGCTCACCGGGTGGCACTGAGCGGTCACCGGACCGCCTGAGAACCAGAGCCGACCGCCGGCGGCCCCCGTGCCGCCGCGCCCACCGGCTGCTTCCGCACGCCCGAAACATCCTGGGGGAACGAAGAGTGAACACATCGTGCGCGCCCGTCCGAAGCCGGCTCCTCCTCACGGATCGGACCTGACGTGGTGGACCAGCGCGTCGTCGACGCACAGCGATTCATCAACTCCTACAACGTCGACGGCATCCCGAAGGTCGAGGAGAACGGCCGGACGAGCTGGGACGTGATGTACGGGCTCACCAGGGTCCTGCAGCACGAGCTGCGGCTCGGGTCCTATTCGGACACGTTCGGTCCCGGCACGCTCGGCGCGTTGCAGCAGAACTTCCCGAACATCAACGGCAGCAACACGCACGGCGCGATCAACAAGATCATCGCGCACGGCCTGTACTGCAAGGGCTACTCGGCCGGCGAGCCGAACGGCGTCTTCAACAGCGAGATGTCGGCCTCGGTCACGAACCTCAAGCGGGACATGGGCGTCGACGGCGCCTACCCCGGCGACGGCGTGACGCCGAAGGTCTTCAAGGGCCTGCTGACCATGGACCCGTACGTGCGGATCGACGGCGGCCGCGAGAACGTGCGCGCGGTGCAGCGCTGGCTCAACGGCACCTACGTCAACCGGCGCAACTTCTTCATCATCCCGTGCGACGGCTACTTCTCGCGGGACGTGCAGAAGGCGTTGCTGCTCGCGATCCAGTTCGAGATCGGCATGAGCGACGACGTGGCGAACGGCGTCTTCGGCCCGGGAACCAAGCAGGGCATCAGGAACAACCTGCTGGCGGCCGGGTCCTCCGGCCGGTGGGTGTCGCTGTTCAGCGCCGCGATGATCCTGAACCAGCGCGACGGCGTGGTGTTCGACAGCGTCTTCACGGCGGAGCTGGCCGCGCAGGTGCTGACGTTCCAGCGCTTCTGCGTGCTGCCGGAGACCGGCAAGGGCGACTTCCAGACGTGGGCCTCGCTGCTGGTCTCCACCGGGGACGACAGCCGCAGGGGCACGGCGCTCGACTGCGTCACCCAGATCACCACGGCGCGGGCGCAGGCGTTGCGGCAGCAGGGGTACCTGTACGTGGGGCGCTACCTGTCCAACGTGCCGAACACCACGCTGAACAAGAAGATCCAGGACGGCGAGCTGAGCGTCATCACCGGCAACGGGCTGCGGGTCTTCCCGATCTACCAGACCTACGGTGGCGAGGCCGCGTACTTCAACCGGGCGCAGGGCCGTGGTGACGCGTTCGCGGCGATCGACCGCGCCAAGTTCTACGGGTTCAAGCGCGGCACGCGGATCTACTTCGCTGTCGACTACGACGCCTACGACTACCAGGTCACCGACAACATCATCCCGCACTTCGAGGGCATCAAGTCGGTGATGGACCAGTTCGGCGTCGGTTTCCAGATCGGCATCTACGGCCCGCGCAACGTCTGCAGCCGGGTGCGTGCCGCCGGTCTGACCAGCGCGAGCTTCGTGTGCGACATGTCGACCGGGTTCTCCGGCAACCTCGGCTACCCGCTGCCGCCGGACTGGGCGTTCGACCAGATCTCCACGATCCCGGTCGGTTCCGGCGACGGCTTCATCGAGATCGACAACAACATCGCGTCCGGCCGCGACGTGGGGCAGAGCTCCTTCGACCCGCCGAACATCCCGCAGGGCAGGCAGGACGTCGACTTCGACATGGCGCAGCGCGGCGCGTTGCTGGGCGACGTCCAGTCGTACCTCCAGTCGATCGGCGTCCCGGAGTCCGGCGGCTCCGGCGAGGACGCGGGGCGGATCTTCACGACGACGCAGGCGCTGGACCGGGTCCTGGTGTTCGACCGCTTCTGCACCCGGCTGGCGCAGACCTACCGCGCCCGCAAGGCGCTGGTGCAGGCGATCATGATGTGGGAGCTGGCCAAGACCAACCTCCTCGACCCGGTCGCGGAGGACGCCGTGCAGGCCGGGCTCAAGGACGACTGCAGCACCGGCATCGGCCAGATCTTCGGCAGCACCGGCACGTATGCCCGCAACTTCGCCATCGACCGCAACCTCCTCAACGGCGCGAAGCTCAACCCGGACTCACGGGACGACCGCATGACCGTGTGGCGGCAGCTGAAGGACGACAACGAGTTCAACATCACCATCATCCTGATGGTGTGCATGTACGAGGCGTCGAACCTCGGCATCGCGCTGCCGCACCTGAACACGACCGAGGCCGAGGTCCAGCGGATCCTGACGAAGTACAACGGTGCCGAGTCGTACGGCCAGGCCGTGATCGGCCTCTACCGGGCCTTCGAGAAGTACCACGCGCCACTGCGGAACGCGTGATCGGCATGGGGGAGAACATGGAGCTCGAAGGTGTGCAGGTCGGTCGCCGCACGGTGCTGCGTGCCGGTGCGGGTGCGGCCGCGGTGGCCGCCGCGGCGTCGTTGCTCCCGGCTGTCGCGTTCGCGGCACCGGAGCAGCACGACCCGTTGGCGGCCAAGCTCTCCGCGGTGCGCAGCGGTGAGCTGAGCGCGAACGGCTGGGAGGTGGAGAAGGGCTTCGACATCGGCGGCGGCGTGTGGCTGCGCGAGGTGCAGGGCACGGGGTTCTCGGTGCCGTTGCGCATCGGGCTCGCGCAGGCGTTGCTGCACCACGTGATCCGGCGCTACCACTACAGCGTCGGCACGTTGCGGCCCGGCGACGTCGTGGGTTTCCTGCCGCACGACCGCAGGCAGCCCGCCTACCAGAGCAACCACGCCTCGGGCACGGCGGTCGACATCCGGCCGGGTGCCCACCCGGTCGGCACGCGGGAGCTGTTCCCGGCCCAGCTGACGGCGATCCGGTCGATCCTCAACGAGTGCCGCGGCCTGGTCGCCTGGGGTGGTGACTTCCGGGTGCCGGACCAGGCACACTTCCAGATCGCGGTGAAGCCGGGGGACAAGCGGCTCGCCACGCTCGTGGAGTCGTTGGCCGGGTTCAGGTACTAGCCAGGGGGAAGTCATCAGCACGGTTGTGAAGCAACGCGGAGCCATCGGCTGGGCCGGCACGGTCGTCGTCAACGCCCTGCTGGGATATGTGGGCGTGCTCCCGCTCGGGTTGTTCGTCAACGCGGTGGTGAACACGGTCGGCGTGTGGCTCGGCTGGGCCGAACCGGACCTCAAGTTCGGCAACGACGGCGTCGATTTCGCGGTCGCGCTCAGCGCGTTCCTGGGGCTGGGGTTCGCGGCGATCTTCTGGACCGTGAACTTCTGGCTCTCACGCCTGACGAAGCTGCGTGGCCCGGTGTTCTGGTGGGTCGCGGTGGTCGTCGCCGTGCTGCCCACCGTCGTCGCGCTGGCCGCGCCGCGCGGGTGGGCCGCCGTCAGCTGGTTGTAGAACGCGATGCGCTCGCCGTGCTCAGGCACGGCGAGCGCATCGGGGTACTCGCGCCTATGCGGGGTAGAAGGCGCTGATCTCGATCCGGCCGCCGGAACACACGGGGCCCAGCGTCCACTGCACGTTCACCGGCTGGGTCTCGTCCGGCGGGATGGCCGCGGCCTTCGACGGCTCCGGCTGGCACGGGCCGGTCACCGGCTCGCCGCCCGCGGGCACGACACCCCAGTGCAGGTTCGCGACCGCCTTGGCGCCCGGCGCGAGGGTCACCGGCTTCGGGCCGGGATCGGCCTTGCGCTCCAGCTTGGTCGGGACCGCGCCGGAACCGTTCTGCAGCTGGAAACCGCTGTAACCGCTCAGCGTGCACGGTGCCGAGCCGGCGTTGGTGAAGACGAGCTTGCCGTACCGGTTGCCCGCGCCCGCGTCGGTGGGTTCCACCGCGCCCTTGAGCGAGGCGGCGGCGCAACGCTTGCCGACGACCTCACCTCCCGCGTTGCCGGCCGTGGTGGACGGCTCCGCGGAGGACGACGCACTGGTGGACGGCGCCGAAGTCGGGAGCGTGGCCGATCCGACCTCCGCGGTTCTGTCTCCGCAGGCCGTCACGGCAGCGAGCACTGCAAGGACCAGGCCGCATGGGACCAACCGTCGAGTCATGGGTGCACCTCCTACCAGTGAGGGTGTGCCCATTCACGAACTGACCCACACAACCCGGCGGTAATTCACCGGATCTGGTGGACGTCCCAGCCGTCGGGCAGTTCGGACAAACCGTCCACCGGCGCGGTCCACAGGTACGTCCAGGCGATCCGGCCGTCGGGCAGCACGACCCGCACCCGCCGGTAGTCACCGCCCTCGTACTCGTCGAGCAGCGGCAGCGCGTCCTCCGGCGAGCGCAGCCGCAGCACGAAACCGGGCACGCCCAGTCCGGCGCCGGGACGCAGCGCGGGGTAGCCCTGGCCGGTGTCGAGCAACGTGCCGGGCAGGTGGGTCTCCTCGGCGTCCACGACGTGCGGTTCCATCAGGTGCCAAGCGCTTGCGCCCGGTTGCAGCGTGCCGTAGACGAACAACAGCTCCGGCCAGTCGTTCGCCGACGGGTCGCCGTGCACCTCGGTCACGTCCAGGCCGTCCGTCGGCGCCGGACGGCCACCGAGCCGCAGGGCGTGCCGCTGCGAGATGTCCGAGCAAGCGACCATGCGACCGTTCACCAGGATCGGCATGCGCTTCTTCGAACCGGCCGTGTACGCCAGCACGCTGTCGACGACACCGCCGTTGTAGAGCACCACACGGCCCGTGTGCAGGCGTACGAGGCGATAACGCAGCCCACGACCCTCGCAGCGGTCCAGGACCCGGAGCTGCTCGGGGGTGGCGAACCAGACCGAGTGCTCCTCCACGACGCCGGGAGCGGCCGCGAGGGTGGCCGGACGCTGCCCGTCGCGCGCACGCGTGCCGTCCGCCCACACCGCGGAGATGCCCTCGCAACGCGCGCGCAGTACGACCGCGGAGCCTTCGAGACCGAGCTCCTCGCGGAGCCAGGTGACCTTGCTGGGGTTCGCGTTGGAACCGTAGCCGAGCACTGGCAACCGGGCCGCGAGCGGCAGTTCACCTCGGCTGATGAGCCATTGGTCTAGATCGATGTTGTCCGGCTCGACCCGCCAGCCCGAGTCCATCGTCAGGTCCGGTCGCACTGGCCAGCCCGTTTCGTCGACGTGGACGAAACAGTGGTCTGGACGAGTGCCCGGATAGGGCTCCGCCGGATGGCTTTCATCGGTGAACGGTTGGGCCATTGGTCCATTGTGCCAACAACCTGGCCTGCTTGGCGCCCCCAGTTCGTGACCAATCCGAGGTATTTCCGTTGTTTCCTGGAATATGTGAGGACTTTCACGGTGCAAACGGGTGATCGACCCGATGTTTGCGAGCGACACTCCGGTGCGACTCAGGAGCGGTCATAGCGTTCCTGGGCTTCGGTGACCTCCGGCTGGTTCGCCCCGATCCACGACGCGAGCGCCACGAGGTGGGACGCGGCACCCTTGCCGAGCGGCGTCAGCGAGTACTCGACGTGCGGCGGGATGACCGGGTGGACCTCGCGGTGCACGAACCCGTCGCGCTCCAGCGTCCGCAGCGTCTGCGTCAGCATCTTCTCGCTCACGACCGCCAGCTCGCGGCGCAGGTCGCTGAACCGCCACGACGCCCCGTCGACCAGCGCCTGGAGCACGAGAACACCCCACTTGCTCGTGACGTGCTCCATGACCGCCCGCTCGGGACAGATCGTGACCTGCATGCTCACCTCCGGGTAAGTACCCCACTTCAAAGTGGGTACTTTCCATAGGTTAGCGCTAACCGTAGCTTTGCCGCCATGACGATCCTCATCACCGGAGCAACCGGTCAGCTCGGCGGCGGCGTCGTCCGCCACCTCCTCGGCCGCACGGACGAGCAGGTCATCGTGTCGGTCAGGAACCCGGCGAAGTTCGACGTGCCGGGTGTCGAGGTCCGCCACGGCGACTTCGACGCCCCGGAGACGCTCGACTTCCGCGGCGTCGACAAGCTGCTGATCGTGTCCGCCGACGCGCACGACTCGGACGTGCGCATCCAGCAGCACGCCAACGCCGTCGCCAAGGCCGTGGAGCACAGCGTGGGCCACGTCTTCTACACGAGCATCACCGACGCGGACACCTCCACCGTCGGCGCCGCCGTCGTCCACAAGGCCACCGAGCAGATCATCCGGGACAGCGGCCTGCCGTTCACGTTCCTGCGCAACGGCATGTACCACGAGAACTACCTCGGCGCCCTGACCGGCGAGACCGTCGCGGTCTCCACGAAGGACGGCCGCGTCGCCAGCGCCGCCCGCGACGACTTCGCACTCGCCGCCGCCGTCGCGCTGGCCACCGACGGCCACGTGAACCAGACCTACGAGCTCACCGGCTCGACCACCTGGTCGTTCCCCGAGCTCGCCGGCGACCGCTTCCGCGACGTCAGCGACGACGACCTCATCGCGGCCGGCCTGCCGCCGTTCGTCGTTGACTTCTTCGTGGCCATCCGCAACGGCGTGTTCGCGCAGGTCCGCCCGGACCTGGAGAAGCTGATCG
This sequence comes from Nocardia sp. NRRL S-836, assembly GCF_001279525.1. Classification (GTDB taxonomy): domain Bacteria; phylum Actinomycetota; class Actinomycetes; order Mycobacteriales; family Pseudonocardiaceae; genus Lentzea. Next base: position 138,312 of record NZ_LGDY01000002.1, on the reverse strand, counting down.
GCCGTCCCTCCACCCCGATCGAGTCCCTGCTGGGCAAGTGAGCCGGGCGTGATCAGCGCTGCGGGCGGTTCAGGAGCGCGTGCCAGGCCGAGGTGCTGAAGGTCAGCACCTCACCGGCCGGGTTCTTGGTGTCGCGGACGAGCGCGCCGTGACCGGTGCGGGAGATCGGGGTGGTCTCGCCGCGGGCTGATGTACTCCATCAGCTTCCGCCGCGACTGTTCTTCGTCCAAGGCGATCTGGGCCAGGTGGTCGAACATCTGCCTCGTGCGCGCGATGGCCTTCGACTCCTGCACGAACACCCGCGCGAGCTCGCCGTCGCTGTGGGCCACCGGCATGGCCTTCGCGAACTCCAGGAGCATCAGGCCGGCCGAGATGGCCGGCCTGTCGGCGGGCACGATCCGGATCATGTGCGCGTTGAACAGGAGCTGGAGGTACTGCTCCTCCATCACCTGGTCGTCGCCGAACTGCTGCCGCAACGCGATCTCGTGCACGTAGAACAGGCACTTCGGGGCGTGGACCTTGCGCAGCACCGCCTGGCGGTCGCCGCGGATCCGCACCAGCTCCGGAATCCGCTGCTCGCCGACCTGTGCGGCATGCCGGTACACGCCGTCGGCGTAGGCATCGGTCTGCACCAGGCCTGACACGGTCAGCACGTCGTAGGTCGTGATCGTCGTGGCGGTGGCCTCCGCCATCGCGAGCGTGCCCAGGCTGCCGGGCGCCAGCACGACGTACTCGTCGAAGGCGCGTTGGTAGCGGCGCTTGAAGCCGTCGAAGTACTCGGTGTCCATGCCGCAGGTCGTCACGATCTGGGCGAGGTCGACCTCGCTGGGCCGCACCTTGCCGTTCTCGATGTTGGACACCTTGCTGGGGTCCCAGCCCAGCCGGACGGCGAGGGCGTTGCCGGTGAGGCTGGTGGTGGACTCGCGCAGCCTCCTCAGTTCGTCGCCCAGGTCCCGGCTGTACGCGGTGGATGGTGTGGTCGGCGCCATACCGGGGACGCTAAATCTAGGACCTGTTCCACGGTACTGGCTCGTTCGGGTGAAAACGGCTCACGTGAACTCGGGATGGGCCTCGGGGTGCGCGTCCCACCACTTGCGGTAGTCCGGGTTGCGGTCCAGCACCGAGCGGTAGGCGTCGGCGGCGCACGCGAACACCTCGTGCGCCCGCCCGGCCACCGGTGAGTCGCGCCGCGTGGCCACGAAGATGTCGGTCATCAGCGGCATTCCGCGCAGCCGCCGGATCACGATGCCGTCGCCGGTGCGCGACGGGGCCGCCGCGAACGAGACGGCGCCGTTCGCCACCAGGCCGCGGGCCATGCCCGCCTCGCCGGTGTGGTGGGTCAGCCGCGGCACGAACCCGGCGTCCGCGCAGGCTTGGAACATCTGCATCCGGTTGCCCTGCTGCTGCGCGGGCGGGGTGACCCAGTCGCGGTCGGCGAGCTGGGAGAGCTCGATCTCGTCCTGCTCCGCCAGCGGGTCCTGCTCGGACACCGCGACGAACGACGGTTCGGTGACGAGCCTGCGCAGCTCGATGCCCGCGAGGTCGCGGGAGGGCATGCCGTCGAAGAACTCGAACAGCGCCACGTGGAGCTGCCCGGCCTCCAGCATGTCCACGACCTCCGCCGACGAGCCGCGGGCCTCCGCGCGCACGTCGGCGTTGAGCTGCCGCAGGTTCTCCACGAGCTTCGCGAAGTACAGGAACGAGACGCTGCCGAAGAAGAGCGGCCCGCAGCGGTCCGTCTCCCTGGTGGTGCTCATCAGCTGGGCCATCTCGTCGAGCACCAGCCTGGCCGTGCCCAGCACCCGGCGCCCCAGGTCGGTGGGGACGCAGCCGCTGCGCGTGCGGTCGAACAGCTGTCCCCCGACCAGTCTCTCGACCGTCCGCAGCTGCGCGGACAGGGCGGGCTGGGTCAGTCCTAGCCGCGTGGCGGCCCTGGTGACGCTGCCTTCCTCCGCGATGGTGCGGACCGCACGGAGGTGACGGAGCTCCAAGTCGGGCATAAAGACCTTGTATCCCGCTTCTGTATGCGCCGCCACCCTTCTAACGGGTCATAGTGGGTGAGCGATCTTCCGGCCCGGCACTTGCGGCAGTACCGGGTCCGGCGCGGGAGGGTGCGCACCCCTTCGGTTCGACGCTGCTGCCGGGCACCCTGCGCGGCACGGCAGCAGCGTCGGACCAATGCGTGCGTGCCGGCGCGGGGGAGCGCGCCGGCTCACCCCTCCCCACATCACGACGGCCAGGTCACGACGGGCAGGTCACGACGGCTGGATCACGACGGCCGCGCCGGTCACGGTGACGCGGCGGTCCGCGCGCGTCGCGTCGACCTCCAGCCGGGACGGCCGGCCCATGTCCTCGCCCTGGCTGATGACGAACCGCTGCGGCCCTTCGAGGTCGCGCAGGTAGCCGCCGAACGCGGCGGCGGCAGCGCCCGTGGCCGCGTCCTCCACCACGCCACCGACCGGGAACGGGTCACGCGCGTGCACCAGCTCCGGCGACTCGCGCCAGAACAGGTGCACGGTCGTGAGGTCGTGTTCGAGCATCAGGTCGCGCAACGCGTCGAAGTCGTAGTCGAGCCGGGCGAGCTGCTCGCGGCTGCGCACCGGGATCAGCAGGTGCCGCGCGCCACCGAAGCCGACGTGCACCGGACCGTCACCGATCTCCCGGTACCGCAACGCCGCCAGCGCCCGTGCGACGAGCTCCGGGTCGGCCTCCTCGGTGCTGGTGGGCACGCTCGTGAGGGTCGCCGTGCCACCGGAGGTCTCGACGGTGATCTCACCGGCGAGCGTGTGGAACGTCAGCGGCCCGTCGCCGAGCCGTTCGGCCAGCGCGACCGACGTGGCGATGGTCGCGTGCCCGCAGAACGGCACCTCCGCCTCCGGGCTGAAGTACCGGACGTGGAACTCGCGGTCCTCCTTGCCGGGGAACAGGAACGCCGTCTCGGAGTAGCCGACCTTCGCGGCCACCGCGAGCATCTCGTCGTCGGTCAGCTCCGTCGCGTCGAGCACGACACCGGCCGGGTTGCCACCCGCCGGGTCGGTCGTGAACGCGCTGTACCGCAGTACCCCCGTGTCGCTCATACCCCGGTCCAACGCGTAGCCGTGCTGAAGTCTTCCGAACAGGTACCGGCTGGTGAAGTAGGTGAGCCCGATCTTCTCCAGCACTCGGCCGGACGCCGCGTTCTCCGCCTGGTGGCCCGCGATCACCCGGTCCTTGAACGCCAGCGCCTTGTCGCGCAGCCGTGCGGCGACCTCGGTGGCGACGCCCCGGCCCCAGTGCTCGGGCGCGACCCAGTAGCCGATCTCGATCTCACCGGGCGCGTCGAGCATCTGCGCCAGCCCGATGACCTCGCCGTCCTCGACGACCGCGTGCAGGCCGAAGCCGTGCTCCTCCCAGTGCCGCAACGCCTGCTCGTGCCGCTGCGCCACGTACTCCGGCGACCACGGCTTGCCGTTGCCCACGTACTCGGTCATCCGCGGGTCGGCACCCCACCGCAGCATGTGCTCGAAGTGCTCGTCCCGCCACCGCACGAGTTCCATGCCGACCATCGTGCCTCACGGCAGCTGCGGCAGAAGCCCTTCACAGCTGCGGACGACGACCTGCGCGGCCCGGCGCTGCTCGTTCGGCGCGTGCACGTCGGCGGCCTGCGCCTGCCACCGCGCCAGCGCGTCGAACACCGCCTCGCGCTGCTCGCGCGGGTCGGCTTCGTAGTCGAAACCCAGGCGTGCCAACGGGTTCGTGCCCTCCGCGCCGACCAGTCGCATGGCCTCGGCCTGCAGCTCCGCTGGCAGCTTCGTGCGCCCGGACTGCAACGCGGCGACCAGCCGCAGCTCGCGGAAGTCGTGCGCGGAGGCCACGACGCGTTCGAGGTCGGCCATCAGCCCGCGGGCGGTCTGCCGCGGCTCCATCCGGAACAGCACGTCCAGCGCCAGCAGCGCGGAGCGGGCCTTGAGGACCTCCCTGCGCTCGGTGAAGTGCACGGCGATCGAGTCGCGCAGCTCGCCCAGCCCGCTGCGCTGCACGAGCTGGCCGGTGAGCTTGACCTGGGTGTCGAAGCCCTGCCGGATCAGCGCGGTGATCAGCCGGACGCCGAAGATGCCGAACCGGCCCAGCAACGCCTGGCGCACCACCGGGTCCATCGGCAGCGGGAACTGCTCGCCGGCGAACCGGTCCGCCGACAGCAGGTGGTCCTCCAGCTCCTCGCGGCCCAGCGCGGACAACGCCCGCAGCGCCGCGAACTCGTCCTCCCGCATCGTCCGGCCGGCCACGGCGAGCAGGCCCGCGACCGAGACCACGTTCTGGCACAACGGCCGCACCGCGACGTCCTTGCGGTAGCGGCGGGCGATCTGCTTGGCCGACGACAGCGCGTCGATCCGCCCGGCACCGATCTCGTCGGCGCGGGCGAGCACCGCGACCGTGTGCACGGCGGCACCGCGGGCGATCGGGTGGTCGTGGGCGGCCTGGAGGAACCGCAGGTCGTCGTCCTGCACGTGCCGCATCAGGTACACCAGCGCGTCGGCGTCGCCCAGGACCTGCTCGGGGCTCGCCGACGACGGCGTGTCGATCAGGACGACGTCCCGCAACGTCCGCGCCGGCCACTCCACGACCACCCGGTCGGCCCGGTCGACCTGGTCGATCTCGACGTGCTGGCGGTGGTTGCGCCTGGTCACCGCGACCTCGTGCGGACGGCTCGGCCCGGAGAACACGTGCGCTCGCGCCTGCGTTCCGCCGCGGTACCAGACGGACGAGTCCAGCGGAGCGAACTCGTCGCCGATCAGCGCGTTGACGACGGTGGACTTGCCGATGCCCGACCGGCCGGCCACCGCGACGCGCACCGGCTCGGTGTAGCGCTCGACCTGGGCGCGCAGCCAGCCGGTGGCCCGCGGGCTGTCGCGGTAGACGGCCGAGGCTTCCTGCAGCATCGACCAGACGACTCGGTCCAGGGTCACGCGGACAGCTCCATCACCGGGCCGCCCAGCGCCTGCACCCGCTTGTAGAGCGTGACCAGCTTGTCGAGCTCCTTGCGGCCCTCGCGCAGCCGCCGCTCGCGTTCGGTCTGGTCGTCCTGCAGGGCGCGCTTGGCGCTGCGGGCCGACTCCAGCAGCGTCTCCTGGAACTCCTCGGCCAGGGTGCTGAAGTGGTTGCGCAGTGCGCGCTGGATGTGCCGCGCCGAGTCGCGGACGTCCTTGGAGAACTTGACGAAGAAGTCGTCGACGTGGCGCTGGGCGGCGGCCTTCGCGGCGGCCTGGCGGCGTTTGAGCCGGGCGTCGCTCTCGTCCAGGATCGACTTGCCGCCGAACAAGGCGCCGGCGCCCAGCGAGATCACGTTGATCAGCGGCATACCGGCGAGCGAGGTGACCAGGCCGAACATCAGCAGGCCGCCGTAGGAGCCGCGCAGACCGGTGAAGAGCTTCTGCGACACCGAGAACGGCTCGATCTTCGGCTTCTCCAGCCGGCTCACCGGCTCCAGCAGGTCGTCGGGCAGCACCGAGCCGGGGATCAGGTCGTCGCGGTAGACGGGGAAGTTCTTCGCGACCTTCGCGGCCACCCACTCGGCGCGTTCCATCAGCCAGGCGAAGTTCGTGGTGGCGGCCTCGTTGAGGTTGTCCTCCAGCCACTGCTCGAACTTGTCCCAGCCGATCGCGGGATCGGCCTCGTCGTAGGTCTTGTCGACCTCGCGCAGGATCCGGCGGGTGCGGTCGCGCAGGTCGTACTCGACGTCGGAGATCAGGTCGGCCATCTCGTCGTTGAGCACGTTCTGCCAGCGCGCCGAGCGGCGGCGCAGCTCGTCGACCCGGCGCTGGGCCTCCTGCAACGTCGCGACGGTGTCGGCCGTGCGCGACGAGTCGTGCGCCGTCAGCTCCTCGCGCAACGGCGTGACCAGCTGTGTCAACGCGCTGGAGGCGACCACGGCGACGGCGCGGCGGGCCAGCAGGTCGGCGGAGGCGACGATGTCGCGCTGCACGCACGCCAGCAGGTCGGGGAAGCCGGACTCGGTGTTCAGCGCCTGGTCACCGGTCTTCGCGGCGCGCAGCCGCAGCGCCGCCGACACCGGGATGAGCTTGGCCGGCACGCCCGCGCGTTGCAGCAGCGCCCGGTTGCGTTCCACGACGGCACGCCAGCCGGGCACCAGGTCGATCTTGGTGACGACCACCGTGACGTTCGGGCAGGCCTGCATGACCTTCTTGAGCAGCATCATTTCGGCGCTCGTGAGCTCGCCCGTCGCGTCCGACACCATCAGCACCGCGTCGGCCTGCATCAGCGTCGCGAACGTGCTGGCGGTGTGCGCCGAACGGGTGTCACCCACTCCGGGGGTGTCGATGAGGACCAGGCCGTTGTCGAGCAGCGCGCGCGGGATGCCGACCTCGGCCCGCACGACCTCACGCGCCTGCGGCGTCGAGACCTGCTTGGTGACCTGGTCGATCGGCACGGCGATGCGCTCGGTCGGCGCGTGGAAGATCGAGCCGCCGGCGGAGGCGTTGCGGACCAGCGCGGCCGACGGCGTCTCGGCGTGCTGCACGTAGGTCGGCACGGTGGTCGTGATGTCGTCGCCCACCGCGCAGACGGGGGCGTTGATCAGCGCGTTGACGAGCTGGCTCTTGCCCTGCTTCGACTCGCCGACCACCAGGACGCGCAGCTTGGGGTCCAGCTGCTGGGCCCGCTTCTCGCGCAGCCGGGCCTCCAGGTCGGGCCGCCGGTGCGTGACGCAGGCGCCGATCGTCTCGTCCAGCACGTCGAGCCAAGGCGGTGCCATCACGTGACGCATAGTGCCGTGTTCACCCCCCTGGGTGAAAGCCTGGAGCGCACAACCGGGTGCGAACCGGCGAGATGCGGCCGGTCGGCGCAGCGGGTGACGTTGCTCACCGGCCAACCGGGGGAAACAGAACCGGCCCTGTCCGCTGGGGACAGGGCCGGCTCCGCGCGCGAGGGAAGATCAGCCGAGCAGGCCGTCGAGGCCCAGGTCGCCGACGACCGGGAGGCCGTGCGTGGCGTCGGTGACGGTGTTGACCACGTGGCCGACGCCGGCGGTGTCGCCGACCAGGCCCGTGGCGGTGTGCGCGACACCGGTGGCGTGGCCGACCGCGCTGCCGGCGATGTGCTCCACGCCGACCGTGGTCTCGGAGGACTGCACGCCGATGGTGCCGGTGGACAGGTCGTGCAGGCCGCCCACGTTCAGCGTGTGGCCCAGGGTGGCGTCCGCGCCGCCCACGGTGCCGAGCAGGCCGTCGGTCAGGCCGGTCACGCCGCCGAGGTGGCCGAACACCGAGTCGGTGCCGGGCACGGCCGAGGTCACGGCGCCCACGGCGGTCGAGTCGACCGTCGAGGTGGCGGTGTCGGCCACGTCCAGGACGGTGCCGGTGACCGGGGAGGTGGTCTGGTCGAGGACGCTGGCCACGTCGCCGACCGCGGAGAAGTCGCCGTCGAGGCCGATGTTGGTCGAGGTGTACTCGCCCAGCGTCTTGTTGGCGGCGATGATGTTCAGGCCGTTCCCGTCGGCGGCGAGCACGCCCGCCGACGAGGTGTGGAGGTCGCTGAGGGACAGGCCCGACGAGGTCAGCTGAGACGCGACCGCCTGCAGCTGGCTGATGGCGCCGAGCGGGCCGTCCGCGAGGAGCTCGTCGGTCGGCAGGTCCAGGTCCACACCGTCGACGGCGGGCAGGCCGTCCAGGTCCGGGACCAGGTCGAGGACCAGCGGGATGACCTCCTGGACGTCGACGGCCGTGATGTCGGACAGACCGGCCTGCTCCAGGGTGCCCTGGGCGTCGGCGGCGAACGCGGCCTTGAGGCTCGGGTCGCTGAGCAGGTTGAGCACGAAGTCGTGGAGCGTGCCGGGCGACGACATCATCGAAGGTTCTCCTGTTGGAACACGGGGTGTGGCAGATCTCTTGGCTGTCGCAGAACGTAGGAGAGCGCGTGTACCCAGAACATCGGGGATTACGCCCAGTGAATCCCCGTTCCCCGATGGGGTGATGCTCGTTGACCCCCTAAGGGGTTAGGGGCATCGCTTGAGCGTGCTTCCTTCACCCGTGTAGGTACTGGTCGCTGCTGCGAACAGGTGAGGACGAGACGTGTCGTACGTACTGGGAGTCGATGTGGGGACCACCCGCACCACGGCTGCCGTGTGCCGTCTCGACGGTGGCCGCGACGCTGAGATCGCCCTGGTCGTGCCCTCGTTGCTGCAGCTCACGGACGCGGGGACGTTCTCGGTCGGCGAGGCCGGCCCGGCCGGCTGGACCGCGTCCGGTTTTGCCCGCCGAGTGGGTGACGAGGTGCCGTTCGCCCTGGGTCCCGAGGTGGTCCCGGCCGAGGAGCTCACCGCGTTGCTCGTCCTGTGGGTCATCGGAGAGGTCGTCGCCCGACAGGGTGAACAACCCCGCCACGTGGCCGTCACCCACCCGGCCGGGTGGGGCCCCTATCGCCGGAGCCGGCTCCACGGCGCCCTGCGGCAGGTCGGGGTGCACGACGTGACCCTCGTGCCCGAGCCGCTGGCCGCCGCGGAGAACCACGCCGTGCGCGCCCGTGTGGTGCCCGGCTCGACGCTGGCGGTGTTCTCGCTCGGCAGCCACGCGTTCTCCGCGTCGGTCGTGCGGCGCACCCAGGTCCGGACGTTCGAGCTGGTCCACCACGTCGAGGGCGTCGACCACCCGGTCGGCACCGACTTCGACGACGCGCTCGCGGCGCTGGTGCGCGGCCGGCTGGGCAAGGACGCGTTCGTGTCGGTCGCGGAGTGCGAGGCGGCGAAGCGGGCGTTCGGGCCGTCGGTGGTCGTGGCCGGGGTCGAGGTGACCCGCGACGAGCTCACCGAGCAGCTGCGGCCCGCGGCCGACCAGCTCGTCAGCACGTTCGTGCGCGCGGTCGGCCCGGTGCAGCCCGAAGCGGTGCTGATGGTCGGTGGCGCGGTGCGGACACCGGTGGTCGGTGACGCGCTGGCCGCGGCCGTCGACTGCCGCGTGCTGGCCGAGGCCGCGCCCGAGCACTCCGTCGCCAAGGGCGCCGCGGTCGCCGCACGGCTGGTGGTCGTCGGTCCCGAGGCCGAGCCCGAACCGCTCGACACGTCCGTGCTCGTGCACACCCGCGAGGCCTCGCTGCGGTTCCCGGTCGGCGAGGTCGCGCGGCCCGACGACGAGGAGTTCACCGACCCGCCGCCCCGCCCGCCCGTGGACGTGCCGCCGCTCGACCTGCCACCGCCGCGGTCCAAGCGCGTGACGCGGGTGCTCAAGCCGACCGGCCGCCGGTCCGGCTCCCGTTCGGAGTGACCTCCCCCGCTACAGAGCTGCCAACTGAACTTTCGGCGACAGAAGAGGATGGCCGTTGAGCGTGACCACGCGAGCCCGACTGGTGCTGGACGACTCCGTCAGGGGTGTCCTCGACCGGATCAACGACGCCGCGCCGGGCACACGCCTGCGCGTCGTCGTCGCGGCGCCGGGGGGTCACGGCAAGACAGCGTTCCTCGGTGAGATCACGAACCCGGCCGTGCGCGTGGCCGACGACGCGCACCTGCTCGACGACGCCGCGTTGCGCGCGCTGGCCGCGGAACCGCTGCTGGTGCTGGCCTACCGGCCGTGGCCACGCCGTGCCGTGCTGGCCGAGCTGACCCGTGGCGCGGTCGTGGTGGCGTTGGCGCCGTTGTCGAAGGACCAGGTCCGCGAGCTCCTGCACGCCCCGCGCGCCGTGGTCGACTTCGTGCACGCGCAGACCGGAGGTGTGCCCGCGTACGTCGAACGGCTCGGTGCGGCGTCCGAGGTGACCGCCGAGGTGCTGTCGGCGTTCCGCGGCGACCTCGACTGGCTCGACGCGGACCTGCAGAAGTTCCTGCTGGCGGCCGAAGCCGGTGCCGCACAGCGCCTCGACCTGCTGTCGGCGTTGCTGGACAAGGACTTCGACGAGGTCAGCGACATCATCGAGGCGGCACGCGCCACCGGCCTGCTCGGCGAGGACGGCACCCTGCTGCCGCTGGCGCACCGCGCCGTCGGTGCCCTGACCCGCACGGAACGCCGCATCGCCGTGCGCCAGCGCCTGGCCCAGCTCCAGCTCGACCGCGGCGGTCCGGTCCTCGACCTGGTCCGCCCGCTGGTCGACACGGGCATCGGCGGCCCGGTCTTCGCCGCCGCTGCCCGCGAGGCGCTGCCCGTCGACCCGGCGCTGGCCGCCCGGCTGTTCAAGGCCTCCACCGGCGGTGGCGCGGCACCCTCCGAGACCGCCGCGCAGTGGGCCACCGCGTCGGCCATGGCCGGTGACCTCGACTCCGCCCTGCGGCTGGCCGACCAGGTCATCAGCGCCCCCGACTCCCCGCACCGCCGCACCGCCGCCGAGGTGGCCGCCGTGGCGCTGGCCCACCGCGGCCAGCTCGCCCGCAGCACCGAGCTCTTCCGCTGGGCCGCCACGCCCTACGCCGCCGCGTTCGCCGGCATCGGCTCGCTCGGCACCGGCACCCTGGTCGACGACACGCCCGCCCAGCCGCCGACGTTGCTCGGTGGCGCGGCATCGCTGATGCTGCAGGGTGTCCGCCAGTCGATCGCGGGCTCCGACACCGCGGCACTGTCCACTTTGGTCCGTGCGTCGTCGTTGCTCGAACCCGCGGGCGGCGCCGTGCTGCTGCCCGACAGCCCCGCGTCGCTGGCCGCGCTGGTCGCCATCCACTGCGGCGAGCCCAACGTCGCCGAGTCGGTGCTGGACCGCGCCGTCGAGACCGGCACCGGCGGCGTCCTGATGTCCGTCCGCCACCGCCTGCTGCAGGCCTGGCTGCACATGCTGCGCGGCAACCTCGCCGTGGCCCGCGAGACCCTGATGTCGGTGCGCGGCGCGTTCGAGCCGCGTGACTGGATCTTCGCCGTGGCCCTGGAGGTCGGTGTCGCCCGCCGCAACAGCGACCTCGCGACCCTGCGCCGCACCTGGGAGCAGGCCTGCGAGGCCGTGCTGCGCCACCCCGTCGACCTGTTCTCCCTGCTGCCGCTGGGCGAGTTCGCCGCCGCGGCCGCCCGCCTGCGCGACCAGGACCGCCTCGCACCGCACCTGGCGCAGGCCGTGGCCCTGCTGAGGTCGCTGGGCGACCCGCCGCTGTGGGCGACGCAGCTGCACTGGAGCCTGCTGCACGCGGCGATCATCGACGACGACCACGCCGCCGCGGAGGACCACGCCGCGGCACTGGCGCAGGCCCGTGACCACAACCGCTACTGCGCCACCCTCTCCGCCGCCGCGGAGTGCTGGCTCGACGTCGTGGCCGGCAAGGTCGACGCCGACCGCGTCGAGGAGGCGGCCCGCGGCCTGCACGCCGTCGGCCTGTGGTGGGACGCGGCCCGCCTGGCCGGTCAGGCGGCGATCAGGACGTCGGACCGGCAGGCGATGGTGCGGCTGCTGGACTGCGCGCGGCTGCTGCAGGGACGGCCGGTGTCGGCGCGGCGCGCGGCCGAGGCGGACGCGCCGGTCGTGGTCGAGGACGCGGGCAAGCTCAGTGAACGGGAGCGCGAGGTCGCCGGGCTGGTGCTGGAGGGGATGACGTACAAGCAGGTGGGCGACCGGCTGTTCATCTCGGCCAAGACCGTCGAGCACCACATGGCCCGGATGCGGCAGCGGCTGGGCAGCACCAGCCGCAGTGACCTGCTGGCGCAGCTGCGGCACATCGTGGGAACCGGTTCCTGAGACCGGTCGCCCTGGTCAAGCCGGTGACGCAGCGAGGTCGTTCCTCCCCCGACGGGGCGAACACCGCTGCGCATTGGGGCGATGCGGTTGCCGGCGGTAGGCTTCCGGACCGTTGCTCGTCGAGCAGGTCAGGTGGAGCGGTTGCCGAGCCAGGACGATGCGAGACCGTCACGCCCGCCGGGGCGTGACGAGCTGGCGCACGACTGGGCCGTCGAGATCAGCCGCACCTCCTACGTCCCGTTGTCCGCCGCGAAGCTGACCGAGGAGCTGCGCGAGCTGCTCAACGTCGTCGCGGACGCGGTCGCCGGTGCGCCGGAGACCGCCGCACGGGCCGGGGCACGGCTGGTCGAGATGCACTGCGTCGGCGCGGGCAGCCTGCGCAGGTCCGTCGAGCTGCTGGCGCGGTTTGTCGCGCACGAGACGACGGACCCGCACAAGGCCGCGCTGGTCATCGGGGAGATGTCGGCCGGCTACACCGACGCGATGCAGGCGTTCGTGCTGGAGCAGCAGGAGAGCGTCAGCCAGGCGTTGCTCAAGGCGAACCGGGCCGTGCAGCTCGACCTGCAGGCCAGCGAGGAACGGTTCCAGGACATCTTCACCCACTCGTCGACGGGCATCGCGATCGTCGGCCTCGACGGCCGGCTGGAACGCGCGAACGACGCGCTGTGCGCCATCCTGCACCGCGACGACGTCGGCGACCTGACGCTCGCGGACCTCATCGCCCCCGCCGACCTGCCGCTGGTCATGACCGCGCTGGAAAGCCTGAAGCACGGGCGCATGCGCAAGATCGAGGAACGGCCGCGGCTCATCGACCGCGACGGCGAGCACTTCCGGGTGCTGCTCGCGGCGACCGTGCAGAAGGACGCGGACGACAACCCGCGGCACTACGTCGTGATGATCGACGACGACAGCCAGCTGACGTTGCTCGGCGGGCGGCTGCAGTACCAGTCGCTGCACGACGCGCTGACCGGGCTGCCGAACCGGCAGTACCTCACGACGCGGCTGGAGTCGTTGCTGCACAGCGACGTCGAGCACGGCGTGACGCTCTACCACCTCGACCTCGACGCGTTCGCGGTGATCACCGACGGACTCGGCCGCGAGATCGGCGACCGGGTGCTCCGGCTCGTCGCGGAACGGCTCTCGGCCGTGTTCGCCGGCGAGAAGGCCATGGTCGCGCGGCTGGAGGGCGACGAGTTCGCCGTGCTGGTCGAGAACGGGCCGGACACCCCGGACGTCGACACGACGATCAGGACGATCGAGCACGAGCTGGCCGAACCGGTCTACTTCGACGGGCACGGCGTCGCGGTGTCGGCGTCGATCGGCGTGCTGCCGCGGCTGCACCCCGGCGGCCACCCGGCCGAGGTCCTGCGGGCGTCGGACATGACGTTGCGCAGGGCCAAGCGCAGCGGCCGCAGGCAGTGGGGGCTGCACGACGCGACGCTGGACAAGCGCGAGCAGGAGGAGTTCTCCCTCGCCGCCGTGATGCCCGGCGCGTGGGAGAACGGCGAGATCGACGTCGTGTTCACCCCGGTGATGCGGCTCGACGGCCGGTCCCGGGTCTGCGTCGAGGCGGAGCTGCACTGGCAGCACCGCGATGCCGGGCTGATCACGCACGAGAGGTGCGTGGCGATGGCCGAGCACACCGGGCTGATGCTGCCGCTCGGCGAGTGGGTGCTGCGCACGGCGGCGGAAGCGGCGAGCGGCCACGACGAGGTGCTCGCGGTGTGCCTGACGGCCAGCCTCGCGAACAGCCCCGACCTCGTGCGCGACGTGCGGCGGGTGCTCGCCGACACCGGACTGCCCGCCGGCCGGTTGCTGCTCGGCTTCCCCATGCACGTGCTGGCCGCGTCGGACAGCGAGGCGGCCGACAACCTGGACCTGTTGTCGGACATGGGGATCCACATCGGTGCCCGCGACTTCCGCGGCTCCACGGCGGAGATCGAGCTGGTCCGCTCGCTCGGCATCAGGGCGGTGCGCGTCGCCGGTCGCGGTCAGAAACCGGACGAGCTGGTGTCGCACGTGCTCAGCGACCTCATCGGGTTCGTGCACAAGGCCGGTGGGATCGTCGTGGTGGACTCGGTCGAGGACGCCGAGCAGCGCGACTGGTGGACGGAGCTGGGGGCCGACGCGGGGGTCGGCCCGGTGTTCTGCCGGCAACCGGCTACGAGCTGGCCCGCCGCGGACTGAGGTGCACGAGGACCAGCGCGAAGCCCGCGACGGTCACCATCCGCAGCGCGGCACCGATGCCGTTCCAGTCCTTCGACTGCCACATCGCGAACCACTCGCCGCCGACCGTGATGAACCCGCCCAGGAACAACGCCACGACCATCAGCAGCCCCGCCGACGCGAGACCGCGCGCGTTGTCCTCGCGGCCGCGGAGGTAGGCGACGGTGCCGGCGGTCAGCAGGAGCGCGGAGACCGCCTCCCACACGATGATCGCGACGTAGACGAGCGTCACGACCGCGGGACTGGTGATCGCCCGCCACCTGAGACCTGCACCGAACGTGGTGTCCATCGCGAGCACGTGCCGCACGAACGCCTCGTTCGTGCCGTAGTCCGTGACGTTGCCGAGCACCACCAGAAGCATGTTCAACGCGATGAACCCCACGGTCACCGCGACAACCGCGCGCAAGCTGCCGACCCGAGCAAGTAAACGCATGGCGCGGACAGTAACCGATAGGGTTCGGGCGGTGAGCCGTGTTTGTGTCGTCTCCCACCGGCTGGGCGGGTTCGACGGGGTCAGCGTCGAGGCGGCGAAGTGGGCGGACGCCTTCGCGGTGCTCGGCTGGGACGTCACGCTCGCGGCCGGCCACTTCGCCTCGGGCACAGGGGTTGTCGTCCGCGGCATGTGGGCCGACCGCCCCGGGGGTGACCCGCCGCCCGTCGACCACGCCCTGATCGCGGAGCTGTGCGCCACGCACGACCTGGTCGTGCTCGACAACGCCGGGTCGCTGTGGAGTGCGCCGGAAGCCGCTGTGGCGTGGGAAGAGCACGCTCTCACGGCCGGGGTGCCGGTGATCCTGCGCCATCACGACCCGGCGTGGCAGCGCGTCCAGCTGCGCCCGGTCGACGGTGACGTCGTCCCGCTGCACCACCCCGCGCACCTGCACGTGCTCATCAACTCGGTGACCGAACGGGAGTTCCTCGCGCGCTGGCCGCGGTTGCACACCAGGGTGGTGCACAACCGGGTCGACGTCGCCGGTCTCGCCCGCGGCGACCGCGCCGGAACACGTGCCGCGCTCGGTGTCGCCGACGACGACTACCTCGTCGTGCACCCCGCACGGGTCGAGGGCACGTCGAAGAACATCCCCGGCGCCGTCGACTTCGTGCGCAGGCTGTCCGCACGCCGCCCCGGCGTCCGCTACTGGCTCACCGACGACGCTCCCTGCGCTGCCGTGGAAGGACTTCCGGGCGTGGTGCGCGGCCGCGTCGCCGGCCAGGCCGACCTCTACGCGGCCGCGGACCTCGTGCTGCTGCCGTCCACCTGGGAGGGCTGGGGACTGCCGGTCTGCGAGGCCGCGGCGGCCCGGAAACCCGTTGTGGCGGGCCCGTACCCGGTGCTGGACGAGATCCGCGGGCTCGGGCTGACCGTCATCGACCCGTCCGACCTCGACGGCCTGCTCGCCGTGACCGACGACATGCTCGACGCCAACGTCCGTGCCGTGCAACGACATCTGGACCTGCGCGGGCTCCCGCCCGTGCTGGCGCGGCTGGCAGGGGACGCGGCCGCGCTCAGCACGGGTCCTGGAACTCCAGCTGCGGCAACGTCTCCCGCCACAGCTCCGGAGTGAGCACGCCGCGCGTGGTCGTGCAGATCCGGCCGACCTGGTGCTCGACGTCGAGGTCCCACAGCCGCACCACGCCGTCGGCGTTGCCGGTGGCGAGCAACCGGCCCTGCGTCGAGAACCGCACGTACGGCTCGGACGTCCAGTCGCCGGTGATCTGCTGGCCCAGGTAGAACGGCTTGGCCGGGTCGCTGATGTCCCACAGCCGGAACGACCGGTCCGCGCTGCTGCTCGCGAGCGTCCTGCCGTCCGCGCTGACCGAGATCGTGGTGATCGTCCCCGTGTGCCCCTCCAGCTCGCTGATCAGCCGCGGGTGCTCCCGGTCTCGCACGTCGTAGAACCGGATCACCCTGCTCTGCCCGGCCGTGACGAGCACGGTGCCGTCCGCGGTGAACACCGCCTTGTGCAGGACCTGCGGGTCCTCGATCGGCCTGCCCAGCAGCCGGGCCCGCGCCGGGTCGCTCACGTCCCACAGCCGCACCGTCCGGTCGCTGCTCGCGGTGGCGAGCGTGCGGCCGTCGGGGCTGAACTCGATGCCGTTGACGTAGCCGTCGTGCCCGGTCAGCGGCGCGCCCAGCGGCACCGGCCGGGCCGGGTCCCTCGCGTCCCACAGCTGCACCGAGTTGTCGTCGTGGCTGGTCACCAGCACCGTCCCGGCCGGGCTGAACATCGCGGCCGTCGCGAACCTGGTCGGCAGCGCGAGCGGTTCACCCAGCGGCGCGGCGTGCGCGGGGTCGGCCACGTCCCACCGCCGGACCGTCTGGTCGCCCGCCGCGGAGACCAGCACCGCGCCGTCGGGCCGGAACGCCGGCGGGCCCACCGACCGCTCGTGCCCGAGCAGCGGCGGCCCGGCCTGCCGGGGGTGCTGCGGGTCCGCGATGTCCCACAGCCGCACGGTCTTGTCGGCCGAACCGGTCGCCATCAACCGGCCGTCCGCGCGGAACGCCGGCTCTCCCGCCCTGGCGGTGTGACCGAGCAACCGGGCGCTCGGCAACGTCCACAGGTGCGCGGCGTTCTCCTGCGACCCGGTCGCGAGCGTGGCGCCGTCCCGGCTGAACCCGACCGCGAACAGGGCACCCCCGCGCGCCGCGAGCGGACGCCCCAGCTGGCTCGCCGTCTCCGGGCTGCTGATGTTCCACAGCCGCGCGGTGGCGTCGGCGGCGGCGGAGGCGAGCACCGGCTCGGTCGGGCTGAACTTCACCGACCACACGCCCTCGGTGTGGCCGACGAGCGGTTGCCCCACCAGCTCCTGCGTTGCCGGGTCCCACAGTCGCACGGTCTTGTCGTCGGAGCCGCTCGCGAGCAGCTTGCCGTCGCCGCTGAACGCCACGCTGTGGATGCCGTCGGTGTGCCCGGTCATCGGCTTGCCGACCCTGGTCCTTCTCGCGACGTCCCACAGCAGGACCGTCTTGTCGTCGCCCGTGGTCGCCAGCGTCCTGCCGTCCGGGCTGAACGCGAGCGAGCGGACCGCGGCGGTGTGCTCGCGCAGCGGTTCGCCGGACGGCTTGGCGTGCGCCGGGTCGCTCACGTCCCACAGCCGCGCCGACCTGTCCTCGTTCGCCGCCGCGAGCAGCCGGCCGTCCGGGCTGAACTCCAGCAGGTAGGTGGGGCCGTTGCCGGTCTCGATCGTCCGGAGCTCCCTCGGTGAACCGGGGTCGGACACGTCCCACAGCCGGATCGTGGCGTCCTGGCCGGTGGTGGCGAGGAGCTTGCCGTCCGGCGAGAACACCGCCGTGCTCAGCCAGTTGTTGTGCCCGGTGATGACCGCGAGCTCCCTGGGGCGGCTGCGGTCCCGGACGTCCCACAGCCGCGCCGTGCGGTCGTAGCTGGCCGTGGCGAGCAGCGTGCCGTCCGGGCTGAACGTCGTCAGGTAGACGGCGCCGGTGTGCCCGCTGAGCGGCACGGCCAGCGGAACCTGCTGCGTGGCGAGCACCTTGGCGTTCACGGCCTGGTCGTCCGGGCGCATCCGGTGCGCCACGAGCAGCAGCTGCGACGACAGCGACGGGTCGGTCGCGGCCAGCCGGTCGGCCTCGGCGACGACCTGGCGGAACCGGGCGTCGTTGCGCTGCTGCACCGAGATCACCGCCGCACCCGCCGCTATCAGCGCGAACACGGCGACCAGCGCGACGGCGCTGCGGCGCAGCCAGATGCTCTTGCGGTGCTGGCGTTCCGACGTCCGCACGAACTCCTTCGCGAGCGTGGTGACGTTCTGCTGCTGCCGCACGCCCTCCAGCCGTGCGCCGCGGTAGAGCATCGACGAGTCGCGGCCCTGCGTGGCCCAGGTGGCCGCGTCCTCCTCCAGGCGTTGCCGGGTGAGGGTGCCCGCGCGGTCCTCGTCGAGCCAGCCGCGCAGCCGCGGCCACGCGTGCAGCAACGCCTCGTGCGTGATCTCGACGCTGCCCGCGTCGAGCGTGATCAGCCGGGCCCTGGCCAGCACCTCCAGCGCCCGCTCGGTCGCCGGCGGGTTCGTGCTCGCCTCCAGCAGGCTGTGCCGGCTGGAGCGGCGGCGCGTGTCCTGCGTGTCGTCACCGACCCTGACCAGGCGCAGGAGCAGCTGCTTCGCGGCGTGCTGGCCGGGTTCGTCCAGGTCGGACCACGCCCGTTCGGCCGTGGTGGCCACCGCGCCCTGGATGCCGCCCGCCGCACGGTAGCCCGCGATCGTGAGCCGGCCCGCCTGCCGCCGCTGCCAGGTGACCAGCAGCGCGTGGCTGAGCAGGGGCAGCGCGCCCGCGTCGTAGGCGTCCTTGCCGCGCCGGTTCTGGGCGCCCAGGTCGCGCAGCATCAGGTCGACCAGGCCTGCTTCGAGCTGCAGCCCCGCGGCCTTGGCCGGGTTCGTGACCGCGTCGCGCACCTCGGCCGCCGACATCGCGCCGAGCACCATCTGGTTGCTCTGCAGCGCCTCGGCGAGCTCGGGGAAGTCGAGGCAGCGGGCGTAGAAGTCGGCCCGCACCCCCAGCACGACCGCCGTCGTGCCCGCCGCCGCGTGCAGGGCCTGCACGAACACCCGCAGCCGGTGCGCGTCGCCGCCGAGCGTGAACGCCTCCTCGAACTGGTCCACGATCAGCACCCGGTCGCCGACCGCGCGCGGCACCTCGCAGGAGAGGTCGACCGGCACGTCCGCGGCGACGGCGGCCTCCAGCGGGCCGATCAGCTCGGGCAGCTGCAGCGCCAGCTCCTTGAGCGGGTCGCTGCCGGGGGCCAGGACGACCGCCTCCTTGCGGAGACGGGGCAGCACACCCGCTTTCATCAAACTCGACTTACCGGCACCCGACGCGCCGACGAGCATTGTTATGCCGTTGTCGTTCATCCGCGCGAGAAGCGCGTTTGTCGCTCGTTCCCGGCCGAAGAACCAATTCGTGTCCTGCGGCCCGAATGCGCTCAGACCCATGTACGGGCAAACGGCGTTTTCGTCCTGGGGGGGTGTGTCCGTGTCGCCGACCGGACTGGCGAGCGCTTCCTCCCACAACGCGCGCCACGCCCCGACGTCGTAAAGTCCCTCGACGACCGGCTGGGGCCTGCGCTTGCGCGCCTCGCCGGTGAGCACCTCCAGCACGGCGCTCAGCCCGCTGAACCGCGCCGGCACGTTCCGCCCGCGCCGCCAGTCGCTGACGCGCTGGGCGGGCACGCGCACCGGTCTGCCCTGTTCGTCCGTTCGGCGGGCACGGGTCACCGACTCCGTGACCCGCTTCAGCGGCGGGTCACCTGCCTCCGCGTAGAGCAGCGCGAAGCGCTCCGCGAAGACGCCACGGGGTCCCAATCGGCCTCCACCTCGTCCGGACCGGAAAACGCACACCGCCCGCCTGAGCTGCGGCGCACGCGCCGGACGGGCCCTTCCGGGCCCACCCTAACGAGGTGGTCTGACAACCTCGACCCCACGTCCTTCACGAGACCGGGAGACCGTCACGGTGGTAGCGGCTGACTGGGGCAACACTTCCACGGCTGAGGAGCGCTGGGGGTCTCCTCAGCCGTGGCCTCGCCCGAGCGAGTGGCAGGGCGCGGCCTGCTAGCTCAGGCGGCCCGCCAGAGCGCGTCCGCCTCGGGTTGCTTCGGCTGCACCCGGTTCGGATCGGGCAGGTACCGCTCGACCGGCAACGTCACGAACGTGATGTTCGCCGGTTTCAACGCCGTGAGTTTCCCGGCGAGCTCCCCCAACGCGCTGATCGACCCGATTTCCTCGTCGGTCACTATCGACCGCGTGAGGATGTCCGCGAGTTCGAACGTCTTCTGCGGACTGCCGAGCCAGTTCTCGTTCGCGATTTTCCGGCTCAACGCCGTCATGAAGAGCTGCTGGTTCCTGATGCGGTTCAGGTCGCTGCCGTCACCGATGCTGTAGCGGGTCCGCACGAATGCGAGCGCCTGCGTTCCGTCGAGCCGGTTCGGACCGGCCGGCACGTGCAACCCGCTCTTCTCGTCGTCGATCGCCTCCGGCAACGTGACGTCGACACCACCGAGCCGGTCGACGACATCGCGGAACCCGGCAAAGTCGATCTGCACGAAGTGGTCGATCCTGAGGTTGCTCATCAGCTCGACCGTCGCCACCGTGCACGCCGCGCCCCCGGTGGCGAAGGCGCTGTTGAACATGGCGACGTCCACCGGCGGGTGGTCACCGCACCGCGGCCGCGGCACCATCGTGTCGCGCGGGATGCTGATCACCCGCGCCGTGTCGCCCGCGGCGTTGAGCTGCACGACCATGGCGGTGTCGGACCGCCCGTCGTCCCTGCCGATGAGCAGGACGTTGAGCGGCCGCCCCGGCGTCGACGGCGGCCGGGCGTTGACGCTGAGCTCCTTGGCGAGGTCGACCGTCCGGAGGTTGCTCTCCAGCCGCGCGTAGGACCCCCCGGCGAGGACGCCCGCAGCGACGACCACGGCGGCGCCCGAGACCACCAGCCATCGTTTGACGTGGACGTTCATGCCTTCGACGGTGCCCGCACAATGTGTGGACCCTGTAGTCGAACTGTCAGGGTTGTGTCACAGCGTCCCTGAGCCGGTCGAGGAACCGCGCGTTGTCCGCGCTGACGGCGTACCGCGCGGTGCTCCTGCCGGTGCCGATGTCGCGGCCGAACGGACTCCCCTCGGCGAGGAACCGCTGGTCCGCCACGAGCTTGCCGCGCGTGTACGTGCCGGTGAGCTCGATCGCGAACCGGTCCTCGACGTACGTGGCCAGCTCCGGGTCCACCAGGATCGCCGCCGCCAGCGGGTCGTGCGGCACGAACCCCGCCTTGCCGAGGAAACTGCCGTAGAAGTCGGCGTAGAACCCGAGGATCTGCCGCGGATACCCGCTCTCCGGCAGCGCTTCAAGCCACTCACCCGGCGCGTGGCTCGCCATCGTGACGTCGAGCCCGACGATCGTCAGGTCCTCGAACCCGGCGTCCAGCACCAGGTCCGCGGCCTCCGGGTCGTGCCAGAAGTTGGCCTCGGCGTGACTGGTGATGTTGCCCGGCACGCCCAGCGCACCCCCCATGACGACGGTGCGGTCGAGCAACCGCGGCAGCTCCGGCTCGATCTGCACCGCCAGCGCGACGTTCGTGAGCGGCCCGATGGCCAGCAGACTCAACTCTCCCGGATTCGCCCGCGCGAGCCGCGCGATCTGCTCGGCCGCACTCTCCCCGGCGGTGTGCACCCTCGTGGGCTCGTCCCCGGCAAACCCACCGAGCCCATCCGCCCCGTGCACGTCCTCGGCGGTCTTGAGCGGCTGCGCCAACGGCCGCGCCGCCCCCATGGCCACCGGAGCGTCGATCCCCAACCGCTCGGCGAGCCGCAGCGCGTTGACCGTGGCCTGCCGCACCGGCACGTTCCCGTGCACCGTGCCAATGGCGACGATCTCGGTGTCGGCCTGCGCCTTCAGGTAGTAGAAAGCGAGGGCATCATCGATGCCGGGATCCGCGTCGACGATGAGCCGCATGCACCCGATCATGCCACCGGGACCGCCGATGACAATCCGCAAAGCCGTGCTCGCCGACGCCCCTGCCATCGCGCAGGTCCACGTCCGCTCCTGGCAGACCACCTACCGCGGCCACCTGCCCGACTCGTTCCTCGACAGCCTGTCCGCGGACTCCCGCACCCCCATCTGGGAACGCGACATCCCGTCCGGCAACGTGTGGGTCGCCCTGGCCGACGACGAGGTGGTGGGCTTCGCCTACGCCGGCCCCGCCCGCGACCCGGACGCCACCTCCGAGCTGTACGCGATCTACCTCCTCGCCTCCGCCCAGGGCACCGGCCTGGCCCACCCTCTGGCTGTTTCGGCCCTGGAGGGCCTCACCGACACCGTCCTCTGGGTGCTGGCCGGCAACCACCGCGCCCGCCGCTTCTACGAACGCCTCGGCTTCGTGCTCGACGGGTCGACCCGTCAGGAGACGATCGGTTCGGCCGTGATCGAGGAGGTCCGCTACCGCCGCCCCTGACGCCTACCATCCGGTCATCCGCCGACCAGGGGAGCCGCCGTGGTGTTCCGCCGCGCGTTCCATCCCGTGTTCCGCCGCGCGTTCCGTCCTGTGTTCCGCCGCAGCCTCGAGTCGCGCGAGGCCGAGATCGCCCGCAAGGTCTTCGGCGACGCCCTCGACCTCACCGCCCTGACCCTCGCCGAGGGCGGCTTGCTGGGCAGCTTCGGCGTCGCCCGCACGTTGCCGCGGCTCGTCACCTTCCCGCGAGGCATCCTGACCACGCCGCAGAACCAGGCCCGGTACGAACGCTGGCTCGTGCACGAACTGACCCACGCGTTCCAGTACCAGCACGGCCGGAGCGTGCTCAGCCTGCTGCCGACGGCGTTCGCCGGGTTCTTCGTGAAGGGGCTTTACGACTACGGCGGCGTCGAGGGGCTGCGAGGGAAGGTGTTCAGGGACTTCAACTCCGAGCAGCAGGCGAACATCTTGGCCGATTATTACTACCTGAGCACTTACTCGCCCGGCTGTGATCTGTCGGCTTACGAGCCGTACGTGGAATTCGTGCGTTCGCAGGTGAGGTGAGCGCGCCGGCTGCCGGGTGCGGGAAAAAGATCAAGCTCCGAGCGCGTTGCAGCTGGTCAGTGCTTGATTCACCCGGCAAAAGGTGGTGTCCAAGGCAGGATTCGAACCTGCGACACACGGTTCAGGAAGGCAAGTGGGCTGGTCTGCGGCTCATGCCTGCTGACCTGTGGGTTCGTTTGCATCCGTTCTGGCTTGGCATAGCCAGTCCGTGAGGAGTTCGTGGTCCGTGGGCGGTCACCCCGCTCGCCTCGCCCCCGCGGCGGACACGGTGTTGGTGTTGTCGGATGAGGCTGCACGTTTCCAGACTTGACCTCACACTGTGAACCGCCGTCATACTCGCGTGAGTGCAAGACGGAGAGGGCGGTTCATGGATAGGTCGGTAGCGAACCAGCAGCCAACTGTCGAACCGACGAGAAGTATAGGTTCCGCAACCCCCTCTCTGAGCAGGTGGCCGCAAAATATCATGATGGTGATTGTGCTTTGTCTGGGGGTTATTTCGCTTTCCTTGATAGTCATGTGGGCACCGCAACGCATCGTCAATGATGGTCAAGCGAGAACAGGCGCTCCTAGTCTCATGTCTGCTGCCGAGCGTCTCAGTGCAGAAAATAATGTTCGAACAAGTCTCATACAGGCGTTCGGCGGATTGGTGCTCCTGGTCGGAGTTTTTCTGACTACGAGGCAGCTTCGCATCAATCGAGAACAGCTCGCGGCAAACTGGGCACAGCAAGATCTGACTCGTCAAACAAGCTTTGCTGGCCTTGAAGCGTCTCGAAAAGCGCAGCAGGGTGAGACCTTAACTCGCGCGGTAGATCAGCTTGGAAGCGACAGTGCTACAACTCGCCTCGGCGGTGTTGCATCGTTGGATCTACTGGCCACAGAGGATCCCCGGCTTCGTGACCTGACAATGGAGATTCTGTCTGCTTTTATCGCTTCGTCATCACGGGCTGACTCCACGAAGTGGCTCCCAAAGGGAAGCGCTGATGGCGCTGTTGAGGGACTAACTAACGACGAAGCGACAGGTTGGTGGGGAGAGCCGGCGCGAGTTCCAAGGGTAGAGGTCCAGCTTGCGCTCACAGTGCTCGGTCGATTGCGCGAAGGTCTTGAGTCTGATCTAGAGGAGTTGCTGGGCGTCCAGCACAGGAGTCTGTTCAATCTGGACTCTGCGAATCTTGCTGGCGCTCGATTCTCGATTGGAAATTTCGATGGCGCTACGTTCCGGAGGGCAGACCTTAGTGAGGCAAACCTGTCTGGCGGGCGCTTCGAGGGTGCGGTTTTCTTTTTGGCCAACTGCTCACGGGCGAACTTTTGTGGAGACTTCTCAGGAGCACACTTTGGTCAAGCCTTGATGGTTGGGGCCGACTTCCACGGCGCGGATCTTCTCGCGGCTGATTTTGAGGGCGCATTTCTGTGTGCCGCGCGATTCACCAGGTCTGATCTACGTGGTGCAAATTTTGCTAACGCGATACTGCATGTTGAAGGCGAGCACCATGCAGACTTCAAAGGTGCTCGCGCGGACGCGGAAACGGTGTGGCCGGAAGGGTTTGACCCTGCATCAGCTGGCGTGCTCATCGTGGAGTGAAATGGATGGGTCGTCTTGTGCGTCCGCCACTCGTCGAGCTTACCGCCTCCTTGACCGGCACCTTCGCTTCGGTTTCGGTTCAAGAACCGCGGAGACGACTCGCCCGGCCGCACCGTTGCGGTGGCAAGGCAGCGTAGCCGTCGCGGCAGCCGAGCGCTAGGAGCCGCAAGTCCAGGTGCCCCTCACGGCGCTCGTCCGGAGCTGCTGGCCAACGTGGCTATGAGGGCTCGTTGGGGTGGCCAAGACTGAAGGATGGCGCGTAGCGCCGCCCGGCCGACCGACGCAGTGAAGCGGATGCCGGGAATGCCGGGATGGAAAGTGTTCGCTGTATGTGCGAGCGTGCCGCCAGGGACGGCCTTGATCGATGAGCGGGACATAACTCACTGGGGTGTAACGCTGCCGTCCTTCCTGCCTATGTGCAGATAGGACGGCAGAAAGGCGTGTCATGCCTCCGGAGAAGTTTCTGTGGTGGACGCAGACAGGTTGGGCAGGCGTCGGCGCGATCGTGTCTGCGGTTGCAGTCATCGGCGCACTCATCGCGGTTGCGGCGGCGTTCAAGCAAGTTGGTGCTGTCAGACGGGCGCACGAGGATCAGACACGACCACACATCGTCGTTGACTTCGAACCCAACCCGACCTGGTGGATGCTCACGGACTTCGTGATCAAGAACATCGGGCAAAGCTCGGCGCTGGATGTACGTGTCTCAATGGATCCGGCGCCTGAGCGAACGATGGAGAAGGGTGAGCGGGAGAAGTTCGCTGACTTGAGGATGCTGAAGGAGCCTATCCAGACCTTCGCGCCGGGGCGTGAAATCCGTGCGTTCTTCGACAGCATGATCGACAGGCTCAACAGTGATCTTCCTATGGTTTACACGGTCACTGTGACTTATGGGATGCCGGACTCGGAGCAACGATGGGAAGAGAGCCACGTTCTGGACCTGAATGTTCAGAACGGGAGCGAGCAGGTCACGGCGTATGGCCTCCACGATGCGGCTAAAGCCCTGCGGGAGATCGGGGACCTGCTGAAGCGCTCTGATGTGCTCAGGGGACCTATCGCAGTGATCGCTGAAGATCGAGAGGTGCACATTCGCCGCTTGCAAAACGAGCGTGAGGCGAGGCTTCAGCAGCGAGTGCAGCGGATGGCGGAAACTGCGGCAGAAGCCCAGCGGCATGACGAGGTTGACGGGACTGAGGGGAACGTTGATGAGTCAGATGAGCCGGATGGCGAAGAACCTCCCGGCGTCGGGGCGAGCTCTCCAGAGCCAGTCCGTGGTGAGTCCGTAGACGGCGGCAAACAGGGGCAGATTCCCGCTGACGGTGACTGACCAAAAAGATCAAGCTCCGACCGCGTTGCCGCTGGTCAGAGCTTGATTTCACCCGGCGAAAGGTGGTGCCCCAGGCAGGATTCGAACCTGCGACACACGGTTTAGGAAACCGATGCTCTATCCCCTGAGCTACTAGGGCTGGCGTCAGCAGTCTACCGGTCCGCCACCACGGAGTTGACCAGACCCCACCAACGCCCACCATCACGCTCGGTGAAGAACCAGCCGAGACGGGTGCGGCCGTTGGAGGGAAGTGAGGCAGGCCACCTTCACCAGGCGGGAAGCGTCGGGTACGCAGGGGGCGTGAGCAGACCCTGGCCCGACTTTCGTCCTGGCCCGCTGGGCGCCGCCAAGGCTTGGTGGCGGCGGCGAGTTCCGAGCAGGCATGAGGACTACACCTACGTGCCGCCGGTGAGCAGCCATCAGCAGGAGTTCGCGACGCCGTTGCCCAGTGCGGTCTACGGGTTGGACTTCCAGCTGAAGATGAACGTCGTCTGGCGGTTCGACCTGACCACCGGGTTGCGGCACAACTCGCCGAAGAGCGCGGCGATTCATCACGTCGTGCAGCGCGCCACGGAGATCAGCGCCACGCGGATGTTGGTGCACCACGCGGCGTTGCAGGTGCACCTCGGGGATGAGCTGGCGCGGGAGCAGCAGGTGCCGGGGACGCACGTGTGGGCGCGGGCGGAGCAGGTCAAGGTCGAGGTGGACGACGGTGACCTGGAGATGGCGCGCAAGCACATCGAGTTGTTGCGGAGCTCCACGTTCAAGCTGGCTGAGCGCGACATCGAACGGCAGGAGATCCGGTACCTGCGCGACGAGGTGCTGACGGACGTCGGCACGGCGACGATCTGGTGGTTGCAGCGCAACGGGTACCGCGTCGAGGAGGCGGTGAAGTTGTCGGACGAGCTGGCGCAGCTCGTGCGGATCGCGCAGCAGCAGCCGGCGAAGCACTGGGCGGAGTCGCTGATCAGCAGTGTGGAGAAGGCGTTGCCGGAGCTCGGGGATCAGCACCGGATGGAGCTGCAGCAGCACCTGGCGAAGGCGTTGAGCGTGTACGGGGGCAGCCGGATCGCCGCCGAGTTCGCCGACCAGGTCGGGTTGCCGGCCGGGGAGCAGCAGCAGGGTGGTGTCCACAACGGACAGAACAACGGGCATAAGTAGAGGCCGCCGACCCCTGGGGGTGGATCGGCGGCCTCATCTCGAAGGTCTACAAGCTGTAGACCTCAAGCTCGTACAGCGAGTATCCGTAACGCGTGGCCCGCTGGGTACCCGTCATTCGGAGGTATCTCGCGTCCTGTGCCGTGAACGCTACGACATCGTCGCCGCCGTCGCCACTGGTTGTCGAGAAAACGTTCCGCCAACTCGTTCCGTCGCCGGACAGTTCGATTCGGTAACCACTGGCGTAGGCCGATTCCCAGTGCAACACAGCGCGACCGACCCGTTGCACTGAGCCAAGGTCCACCTGGATCCATTGGTTGTCGTTCCAGTCGCTGGCCCAGCGTGACTGCGGGTTGCCGTCGATCACGTGCTGTGGCGGGAGGTTGTTCCAGCCGGTTTCGTGCGACGACGCGGTGGCGGTGGCCGTTGTGGTCGAGGCCAGGTTGGTGATGTTCTGGCCGCGGCGCGACGGGAACTGCACGACCTGCTGGTAGGTCGGGCGGTTCTGCCAGTGGATCTTGTCCTGGGTGATGCCGCCCATGGCGCGGTGGATGATCGTGTCGGCACACCACTGGTCGCCGGCGGCGCAGTCGGCGTCACCGGGGTAGACCTGGTTGGCGGGCTTGGCCACGGCCTGGCGCAGCGAGTCGAGCAGGGCCGTCCGGCAGCCGGACAACGTGCCGCCGCCGCAGTAGGTCTGCGGGAACGCGCCCTGCACCGGGTCGCCGAGGACCTTGCGGAGGTCCTTGTCGACGTAGCCCCACCAGCCGTACTGGAACGAGGAACCTTTGTGCGGCGCGGCACCGTGCGTGTCGGACGGGGCCTCGTCGACCTGGATGGCGCCGACCAGGGCGTTGTAGAGGTCGGTGCCCAGCGTCGGCTGGAACTGCGCGGCGACCAGCAGCGGCCACCACGCGTCCAGCACGCGGATCGCGTCGGCGTGGCCGTAGACCTTGCTGCCCTTGCTGGTCTCCTTGCGCAACGAGCCGGAGCGCTGCCAGTCCTTCAACTGCTGCACGACCGGCGCCAGTGTCGCGTCGACCGGTGCGGACTCGATCACCCGCAGCAACTCGGGCAGCACCTGTTCTGCGCGCAGGTCGGCCACCGCGGCCTCGGCCATCGCCTTGGTCAGCGCGGCGCGGGAGACCTTCTGGCCGGAGGAGATCAACGCGCGGACGCGGCCGTCCAGCAGGTCACCGCGGTGCACCGCGCTGTGGCCGAAGCCGCCGAACGTGAAGTCCTTGGCCTGCTTGTTGTTCCACGAGATGTAGTAGTCCTGGTTGATCGAGTTCGGGTGACCGGCGAACGGCAGGTACTGCGCGGTGTTCTCGTCGCCGTCGAAACCCTGCCACTCGTACTCCGGCCGCGCCCACGTCGGCAGGTTCGGGTCCACAGTGGACTTGCGCAGCGGGTTGAGGCCCGAGTTGAAGTACGCCGTGTCCTTCGAGTCCGCGTAGAACCAGTTGAACGCGTACCCGATCTTGTCGGCCGCCCGCTGGAAGTCGGCGGCGGAACGGATGGCCGTCGGGTCGTTGATCTCCTGGAAGCCGATGATCGAGTCGACCTCGTGCAGGTAGGTCGAGCGCAACGTCGTGTACGCCACGACCTTCCCGCCCACGGTGGCGCGGCTGGCGACCAGGCCGTACTTCGTCCGCCACATCACCAGCGTGTACGACCCGGCCGGAGTGCCGTCCGCGACCGTCGGCTTCCACGCGTTCTTGCGCTCCAGCCGTTCCATCGGCAGGCAGGCGCCGCGGTACAGGTAGTGCTGCGACGCCTTCGTGGCGGGCGAGCCGTCGGGGTTGCACAGCTCCACGGCGTAGGTGTCGATGATGTCCTGCGAGGCCGACGTCGCGCTCCACGAGTAGTCGACGCCGCGGCCGAGCTGCACGTACATCGACACACCCGCGAAGGACACGCCGCGCGAACGGATGCCGGGACCGTTGAGCTCCTGCAGCATCAGCAGCTGCGGCGCGAAGTAGCCGGTCTGCGGTCCCCACACGGCGACCGGGTTGCCGGAGTCGGTGTAGGCGCCCGACACGGCCAGCGCGTTCGACATGCCGTGCTTCTTGTTCAACAGGTCCGCCGGCAGCACGCCGTCGTTGAAGATCCCGGAGGCCTTGGCGAGGTCACCGGAGGCGGGCACGGCCACGGCCGCCCCGGTGCCGCCGACCTCGTCGTAGATCAGCCGCTCCGGCGTGATGCTGCCCGCGTCCGGAAGTGCCACGCCGGCGGGGGAAGCCGAGGACGCCGCGTACGGGAAGGACTGTCCGTTGTGGAGCGTCAGCACGGCCTCGGGGTCGTTCTGCGCCCGGAAAGCCTTCCACACCTGCTCGCCGACCGTGGCGCCGTAGCGGTTCTGCGCGGCCAGCTTCACCA
Organism: Nocardia sp. NRRL S-836; assembly: GCF_001279525.1. Taxonomy (GTDB): domain Bacteria; phylum Actinomycetota; class Actinomycetes; order Mycobacteriales; family Pseudonocardiaceae; genus Lentzea. Next base: position 109,488 of record NZ_LGDY01000002.1, on the reverse strand, counting down.
GCGCCGACTGCACCTCACCGCCACCGCCCGCACCGAACAGGCCGCCGACGACCGCCGCGATCGCCACCATGTCGGTCGCCTTGAACGGCTGGATGTCGTTCCAGTTCGTGATCGCGTCCGCGTGACCGGTCAGCACGTACTCGCCGGGGAAGTTCCGCGCGTTGACCGCCTGCGTCAGGTAGGCGTTGATGCCGGCGATGTAGTCGTTGACGTCCGCCAGCGCCTGCCGGCCGCGGTCACCGTTCTTGGCCGCAGCGGTCTCGATCTGCTTCTGCAGGTCCGCCTCGGTGTACGGGATCTGGTTGTAGAAGCTCTGCTCCAGCACGCGGTTGCCCGGCGCGCCGCCCGCGAAGCCGCTGAGCTGGCCGCGGCCGAGGTGGCGGAACAGGTCCATGAGCCACATGCGGTCCTGGCCCGCCGCGTACCCGGCGCCGAACATCGTGCCGGAGCGGGTGGTGCCGGTGATGTGCGGCATGCCGATCTTCTTGTCGCGCACGATCGTCACGTCCGCGCGCGGCTTGACCGTGCTCTCGACCTGGTCGGCGGGCACGCCGAACGACGCGTCGTTGAAGAAGTCGGTCAGCTGGGCGTTGCTGAGCCCGCTGTAGCCGGCGACGAGGGCGTCGTACTTGCCGAGCTGGTCGGCGGAGTGCGCGGGCCGGGTGCCGAACGCCTTGTGGCTGAGGATCTCGGCGAGCGTCGCGTTGCCGTTGTTGCCCGGCGGCACGATGTCACCGCACTGGCCGAGGCAGTAGTCGTCGGCGGCGAACGCCGTCTCGCGCGGCTCGGCCTGGACCGAGACGCTGGGAACGATCATGAGGGAGGCGGTGACGGCGGCGGTGGCCAGCAGGGACGTCACCGGATTGGCTCTCCGCATGCGCGAAGCTCCTCTCCGTGCAGGGCAGGGCTGATGTGGCGCAGATTACTTTCGAGCCGCCTATTGCGAAAGAGCTTCGTGTTTTTCTAATCATTTCGACATGCGCTGTATCGATCCAGTATGCGACTAAGATCCACATGATCCGCCGACGCGCGTTTTTGACGACCCTGGCCGTGACCGCTGTCCCCGCCGCGCCCGCCGCCGCCCTGGCGGCACCGCCCGCCGTCCCCGTTCATTCGTGCGCGGACTGGGGTGCTCGCCCACCGGCAGGCTTGATCGAGGTTGTGAACCGCAAGCCGCAACGCATCCTGATCCACCATTCCACCTCGCCGAACCTGGATGACCAGTCGATAGGCCGGGCCTATGAGCACGCTCGGTGGATCCAAAACGTTCATATGGACCAAAACGGCTGGGTCGACTCCGGCCAGCACTTCTCGAACAGCCGAGGTGGGATCGTCGTCGAGGGCCGGCACGGCAGCCTCGCCGCGCTCGAGAGCGGCACCAGCATGGTGGCCGGCGCGCATTGTCCAGGCCAGAACGACGTCGCCATCGGAATCGAGAACGAAGGCCTCTACATGGACATCTCTCCGCCGGTGACGCAGTGGGAATCACTGGTGGCCTTCTGCGCACACCTGTGTTTCCGGTACGGCATTCCAACCAGTGAGATTTTTGGCCATCGGGACTTCACCGTCACTCAGTGTCCCGGTGATGCCCTCTATGCACTGCTGCCGCGCCTACGCAGCGAAGTCACCGCGCTATTCCGGTAACTGTGAACGCCTCCCGTCATCTCGAAAAACCGTTACCACATGATGAGATAACTGAGAATTAACGTGACCTTCGGCCTGTGTACGCGAAGATCACGCTCATGAGGGAGCACGGAACGCCAATGCGGGAGGCGTCGTGATCAAGGTTCTGCTGGCCGACGACGAGGACCTCGTCCGTTCCGGCCTTCGCATGATCCTGAGCAGCGTTGGGGACATCGAAGTCGTCGCCGAATGCGATGACGGACACCTGGTAGCCGACCTGGCACGCCAGCACCGTCCTCACGTGGTCCTGCTCGACATCCGGATGCGCACCTCGGACGGACTCGTGGCCCTGCGGAGGCTGCGAACCCTGCCCGAACCGCCTCGGGTGTGCATCCTGACCACGTTCGACGTCGACGAGTACGTCTCGGAAGCGCTCAGGCTCGGAGCCTCGGGCTTCTTGCTGAAGGACACGGAACCGGAACAGCTCGTCAAAGCCGTGCGCGACCTCGCGCGCGGGGGCGCGGTCCTCGACCCCGGTGTCGCGGCACGCGTCCTGGCCGCCGTCGCCGACGGCGAACGAATGGCCGAACCGGCGCGCAGGCTGCTGGCCTCGCTGTCGGAACGCGAGCGCGAGGTGCTCGTGCTGATCGGTCAGGGCATGTCGAACGCCGAGATCGGCGGCACGCTGCACCTGTCGGAGGCGACGGTGAAGGGGTACGTGTCGTCGGTGCTCGGGAAGATCGGTGCGGTCAACCGGGTGCAGGCGGCGCTGGTCGCTTATCGCGGAGGGTTGATCGCCTGAGGGTCGGTGTTTGCCTGAGGTGGGTTGATCGTCTGAGGTCGGTTGCTCACCTGAGTCGGTTGCTCACCTGAGGCGGGTGCTCACCTGAGGTGGGTGCCGCTTGAGGTGGGTTGGTTGCTTGGGGTAGGTCCGGATGCCTGGCTGTGGGATTCCGGCTTTGGGTTCGGGGCTTCCCCAGGGGACTTTCCTGGTTTCAAGATCTGGAGTTGTCCACAGGCTGTCGAGTCGCTGACCTGCGGGGATGCGGAGTTCGGTAGCCTGTGGACAGCCGGGGAACTGAAATCGCGGGTTGTTCGTTCCGCATGAGGAAGTCGCGGGGGGAGCGGGCCGGAGGTTGCGGGCTGCGAGTGTTGGCGCGCGAGTCCGCGGGCCGCGATCCACGAATTCACGGGCTGCGATCGACGGATGTGACTCACGAACTACGGGTGGGACTCACGAGCTGATCAGCCGTCGGCTGTGAGCAGCTGTGGGAGAGCAGGGGCACGCCGGTCTGACCGGGGTGCGGCGGACTGGGCGGCGGACCGTTGGGCAGCGGACCGGGTGTGGTGCGCGAGGTGTGAACTGACCGCGCGGCCTGCCGACCGTGGCGCGCGAGGTGTGACCGGACCGCATGGCCTGCCGACCGTGGCGCACGAGTTGCGACGGGATCGGTGTGAATCGCCCGCGCGCGGGTACGAACCGGCCGCCGCGTCGGACAGGCAGTGGCGAATCCCGCCACCGCAGTCGCGAACCGGCCATCGCGTCGGGTACACGGCGGTGACCACCGCCGCCGCGACCCGCGCACCGGCGACCGCGATCGCGGACCGGCGACTGCGAACCGGCGACGCCGGACTGGCGACGCCGGACCGGCGACTGCGGACCGGCGACTGCGGACCAGGCCACCGAGGTCAGTTGCCGGACACGATCTCGGGCACCTCGTCCACCGACGGTTCGACCTCCACCCGGTTCCGGCCGTGTCGCTTGGCCCGGTAGAGCGCCATGTCCGCGGCCGCGAAGAGCTGGTCCAGCTTGGCCGGGCCGGCTGCCACGCCGATGCTGACGGTGGGGCGGCGGACTGTGCCGAGGACCATCGTCCAGTCGTGGCCGTCGACGGCTGCGCGGATGCGTTCGGCGACGTTGGGGCCCACGTCCAGGTTCGGGCCGGTGTCGCCGAGCAGGACCACGAACTCGTCGCCAGCCCAGCGGGCGACGAGGTCGTCGGAGCGGCATTCGCGGCGCAGGAGGGTGGCGATCTCGCGGAGGGCGGCGTCGCCGGCGGCGTGGCCGGCGTCGTCGTTCACGCCCTTGAACCAGTCCACGTCGACCAGGACGAGCCAGGGGACGCGGCCGCGGGCTGCCGTTGACTCCAGCAGGGCCTGGGCGGCGCGTTCGAGGCCCAGGCGGTTTGCCAGGCCGGTCAACGGGTCGCGGGCCGCGGCTTCCTGGGCGGCCACGGCGAGGCGTTGGGCCTGAACGGCCACGCGGCGTTGTTCGAGGGCCTGGCCGAGGCCCTCCTGGAGGGTTTCGGTCGCGGTGCGGGCGGCCACCATCGAGCGGCGCAGGGCTTCGGCTTCGCCCACCGCGTCGCCGAGGGCGTGGCAGATGTCGGCGAGCTCGGTGGAGAAGCGCAGCAGCAGGGAGGTGTCGTTGATGCGTTCGGCGTTGGCGACGGCGCGGGCCGCCAGGGTGCGGGCCTCGGCCAGGTCGTCCTTCTCGCGGCGGACGACGGCGAGGACCCAGTTGCCGACGGAGATGCCCCACAGGTCGGTGGAGTCGAGGGCCAGGCGGAGGGTTTCCTCGCCGAACTCCTCGGCCTTGTCGAGTTGGCCGACGCCGGCGAGGGAACGGCCGCAGGCGCCCATCAGGGCGCGGCGCATCTTCTCGTCCTTCACCAGGCCCAGGCCCTCCTCCAGGTAGGCGAGGGCCTCCTCGAAGATCGCCGGTGCGGCGGCGGGCGGGCCTGAGCAGGCGCGGAAGTTCAGCGAGCCGCCCAGGCGCTGCAGGCAGCGGGCCAGGGTGTCGGTGTTGCCGGCGCGGCGGGCCACCTGCACCGAGAGGCGCAGCATGTCCAGCGACGCGCGCCGGTTGCCGATGCCCTCCATGAGGTAGCCCAGGCCGGCCATCGTCTCGGCGACCGCGGGGCTGTCGGCGCGGTCGGTGTCGAGGTCGGTCCAGCCCTCCGCGGCCAGTTCCAGCGCGAGGGGGATGCGGCCGAGGCGCCACGCCATGACGGCGCGGTTCACCAGGACGGCGGAGCGCACCCAGCGGTCGGCGCCCGGGGACACCTTGGTGACCACCTCGTCGAACAGGCTGTTCGCCTCCGGCTTGCGGCCAGCGTCGAGCAACGCGCGGACCTCCCGGTCCAGCCGCGGTATCTCGCCCGCTACCAGCGGATCACGCTGCTCCACTCGTTCATCGACTCCGTTCCGACTCGCCGAGCGGCCTGCACAGGCTACCGGGACGGTCGCGCCCCGTACCGATCGTGGTGCAGGACGTCATCAAGGGGTAGTCGGTTGCGCCAACCGTGACGTTCCAGATCGGGCGTCTCGGGCAGGGATCGGACCGGACCCACGCACAGCCACGCCACCGGACGCACCCTCGTGGGGATGTCCAGCAGACGGCGCAGCACATCTTCCCGGTAGAAGCTCACCCAGCCCACACCGAGGCCCTCCTCGGTCGCGGCGAGCCACAGGTTCTGGATCGCCAGACACACCGAGTACAAACCGGCGTCGGCGATCGCGTGCCGGCCCAGCACGGCGGGCGAGCCGCGGTCGGGGTCGTAGGTGACGACGATGCCGAGCGTGGACTCCATGACGCCCTCGACCTTGATCCGCGAGAACACCTCGGCGCGGCCGGAGTCGAGGGTGGACTCGAACACGCTGCGTTCGGCCTGGACGTGGTCGCGGAACGCGCGGCGGGTCGACTCGTCGCGGACCAGCACGAAGTCCCACGGCTGGGAGAGGCCGACGCTGGGTGCGGCGTGGGCGGCGGTCAGGACGCGGCGCAGCACGTCGGGTGGGATCTCCGCGCCGGTGAACTCCGCGCGGGTGTCGCGGCGGCGGTGCACAACGTCGTACAGGTTCATTCGCGTGATGGTGCCTCACACGAAAGCACCAACTTCACACCGGAGAGGTGGCGCGGATCTCAACTTCGCGATATGGACCAGTGATGAGAAGAATGGCGGGTGGTTACGGCTCGGCGCTCGGATTCGGCGGCGGAGTCGGTGTGACCACGTTCACCGGCGCCTGGCCGGTCTTGACGCTCATCCTGCTGGCAGCGGTCGTGGTGGTGGTCTCGCTGCGCACGACGGTCATCGGTGCCGGCCTGGCCGCGCTGCAGTGCTGGGGCCTCTACGCGACCTTCCTGGTCGGTGTTCGTGGCGATCTCACGGTCGACGAACACACGACCTGGGTGCTCGCGTTGCTGGTGCAGCTCGCCGCGCTGGCCTTCCTGGCCAGCGCGGCAATCCGCGTTATCGCCCTGATGACGGGTACGGCAGCAAAGCCATCTCCCGTGCGTTCTTGATCGCGGTGGCCACCTGGCGCTGCTGCTGCGGCGTCAGGCCGGTCACCCGGCGCGACCGGATCTTGCCCCGGTCCGAGATGAACTTGCGCAGCAGCGTGACGTCCTTCCAGTCGACGACCGCCACGCCCTCCTTCGCGAGCAGGTTCTGCCTGCGCTTCACAGGCCGCAGCGGCTTCACCAGCTGGCCTTCGACACGCCGGGGAGCTCGCCGCGGTGGGCCATCTCCCGCAGCCGCAACCGCGACAGCCCGAACGCGCGGAAGTAGGCGCGCGGCCGTCCGTCCACGACGTCACGGTTGCGCAGCCGGGTCGGCGACGCGTCGCGCGGCAGCTTCTGCAGGCCCCGCAACGCTTCCGCGCGCGTCTCCGGGTGCCGCAGCAGCTCCTTGAGCTCCGCGCGCCGGGTCGCGTAGCGGGCCACGACCTCGCGGCGGCGCCGGTCGGCGGCGATCTTCGACTTCTTGGCCATCAGCGCTCCTCCTTGAACTCGACGTGCCTGCGCGCCACCGGGTCGTACTTGCGCAGCACCAGGCGGTCCGGGTCGTTGCGGCGGTTCTTGCGGGTCACGTAGGTGAAGCCGGTGCCCGCGGTCGACCGCATCTTGATGACCGGCCGGACGTCGTTGCCCCTCGCCATCAGACGCGCACCCCCTGAGCGCGCAGCCGAGCCACCACGGACTCGATGCCCTGCTTGTCCACGGTCTTGATGGCCTTCGTGGACAGCGTCAGCGTCACGAACCGGTTCAGCGACGGCACCCAGTACCGCTTGCGCTGGACGTTCGGGTTCCAGCGCCGCCGCGTCTTGCGGTGCGAGTGCGAGACGCGGTTGCCGAAGCCGGGCTCACGGCCCGTCAGCTGGCAGCGCATGGGCGACCTCCAGAGATTGAAACGACATTCGTTTTCATCTACGGTAGCGCACATGGAAACCGTTGTCGTCATGGTGGCGGGGCTGGCCGACCACGACGTGGCCGTGCGGGTGTGGCGTGACCGGCCGGGATCGGTGCTGGTGCGGCACGTCGCGACGCCCACGTCGGTGCGGCGCTGGGTCGACGGCGTCGCGACCGAGGTCGAGCTGCTGCACGGCTGTGTGTCCTGCACCGTGCGAGAGGACCTCAGGGCGCTGCTCGGCGACCTCGCCGGTCACGCGGTCGTGCTGCACCTGGACCCGTTGCTGGAACCGGACGTCGTGCGCCGCGACCTCGGCGTCGACGTGGAGTGCGTGCTCACCGTGCTGGACGCGGCGACCTGGCTGGACGACGCGCTCGGCGACGCCTCGATGGTCAGCGACCGGCGCACGGTCGCGCAGGTCGTGGTCGCCCAGGCCGAAGCGGCCGATGTCCTGGTCCTGCAAGGAGATGCCGACGAACGCACGCTCGCCGTGCTCGACCGGCTCGCCCCCGGCGCCCACCGCTGCACGCCCGACGCGCTGGTCGTCCAGCGCGGCGCACGCCCGCGGATGATCCCGCTCGTCCCCGAATGCGGTGTCTCCACAGCGGTGTTCACGGCCGACCGCCCGTTCCACCCCAGGCGGCTGGGCGACGCGCTCGACGCGTTGCTCGACGGCACGGTCGTGCGCTCGCGCGGGCGGCTGTGGGTCGCCGACGAACCCGACACCGCACTGCACCTGGAGTCCGCGGGCGGCGGGCTGCACGTCGGCGCCGGCGGGCCGCGCGACGGCAGGACCACCCAGATCGTGGCGATCACCGTCGGCGAACCGGACGGCATCACCGCCGCGTTCACCGACGCGCTGCTCACCGACGACGAACTGTCCTTCGTGGACTCGATCAGGAAGCTGAACACATGAAGCCCGGCATCCACCCCGACTACCACCCGGTCGTCTTCCAGGACGCGTCCACCGGCACGACGTTCCTGACCCGCTCGACGGCCACCTCGAACCGCACGATCGACTGGGAGGACGGCAACACCTACCCGTTGCTCACCGTCGACATCACCGCCGACTCGCACCCGTTCTGGACCGGCACCCAGCGGCTCGTCGACACCGCGGGCCGGGTCGAGAAGTTCAACCGCCGCTACGGAAAGCGAGAGCGCTGATGGCCGTCCCCAAGCGCAAGACCTCACGCTCCAACACCCGCCACCGCCGTTCGCGGTGGAAGGCCACCGCGCCCGACCTCGTGCGCGTGCGGACGCTGGACGGCAAGGAGCTCCTCGTCCCTCGCCGCCTCGTCGCCGCGTACAAGCGCGGGCTGCTTTAGGGGGTCAGCTGGGTCGTCCCGTCCGGTGAGTCGCGCCACTGGACGAAGGGGCGGTCCAGTCTCCACCCCGTCCCGTCGTGGTCGAGCACCCGGTTCTCGCAGGTGTCCACATTGGACAGCGACTCGAACAGCTCGATGCTCCACCCGAACAACCGGCGGCACAGCAGCCTGATCGTCAGGCCGTGCGACACGACCAGCACCGTCTTCGGGTGCTGGTCGTCCTGGTGCAGCCGCACCTCCAGGCCGTCCAGGAACGCCGCCACCCGGTCGTCCACGTCCGCGCCGGACTCGCCGTTGGGCAGCCGGAAGAAGAAGTGCCCGAACGCGTGCCGCTGGTGCTTGAGCACCTCCTGCTGCACCGGGTCCTGCAGGTTGCCCCAGTCCTGCTCGCGCACCCGCGGCTCGGTGACGACCCGCTCCGCGTCGATCCCGAGCAGCTCGAACGTCCGGCGGGTGCGCTGGTACGGCGACACGTAGGCCGCGACCGGGCGATCACCCGCCAGCTCCCTGATCGTCGGACCGGCCGCGCGGGCCTGGCGTTCGCCGAGCTCGGTCAGCGGCAGGGCGTGGTCGGGGATGCGGCAGTAGGCGAGCTCGTCGACGTTGCCGAGGCTCTGGCCGTGGCGCAGCAGGATGATCCGCACCTCACCATCGTGCCCTGCGCCCGCCGGTGCCGTCGGCGTTACAGTGCTCGGCGAGTCGAGGAGGATGCCGTCACATGATCAAGTACATCGCGCTGTACAAGAAGCCAGCCAACCCCGAGGGCTTCGACGAGAAGTACTTCGAAACGCACCTGCCGATCGTCGCCTCGGTGCCCGGCCTGGTGCGCGCCGAGGTCGCCAAGGTGCAGCAGGTGTTCCTCGCCGGGTTCCTCGGTGACACCGAGCCCCACCTGATCGCCGAGATGTACTTCGAGTCCCCCGAGTCGATGCGGGCCGCCGTGCAGACGCCGGAGTGGGCGTCCTCCGGCGCCAACCTCGCCGAGATCGGCGGCATGGAGCTCGTGGCGATGTTCAGCGCCGAAGTGGTCCAGCCGTGAAAGCCGTGGTCATCGGCGGCGGCACGATGGGCGCCGGCATCGTGCACCTGCTGCTCGCCCACGGCCACGAGGTCACGCTGGCCGAGGCCGACGCCGAACGCGCCGAGCAGGGCAGGCGTGCCGTCCGGCAGTCGCTCGACAAGGCGCAGGCCAAGGGCAAGCTCGCCGACGCCGACGCGGTGTTCGCGAACCTCGCCACCGGCGCGCTGCCCGCGGACGCCGAGCTGGTCGTCGAGGCCGTGCCGGAGAACGTGCCGCTCAAGCAGAAGGTGCTCGGCGACGCCGCGCAGAGGTGCCCGGACGCCGTGCTCGCGTCCAACACCTCGTCGCTGTCGATCTCCGAGATCGCCGCCGGGCTGCCCGGCGAACGGGTGCTGGGCATGCACTTCTTCAACCCCGTGCCGGTGCAGCAGCTGGTCGAGGTCGTCCACCACGACGGCGTCGACCCGGCCAACGTCGCCAAGGTCCGCGGCTGGGCCGAGGAGATGGGCAAGACCGTCATCGAGGTCAGGGACTCACCCGGCTTCGCGACGTCCCGCCTCGGCGTCGCCGTCGGCGTGGAGGCGATCCGGATGCTGGAGGAGGGCGTCGCGACCGCCGCCGACATCGACACCGGCATGAAGCTCGGCTACCGCTGGCCGATGGGCCCGCTGGAGCTCACCGACCTGGTCGGGCTCGACGTGCGGCTCGCCATCGCCGAGCACCTCGCCGAACAGCTCGGGCCACGCTTCGAGCCACCGGCGCTGCTGCGCGAGAAGGTGGCCCGCGGCGAGCTGGGCCGCAAGACCGGCCAGGGCTTCTTCACCTGGTAGACAGCCGATCCGTGCACATCCGTGAGTACGTCGAAGACGACCTGGACGCGGTGTTCCGGCTCCGCAGGCTCGCGTTCAACTCCACCGAACGGCCCGAGCAGCTGGTGCGGCCCGGCACGCACGGCCTGGTCGCCGAGCTCGACGGCCGGGTCGCCGGCGTGCTCGGCATCGGCGCGTTCGCCCAGTTCTACGGCGGCGCCGCGGTCCCCATGGGCGGGATCGGCGGCGTCGCCGTGGACGGCGCCTTCCGCGGCCGGGGAGTCGCGGCGGCGTTGCTGGACGCGGCGATCGGCGCCATGCGCGAGCACGGCCAGCCGGTCTCCGCGCTCTACCCGACCGTGCCGACGCTCTACCGGGGCTTCGGCTGGGAACGCGCCGGGCGCTTCGAGCAGGTCGAGCTGCCGATGGACCGGCTGCTCTCGGTACCCGCCCCCGACGAGCTGATCCCGTCCCGCCCCGCCGAGGAGGGCGACCTCGCGGCGCTGCACGACTGCTACACCGAGGTCGCGCGGACGATCGACGGCATGGCCGACCGCCGCCCGCCGCGGATCGACCCGGCCAAGGTGCTGGAGATGGACCTGGTGAGCGTGCTGCCGGGGCCCGACGGGCTGCGCGGCTACCTGACCGCGAAACGCGAGCCCGGCGGCGGCGACCTGGGGCGGCTCAAGGTGTTCGACCTCGTCGGCGCCGACCTCCAGGCCCAGCTGAACCTCCTCGCGTCGCTGCGGTCGTGGGCCGGCACGCTCGACGCCGTGGACCTGCGGGTCGTCGACCCCGCCACGATCGACCTGCTCGGCGCGACCCCGCTGCGCTACTCGGTGTCGACCTCCACGTGGATGCTGCGGGTGGTCGACCTGCCCGCCGCCGTCGCCGCACGGGGCTGGCCGCCGGTGCCCGACCTCGCCGTCGACCTGGAGGTCGTGGACCCGCGGGCACCCTGGCACGCGGGCCTGTGCCGGATCGTGGCGACCGACGGCGTGGTGCGGGTCGAACCGGGCGGGTCGGGCGCCGTGCGGCTGCACGCCCGCGCGCTGGGGCCGTGGTTCTCCGGCCTCCAGAACACGCACGCGTTGCGCCGCGCGGGACTGCTCGACGGCGACCCGGCCGACGCGGCGCCGCTGGACCTGCTGGCCGCCTCCTCGGGGGTGCCGCGGCTGGCGGACTTCTTCTGACCGGATGCGCGCGTCCGGGTCCGCACCGGCACCCGTCCGAGTGACAATGAACGGCATGCCGGGGGAGATCAGGAACGCACGGTGGTACCCGAACGGGCACCCGCTCTGCCGCGACCTGGAGCCGGTCGCCGCCGCACAGGACCTGCTGGACGAGCACTTCCCGCTCGCACGGGCGGCGTTCCTCGGCGGCAGCGCGGCGTCCGGGGACTACACCGCGAACTCGGACCTGGACATCATCGTGATCATCGACGGCCTGCCGGGCGCGTACCGGGAGACGTTCGTGCACCGCGGCTGGCCGGTCGAGCTGTTCTGCCACACCGTCGAGTCGTTCCTCGACTTCGTCGCCCGCGACACCAAGGAACGCCGCCCGCCGCTGCTCAACATGTGCGCGGAGGGCCGCATGATGCTCGACGCGGACGGCACGGGCGCCCGGCTGAGGGCCGAGGCGCGCGTCCTGCTCGACGCCGGTCCGCCGCCGGCGACCGTCACCGAGCTCGAAGACCGCCGCTACGCCGTCACCGACATGTTCGAGGACCTGGTCTCCGCACGCGACCCCGACGAGCTGCTCTTCGCCGCCGCCGGGCTGCTGACCGGCGCGGGCGAGCTGGCGCTCGTCGTGCGCAACCGGTGGCTCGGCCACGGCAAGTGGCTGCTGCGGCGGCTGCGCGAGGCCGGCGAGGGCGAGCTCGTCGACGCCTACCGGTCGCTGGTGCGCGGCGAGGACCCCCGGTGGTTCGCCCAGTGCGTGGAACGCGTGCTGGCCTCCGCGGGCGGGCGGCTGGAGGCCGGCTACCGCCGGGAGGCACCACCCCGCTGACCGGTTACCCTTCCCGTTCGTGCTGCTCATCGCCCTTGAGCTGATCGGTATCGCCGTCTTCGCCGCCTCCGGCGCGCTGGCCGCGGTGCGGGCCAAGCTGGACGTGTTCGGCGTGGTGATCCTCGCGCTCACCACGGCGCTGGGTGGCGGCATCATCCGCGACGTCCTGCTCGGCGTGCACCCGCCGTCGGGCCTGCGGACGTGGCCGTACCTGGTGGTCGCCGGTGGCACCGGGGTGATCGTCTTCTGGTTCCACCCGCAGGTCGCGAAACTGCGGCGGTCCGTGCTGCTGCTCGACGCCGTCGGCCTCGGCCTGTTCGTCACCTCCGGCACCACGACCGCGCTCACCCTCGGTGCACCTCCGTACGCCGCGTGCCTCATCGGCATGACCACGGGCATCGGCGGAGGCGCCGTGCGCGACCTACTACTACGAGAGATCCCGTTGGTGCTCAGGCGCGAGATCTACGCCGTCGCGGCGCTGGCCGGAGCGGTGGTGGTGGCGGTCGGCGAGTGGGCGCGACTGCCGAAGGGCCTGGTCGCGCTGACCGGCGCGTCGATCATCATCGTGATCCGCCTGGTGGCCCTGTGGCGGAAGTGGAACGCCCCCGTCGCCAGGGGTCTCGACGGCTGACGGCAACTAACATCGAACTCACACCCGCTGTTGGGGACCTTCTCAGGCGCCTCTCAGTTCCCTCAGCAAGACTGACCCGCATGCGCATCCTCGTTGTCGATGACGATCGGGCGGTCCGGGAGTCACTCCGGCGCTCGCTGCAGTTCAACGGCTACCAGGTCGAGACCGCGGGCGACGGCATGCAGGCGCTCGAGTCCGTGACCGCGGCCAGGCCGGACGCGATGGTGCTCGACGTGATGATGCCGCGCCTCGACGGGCTCGAGGTGTGCCGCAGGCTGCGCAGCACCGGTGACGACCTGCCGATCCTCGTGCTCACGGCGCGTGACGCCGTGAGCGACCGGGTGTCCGGGCTGGACGCCGGCGCCGACGACTACCTGCCCAAGCCGTTCGCGCTGGAGGAGCTGCTCGCCCGGCTGCGCGCGTTGCTGCGCAGGGCCACCCACGACACCGAGGCCGCCAACAGCTCGGCCGCCGTGCTCAAGTTCGCCGACCTGGAGCTCGACCCCTCCACGAGGGACGTCCGCCGCGGCGACCGGCCGATCAGCCTGACCCGCACCGAGTTCGCGCTGCTCGAGCTCCTGCTGGCGCACCCGCGCCAGGTGCTCACCCGCAGCCGCATCCTGGAGGACGTGTGGGGATACGACTTCCCGACCTCGGGCAACGCTCTGGAGGTCTACGTGGGCTACCTGCGCCGCAAGACGGAGGCGGAGGGCGAACCCAGGTTGATCCACACGGTGCGCGGGGTGGGCTACGTCCTGCGGGAGACCCCTCCGTGATCGCCGAACCCCAGGGACGGCTGCAACGGGCGTCGCTGCGGGCTCGCGTCACGTGGCTGGCCGCGTTCTGCGTCGCCGGCGCGGTCGCACTGGTGTCGTTCGGCGCGTACATGATCGTGCGCAAGAACGTCTACGACGCGCTGGACGAGAACCTGCGCGAGCGCGCGTCGGCCGTCGTGAACGGTGTCGCGTTCAGCTCCGACCAGGTGGCCTCCTACCCGGCGGCGTTCCTCGCGGCCGGTGACGTGCGGATGGGCCTGCTCTCCGGCGCGACCGGCACGTTGCGCTACCCGCAGAACTCGCAGGAGCCGCCGAACGCACCGCAGGCGCGCGAGGTCGCGCAGGGCCTGCGCAGCGACTACCTGTGGACCGACTACAAGACGGACACGCGGGCCATCGCGGTCGAGTACCAGAACGGCACGGCGATCGTGATCGCGCAGTCGCTGGAACCGCAACGCGCCACGCTCGCCAAGCTCAGCATCGTGCTGCTGCTGATCGGCGGCGCCGGCGTGCTGCTCGCGGCCATCGCGGGCACGGCCGTCGCGCGCACGGGCCTGCGGCCGGTGCAACGGCTCACCGAGGCCACCGAACGCGTCGCGAACACCGGTGACCTGACGCCGATCCCGGTGGCCGGCGACGACGAGCTCGCCCGGCTGACGCACAGCTTCAACGCGATGCTCGGCGCGGTCGCCGAGTCGCAGGAACGGCAGCGCCGCCTGGTCGCGGACGCCGGCCACGAGCTGCGCACCCCGCTGACGTCCATGCGCACCAACCTCGAACTCCTGCTGGCGTCCGAACGTCCGGATTCACCCACGTTGTCCGAAGAGGACAAGCGGGAGATCCAGTCCGATGTGCGCGCTCAGCTCGACGAGCTCACCACGCTCATCGGCGACCTGGTCGAACTGGCCCGTGAGGACGCACCCCAGGTCGTCCACGAACCCGTCGACCTCGTGGAGGTCGTGGAACGGTCGCTGGACCGCGCCCGCCGCCGTGCCTCGGGTGACGTCACCTTCGACGTGCGGCTGCAATCGTGGACACTTCTGGGTGATTCGAGTGCGCTGGAACGGGCGGTGCTGAACCTCCTCGACAACGCGGTGAAGTTCAGTCCGGCGGGTTCGGCGGTGCGGCTGGAGCTCCGCCAGGTGGGCGACGGCAGCGCCGTCGTGGAGGTGGCCGACGCGGGTCCCGGCATCGCGGACGCCGATCTACCTCACGTTTTCGAGCGGTTCTACCGTTCGTCCGAGGCGCGGACCCTGCCGGGCTCGGGTCTCGGGCTCGCCATCGTCAAGCAGGTGGCGCAACGGCACGGCGGCACGGCGACCGCGGGCAGAGCGCCCGAGGGCGGTGCCCTGTTCACGTTGCGCCTACCCGGACGTCCGTAAGGTGGGGCGTGTGAGTCATCGCGTGAACGACGATTCTTCGTCGACCTGGGAGACGACGCCTCCCTCCGGAGACGGGCCCGAGCCCGCTTCGCGCTTCTCCACGTCCTCGCCGTCGCCCGCGGCCCCGCCCCCTCAGGACGAGGAGCCGGAGCCGAGGTTCTCGAAGAAGAAGGCGAAGAAGAAGCAGCCGTTCTGGAAAGAGCTGCTGGTCATCTTCGGCGTGGCGCTGCTGCTGACCGTCGTCATCCAGACGTTCATCGCGCGCGTGTTCGTCATCCCGTCGGCATCGATGGAGACGACCCTGCACGGCTGCACGGGCTGCGTGAACGACAAGGTGCTGGTCGAGAAGATCACCTACCTGTTCCGCGACCCGCAGCCCGGCGACGTGATCGTCTTCCGCGGCCCGCCGAACTGGACCGGCGGCAAGCAGCCGCCCGGCTTCGTCCAGGGCACGCTGCAGGACATCGGTTCGATGGTGAACCTGTCCGAGCCCAGCGGCACCGACTTCATCAAGCGCGTCATCGCCGTCGGCGGCCAGACCGTCGAGTGCTGCGACGACAAGGGCCGCGTGCTCGTCGACGGCAAGCCGCTGGACGAGCCGTACATCAACTTCGGTCCCGGCCCGCGCCAGCAGGACTCGTTCGAGAAGGTCACCGTCCCCGCGGGCAAGCTGTGGGTGATGGGCGACAACCGCAACAACTCGTCCGACTCGCGCAAGCACGGCGACCCGACGCCCGCCGACGGCGCGATCCCGATCGACAACGTCGTGGGCAAGGCGCGGGTGATCGTGATCCCGGTCGGCCGGTGGGGTTCGATCTCCGACCACAACCCGCAGACCGGCGGTAGGTAGCCCGCACACGACAACGCCCCCGAGCCGACGGCCCGGGGGCGTTGCGCGTTGCCCGGTCAGCCCTTCGTCGCCCCCAGCGTCAGGCCGCCGACGAACTGCCGTTGCAGCACGAAGAACACCACCAGCGTGGGCAGCGCCACGAGCAGCGAGCCCGCCGCCACCAGGTTGTTGTCGGTGAAGAACGTGCCCTTGAGGTTCTGCAGCGCCGACGTCACCGGCATCTTGTCGCCGTCCTGGATCAGCACCAACGCCCACAGGAAGTCGTTGTAGATCCAGGTGAACTCCAGCGTCGCCAGCGCGGCCAGCACGGGCCGGCACAGCGGCAGGGTCAGCTGCCAGTACTGCCGGAACACCGACGCGCCGTCCACGCGGGCGGCCTCGGTCAGCTCGTACGGGATCGTCTTCATGTAGTTCGACAGCACGAACGTGCAGAAGCCGGACTGGAAGGCGATGTGGATCAGCACGACACCGACCGGCGAGTCGATCAGGGAGCCGCTCCCGCTGATCCACTCCGGCACCTCGATCAGCCGGTACAGGCGCCACAGCGGCGTCACGATCACCTGCTGCGGCAGCAGGTTGCCCGCGGTGAACACCATGAGCAGCACCAGGTTGAACCGGAAGCTGAACCGGGACACGCCGAAGGCCACCATCGAGCTGAGCAGCAGCGTGACGACCAGCGCCGGAACGGTGATCAGGAACGTGTTCCAGTAGAAGTGCGGCAGGTCGCCGACCTCCCACGCCTTCGCGAAGTTGTCCAGCGTGAGGGACTTCGCGATGGAGAAGTAGCCGTTGACCGACGTGTCGTCGTACGTGCGCAGCGAGGCGTAGACCGCCCACAGCAGCGGCGCCAGCGTCACGAGGCAGGTCAGGACCAGGAAGACGTGCAACGCCACCCGTGCCGGCGTCACCGTCCGCTTCTGCGCAGCCGGCACCGAGGGCCGGTCCAGCGTGGCCGTCACGTCCGGTTCTCCTTGCTGAACACCTGGTACAGGTACGGGATGATGACGCCGAGGGAGATCGTCAGCAGGACCACCGCGACCGCGGAACCACGGCCGATGCGCGACGCCTCACCGATGATGTTGTCGGTGACCAGCACCGACAGCAGCTCCAGGCCGTTGCGGCCTTTGTTGATGACGTAGACGATGTCGAACGCGCGCAGCGCCTCGATCACCGTCACCACGGCCACCACGATGTTCACCGGCTTCATCACCGGGAACGTGACGCGGAAGAACGTCTGCGCCGACGAGGCGCCGTCCAGCGCCGCGGCCTCCTTCAGCGCCGGGTCGACGGCCTTCAGGCCCGCCAGGTACAGCAGCATGATGTAGCCGGTGTGCCGCCACGCCGCCGCCACGAGCACCGCGTACAGGTTGATGTCCGAGTCGCCGATCCAGTCGACCGGGTCGGCGCTCAGGCCCAGCACCGAGTTCAGCAGGCCGCCGTCGGGCGTGTAGATCAGCTGCCAGATGAAGCCGACCAGCGCGAGCGACAGCACCATCGGCATGTACAGCGCGCTCTGGTAGACGCGGCTGAACCTGAGCTCGCGGTCGAGCAGCACGGCCAGCAGCAGACCGGCGCAGGTCGGTACGACGAGCAGGAACGCCAGCCAGATCAGGTTGTGCTGCACCGCGGGCCAGAACCGCGGGTACTCGGTGAAGATCTCGACGTAGTTCTCGACACCGATCCACTCGATGTCCTCGAAGCCGCCGATGCCGTTCCACTTGCTGAACGACAGCACGACCGAGCCCAGCGTCGGGATCCACACGAACAGCAGGTGCACGGCGGTGGGGATGCCGAGCATGAGCCCCAGCACGAGCTTGTCCGTGCCCGCGAGGGCGGTGGCACGTCCTCCACGCCGGCGAGGCGGCGGCCCCTGGGGGACCACCGCCCGCGGCTTCTCCTGCACCGCGGTCATTTGAAGATGTTCTTCGCCTGGTCGGCCATGCCCTTGAGCACGGAGTCGATGTCGTCGGGGTTCTTGATGAACGAGATGAGCCCGTTGGTGGCGGCCTCGCTCGCGAAGCCGGGGTCGGTGTCGCGGTCGAGGAACTGCGTGATGTGCTTGGCGTTCTTGATGGTGTCCGCCACCTTCTTCTGCAGCGGGCTGTAGCCGGACTGGTCCGCCTTCTGGTTGGTCGCGACCGCGGTCGGGTCGGCCTTCAGGTAGGCGAGCTGCGGCTCGGCGGAGGACAGGTATTCGAGCAGCTTGAGCGCGCCGTCGGGGTTGGCCGGCTTCTTGGCCATCAGGTAGCCGTCGATCGGCGCCTCGACCGTGTCGGTGCCGTGCTCGGGGTTGATCTCCGGGAACGGGAAGAAGTCGAGGTCCGCCTTGTCGGCGTCCGGGAACTGCTGGCCCACGAACGCGCCCAGCAGGTACATGCCGGACTTCTTCTGCTGCAACGTCTGCGCGGCTTCCTGCCACTCGCGGCCCAGGGCGTTCTCCTGGTGGAACGGCAGCAGCCGCTTCCAGGTGTCGAAGACGTCCTTGACCTTCTTGTCCTGCCAGTTCTCCTTGCCGGCCAGCAGGTCGACGTGGAACTGGTAGCCGTTGATGCGGAAGTTCAGCTGGTCGAACGTGCCCATGCCGGGCCAGCCCTGCTTCTGCGCGAAGGCGATCGGGATCAGACCGTCGGCCTTCATCTTCGTCGAGAGCGCGACGAGCTCGTCGAGCGTCTTCGGCACCTCGTAGCCGCGTTCCTGCCACAGGCTCTTGCGGTAGAACATGCCCCAGGCGTACTGCGTGAACGGCACGAAGTACTGCTTCTTGTCCGAGCCGGTCGACGCCTGCTTGAGGGCGTCGGAGTAGTTGCCGCCGATCTTGCCCCACAGGTCGGTGAGGTCACCGGTGAGACCCTGGTCGGCGAAGAACCGCATGCGGTAGCCGGCGAACCAGGCGAGCACGTCGTCCGGCTTGCCCTGCAGGTAGTTGTTGATCTGCTCCTGGTACTGCTCGTGCTGCTTGGTGTTGATCGTGACCGACAGGCCGCCCGAGTTCGCCTCGAACGCCTTCAGCGCCGCGGTGATCGCGTCCTTCGGCACCTGGTCGCTCAGGTTGTTGCCGAAGGTCACCACCTTGGAGTCCGTGCCGGAGCCCGAGCCGCCGCCACAGGCCGCGAGACCACCGGTCGCGGCGACACCGGCACCGGCCAGCATGACGCGCAGCATGGTGCGCCTGCCGAAGTGAGGCATGGGAGTGGAACCCGACCCGTACCGAACCATCATCGCTCCTACAGGTGACACTCGCTCGTGCGAACCGAACAGGACTCAAACAAAGTTGCGCACAATGTGGTCCCAGGCACACATCCTGTCAAGCCCTGTTACGCAGCTGTTAAACCGGTGCACAGCCCGTATCCGGGTCGTTCCCTGTACCCGTTCGGGTCAACCGCCGAACAGACCCAAACGCGAAGTGTTGTTTGCTTGTGTTGACGTTGGGGGTTGTTGTCGGCCACGCTTGCCGCCGTGACGACTTGGCCCACGGACCTGCCCGGCCTCGGCTGGGGTGCCGACTACAACCCCGAGCAGTGGCCCGAACACGTGTGGGCCGAGGACGTCGAGCTCATGCGCCGGGCCGGGGTGAACCTGGTCAGCGTGGGGATCTTCTCCTGGGCGAAGATCGAGGTCAGCAAGGGCGAGTACCGGTTCGGCTGGCTCGACCGGGTGCTCGACCTGCTGCACGAGGGCGGCATCCGCGTCGACCTCGCGACCGCCACCGCCGCGCCGCCGCCGTGGCTGACCACCGAGTACCCCGAGATGTTGCCCGTCCGGGCGGACGGTGTGCGGCTCTCGCACGGCTCACGGCAGGCCTACTGCCCGTCGTCGCCGATCTACCGCGACCGGGCGACCGCCCTCGCGGCCGAGATGGCGACGCACTACCGCGACCACCCGGCGCTGGCCGCGTGGCACGTCGGCAACGAGTACGGCTGCCACGTCAACCGCTGCTACTGCGACACGTGCGCGGAGTCGTTCCGCGAGTGGCTCGCCGCCCGCTACACGCTCGACCAGCTCAACGACGCGTGGTCCACGGCGTTCTGGAGCCAGGGCTACACCGACTTCGCGCAGGTCCTGCCGCCGCGGGTGACGCCGACGTTCGCCAACCCGGCGCACGTGCTCGACTTCGACCGGTTCAGCGACGACGCGCTGCTGGAGCTCTACAAGGCCGAGCGCGACGTGCTGCGGATGATCACGCCGGACGTGCCGGTCACCACGAACTTCATGGTCAACTGGACGTTCAACGCCCTCGACTACTGGAAGTGGGCGCGCGAGGTCGACTTCGTCTCCAACGACCACTACACCGAGTCGCAGTCGCCCGACCGGCACATCGAGCTCGCCATGTCCGCCGACCTCACCCGCGGGCTGGCCGGCGGCAAGCCGTGGCTGCTGATGGAGCACTCGACGTCCGCGGTCAACTGGCAGCACCGCAACATCGCCAAGCTGCCGGGGGAGATGCGGCGGCACTCGTTCCAGCACATCGCCCGCGGCGCGGACGGCACGCTGTTCTTCCAGTGGCGGCAGTCGCGCGGCGGCAGCGAGCGCTACCACTCGGCCATGGTCCCGCACGCCGGCACGGACACCAAGGTGTACCGCGAGGTCTGCCAGGTCGGCGCCGAGTACGGACGGCTCGCCGAGGTCGTCGGCTCCACTGTGGACGCTCCGGTCGCGATCCTGTTCGACTACCGCTCCGGCTGGGCGCTGCGGCAGGACGCGCACCCGACCGCCGACTTCGACCACTGGCAGCACGTCCTGGGCTACTACAAGGCGCTCTGGCACGCCGGTGTCACGGTCGACTTCGTCGCGCCGGGCACCAACCTCTCGGCGTACTCGCTGGTCGTGGTGCCGGCGTTCTACACCGTGTCCGACGCGCACGCCGCGGTGGTCGCGGACTACGTGGCCGGCGGCGGTCATGTCGTTGTCACGTACTTGTCCGGGGTTGCCGACGAGCACACGCGGGTGCGGCTGGGCGGCTACCCCGGCGCGTTCCGCGACGTGCTCGGCGCCTGCTCCGAGGAGTTCTTCCCGCTGCGGCAGGGCGAAACCGTCACGCTGACCGACGGCTCGACCTGCTCGCTGTGGACCGAGCACCTGCACCTGCGCGGCGCCGAGGTCGTCGCCTCCTACGCCGACGGACCGTTGCCCGGGGTGGCCGCCGTGACCCGGAACGCGTTTGGCAACGGCGTGGCGTGGTACATCGCGTGTGACCTCGACGAGGAAGGTCTCGGCCGAACGGTGGGAAGCGCGCTTTCCGGTGCGGGCGTTGCGGTGTCGCCCAAGGGAGTCGAACACCGCGGGATCGAGCTCGTGCGGCGGCACGGGGACGTATCGTGGCTCTTCGCCGTCAACCACACCGACACCGACGCGCAGATCGAGGCGTCCGGTGTCGACGTGTTGTCCGGCACGAAGGTCTCCGGGCGCCTCACCGTGCGAGCCGGGGACGTCGTCGTCCTCAGGGAAGAGGTGTGAGGTGCTGGCACGTCAACGGCAAGCGGTGATCCTGGAAGAGGTCAGGCGGACGGGAGCGGTGCGCGTGAGCGACCTCGTCGTCCGGCTCGGCGTCTCCGACATGACCGTGCGCCGCGACCTCGACGTGCTCGCCTCCCGCGGCTTGGTGGAGAAGGTCTACGGCGGCGCCACCACCGTGGTCGGCCGGTCGACCGACGAACCCGGTTTCGAGGCCAAGTCGGTCCGCCAGCTGCCGGAGAAGGAGGCGATCGCGGCCCAGGCCGCGGGCCTCGTGCGGCCGGGGACGGCCATCGGCCTGTCCGCGGGTACGACGACGTGGACGTTAGCCAGGTTCCTCGACGACATCCCGGACCTGACGGTCGTCACGAACTCGATCCGCGTGGCGGACGTGCTGCAGCAGAGCGGCCGCACCGACCGCACGGTCGTGCTCACCGGCGGCGTGCGCACGCCGTCCGACGCGCTGGTGGGACCGGTGGCGGTGCAGGCGTTGCGCTCGCTGCACCTGGACGTGGTGTTCCTGGGCGTGCACGGCATGGCCGAGCGCTCCGGCTTCACCACCCCGAACCTGAACGAGAGCGAGACGGACCGCGCGCTGGTCGACGCCGCGGGCCGGGTGGTGGTCGTCGCCGACCACACCAAGTGGGGCACCGTGGGCATCTCCACGATTGCCGATCTCGACGAGGCGGACGTGCTGGTGACCGACGAGGGTCTGCCGGACGACGCGCGTGCGGTGCTCGCCGAGCAGGTGGGCGAGTTGGTGCTGGCCCATGTACCGGGAAGTGGCGAGGAGTTGGCGTGAGGCGTACCGCGGGAAAGCTGGCGGACGGCCGGGAGATCATCTACTTCGACGACAGCGCCGAGGCGCCGCCGCGGGTCGCGGTGGACACGCGGGACCTCCCCGAGACGCAGCCGATGTCGGAGGTGCGGCTGGACCCGCTGACCCGCGAGTGGGTCGCCATGGCGGCGCACCGGCAGACGCGGACCTACAAGCCGCCGGCGGACCTGTGCCCGCTGTGCCCGTCGACACCGGGCCGGCCCACGGAGATCCCCGAGGCCGACTACGACGTCGTGGTGTTCGAGAACCGGTTCCCGTCGCTCGCGCAGAACGTGCCGGACGTGCCGTCCACTGTGGATGGTGAGCCGCTGTTCGTGCGCGCGCCGGGGCGTGGCCGGTGCGAGGTCGTGTGCTTCACCTCGGACCACAACAAGTCGTTCGGCGAGCTCTCGGCCTCGCGCGTGCGCACCGTCGTGGACGCGTGGGCGGACCGGGTCGCCTTCCTGTCAACGTTGCCAGGGGTCGAGCAGGTCTTCCCGTTCGAGAACCGCGGCGAAGAGATCGGCGTGACGCTCTCGCACCCGCACGGGCAGATCTACGCCTACCCGTTCGTGACACCGCGGACCGAGCGGATGCTCGAAGCCGCGCTGGAGTACCACGCGGCGCACGGGCGTCCGTTGTTCGGCGACGTGCTGGAGGCGGAGCTGCGCGCGGGTGCGCGGATCGTGGAGGAGTCGGCGCACTGGGTCGCGTTCGTGCCCGCGGCCGCGCGCTGGCCGGTCGAGGTGGTGCTGGCGCCCCGGCGCCAGGTGGCGGACCTGGCCGCACTGTCCTCTGTGGAGCGTGACGACTTCGCCGAGCTGTACCTGAAGGTGCTGCACCGGCTGGACGCGTTGTACGACCGGCCGTTGCCCTACATCGCGGCGTGGCACCAGGCGCCCGTGAACGCGGGCCGCGACGAGATGTGGCTGCACCTGCAGGTGTTCTCGGTGCTGCGGACGAAGGACAAGCTGAAGTACCTCGCGGGCTCCGAGTCCGGCGAGGCGGTGTGGATCAACGACGTCACCCCGGAGCAGATCGCGGAGCGGCTGCGGGCGCTGCGGTGAACCCTCACGGAGCTCAAAGGCTGGTTTAAGGGTTCTCTCAGGACGGCACCCGACACTATGGGTATGACCGAGAGCAACCAGCCAGCGCAGCAGCCGGACGAGCCGCACTCCGCGCAGCCGACCGCCGGTCACACCGACTCCGGTGCGCGGGAGCAGGGCCCGCAGTCGCCGGATCCCGGCCAGCCGGATCCTTTGCAGGGGGGATCCGGCCAGGCTGGGGCTACCTCGTCCGGCGCACCTCACGCCGGCGTTCCGTCGGCCGGCAGCTCTCCGGCCGCTGGTTCTTCAGCCGGTGGCTCTCCGGCCGCTGGTTCTACGGCTGGCAGCTCTTCGGCCGGCACACCTCTCGGCGGCGAGACCGCCCCCTCTTCTCCGGCCCAGCCGCAGGTGCCCTCACCTGACGCGGGCCAGGCGCAGCTCGGCGGGTCCGGACCCGGCCGGCAGCAGTTCCCGCCCTCCGGGTCCGGCCAACTTCCCCCGGGACACCCGCTGGGCCTGGGGAGCACCACCGCGCAGTTCGACACCCCCGGTCAGCCCGGTCCGTTCAGCCCGCCCGGCCAGCACGGTCAGCCGGGCCAGCCCGGTCAGCCCGGCACCGGTGCGTTCTACCTCCCGCCCGGCTACCAGTCGTCGGTGCCGCCGCGTCCCAAGGGGCGCGGCAAGATCGTCGCCGGGGTGGCCGCGCTGGTGCTGCTCGTCGGCGGCCTCTCCGGTGGCCTCGGCGGCTACCTGGGCTACACGTTCGCGAACGACTCGTCCGCGGTCAGCTCGCTCGACTCCCCGCGCCCGGCCTCGCAGACGTCCAACGCCGCGCCCGGCTCGGTGGAGGAGGTCGCGGCCAAGATGCTGCAGTCCGTCGTGCAGATCCAGGTCGTCACGCGGTCCGGTGCCGGCGAGGGCTCCGGGTTCGTGATCTCCAGCAACGGCCAGATCGTGACGAACAACCACGTCATCGAGGGCGCGGCGAGCGGCGGCAGCATCAAGGTCGTCTTCCAGGACGGCAAGACCGCCACCGCGAAGATCCTCGGCCGCGACCCCAGCTCCGACATCGCCGTGATCCAGGCCGACGGCGTCTCGAACGCCCCGGTCGTGCAGCTCGGCAACTCCGGTGACCTGAAGATCGGTCAGAGCGTCGTCGCGATCGGCTCGCCGTTCGAGCTGTCCGGCACCGTCACCTCCGGCATCGTCAGCTCGCTCAACCGCCCGGTCTCCGCTGACGGCGACTCGCCCAACTCGCAGGCCACCGTGCTGAACGCCATCCAGACCGACGCCGCGATCAACCCCGGCAACTCCGGCGGCCCGCTGGTGAACATGCAGGGCCAGGTCGTCGGCATCAACAGCGCCATCTACAGCCCGAACTCCGCGCGCGGTCAGGCCGGTTCGGTCGGCATCGGCTTCGCGATCCCGATGGACCAGGCCCGCCGCACGATCGACGAGATCGTGAAGACCGGCAAGCCCAAGCAGACCGTGCTCGGCGTCGAGGTCCGCGAGGCCCAGGACGGTGGCGCGCAGGTCAGCAAGGTGACCGCCGGTGGCGCCGCGGAGAAGGCGGGCCTCAAGGAAGGCGACGTGATCACCAAGTTCGGTGACCGCCGCATCGACAGCTCCGACACCCTCGTGGCCGCCGTCCGCTCCAAGGCGCCCGGCGACAAGGTGACGGTGACGCTGTCGGACGGCAGGACCGTGGAAGCCACCCTCGGCGGGGTCGAGGTGGGATAGGTCGGGGGCACGCCTGACCGGACCGCCGCCGCCGTCCGAGCCAGGCGTGACGACCCGGAGACCGTCTCTGCACGCACCTGCCCCGCGCGCAGAGACGGTCTTCTTTTTCGTGTCACGCGGGGGCCCGCGTGACCTGATTACGGAGTGCTGACGGATGCGGGCGTGGGCCGTGCCGGTGGCTTAGCGTGGTGACGTGGTGGAACGGGTGCTTGTCGTCGACGACGACACGACGGTGCGGGACGTGGTGCGCCGCTACCTCGAACACGCCGGGTACGACGTCGAGCTCGCCGGCGACGGGGAACAGGCGTTGCGGGCGCTCGCCGTGCGGGAACCGGACATCGTGGTCCTGGACCTGATGCTGCCGGGCATCGACGGCCTCGAGGTGTGCCGGCGGATCCGCGAGCGCGGGTCGACGCCGGTGGTGATGCTGACCGCGCTCGGCGAGGAGGAGGACCGCATCGCCGGCCTGCAGATCGGGGCCGACGACTACGTCACGAAGCCCTTCAGCCCGCGCGAGCTCGCGTTGCGGGTCAGCTCGGTGCTGCGGCGCGCGAACCGGGCCTACGAGCCCCGGACCGTGCGCGACGGCAACCTGGTGCTCGACCTGGCCGCGCACACGGCGACGCTGGACGGCATGCCGTTGCAGCTGACGACCCGCGAGTTCGACCTGCTGGCGTTCTTCATCGGCAACGCGGGCCGCGCGTTCGGCCGGGCCGAGCTGCTGGAACGGGTGTGGGGCTGGCAGTTCGGCGACCAGTCGACCGTGACGGTCCACGTGCGACGGTTGCGGGAGAAGATCGAGAAGGACCCGGCCAAACCGGTGCGGCTCAGCACCGTGTGGGGCGTCGGCTACCGGTACGACCCGTGTCCGGCCAGGTGAACCCCGGCTGGCTGGGCCGGGTGTCGCTGACCACCGCGATGACCGTCATGGTCATCGTGCCGGTGGTGGCGACCATCGCGGGCGTGCTCGCGGTCAGCGGGTTCATGTTCACGCCGATGCTGACGGCGACCCTGGTGGCGTGCCTGCTGGTCGCCGTGGTCACCGTGCCGTTCTCGATCGTCCTGGGCCGCGCGATCGCACGCCGCAGCGTCTGGGAACGCGAGGCCGAGGCGGCGCGGCGGCAGCTGGTGGCGTGGATCAGCCACGACCTGCGCACACCGCTCGCGGGCATCAGGGCCATGACCGAGGCGCTGGAGGACGGCCTCGTCTCCGAACCGGGCGAGGTGGCCGTCTACGCCAAGCAGATCGCCCAGGAGGCCGACCACCTGTCGAAGATGGTCGACGACCTGTTCGAGCTCTCCCGCATCACCGCGGGCGCCCTGAAGCTGACGTTGCACGACGTGCGCCTGGCCGACGTGGTGAGCGACGTAGTGGCCGCCTCCGCACCCGTGGCCGCGCTGAAGGGCGTCGAACTGCGCGCCGACGCTCGCGAATGGCCGGTCGTGCGCGGCACCGAACCAGAACTGATGCGTGTCGTGCGCAACCTTGTGTCGAACGCCATCCGCCACACCCCCCAGGGCGGTACGGTGGCCGTGCAGGTCGATGTGGACGGACCCGACGCGGTCGTGCGCGTCGACGACGCGTGCGGCGGCATCCCCGCTGACGTGCTGCCCCAGGTGTTCGACGTGGGCTTCCGCGGCGCCGCACACCGCAATCCCGTCGGCGCCGGCCTGGGCCTCGCGATCGCCCGCGGCCTCGTCGACGCCCACCACGGCCAGATCGAGGTCCAGAACCACGGTCCTGGCTGCCGCTTCGAAGTCAGACTCCCGCTACGGTGATCGTATGGAACGCAGCGCTCAGCGCCTTGGCCGCGCTTTGGTCGTGATCGTGGACGACCGGGTGGCGCACGGCGAGCAGGAGGACAACTCCGGTCCCCTCGTCACCGAACTGCTGGAAGAAGCCGGCTTCATCGTCGACGGCACCGTCGCCGTCGAGGGCGAGGTGGTCGACATCCGAGCCGCCCTCAACACCGCAGTCATCGGCGGCGTCGACCTCGTCGTCACCGTCGGCGGCACCGGCGTGTCCCCGCGCGACGTGGCCCCCGACGCCACACAGGGCGTGCTGGACCGCCCCATCCACGGCATCGCGGAAGCCCTTCGGGCCTCCGGCCTGGCCGCCGGAGCCGTCGACGCGGGCATCTCGCGTGGACTCGCCGGCGTGTCGGGCAGCACGCTCGTCGTGAACCTGGCCGGCTCCCGGTCCGCGGTTCGCGACGGCATGGCGACCCTGTCGTCGCTGGTGCCCTACGTGATCGAGCAGCTCTCCGGGCTTGACGAAGAGTGAAGTAGTGGGAGAGCAGGAAGAGACTCGGGCGGCCGATGACGACGACGCGGTGAAGCGGCGGCGGCGGCGTCGGCTGGCTGAGGTTTTCGGGGATGTGCTGCCGGAGACCACGGCGGATGAGCGTGGTGACGGTGAAGGGGACCGTGAAGGGTGGTACCGGGAGAACCGACCGCCGCATCACGGGGGCTGAAGGGGCTTTCGCGCGGTCGTGTGTCTGTCGCCTTGGGTGCGCGGGTCCGTGGTCTGTCGCCTTGGCACCGGGGTTGGGTTGCGTCCGTTGTCTGTCACCTTGGCACCGGGGTGGCTCGGGCACGTGAGCGATCACCTTGGGTGGTTGGTTGCGCAGGCAGGGACGACGTTCGGGGTTCATCGCCGCTTCGCGACGATAGCGATTGGGGCTTGACTTCGAGCCTCTTGCGGGGCGATGAGTCGGCCTTAAAAA
>NZ_LGDY01000002.1:0-82083 GCF_001279525.1 Nocardia sp. NRRL S-836 | reverse complement strand
GCCCCGCCCTCAAAGTCAAGCCCCAATCGCAGGTCGAGGGCCTTGATACCGCTACCCGTCAAGGGAAGGTAGACACGCCTCGCTTCGCTCGACGGGTGCGGAAAGCCTGAGGTCGGGGAGATACGTCTCGCTTCGCTCGATAGGGCTCGTCGTGCCTGGCATTGAGCCGGTTCGCTGTCAGACCTCGTGAGTAAGTTGGGTCGCGGGGGAACCAAATGCGCGGGGGACCCCTGCGCGAGCCTGCCGAAGTTCCCCTGGCGGGTGCACCGGTCCGAAGAATAAGCGCACGCCAACGAGTGCGGCTGGCTGCGTGACCCATCCGCGAGATGTGCGGTTGACTTGTGCGGGCCCGCCTGCGGAGAGCGCGGCGCCCTGTAAGGCCCACGTGCGACGAGTGCGACGAGTGCGACTGTTGCGCGGCCCGCGTGCCGCGAGCGAAACCGGCGCGGCAAGCGCGACCGCGATGTGCGGCTCACCGGCGAGCAGCGGGGCCCACGTTCGACGAGCGCTCTGCGGCTCGCCTGCGAGGACCAGCGCCACGCCTGACGAGCGCCTCCGCGGCTCACCTGCGAGGCCCGAGGCCCACGCCCGACGAGCGCCTCTGCGTCGGCCCACCCGCGAGGACGCAGGCCAGCGCGCCATCAACGAGCCGCCGTGCGCGGCCAAGGCGCGAAGGGTCCGCCGACACCCGCGAACACCTGCGCCGGACGCCGCCGAGTGGAGGTGGGAGGGGTGACCGGCCGCCGACGGGACGGCGGCCGGTGGGGACCTAGATGGCCGGGTCGCGGCGGTCGCGGACCGGGGTGGGGGTGGGCTGGTTGGCTTGGGCGGCCAGGAGGTCGCGGATCTCCTTCAGCAGTTCGACGTCGGTGGGTTCGGCCGGGCCCGGCTCTTCGCCCTTCTTGCGGCGTTCCTGGATCTTCTTGATCGGCAGGACGAGCACGAAGTAGACGACTGCCGCCACGATCAGGAAGTTGATGATGGCGTTGATGAGCGTGCTCAGGTCGATGAAGGTCGAGTCCCTCAGCGCCTGGGTGTCGGTGCGCAGTGAGAAGCCGAGGCCCTTGGTCTCCGTGCCGCCGAAGACGTTGATCAGCGGCTTGATGATGCTCGTGGTGAACGCGGTGACGATCGCGGTGAACGCCGTGCCGATGACCACGGCCACGGCCAGGTCCACGACGTTGCCGCGCATCAGGAAGTCCTTGAAACCCTTCAGCATCAGCGGAGAGTAACGGCTAAAGCATGATCGAGTGACGCCGCCGCCACGCGCGTCGCGTTGCGTCTCGGCAACGTCAGGACAACGACTTGTCCGCGGGTCTCGCGCACGAACGCGTCGGAGGCCAGGACCTCGCCGGTCGCGGAGACCACGTCGACGCGGTTGTCCACGCGCACAACGGAAGCGAGCTCCTGGTCAGCGACCCGCACCGCCACCGAGGCCAGGTCGGGTGAGGGCGGGGAGAGGGCGAAGTCCGTCAGCGGGACGCCCGCGCGGGTCGGGGCGGCGAGTGCGCGGCCGAGCACCGGCTCCGGGGACGGGAACGAGCCCGGCAGGGGTGAGGAGAGCGGGGTCACGCGGACGTCGGACGGGCCGAGCGGCACGCCGGCGGGCAGGTCGCGGGTGGCCACCACAGCGGGATGGCCCACGTCGGGCCAGAAGAACGTCGACACGGCTGTCAGCGCCAGGCCGAGTGCCAGGAAGCGGCGCCACGCCACGGGGACGCCACGGCGCAGCAGCGAGCGGAACCGGTCGGGGAACGTCGGCGAAAGCGTCATGCCCTCGACGGTAGGGCCGCGAGGGCATGACGAAGGTGTCGAGCCGCGAAGTTGTGGACAACTCGCGATCTTCAGGAGGCCGCGGCCGCCGGAGAGCTCGTCGACGACTTCGCGGAGGACTTCGCCGAGTCCGAAGAGGACGACGAGGACGCCGAGGACGACGAAGAAGACGACGTGGACGCGGTGGACGACGACGTGGACGACGCCGACGAGGCCGCGGGTGCCTTCGAGGCCGAACGGCTGTCCGTGCGGTAGAAACCGCTGCCCTTGAAGACCACGCCGACGGCGCCGAAAAGCTTGCGCAGCTTGCCAGAGCACTCCGGGCACTCGGTGAGGGAAGCGTCGCTGAACGACTGCACCGCCTCGAACCGGTGCTCACACGCGGTGCAGGCGTACTGGTACGTAGGCACTGGGTTCGCTCCTAGATCTGGCACTCGACCGTTGTGAGTGCCAACACGATTTTCGCCCAGGACCTTCCCCGAGCGCAAACACCCCAGGTCAAAGTCACAGCCACCGCAGGCCAGCGGAGGGCGTCAGCACGCCGTTCATCCGCACGTCGTGCGGCTCCGCGGGGACCTCCGCCAGCACCTCGGCGTCCCGGACCACGGCCACCAAAGGTGCCTTGACCAGCGGCAACGACCGGTCGTAGTGACCCTTCCCCTTCCCGAGCCGCACCCCGTCCACCGACACCGCCAGCGCGGGCACGAGCACCAGCGCGGCTCCAGCGACCGCCGAGGCGCCGAGCCGGGGACCGGTGGGTTCGAGCAGGCCCAGTGCGGCCGGGGCGAGGCCGGACGGGCCGGTGTGCAGCGCCCAGTCGAGCGGTGAGTCGCCCGTCACGACCGGCAGCAGCACCCGGCACCGCAGGCCGTCGAGCCACGACGCGTCGCCGGGCTCGGACCCGACCGGCAGGAACGCGCACACGGTCTGGTCGGCGCCGACGTCCAGCCGCGACACGTGCGCGGCCAGCGCGGCGGCCTCCGCGGCCCGCACGTCGGCGGGCACGGCACGGCGTTCGGCCAGCAACCGTGAACGCAGTGTGGCCTTCCAGTCACGAAGATCGGACGTCATGGTGGGTATCCCCCGGTATGTCGTTAGCATCGCAGCCCATGAGCAGCGCTTTCCACACCGCCATCGTGCCCGCGGCCGGCCTGGGCACTCGCTTCCTCCCCACGACCAAGGCCGTGCCGAAGGAGTTGCTGCCGCTCGTCGACACCCCGGCCATCGAGTACGTCGCCAGGGAGGCGGCCGGCGCGGGCGCCACCCGGCTCATCATCGTGACCTCGCCGGAGAAGGCCGCGGTCGCGAACTACTTCGACGAGAACCCCGAGCTGGAGCAGACCCTCACCGACCGCGGCAAGACTGACCTGGTCGAGAAGATCCGGCGCGCTCCCCAGCTGATCAAGGCCGAGACCGCGATCCAGGAGCAGGCACTCGGCCTCGGCCACGCGGTGGGCTGCGCCGAGGGCATCCTGACCGGCGAGGACGAGGCCGTCGCGGTGCTGCTGCCCGACGACATCATCCTGCCCGCGGACGCGCTCAAGAAGATGGCGGAGGTGCGTGCGGAGAAGGGCGGCAGCGTCCTGCTCGCGTTCGACATCCCGCGCGAGCAGATCTCCGCGTACGGCGTGTTCGACGTCCGCGACACCGGCTCCGAGGACGTCAAGCAGGTCGTCGGCATGGTCGAGAAGCCCAAGCCGGAGGACGCGCCGTCGACGTTCGCCGCCGCCGGCCGCTACCTGCTCGACCGGGCGATCTTCGACGCCCTCAAGCGCATCACCCCCGGTGCGGGCGGTGAGCTGCAGCTGACCGACGCCATCGCGCTGCTGATCAACGAGGGCCACCCCGTGCACGTCGTCGTGCACCGCGGCGGACGACACGACCTCGGCAATCCCGCCGGATTCCTGCGCGCTGCGGTTGACTTCGCACTCAACACCCCGGAGTACGGACCCGATCTGCGCGAGTGGTTGCGGGAACGCCTCGACAACTCCTGATCAACAGCTTCCTGGGCGGCGAGGACCAATCACATGAGGTCAGTGGACGAGCAGCTCGCCAGGGTGATCGCGGCCGCGGTGCGGCCGGCGCCCGTGCGGGTGGCGATCTCCGAGTCGCAGGGCCTGCTCTGCGCGGAGGAGGTCGTGGCGGAACGCGCGTTGCCCGGTTTCGACCAGGCCGCGGTCGACGGGTACGCGGTGCGCAGCGTGGACGTGTCCGGTGCGAACGCGAGCCCGGTGCAGCTGCCGGTCGTGGGGGAGATCCCCGCGGGGTCACGGCAGCCGCGCCGGTTGCAGCCGGGTCAGGCGGTGCGGGTCGCGACCGGCGCGCCGCTGCCCACGCTGGCCGACGCGGTGGTGCCGCTGGGCTACACCGACGGCCACCACGCCAAGGTCACCGTCAGCCGCAGCGTGCCGTCGGCCGGGTTCGTCCGCCGGACCGGCGAGGACGTGCAGACCGGTGACGTCGCCGTGCGCCGCGGCGCGTCCATCGGCGCTGCCCAGGTGGGCCTGCTCGCCGCCGTCGGCCGCAACAAGGTGCTCGTCCACCCGAGGCCGCGGGTGTCGGTGATCTCGCTCGGCGAGGAGCTCGTCGACGTCGACCGCACGCCCGGCCAGGGCCAGGTCTACGACGTGAACTCCTACGCGCTGGCCGCCGCCGCCCGCGACGCCGGTGCCGAGGTCAGCCGGGTGGGCATCATGTCGGCCGACCCGCGCCGGCTGCGGGAGGTCGTGGAGGGCCGGCTGCTGCTCTCCGAGATCGTCGTCGTCGCCGGAGGTGTCGGCGGCGCGGTCGGCGACGAGGTCAAGGCGGCGCTCGCCGACCTGGGCGACATGGACGTCACCCGCGTCGCCATGCACCCCGGCTCCGCGCAGGGCTTCGGGCGCCTGGGCCCGGACGCGGTGCCCACGTTCCTGTTGCCGGCGCACCCGATGAGCGCGCTGGTCGTGTTCGAGGTGCTGGTCAGGCCGCTGATCAGGGCCGCGCTCGGCAAGAAGAACCCCTACCGCCGCGCCGTCTCCGCCCGGCTGCTGTCACCGCTGTCGTCGACGAAGGGCCGCCGCGGCTTCCTGCGCGGCCAGCTGCTGCGCGACGCCGACAACGGCGAGTACCTGGTGCAGCCGCTCGGCACGTCCGGGTCGCACCTGCTCGCGTCACTGGCGGAGGCGAACTGCCTGATCATGGTCGACGAGGACGTCACCGACGTCTCCGTCGGCGAGGAAGTGCTGGTCAGTTTCCTGGCCCAGAGGGGTTGATGAGCGCCTTCGCTGATCTCGGGCGGCACCCCGGCTGGCCGGTCCGGCTGGGGCCGCTCCACGTGCGCGCGGGCACCGTCGTGCTGCGCGGCCCGCGCCTGTTCGACGGAGCGAAGTGGTCGCGGCTGCGCATCCGCGACCGCGAGTACCTGGAGCAGTGGGAACCCACCGCCGTGGAGGGCTGGGACGAGCGCAACGCCGTGCTGTCCTGGCCCGCCCAGTGGTCGACGCTGCGCGCGCTGGCCAGGCGCGGCACCTCCCTGCCGTTCATGATCCTGGTCGACGGCGAGGTGGCCGGCCAGATCACCGTCGGCAACATCGTGCGCGGCGCACTGCGCTCGGCCTGGATCGGCTACTGGGTCGCCGCCGATCGGGCGGGCGGCGGCGTCGCAACGGCGGCAGTGGCGTTGCTCACCGACCACGCCTTCCGCGACGCTGGTCTGCACCGCCTCGAAGCGACCGTGCGCCCCGAGAACGGGCCCTCGCTGCGTGTGCTGGCGAAATCCGGATACCGCGAGGAAGGCCTCTTCAAGCGTTATCTGGATGTTGCCGGACAGTGGCACGACCACGTCTGCTTCGCGATCACCTCGGAAGAGGTCCCGGACGGCCTAGTGCGCCGACTGGTCGCACGCGGAGAGGCCCGTCTTCCCTGACGGCCGCTTCCGTTCGTCGTAATCGCTTCACCCGAAAGTGGGTGATACACCACACTTTGGTACGCACCGGGTTCGGCGTGCCTCCGACACTGGTGTGACTGTTGTGACTAGCGTGGTGACAGCACCACGCGTGGGCCGGGGGAGGTGAACGGGGAATGCCGAGTTCGCTGATCATCGTTGCGCTGGTCGTGGCGTGGCTGGTCGTCCTCGTCCCCATGTTGGCCCGCAAGCGCCAGGAGAGTGCGCGCAGCGTGGGGGAGGAGTACGACGCCATGCCAGACGCCGAGTACGACGACATCCACGACATCGACGACGACTACTTCGACGAGGAGGAGTACGTCGAACGCCCGTTCCGGCGCGGCCGAGGTGGCTACGACCCGGAGACCGCCGCGCTCGTGGCGCAGGCGAAGTACGCGTTCCGCCGCAGGGTGGTGGCCTTCCTGCTGGTCGCCGCCGTCGTGACGGGCGTGGTCGCCGGGGTCTTCTACCCGCCGCTCTGGTACGCGCACGGAGGCCTCGACCTCCTGCTCGTCGGCTACCTGACCTACCTGCGCCGCCAGGTGCGGATCGAAGAGGACATCCGCGCCCGCCGCCTCGCGCGGCTGCAGCAGGTCCGGCGCCGCCGCGAGACGGGCCCGCAGCAGCAGACCCCGACCGCCGACGCGGAGACCCCGGTGGCCGCCGAGGTCCTGGAGACCACCGAGGTCGAGGTCGTCGAGGCCGCCGACGAACGCCCGGCGCTCCCGCCGCTGCCGCGCTTCGAACACCACGTGCGTCCGGGCACCATCCCGGTCGACTCCGACGACGAAGACCCGGTGTTCGTCGAGTTAGACGGAGTCGAGTCGCTGCGGTACCGAGGTGCCGTGGGGGCGTAGGAGGGGGGTGGTGAAACACCCCTTTCGGCCCTGCTATAGTTCTCTCGTAACACCGCAAGGGGCTGTAGCACAGTTGGTAGCGCGTCTCGTTCGCATCGAGAAGGTCAGGGGTTCGATTCCCCTCAGCTCCACAGCACATCAAGGCCGTCCACTCTAAGTGGACGGCCTTTTGCGTCGCCGGTACAACGGCCATGTCAAGCAGTGCTACTGATCGAGGCTCTCACCGGACTTCTTGAGCGCGTCCCTCGTCTTCTGTGACGAAGGCTTGCATGTAGATCTCTATCGTCACGGGGAACGTGGCAAGGCGCAGGATGACCATGATCATGCGCGGGTGCACGTCGAGGTCAGCCATAGCGTTCCGCAGGATCGGCGTCCGGCGTGGACCGTGATCTTGCGGACCTGGAACGGGCAACGTGGCGTTCTGTCTGGCAAAGGCTGCTTGGCGGGTGCAGGGCCTACGCGATCTCATCTTGACCCATCCTGAGTGACGGTCATCACCCTTGCGGGTTGGGGCGGTGTTCCTGCCTGTGAAAATGACTTAGCGTGATCGCCATTTTGCGGAACATGCCATTTGGGGGCTTTGGCGTAAAGAGCTACCGTCGTACTCGTAGCCGCCGTTTCGCTGAGGCGGCCTCACCGTTCCAGCTGGCCGGTGAGGCCAACGGGCTTCCCATCCGGGAACCCGGTCCCCAGTGTAAGGAGTGCAACAGTGTCTCGTCGGTTGCGACACAGGCGGAAGAAGTCGAGCACCCAGAGGGATCCCGGAGCTAGAAAGAACCCGGCCCCGAAGTGGGATGCCGGGTTCTTCCTTCAGGTGGTCCGGTTCGTTGTGTTCCTGATCATGTGGTTTCACAACGAATGACCAAAGGCGCAACCCAGGCGGCGTGCCAGCGCCGCTTCGGGTTGCGTCTACTAGCAGGTAGCACGTTACTGCATGCTGCCTGGGAGAGAAGACAATCGTGAGTCACTCAACAACGCCTTCGCCCGACAACTTGCGCCAACGCGGTGACGAACTGATGGTTGATGACAGCGCGTGGTCCTTGAAGCGCCCTGAAAAGGGCTTGAGGGACGCCGCCGTGAAAGGTGGCCGACGGGGGCGTCCACAACAGTGCCCACGTGCGATTGTGGTCAGAGTCGTCGACGCGCATCTAGCAGGACGTAGCATGCGCGCGATCGCCGAGCAGCTCAACAACAAAGGTGTGCCCACCCCAGGGGGAGGTCGGCGCTGGTACTCCAGCCATGTGCACCGGCTGCTCCAGACACAATCAGCTCGGGATCTCATTGACGACCGGAACCAGAACAGGGCCGTCCAGAGGAGGCGCAAAGGCCCAGAGTTGCTACATGAGCCACGCACTGCCAGGAGCAGCCCTCCTGTGAGGGTGCCCACCGCGATTCCGCCGATGTGGAACTGGATACCTCCCGAAGAGCGGGAGGAAGGCTGGCCTGGTCTCACAACCTCTGTCGGAAGGGCCACCGTCTGAGCAGCTGAAGCGAGGAGCACGACGTCGCAGCCCTGCTCTTCATGTCGGTCGGACTTCGCTGAATGGCTTCTTACGACTGGCGGTTCTGAAGGCCAGCCCAGGCTTTTGAGTAGTCACAATAGGGTTCTGCACGCCGCGTAGACAGGTTCGCAGCACATCGGAGGCCGTCCACTTTGGAGTGGGCGGCCTTTTGTTGCGCTGGTGCAGCAACAATGCGCAGCAGTGCTACTGTTCGAGGCTCTCACCGAGCCTTATGAGCGCGTTCCCCGGTCTTCTGTGAGGAAGCTTGCGTGTAGATCTTCGTCGTCACGGAGACCTCGGCATGTTGCAGGATGGCCATGATCACGCGCGGGGGCCGTCGAGATCGACCAGCAGCGTTCCGTAGTGGTGGACGGCGGCGGCCACCGAGTTCGCCACGAAGACGTTGGTGGGCAAAGCCGTTGAGGTTTCAGGCCTGCGGCTCGTGCTGGCCGGCGGCAGCGACTACGCGGTGCTCGCGGTGAGCCAGGGTGCCACTCGGGCCCTGGAGGGGGCCGACGCGGCGGTCCAGCAGGCGCAGGCGGTCGCGAAGCAGACCGGGCTCGGGTTCTGGGGTCCGTCGTGCGGCGGTCTCGACGTGAAACCGGCGCCCCAGCCCGTTGTTCCCCAGCCCGTCGTCCCGCAACCCGTTGCGCCCCAGCCCGTTGCGCCGCCGCCCGCGCCCGCGCCACCGGCGTCCGCGTACTACGCGAACTGCGCGGCGGCCAGGGCGGCAGGAGTCGCGCCGCTCTACCGCGGTCAGCCCGGCTACCGGTCGGCGCTCGACCGGGACAACGACGGCGTGGCGTGCGAATGACGCGCATCACCGGATCGTGGGACCGTCCACAAGTAATGGTGGCGGTCCCACCGCATATATAACGGCCGTAGCCACTGATCCGGAAAGGCCGTGCCCGTGAGTGCCACGCCGCAGAACAAGGTCACCGTCATCTCTCCGGACGCCCTTGCGCAGATGAAGTCCTTCCCGCTGCACGGCGACGAAGGGCTGCAGAACAAGCTGCTGTGGAGGTCGCCCAACGGCGACACCGTCGTCGGCCTCATCCGGATGGCACCGGGCGCCCGGGACGCGGGCCACGCGCACCCCACGGCCGCGCAGCACACGTGGGTCGTCGACGGCACGGTCAGCATCGGCGGCGTCGAGGCGACGGCCGGCTCGTACGCAGTCGTGCCGCCGGGTGCGGACCACGAGACGATCGCCGGCGACGAACCGGTGACGATGTTCTACATCTTTCAGCCGTTCGCGCCGAAGCACGACCACGACCACTGACCCCGCGTCCCCTCTGGACTCAACGCTCGGTTACTTGGCGTACAACGGTTTTTGCTCACCCACCCGTGGGGTGAAGTCTGTCGGAGAACGCCGCGGGCACCGTTAGGTTTCTCTCATGAGATCGGTGGTCGCCGCTTTATTACTCGTGGCCGCCACTTCCGGAGGAGCAGCGGCCTCGGCCGCGGCACCGACCGCGAGGTGCGCGGCCGCCCGCCCCACAGTTGAGCCAGCCGCGACGGCGGTCGAGGCGCGAGTGCTGGCCGGCTGCACAGCCGGCGAGCTCGTCGTCTTCCGCGCCGCCCTCGTAGCCCGCATCCACGGCCTCTCCTGCAGCTCCCATACCGAGGAGCTGGAAACCGACCCGGCCACCCCGCCGCACTGGGTCCGCGCCCGCCTCGAACTGGTCTGCGCACCCGGCGAAAAGGGCCGGCTCGGCTCGCACCTCGTGGTGGAGATGCCCGGCGCCCGGTACACCCTCGACGACACCGTCGTCGACGAGAACCCGGCGGCGCGGCACCTGTGGCGCGTCGAGTTCCTCGCGGGGCTCGGCGACCTGCCGGCGCCGGTGGACCCGGCGCAACGGTCCGTCGGCGGGTCGGCCGGGGAGGGCAGCACGCGCGTTCTGGTCGAGCACGAGGTCTACGACGGCTGAACCTTGCGCGCCGTGCGGAAGATCCGGTGGATGGTCGGCCGCATGGTCGGGTGCCGCAGGCACAGCTTCCGCACGGTCGGGCGCCACCGCCAGCGCCAGTCCAGCCGCGGTGTGATCAGGCGGACGAGGCGCAGCAGTTCCGCGGCGTCGTCCGCGTCCCAGCGGGCGAACCGCGCCAGGTCGGCCATGCGGCGCAGCAGGTGCGGGCCGAACTTGCCGTCGTCCAGGACGTGCCGCAGCAGCTTGGTGACCTCGTCGGGGTAGTCGTCGGTGAGCGTCGCCGACAGCGTGCGGGACTGCTCGTAGAACCCGATCACCCACAGCCCGAGCCCGAGCGAGACGCGGCGCAACCCCGTCTCGCGGTACCTCCACGAGGTCCAGGACACCACGGTGGCCAGTGCCGCCGCACGCGTCTGCACGTCCAGCAGCATGGGCAGCACGCCCGCCACCACGGCGTTCTGCGGCGTGATCTTCGACGACTGCCCGATCGCGGTGAACACCTCCAGCACGACGTGCGGTGGCCGGTGCGGCGACG
Organism: Nocardia sp. NRRL S-836; assembly: GCF_001279525.1. Classification (GTDB taxonomy): domain Bacteria; phylum Actinomycetota; class Actinomycetes; order Mycobacteriales; family Pseudonocardiaceae; genus Lentzea. The sequence continues at coordinate 71,560 of NZ_LGDY01000002.1, read as the reverse complement.
GTACCGAGTAGACCCGCGCGACGGTCCACATCCGGTACGCCTTGCCCTCCTCGACCCACGCGCGCATGGCCTGCTCGACCGGCCCGCGCATCCGGTCGTCCTCGGCCAGCCGCACGAGTGCCGCGACCGCCACCGAGCGGCGCGGCAGGTCCGGCTGAGACGCCAGGTGCTCGACGAGCGCGACCGGTTCGCGTGCGGGCACGGTCGTGACGATCGTGCAGATCGCGCGGACCACGGCGTCCTGCGCTTCCTCCGACGTGTCGTCGCACATCCAGTCGCGCAGGATCTCCCGTGCGGCCGGGTACTGCTGCCACACGTGGGTGAACACGGCCGGTGCCCAGTCCTGGCGTTCGAACCGGATCGTCTCCTCGCTCTGGCCCGTGATCCGCGGGTGGTCGCGGAGCTCGGTGGTCGCGGCGATGTCGCGGAGCAACGCGGTCTTCGGCAGCTCCAGCAGGCCGCGCGGGCGCAGGTTCTTGTCCACCGGCAGTGCCGCGGTGCGGATGCGTTCGTCCAGCTCCCAGCCGCGCGCCAGCACGTGCTCGTACGGCTGGTTCTCCAGCAGGGCGACCGTGAACGAGTACGCGTGCCCGCGGATGTCGAGCTGTTCGAACCAGCGGGCGACCGAGTCGACCGACTCCGCGCGCAGTTCGGTCAGCGCCTTGGCCAGGGCGAGCCGGTTCTCGTGCACCTCCACCGCGAGGCGCGCCGCGAACATCGCCTTGTCCGGCGACGCACCCTCCAGCGCCGGTGCCAGGTCGTTCTTCACGAGGTGCAGGAGCGCCTCGGTCACGTCGTGCCGCCGGCGCAGTGCCGACTGGGCGACCTCGACCGGGGACGGTGCCGTGAGCGTGAACGTCTGGTTCGCCGCCGCGGCCGGGGACTGCTCGCGGTGGTCGAGCACGACCACCAGGCGGCACCCGGCCGCTCGCACCGCGTGCAGGCCCTGCTCGAACGCCCAGCCGGTCATCGGCCGGTCGTTCGTGCCGGTGAGGTCGAGCAGGTACCCGCCACCCGCGGCCAGGTCGTCCGCGCGCAGGCGGTCGAGCGACCGGGCCCGGTTGAGGTAGGCGAAGCTGGTGTGGCCCGACTCGTGGGTGAGCATCCGGCGTGCGGCGTGCGTGCGGCCGGTGCCCTTGCCGCACAACACGACCACCTGGTCCGACTGCAGCGTCCTGAGCGCCGGGAAGAAGCCGCCGGGCTCGACGAACTGCTCCCCGGCGTCCCTGACCTCCTCCGGTGAGGCCAGCCTGGTGATGACGGTCTCCGGCTCGGCCTTGGCGCTGCCGTAGAAGTGGGCGCCGCCGTTGACCTGGCTGGTCAGCAGACCGTGGTTGTCGCCGTGGACGGTGTTGGCCTGCGGGATGTAGACCGGCTCGTTCGGGGAGAGCAGTCCGGTGTCCGTGTCGCTCATGGCCGCCGTCCCGTGTGCAGCGTGATCCCGCCGTGGATGTCGCCTGCCTGGATGCCGTAGTTGGTGCCGTGCACGGTGTTCACCACGCGCGCGACGGGGTCGGGCGCGGCGGGCGCGCTGGTGAACGAGGTCAGCGTGCGCGGGTCGAAGCCCGGTACGCGCACCCAGGCGTTGTGCCGGTACTCCTTGTGGGACACCGGAAGTGAGCCGAACTCGCCGCGCCGGGCCAGGCGGGTGTGGTTGCCGCTGAACGCTGTGTCCAGGGCCTCCGACGACACGATCAGGGCGGTGTTCGCGGTGTCCTCGCCGCCCTCGGCGCGGCAGCGCTTGAGGAGGGCCTTGAACTCCGGGGCGTCGAGGAGGCGCGCGTGGGTGATCCTGGCCTGGTAGAAGCCGCCGTCCTCGCCGACCGGGCCGAGGTGCACGGCGGCGCGCAGGCGGACTTCTGGTTTGTGCCAGCGGTTGTGCTCGGTGGTGAGCTGGTCGAGGTGCACGGCCGCGTCGATCGTCGCGCCCAGGAGCTCGCTCGGCAGGACCAGGAGGGTGCCGTCGCCGGGTGACTCGATCGAGAGGACGGCGTCGCGTTCGATGCCGTTCTCCGACAGTGCGGCGTCCAGCAGCTTCGAGACGGTGGCGGGGACCGCGGCCAGCAGGTGCGGCGGCAGCTGCGCCGAGCCGATGACGTCGACACCGAGCAAGGTGCGGTGCTGTGGAACGGGGTTCACTCACTGCCTCCAGGGGGAGTCGTGCCCGACGAGCTGCCGAGTCTGCTGGCTCGCGGCGGTCGCGTCCCCCGGAAAACCGGGACAACAAGTGGTCAGTTCCTGCGGTCCGCATTGGCAATGAATTGGCACATGCCGTCCGGGTCCGGCAGCCGGAAGCGCAACCGGCCGGTGTGGAGCAAGCCCTCGGCGCGCAGGGCCCGCAGCACCTCCTGGACGCTCTTCACCGATGCCGCAACGGCTTGCGACAGCTCGTCCTGGCTCACGCCGCGCAGCTCCAGGCCGCCGCCGGTGTCCTCGCCGAACGTGCGGGCCCACCGCAGCAGGCACGCCGCCACCCGCGCCGGAACGGGGGACACGAGCGACAGCTGGAGCTCGTCGGCGGCGCGCTGCCGTTCGCGCCAGGTGTGGTCGACCAGGCGCTGCACGTCCGGGTTCGCCGCCCGCAGCACCACGAAACGGCTGCCCGCCACGTGCCAGGCCGAGCCGGCGACGAGCGCGATCACGTGGGCGCTGCGCGGGGCGGCGCCGGTCACGCCCAGCTCGCCGAGCAGGTCGCCGCGGCCGAACAGGCCGGTGATCGGCTCGCGTTCCCGCACGGTCGGCAGCACGACCTTCACCAGCCCGGACTCCAGCAGGAGCACCTCGTCGCTGTGCTCGCCCGCGTTGATCAGGTGCCGGCCCGCGGGGAAGGGTCGCAGGGCTCCGGCGGCCCGCAACGCCTCGCGTCCGCGCTCTGCCGAGGGATCAGCCACGATCGACCATGGTGCCCGTGTGGTGCCGTTAGCGTCCATACGACCAAATGCCATGATGCCGCGATGCACCCGCAAGTGTTCGTGGTCTGGGCGCACACCAGTCCGGGCTGGGACGTCGCGCGCGTCCAGGGGTGGCGGGACACCGTGCACCGGTTCGCGCAGCTGCTGCACCGGCTCGGTGTCGACGCCGACCTCGACCTCTTCCACCAGCACGAGCCGGTCGACTGGTCGACGTTCTGCCTGCAGCGCATGGAGGACGCGGACCGGGTCGTGGTCGCCGTGTCGGACGGGTGGAAGCGCGCGTTCCGCGGTGACAGCCGCGTGAGCCTCGGGGCCGAGTACGAGCTGAAGCACCTGCGCGGGATGCTCATGCGGCAGCCGGACGTGTTCCAGCGCAAGGTGGTCGTGGTGGTGCTGCCGGGTGCGGGGATCGAGGACATCCCGCTGTCGCTGCACTGCGTGCCGCACTTCGTGGTCGACCCGGCGGTGCCCGCGAGCGCGCGCGAGCTGGGGCACCTGCTGCGCGGGCAGCCGATGTACGTCAAGCCGCGGGCCGAGCCTGCGATCAGGCGGCTGGCGCGGGCCGGGGATCCGGGGGTGGCGGCCGAGCTGCTGGGCACCACGGTGTTCCTGCCGGATCCGGGGGAGCCGGGGCTCGTCACCACCGCCGTCGAGGGATACGAGAAGGCGGTGCTCGTGTTCACCGGGCTCGACCGGCTCACGGCCTACCGCCGGGTGAAGGGGCTGCCGTGGGCGGACCGGTGGCTGGAGGTCGAGGGCGCGGAGCTGCTGCCGTTCGTGGCGTCGGCGGAGCTCGCGGTCGTGGTGGACGCGGGGGCGGCTCCTGAGGAGACGGTCTTCCTGTCCTCTGTGGATATCGGCGTGCTGGTCAGGTAACAGGTTGGTATCGTTCGCCGTCGAACTTTCGGCATGGGGAGGTGCCGTGCGGGGCTTCGAGGTCGATCCGGCCGAGCTGAGAACGCTCGCCGGGCCGCTGGTGCGCGCGGCCGGGGAGGTCGCCGAGCAGGTGGCCCACCCGGACGGTGAGGTCGACGGGCGGCGGGGCGGGCTGTTCGCGGCGCTGGACAGGTTCCGCGGGGCGGCCGGCCACGCGGTCGAGGTGCTGGGACGGGACGCCGAGCAGACCGCGCACCGGCTGGCGGACACCGCGCGGCGCTACGAAGAGGCGGACAGCTACCCGGCGTGAGCCTGCCCGACGAGTTCCACTCCCTGCGGAACGTCCAGGAGTGGTTGCGGCGGATGCGCGACGAGAGCGCATCGGCCGCCCTCGCCTGCGCCAAGGCGACCGCGGTGACGTGGAACGGGCCGGCGAGCCAGGCGTTCGACGACTACCGGCACCGCGCGCGGATGCGGTGGCTGGACACCTCCGAGGCGTTCGAGACGGCGCACGACGCGGTCGAGACCTACCTGCACACGGTGGCCGAGGTCGCACGGCTGAGCCTCGGCGCGGACGGCGAGCTGCTCGACCGGCTGGAGCAGCAGCGCGCCGGCGAGGAACGGCGGGCGGTGCGGGCGGTCGACCAGGCCGCGGAGGAGCTGTGGAACGTCCGGTCGGAGCTGCCGGCGCTGCCGGTGGTGCTCACGACGGCGCCGCGGCCACCCGCCGGGCCACCGCACCCGGCACCGCCACAGCCCCCGGCGCCGCCGCCGGCCGCACCGGAGCCGCCGAAGCCGTGCGCTGCGGATTTCATGGCGAAACCGCACGTCGAGGGTCTGGTGACCTCACTGGCCCTTGCCGCGCGATACCGGCACTGGTTGCGTGTGCCCTAGTGGCGATTCCACGTGAAATCCCGGCGCGCGTGACGCATTCGAGTCGAAAACCGGCTGCAACCGTGATGAGCACCGTTCAACGCGAACGGCGAGGAATCCGTTCGAGTGGTCAAGAGGTGCGGTTCTCGCGGAGCCGGGCCAGGTGGAGGAGGTGCGACGCGGTGATCAAGGATTCGGTTGCTGTGGCGTCAACCGCATACCAATCACGCACCGTAGGCTGAATCGACACCTAGGCTGGGGGTTGATCGCGGAAGGGGTGGTTCAGGTCGTGGGGCTCGCGGAGTCCTTGCTCACGTGGCTGCACGGTTTCGTGGGCGCCAGCGTCTGCCCCGGTGACTGGGTGTGGACCACCACGGCGCTCGGTGCCGTTCTCGGCCTGTTCCCCACCGTGGCCGCGTTGCTCGCCATCGCGGTGCGCCGGGTGGTCGGCAACTCCTACGGCGCGGTGACCGGCGCCATCTTCGCCGTGCTCGGTGTCGCCAGCACGCTGGTGCTGCCGTGGCTGATCCTGCGCGGAACGGCGCAGGGCCTGGGCCGGCGCGCGTTCGAAGGGTCGGCCTCGCTCGACGAGGCGACCTGCTTCGGCCAGTTCTCGCAGGGCGCCTACCTCGTCGACGGCACCCCGTCGATCCTCCGCGTGTTCCGCGCGCCGGTCGGTGACGACTGGGTGTTCCTGGTCGCCGCGGGCATCACGATCGTGCTCGGCCTGCTGTGCCTGCTGTTCGTGATGCTGCAGGCCGGCTCGGCGTTCCGGCTGGGCCCGAACTGGCCGCGCCGCGTGTTCTGGCCGCCGTTCGTCGTGCTCCTCGCGTCCACTTCGGCACTGCCCGTGACGCTGGTCGGCCACGTGCTCCTCGGGTTCTTCCCGATTGCGGTGATCGGCTCAATCGTCGTGCGCATTTTCGGGTTGACTACCGCCATGCTGAACCGCCCCGGCCGCGACCGGTCCCAGGACCGGAACCACAACCAGGCGCCACCCCAGCCGGTGGCGCGCACGAGCCAGCCGCCGCAGCCGCAGTTGCCGCCGAAGAAGGCGCCGACCAAGCCGATCACGGCCGGTCAGCAGCAGCCGCCGCCGTACCAGCCGGCGCAGGTGCCGAAGTACCAGCCGGCGCCGATGAACCGGCCGATGCGCCCGGTGCACCAGCCGCCGCCGCAGTACCCGCCGACACGCGTGGCCGAGGTGCTGCCGCAGCCGTCCCAGCCGCAACCGCAGCCGTCCCAGCCCGCGGTGCTCGCGGACACGCCGGGCCCGCTGCCGTTCGGTCCCGGCGCCGCCACCGCCGACTCGCCGGCACCGGTGCAGAAGTCGGGCAAGGTCTGGAACCCCGGCAACGGCCGGTTCCGCCGCGTCCGCCAGCTCGGCTCCGGCGGCTTCGGCACGGTCTGGCTCGCCGTCGACGAACAGCTCGACCGCACCGTCGCCGTGAAGCTCGCGCACGCCCCGGACAACGACACCGAGCAGCGCATGCTCCGCGAGGCCCGCGCACTGGCCGCGGTCCGGCACCCGAACTGCGTGCGGGTGTTCGACATCGTGCAGGACCCGGACGGCCTCGCGCTGGTCATGGAGTACATCGAGGGCGCGTCGCTGTCCGAGACGGTCATGAAGAACGGCCTGATCGACGACGAGCTGGCGGCCCGGCTGTGGCTGAACATGGCCGACGCCCTCACCTCCGCCCACGCCCGCGGCGTCCTGCACCGCGACGTGAAGCCGTCGAACGTGATCGTCGACAACCAGGGCACCGCGCACCTGATCGACTTCGGCATCGCCCGCTCCAAGGGCGACAGCACCCTCACCGCCACCGGCATGATGGTCGGCACCCCCGACTTCCTCGCGCCGGAGACGGCCCGCGGCGAGTCCGCGTCCCCCGCCTCGGACTCGTGGCAGCTCGCCGCCACCGTCTCCTACGCACTGACCGGCCACCCGCCGCGCGGCTCCCGCGAGAACCCGATCTCCTCGCTGATGGCCGCCGCCCAGGGCGAACCGGTGACCAAGCTGCCGCAGAACAGCGCGCACGCCAGGCTGCTGCTGGCCGCGATGGACCCGGAACCCGGTCGCCGGCCGACGCTGGCGCAGGTGCGCGGGGAGATGGCCCAGTTCCTGGAACGGGCCGGGATGAGCAAGGAAGGCCCGGTCACGAAGTTCATCAGCAAGCCGACACCGCCGCCGACGAGGCACATGCCGATGTAGGCGATCCGGGTGAACGCCTCGCGTGGCGGTAACGGTTGTTTTGCGTTCAACGAAGTCAGCGTTGATTCCTGAACGCAAACACCGCCATGCGAGGGAACTATGACCGCTGAAGAGAGCTGGCACGCCGCACGCCTGATTCCCACGTCGGGCATCAACGGCGCTGAGGAACAGGAACGACGGGCGACCTCGGCGTTGCTGGCGGTCATGTCAGCGGTGCGTGAGTTCGGACGGACGCTGACCCAGCCGCTGGGAGCGCCCGCGGCCGCTCTCCAGACGTTCATCGAGGTTCCGTTCGAGGTCGACGGGCGGAAGCTGATCCCGGACGGCCTGATCCGCGCCACCCGCGGGCAGAAGTCGTGGACGGCACTGGTCGAGGTGAAGACCGGGTCCAACGAGCTGCAGCCGGCACAGCTGGAGAACTACCTCGACATCGCACGGGAGTCCGGCTTCGACGCGGTGGTCACGATCTCCAACGAGATCCCGCCGCTGCCGGGGCAGCACCCGACCGCGGTGGACAAGAAGAAGCTGAAGAAGGTCGCGCTGCACCACTGGTCGTGGAGCGAGGTGCTCTGCGAGGCCGTGATGCAGAAGGAACACCGGGGCGTGGCCGACCCGGAGCAGGCCTGGATCCTCGGTGAGCTGATCAGGTACCTCGAACACCCCCGGTCGGGCGCCATGGCGTTCGAGGACATGGGATCTTCGTGGGTGCCTCTGCGCGAGGCCGTGCAGGCACGCACGCTGCGGGCGACCGACAAGATCGCGCCGGACGTGGTGCTCCGCTTCGAGGCGTTGCTGCGGTTCGCCGGACTCCAGCTGGGCAGACGGCTCGGCACCGAGGTCACGCCCGCGCTGACCCGCAAGGAGCTCGCCGAACCGCAGATCCGGCTGAACCGTCAGCTCACCGAGCTGGTGAACGACGGCAGGCTGTCCGGTGGTGTGCGCATCCCGGACACCGTCGGCACCCTGCACGTCACCGCTGACCTGCGCGCGGGCCGGGTCATCTGCGGTGTGGACCTGGAGGCGCCCAAGGAGGGGCGGCCGATGACCAGGGTCAACTGGCTGATCCGGCAGTTGAAGAACGCACCGGACTCCGTCCGCCTGGAGGCGTTCGTGGCGCACGCCAGGGGAGCGGGTGCGTCGGAACTGCTGGGCGCCGTGCGGGCGAACCCGGCGGTGTTGATCGCGGACCCGCAGAAGGAGATCCGCGGGTTCCGGGTCGAGATCTCGGTTCCCATGGGGACGAAACGCGGCACCGGGCGCAACTCGTTCATCGACTCGGTGCTGTCCGCGGTGTCGTCGTTCTACGAGGAGATCGTGCAGAACCTCAAGCCCTGGGCCGCCACACCGCCGAAGATCAGGGCGGAAGCGGTGTTCACCCCGCCCGCGGACGTGCCGGTGGCGCTCGTGTCGACCGCACCGTCGTCACAGGACGGTCCCGAGCTCGGCGCACCCGCCGCACCGGTTCCGGACGACACCTCCCTGGTCTCACCCGACGTTCCGGTCGATGCCTAGGCGTTCCGGGTGAACGTCACGCGAGGCCGTAACGGTCGTTCCGCCGCCAACGACCTAGGCGGTGGTTCGCCCGAGAAGGCCTCGGCATCGGCGCAGTGCGATGCCTCGCGAGGAGTGGTGGGGTGGCTTCCGCCGGCCGCCTCACCACTTCACCCCGCCGAGCCCCGCCGAGCGCCCGGGAGGTCAGCGCGCGCCGAGCGCGGCTGCGATCGCCGGTGCCAGCGACCGGCTGAACACGCTGTTCAGGTGGTCCGGGTCGAAGTAGACGGCCACCTGGCCGACGACCGCGCGGCACACCCTGTCGTCGCAGAAGTACCGGGTCAGGTCGAGCAGCGACACGTCCGGGTTGCGCGACGAGCGGGCTGTCTCGGCCAGCGGGTCCACCGGGTGGGCGGCGGTGCGCGCGACGTCGCACGCCGCCGGGTTCGAGGCGTTGAGCGGCACGCAGTCCGGGGAGCGCACGGCGGCGTTGAGCGGGGGGTCGGCGAGTACCACGACCCGTGCGCCCGCCTCGGTCCAGCGGGCCCAGCGCGGTTCCAGGCCCGCCCGGTACTGCTCGGTCTGCGAACGGCCGCTGCCGTCGTCGGCGGGTTCGTCGCGGGCGAAGAACGACGTCAGCACGAACGTGGGGCGGTCGGCGGTGATCACGTCGGTCAGCTGCGCGCGCCAGTCCGCGCACGCCTTGATGTCCGGTTCGGACATGTTGCCGCGGAAGCCCTGGTAGGTGATGTCCGCGAACGGGCAGCCGCCCAGGTAGCTGACCGTCAGGCGCCACTTCCGCGCCCGCGCCACCTCGAACAGCGGGGTCTGCCACTGCTGTGCGTGCGAGTCGCCGACCAGCCACACCTTCGGCGCGTCCGCCGCGCCGCCGGAGAAGTCGCACACCGAGGTCGTGGCCTTGTCGAACACCTTGTACTGCTCCAGGACGCGGCATTCGGGTGCCGGGCGGAAGTACTCGTTCACCGGGCCCATCGCCGTCACCAGCGCCGGTCCGTACGGGTCCACGCAGTCCCTGCCGTCCAGCGCGGCGGCGCCCAGGCACGGGTTGAGCACCGCCGAGGCCTGGTCCCGCTCGGCCTGCGCCGCCTGGGCGCCGTACGACCAGTACAGGCCGCCCGCCAGCGCCACGATCACAGCCACACCGGCGACCATCGCCGTGAACGTCAGCCCGCTGCTGCGCTTCACAGGTCCCCACGACATGCCGCGGTCCTCGACGACCACCTTCGACACCCACGCCAGCAGCAGCGACACCGCCAGCAGCCCCAGCAGCCACGGCGTCGTGAGCTTCCCCTTGTCCAGCACGTCGTTCAACGCGAACGGCGCCAGCAGCAGCAACGGCCAGTGCCACAGGTAGAGCGAGTAGCTGACGTTGCCCACGAACTGCACGGGCCGTGAGGCGGTCACGGCCGTGTGCCACTGCCGTCCGGTCCGCAGCCCCGACACGATCACGAGCGCGGTGCCGGCCGCGGGGACGAGCGCGAGGGAGCCGGGGAACGGCGTGTGGTGGTCGTACCCGAACGCCGAGGCGATGATCATCGCCAGCCCGCAGAACGCCGCCAGTTCGGCGAAGACCCGCGGCAGCACCAGGCGGGAGGCGGCCAGCGCCACCCCGGCGCCGATCGCGAACTCCCACACCCGCACCGGCGTCGAGAAGTACGCCGGGTTCGGCGCGGTGATCGTCAGGTAGATGCTGTAGCCCAGCGACAGCACGCCCACGGCACCGACGCCCGCCACGACCCAGCGGCGCCGGCCCAGCTTGAACAACCCGATCAGCAGCAGCGGCCAGACCAGGTAGAACTGCTCCTCCACCGACAGCGACCAGTAGTGCTGCACCAGGCTCGCCGCCGCGTTCTGCGCCGAGTAGTTGACCGACCTGGCCGCCAGCCGCCAGTTCTCCCAGTAGGACGCGGCCGCGACCGCCTCGGCCGCGTTGGTCTTCCAGCGCGGGTACGGCAGCAGGAGGTAGGCGGTGACCAGGCTGAACCCGAGCACGAGGAACGCCGCGGGCAGCAGCCGCCGGACGCGCCGCGCGTAGAACCGGCCGAGCCGCACCCGGCTGGTCCGCACGATCTCGCGGTCCAGGTGCGAGGTGATCAGGAAGCCGGAGATCACGAAGAACACGTCGACGCCGACGTAACCGCCGGTCAGCGCGGCCGGCCAGAAGTGGTTGACCACGACCGCCAGCACGGCGACCGCCCTCAGCGCCTGGACGTCGGTCCGGAAGCCGGGTGCCGTGGCGGCCGCCGGGGGTCTGGCGCCGCTCTCGTCCGGGCGCAACTCCGTCGTCGTGCTCACGCTGATCCCCCAAGATCACTCGTTCGAGCGATGGCGGGAGATGCTAACCCAACGCGGATTTAACGGTCAGCGCCAGCTGGGCAACCAGAGCTGCTGCTGCCACAGCTCGGGCGTGATCGGGTTGCCGTTCAAGATCGGCCACAGCCACACGAAGTTCGCGACGACGATGCCCGTGTACAGCGCCACGACCAGCAGACCGGTGCCGCGGCGTTCGGAGCCCGCACCGGCCCGGCCGAGGATCTCGCCCAGTGCCAGCACGATCAGCAGCACCAGGAACGGCGCCATCGGCGTGACGTAGAAGAAGTACATCTGCCGGTCGAGGTTGAGGAACCACGGCAGCAGACCGGCCATGTACCCGACGAGCACGGCGGCGTAGCGCCAGTCCAGCCGGCCGACGGCCCGCCAGATCGCCCAGCCGATCGCCGGGAACGCCACCCACCACAGCGCCGGCGTGCCGATCAGCATGATCGCGCCGAGGCAGGACGCCTGGCCGCAGCCGGTCACGGAGTTGTCGTAGTAGTAGAGCATCGGACGCAGGCCCATCGGCCACGTCCACGGCTTCGACTCCCACGGGTGCCGGTTGGTCGCCGAGGTGACCAGCTCGACGTGGAACTTGTAGACGTTCTTGGCGTTGTACCAGAGCGACTGCAGCACGTCCGGGACGTAGGCGACGTCCTGGACCTTCGTGCCGACCACGTGCCGGTCGATGCCGGTCTCGCTGGCCATCCACGGGAACCACGTCACGAGGTACACCAGCACCGGGATCGCGACCAGGCCGCCGAGCGAGGGCAGGACGTCCTTCGCGAGCGAGCCCAGCCACGGCTCCTCGACCCCGGCGGCCCGGCGCGCCAGCGCGCTCCAGACGACCGTCAGCAGCCCGAACGCGGCGATGTACCAGATGCCCGACCACTTGATGCCGCACGCGAGGCCCAGGCACACGCCCGCACCGAAGCGCCACCAGCGGAAGCCCAGCCACGGGCCGAAGGGCGAGTTGTTCACGAACCCCTCGCGCACCGCGACGGCGAGCCGTTGCCGCACCTGTTCGCGGTCCGCGACCACGCAGCCGAACGCGCCGACCACGAACAGCGCCAGGAAGATGTCGAGCATGCCCATCCGGGACTGGACGTGCGAGACGCCGTCCGCGATGAGCAGCACGCCGGCCAGCGCGCCCAGCAGGTCCGACCGGGTCAGCCGCCGGGCGATCCGCACGATCAGCAGGATCGTGATCGCACCGGCGAGCGCGGAGGCGAACCGCCAGCCGATGCCGTCGTAGCCGAAGAGGTCCTGGCCGATCGCCATCAGCTGCTTGGCGAGCGGCGGGTGGACGATCAGCTCGTAGCCGGGGTTGTCCTCGTAGCCGCCGTTGCGCAGCACCTGCGCCGCCTGCGGCACGTAGTGCTTCTCGTCGAAGATCGGCGTGCCCTTGTCCGTCGGGTAGCCGACGTTCCAGAACCGCACGACCGCGCCGATCAGCGTCACCACCGCCGTGACGAGCCACCCGCGCAACCGATCTCCATGCGGAGGTGGTTCGAGAGCCGCCGCACGGTCCGTGGGCGGCTCCTCCACGACGGCGACGGGCGCCTCTCCTGGCTGCACGAGGACTGTCACGTCGCCGATCGTAGGGTGAACGGTGTGAGTCCTGTATCCGGTTCAGGCCGTCTGGTCCTCGCCGCTACCCCGCTTGGTGACATCCGCGATGCTTCCGCGCGTCTGGTCGAGGCGCTGGGGACGGCCGACGTCATCGCCGCCGAGGACACCCGCAGACTGCACAGCCTCGCGGCCGCGCTGCAGGTCAAGCCGTCCGGGCGGGTGATCAGCTTCTACGACCAGGTCGAGCAGGCGCGCCTGCCGGGGCTGGTCGAGTCGCTGCGCGCCGGTGAGACGGTGCTGCTCGTGACCGACGCGGGCATGCCGAGCGTGTCGGATCCGGGCTACCGGCTCGTGGCCGCCTGTGTGGAGGCGGACATCCGGGTGACGTGCCTGCCGGGGCCGTCCGCGGTGACGACGGCGCTGGCGCTGTCCGGCTTGCCGAGCGACCGGTTCGCGTTCGACGGCTTCCCGCCGCGCAAGTCCGGTGAGCGCAAGCGCTGGTTCGCCCCGTTGGCCACCGAGCAGCGCACGGTCGTGTTCTTCGAGGCACCCCATCGGCTCGCGGCCACCCTCGCGGACGCCGTGGAGGTGCTCGGCCCGGACCGTGCGGCGGCCGTGTGCCGTGAGCTGACCAAGACCTACGAAGAGGTCGTGCGCGGGTCGTTGGCCGAGCTCGCCGCGTGGGCCGTGGAAGGCGCACGCGGCGAGATCACCGTTGTCTTGGGCCCGGCGCCCGTACCGGACACGCCCGACCTGGAGACGCTGGTCGCCGAGGTGAAGCAGCGCGTCGCCGACGGCGAGCGGATGAAGTCGGCCGCCGCCGAGGTCGCCGAGGCCGCCGGTGTCAGCAAGAAGACCCTCTACGACGCCGCCGTCAAGTCTTCCTGAGCGTCACGCGGGAAGTGCCACGCGGGGAGCTTTCGTACGACAGGAGCGGACGGGAGAGCCCCGCGTGGCATCAGCATCAGGCGGACTCGCGGTGGAAGGTGCGCACGCCGTAGGCGATGCCAGCCAGCACGAGCAGGGTCACCGCGACGAGGCCGTACAGCGCCGAGCCGGTGGTGAAGATCGACCGTTCGGCGTCGACGACGTGCGCGAGCGGGTTGGCCCGGGACAGCCAGTAGAGCCACCGCGGGCCGTTCGACATCGGCAGCAGCACGCCCGACAGCAGCATCAACGGCACGATGACCGCCGACAGGACCGACGCGAAGACGTACTCCAGCTTCACCTTCAACGCGACCGCGTACGACGCCGACCCGATGGCGACGCCGAGCAACGCCACCAGCCCGAGCCCGAGCAGCACCTCGCCGGGTGACGCGTGGAACCCGAACAGCGTCGCCGCGAGCACGATCAGCAGGCTCTGCACGACGAGCAGCACGACGTCCTTGCCGACCCGGCCGACGAGCAGCGCGACCCGGCTGACGGGTGTGACCCGCAGTCGTTCCAGCACGCCCGTGCGCACCTCGGGCAGCAGCGAGAAGCCCGCGTACGCCGTGCCGAACAACGCCATCTGCACCAGCAGGCCCGGCACGAACCACTGCCAGCCGCCGTCGCCGAGCAACGGCCCGAACAGGCCGAGGTAGAGCAACGGCTGGGCGAGCCCGAGCACGACCGCCACGGGGTTGCGCAGCACCGGGAGCGTCACGCGGGCGAACACCAGCCAGGTGTCGGCGAGAACGTTGTTACGCGGCATGGCTTTCCTCCCGCAGCGAGCGGCCGGTCATGGTCAGGAAGACGTCGTCGAGCGTCGGGCGGTGCACCTGCACGGAGTGCAGCTCGACACCGGCGGCACCGAGGTCGCGCAGCAGGCCCGGCAGCGCCCGGTCCCCGTCCGGGATCCGGAAGCTGACCTCCTCGCCGTCCACCACGGCGTTGTCGAACCTCGCCGCCACGGCCGCAGCCTGCGGCGTGCCGAGCACGACCAGGTCACCGGAGACGCGGTGCTTCAGCTCGTCCGGTGAGCCCTCGCCGACGATCGCGCCGTGGTCGATCACCAGCAGCCGGTCGCTGAGGTAGTCGGCCTCGTCGAGGTAGTGCGTGGTCAGGAACACCGTGGTCCCGTCGGCCCTGAGCTGCCGGACGTGGTCCCACAGGTTGCGGCGGCTCTGCGGGTCGAGCCCGGTCGACGGCTCGTCCAGGAACAGCAGCCGCGGGTCGTGCAGCACGCCCATCGCGATGTCGAGCCTGCGCTGCTGGCCGCCCGACAACGTGACGACGGCGCGTTTCTCCAGGTCCGCCAGGTCGAACCGTTCGAGCAGGTCGGCGACCCTCCTGCGGGCGTCGTGCTTGCCCAGGCCGTGGAAGCGGGCCTGGAACTCCAGCTCGTCGGCGACCCGCTGCTCGGCGCCCGCGCCGTTCTTCTGGCCCACGTAGCCGATGTTGCGGCGCACGCCCGCCGGGTCGGCCAGCAGGTCGTGGCCCGCGATGATCGCCTCGCCCGCCGTGGGCCGCAACAGGGTCGTCAGCATGCGCAACGTCGTGGACTTGCCCGCGCCGTTCGGGCCGAGGAACCCCACGAGCTCGCCCTCGGCGACGTCGATGTCCACCCCGCGCACCGCCTCCACCGGACCTGCCTTGGTGGTGAACCGGCGCGCGAGGCCGCGTGCCTTGATCATGACCGAACCCCCTCTAGTCAAGTTTGACTAGAGGCTAGCGAGACTATTCAAATTTGACTAGTCGGCGAGGTCGTAGGCGCCGGCCTCCAGCCGTTCGACCAGCTCCCTGGTCCAGCGGACCTGGCCTTCGAGGTGGACCAGCCACAGCCGGAAGAGCTCGCTGACGTGCGCGGGCTTGCCCATCTCCGGCATCGAGGTGATGCCGTGCCTGGTCGGTGCCAGCTGTCCCTCCAGGCCCGCGAGCCGGTTCTTGAGCATCACGACGGCCTGCTGGCGCGGGATGAGGGTGAGCATCGCGATCGCCGCGGAGAGCTCGTCGTTGCCCGCGCTCGCGTCGGCCAGCGCGTGGGCGAGCAGGTCCCGCAGCTCGTGCTCGCCGGTCGCGGTGATCCGATACGTGGTCCTGGCCGGGCCCTCCGCGGACTCGGTGCCGACCGGTTCGAGCAGGCCGTCCTTCGCGAGCGACTTCAGCGCGTGGTAGATCGAGCCCGGCTGCACGTTCGCCCAGGCCTCCGCCGCCCACGACTGCAGCTCGCGGCGCACCTGGTAACCGTGCGCCTCGCCGACGAGCTTGACGACGCCGAGCACCAACATCCTGGTCGCGGACAAACAGACCTCCCACTCGGTGAAAACCGCCTGGCACCGCCTCCGTAGGCTATGTGCATGAGTGCCTCCGTACTGACCGCGGTGGCCTGGCCATATGCCAACGGCCCCAGGCACATCGGTCACGTCTCCGGTTTCGGTGTCCCGTCCGACGTCTTCTCCCGCTACATGCGAATGTCCGGACACCGGGTGCTCATGGTCAGCGGCACGGACGAGCACGGCACGCCCATCCAGGTGCAGGCCGAGAAGGAAGGGCTCACCGCGCGTGAGCTCGCCGACAAGTACAACCGTGTGATCGCTTCCGACCTGCAGGGCCTCGGCCTGTCCTACGACCTCTTCACCCGCACCACCACCGGCAACCACTACCGGGTGGTGCAGGACCTGTTCTCCGCGCTGTGGAAGAACGGCTACGTCATCCCCAAGACGGAGATGGGCGCGATCAGCCCGTCGACCGGCCGGACGCTGCCCGACCGCTTCATCGAGGGCACCTGCCCGATCTGCGGGTACGACGGCGCGCGCGGCGACCAGTGCGACAACTGCGGCAACCAGCTCGACCCCATCGACCTGAAGAACCCGCGCTCGCGGATCAACGGGGAGACGCCGAAGTTCGTCGAGACCGAGCACCTGTTCCTCGACCTGCCGTCGTTCATCGAGTCGCTCGGCTCGTGGATCTCCACGCGGACCGAGTGGCGCCCGAACGTGCTCAAGTTCTCGCAGAACCTGATCAAGGACCTGCGGCCGCGCGCCATCACCCGCGACCTCGACTGGGGGGTGCCGATCCCGCTCGACGGGTGGAGCGACCAGCCGATGAAGCGGTTCTACGTGTGGTTCGACGCGGTGATCGGCTACCTGAGCGCCTCCGTCGAGTGGGCCCGGCGCTCCGGGAACGACGACGCCTGGAAGGAGTTCTGGACCGGTGACGCCCAGGGCTACTACTTCATGGGCAAGGACAACATCGTCTTCCACTCGCTGATCTGGCCGTCGCTGCTGCTCGGGCAGAACGGCGCCGGCGACAAGGGCGGCGAGCCCGGCCGGTTCGGCACGCTGAACCTGCCGACCGAGGTCGTGTCGTCGGAGTACCTGACGATGAGCGGCTCGAAGTTCTCGACCTCGCGCGGCACCGTGATCTACGTCGGTGACTTCCTCAAGGAGTTCGGGCCGGACGCGCTGCGGTACTTCATCTCCGTCGCCGGTCCCGAGAACCAGGACACCGACTTCACCTGGGAGGAGTTCGTCCGCAGGACGAACTTCGAGCTGGCGAACGAGTGGGGCAACCTGGTCAACCGCTCGATCTCCATGGCGCACAAGAACGTCGGCGCGATCCCGAAGGCGACCGCGCTGACCGACGCCGACCACGAGCTGCTGCGGCAGTCGCGTGCGGCGTTCGACACGGTCGGCGCGCACCTGCGCCGCTCGCGGTTCAAGCAGGCCTCCGGCGAGGCCATGCGCGTCATCTCGGCGGCGAACAAGTACCTGTCCGACCAGGAGCCGTGGAAGCTCAAGGACGACCCGGAGCGCCGCGACTCGGTGCTGCACACGGCTTTGCAGGTCGTGCAGGACGCGAACACGCTCATGACGCCGTTCCTGCCGCACTCGGCGCAGAAGGTGTACGAGGCGCTGGGCGGTACGGGCGTGTGGTCCGCGCAGCCGGAGCTGACCGAGGTCACCGACCTCGACGTGCCGGAGCGCAGCTACCCGGTGCTGACCGGTGACTACGCCGGTGAGCAGGCGCGCTGGGAGTCGACGCCGATCGAGGCAGGCCGGCCGCTGGGCAAGCCGTCGCCGTTGTTCGCGAAGCTCGACCCCGATCTCGGCGAGACGGGCCCGGAGTGGGCCCCGATCGCCAGGTGAGCGACGAACGGGAACGACCGCCGGTGCCGGAAACCCTTCCGGCACCGGTGATCGACGCTCACACGCACCTCGACGCGTGTGGTGCTGCCGACGCCGCCGACGTGGCCGTCCTGCTCGACCGGGCGAACGCCGCCGGGGTCTCGCACGTGGTGACGGTGGCGGACGACCTGAAGTCCGCGCGGTGGGCCGCGGAAGCGTCCACCTGGGACTCCCGCGTCTACGCGGCGGTGGCCGTGCACCCGACGCGCACCGCCACGTTCGGCGACGCGGAGAAGGCGGAGCTGGAGCGGCTGGCCGCGTTCGACCGCGTGGTCGCGATCGGCGAGACCGGTCTCGACTACTACTGGGACTACTCGCCGCCGGCCGCCCAGCACGAGGCTTTCCGTTGGCACATCGACCTTTCCAAGCGCGTCGGGAAGCCGTTGATGATCCACGACCGGGACGCGCACGAGGACGTCCTCAAGGTGCTCGACGACGAGGGCGCACCGTCCACTGTGGTCTTCCACTGCTTCTCCGGTGACGCGGACTTCGCCCGCCGGTGCGTCGAGCAGGGGTACGTGCTGTCGTTCGCGGGCCCGGTGACGTTCAAGAACGCGCGGGCTCTGCAGGAGGCGGCCCGGCTGGTGCCGCCCGACCAGCTGCTGGTCGAGACGGACGCGCCTTTCCTGACGCCGCACCCGTTCCGCGGCCGGCCGAATGAACCACATTGTGTGAATTACACAGTTCGGTCGCTGGCTGCTCTGCGTGGCGAAGATCTTTCTGAACTCTGCGCCGCGGTCACCCGTACCGCTCAGCGGGTGTTCGGACTCGACCACCGAGATGCGACTTAGGACGAACGGAGCACAGGGTTCCTACCCCCATGGGGTGACTGAGGTCACAACATCGGCGGGGGTGTTTGCGCAACGTCGGTGACCCCGTTACTGTCCCGTGACCGTGCCACCTGTACCGACCCAGTCGGTTGGGAGCACGCCCGCGGTCGGGGCGGGCCGGAAGCCAGAAGCGCGAAGAAGCGAGACCACGTAGGAGGAGTTGCCGGGAACCTTCGAGCTGCAACTCGAATGATCTTGTCAACGCCAACTGTGCGGTGGCCTCACAGCTTCCGCAATGGAGGTATCGACCCTTGTCTGGTAGCGACAGAACTGCCGCTCCGTACGACTTCAACGACGACACGGACTGGTTCACGCCGGTCACGACGTCCACCGCAGTCGATCTCGTGGACCCCCACCCGAGCTTCCCCGCCGGTGCGCTGAGCATCACGCCCGCGGACGTGCTCGAGGTGCTCGGCCCGGACGCGGACGACCTGCTGGCCACGGCGAACGTCGACGTCGACGAGCTGATCCGGCTCATCAACGCCGAGACGACGATCATGCCGCCCCTCGTCCTCCCGTCGGAGGAAGAGGAGCGCGAGGACCCGCAGCTGCTGGTCCAGAGCGTCACGTCCTGGAAGCGCCGCTTCCTCAAGGGCGCCGTCGCCGCCGTGCTGGTGTCCATCTCCGGCGGTGGCGTGACGGCGATGGCCATGGACAAGTCCGTGGCCGTGGACATCGACGGCGTCACGTCGACCGTCCACTCCTACGAGGGCACGGTCGGCGACGTCCTCGCGGAGGAGGGCATCCGGGTCGGCGAGCACGACGCGCTGTCGCCGTCGCTCAACACCCCGATCTCCGACGGCGGCAAGATCACCCTCGACCGCGGCCGCCTGCTCAAGATGAGCGTCGACGGCCAGGCCCGCGAGGAGTGGGTCCGCTCGGTCACCGTCGAGGAGGCCGCCAAGCAGCTCGGCGTGCCCACCGAGGGCTCCTGGTTCTCGGCGCCGACGAGCTCGGACGTGCCGCTCGACGGCATGAACCTGGAAGTCAAGACCCTCAAGACGGTCAAGCTCTTCGACGGCGCGAACCCGGTCCGCGAGGTCCAGACCACCGCCGTCACCGTCGACGAGCTGCTGAAGAGCGAGAACCTCACGCTCGGCCCCGAGGACGCCGTCGCCTCCGGCGCGGACGTCCGGCTGGCCACCGGCGCCGAGATCTACATCTCGCGCACCGGCGTCACGGTCATCAACGTGAACGAGCCGGTCGCGGCGCCGGTCGAGAAGACCAACGACCCGACCATGACCGCGGGCGAGCAGAAGGTCGTCGACCCGGGCGCCCCCGGTGAGCAGATCTCCACCTACCGCGTGACGGTGAAGAACGGCAAGGAGATCGCCCGCGAGAAGATCGGCGGGAAGGTCACGAAGGAGCCCAAGCCGAAGAAGATCGTCGTCGGCAGCAAGCCGCTGCCCGACGGCGCCGCCTGGGACCGCCTCGCCGGCTGTGAGGCGGGCGGCAACTGGGCCATCAACACCGGCAACGGCTACTACGGCGGCCTGCAGTTCAACAAGAGCACCTGGGACGCCTACGGCGGCAGCGCGTACGCGGCCTACCCGCACCAGGCCACCCGCGAGCAGCAGATCGCCATCGCGACCAAGTTGCGTGACGGCCGTGGCGGCACGTACTCCGCGTGGCCCGGCTGCCGCGCCAAGCTCGGCCTGCCGTAACCCCGCACCGCACTCGCCGAAGGCCGTCCGTGGTTCGCCACGGGCGGCCTTCGCCGTCCCACCGCTCCACTGCCTCCGATCGCACGCGGAGACCTTCCGCACGCTCTCGGCGTACGCGGGGTCCCCGCGTACGGCCCGGTGCGGGGCGTCGGGCGGTGGGCAGGCGTGGGGGCCTGCGAGAATGCAGCGGTGAGCCTGCTGGGACCCGCCGAAGTCCGTCGTCTAGCCGAAGAGCTGGGCATCCGCCCGACCAAGAAGCTCGGCCAGAACTTCGTGCACGACCCCAACACGGTCCGCAAGATCGTCGCCGCCGCCGGGCTGGATGAGACGGACGTCGTCCTGGAGGTCGGCCCCGGCCTGGGGTCCCTCACCCTCGCCCTGCTGCCCGCCGCCGCGCAGGTCGTCGCGGTCGAGATCGACCCGCCGCTCGCCGAGCGGCTGCCGCAGACCGTGCGCGAGATGGACCCGGAGAACGCGGGCAAGCTCCACGTCGTCCTGAAGGACGCCATGAAGGTCACCCGGGAGGACCTGCCGGTGCAACCCACCGCGATCGTGGCGAACCTGCCGTACAACGTCGCGGTCCCCGTGGTGCTGCACCTCCTGCACGAGCTGCCGAGCCTCGCCAAGGGCCTCGTGATGGTCCAGGCGGAGGTGGCGGACCGGATGGCGGCCAAGCCCGGCAGCAAGATCTACGGGGTGCCCAGCGTGAAGCTCGCCTGGTACGCCGAGGCCCGCAAGGCCGGCGCCGTCGGCAGGAACGTGTTCTGGCCCGCCCCGAACGTCGACTCCGGCCTGGTCGCCTTCCGGCGTCACGAAAAGCCGCTGTCCACAGTGGACAAGAAGAAGCTCTTCGCGATCGTCGACTCAGCCTTCGCGCAGCGCCGCAAGACCCTCCGTGCGGCACTCAAGAGCTACACCGCCGACGTCGACGAACTGCTCCAGAAGGCGGGCATCGACCCGCAGGTCAGGGGCGAGCAGCTGAGCGTGATCGACTTTGTCCGGATCGCCGAGGTCTGATCCGGCGATCCTTCGGCCAACAGTGTGATCTGTCGAACGAATCCGAATCTGGCTTGCGCAACCGAACGTCCGTCCGGTTGACTGCTCATTGCCATCCGGAGCGACTGAGAGACCTGGCTCTACGACGTCGCAGCAACCACCCGCTGGATGCGGGCAGGTGCTAACGCCAGGACCGATGGAGGATCACATGGGTACCTCGCGAATGCTGACGCGCCGTCGAGTAGTCGACCAGTGCCGTCGCACCGCTTCTGCATGTCGTCGCCACCTCGTCTAAGGCGCCTTCTCAAAGTCCTTTG
Organism: Nocardia sp. NRRL S-836; assembly: GCF_001279525.1. Lineage (GTDB taxonomy): Bacteria > Actinomycetota > Actinomycetes > Mycobacteriales > Pseudonocardiaceae > Lentzea. Next base: position 50,375 of record NZ_LGDY01000002.1, on the reverse strand, counting down.
ACGCGCACTCAGCCATCGAGTGGCGCACACCCTGAGCAGAACTTCGACCGCGCACCCCAGTCAGACGGGTGGGTGTGCCGTCGAGCGCAGCCGTGGAGCAGAAGTGATCACTGTCGAAAACCTCACCAAGTCCTTCCAGGGTGTCAACGCGCTGAACGGCGTCACCCTCGACGTCCAGGCCGGCACCGTGCTCGGCGTCGTCGGCCCGAGCGGGGCCGGCAAGTCGACGCTGGCCCGCTGCGTCGCGCTGCTGGAGCGCCCCGACTCGGGTGCGATCCGCGTCGACGGCACGGACATCACCTCGCTCGACGGCTCCGCGCTGCGTGCCGCTCGCCGGCAGATCGGCGTTGTGCCGCAAGGGGATTCGCTCCTGCGTCAGCGCACGGCGGCCGGAAACATCGCCCTGCCGCTGGAGAGCGCGGGCGTTCCCGGTCCGCAGCGCCGCAGCCGGGTGGGTGAGCTGCTCGACCTCGTCGGGCTGACCGACAAGGCCGGTGCCTACCCCGACCAGCTGTCCGGCGGGCAGCGCCAGCGCATCGCCGTGGCCCGCGCGCTCGCCGCCAACCCGTCCGTCCTGCTCGCCGACGAGCCCACCAGCGCGCTCGACCCGGAGACCACCGGGTCCGTGCTGACGGTGCTCGACCGTGCGCGCGCAGAGCTCGGCGTGACCGTTCTCGTCGTCACGCACGACATGGGCGTGGTCCGCAAGATCTGCGACGACGTCGCGGTGCTGGAGCAGGGCCGGGTCGTCGAGCACGGCAAGGTGCTCGACCTCGTCAACAACGTCGCCAGCCGCACCAGCTCCGCGCTGCTGCCCGCGGTCGACCTGAACCCGATCAACGAGAGCGCGTACGACCGGGTCGCCGACGTCGTGCTCGTCGGGTTCGCCGCGGTCGGCGCGCTGCTGCCCGAGGTCGCGAACCGGTTCGGCGTCGAGCTGAACATCGTCGGCGGCGGGCTGACCCGCCTCGGCGAGACGCCGGTCGCGCGGTTCCGGGTCGGCCTGAACGGCGAGCGGTCCGACTCGGCGCTCGAGTGGATCAGTGAGGCCGGCGGCGCGGTTCAGAGGTCCCTGAAGGGGCCACAGGGAGTAGCTGCGTGAGGTCTGCAACACCCTGGTCCGACGTGGTGAGCTACCTCGTCGAGGCCACCGGGGAGACGCTGTACATGGTCGGCGTCTCCACCGTCATCGCCACCGCTTTCGGAATTCCGGTCGGAGTCTGGCTGCAGCTCACCGCCAAGGGCGGGCTGCGGCCGAACCCCACCGTGCACCGCATCCTCAGCTTCGTCACGGACCTGGGCCGCTCGATGCCGTTCATCGTGCTGCTCGTCGCCCTCACCTCGGTGACCCGCCTGATCGTCGGCGGTTCCATCGGCAGCACGGCCGTCATCGTGCCGCTGGCGGTGGGAGCGATCCCGTTCGTGGGGCGGCTGGTGCAGAACATCCTGTCCGAGGTGCACGTGACCGTGGTCGAGGCCGCGGTCACCACCGGCGCCTCGACGCTGCGGATCGTGCGTTCGGTCCTGATCCGCGAGTCGCTGCCCGCGCTGATCAACGCCATCGGCGTCACCGTCATCGCCCTCATCGGCTACTCGGCCATGGCGGGTGTCATCGGCGGCGGTGGTCTCGGCGACCTCGCCATCCGCGAGGGCTACCAGCGCTTCAACGACCGGATCCTGTGGAGCACCGTGGCGTGGCTCGCCGTGCTCACGACCGTGATCCAGTTCGGCTTCACCCGTGCCTCCCGCGCGTCCGACCGGCGCCGGCACGCGACCGTCTAGTTTTCCCGCCGCTTTTTCTCAAAAGGAACGTCATGCGTATTAAGGCTGCCCTGATCGCGGTCGCTTTGACTGCTTTGTCCGCTTGCTCGGCCGGCGGTTCGTCCGCTTCGGACACGCTCAAGGTCGGTGTCTCGCCGGTCCCGCACGCCCAGATCCTCAAGTACGTCGCCGACAACCTGGCGGCGTCGAAGGGCCTGAAGATCGAGGTCGTGGAGTTCACCGACTACGTGCAGCCCAACACGGCGCTGGTCGACGGCTCGCTCGACGCCAACTACTTCCAGACCGTCCCGTACCTGGCGACGTTCACGAAGGAGAGCGGCGCGAAGGTCGAGTGGGTCGCCGGCGTGCACGTCGAGCCGCTGGGCCTGTACTCGAAGAAGGCGAAGAAGGTCGAGGAGCTGCCGCAGAACGCCAAGATCGCGGTCGCCAACGACGCCACGAACGAGGCGCGCGGCCTGAAGCTGCTGGAGGCCAACGGCCTGGTGAAGCTCAAGGCCGTGGACCAGCCGACCGTCCGCGACGTCACGGAGAACCCGAAGAACCTGCAGTTCGTGCCCCTGGAGGCGGCCCAGCTGCCGCGTTCGCTGGAGGACACCGACGCCTCGGTGATCAACGGCAACTACGCCATCGACGCGGGCCTCAAGCCGGCCACCGACGCGCTGGTGCTGGAGAAGGCCGAGGGCAACCCCAACGCCAACGGCCTGGTCACCCGCACCGAGCTCAAGGGCGACAAGCGCATCCGCGACCTGGCGGAGCTGCTGGCGTCGCAGCAGGTCAAGGACTACATCAAGCAGACCTTCAACGGTTCCGTCATCCCGGTGTGAGATCCGCCGTGACCGGGGGAGCAGCCCGCCCGCGCCGATCGCCCGTAGGCTGACGTGGTGCTCGCAGTCGTTCCTCCCCCGGTCACGGTCCGCGTCCCGGCCAAGGTCAACCTGCACCTGGCCGTAGGCGACGTGCGACCGGACGGCTACCACGACCTGGTGACCATCTTCCAGGCGCTGTCACTGGCCGACGAGGTCACCGTGGCGGTCGCCGACGAGCCCGGCGTCGAGGTCCACGGCGAGGGCGCCGACCAGGTGCCCACCGGAGCCTCCAACCTCGCCTGGCGGGCCGTGCGCCTGCTGGCCGCGCACGTGGGCAAGGACCCGGACGACCCCAAGGTCCGCGTCGTGATCCGCAAGGCCATCCCGGTCGCCGGCGGCATGGCCGGCGGCAGCGCGGACGCCGCCGCCACCCTGGTGGGCCTCGCTTCGCTGTGGCGGCTGGAGATCAGCCGCGACGAGCTGGCCGGACTGGCCGGCAAGCTCGGCGCGGACGTCCCGTTCTGCCTCTACGGCGGCACCGCGCTCGGTACCGGCCGCGGCGAGCGGATCGTGCCGGTGCTGGCCCGCCACCAGTTCCACTGGGTGCTGGCGTTCGACCGGCGCGGACTGTCCACCCCGGACGTGTTCGACGAGCTGGACCGCCTGCGCGCCGACGGCGACCCGCCCCGCGTGGGCCAGGTCGAGGCGGTGCTGGAGGGACTGTCCTCCGGCGACCCGCGCCAGCTCGCACTGCTGCTGGGCAACGACCTCCAGGCCGCCGCCGTGTCCCTGCGCCCGAACCTGCGCCGCACGCTGCGCGCGGGCGTCGACGCGGGCGCGCTGGCCGGCATCGTGTCCGGTTCCGGCCCCACCACGGCGTTCCTGTGCGAGGACAACGACACGGCCGTGCGCGTCGCCGCCGAGCTCGCGGGCGCGGGCGTCTGCCGGACCGTGCGCGTCGCCCAGGGCCCGGTGCCCGGTGCGCGCGTGATCACCACCGAGGAACCGAAGCCCACGCCGCCCGAGGTGCACGCGTGAGGACGGCCTAGGCCTTCAGCTGGATCGGCGGCGGCGCGGGGACGAGGTCGCCGCGCCGCCGCCGTTGCACCAGCAGCTGCGCCGTCGACACCAGCACGATCATGGTCGGCACCAGCCAGTCGGCGAGGTCCCAGGCCCAGATGTTCCTGGTGAGCACCAGGAACGTGACGGCAGCGGCCATGCCCAGCGCCGCGAGCGCCAGCGCACCGGTCGTGTGCGTCCGGTACGGCGGCCGGGGCACGACCACGACCTTGCCGCCGGGGTCTTCGGCGTTCTCGTGCTCCACCAGCCGCAGCAGCACCGGCTCCACGTGCCTGGTCATCCGGCTGGCGGGCAGGTCGGGCGGCCGCACCTGGTCGAGCGGGGTGAACGTGGGCTCCCAGGCCGGGGAGTACGTGACCAGGCCGCTGAAGAACGGCAGGCCCACCGGCAGGTCCGGCGCGCGGTACTCCGGCAGCACCTGCTCGCCGAGCTCGGCCGCGGCCAGCTCGCGGAACGCCCGGTAGCTCCGCTCGTCCCCGGCGACGAGGAGCAGCCGTTGTGGTGCGACGACCTTCCTGGCCTCGACGAACTCCCACAGCGTGCCGGGTGTCGGGTCCAGCGCGATCACGACGAGCCGTGCGCGGGTCATCAGCGCACGCACCGGGTCCTGCCAGTTGTCCGTCGGGACCTGGAGCCGTTCGGAACCCGCGGGCGGCCCGGCGCGGCCCGGCAGGTCGATGGCGAGCACCCGGCCGAGCGGGCGCACCGCCGCGACGAGGTTCTCCTCGGCGCGATGGGCCGAGAAGAAGGTGAAGAGCACCTGGTTGCCGAAGCTCTCGGAGAACGGCACGGTGACCACCCGTGCGTCGCCACCGCGTTCGGCGTCGGCGTTGAACGACCGCAGGTACAGCACGAACAGCTCGTTCTCCGCAGGCTCCGGCACGACTCGGTCGAGGTGCAGGCGTCCGGCGGTCTTGGCCGCGTGCGCGGAGAACCGCCAGCTGCCCACGGCGAACAGCACGGCCACCAGCACCACCGGCCACATGCCGGCCAGCCGGTGCCAGGTCCCGGTCCCGCCGTCCCAGCCGATCAGCAGCGTCCCGGCGAGCGCGAGACCCGCCGCCACCACGAACCCGGCGCCCTGCACCACGACCCGCGGAACCGCCGGACCGGTCCACGTCCCGCGCGTGCGTGCCGGGCGCCGCGCCCGCGTGGCGGCCAGGTGCTCGGCGATCAGCAGGGCGTGGTCGAGGTCGCGGCGCTCGACCGGTGTGAACGGGTCGCACACCTGCTCGGGGAACAACCGCCACTCGGTCAGCACGGTCCGGGCCCGGTCCGCCACCACCGGGTCGGCCGAGCGCCGTGCGCGCGGCAGCATCCTGGCCGCCACCCGGCCGCGGCCGTGCCGCAGGTCCAGCAACGCGAGCAGCAGCTGCACGGCGGGCCTGAGCTCGGCGGGCGCGCCGCGTTCGGCCTTGCGGAAGGCCACCACCGCGCTGCGCGGGTCGTGGTCGTCGAGGTAGAGCTTCGTGCCGAGAACGGTGGAACCGATCGCCCCGCGCATGGGCTCGACTGTAGTGTTCCGCTATGACGTTGGGCACACTCGATGCCGCGCGTTACTTCCCCTACCGCCGGGGACCCGAGTCCGAGCGGGTCGAGCGCTCCGCCGCTCCCACCGACCTCGAAGACCAGCGGCGGGCCGTGCGCCTCGACCGCACGGACACGTTCGCGATGGCCGTCGACCGCCCGCTGTGGGCCGTCGCCGCGCTCGTCCTGACGTTCACCCTGTTCACGCCGTACTGGGTGTGGGGACTGGGCGTGTCGGCCGTCTGCGCGGTCACGGTGGTGCTGCTGCACCGCGTCGGCCGGCGTGCCTATGACGAGCTGCGGCTGCTGGACGCCACCGTCGGCGTACCGGTCCCGGACGACCTGGCGGACGAGGTCGTCGTCACCGGCCGCGCGATGCACGCGCTCAGCCTCGTCCACGACCTGGCGCGGACCAACGGGCACGTCGCGGGCGCGCTCAGGCAGTACGAGCGGGAGACCTCGAAGTTCGACCAGGCGTACACGACCTGCCTGTACCGGGCGCGTGCCGCGTGGGTGCGCGGCGACGAGGCCGGGTGGCGGGCGGCCGCGGAGCAGCTGCCGCTGCTGGCGAGCGCGATGGCGCAGGTGCTCACCCGGATCGACGTGCTCTGAGCACCGCTTTGACCCTTCTGGGTAGCCTTCATCAGGCAGTTTCTCCCCAAGGCGTGAGGTTTTGATGGCCAACCTGGTCAACCTGGAGTCCGTGTCGAAGTCGTTCGGCGTCCGGCCGCTGCTCGACGGCGTGTCGCTCGGCGTCAACGAGGGCGACCGGATCGGCGTCGTCGGCCTGAACGGCGGTGGCAAGACGACGCTGCTGGAGGTGCTGGCCGGGGTGGAGCCGGCCGACGACGGCCGGGTGTCGCGGTCGCGGGACCTGCGGATGGCGGTCGTGACGCAGCGGACCGAGCTGCCGCACGGCTCGACCGTGCGCAACGCGGTGATCGACCCGCTCGGCTTCGACGCCGAGCACGAGTGGGCGGCCGACGCACGGGTGCGGTCCATTTTGGACGGTCTCGGGATCATGGCGCTGGGCCTGGACTCCGTGGTGTCCACGATGTCGGGTGGCGAGCGGCGCCGGGTCGCGCTCGCGGCCGCGTTGATCCAGGACCTCGAACTGATCGTGCTCGACGAGCCCACGAACCACCTCGACGTCGAAGGCGTGCGGTGGCTGGCGCAGCACCTGCTGACGCGCAAGTGCGCGCTCGTCGTCGTCACCCACGACCGGTGGTTCCTCGACACCGTCTGCAACCGCACCTGGGAGGTCGTGCAGGGCAAGGTCGAGCAGTACGAGGGCGGCTACGCCGACTGGATCTACGCCCGTGCCGAGCGGACCCGGCTGGCGGACGTGCTGGAGGAGAAGCGGCAGAACCTGGCGCGCAAGGAGCTCGCGTGGCTGCGCCGGGGCGCGCCCGCGCGGACCTCGAAGCCGCGCTACCGGATCGAGGCGGCCGAGGCGCTGATCGCGGACGTGCCGCCGCTGCGGGACAACGTCGAGCTGCTCGCGTTCGCCAAGAAGCGGCTGGGCCGCACCGTGATCGAGCTGGAGGACGTGACACTGTCCATTCCGGACCGCGTGCTGGTGCGCGACCTGACGTGGCGGATCGGGCCGGGTGAACGCGTCGGTCTGGTCGGTGTCAACGGTTCCGGCAAGACGACGTTGCTGAGGCTGCTGGCCGGGGAGCGCGAACCCGAGACGGGCAAGCGGATCCAGGGCCAGACGGTGAAGATCGCGCACCTCTCGCAGGAGCTGCTCGACCTCGACGGCTCGATGCGGGTGCTGGAGGCGATCGAGGAGGTCGCGCGCCGTGTCGTGCTCGGCAAGTACGAGATGTCCGCGTCGCAGCTGGGCGAGCGGTTCGGGTTCTCGTCGCAGAAGCAGTGGACGCCGGTGTCGGACCTGTCCGGTGGCGAGCGGCGGCGGCTGCAGCTGTGCCGGCTGCTCATGGCCGAGCCGAACGTGCTGCTGCTGGACGAGCCCACGAACGACCTGGACATCGACACGTTGCAGCAGCTGGAGGACCTGCTCGACTCGTGGGCCGGCACGTTGATCGTCATCTCGCACGACCGGTACCTGGTCGAGCGCGTGTGCGACAAGGTCGTGGCCCTGTTCGGTGACGGCGGCCTGACGGACCTGCCCGGCGGCATCGAGGAGTACCTGCAGCGCCGGGACTCGTTGCGCGACAGGGAGTCCGCGGCCCCGGCCGCCGCGAAGGCACCCTCCAACGCCGCCGACCAGCGTGCCGCCCGCAAGGAGCTGGCGCGGCTGGAACGACGGCTGGAGCAGCTGCACAAGAAGGAGGCGGAGCTGCACGCGGCGCTCGCCGAGGCGGCCACCGAACCCGACCGGCTGCTCAAGCTCGACGCGGAGCTGCGGGCCGTGCTGGCCGAGGAGTCCGACGTCGAGGCCGCCTGGATGGAGGCGGCCGAGGTGGTCGAGGGCTGACCGGAAAAAGGACGGATTCCTTACGGGCGCTGCCAAAGGCTCGCCAGCCGGTCGCGCACGGCACCAGACTCACCGGTGTCCACTGCGAACGGATGGAGAGTGCGGATCCCATGGGTGTGCGGGTGTTGTGGAGCAGGCGGATCATCGCGGCGGCCAGTGCGCTGGCGGCGACCGGGGCGTTGACCCTGGTCGGTGCCGGCACCGCCACGGCGGCCGACACGCTGCGGTACAGCGTGTGCATCAGCAAGGGCAGCGGCGCCAGGGCCCAGATCGTGTTCCTCGGGTCGCACGGCGCGTCGGGTGAGGCGGCTCCCGGTTACTGCATGTCGGTCGACAAGGGGCGCGGCCTGCTCTTCAAGGTCAGGACGCGGACGTTGTCCGGCCAGTGGAAGGAAGACGGCAAGTTCTACAGCTCGGCCGACAAGCACCCGTGCGTGACGGCCTGGACCCGCAACGGCGGCACGGACACCGGCTACGGCATCAGCTACTTCTCCTCGCCGAACTCCTTGTGCGGCTGAGGACGTCCGTGAGCACCACCGGCGGCCGTGCCGGTGGTGCTCACGGACACGCCGGGAAGACGGCTACTTGCCGCGGCGGCGCAGTTCGCCGGCCAGCTGGGGCAGCAGCTCGTCGATGAACGACGTGTCGTAGCCCTGCCCGGACAGCAGCGCGTAGCTGAAGCGGGTCTTCATGACCTCCTCGGAGGTCGCCCCCAGCATGCCGTCGAGCGCGACGCCGATCTCCTCCAGCATCCGGTCGACCTGCGCGGTGCGGTAGCCGCGCTGCCCGGACGCCGCCTGCGGGATGCGCAGCTGGCGCAGCTCCTTCCAGGACCTGACCTGCGGCATGCTGCGCACCGGCCCGGAGAGCTGCTGCTCGACCCTGGCCAGGAACGCGTCCACCTCGGTCTCGTCGTAGCCGCGCCGGCCGATCAGCGGGCGGGAGAACCGGATGTCGCGGACGTCCTTGCCCGTCAGGTTGTCCTGCCCCATCAGCGTCGCCTCGATGCGGTCGAGGAAAGCGTCCACCTGGGACTCCTGGTAGCCGCGGCGGCCACGCGGCGGGCGGTGGAACGCGACGTTGCGGATGTCGCGGGCCGTGAGCTTCTTCTCCCCACCGGCCTTCGGGCGCGGCGGCACCGGTGGCACCGGTGGTGCCGGTGGCGCCGGGAGTGCCTGCTGCTTCTGCGGAGGTGGAGGCGGAGGCGGTGGGACCGCCTGGGGGCGTTGCGGTCGCTGCTGCTGCGGCGGCGGGACCGGCCGTTGTGGACGCTGCTGCTGCGGCAGCTGCGCCGTCGGCGGTGCCTGGACGACGGGTGGTGGCGCGGTCTCGAACATCAGCACGACCAGGTCGAGGAACGTGTCGACGTCCTCGGAGTCGTAGCCGAACGTGCCGGGCGCGGACTCGCCGAACACCGCGTCCTGGACCTGTTGCGCGGTCAGGTTGTCCCGCCCGCGCAGGGTGGCCTCGATGCGGTCGAGGAACGCGTCGACCTGGCCCTCGTGGTAGCCGCGGGTGCCCGGCCTGGGCTTGTGGAACCGCACGGCCGCGACGTCGTCGGGCGACAGCCGCACCGCGGGTCTCAGCGCCTGCGACGTGGCGTGCGCGCCCTGGGCCGGTGCGGCGGCCTGCTGGCGTTGCGGAGTGGACCGCAGCGTGTCGGCGACCAGCTCCATGAACACGTTGACCTCGTTGACGTCGTAGCCCGGATCACGGGTCGCCGTGCGGAACCGGACGTTCAGCACGTCCTCGCGCGTCAGGACGTCCTTGCTGCGCATGGTGTCCTCGACCCGGTCGAGGAACGCGTCGACCTCGGTCGCGTCGTACCCCCGCTGGCCCTTCGGAGGGCGGTGGAACGCGACGAGCGCCACGTCCTGCGCGGAGAGCAGAGGTGCCGGATGAGCGGGCAGACGATGCTGCGCTCCGGGGCCGCCCCGATCCACCAATGACCTCCTCCTGCGTACCTGTACTGGGGAGTATCGCGTTTCGCGTGGCATAACGTTTCGCCCTGATGGACCAAAGGCCGCCACTACGATCACGAACATGAGTCAGTTCGTGGATGTGATGCTGGCGACGGCCGCAAACGGCAGTGGCAAGGGCATGACGACGGGGGAACCCGCCGAGCCGGTCCGCCGGACCTGGGCCGAGGTGCACGAACGCGCCCGGCGGATGGCCGGTGCGCTCGATGTGGCGCCGGGCACCGCGATCGCAGTGCTCGCCGCCGAACCAGCCGCGATCGCCCCAGCCGTGCAGGCCGCATGGCTGTGCGGCGGGAGCGTCACGATGTTGCATCAACCCACACCGCGCACCGACCTGGCCGAGTGGGCCGAGGACACGGTGCGGGTGCTCGCCATGATCGACTCTCGTCTCGTGCTGCTCGGCGCTCCGTTCGACGCACTGGCCCCCGTGCTGGACCAGCACGGAATCGCCTACCGGAAGCTGTCCGAGCTCGACGGCGAGCCGATCGCCGACCCTGTTCCCACCCCCGAGGATGCCACCGCACTGCTGCAGTTGACCAGCGGCTCCACCGCGGACCCCAAGGCGGTCCGCATCACCCACCGCAACCTGATGTCGAACGCGCTTGGAATGCGCGAGGCAGCGGCGCTGGACCCGACGTCGGACGTCATGGTGTCGTGGCTGCCGTTGTTCCACGACATGGGGATGGTCGGGTTCCTGACCGTGCCGATGCTGTTCGGCCTGGAGCTCGTGAAGGTCACCCCGGTCGACTTCCTGTCCCGCCCGACCCTGTGGGCCGACCTGATCACCCGGCACGGTGGCACGATCACCGCCGCGCCGAACTTCGCCTACGCGATCGTGGCCCGCCGCCTCGCCTCGTCGGACGACTCGTTCGACCTGTCGACCCTGCGGCTCGCGTTGAACGGCGCCGAGCCGATCGACCCGGCCGCGGTCAAGTCGTTCATCGACGCGGGCGCCCGGTTCGGGCTGCGGCCGGAGTCGATCCTGGCCGCCTACGGCATGGCGGAGACCACGCTGGGCGTGGCGTTCGCGCCGTTGTTCACCGGCCTGTCGGTCGACGTCGTGGACCCCCAGGAGCTGGAGGCCGCGCGCCAGGCCGTGCCGTCGGAGTCCGGCCGCGCCTACCCGTTGCTGGGACCGCCGCTGCCGGGCCTGGAGCTGCGCGTGGTCAACGACGACGGCGATGTCGTGGGACTGCGCTCGGTCGGTGAGATCCAGCTCCGCGGCGACGCCGTGACGCCCGGATACCTGACGGTGAACGGTCCGCTGGCGACGCAGGACGCCGACGGCTGGCTGTCCACCGGTGACCTCGGGTACGTGGTGGAGGACGGCCAGGTCGTCGTCTGCGGGCGGCGCAAGGACGTCATCATCATGGGCGGCCGCAACATCTACCCGACCGACGTCGAACGCGCCGCGTGCTCGGTGGACGGCGTGCGCGCGGGCAACGCCGTGGCCGTCCGGCTGGACGCCGGGACGCAGCGCGAACGGTTCGCCGTCGTGGTCGAGTCGACGCTGGCCGGTGACGCCGAGGCGGAGAAGGGCCTCGTCAAGGAGGTCACCGCCCGCGTGGTCGACGCGGTGGGGCTGCGGCCGTTCGCGGTGGTCGTGCAGCCGCCGGGAACGCTGCCGAAGACGCCGTCCGGCAAGCTGCGCAGGTCCGCGGCGGCCGCGCTGGTCTAGTTCCGCCACCAGGTCGGGGGTGTCCGGCCCCTGCGGCGCCAACGGCAGTCGCGCCAGCCAGGACACCCCGACCGGTGGTGGTTGTCGATCCGCTCCACCACCCGCCGCAGGTCCCGTGCGGCGGGGGCGGGCAGCAGCCGCAGCACGTCCTCCAGGTCCTCGCGTTCCCAGTGCCCGTCGTCGTCGTGCTCGTACGGCCCGCGACACGAGCCGTCGTCCTCTTCGCGGCATGGCGGGCCGCACGCCTCGATGCGCCACTTCCACAGCCAGTTCCGGACGGCGCCGCGGTACAGGCGTTCGTGGGCGAATTCGAGCTTGCGGATCTCCCGCCGGGTGGACGGCGACACGCCTGGGACGTCGTCGGCGGCGTCGAGGCGGTGGGGCAGCGGCGGGAACTGGGCGCGGACGGTGCCGGCGGGCTTACGCGGCATGGCCCTTTCGGTTGGTCATGCCGGCATCCTACGGCTCAGTGGAAGGCGTTTTGGGCGGCTTCCAGGCCCTTGCTGACCAACGCCTCCGTCGCGTCCGCCGCCCGGTCGATCTCCAGGGCGAGCTGCTTGCGCTCCACCGCGGAGAAGTCCTTCAGCACGTAGTCGGCGGGGTCCTGGCGGCCGGACGGCCGGTCGATGCCGAAGCGGACGCGGTAGTAGTCCTTGGTGCCCAGCGACTTCGTGATGGAGCGCAGTCCGTTGTGGCCGTTGTCGCCGCCGCCGAGCTTCATGCGGATCGCGGCGAACGGCAGGTCCAGCTCGTCGTGGACGACGACGACGAGGCCCGGCTTGTAGAACTTGGCGGCGCTGGAGACGGGGCCGCCGGAGAGGTTCATGAAGCTGCGCGGCTTGGCGAGCACGACGCGGCGGCCGGACAGGCGTCCCTCGACGACCTCGGCACCGGACCTGTGCGCCTTGAACTTGCCGCCGGCCCGGTGGGCCAGCTCGTCGAGGACCAGGAAGCCGATGTTGTGGCGGTTGCCCTCGTACTTCGGGCCGGGGTTGCCCAGGCCCACAACGAGGGCGAGCTCATCGTCCACGGAACCGCAACTCCTGCTCGAGGTCGTCCAGCAACGCGTCCACGGCCTGCACCTGGTACCCGCGGCCCAGCAGGCCGGACGTGGTGCTGAACCGGGTGTTGCGGACCTCGGTGGAGGTCATCGCACCCCGGCCGTCCAGGTTGGCCGCGGCACGGGCGAGGAAGGCGTCGACTTCCACGCGATCGTAGCCGGTGCTCGACCGGGGGATCTTGCGTGTGGCCAGGTCCTCGCCGGTGCTCAGCCCGGTCGGCGGCACGATGCCGTTGCGGACCTGGAACTCCAGCAGGTGCAGCAGCTCGTCGACCTGGCGCGGGTCGTAGCCGTTGGGCACGGCCGCGAACCGCACGGTCTGCACGTGGTCCGGGTTGAGCCGCATCCGGCCGGACAGCGCGTCGGCGATGATCGACAGGAACTCGTGGACCTGGCCCGGGTCGTAGCCCTGGCGCTTGCGGCGGAAGGTCCGGACCCGGATCTCGGTCGGACGCAGGTACTGCAACGGCGCGCCGCCCCCCTCGTGAGGAGGTGGCGCGCCGTCTGTCCGGCCCGACGTGATGGGGCTCAGCTTTCCTCGGTGGCCTCGGCCGGAGCGGCGGCCTCGTCACCCTCGAGCTGCGCCGCGGACGGCGCCTCGTTGACGGCGACGACGAGCGCGTCGGCGTCGGTGATCAGGACGGCACCTTCCGGCAGCGTCAGGTCACTGGCGTGGATCTGCGTGCCCGCGGCGACACCGGCGATCGACAGCTCGATCTGCTCCGGGATGTTCATCGCGTCGGACTCGATCTGGATCGTGCTGAGGTCCTGCGTCAGCAGCGTGCCCGAGGCGGGCTCGCCCGAGATGACCAGCGGCACCTCGACGGTGACCTTCTCGCCGCGCTGGACGAGCAGCAGGTCGACGTGCTCGATGTAGTTCTTGATGGGGTGCGTGGTGACGGTCTTGGTCAGCGCCAGCTCACTCCCGCCGTCGAGGGCGAGGGTGAGGACGGCGTTCTGACCGTGCTCACGGACGACACGGGCGAACTCGAGCGCCGGCAGGGCCAGGTGCTTCGGGTCGGAACCGTGGCCGTAGAGCACCGCGGGGATCTTGCCGGCGCGACGGGTACGGCGGGCGGCGCCCTTGCCGAATTCAGTGCGCTGCTCAGCGGCGAGACGGACCTCGGACACGGTGGGGTACTCCTTAACAGGTCTGGCCTTGTACGTCGGGGCGGTGCACAAGTATCAGCGTTTGGGAAGGTGGCCAGCGGCGGCGAGCAGCGCGGAACAGGACAACACGCGCGGCATCAAGCCACCGCGTCGATCACGCCGAGCTTGTCGAGCTCGCCCTCGCCGAGGCAACCCGACCAGTGTAGGTGAGGGGGAGCGGGGAGCCTAATCGGGGGGCCGGCGTTGGTCCTTGGCTGTGTCGCATTGGGTGCGGGGGGTTGAGTTGCGTCCCTCGTTGGGTCGCCTTGGCGCCGGGGTTGGGTTGGGTCCGTTGTCTGTCGCCTTGGCACCGGGGTCGCTCAGGCACGTTGTCGATCGCCTTGACAGCGTGGTTGATCAGGCAGGGACGACGTTCGGGGTTCATCGCCGCTTCGCGACGATAGCGATTGGGGCTTGACCTCTAGCGGGGCGATGAGTCGGCCTTAAAAAGCCGGGCATAAGGGAGCCCGGCCGATCCCTACCAGGATATCGCCCCGCCCTCAAAGTCAAGCCCCAATCGCAGGTCAAAGGGCTTGTCACCGCTACCCATGGAGGGAAGGTAGATACGTCTCGCTTCGCTCGATAGGCGTGAACTGCCTGAGGTGAGGGAAGGTCGTCTCGCTTCGCTCGATCAGGGGCGTTGTCCCTGGCGTCGCCTCCGTGTGGGGCGTTGGACCCCCGCGCGAGTCCGTGATTGACCGCGTGGCGGGTGGGCTCCCGGCAAGAGCAGCGAGAGCAGCGAGAGCAGCGAAAGCGGCGAAAGCGGCGAGGAGCCGTGAAGAACCGCAGGGCGGAAAGGCGAAGGGCCTCCCGCGCGTGCCGAAGCGAGCGCGGGAGGCCCCGTCGAGAGGAGATTAGGCGTTGCCGTCGAACAGCGACGTCACCGAGCCGTCCTCGAACACTTCCTGGATCACGCGGGCCAGGAGGGGTGCGATGGACAGCACGGTCATGTTCGGGAAGCGCTTCTCCGCCGGGATGGGCAGCGTGTCGGTGAACACGACCTCGCGGGCGCCGCAGGTGGAGAGGCGTTCGGTGGCCGGGCCGGAGAGGATGCCGTGGGTGGCGGCGATGACCACGTCCGCGGCGCCCTCGCTGAGGAGCTGCTTCACGGCTCCGGCGATGGTGCCGCCGGTGTCGACCATGTCGTCGATCACGATGCAGAGGCGGCCCTCGACCTTGCCGACGACGCGGTTGGAGACGACCTCGTTCGGGCGGAGGGGGTCGCGGGTCTTGTGGATGAACGCGATCGGTGCGCCGCCGAGGGTGTCGGCCCACTTCTCCGCGAGCTTGGTGCGGCCCGCGTCGGGGGAGACGACGGTGAGGTCGTGGCCCGCGTACTTGCCGCGGATGTGGTCGGCCAGCAGGGGCATGGCCCACAGGTGGTCGACCGGGCCGTCGAAGAAGCCCTGGATCTGGGCGGTGTGCAGGTCGACGGAGACGAGGCGGTCGGCTCCGGCGGTCTTGAACATGTCCGCGATGAGGCGGGCGGAGATCGGCTCGCGGCCGCGGTGCTTCTTGTCCTGCCGGCCGTAGGGGTAGTACGGCAGGATCACGGTGATGCGCTTGGCGGACGCGCGCTTCAGGGCGTCGACCATGATCAGCTGTTCCATCAGCCACTGGTTGATGGGGGCGGTGTGCGACTGGATCACGAAGGCGTCGCAGCCGCGCACCGACTCCTCGAAGCGGACGAAGATCTCGCCGTTCGCGAAGTCGTAGGCCTGCTGCGGGGTCACGGTGACGTTGAGGTGCTTCGCGACCTCTTCCGTCAGCTCCGGGTAGGCACGACCTCCGAAGAGCATCAGGTTCTTCTTCGGTGTGCCGGACATCTGCGGGTTCACGGTCAGCGACCCTCCTCTGTCTTCTCGGAATTCTGCTGCGCGAGTGCCGCGGCCGCCGCCTGGGCGGCTGCCGTGCCCTCGCGCCGGCTGAGGACCCAGCCTTCGAGGTTGCGTTGCGGGCCGCCGGACACGGCCAGCGCGCCCGGTGGGACGTCGCGGCGCAGGACGGTGCCCGCGCCGGTGTACGCGCCGTCGCCCACCGTCACCGGCGCCACGAACATGTTGTCCGAGCCGGTGCGGCAGTGGGAACCGACGATTGTGCGGTGCTTGTTCACCCCGTCGTAGTTGACGGTTACCGATGCTGCACCGATGTTGCTGTGATCGCCGATCGTGGCGTCACCGATGTAGGACAGGTGCGGGACCTTCGAACCCTCGCCGATCTGCGCGTTCTTCGTCTCCACGAACGTGCCGATCTTGCCCTTCACGCCCAGTGACGTTCCGGGGCGCAGGTAGGCGAACGGGCCGACGGAGGCGCCGGCGCCGATCACCGAGTCGCTGCCGTGGGTGCGCACGACGGACGCGCCGTCACCCACCGTCACGCCCGAGAGCGTCGTGTCCGGGCCGACCACGGCACCGGCGCCGATCACCGTGCCGGCGCGCAGCTGTACGTTCGGCTCGATCAGCGCGTCCTGGCCGACCCGCACGTCCGCGTCCACCCACACCGACGCCGGGTCGACGACCGTGACGCCGGAGCGCATCAGGCCCTCGACGAGGCGGCGGTTCAGCTCGGCGCCCACGGCGGCCAGCTGCACGCGGTCGTTGATGCCCTCGACCAGCCAGCGGTCGGACGCGACCAGCGCGCCCACCCGCCTGCCGTCGCCGCGGGCGATGCCCAGCACGTCGGTCAGGTAGAGCTCGCCCTGCGCGTTGTCGGTCGACAGCCGGGAGAGGCCGTCGCGCAGCACCGCGGCGTCGAACGCGTACACGCCCGAGTTGATCTCGGTGATCAGCTGCTCGGTGACGGAGGCGTCCTTCTGCTCCACGATCCGCTGCACGGAGCCGTCGGGGTCGCGCACGATCCGGCCGTACCCGGTGGGGTTGTCCACCTCGGCGGTCAGCACGGTCACGGCGTTGCCCGCGGCGGAGTGCTCGGTGAGCAGCGCGGTGAGGGTCTGCGTGTCGAGCAGCGGCACGTCGCCGTAGCTCACGACCACGGTGCCGCCCAGGTCGTGGGGCAGCTCGGCCAGCCCGCACGAGACCGCGTGCCCGGTGCCCTTCTGCTCGGCCTGCACGGCGACGGTGACCTTGCGGCCCAGCGCGCCGGACAGGGCGTCGAGGTGCTCGGTGACCGACTCTCGGCCGTGGCCGACGACGACGGCCAGGTGATCGGGGTCTGTGCCCGCCGCCGCACGCACCGCGTGTTCGACGAGTGACCGTCCGGCGATCCGGTGCAGCACCTTGGGCGTGGCCGACCGCATGCGGGTGCCTTCCCCGGCGGCGAGCACGACCGTGCTGACAGGGCCTTCGAGCATCAATGCTCTCCCTAACAGGCTGGGTGGTTCGAAGTCCGCGGACCAGCCTAAGCCTCCGCGGACGGCTCCCCCGCCACAGCGGCAACCTGGCAGCCACCCTGCCGCTTCGCCACGTACATCGCCGAGTCAGCCCTTGACAGGGCCTGGTTGGCGGATTCGCGGGGGCGCAGCGAGATGACGCCGACCGACAGCGTGACCCCGCGGGAGAGGTCGATTGGCAGGCCTGCCACGGCATCCACGGCCCGTCCCAGCGCTGCCTCCGCGGCGTGCAGGGGGGCGCCCGGCAGCAGCACCACGAACTCGTCGCCGCCGTAGCGGGCCACCATGTCGTCACCCCGCAACGCCTGGCGGAGTGTGCTGGCAATCACCCGAAGAACATCATCACCCTCGGCGTGCGAGTGCCGGTCGTTCACGCCCTTGAACCCGTCGAGGTCCACCAGCGCGATCGAGAACGGGTACACCTCACCGGCGATGAGCTCGCGCATCTTGTCGTCGAGGGCGCGCCGGTTCGGCAGGCCGGTCAACGGGTCCTGCAACGCCTGCTGCGCTATCGCGCCGTGCGCGCGCGTCAGTCGTTCGTGTTCGCGGCGCGTCGTCAACGTGGCCACGCGGGACTCCCGCATCGCCCACAGCTCGGCCTCCAGGGCCGCGTTGTAGGCCTGCAGGGCGGAGGTCGTGTGCGGACCGCAGAGGTGCGCGTACTCGCGTTCCAGCGACAGCACCAGCGACGGTTCCGACGTGTCGTGCTCCATCTGCGTGCGGGTGTCGCCGAGCACCTTCAGCGCGTCGTCCAGCCGGTTCGCCACCTGCAGGCAGCGGGCCAGCGCGATCGCGACGATGATCAGCTCCCGCGCGTACATCGACAGCCCGCGCAACGACCACAGCCGGTCGAGGTGGTCCTCGGCCGGGTTCGTGAGCGCCTGCGCGGCACCGAGGATCGGCACCTGCTCGGCGGCGGCGAGGTCGCGCCGGCCGGGGTGCAGCGACTGCCGGAACGGCACCTCCGCGGCCTCGGCGAGCCCGGCGGCGACCCGGAACTGCTCGTGCGCGTCGTCGTGGAAGTTCACCCGTTCGAGGCGCAGGCCCCAGCCGATCCGCAGGCGCGTGCGGTTCACCAGGTGCACGTAGATCTGGTGCGGCTGACCGCTCTCCCACAGCGCGTTGTGCGCGCGGGCCAGCACGTCGTCGGCCATCTCGTAGACGCCGAGCTGGGTCAGCACCAGGGCGATGTCCTGCAGCGTCGTGGCCAGCAGCTGGTCCCACGTCCGCTTGTCGAAGACCGGGTCGGGCTCCGGTTCCTCGTCGAGCATCATCGCGAGCGCCGCCGCGATCTCGGTGAGCGCCTTGTCCTCGGCGTTGCCCAGCAGGAACCGGCGGCCGCGCAACGCCCGCGCGTCCGCCTCCAGCACGATCAGGCCGTGCCGGCGGCAGTGCGTGAGCATCTCGTCGAGCCGCGGGTCGGACATGTCGACCAGGCCGGGCGTGACGAGCCGGACCACGGCGGCGGCGCGCAGCAGCTGCGCCACGATGCGGGGCTCGCCGCGGCCCTGGGCCTCGGCGAGGATGTGGTCGATCTCGTTGGCCGCGTCGAGCTGCGCGGCGAGGTGACTGCTCTGGGCCACGGCGACGAGCTCGCTCGCGCGGCCCACCAGCCACGCGTCGGACATCTCGTGGTGGCGGTGGCCCACGTTGCCCTGCTCGTCGACCGTCTCCTCGGGCAGCTCCGCACCTCCTGAAGACCCACGCGAACCGATGCCAGCTCCGCCACCAGGATTCGAACCTGGACCATCGGAACCAAAATCCGAGGTGCTGCCTTTACACCATGGCGGAACGGACGAGTTGGCGCCCGTCCAGCGCACATGTTGTCATGAGACCTCCCGCGCTTGTCCAACCACCACTCGACCGGCCGTGGCGACGACCGGTCCCATGATCACGGCCGCAGGCCGATCGTGCTGGTCAGGAACTCGCCGAGCTCTCTGCGGTACGTGTCCGTCGCCACATTCCACCCCGAGGTGTGGTCGGCGCCGGGGATCTCGACGTACCGCAGCGGCCACCCCAGGCCGGGTGCCGCGGTGGCCAGGTCGCGTGACGACTGGGCGGGCACGGTGCCGTCCGCGGTGCCGTGGAAGACCAGGGTCGACGGCCGGTGCCCCGGCGGGTTGCGGACCAGGTCGAAGCGGTCGAAGTCGAGGTCGGCGCGCCAGCCGGAGACCAGCTCCGCGACCGGGGTGAGCCACGTCGGCACGCCCCGGTTGCGCGCCTGCAGGTCCAGCGTCTGCGTCCAGTTCGTGACGGGGGAGTCGAGCACGACGCCGCCGACCACACCGGCCAGCTCGGAGCGGGCGAGCGCCTGGCCGACGATCGCGCCGCCCATCGACCAGCCGTAGAGCAGCACCTTCCGCGCGCCCTGGCCCTGCGCGTACCTGATGGCGGCCTCGACGTCACGCCACTCGGTGTCGCCCAGGTGGTAGAGGCCGTCGGGGGAGGCGGGCGCGCCCGCGTCGTTGCGGTAGGTGATCAGCAGGACCGGCAGCCCCGCGGTGTGCAACTGCGGAACGACCCGCAGCGCCTCCTCGCGCGACGCCCCGCGGCCGTGCACGGTGATCGCCCACGTGTCCCGGTTCTCGGCCGGCACGAGCCACGCGGGCATCTCACCCAGCTCGGCGGGCACCCGCACCTCGCTGTAGACCAGTCCGAGCGCGGTCTTCGGGTTGCCCTCGTAGACGTCGGTCTCGATCCGCACGCGGGTGCCCTCCGGCGGTGCGGTGCCCTCCAGCAGCGGTCGTTCGACGCGCCCGTTCCGCGTCGTCTCGACGTCGCCGACCTTCGCGGTGCCGCCGGGCCAGACGAGTCCGAACGTGCCGGCCCGGGTGCTCAGCGCCGACTCGGCCAGCACGACGTTGCCGCCGTCCTGGCCGAGCGCGGTCTCCGGGTACCGCTGCGGCACCTCGGCCGGTTCCAGCAGCTCACCGCTGTAGTACCAGCCGATGCCGCCCAGCGCCGCCGTGACCAGCACGAGCAGCGACAGCAGCGAGAGGACGGTGATCCGGACGATCTTGCGCCTGGCCATTTCCCGATCATCCCCCGCGCACGTCCCGAATCCACCCGACACGACGCGACCGCACCGGCTCCGGAAGTAGGCTGACTCGATGACCAGGGTCAGGATGACGGGCGGGGAACGGCGCGAGCAGCTCCTGACCGTGTCCCGCTCCCTGTTCGCCGAGAAGGGCTTCGAGGCCACCTCGATCGAGGAGATCGCGCACCGCGCCGGCGTCTCGAAACCCGTCGTCTACGAGCACTTCGGCGGCAAGGAAGGTGTCTACGCCGTCGTCGTCGACCGCGAGATGCGACGCCTGATGAACCAGATCGCCACCGCGCTGGAAGGCGGCAGCCACCCGCGTGAGCTGCTCGAACAGGCCGCCGGCGCCCTGCTCGACTACATCGAGGGCTCGACGGACGGGTTCCGCATCCTGGTGCGCGACTCACCCGTGGCCTCCTCGTCCGGCACGTTCTCGTCGCTGCTCAACGACATCGCCTCGCAGGTCGAGCACGTCCTCGCCGTGCACTTCGCCCAGCGGGGCTACGACCGCGAGCTCGCCGCGCTGTACGCGCAGGCGCTGGTCGGGATGGTCGCGCTGACCGGGCAGTGGTGGCTGGAGGTGCGCAAGCCGGAGAAGGACGAGGTGGCCGCGCACCTGGTCAACCTGGCCTGGAAGGGCCTGTCCGCAATGGAGCACAGGCCCCGGTTGCGCTCGCGGTCCTGAGCGGCACCCGCCGAGTCCGCCGCGGCCCGCCCGTTGCGCGATGCTAAGCGCGCAGATAATATGCACGCATGACGAATTTCGAGTTCGAGCACAGCGTCGAAGGCCCGGCGACCGCGGCGGCGGTCTGGGCCCTGTGGAGCGACGTCTCCCGGTGGACGGAGTGGGACGAGGGCCTGGAGTCCGCGACGCTGGACGGGCCGTTCGCCGAGGGGTCGGGCGGCACGATGGTGGTCACCGGACAGGGCCCGGTCACGTTCACGCTGACCTCGGTCACCGACGGCGTGGGCTTCGTGGACGAGACGGCCGTGCCGGGCGCGGTGCTGCGGTTCACGCACCACGTCGAGGAGGTGCCCGGCGGTGTCCGCGTCACGCACTCGGTGGTGGTCGAGGGGCCCGCCGCGCAGTCCCTCGGACCCGTGGTGACGGCCGACCTGCCCGACGCCGTCGAGGCGCTGGTGAAATTGGCGTCGTGACCCGTTTCTCCGGCCCGGACGACTCGCCGGGCTTCCTGCTGTGGCGGGTGACGCTCGCGTGGCAGCGCGCCATGCGGGCGGCACTGGCCCCGCACGACCTCACCCACGTGCAGTTCGTGCTGCTCGCCTCGCTGTGGTGGCTGGGCGAGCACGGCGGCGCGCCCTCGCAGCAACGCCTGGCCGAGCACGCGGGCACCGACCCGATGATGACCTCGCAGGTCCTGCGCAAGCTCGCGGACCGCGGGCTCGTCTCACGCTCGGTCGACCCCGCCGACTCGCGGGCCCGGCTGCTGGAGCTGACGCCGGAGGGCACGGCACTGGTCGGCACGGCCATGAAGGACGTCGAGGACGCCGACCAGGCCTACTTCGCGGGGCTCGGCGACGAGCAGCGGGCGTTCGTGCGCGGCCTCACGCGGCTCCTGTGAGCCGGAGCAGCTTGTCGTCGCTGCCGTTGGACGTCGTGAGGTAGAGCGACCCGTCGGGTGCGGTGCGGGCGGCACGCAGGCGGCCGTACCGGTCGTTGAGCTCGTCTGGGACGCTGACGTCCCGCACCTTGCCGGCGTCGTCGAGGGTGAACAGCATCAGCTTCGCGCCCTTGAGCGCGGTGACCGCGAGCTTGCCGTTCCAGAACGCCGGCTGGCAGATCGCCTCCGTCGGCGACCCGGACGACCACACCGCCGGCACGGCGTCCGGGAAGCGCCGCAGGTCGGTCATCGGCACGGACTCGTCGTACCCGCCCCGCGTGCCGCCCTGGGACGGGTCCCACCCGTAGTTGCCGCCCGCCTTGAGCAGGTTGACCTCGTCGTCGACCGACGGCCCGTGCTCGCTGGAGAACGCCTGGCCGGAGCCCGGCCGGAACACCACGCCCTGCACGTTGCGGTGCCCGTAGCTGTAGATCCGCCGCTCGTTGGCGTTCTGCGAGGACTCGAACGGGTTGCCCTTCGCCCCTTCACCGGTCTCCGGGTCGATCCGCAGCACCTTGCCGCCCAGGCTCGTGCGGTCCTGCGGGTTGCGGCCCTGCGCGATGTCCCCGGTCGCCACGAACATCGTCCCGTCCGGCGCGAGCGTCGGCCGGCACCCGGAGTGCCGCCCACTGGAGTTCGACGGCATGCCGGTGAGCAGGTCCTTCGTCTTCGTGGCCTTGGCACCCTCCAGCCGGAACGTCACCAGCCGCACGTCCTCGGCCGTGTTGTAGCAGGCGGTGAACCGCTTGCCGTCCGGATGCACGACCAGCCCCATCAACCCGCCCTCACCGCGCACCTGCACGTCGCCCAGGTCGGCGTCGACCGGCGTGACCCGGCCGTCCTTGACCAGCTTGAGCCGCGCCGGCCGTTCGCTGACCAGCAGCGAGCCGTCCGGCAGGAACCCGAGGTCCCAGGCGTGCTCGAACCCTCCGGCGACCTGCTCGACCTTCAGCCCCCGGGGAGCGGGCGCCTTCGAGGGCG
Source organism: Nocardia sp. NRRL S-836 (assembly GCF_001279525.1). Classification (GTDB taxonomy): domain Bacteria; phylum Actinomycetota; class Actinomycetes; order Mycobacteriales; family Pseudonocardiaceae; genus Lentzea. The sequence continues at coordinate 27,879 of NZ_LGDY01000002.1, read as the reverse complement.
CGTTCCCGCCCGGCTCCGGCGTGGAGCACGCGGCGACGACCAGCACCAGCCCTGCAGCAACAAGTGCGCGCATGTACCGACTATGCGTTTTGTGCCGTGGAGCTTCCGTGAGGCCATCGGCGTGGTCCACTGCCGGGTTGGAATTTCCCGTTTCCGCACAACTGCGCGCGCTCGTACTCCTACTGTCGGTCACGGTGGCCACGACACCAGGCAGGGGGAGTGAGACGTGGTGGGAGGCATCCTCGACCCGGACGGGGCACGCGACAGGCTGGAGGCGTGGAAGGGACGCATCGACAAGCTCGCCGCCGACACGCGGGCGATGAGCGAGCGGTTCCAGGACGTGCGGGTCACCGTGCACGACCGGAACGGGCTCGCCGAGCTGACGGTCGACTCGACCGGGGCATTGGTGGACCTGCGGCTCACCGACCGGATCCAGCGGGTCCCGCCCGCCGAGGTCGCCCAGGCGATCATGGCGACACTGGGCAGGGCGCGCGGCGAGCTGGCCGACCGGTCGCGGGAGATCATCGCGGAGACCGTCGGCGACACCCCGGCCGCACGGGCCATCGCGGAGCGGGTCGGCAACCAGCTGCGCGGCGGTGAAAGCACCGCCCGTCCGGTCATGACCGACTATGACGACGACGGCAACGACACCCGCACCTACCTCAGGGAGCGGTGACCATGTCGTTCGAGGTCGACGTCGAGCAGTTGCGCGCCCACGCGGCGAACGTGGCCAAGATCCAGGCGCGGTTCGCCGCGGTGAAGTCCGCGAGCGCCCACATCACGCAGGACGGCCAGGCCTACGGCGCGTTGTGCGAGTGGATCTCCGGGGTGCTGGCGGGCCGGCACACCGAGCAGGACGAGCTGATCGCCTACCAGGAGGAGACGCTCGACATCGTCGTCAAGACGCTGCTGGTCAGCTCGGACGACTACGAGGGCGTCGACGAGCAGAACGCGGGCCTGGTGCGGTCCGCCGGCGGGGGTGAGCCGTCATGACCGACCTGGTGGCCCCCGTCCAGTCGTCGCGCGAGGTGTGGACCGGCTCCGGTGTCGCCGACAGCATCGAGGGCCTCGTCGACGCGATCAGGACCGAGGGGTGGGTCGACGACCTGCTGGCGGGTTCGGGTGCGGCCGTCGAGGTCGTCGCCTTCGCGCTCGACCCGATCAGCGGCCTGCTGTCCAACGGGCTCGGCTGGGCCATCGAGTACTTCGAGCCGCTGCGGGAGGTGCTCGACGAGCTCACCGGCAAGCCGGACGTGGTCAGGTCACACGCCACGACCTGGGAGAACATGGCCAAGGAGCTCTACAGCATGTCCGAGGACCTGCGGTCGTGCGTGGAGGCGGACATCCCCGGCTGGCAGGGCGAGGCGGCCGACGCGTACCGGGCCAAGATGGCGAAGAACGTCGAGGCCATCGGTGCGCTGGGAGCCATCTCGGCGGCGATGGCGGCGGCCACCGAGGGCGCGGGCAACCTCGTGGAGATGACCCGCGAGATCGTCCGGGACCTGATCGCCGACCTGGTGGCGAGGGTGATCGTGTGGGCGGTCGAGGCGATCTTCGTCGTGACGATCCCGGCGATCGCGTCGCAGATCGTGGCGGCCGTGGTGAAGTGGGCCGGTCGCATCCTCACCTTCACCGGAGCGTTGATCAACAGCCTGACCAGCCTCACGAAACTGCTGAACGGGTAGGCGGCGATGCGGACACTGCTCACCCAGCTGTGGTTGCTCGTGTGGTTCGCACTGCACAAGAAGCCACCCAAGCCCGGTCCTCCTCCCGGCGGGCCCCGCAAGCCGGGCAAACCGGCGCAGCAGCACGGGTCCATCGACGCGGGTGCGGGCCTGACCAGCGCCCAGCGGGCCACGCGCGACCTCGAACAGGAGGCCAGGCCCACCGGCGTGACCTCCGACCGCGACGTCCACGGCAAGCTGCGCGAGACAGAACGTGACGTCGACGTGGACCGCGTGCGCAAGGACGGCAAGCTGTACTTCCAGGAGGACGGTCAGCTCGTGCGGGTGCTGAGCAACGGTGACGGCACCTACTCCGTCGTGGTCAGCGACCCGTCGAACCCGTCGGGCAACCCGACGACGACGTTCCCGAAACTGACCGAGAAGCAACTGCAGAGCCGGATCGACCGGGAGTACTGGAATGACTATTCCTGAGCAGGCGACCAGGACGACGGTCGCCGACGTCTGGCAGGCGGTGCTCGACGGCACGGTCAGCCGTGAGGACGCGCACGCCTGGGCCGCCAGGTGGGTCGAGGCCGACGACGTGGAGGTACCCGACCGGATGGTGTGGACGGCGCTGCAACGGGTGCACGGGTTCGACCTCGTGTGGACCGACGTGGCGCGCACCACCGTGCGGCACGGCGGGTCCCAGGCGTACGTGCACTCGCTCGGCGACCTCCGCCAGGCCCTCGTGACCTGGCAGGACGACTGCCGCAGCTACGACGCCGACCCCGCCGGGCACCTGCGGCGCAAGATGCAGGCGGCGCGCGCCGCTGCGCAGCGCGACCACTAGAGCCGCGCACGAGTCACCCGATAAGGGTTCGCCGCACGAGCTATGGTGGGGGTGAGACCCCTCGTCCCAGGCAGGGGTCTGTCTGGCATTCCGCACTCGACGGGGTTTCGAAATCATGCCGCTGCACGGCCTGCTCGATGGTGTCCTGCCCGACAAAGCCCTCCGCACGCTGATCGACTCGGCCGGTGTTCCCGAGCTGGAGCTGGACGGTCCGCTGGCCGCCCGCCCGCTGGTCACCGCCGCGCTGTCCACGGTCCGGCCGGTGCTGGCCGTCACGGCGACCGGCCGCGAGGCCGAGGAGCTGACGAACGTCCTCAAAGACCTCATCGGCTCCGACGAGGTCGCGTTCTTCCCGAGCTGGGAGACGCTGCCGCACGAGCGCCTGTCGCCCCGCGCGGACACCGTCGGCGCGCGCCTTCAGGTGCTGCGCCGCCTCAAGCACCCCGCGGGCAAGCCGGTCAAGGTGCTGGTCACGACCGTGCGCAGCCTCATCCAGCCGATGGCGCCGGGCCTGGGCGACCTCACGCCGGTGCACCTCGTGGTCGGCGAGGAGCAGGACTTCGCGGAGCTGGTCACGCGGCTGGCCGAGAACGCCTACACGCGCGTCGACATGGTCGAGAAGCGCGGTGAGTACGCCACGCGCGGCGGCATCCTCGACATCTTCCCGCCGACCGCGGAGCACCCCTACCGCGTCGAGTTCTGGGGCGACGAGGTCAGCGAGATCCGGCCGTTCTCCGTGCAGGACCAGCGGTCGCTGCCCGAGGAGGTCGGCGAGTTCGTCGCGCCGCCGTGCCGCGAGCTGCTGCTGACCGACGACGTGCGGCACCGCGCGGCGGAGCTGGCCGAGGAGCACCGGTCGGACGCGCACCTGGTGGAGATGCTGGAGAAGCTCTCCAACGGCATCGCGGTCGAGGGCATGGAGGCGTTGATCCCGGCGCTGTGCCCCGGCGAGCTGCAGATGCTCACGGACGTGGTGCCGAAGGGCACGCACGTGCTGCTCAACGACCCGGAGAAGGTCCGCGCGCGGGCCGCCGACCTGGTGCGGACCGGCCAGGAGTTCCTGGAGGCGTCGTGGATGGCCGCCGCCACGGGCGGCAAGGCGCCGATCGACCTGGGCCGCAGCGCCTACCGGGGCCTGGGTGAGATCTCCGAGCAGGCGCGGGCCAACGACCGTCCGTGGTGGACGCTCACGCAGCTCACGACCGACGCCGCCGACGTGGTGCACCTCGACGTCAAGCCGGTCGAGGCCTACCAGGGCGACGTCGACCGGGCCTTCGCGGACCTCAAGGCGCACACGGCGACCGGTGGCGCGGCGGTGCTCGTCGTGCCCGGCGCCGGTACCGCGCACCGTGCGGAGGAACGGCTCAAGGAAGCCGAGGTCGCCGCCGTCTGCCTCGAATCCCTCGACGAGGCACCGAAAGCCGGCATGGTCACGGTCGTGCGCGGCGCGCTCGAGGACGGCTTCGTGCTGCCGGACCTCGCGCTGGTCGTGCTGACCGAGACCGACCTGACCGGCGGCCGCGGCGGAACGTCCACCAAGGACATGCGCAAGATGCCCTCCAAGCGGCGCAACGCGGTGGACCCGCTGGCGCTCAAGGCGGGCGACTTCGTGGTGCACGAGCAGCACGGCATCGGCAAGTACGTGGAGATGGTGCAGCGCACCACCAAGGACGCCGCCGGCGCGTCCGCCACCCGCGAGTACCTGGTGCTGGAGTACGCGTCGTCCAAGCGCGGCCAGCCCGGCGACCGGCTGTTCGTGCCGACCGACCAGCTCGACGAGGTCAGCCGGTACGTGGGCGGTGAGCTGCCGACGCTCAACAAGCTCGGCGGCAGCGACTGGAAGAACACGAAGTCCAAGGCGCGCAAGGCGGTCAAGCAGATCGCGGCCGAGCTCGTGCAGCTCTACGCGGCCCGCCAGTCCGCGCCCGGCCACGCGTTCGCGAGCGACACGCCGTGGCAGCGCGAGCTGGAGGACGCGTTCGCGTTCACCGAGACGCAGGACCAGATGGCCGCGATCGACGAGGTCAAGGCCGACATGGAGCGCAGCGTGCCGATGGACCGCGTCATCTGCGGTGACGTCGGCTACGGCAAGACCGAGATCGCGGTCCGCGCGGCGTTCAAGGCGGTGCAGGACGGCAAGCAGGTCGCCGTGCTGGTGCCGACGACGCTGCTGGCCCAGCAGCACCTCAACACGTTCGCCGAGCGCATGCGCCAGTTCCCGGTGAACGTCAAGGGCCTGTCCCGGTTCACCGACGCGAACGAGTCGGCGCAGACCGTGGCCGGTCTCGCCGACGGCGAGGTCGACATCGTGATCGGCACGCACCGGCTGCTGCAGAAGTCCGTGCGGTACAAGGACCTCGGCCTCGTGATCGTGGACGAGGAGCAGCGGTTCGGCGTGGAGCACAAGGAGCACATCAAGGCGCTGCGGACGCACGTCGACGTGCTGACCATGTCCGCGACGCCGATCCCGCGCACGCTGGAGATGTCGCTGGCCGGCATCCGCGAGATGTCCACGATCCTGACCCCGCCGGAGGAACGGCACCCGATCCTCACCTACGTCGGCGCGTACGACGACAAGCAGGTCGCCGCCGCGATCCGCCGCGAGCTGCTGCGCGACGGCCAGGTCTTCTACGTGCACAACCGGGTCTCGACCATCGAGAAGGCCGCGAAGCGCATCCGCGAGCTCGTGCCGGAGGCCAGGGTCGTGACCGGGCACGGCCAGATGAACGAGGACAAGCTCGAACACCTCATCCAGGGCTTCTGGGAACGCGAGTACGACGTGCTCGTCTGCACCACGATCGTCGAGACCGGCCTGGACATCTCCAACGCCAACACGCTGATCGTCGAGCGCGGCGACCTGCTCGGCCTGGCGCAGCTGCACCAGCTGCGCGGCCGCGTCGGCCGTGGCCGCGAACGCGGGTACGCCTACTTCCTGTACCCGGCGGAGACGCCGCTGACCGAGCACGCGCACGACCGGCTCGCCACGATCGCCCAGAACACCGAGCTGGGCGCGGGCATGGCGGTCGCGATGAAGGACCTGGAGATCCGCGGCGCCGGCAACATCCTCGGCGCCGAGCAGTCCGGCCACATCGCGGGCGTCGGCTTCGACCTGTACGTGCGGCTGGTCGGCGAGGCCGTCGAGGCGTTCCGCAGGCACGCCGGCGCCGACGGCGGCGAGGTCGAGGAGGAGCTCGCCGAGGTCAGGGTCGACCTGCCGGTCGACGCGCACGTGCCGCACGACTACGTGCCCGGCGAACGGCTGCGCCTGGAGGCCTACCGCAAGATCGCGGCCGCCACGGACGAGGCGGCGCTCCAGTCGGTCTGGGACGAGCTCAAGGACCGCTACGGCACGCCGCCGGAGCCGGTCGAACGCCTCCTCGGCGTGGCCAGGCTGCGGCACACCTGCCGCCGCCACGGCGTCGCCGAGGTGATCGCGATGGGGCAGAACATCCGGTTCGCGAAGCTGGAGCTGCGCGACTCGCAGCTCGTCCGGCTGCGCAGGCTGTTCCCCAAGGCCGTGTACAAGCAGGCCATGGGCACGGTCACGGTGCCTAGGCCGACGGAGGGAGCCGCGGGCGGCCGGATGGGTGCACCGCAGCTGCGTGATCAGGAACTGCTGAACTGGTGCGGTGCCTTCCTCGACTCACTCGCGGGGACTCCCGTGACCGGAGTCACCACGGCGTGAGAGGCTGATCCCCGTGAGCACTGTTCTGAAGCGTTTCTCGCTGGTCGGTGTTGCTGTGGCGTTGCTTGCCACCGGATGCTCCGCCGGGCCCGCGAAGGCCGGCTCGGCCGCGATCGTCGGAGGCCAGGCGATCGATCTGAAGACCGTCCAGGATCGCACCATCACGGTGCTCAAGAAGGAGCCCGCGGCCCAGCAGATGCAGGACCAGGGCAAGCTCGACCAGGTCTCGCGGCTCGTGCTGGCCGACGAGATCACCCACAGGATCGCCGAGTACGCCGCGCAGCGCGAGAACATCACGGTCGACGAGACCAAGGTGTACGACGCGGTGAAGGAGCGCGGCGGCCCGGAGGAGGCCTCCAAGCAGAGCGAGCAGGACCCCACCACGATCTACCGCCGCCAGCGCGACGCGATGGTCATGGGCGAACTGGCCCGCCGCAACCTCTCCACGCTCGAGATCACGATCGACTTCTTCCAGGTCAAGGACCCGAAGGAAGCCAAGGACAAGGCCAGGGAGGCCGCCGCGGACCCGGCGAAGTTCGCCCGGTTCGTGCAGGAGGCGCCGCGCACGTCGAGCGGCCAGCAGGCCTCGGCGACGAACCAGAAGGTCCGCGTCTCCGAGAACGCCTCCCTCGTGCACACCATGCTGTGGGGCGTGAAGCCGGGCACGGTCGTCGCGTTCCCCGCCGACGAGCAGCAGGCCAGCTGGATGGTCGCGCTGGTCAAGTCGCGCGACACGGTCCCGGCGACGCCGGGCGAGGACGAGCTGGCCGACCGCATGGACCCGCGGCTGCTCGCGGCGTTCGGCCTGCGGATCGCCCAGTTCCACGCGGCCGACCTGGACATCGAGGTCAACCCGCGCTACGGCGTGTGGGACCCGACCGGTGCGACCGTCGTCGGCAAGGCCGGTGAGCAGGCCGGTTTCGTCGGCGTGAGCGCGGCCCAGAAGAAGTCTTGACCACCACCGTCGTCCTCCTGAGCGAGCGGCTCGGCACCGTGCTGCCCGCTGCCGCCCTGCCCGCGCTGCGCACGGCCTCCGCCGTCTACGCGGGCGAGGGCGTGCCGGTGGAGTCCTGGTCGGCGTTTGGCGTCGACGGGCCCGCTCCCGAGGAGCTCGAAGACGGTGCCGTGGTGCTCACGACCTCGGCCGGCGCGTACCCCGGTGCCGTGGTGATCACGACGCCGGAGCCGCTGGGCGCCGGGCTGCTCGACGCGGCCGCCGTGATGCACCGGCTGCGCTCACCGGGCGGATGTCCGTGGGACGCGGAGCAGGACCACCAGTCGCTGCGCCAGTACCTGGTCGAGGAGACCTTCGAGCTGCTCGAGGCCATCGAGGACGGCGACCGCGCCGCGATGCGCGAGGAGCTCGGCGACGTGCTGCTGCAGGTGCTCGTCCACGCCCAGGTCGCCGCCGAGGACGCGCTGGACCCGTTCGACATCGACGCCGTCGCGGCCGGGCTGGTCGCGAAGCTGGTCGGCCGGCACCCGCACGTCTTCGAGGGCAACGACCCGGCCGTGCACGACGCGACCTCGCAGCAGCACCGCTGGGAGGAGCTCAAGCAGGCCGAGAAGCAGCGCGAGTCCAGTGTGGACGGTGTGGCGCTCGGGCAGCCGGCGGTGGCGCTGGCCGCGAAGCTGGTGCAGCGCACCACACGCGCCGGTCTTCCGGTCGACCTGCTGCCGGAGGGCGACGACACGGGCACGACGCTGTTCGCCGTGACCGCGCTGTCCCGGCTCGCGGGTGAGGACCCGGAGACGGAGCTGCGCCAGGTGTGCCGGCGGTTCGCGGCGTCCGTGCGGGAAGCCGAAGCCAAGGCGCGGGCCGAAGGTCTGGAATCTCCGAGCGCGGAGGACTGGCGGCGTTTTTGGCCCTCCTGAACCGGTGAGGTTGGGCTAACGTCGATCACGTGACTTACCTGCGGTATCCGCACCTTCGCGGTGACTTGGTGACGTTCGTGGCCGAGGACGACGTGTGGCTGGCCCCCGTCGACGGGGGAAGGGCGTGGCGCGCGTCCGCTGACCAGGTGCCCGTCCGCTCGCCGCGGATCTCGGTGGACGGCACGCACCTGGCCTGGGCCAGCTGGATCGACGGTGCGCCCGAGGTGCGGGTGGCACCTGTGGACGGTGGACCCGCCCGCCGGTTGACGCACTGGGGCGTCGCCCGCACGCACGTGTCGGGGTGGACTGCGGACGGCCGCGTGGTCGCCGTCTCCACGACGGGCCAGATGTCCAGGAACCGCAAGCAGGCCTGGGCGGTGCCGCTGGACGGCGAACCGGCCGAGGTGCTGCCGTACGGGTGGGTGAACGACGTCTCGTTCGGCCCGGACGGGCAGGTCGTCACGGCGTCCAGCTACATGCAGGAACCCTCGTACTGGAAGCGGTACCGCGGTGGCACCGCCGGGAAGCTGTGGGTGGACCAGGCCGGCACCGGCGAGTTCGTCCGCATCCTCGACGACCTGAAGTCGTCGCTGGTCAACCCGATGTGGGTGGACGGGCGGATCGCGTTCCTGTCCGACCACGAGGGCGTCGGCAGCCTGTACTCGGTCGCGCCGGACGGCACCGACCTGCGGCGCCACAGCGAGCTGGACTTCTACGCGCGCAACGCCTCCACCGATGGCTCGCGGGTGATCTTCCACTCCGCCGGCGAGCTGTGGCTGCTGGAGGGCCTCTCGGAGCTGCGCAAGCTCGACATCAGGCTGGGCGGCCCGCGCACCGGCCTGCAACCGCACCACGTCAAGGCTTCCGGCAACATCGACTCGTTCAGCGTCGACCACACCGGTCGCGCGTCCGCCATCGAGGTGCGCGGTTCCGTGCACTGGGTGACGCACCGGGACGGTCCCGTGCGCGCGCTGGCCGAGCGCTCGGACGTGCGCGCGCGGCTGCCGAAGATCCTCGGCGAGACCGGCCACGTCGTGTGGGTGACCGACGTGGAGGGCGAGGAGGCGCTGGAGATCGCGCCCGTCGGTGGCGTCGAACCCGGCAACACCGCTCGCCGCATCGCGTCCGGGCAGCTGGGCCGGGTGCTCTCGCTCGTCGCCGCGCCGGACGGCTCGCGCGTGGCCGTCGGGACGCACGACGGCCGGTTGTTGTTGGTGGACATCGCTTCCGGTGAGGTGCGGGAGGTCGTGTCCGGCGCCAACGCGAACGTGAGCAACCTGGCGTTCTCGCCGGACTCGGCGTGGCTCGCGTGGTCGCATCCGGGACCGACACCGTTGCGGCACATCAGGATGGCGAACGTGACGGACCTGTCCCTCGTGGACGTGACGCCGCTGCGGTTCGCCGACTTCTCGCCGACCTTCACCGAGGACGGCAAGTACCTGGCGTTCCTGTCGGTCCGGACGTTCGACCCGGTCTACGACGCCCACGTCTTCGACCTGTCGTTCCCGACCGGCTGCCGCCCGCACCTGGTGCCGCTGGCCGCCACGACCCCGTCGCCGTTCGCCCCGATGCGCGGCGGCCGGCCGGTGGGTGACGAGGAGGACGACAAGGACTCCTCGGACGACGACGACAAGCCCGCGATCTCGAAGGTCGACATCGAGGGCCTGGCCGACCGGGTCGTGGCCGTGCCCGTCGCGGCCGCCGAGTACACGGGCCTGCGCGCGGCCCGCGGCGGCCTGCTGTGGCTGCGCCGCCCGTTGCTCGGCGTGCTCGGCGACAACCTGGCCACGCCCGACGCCCGGCCGCCGCGCACGGTGCTGGAGCGGTTCGACCTCGCGAAGCAGAAGACCGAGTGCCTGGCCGAGAGCGCGGACGCGTTCGCGGTGTCCGGCGACGGCCGCCGGATGCTCGTCGAGGACCGCGGCGACCTGCGCGTCGTCCCGACCGACAGCAAGGCCGACGAGGACTCCCCGGACCACGTCGAGATCGACCTGGCGCGGGTGCGCGTCGTGGTCGACCCCGCTCTGGAGTGGGCGCAGATGTACGCCGAGAACGGGCGGCTCATGCGCGACAACTTCTGGCGCACCGACATGGGCGGCGTCGACTGGCAGGGCGAGCTCGACCGCTACCGCCCGCTCGTGGAGCAGCTCGGCAGCCACGACGACCTCGTCGACCTGCTGTGGGAGGTCCAGGGCGAGCTCGGCACGTCCCACGCCTACGTCTGGGGCGCGCCGCACCACGTGCCCACCTCCCGCCGCCAGGGCCTGCTGGGCGCGGACCTGGTCCGGTCCGGCGACGACTGGGTGGTCGAGCGGGTGATCCCCGGCGAGACCTCCGACCCGCACGCCCGTTCGCCGCTGGCCGCTCCCGGCGTGGCCGTGCGCGCGGGCGACGCCATCGTGGCCGTGGACGGCCGTCCGGTCGGTGCGTCCGGGCCCGGTCCGTTGCTGATCGGCACCGCGGGCAAGCCCGTCGAGCTGACCGTGCGCCCCAGTGGTGGTGGCGCGCTGCGTCGGGTCGTGGTCGTGCCGTTGGCCGATGAAGAGCCCCTGCGTTATCACGACTGGGTGGCCAACCGCCGTGCGTTCACGCACGACATGTCCGGCGGCCGCGTGGGCTACCTGCACGTTCCCGACATGATGGGCGCCGGCTGGGCCCAGCTGCACCGCGACCTGCGCGTGGAGCTGACCCGCGAGGCCCTGGTCCTCGACGTCCGCGAGAACGGCGGCGGCCACACCTCCCAGCTCGTGATCGAGAAGCTCGGCCGCAAGGTCATCGGCTGGTCCGTGGCCCGCGGCTACACGGCGTCGGAGAGCTACCCCCAGGACGCCCCGCGCGGCCCGGTCGTGGCGGTGGCCGACGAGTACGCCGGCTCCGACGGCGACATCGTGAACGTGGCCATCAAGGAACTGGGCATCGGCCCGGTCGTCGGCGTCCGCACGTGGGGCGGCGTGATCGGCATCGACATGCGCTACTCCCTGGTCGACGGCACCATGGTCACCCAGCCGAGGTACGCGTCGTGGTTCAAGGGCCACGGCTGGGACGTCGAGAACTACGGCGTCGACCCGGACATCGAGGTGGTCATGACCCCGGCCGACCGCGTTTCCGGCCGCGACCCGCAGTTGGAACGAGCAGTTTCCCTGGCCCTGGAAAGGCTTTCATCTTCGCCCGCCGCTCACGCTCCGGAGTTGCCGCCGTTGGCGTGAGCACCCCATCGTGTGACTAAAGAACTGTGACGCACTGTTCCTTGTGGACGATCAACAAGGTGGAACAGTTGTCCTCGTGCGGGGGTGTGTCGCAGATGAGTCACCGTGAAGAGCCGCCCAGTGGCCGTGGCTGCTTCGGAGCCGTGGTCGTCGTACCTTTCCTGGCACTCGGCGGCATGTTCGCGCTGATCGCCCTGACGGGGTCGCCGGAGGAAGCCCCTCTGGCGGCCCCGCCCGCCACCCGGCCGACATCGCAGTGGTGGACCAAGCCGTTCGACACTGCCTCGACCGTGACGGAAACCGTTGTGGTGGAGGGGAAGGTGCGTGAGGTGCGGACGGCGCGGATGGGGACGCAGACTCGGGTGGCGGTGTCGACCGTGACGCAGACCGTGCGGGTGTCTTCGGTCTCGTTGCCGCCGTCTTCGGTCTCGTCTTCGTCTTCGGCTTCGTCGAAGCCGGGGGCGGTGGGGCGGAACGAGGATCCTGGTCCTGGGGATGGTTCGTCTACTTCGGACACGTCTGTGCCGGTGGTGACGTCGAGTGCGGGGGTTCCGCCTGGGGTTCCGAGTTCTTCGGGTGCGCCGGTTCCGACGGGTGCGCCGCCGGCTTCGGCGAGGGCGTCTGGGGGTGTGCCGACGGCTGTGCCGCGGTCGGAGGAGCCGGTGCCGTCGTCTTCGCCGGGTGGGGTGCCGGCTAGTGGGGCGCCTTTGGGTGATCGGGCGGATGCTGGGGATTCCACGGTGGGTTCGGAGGTTGGGGGATCTGCGGTTGAGGGGTCGGGTGGGTGGTTGGCTTCTCCTGCTGAGGTGCGCGTGGGTGTTGCGTCGGCAGGGAAATGAGAAGGAGGGCTGGGGCCTACTTCCGTCTGGCCCCAGCCTTCTTCGTCGGCTTTGGGTGCCCTTTCGGTTGCCGCGCCTTCCCGTTGCCGCGCCCGTTCGACGGCCGCGCTCGTCCCGGCAACGCGCCTCCGGCGACGCGCCTTTCCAGGTGGGGGTGAGCTTGTCCGAGGCGCGCCGGGTGCGTGGGACGTCCGCCGGTTGCGATGGCGGGTGGCGGGTGCGCGTCCGTAAGTGGTTGCGGGGCTTGGGGATGTGGCGGGTGCGTTGCTGCGAGGGGGACTCCGTCCCCCTCGACCCCCTGACAATCTGATCAAAAACCGGGCCGGCGCCGCTCGCGGGTTGATGGCACGCCTGGTGCTTTGGGCGGCTTGCGGCTGCTTGGGTGCTTGCGTTGTGGTTGTGGTTTCGTCACGAATCGCACCAGAGGCGGCCACACCAAGGAGGGGACGTCAAGTCCGAAAAGCGTGGACTTGACGTCCCTCCTTGCCGCGGCAGGGCTTCGCCTGCGACTCGTGACGAAACCACAACCACCCAGGTTCCTTGCCAGGGAAGGGAGAAGACGCTCACCCGGCCTGGCAGGCGACAAACACCGCCACGCCAGGCAGGCGACAAACACCCGCCATGCGGGGCAGGCGAAAGACGCCAGCGTGCCCGGTAGGCGAGAGACGCCAGCCATGCGGGACGGACGAGAAACACCAGCCATGGCGGGCAGGCGACAAGTGCTCGCCATGCCGGGTAGGCGAGAACACCGGCCATGCCGGGGCAGGCGAGAGCCGCTCGCGGTGCTCGGCAGGCGAGAAACACCGGCCATGCCGGGCTGGGCGAGAAGCGGTGGCCACGCGAACGAGCTGGGCCAGCAGCGGACGGGTTTGGCTCAGACTTCGGAGGCGAGGCCGGGACAGGCCGGGCCGGACAGGGCTGGGCGAATGCGCGGCTGGGGCCGCGCCGGGGTGGCCGGGAAGGCCGTAGGTGGGCCTGGCGCGGGTGGAGGCGGTGACCCAGCGGGCGGCGGTCGGCACAGTGCCGTGTGGAGCCGCCGCGACAGCGCGACGCACAACGGTCGAGACGGTGCGGCGGCGAGCCGTCGAGGCGGTGCGAGCCGAGTCGCCGCGACAGCGTGGTGTGGCGCCCCTCCCGCGTTTCCATATCTGCGGGCGAGTGAGCAGTGAAATCCTGACATGCCTGATAGACGGCACCGGGCCTGAATCAGGACATCCTTCACCCGATCGTGTGGCGGAAGGCGTAACAGGCAGGTCCACCGAGCGGCAGGAACCCCCGGCGGCCCCCAGCCCAAGCGAGCGAAGACACCCGAGCGAACCAAAGGCGGCGAAACGCGGCGAGTGGCTACTGGGGCACGCTGGCCCGTGCGTAGGCGTCGGCGCCGCTGAACACGTTCTGCCCGTACTCCACGGAGTTGTTGTAGGCGAGCACCGCCGCCCACCAGCCGGGGCCCGTCCCGAGGTCGCGTGAACCGCCGCCGCACAGGTAGCGGGCTGCGGTCAGGGCGGCGTCGTCGATGTTCTGGGGGTCGGCGGGCTGGCCGTCGGCTGCGGCTCGTTTGGCCCAGCGGTTCCAGGTGCCGGGGATGAACTGCATTGGGCCCACGGCGCGGTCCCACCTAGTGTCGGTGTCGAGGCGGCCGCCGTCGGTGTCGTTGATGGCGCGGACGCCGGGGGAGCCGTCGAGGGGGATGCCGATGATCGGGCGGGACGGGAGGCCGTTGTCCTGGAGGCGGGCGCCGTTGATGTTGCCGTGGTGGGACTCGATGCGGCCGATGCCCGCCAGGGTGGCCCAGGAGATGCGGCACGACGGGGCGTCGCGCTGCATGGTCAGGTCGGCGGCGGCGTAGGCGTGCAGGGCGCGGACCGGGATGTCGGTTTTCGACGCCACGCGGGTGGCCCATTCGGTCAGCGGGTTGTCGCCGGGGGTGGGGGGTGGGGCGACCGCGTTGCCGGGGGCGGCGGCGCCTGGCTCCACCTCCTGCAGGGGGACGAGGAACGGGGGTGGGCCGACTCGGTCGGCGTCGCGGCGGTTCAGGGCGCCCAGGCCCCACGCTCCGGCTGCGACGACCACGATCAGCAGCAGCACCAGGGCGATGCGGCCGACGATGTTGGCGGCGCGGGAGCGGCGGCGTTGGGGCTGCAGCAGGACCACGAGACCCAGGCTACGTGGCTCCGGCGGCGGGGTGCCGGGTCAAGCGTGATGCAACCGGCACTGTTGGCGGCTGGACATACAGGTGAGCCTTACCTAAATTCAGGCCGACCTGAATTCACGGAGGCGCGGGATGTTGTTTGCCAATGGCTTGATCGGGCTGCGGGAGGGGCTTGAGGCCGCGCTCGTGGTCAGCATCCTGATCGCATTTCTGGTTAAAACGGACAGAAGGCACGCGCTGAAGTGGGTGTGGGTCGGCGTGGTGACCGCGGTGGTGCTCTCCGTGACGGCGGGTGCGGTGATCACCTTCGCCGGTGCCGGCATGAGCTTTGAGCAGCAGGAAGCGTTCGGCGGGACGATGTCGATCATTGCGGTCGCGTTCGTCACGGGAATGATCTTCTGGATGCGGCGCGCGGCCAAGACGATCGCGGCCGAGCTGCGCGGGAAAATGGATCAAGCACTTCAGGTCGGGCCCGTTGCCGTGGTCGTTGTGTCCTTTTTGTCCGTAGGACGAGAAGGGCTCGAAACGGCTGTTTTCTTCTATTCCAGCGTGCAGGCCGCGGGTGGGGGTGCGGCGCAGCCGCTGATCGGGTTCCTGGCCGGGATCGCGGTGGCCGTGGCCATCGCCGCCGGGCTCTACGCGGGGGCGATCCGGTTCGACCTCGGCAAGTTCTTCACGGTCACGGGCGTGCTGCTCGTGTTCGTGGCGGCGGGTGTCCTGAGCTACGGCATCCACGACCTGCAGGAGGCGGCGATCCTGCCGGGGCTGAACACGCTCGCGTTCGACATCAGCGACGTGCTGCCGGAGGACTCCTGGTACGGCGCGGTGCTCAAGGGCTTCTTCAACTACTCGCAGCGGACCTCGGTGCTGCAGGCCGTCGCGTGGGTCTCCTACGTGGCGGTCGTCCTGTCCCTCTTCCTCGTCCGGCCGCGCGTCCGCGCTGCCGCCTGAAATTCTGGAGTTGCGGTGCGCAAGGCAGTAGTCGTCCTGGGCTCACTCGCGGTGCTGGCCGCGTGCGGGAGCCCCGCTGACAACGCCGCGAGTGGCGCGATCGCGGTCGAGGCGAGCGACAACGCGTGCAAGGTCGCGAAGACCGAGACGGGTACGGGCAACGTCACGTTCGAGGTGACGAACAAGGGCACGAAGGTCACCGAGTTCTACCTGTACGCGGAGGGCGACCGGATCCTCGGCGAGGTCGAGAACATCGGGCCGGGCCTCAGCCGCAAGCTGATCGTCGAGGTCACCGAGTCCGGCAAGTTCCAGACCGCGTGCAAGCCGGGCATGAAGGGCGACGGCATCCGCGGCGACTTCACCGTCACCGGCGACAGCAAGAAGTCCACCGACGGCGACGCGGTGCTGGCCGAGGCGACCAAGAGCTACCAGCGCTACGTCAGCTCGCAGGCCGACCAGCTGCTCGTGAAGACCGAGGAGTTCGTCAACGCCGTCAAGGCCAAGAAGGTCGACGACGCGAAGGCGCTGTTCCCGGTGTCGCGGATCTACTGGGAGCGCATCGAACCGGTCGCGGAGAGCTTCGGCGACCTCGACCCGAAGATCGACGGCCGCGAGGACGTCATCGAGGACGGCATGGCGTTCACCGGCTACCACCGCCTGGAGAAGGACCTGTGGGAGTCCGGGCTGCAGGCCGACTCCGAGAAGATCGCCGACCAGCTGCTGACCGACGTCAAGGAGATCGTCGCCAAGGCCAAGGGTGTCGAGCTCACCCCGGTGCAGCTCGCGAACGGCGCCAAGGAGCTGCTCGACGAGGTCGCCACCGGCAAGATCACCGGTGAGGAGGACCGCTACTCGCACACCGACCTGTGGGACTTCCGGTCCAACGTGGACGGCTCGCAGGCGGCGATCGCGGCGCTGCGCCCGGTGGTGCAGCAGAAGGACGCCGCACTGGTGTCCACACTGGACGAGAAGTTCAAGGCGCTCGACGAGGCGCTGGAGAAGCACCGCAGGGGCGACGGCTTCAAGCTGTACACCGAGCTGTCCAAGGACGAGGTCAAGGCCCTCGCTGAGGCCGTCGACGCGCTGGGCGAGCCGGTCAGCAGGGTCGCCGAGGTGGTGTCGGCCAAGTGAGCGAGGTGTCGCGGCGCAGGCTGCTCGGGTACGCGGGCGCCGGGGTGGCGCTCGCCGGTGCCGGCGCGGCCGCCGGTGCGTTCGCCGTCACGGCGGCGCCGGAGGTCGAGAACGTCGCGGCGGCGCAGGTGCCGTTCCACGGCGACGTCCAGGCGGGCATCACCACGCCCGCGCAGGACCACATGCACTTCGTCGCGCTGGACGTGAAGACGAAGAGCCGGGACGAGCTCGTCGACCTGCTCAAGCAGTGGACGCGGGCAGCGGAACGGATGACCGCGGGCCAGGAGGCGGCGGAGAACGGCGCGGTCGGCGGCAACGCCGACGCACCGCCGAAGGACACCGGTGAGGCGCTCGACCTGCCCGCCTCCGCGCTGACGCTGACGATCGGCTTCGGGCCGTCGCTGTTCGACGACCGGTTCGGGCTGAAGGACCGGCGGCCGGAGGCGTTGATCGACCTGCCGCGCTTCCCGCAGGACGACCTCGACCCCGCGCGCAGCAACGGCGACATCTGCATCCAGGCCTGCGCGAACGACCCGCAGGTCGCCGTGCACGCCATCCGCAACCTGGTCAGGATCGGCTTCGGCCGGGTCGCGGTGCGCTGGTCGCAGCTCGGCTTCGGCCGCACCTCGTCGACCACCCGCGCGCAGGCGACGCCGCGCAACATGTTCGGGTTCAAGGACGGCACGCGCAACATCAAGGCCGAGGACACCGACCTGCTGCGCGACCACGTGTGGGCCGCGGAGGGCCCGGAGTGGATCCACGGCGGCACCTACCTGGTGACCCGCCGGATCCGCATGCACATCGAGATCTGGGACCGCACCTCGCTCACCGAGCAGGAGCAGATCGTCGGCCGCACCAAGGGCGAGGGCGCGCCGCTCGGGCAGGCCAAGGAGTTCGACGAGCCCGACCTGCACGTCAGGGGTGCCGGCGGGGTGCCGAAGATCGGCGAGCAGTCCCACATCCGGCTCGCGTCGCCGGAGTCGGTGAACGGGGCCAGGATCCTGCGCCGCGGCTACAACTTCACCGACGGCTCCGACGGGCTCGGGCACCTCGACGCCGGCCTGTTCTTCGTGGCGTTCAACCGGGACTCGCGCAAGGCGTTCGTGCCGATGCAGCAGGCGCTGTCCACAAAGGACAAGATGATGGAGTACCTGGAGCACACCGGTTCCGGGCACTTCGCGGTGCCACCCGGTGTGCGTCCGGGCGGGTACTGGGGCGAGACGCTGTTCAGGTGAGCACGGGCGGTGGCTCGGCGGCGCGTCAGCCGCCGCCGAGCGCCAGCCTGGCCTTGACCTCGCCAAGCGCCTCCTGGTACTCCGGCGACGGGTTCATCGCGACGGCCATCCGCAGCTGGGCGAGCGCCTCGGGCAGCCGCTGCTGCCGCTGCAACGTCTTGCCCAGCGCGAACCGGGCGTAGTGGTCGCTGGGGTCGAGGTCGAGGACCTTGCGGAACGCCTCCTCCGCCCGCCGCAGCTGCGCGGTGCCGAGGTAGGCGCGGCCGGCGAGCAGCTGCACGGACGGCGCGTCCGGGGCCTCGTCCAGCACCTGCCGCAGCTCGCGCAGCGCGTCCAGCGGCCGCTGCTGGCCCAGCAACGCCTCCGCCTTGCGGAACGCCTCGAAGGTGCCGTCCGTCATTCGATCAACGGTACCCATCGCGGGCGGGTTCTACGACTGCCGTCCGGGCGACAGAACTCGAAGGGGTGGCCGTGCCGAGCCAGCACGCCGCGAACCCGAGCACCAGCCCGGCCACCACACCGGCCGTCGGCGCCTGCCCGAGCAGCGGCCACGCGATCAGCGCCGTCACCGAGGGGACCACAGAGGACAGCGCCGTCATCGCCGCCGCACCGCCCGTGCGCACCCCGACCAGGAACAACGACGCCCCGCCCATCGAGTTCACCAGCACCAGGAACGCCACCGCCGCCCAGAACTGCCGCCAGTCGGTCACACCGGACGACTCGGTCAGCGCCAGCACCCCCACCACCGGCACCGACACCGCGTGCTGCACCGCGTTCCCGGTCCGGAAGTCCGTGTCGCGGACGAACCTCTGCTGGTACACGCCACCCGCGACGAACCCGAGCATGCCGACGACCGTGAACACCGCGCCGGACCCGAACGACCCCAGCCGGCCCCACAACGCGGCGACCACGGCGGCCACGCCCAGCACGAGCCCGAGGACCTGCCGCGGTCCGATCCGGACCCGGAACACCCGCGCCGCCACGACCGCCGTCAGCACCGGCGTGCACGAGATGACCAGCGCCGTCACCGACGCCGGCACCCCCAGCCGCAGCCCCAGGTACACACCGGAGAACTGCACCGCCTGCACGAGCAGCCCCGCCACGCACGTGTGCGCCAGCGCCCGCCCACGCGGCCAGCGCGCGCCCGTCACCAGCGCCACGAGCCCCATCAGCACCGCCGCCAGAGCGAACCGGATCGTGGTCATCAGGAACGGCGGCGCCACCGCCACGGCCAGCGCGCCCATCGGGTAGCCGGAGGCCCAGACCAGCACCGTGACCGCCGCGAAGCCGGGTTTGATCCGCACGGGCCCAGCAGTACCAGCCCGCCGTCCTCAGGACGAGGCTTTCGACCACCCCGCGGCCATCCTGCGCACCGCCTCGGTCACGATCTCCGGCGAGGTCGCCAGGTTCACCCGCACGAACCCCGCCCCGCCGGTGCCGAACGGGATCCCGCAGTTCACGGCCACCCGCCCGTGCCGCAGGAACGCCTCGGCAGGGCTGTCCCCGAGGCCCAGCGCCCGGCAGTCCAGCCACGCCAGGTACGTGCCCTCCGACGGCGCGTACCCCACGTCCGGCAGCTCGGCGGCCAGCAGGTCGGCGAGCAACCGGCGGTTCTCGTCCAGCCCGGCCAGCACCGCGTCCAGCCACGCGCCGCCGTGCCGGTACGCCGCGGTGTGCGCGAGGACCCCGACGTGGCTGGGCCCGTCGGCCACCTCCTCCGGCAGCCGCGCGAGGTCGTCCGCCGCCTCCGGGCCCGCGACGGCCAGCGCCGCCTTCAGCCCCGCGAGGTTCCACGCCTTCGACGCCGACATCAGCGACAACGCGTTGCCCGACACGCTCAGGTACGGCACGAACCGCACGCCGGTGGCCACGATCGGCGCGTGGATCTCGTCCACCACGACCCGCACACCGTGCCGCTCGGCCAGCGCCGCGACGGCGGCGAGCTCGTCGGCGGTGTGCACGGTCCCGGTCGGGTTGTGCGGGCTGCACAGCAGGTACGCCGCACCACGCCCGGCGCGGTCGAAGGCTCGCTCCAGCGCCGCGAGGTCGATCCGCCACGACGGGCCGAGCGGTGCCTCGACCACTGTGCGCCCCATCGACCTGATGAACTGGTAGAAGGGCGGGTACACCGGGCAGTTGACCACCACGGGCGCGTCCCGCGGCGACACGAGCCGGAGCATCTCGACGACGCCCATCATCACGTCCGGCACGATCGCGGTGCGCTCCACGGCCGGCTCCCAGCCCCAGCGCTCGCGCCCGAACGCGGCCAGCGCCTCGGCGTACGCGGTGCCCGCGGGATAGCCGGTGTCGCCCAGCGCGACCGCGTCGGTGATGGCCCGCGCGACCGGCTCGGCCGGCATGACGTCCATCTCGGCCACCCACACCGGCAGGACGTCGGGCGGGTAGTGCCGCCACTTCACGCTCGTCCGCTGCCGGAGCTGGTCGAGGGTCACCTCGCGTAACGGGTTCATCCCCCCAAGCTAGGAGAAACCGGCCGGGAGGGAAGCGGGGAATGCGCGCGAACGTTGTGCTGTTGCATGAGCCTGCGCTTCTCCCTGATGGGTCCGGTACGAGCCTGGCGGGACGACGAGGAGATCGACCTGGGGCCGCGCCAGCAGCGCGCCGTGCTGGCGGCGCTGCTGCTGAACAACGGCATCCGGCTGAGCAACGACCAGCTGATCGGCATGGTCTGGGACGACCCGACACCGAGCGCGGTGACGGCGCTGCGGACCCACACCTACCGGATCCGCAAGACCCTGCCCGAGCTGGACCTGAGGTCCAGGGACGGCGGCTACACCGTGCGCGCCGAGCTCGTGGACGACTGCCGCGGCGAGCCGCTGGAAGGCCTCACCGGCACCTACTTCGAGGCCCAACGGGTCCGGCTCGCGCAGCAGCGGCTCAAGGCCCGCGAGGACTGGCTCGAACGCGAGCTGGACGTGCTGGAGCTGCAGAAGCACGTCGCCGCGAACCCGTTGCGGGAACGCCCGCGCGCCCTGCTGATGTCCGCGCTCTACCGCGACGGCCGGCAGGCGGAGGCGCTCGACCACTACCACCAGGCACGCGCCCTGCTGAACGAGGAGCTCGGCCTCGAACCGGGCCCCGAGCTGCGCAAGGTCCACGCGCAGATCCTCAGGGGCGACCTCGCGCTGCCGCGCACGCCGGCGCAGCTGCCGCCGGACCTGCCCGACTTCACCGGCCGGGCCCAGGAGATCGCGCAGGCGCTGGAGGTGCTGCCGGGCACCATCGGCATCACCGGCATGCACGGCAGCGGCAAGACCGCGCTGGCCGTGCGGATCGGCCACCTCGTGAGGCACCGGTTCCCCGACGGGCAGATCTTCGTGCGCGGCAGGGACGTCGCGAACGAGCTGCTGCGCGCGGTCGGCGTCGAGAACCCGGACGGCGACAGGGCGGCGCTGTGGCGGGAGAAGGCGCGCGGCAAGCGGTTCCTGGTCGTGGTTGACGACGTGCCGGACGCCGAGTCCGTGCGCGACCTGCACACCTCCGGTTCCGCGCTGATCCTCACCAGCGTGCGCAGGCTGAACGAGCTGCCCGCCGTGACCTGGTTCAAGACCGGGGGCCTCACCGAGTCCGAGGCGCACGAGCTCTTCCGCAAGGTCCTCGACCCGAGGCGGGTCGCCGCCGAGCCGGAGCGGGTCGCGGAGGTGCTGGCGCACGTGTCGTACCTGCCGAACCCGATCAGGGTGCTCGGCGGCAAGCTCACCGCCCGCCCGCGGTGGACCGTGGACATGCTGTACCGGCAGATGGAGCGGGAGACCCGGCTCGGCAACGCCGTGCCGTCGGACTGCCGGGCCGTGCTGGCGCCGCTGGACAAGGCCGCGCGGCAGCTCACCGACGAGGAGCTGCACCTGCTGCGGCTGCTCGCCCACGAGGAGAAGGACGGGGTCAACGTGTGCGAGGCGGCCGAGCTGTTCGGCCGTGACGTCGCGTGCGTGGAGCTGCTGCTGGAGTCGCTCGCCGACGTGCACCTGATCGAGCCGGTGGTGCTCGGCTGCTACCACGTGCCGCGGTTCGTCAGGACCTACTTCGGCCTGCGCACACCGGTGCTGACCAGCTGATTCATCCGAAGTTCACGGCCTGACCATCACGCTGCGCCAGATTCGTAGACATGTCAACCAAGGAACTCGCAGGCAAGAAGGCACTCGTCACCGGAGCCACCTCGGGCATCGGCCGCGCGATCGCGGTCAGGCTCGCCGAGGCGGGTGCCACCGTCTACCTCACCGGCCGCCGCGCCGAGCTGGGCAAGGAGACCGTCGAGCTGATCGAGAAGGCCGGGGGCACCGGGCACTTCCTCGTCTCCGACGTCGCGAACCTCGACGACATCCGCACGCTCGCACAGGAGGTCGGCGACGTCGACGTGCTCGTGAACAACGCGGGCATCTTCCCGTTCGCGCCGACCCCCGAGCAGTCGCTGGAGACCTACCAGCAGGTCTTCGACGTCAACGTGCGCGGCACCTACTTCCTCACCGCCGCGCTCGCACCGGCGATGGTCGCGAAGGGCAAGGGCGCGATCGTCAACATCTCGTCCATCGGCGCGGACGTCGGCAACGCGGTCACCAGCGTGTACAGCGCCTCCAAGGCCGCGATGGACGCGCTGACCCGCTCGTGGGCCGTCGAGTTCGGCGCGCACGGCGTCCGCGTGAACTCGGTCGCGCCCGGCCCGATCCGCACCGAGGCCGCGGTCGAGCACGCCGGCGAGGTGTTCGAGGCGTTCAGCGACCAGCTGCCGCTGGCCCGCGTCGGCGAGCCGGAGGAGATCGCGGACGTCGTGCTGTTCCTGGCGTCCGACCGGTCGAGCTTCGTGACCGGCACGGTGCTCGCGGCCGACGGCGGCTACCTCGCGAGCTGAGCGAGCAGCGGCGACAGCGCCGAGGGCGACTCGACGTGCACGTTGTGGCCCGCGCCGGTGAGCACCACCGGCTCGGGCACCAGCTCCTCCAGGTGCTCCCGGGGGCACATCGGGTCGTTCTCGCCCGCCGCCAGCACGACGTGCGCCTGCGCGGCCATGACCAGCCCGGCCAGGTCCGGGCGGCCCACGCCGAACGCCCCCATGTCCAGCGCGGGCGCCCAGCCGCCGTCCACCTCGGACACGCCGTGCCGCAGCGGAACCCCGGCCATCTTCGCCGCGCGCTCGGCGGCCTCGTCCCTGGTCGCGAACACCTTGGCGGGCTTGGCGGCGAGGGCGGCGGCCTTGGCCAGCTCCTCGTCGGTCCACCGCACCTTGATCCCGACGCCGACCGCGGTCGTGACCTCGACGCCGAACCAGCCGCTCGCCAGCGCCAGGCCGACCACACCGCCCAGCGAGTGGCCGAGGACGGCGACCGGCTCGCGGGGGACCACGGTCGCGACGGCGGCCGCGAGAGAGCCGAACGAGTACCGGTCGAGGGGCGCGCTCCTGCCGTGACCGGGCAGGTCCGGCACGAGCCAGCTGCCGTGCCAGCCCGCGACGACCTGTTCCCAGACCTCGCCGGTGGCACCGAGGCCGTGCAGCAGCACCAGCAGCGGTCCGTTCCCGCCACGTTCGACATGGAGCACGTCAGAATCCTGTCTATGCGTACCGATGCCGAGCTGATCCTCGACCCGGACACATATACCTCCGGTGTCCCGCACGACGCACTCACCCGGCTGCGCGAAAAGAACGTCGTGCGCATCGAGGATTCCTGTGCCGGATCCTTCTGGGCGGTCTTCCGCTACGACGACGTCCGGACGGTGCTGCGCTCGCCCGGCGTGTTCTCGTCGCACCGCGGCGCCACGCAGATCCGCGACCCGCGGCCGGAGGACCTGCGGTACGTCCGGCGCATGATGCTCAACCAGGACCCGCCGGAGCACTCCCGGCTGCGGCGCATGCTGACCAGGGCGTTCACGCCGTGGGCCGTGGCCAGGCTGGAGGAGGGCATCCGGGCGAACGCGCGCCGGATCGTCGCCGAGCCGTCCGGTGACTTCGCCGCCGACGTCGCCGACCTGCCGCTGCTGACCCTGGCCGACGTCTTCGGCGTGCCGCGCCGGGACCGGGCGCTGCTCTACGACTGGAGCAACCGCGTGATCGGCTTCCAGGACGCCGAGTACGCGCTGTCGTCCAGCGACACGACCGGCATGACGGACATGGCGCTGGCGGCGCTGGAACTGCGCCCGGACGACGGCCGCGACCCGCGCGCCCGCGACGGCATGCCCGACCTCTACGCCTACGCGCACGCGCTGGGCGAGCACAAGCGTGCGCACCCGTCGGACGACGTGATCAGCAACCTCATGCGCGAGGACCTGTCGATCGAGGAGTTCGAGAACCTCTTCTGGCTGTTCTCGGTGGCCGGCAACGAGACGCTGCGCAACGGCATCCCCGGCGGCCTGATCGCCCTGCTGGAGCACCCCGGCCAGTACGAACGGCTGCGCGCCGACCGGTCGCTGCTCGGCACCGCTGTCGAGGAGATGCTGCGCTGGTGGACGCCGGTCATGCACTTCCGCCGCACGGCCGTCGAGGACACGACGCTGTCCGGCGTGCGGATCGCGGCGGGGGACAAGGTCGTCGTGTGGTTCTCGTCGGCGAACCGGGACGAGCGCGCGTTCACCGACCCGCACCGGTTCGACGTCGGCCGGCGGGAGGCCGACCACCTGAGCTTCGGGCACGGCCCGCACTTCTGCCTCGGCGCGCAGCTGGCCAGGACCCAGCTGCGCGCGGTCTTCGAGGCGGTCCTCGACCTGCCCGGCCGGCTGGAGCCCGCCGGTCCGGTCAGCCGGCTGCGGTCGAACTTCCAGAACGGCGTCAAGCACCTGCCGGTGACGTTGTCGTAGCCGTGTACGGGCACGGCAAGCGTCTGGCACGATTCAGTAGACCGGCGCCGGTGCTCCGCTGTGATCTGACGGTGTCGAGCCCCAGCCGGTCACCTGGCCCAAGTAGGCTCGTCGCGAGACGAGACGCAGGAGAAACAGGGAGCGCAAGTGGCGGTCATCGAGCAGGTCGGAGCACGCGAGATCCTGGACTCGCGCGGCAACCCCACCGTCGAGGTCGAGGTAGCGCTGGACGACGGCACGCTGGAGCGCGCTGCCGTTCCGTCGGGTGCCTCGACCGGTGAGCACGAGGCGGTGGAGCTGCGCGACGGCGACGCCAAGCGGTACCTGGGCAAGGGCGTCGAGCGCGCGGTGACGGCGGTGCTGGACGAGATCGGCCCCGAGCTGGTCGGCATCGAGGCCGTCGAGCAGCGCGTCGTGGACCAGAAGCTCGTCGACCTGGACGGCACGCCGGACAAGTCGCGCCTGGGCGCGAACGCGATCCTGGGCGTGTCGCTGGCCGTCGCGAAGGCCGCGGCCACGTCGTCCGGCCTGGAGCTGTTCCGCTACGTGGGCGGCCCGAACGCGCACGTGCTGCCGGTGCCGATGCTGAACATCCTCAACGGTGGCGCGCACGCCGACACCGACGTGGACATCCAGGAGTTCATGATCGCGCCGATCGGCGCGGAGACGTTCCGCGAGGGCCTGCGCTGGGGCACCGAGGTCTACCACGCCCTCAAGTCCGTGCTGAAGAGCAAGGGCCTCGCGACCGGCCTCGGCGACGAGGGCGGCTTCGCGCCGTCGCTGTCGAGCAACCGCGACGCGCTCGACCTGATCCTGGAGGCCATCGAGAAGGCGGGCTACCGGGCCGGCCGCGACGTGGCGCTCGCGCTGGACGTGGCCGCGACCGAGTTCTTCGGCGACGGCGCCTACACGTTCGAGAAGTCCAAGCGCTCCGCCGAGCAGATGATCGGCTACTACTCGGAGCTGGTCCGCGACTACCCGCTCGTGTCGATCGAGGACCCGCTGTCCGAGGACGACTGGGACGGCTGGGTGCAGCTGACCGCCGAGCTGGGCGAGAAGGTCCAGATCGTCGGCGACGACCTGTTCGTCACGAACCCGGAGCGCCTGGAGGAGGGCATCTCCCGCCGCGCCGCCAACGCGCTGCTGGTGAAGGTCAACCAGATCGGCACGCTGTCCGAGACGCTCGACGCGGTCTCGCTGGCCACCTCCTACGGCTACAAGTCGATGATGTCGCACCGCTCGGGCGAGACCGAGGACACGACCATCGCCGACCTCGCCGTCGCGACCGGTGCCGGCCAGATCAAGACCGGTGCGCCGGCCCGCGGTGAGCGCACCGCGAAGTACAACCAGCTGCTGCGCATCGAGGAGAGCCTCGGCGACGCCGCGCGTTACGCGGGCGAGCTGGCGTTCCCCCGGTACACGCCGGAGGGCTGACGCATGGCTGAGCGCGCGCGCCGACCTCGCCGCCCCCGTGCCGAACGGGAGGCGCGGCCGTCGCGCGCGCGCAAGCCACCACGTCCGAAGGGCCCGGCCCGCCGTTCCGACGGCACGGGCGGCGCCTTCGGGATGACCGGGACGCGGCGGGCCGCGATGTTCGCGATGGTGCTGTGCGCACTGGCGCTGAGCATCGCGGTCCCGCTGCGGACCTACCTGTCGCAGCGCGACGAGCTGCGCGACGCGAACGCGGAGTCCGACAAGCTGCGCGAGCAGGTCGCCGCGCTGGAGCACCGCAGGTCGCAGCTGAACGACCCGGCGTACGTGGAGATCGAGGCGCGCAAGCGGCTGCACTGGGTGCGGCCGGGCGAGACGCCCTACATCGTGCAGCTGCCCGGCGACGAGAACCGCAACACTGAATCGGAGCGACCGTCGGGCAAGCCGTCGGCGAACCAGTCTTGGTACGAGGAACTTTGGCAATCGGTGACGCACAAGTAAGCGCTGCTGACCTGGAAACGGTCGCGAAGCAGCTCGGCCGGACGCCGCGCGGGACCCGTGCGATCGCGTCCCGCTGCCCCTCCGGGCACCCGAACGTCGTGCAGACGCACCCGCGGCTGCCGGACGGGACCCCGTTCCCGACGATGTTCTACCTGACCTGCCCGAAGCTGAACTCCCTGGTCAGCACGCTGGAGGGCAGCGGTTTGATGAAGGAGCAGACCGAACGGCTGGCCGAGGACCCCGAGCTCGCCGCCGCCTACCGGCGGGCCCACGAGTCGTACCTCGCGGAGAGGGACGCGCTGGAGCCGCTGGGCACGCAGATCACCGCGGGCGGCATGCCGAGCAGGGTCAAGTGCCTCCACGTGCACGTCGCTCACGCCCTCGCGAAGGGCCCCGGTGTCAACCCCTTCGGTGACGAGGCACTGGCACTGCTGCGGGAGCAGGCCCTGTGGCCCTCCGGTGAATGTTCGGTGAGTTAACAGTCAAGGGAACCCAACAGACGCTTCACTCCGTCTTGGGTACACCTAGGCTCGCGAGTGGGGCAGGGTGGAACAGGGCAGCGAGGGGGCGCACGCCGTAACTGTGTGACGGCGCGCCGCGATGACGCACGAGAGGTGAGTATTCGTGGCAATGGCCAAACTGCGCGGTCCCGCGGCTCTGTCAGCCCGTCACAAGGGCTTCGCCGTGGCCGCGCTGGCTGCCATGCTCGCACCGGCGATGATCATGGGTACCAAGCTGGTCGACTGGGTCAACGTCTCCAAGCACTCCGACATGGCCGTCTCCCTCGGCACCGCTGACGTCTTCGGCGCCCTGCGCCGCGACCCGTCCGAGCTCGGCGCCACCGGCCGCCTCCCGCTGTCCGACGAGCTGAGCGCCGCGCTGCTGCTCGACCTCGAGGACGGCGACATCGACGACGACCTCGTCAACGACGGCGGCGTCATCGACGACTTCCCCGGCGACCACGGCATCCCCGGCGTGGTCCTGGAGGCCTACCTGCGCGCCGAGGACAAGATGGCCACGATGGTCCCCGGCTGCAAGCTCGACTGGGCCCTGCTCGCCGGCATCGGCAAGATCGAGTCCAACCACGCCAACAACGGCCGCGTGAACGGCATCGGCGACGCCACCCCCAAGATCCTCGGCCCGGTCCTCAACGGCGCCCCCGGCATCCTGCCCGTCCGCGACACCGACGGCGGCCGCCTCGACGGCGACAGCACCTGGGACCGCGCGGTCGGCCCCATGCAGTTCATCCCGAGCACCTGGGCCGGCTACAGCGCCGACGGCAACGACGACGGCGTCATCAACCCGAACAACGTCTACGACGCCGCCCTGGGCGCCGGCCGCTACCTCTGCGCCGGTGGCGGCGACCTGACCAAGCCGTCCGACCGCGCCGCGGCCGTCTTCCGCTACAACAACTCCAACGAGTACGTCCGCACGGTCCTCAAGTGGGCCAAGCAGTACTCCGACAACGTCACCACGCTGCCCGACCTGCCGGACACGGGCAACAACGTCCAGAACCCGCCCCCCGGCAACCCGGGCACCCCCGGCGGCGACCCCG
>NZ_LGDY01000001.1 GCF_001279525.1 Nocardia sp. NRRL S-836 | reverse complement strand
CACACCGATGCGGTCACCGTCGATCTCGAACTTCGCCACACCATGCGCCTGCGTCGTCCAGCTCGACCACAGGTCACCCTCCTTCACCGACAACGTGCCACCGGACAGCACACCGATCCGGCCGATCCGCGGCTCCAGGTACGGCTTGGCCGCCTCCCGTGCGACCGGCAGCCAGTCGCGGTAGCGCTGCGTCCCGAAGCTCGCCTTCCACTTCGGCAGCCACCTCTCACCCTGCGCCTCGTACATGCCGTGCGCGACCTCGGCGTTGCAGGCCGGGTTCAGGTAGCAGTTGTTGCGGCTGCCGTCGAGCGACGAGATCTGGTACAGGCCCTGGTCGAGCTGGCCGTTCTCGTCGCGGTGGGTCGCGTCGGGCCGGCAGTGCGACTCGGTCATGCCGACCGCGATCGCCTCGACCAGCGCCTCGCCGGTGAAACCCGCCTGGTCGGCGTGGTAGGCGCAGGCTTCGGGACCACCGGCCTGCTCGGCCACCGCGGCCGGAGCGGTGAGGGTGGCCAGCGGCAGGACCGCGACGGCGATCAGGGCGCACAGACGTCTGGACATGGATGCCGATCTCCCCAGTTGAGATGCGAGTTCAAGTTCGGGAGAAAAGGTAAGCAGGGCACCTGCACAAAACCTGGACGCTATGGTGGCGACCGTCATGGAGATCGGAATCCTGGGGTCGGTCGAGATCTGGCACGAGGGGGAGCGGCTCGCGGCCGGCCCTCCCCAGCAACGCTGCGTGCTCGCCGTTCTCGCCTTCAACGCGGGCCAGGGCGTGTCCGTCGACCGGCTCGCCGAGGCGCTGTGGGGCGAGGAACCACCCGGCGACTGGCGCGGTCTCGTGCACGGTTACGTCTCGCGGCTGCGCAAGATCCTCAAGCCCACCGGCCTCGGCATCGTGCGGCGCTCGCCCGGCTACGCGCTGGACGCCGAGGTCGACCTGCACGTGTTCCGCCGTCTCGTGGCGCAGGCCAGGGCGTCGGAGCACCCGGCGTCCGGGCTGTTCAAGGCGCTCGCGCTGTGGCGGGGGAGGCCGTTCGACGGGGTCGCCGGGTCCTCGGTGGTCGACCGGCTGCGGGACGGGCTCGTGCAGGAGCACCTGGCCGTCGCCGAGGAGTGGGTCGAACGCGAGCTGGAGCTCGGCCGCCACCGCGGGGTCGTCGGCGACCTCTCCGCGCTCTGCGCCGAGCACCCGTACCAGGAGAAGCTCGTCGGACTGCTGATGCTCGCGCTGCACAGGTGCGGCAGGCAGGCGGAGGCGTTGCGCCGCTACGACGAGTGCCGCCGGTTGCTCGCCGACGACCTGGGCGTCGATCCCGGCCCGGAGCTGAAGTCGCTGTACGAGCGCATCCTGCGTTCCGACCAGAGCCTGAGCGGCACCGAGCCCGCGCGGGCGCCGGAACCGGAACCGCCTCCCGTCGCCGAGACCAGGGCACCGGACTCGCTCCCGTTCGACCTGCCTGACTTCACCGGCCGGGTGGACGAGCTCGCGCGGTTGCTCGCCACCAGCGGCAGCATCATCTCGATCGACGGCATGGCAGGGGTCGGCAAGACCGTGCTGGCCGTGCGGGCGGGCCACGCGCTCGCGGATCGTTTCCCGGACGGGCGGCTCTTCGTCGACCTGCACGGGTTCACCCCGTCCCGCGAGCCCGTCGACCCGCACGCCGCGCTGGGCGTGCTGCTGCGCTCGATCGGTGTCAACTCGCAGGACATCCCCGCCGACGTCGACGGACGCGTCGCCGAGTGGCGCACCGCGATGTCGGGCCGCAGAGCGCTGGTGATCCTGGACAACGCGGTGGACGCGGCGCAGGTGCGCCCGCTCGTACCGGGTTCGCCCGGCTGCGCCGTCATCGTGACCAGCAGACGCCGACTGCCCAACCTGGACGGTGCGCTGCCGCTGTCGCTGGAGGTGCTGCCGCCCTCCGACGCCGAGCTGCTGTTCCGCCGCGTGGTCGGCGAGGACCGCGGTGACGGCGTGGCCGAGCTCGTCGCGCTGTGCGGCTACCTGCCCCTGGCGGTGCGGATAGCGGGTGCGCGGTTGCGCCACCGTCCCAGGTGGACGGTCGGAGACCTCGTCGAGCGGCTGCGCACCGAACAGCAACGATTATCCGAACTGGCGATCGACGACCGCGACGTCGCCGCCGCGTTCGCGTTGTCCTACGCCCACCTGGAAACGGGCCAGCAGCAGGCGTTCCGGTTGCTGGGCGCACACCCCGGCGTGGACATCGACGCGCACGCCGCCGCCGCGTTGCTCGGTGTCGGGCGCTTCGCCGCGGAGGACCTGCTGGAGGACCTGCTCGACCACCACCTGCTGGAGCAGCGCGAGCGTTCCCGGTTCCGGTTGCACGACCTGTTGCGCGAGCACGCGCTGAGCCTCGTCTCGGACGCCGACCGCCGCGAGGAGGCCGACGCACGGCTGCTCGACTACTACCTCGCCGTGACCGATCGCGCCGCGGACGCGTTGCAGCCGGGCCGCAGACGCGCCGAACCGGAGATCGCCCACCCACCGGCGTCGATGCCGGACGTGTTCACGTTGCCCACGGCTCTCGCGTGGTTCACCGGCGAGCACCGCAACCTCATCGCGGCCGGTGCCCACGCCGTGCGCACCGGTTCCGACCGGCACGCGCGCGACCTGCCGCGCCACCTCGGCCACTTCCTGATGATCACACACCGCATCGACGAGCTCGTGGTGCTGCAGGAGGCCGGCCTCGAAGCCGTGCGCCGGTCGGGCGACACGCGCGCGCAAGCCGTGAACCTCTCGCAGGTCACGCTCACGCACTACATGGCGTGCCGCTACCGCGAGGCGATGGAGTACGCGACGCAGAACCTGGACCTGGTCCGCCAGCTGGCCGACCAGGCGGGCGAGGCGTACGCGCTCGCCATCAAGGGCATGCTGCACCAACGACTCGGCGACTACCCGCTGGCGTTCGAGTCCACCCGTCTCGCAGCGGATCTCCACGCCGCCAACGGGAACTCCCGAGTACTGGCGATCTGCATCGGCAACCTCGGCCGCATCGCGCTGGCCGTGGGCGATCTCGACACGGCCTGGACGCACCTGAGCAAAGCACTGGCGCAGAGCAGGGAGATCGCCGAACGCAGCGAGGAGGCGTCCGTGCTGTCCGGCCTGGGCGCGACGCTGAGCAGGCAGGGTGAGCACGAGCAGGCGTTGCGCTCGCTGTACGAGGGGGTGGAGCTGGCGCGCGAGGTCGGCAACACCGACTACACCGTGCGCGGCCGGATCAAGCTCGCCGCCGGCCACCGCAGGGCGGGCCACCTGGACCGCGCGCTGGAGGTCGCCTCCGGGGTGGTCGAGGACCTGCGGCGTGGTTCGCTGGTCGACCACCTGGCGACCGCGTGGAACGTGCTGGGTTCGGTGCAACGGGAGCTGGGCTCCGCCGACGCTGACTCGTCGTTCGAACGCGCTCTGGAGCTGGCGCGCCGAATCGGCTACCGGATCGAGGTGGCGCACGCGCTGCACGGGCTGGGGCGCGTCGGCGAGGCCGCCGGGCACTACCGCGAGATGGGGGTTCGGTTGCCGGGCTGAGTCTTCCGGCCTGGCGACCGCGCTGCGCGTCAGCTGAGCGCCCACGACAGCCCGGCCGCGCACCTGCTCGCGGGTTACGCGATCCAGCTCTTTACGTCCAGTCGCTCCTTCGCTACGTTCTGCGCTGGGAGCGCTCCCAGAACGGCGCTGAACGACGTGCACGAAGGAGTGCTGATGTCGGGAAGATCCAGTAACCGCCGAACAGCCCTGGCCGCCGCGGCGGCCGCGGTGTCCCTCGCGTGCACGGCCCTCATAGCGGTCGCGGGAGGAGCGCCGGCCAGCGGCGCGGCCCCGTTCGCGTGCCGGGTCGACTACACGACCAACGACTGGGGCAGCGGCTTCGGCGCCAACCTGAGCATCACGAACGCCAGTTCGGCGGCGGTCGACGGCTGGACGCTCACCTACAGCTACGCCGGCAACCAGACGCTGCAGAACGGCTGGAACGGCAACTGGTCCCAGACCGGGAACAAGGTCACCGTCACCGGCATGAGCTGGAACAGCTCCGTCCCCGCCGGCGGCACCGTCAAGGCGGGCGCGAACTTCTCCTACAGCGGTACCAACGCCAAACCGGCGGACTTCGCCGTCAACGGCTCCGCGTGCACCGGCACCGACCCGACGACCACCACCACGACCACGACCACGACGACCGGCCCGCCCGCTGACGGCCCCGCGCCCGCGCTGCGCGTGTCCGGCAACCGCATCGTGACCGCGCAGGGCCAGCCGTACCGGCTGCTCGGCGTGAGCCGGTCGAGCGGCGAGTTCGCCTGCGTGCAGGGCAAGGGCATGTGGGACGGCGGCCCGGTGGACCAGGCGTCCGTGGACGCGATGAAGACCTGGAACATCCACGCGGTCCGCATCCCGTTGAACGAGGAGTGCTGGCTGGGCGTCAACGGCTCACCCGGCGGTGCGGCCTACCAGCAGGCCGTCAAGGACTACGCGAACCGGCTCGTCGCGAGCGGCATCACCGTGATCCTCGACCTGCACTGGACCTGGGGCGCCTACACCAACGGCCCGGACTGGCACTGCAAGGACGAGCACGCCGTGTGCCAGAAGCCGATGCCGGACGCGAAGTACGCCACGCAGTTCTGGACCGGCGTCGCCACCGCGTTCAAGGGCAACGACGCGGTCGTCTTCGACCTGTTCAACGAGCCCTACCCGGAGATCGCGGCGGACTGGAACAAGACCGTGGGCTGGCAGTGCTGGCGCGACGGCGGCACGTGCACCGGTCTGCCCTACGAGACCGCGGGCATGCAGGACCTGGTCGACGCGGTGCGGTCGACCGGCGCGACCAACGTCCTGATGCTGGGCGGCCTCGAATGGGCCAACGACATGCGCGAGTGGCTGGCCCACAAGCCGGCCGACCCGTTGAACAACATCGCGGCCTCCTGGCACGCCTACAGCTTCAACGCCTGCGCCAGCGAAACGTGCTGGGACACGCAGATCGCCCCGCTCGCCGCGCAGGTTCCCGTGGTGCTCGGCGAGTTCGGCCAGGACGACTGCGGCTTCGCCTACATGCAGCGGCTGGCCGACTGGGCGGACGCCCACGCACTGAGCTACCTGGCGTGGACGTGGAACCCGTGGGGCTGCAGCTCGGGTGCGGTGCTGATCAAGGACTGGAACGGCACGCCGGAGGCCGGTGTGGGTGAGGGGTTCAAGGCCCACCTGCTCGGTCAGGACCCTTACGCCACGCGGTGATCCGCGCCGGAGCCTGGTCTGCGAAGCCGCAGACCAGGCTCCACCGGATCAGCAGCCGCGCACGGCCGACTGGTTCGTGACGTACGAGGAGTGGACGAACGCCCACTGCGTCGCGCCGCCGGTGTGCGTCACGTAGGCCTTGAACCAGCGGTTGCTGCTGTAGTTGCCGGTCGCCCAGTCACCGTCCTTCCAGCAGTCGACCCAGGACACCTGGTAGTTCGAGCCGGGGTCGGCGGTGACCCAGCCCAGGAAGGTGTTGTTGAGGTAGGCGTCGGTGCGGGCGGCGGCACCGGACTGGACCAGCATCGTGGCGTACTGGGCGGTGATCTCACCGTCGGTGTGCACCGGGGCGGCGTCGGCCGCCGGTGCCACCAGCGCGAGCGCCGCGGTGGCGACCGCCGCGCCCAGGGCACGGGACAGGATCTTCATGATGTCGAGCTCCTTCTGGGTTCGAGGCGCGGGTCGCGCTCTCTGCCCCTCTGACTCTGCAAGGAACTCGTGGCCGGCAGAACCGACATATGTGGATGTGCGCGCGGCGGTGGCGCTGCTAGTAGTGCGCGCTTACTGGTCGTGGCAACGGCTTCTCACCGTGTCGGTGACTGTGACGTTGAGGTCGTCGCACGCGAGTTTCCGGTACGGAGCGGAACTGTCCGCTGACGACGCGGGAACACCCCATTGCCCCTCGGTGCCGCCGCAGCCCACGTCGACCCGGTAGGAGCCTTCGAACACCTGCGTGAACACGAACCTCCGCGCCGTGCTCGTGCCGGGTTCGCCCTTCTCCGCCCACCACGATCCCCCTGTGCTGGACTCGATCCACGCCCCGACGGCGGGATTTCCGGACGTGCACGTCACATCGACGGTGAGCTGCCGGTTGACCGCCGCCGGCGCGGTCGCGGCGAGGACGACCCACGTCAGCACCAGGATCGTCAGCAGCACGTAGGGCAGCCACCGGTCGGTTCGGCGGGTCGTCGTCACCGGTGGAACTCCCGCACCGTGTCGTCCAGGAAGAACTGCCAGTTCTGGCTCGCGTAGCGGAGCACCTCGGCGCTCGGCGAGCCGTCCGGCGAGCAGCCGGGGTCGAAGGCCACGAGCCGGGAGCGCAGCGCGTCCATGCCGCTGCGCACGGTCCCCGCGGTCACCCCGACGACCGCGCCGATGGCGGCGTGCTCGTGCACCCCGAGCGCGATGGCGCGCCACACCGCCAGTCTCGTGCTGGAGGTGAAGAACGTCTCGGCCAGCGTCGGCGCGGACGGCGGCGGGAAGTACATGCGCAGCAACGGGTCGATGTGCTCGCGTTCCTCCACGGCGGCGCGGACGGCCGCGGCCAGCTTCCCGACCGCGTCCTTGGGACACATGACCCGGCAGCCGAGCTGCTCAAGTGCGAACATCATGTGCAGGCGGCGGTTGGGTTCACCGTTGGTCCACAGCACCGTCTTCGCCGCCGGGTTGGCCGTGCGGGCCGCGTGCAGCACGGCCAGTCCGCTCAGGTGCAACCGCCGGTCGGTGAGCTTGACCTGCCCGAGCCTGCGGCGCTGCTCGAACTCGACCGAATGCGCCTGGTAGAGCATGTCGACCACGGCGAGGTCGACCGGCTCGTGAGCGAGCCTGGTCAGCGCCTCGACCGGGTCCGGCACCACGGTGATCTCGCACGACAGCACGGAGTGCAGCTCGGTGACGGCCATCTGGGCCGCGACGCCCTCGTCCTCGACGAGCAGGACCTTCGCCTTGGTCATCGCCGCTCCCGCAACGGGAGCGCGAGCCGCAGCGCCGCACCGGTTCCGGAGGGGGAGGGGACAGGGCTCAGGTCCCCGCCGAGCACCATCAGCCTGCGGCGCAGGCGTTGCATCGTGCTCGCCGGGGCGGCGAACTCCGCGGGCGTCAGCCCAGGTCCGCGGTCGCGCAGGTCGAACACCATCGTGTCACCGTCCAGCCGGAACTCGAACTCCACCGCACCGCCTCCGTGGTCCACGACGTTCTTGAGCAGGTCGGCCAGACCCTGTTCGAGCACGATGGCCCGCTCGCGCGGAACGGTCAGTGCGCCGATCGAGGGGGAGGACAGCAGGCGCAACCGGTCGCCGTGCAGCCGGATCGCGTTCTTCACGATGTCGACCGCCCCGACGTTGTCCTCCTGCAACAGCAGCTGGCGCCGCCGCTGGTAGGTGGTCTCCCTCAGCTCGCGGCCGATCTCCCGCGCGTCGTGCCCCGCGTCGATGCGCCGCGCCGCAGCCTCGACGTGGGAGTGGAAGTCCCCGAGCGTCACCTCGTAGCTGCGCGCCATGGCGTCCTTCTCGACCCGCACCGCGATGCGGCACAACCACGCGATCCCCTTTCCCGTCAGGAACCAGACGACGGCCCAGATCGCGTACTGGGCGATGCTCCGCAGGTGTGCCGGGGTGAAGTCCCAGTGGCGGGTGAGACCGATGATCACCAGCGGGTGCAACGAGATCGCGACGACCAGCGCGGCCTCGATCACCCACCGCATCGCGGTGCTGCGGAACCCGCCCCAGGGGTAGAACGCGAAGACCGTGAGCGGGATGAGGGCGTAGTTGCCCATCGGCACCCCGTTGCCGTACGCGGCGAAGTCGCCGGGTGCGAGCAGGTGGGCGAGTGCGAGCTGGACGACGAAGATCAGCGCGATCCAGGTGAACGTCCACGCGTGACCGCGGGTCAGCGGACCGCGCCGGTACAGCACCAGCACCGCCAGCAGGAAGTGCGCGAGTCCGAGCACCAGCACCACCCAGACCACTTCCGGGCGGTACCGGTCGTTGACCGCGCTCATGACCAGGTTCGTGGCCTGGAGCAGCAGCACGACCGCCTCGAAGGGCCTGATCAGCTTGCTCGTGGTCGCCGCCAGCAGCTCCACGTCGGGCGACCGGGCTTCTCTCACGCTTCTCCAGGCAGGGGTGCGGCTCAAGAATTCTCACCGTACCGCGAGATCCGCCGCGAAAAGCGGACAGTTAGTTGACATCGCCGATTGCTGGAATGGTGTGCTGTCAGCGGTTTTCGGGTTCCACAGTGGCCGGTGTCAGCTCAGCCGAGGGTGTTGCACGCCGTGCCCTGGGGCACGCCGTCGCTCCTGACGCTGCTGCGTGCCCAGCCCTGCACCAGGGCGGTGCCACCGGCGTTGCCGCTGTTCTTGCGACATCAATTCCGGGACGTAGCTCGGGCGAGCTCGACCATGCGATCGATGTGGTCGGCGGGGCTCCGCGAATTATCGGGTAGCGGACCGGTGCGCTCACCCTTCAACTCCCGCTCGTCTCGCCATTCGTCGGGCCAGCTTGCGGTTGGTCGTTGCCGCAAACGCTATGGCCGCTCAGTTTCCCAGAACCTCCACCACGGGCCGTTGCGGGTCGTACGCCGCCCAACCAGGGTCTCCGGTGCTGGCGAACGCCACCCAGGCGGCGTGTACCGCAGCCGCCAGCCCGTCCGGAACGGGGTCGGCGCCGAGCAGGCCATTGTCACCGTGCAGCCACGGCTGGTCGGCGAGGTCGAACACGAAGGGCAGATCGACGGTGTGGGCGGCGCCGAGTCGCCCGCCGAGGGCCGTCGAGCGGTACGCGAACGAGTAGACGTGGGTGCGGCCGCCCGAGAGTTCTGCGTGTGCGTGCGCCATGCGGGCGGTGCCGGCTCCGAACAGCGCGTGTCCGAGCAACGCCGAGCGCAGCTCACCCCAGGTCGCGGTCGGCAGAGAAGCGCGGTGCGCGGCGAGTTCGGCATACGGGTCCGGGTACACCCTGGCGGCGAGGGCGAGCACGTCCGCTTCCGTCGAGCATTCCAGGTTGCCCTGAGGCACGACGTAGAGGTGGCCCTCCTCGGTGGTCGTGCCGATCAGCAGGTCGACGTCGCGGGCGGGGCCGTCGGTGAGGGTGTCGGCGGGGTGGGTGGTCAGGACGAGGCTGAACGGGCTGAGACCGGCCAGCGGGTCGGTGGCCGTGTCGGTGCGCAGGTCGAGGCCGGCCAGGGCGGGCAGGACCGCCACGAAGCGCTCGTCCGGGATTGTGGCGAACGCTTCGGCGGTCGGGGCGACGCCCAGTGCGGCGGCTGCTGCGGTGGTGACCCGGTGCGCCTGGTCCGGGGTGAAGGCGCCGGTGCCGTTGCCGCTCTGGATGATCGCCCGCCGGAACAGGCCTTTCGCCTGCGGTGTCGCGAGCAGTGCGCCGACGAGGGTGGCGCCTGCGGATTGGCCGAAGACCGTGACGTCGTCGGGGTTGCCGCCGAACGTCGCGATGGTGGTGCGGACCCAGGTGAGGGCGGCGAGCACGTCGAGCAGGCCGCGGTTGGGTGGGGCGTCGGGGAGGTCGAGGAAGCCGGGGATGCCGAGGCGGTAGTTCAGCGTCACGAGGACGATGCCGTTGCGGGCGAAGGCGCTGCCGTCGTAGAGCGCGGCGCGGGCGGAGCCGGTGACGAAGCCGCCGCCGTGCACGAAGACCATGACGGGGCGGTTGCCGTTGTCGGCGGCGGGGGTGCGGACGTCAACCGTCAGGTACTCGTCGCCACGGACCCAGCCCGGCCCGAAGTAGGGGGTCATGTCGAGGTTGCCGAAGTCGCGGACCGGTTGGGGAGCTGTGGGGGAGGGGT
Source organism: Nocardia sp. NRRL S-836 (assembly GCF_001279525.1). Taxonomy (GTDB): domain Bacteria; phylum Actinomycetota; class Actinomycetes; order Mycobacteriales; family Pseudonocardiaceae; genus Lentzea. Next base: position 419,851 of record NZ_LGDY01000001.1, on the reverse strand, counting down.
GGGTGCCGTCGCGGACGCCGGACCAGCCGGGGTGGGGTGCGGGTGCGGTGAAGCGGCGGGCGCCGGTCGGTGCTGCGGCGTAAGGGATTGCGCGGTAGAGCTCGCCGGAGTTGTCGCGGATGCCGCGTACGGCGCCGGCCGGGGTGGTGACGACCGGGGTTGTGTTCTCGATCATGGGAAAGCCATTTCCTCTGTCAGGTCAGGAGATTCGGGGGAACGGCGCCCATTGCTTGATCGCGAACTTCGAGCCGGCGCGCTCGACCTCCGCGGCGCCGTGGCCGCCGAAGTGTGCGGGGAAGACGAGCGCGTTGGTTTCGGCGGCGTGGCCGAGCAGCTTGTGGCGGGTGGCCCGTGACTCGGCCGGGTTCTCGCAGAAGCAAGAGTTGGTGTCGGGCTCGACGATCTGCACTGCGGAGTGCACCAGGTCGCCGATGAACAGGGCCCGGTCACCACCGGACTCCAGGGCCAGCACGGACGAGCCGGGGGTGTGGCCCGCGGCGAGGTCGAGCCGCAGGTTGCGGTCGATCCGGTACGAGCCGTCCCACAGGTGCGTCAGTCCTGCCTCGTGCACCGGGCGGACGCTGTCCTCGAAGACGTTCTGGTTGCCGCGGCCCAGCACCGTCCTGTGTTCGTTGGCCGGGTCCCAGAACTCGAAGTCCCGCTGCGGCATCAGGTAGGTGGCGTTCGGGAACGTCGGCACCCACGTGCGGCCGTCGAGGCGGGTGTTCCAGCCGACGTGGTCGATGTGCAGGTGGGTGTTGATGACGACGTCGACGTCCTCCGGGCGCACGCCGGCGGCGGCGAGGTTGTCGAGGAAGTCGGTGTCCAGGCGGTTCCACACCCGTGCGTAGGGGCGGTCCTTGTGGTTGCCCACGCCGGTGTCGACGAGGATCGTGCGGCCTTCGCTGCGCAGCAGCCAGGTCTGGAGTGCCGCGCGGCATTCGCCCGTCGCGGGGTCCCGGAAGTCGGGTTCCAGCCAGCCGCGGTGCTCGTCCCAGGAGCCGTCGGGGCTTTCCGGCAGGAACTCGGCCGGGGTCATCTCGACCGAGCCGTAGAACTCCTTGACACGGGTGATGCTGACATCGCCCAGGGTGATCTCGTCGGGGTGCACGTGGTCCGTCCTCGGTTCGGGGAAGCTGTCCGGATAGGACCGAGCCTGGACACGGTGACGCACCTGAGCCACTCCCTCTTCGTCCTATCCCTCGCAGGGTGTGGCTGGGGTCGGGCTGTTTCGGTGCCGAGGGTGCCTTGCCAGCGGTAAGCTGACGCGCCTGATGCCAGAAACCCGCCAATCTTCGGCGTTGCCAGCCGAGCGGACGCCGCAAGGCGCAGGCTGGCTCCTGCAAGGGTTTCACCTCAGAAGCCACTCCCACCGCGACGGGCAGCTGGTGTACGCGGCAGCCGGGGCTTTCGCCACCACGACCGAGTACGGGACCTGGATCGCGCCCGCGGACCGGATCACCTGGACGCCACCGGGTTTCAAGCACTCGCACCGCTTCTACGGCCGGACCGACGCCCGCATCCTCGCCGTACCCGCCGACGAGTGCGGCGACCTGGTCGAGCACCCCTGCGTGTTCGCGGTGTCACCCCTGTTGCGCGAGGGAGTTTTGGCGCTGACCGGCGACCGGACGAGATCCGCCGACGCCGACCGGCGGCTGCGCGCGGTGGTGCTCGACGAGCTCGGCGAGGTTCCCGAGCAGTCCTTCCACCTGCCCGAGCCGCGCGACGACCGGCTGCGCGCCGTGACCGACCTCCTGCACGCCGATCCCGGCCGGAACACGACCCTGGCCGAGCTGGGAAGGGCCGTGGGGACGAGCGAACGCACCCTCAGCCGCCTGTTCCAGACCAACCTCGGTCTGAGCTTCCACCGCTGGCGCACCATCCTGCGCATCCACCACGCCCTCATTCGGCTCACCGCCGGCGACTCCGTCACCGACACCGCGATCACCTGCGGGTGGTCGAACCCGTCGACTTTCATCGAAGCGTTCACCGCCGTCGTCGGGCAAACCCCTGGGCGCTACCAGGCCGGACTCCGCGACCGCGGTGACTAGGAAGGGTGGCGTGTTTCCGGTATCGCACGACGGGTTATCGGTGGACGGCAATCACCGGCCCGGTCACAGTGGTGATCATGACTCGAACAGAGGAGAACACCACCGCGGTCGTCGTGGGCGGCGGGGTCGCCGGGCTCGCGCTCGGCACGTTCCTGCTGCGCAGCGGAATCCGGTGCGTCATCCTGGAAAAGCACAGCCGCGAGCACGTCGAGAACCGGCAACGGGCCGGGGCGCTCAACGCCCGCGGCGTGCGCATGCTGCACGAATGGCGGTGATCGGCTGCGACTTCGTCGCCGGTAGCGACGGTCACCAGGGCGTCAGCAGGACAGCCATCCCCGACGGCTTCCTCACCTGCCACACCCACGAGTTCGGCTACGCCTGGCTGACCGTCATGACGGAGGTACCCGCCGATCCACCGGTCGTGATGGCGGTGCATTCCCACGGCTTCGCCGCACAGATCACCCGCGGCCCCAACGCGAGCCGTGTCTACCTGCAGTGCCCGGTCACCGACACCATCGAGGACTGGTCGGACGAACGCGTCTGGAGCGAGCTCGGAACGCGGTTCGGCGGATCTGTGCCGAGGGGCCCGATCGTCAGCAAGCAGGTCGTGCCGCTGCGCGGTGTGGCCTGACTTGGCTCAAGATCGCTGATCTGGGGTAGGGTGCTGGCTGTTGAGCTGCGGTTTCGTCGTGTGAACGGCGAAAATCTGCGCACTAAGCGGCCGGTTCCAGGGGTCTGCCCATCGCTTCCCGGTTACGGCTTCAGCGACAAGCCGGCCGCGCCGGGGTGGGGATCGAGCGGATATCCGACGCGTGGTGCGAGCTGATGGCCCGGCTCGGCTACCGGCGGTTCGGCGCCCAGGGCAGCGACTGAGGCACCAGCATCGCCACGAGCATCGGTCAACGGCAACCCGATCGGGTCGCCGGCATCCATCTCATGCCGCCGCTCGCACCGCCCGATCCGGCCACGTCGGACGACCTCACCGGTGCCGAGCGGGCGGCGCTCGCGACACTGCGGGAGGCGGACGAATGGGGCTCCGGATACTCGGCGCAGCAGTGGCCCCGGCCGCAGACGGCCGGCTACGGGCTGGTCGACTCGCCGGCCGCCCTCTGCGCCTGGATCGTCGAGAAGTTCTGGTCGTGGACCGACTCCGGTGGCGACCTGCATCGGGTTATTACCCGGGATGAGCTGCTCGACAACCTGATGCTCCACTGGCTGCCCGGCACCGGTGCCTCATCCGCCCGGCTGTACCGGGAAAGCCTCCGGCAGGTCAACGAATGGATCTCCGGGTCGGCCGGCGCGCCGGTGACCGTAGCCACCGGCTGTTCGGTCTTCCCCAAGGAGCTGCAGCGCCCGTCTCGGCGGTGGGCGGAGCGCCGGTTCCCGAACATCCGGTACTGGAACGAGCCCGGCAAGGGCGGCCACTTCGCGGCGTTCGAGCAGTCGGCGTTGTTCGTCGACGAGGTCCGGTCATTCTTCCGGCTGGTCCGCTGATGGTCACCCGTACTCGGTAAGCGGCTGGCTAAAGATCAACAAGTGCCCGTCGGGTGTCCGTACGTTGAAGTCGCGCATCCCGTAGGGCCGGTCAGCCAGTGGCTCGACGATGTCGGCGCCGCGGGCGCGCAGCTCGTCGTGGCAGGAATCGACGTCGTCGACGACGACCGTCACCCTGGCCGGGCCGACGCTGCTTTCGGCGTACAGGTGGAACTCGGCGGTGTCGCGGATCACGGCCGCGTAGCTAGGTGGGGTCTCCCAGGTGAATATGGTGTCGAATCCGAGCACGTCCGTGAAGTACGACCGCGCTGCCTGCACATCTCGGCACGGCAGCACGGGAACCGCCACCCGCATGACCATCCCGTCACCTTAACCGACTTTGGCTCAAGATCGCTGATCTTGGGTAGGATGCTGGCTGTTGAGCTGCGGTTTCGTCGTGTGAACGGCGAAAATCTGCGCACCAAGCGGCCGGTTCCAGGCTGTCTCTCGTGGCGTATGTGCGCACGGTGAAGACGGCGTCGGGGGCCAGGGCGGTGCAGATCGTGCACTCCTCGCGTCGCGGGTCGCGGGACATCGAGCACATCGGCTCGGCGCATGACGATGCGGCGTTGCAGGCGCTCAAGGCGGTGGCGAGGCAGTGAGCCCGGGTTCTCCACAGAACGCCGCCTGGAGCCGCAGATCACGGTCGGGCTGCTCACCGACGCAAGCGGGTTTCCGTTGATGGTCAACGCGTTCGAGGGCAACCGGGGCGAGACCACTACGACGCTGCCGACCATCCGTGCGTTCATGGATGCCCACCAGCTGGCTGATGTCACGGTCGTGGCCGACGCTGGCACGATCTCTGCGGCCAACCAGCAGGCCATCGAGGCCGCAGGGTTGTCGTTCATCCTCGGCGCGCGGATACCCGACGTGCCGTACGTGGTCCAGGCGTGGCGCCACGAGCACCCGGATGAGCAGACCCCCGACGGGCACATCTTCACCCAGCCTCGGCCTGCCGGCCCCAAGGACCAGCGCCGCGACCAGATCATCTACTACCAGTACCGGGCGGACCGGGCTCGGCGCACCCTGCACGGCATCGACGAACAGGTCGCCAAGGCCGAGCAGAAGTTCGTGCGCACCACCCGCCGCTACCGCACCATCAACATCCAGGCCGGCGAGCGCACCCTCACCGCCGTCGACCCGCTACCCGACGACCTCCGCGATGCCCTCACCCGCATCCACGACCGCGGTGCGCACTAATTTGAGCCAAGTCAGGAACTCGGAACGCGGTTCGGCGGACCTGTGCCGAGGGGCCCGATCGTCAGCAAGCAGGTCGTGCCGCTGCGCGGTGTGGTGTTCAGCCCGATGAGCTACGGCAGGCTCCACCTCCTCGGGGACGCGGCGCACCTGATCTCCCCGATGAGCGCGGAGGGGATGAGCCTCGCACTGCACGACGCCGAGAAACTCGCCGAAGCGATCATCCACAAGGTCGAGGAAGACGACGGGCACCTGCTGCAGAGCTACTCGGACACCTGCCTGATCCACACCTGGGCACGACAGGCCGCCGCGGTCTCGATGACCGACACGATGCACGACTCCGGTGACGCCACCTACCGCGGAGAGTTCCTCAAGCAGGTCGCGCGAGCGAACCTGGAAGACCTCCTCGAACCTCGCACGCCGACGAGGTGACCCAGTCCGCCGCTGTGGACGTCATTGCCGCAAAGCGCTCGGCATCCACGTCAGGCGAACGACGCCACGTAGATCAACACGATGCCGAGGATGTACACGGGATAACCGATGCGGGCGCCGTTCGCCAGCCTGCGTTCCGCGTCGTCGCGTTTGACGTTCGCGAGACCCTTGCGCAGCATCGCGATCAGCACGCAGCACGTGGCCAGCAGGATGAACGCGTAGTAGCCCCACTCCAGCGCAACGGTGTAGCTGACCGACGGCAGCTGGGAGGTGACGTTGTTGAGCAGGACCGCGGTGCTGAGGATCGCCGTGACGCCCATCGACACCGGCGCCGCGCTTTCGCTGGGTTTGAAGAACAGCGACAGGTAGGTGACGCAGATCAGCAGGGCCAGCGGGAGCAGGTTCTTGAACAGGAACGGCAGGACGTCGCGGGTGATGACGACCTCGGCGGCGTACTGGCTGTAGAAGATACCCGATGTCGCGCCCACCGCCTTGGGGTCGCCGAGGGCGTCGCTGCTGCCGACGGTCTGCTGGTAGAACCGTGCTGACCTGGCCTGCCAGTTGGGCGCCTGGTTGATGTCACGGCTCGCGTCGGCACCGCTGCGCAGGTAGTCCTCGGGGTTCTGGTTGAGGATCTCCCTGTCCGTGGCGTACACGACCTGGTCGCTGGTCCGCGTGCGGTTCTGCAGCACGGCGGAGAGCTCCTGGTGGTCGAACGGGAAGTTGCGGAAGTCGAAGCTGGACTTGAACCGGTCGGCCACCCGGTAGAGCCGGTACGTGACGCCGTTCTCGGTCACGTCCCGCAGCGGCGTGCCGAGCTTGAGGTCCGGTTTCACGGCGTTGATGAACTGCACGTCGGACGCCGCGTGGTCGCCCACGTACTTCAGCCACAGGAAGAAGTCCATGTAGTAGCTGCCGTCGCGGGTGTCGACGTCGCGGATCTCGTTGAGGTTGATGCCCGTTGCCACGACCTGGCGGCGGGTCAGGAGCCGGTCGCCGATCGCGATGACGGTGCCGTTGGCGGTGTCGGCGCGCAGCGCGGCCTCGGACAGCGGCTCGTAGATCGTGAGCTGGACGGGAGCGGAGACGAACTTCGTGCCGTCACTGGTCACAATGGACACGGGCATCTGCGCGGACCCGTTCTGGGTGAAGTACAACGGACCGAGCAGCGCCGGGAAAGCGTTCTTCCGGTCCTTCAGCCCCGCCAGGTCGTCGCGCAGCCGTTGCCGGTCCTGTGCGCGGTGGTCCTGGTCGAGGCCGTACCCGTTGTTGTGCATCAGGTGCACGCCGATGTTGAGTGCCTGCCGCGCGGTCGCGGCGTGCCACAGGGGGCGTTCGCCGTAACGCTGCTCGAACTCGTGCGCCCAGGCCAGTGCCGGCCCGGACAGCGAGTCCTGGGCCATCGGCGTGCCCATGTAGAGGTTCGGTGTGAGCTTGCCCTGCAGGCCGTCCGCCTGTTCCCTGGCGACGAGGAGGTTGTGGAACGCCCGGCTGGCCAGGGAGTCGGTGCCCAGGATCGGGGCGGTGACACCCGCGGTGCGCAGCTTCGTGATCATCTCGACCCCGAGCTTCTCGCGCAGTGCCAGCACGATCGGCACGGTGGGTGCGAGGGTGCGCAGGCGCTGGACGGCGGCGTCCACGCCGGCCGCGGAACGCCCCGGCTCGGAGGAGACGGGCAGCTCGGCGGCGACGGTGCCGAACGTGCGGAACGACGCGACGAAGGTGTCGTGTCCCGAGCGGCCGGACTCGTTGTCGCCGTAGACGATCGCGGCCGTGGTGGAGCCCAGGATCTTCGCGGCGTAGGCGGCGAGGAAGTCGCTTTGGGTGCGGTTGCCGAACATGCTGCGGAAGTACCAGTCGCTGTCGTCGGTGATCTGCGACGAGGTCGCCGACGGCGTGATCGCGGGGATCCTGGCCTTCCGGTAGATCGGTGCGGCGGCGAGGGCCGTGTCGCTGACGCCGTGACCGACGACGTACATGACCTTGTCCTCGCGCACGATCTGTTCGGCGATCTCGCGTGCCTTGTCGGGTTGGTCCGCGTCGTCGTACACGAGCAGCTCGACGGGATGCCCGTTGATCCCGCCGGTCTCGTTGACGGTGTCGATGTGCATCCGCAGGCTGCGTTCCATGTGCGCCGACGTCGGCGCCGAGTCGCCGGTCATCCCCGCGACCAGCGCCACGTACACCGGGTCACCGGTCCGCGGCGCCGCCGTCAGCACGAAGCCCACCACCGCCGACAGCACGAGCACCACCGCCGCGGCACCGGCCCACGGCAGCCACCCACGCCGTCCGGCTGCTGGTTTCCGCGGGCCGCAGTCCGGCCGCGCCGGTTTCGCCAGGTGGGCCACCTCGGCCGGTGGGGTGGACGGTCCGGTGCCCACGGCGGCGCGCGCCCGTCGCGTGTCCGGGTCCCGCGCGATGGCGTACGCCCTGTCCAGGCAGTACCGGCGTTCGGCGTCGTCGGTGGCCAGCTCGGCGAGCCAGCGCCACGCGGGCTCGTACTTGACGTCCTCCGTCAACGCGCGGCCGAGCAGCTCCCTGGCCTGCGCGGGATCGGAATGCCGCACCCGCAGGGCCTCGTTGGTCAACGAGAGGGCGGCGGTGTCAGGCCCGTCGGGCACGCGAGTCTCCAGGAACGTCGATCAGTGGGAGAGGAATGGCCGCGCAGCCACCTGCTGTCAATTCTTGCAGTCCCAGGTCGCGTGAGGACGCGATTGCCGCTCGGTTCAGCCAGAAGTGTTCGACGTCTTCGCACCGCTCAGCCGACAGCGGCCTCGACGGGGCGTGCCGTGGTTGTAGACTCCTCGACGGGTGTACGGGGGAAGCCTGGTCGGTGTGTGCTGGGCGATGCCTACTTCGAGGAGTCTTCGTGGACACCGCTGTCACCGGTACGGCCGTGGGGCCGATGGTCATCACCGCCGTGGACCAGTTCGAGGCACACCCGCTGGTGCGCGACGAGTTCGCGGCTCGGATCCTGCCCGCGTCCGGGCGGCTCGCCGTGGCGGCCGCGCGCTGGCGGCCGGTGCGCAACGCCCTGTTCTCCGCGACGGAGAAGAAGATCCCCGGCCTGTGGGCGGCATGTTGTGCCGCAAGCGCTACATCGACGACCGCCTGGCCGCCACCGGGGCGCGGACGGCGGTCGTGCTCGGCGCCGGCTTCGACACCCGCGGGTGCGGGCGGTGGCAGGGCCGGGTGTTCGAGGTCGACCTGCCCGCGAACGTGGCGGTCAAGCGGGAACGGCTGCTCGCGCTGTTCGGGTCGGTGCCCGCCGGGCTGACGTTGGTGCCGGTGGACTTCGAGGAACAGACCCTGGCGGATGCGCTGGCGCAGAACGGGTATCGCGGCGACGAACCGGTGTTCTTCGTGTGGGAGGCGGTCACCCAGTACCTGACCGAGGACGCCGTTCGCGCCACCTTCGACTTCCTGTCCCACGCGCCGGCGGGCAGCGAGCTGGTGTTCACCTTCGTGCGCAAGGACTTCCTCGACGGCACCGCGATGTTCGGAGCCGAGGCGGGCCACCGCGAGTTCGTGACGAAGCGGCGCATGTGGAAGTTCGGCCTGATGCCGGACGAGGTAGCGGAGTTCCTCGCACCGTACGGGTGGCGGCCGACCGAGCAGCTCGGCCCGCGGGAGTTCCACGCCCGTTACGTGCAGCCGTCCGGTCGCGAACTGCCGATCTCGGAGATCGAACGCACCGTGCACTGCGAGAAAGTCGGCGCGTGAGCGTTCCGGTGGTCGACGCACAGGCCTGACCAACCGCGGTCAGGTCGGCGGCTGCGGGCGGCTGAGCGCGTCCACACAGGCTGAAAGGTCCGCGCGCAGTCGTTCCCGGCCGGCGGGGGACAGGGCGTCGGTCATGCGCCGTTCGATGGCGGCGACGGTTTCGCTGGCCTGGGCCAGAACCCGTTGCCCCGCCTCGGTGAGCTCGGTCGGCAGGGCGCGGCCCTGTGGTGCCGCCGGTGCGCGTGTGAGCAGGCCGCGTTCTTCGAGGCCGAGCAGGACCGCGTGCATCGACTGGCGGGTGACGAACGCGCCACGGGCCAGCTCGGCCGCGGACAGGCCCGGTCGCTGGCCGAGCAGTTCGAGGCAGGCGTACTGCGGCACGGACAGTCCCAGCGGCCTCAGTTCCGCGTCCATCGCCGTGCGCAGTGCGGCGGCGGCCTGTTTGAGCGCGTAGCCGACCGACAGGCCGAGATCGCCCACCCGTTGCGTCATGTCAGCATCCTGACATAGTCTGTGGATGTCAGGAACCTGACATCGAACCGAGGAGAGCCATGACCGTCACCGGACCCGACTTCATCGCACTGCAGGTGCGTGATCTCGAAGTCGCCGCCGAGTTCTACGAGACCCGGCTCGGCCTGCGGCGTGCCGCGGTCAGCCCTCCGGGAGCGGTGGTGTTCGCGACCACCCCGGTGCCCTTCGCCGTCCGGACGCCGCTGCCGGGCGTGGATCTCGACTCCGTCTCGCCCCGTCCGGGTGCGGGAATCGCGCTGTGGCTCGCCGCCGAGGACGCCCAGTCGGTGCACGACGACCTCGCGGCCGCCGGGGTGACCATCGTCGGTGCCCCGGTCGACGGGCCCTTCGGGCGCACGTTCACGTTCGCCGACCCGGACGGGTACGCCGTGACCGTGCACGATCAGGGGTGAGCCGCTGGGAGCGGTAGGTTCGGGGGACTCCGCACGTTTCGCCTCCAGCCCTACGCCGGTGCCGACTGGGACCGCTGTGTCCGGCGGACGTTCTGCAGCCGGCAGGACGCGGGCCGGCGGTCGTTGCTCGTGCAGCGGTTCGTGCACGCTCCGGTCGCCGAGGACGTGGCGTCGTCGACCGTGCCCCCGCAGCGGTGCGCGGCGGTGTGCAGCCGGGAGACGGCCGCGGACCACCAGCGTGGAGTCGACGTCCAGCGGTGCCGCCTCGTCGCCGGGGGCGGGCAGACCACCCGGTGCACGTGCCGGGTGATGTCGAAGCCGGCGTCGTCGACCCAGACGGGATGGCCACCCCCGAACGGTGTCCCGACCAGTCGTCGGCGCAGCCGCGGAACGGTCCGGACGCGGTCGGCGAGCAGGGTTTCGACCACGTCGACTCCTCCTCGCCACCCGGTCAGCTCCAGATGCTCGGACGAAGCCATCCGGGAACGGGTGCCGCGAGTTCCTGGGCGCCGCGCCGCAGCACGGTCACGCACACGGCGATCATCACGGCGAACAGCCCCGCGACCGGCCAGTCGGGCTGGAGCCCGCCGAGGAGCAGGGTGATCGCCATCGCCCAGATCGCGAGCCCCATCGTCAGCACCTTGACCAGGACGACGGCCCCGAGCACGGGCGCGGCCACGTGGCCGCGGACCAGCGCGACACCGGTGGCGACGATCGCGGGAAGCGCGATGGCGAGGTCGGCGACGTAGACCGGGTACGGCAGCTCACCCACGTTGAGCGTGTCCGGCAACCCGCCGCCGACCGTCGGCACGAGGTCGGAGAGCCACAGGCCCGCGAAGGCGAGGCCGACCACCATCAGAAACCAGCCGACACCGGCGTGCGCGGCGAGGGGGACTCGCCGCACGTCGATCCGCGCGATGCCGTCCACGAGCGCGGCGATCGAGAGGCTCAGCGCCGCGACGTAGAGCAGGAACGCGGAGTTGTGCGGGACACCGAAGGCGTAGATGAGGTACGTGTACGCGATGTAGCCGAGCAGCCCGAGCCACAGCAGGTGCCCTCGTACCGATCCCGCCCGGCTGCGGCGGGCCGCCCAGACGAGGACGGGGACGACCAGCAGGGTCAGGACGTCCTGCGCCATCGACTCGAGGTGCACCGTGCGCTCCAGCCGGTACGCGCGGTCGGAGAACAGCCCGTACAGCGTCGCAGCCGTCAGGACGGGTGCCAGCAGCCACGTGACGCCGGTCGTCCACCGCGCCCGCAACGGACTGCTCGCCCTGATGCCCTTGAGTGCGCTCATAACTCAACGTTGCGCTGTCAGCGGCTCGGGGGGCAGAGACCAAGGTCCTCGGAAACCAGTGCCGCGCAGGTCCCGCCACGACCGCCGGCTGTCATGGCTTCCGGTCCGGTGCGTTCAGCAGCGCACGGGTCTGCGCGGCGATCTCGACGTCTTCCCGTGCCTCGACGACCCACACCGCCACCGCCGAGCCGTCGGTGCTGATCCTGCTGTCGGCGCCGGTGTTGCGCTCGGCGTCGAGGTCGACACCGAGGAACGCCAGCCCGGCAGCCGTGTCGGCCCGCAGTTCGGCGTCGTGCTCGCCCACGCCGCCGGTGAACACGAGCAGGTCGAGGCCGCCCAGCGACGCGGTCATCGCGGCGATGCCCTGCCGGAGCCGGAGCCCGTACACCCGCAGTGCCAGGACGGCGTGCTCGTCGCCGTTCGCCGCGGCCTTGCGCACGTCCCGCAGGTCGCCGCCGACCTCGGACAGCCCCGCCAGACCGGAGTGGTGCTCCAGGCCCTCCTCCAGGTCGTCCAGAGGCAGTCCGGCCCGTTGCAGCCACACCAGCAGGCCTGGGTCGACGTCCCCGCTGCGGGTGGCCATCACCAGGCCCGCCAGCGGGGTGAAGCCCATCGTCGTGTCGACCGACCGGCCGTCCGCGACCGCCGCGAGCGACGCCCCGGAACCGAGGTGGCAGCTCACCACGCGGGCGCCGGGCAGGCCCGCCAGCTCGGCGGCGTGGCGGGAGGCGTAGGCGTGTGACAGGCCGTGGAACCCGTACCGGCGCAGGTCCCACTTGCGCCGCCACGCGGCCGGCACCGCGTAGGTCGTCGCCGCGGCCGGCATCGTGGAGTGGAAGGCCGTGTCGAAGCAGGCGACCTGCGGCACGCCGGGCAACAGCTGCCGGGCCGCGTCGACACCGGCGAGCGCACGGGGCTGGTGCAGCGGTGCCAGGCCGGTGAGCGCCTCGATCCGGGTGCGCACGTCGTCGTCGATCGCGGTTGCACCGGTGAACTCCGGACCGCCGTGCACGACGCGGTGCCCGACCGCGTCCACGGCCGGCGCGGCGGCCAGGAAGTCCTCCAGCGGACCGGTCTCGTCGCCGCCGGACCAGCGTTCGACCTGCGTCTCGGCGAGAACGGTGTCGTCCTCGCCGAGGACGCGGAGCTTCAGGCTGGAGGAGCCGGCGTTGACGACGAGGACGTTCACTGCCAGGTCCAGTCGCGGATCTCGGGCAGGTCCTCGCCGTGCTCGCGGATCCAGTGGTGGTGGCGGGTGCGCTGGTCCTGCATGAGCTGCCGCAGCCGGGCCGCCTTCGGGCCGAGTCCTTCGACCCGGTCGATCACGTCGATGACGAGCCGGTAGCGGTCCATGTCGTTGAGCACGAGCATGTCGAACGGCGTGGTGGTGGTGCCTTCTTCTTTGTAGCCGCGGACGTGCAGGTTGCGGTGGTTGGTGCGCCGGTAGGTCAGGCGGTGGATCAGCCACGGGTAGCCGTGGTAGGCGAAGATCACCGGCTTGTCGGCGGTGAACAGCGCGTCGAACTCGCGGTCGGGCATGCCGTGCGGGTGCTCGGTGTCGGGCTGCAGCCGCATCAGGTCCACCACGTTGACCACCCGCACCCGCAGCGACGGCAGGTGCTCGCGCAGCAGCTTCGCCGCGGCCAGCACCTCGACGGTGGGCGCGTCGCCCGCGCACGCCAGCACCACCTCCGGTTCCTCCACGCCGTCGTCCGTGCTGGCCCACTCCCAGATGCCCGCGCCGCGCGCGCAGTGCAGCTCGGCCTCGTCGATCGAGAGCCAGTCGGGCGTCTCGTTCTTGCCCGCCACGATGACGTTGACGTAGTCCTTGCTGCGCAGGCAGTGGTCGGCGACCGAGAGCAGCGTGTTGGTGTCCGGCGGCAGGTAGACGCGGACGACCTCGGCCTTCTTGTTCATGACGTGGTCGATGAAACCGGGGTCCTGGTGCGAGAAGCCGTTGTGGTCCTGGCGCCACACGTGCGAGCTGAGCAGGTAGTTCAGCGACGCCACCGGCCGGCGCCACTCCAGCCTCTTGTGCGTCTTGAGCCACTTGGCGTGCTGGTTGAACATCGAGTCGATGATGTGGATGAACGCCTCGTAGCAGTTGAACAGCCCGTGGCGGCCGGTGAGCAGGTAGCCCTCCAGCATGCCCTGGCACAGGTGCTCGGACAGCACCTCCACCACGCGGCCGTCGTGCACCAAGTGCTCGTCGACCGGCAGGGTCTCGGCCTGCCACTGCTTGCCGGTCACGTCGTACACGGCGTCGAGGCGGTTGGACGCGGTCTCGTCCGGCCCGAAGATCCGGAAGCTGCGGGCGCCGGCGTTGAGCCTGATGACGTCAGTGAGCATCCGGCCGAGCACCCTGGTCGGCTCGGAGTGCGTGGTGCCGTGCGTGACGACGTCGGCGGCGTGCGCGCGGATGCCCGGCATGGTCAGCTCCCGCAGCAGCAACCCGCCGTTGGCGTGCGGCGTGGCTCCCATCCGCCGGGTGCCTTCCGGGGCCAAGGCGGCCAGTTCCGGCCGCGGCTGCCCGTGCTCGTCGAACAGCTCGGCCGGGCGGTAGCCGCGCAGCCACTCCTCCAGCTGCCGCAGGTGCTCGGGGTTGTCGCGCACACCGGCCAGCGGAACCTGGTGCGCCCGCCAGGTGTTCTCGACCGGCTTGCCGTCCACCTCGGACGGACCGGTCCAGCCCTTGGGGCTGCGCAGCACGATCATCGGCCACACGGGCCGCTCGGTGGCACCCTTGATCCGATGGATCTCGTCCACGACCTGGTCGAGCACCTCCGCCATCCTGGCGTGCATGGCCTCCGGCTCATGGCCCTCGACGTAGAACGGCGCGTAGCCGTAGCCGCGCAGCAACGCGTCCAGCTCCTCGTGCGGGATCCGCGCGAGCAGGCTGGGGTTGGCGATCTTGTAGCCGTTGAGGTGCAGGATCGGCAGTACCGCGCCGTCGCGTTGCGGGTTGAGGAACTTGCCCGCGTGCCAGCTGGTCGCCAGCGGCCCGGTCTCGGCCTCGCCGTCCCCGACCACGCACGCCACGATCAGGTCCGGGTTGTCGAACGCCGCGCCGAACGCGTGGGCCAGCGAATAGCCCAGCTCGCCACCCTCGTGGATCGAGCCGGGCACCTCGGGCGCCACGTGGCTCGGCACGCCACCGGGGAAGGAGAACTGCCGGAACAGCTTGCGCATGCCGTCGGCGTCGCGCGGCACGTCCGGGTAGGTCTCGCTGTAGGTGCCCTCCAGCCAGGTGTTGGCCAGCAGCGCGGGCCCGCCGTGCCCGGGACCGGTCACGAACAGCACGTCGAGCTCACGCTGGCGGATGACCCGGTTGAGGTGCGCGTAGATGAAGTTCAGGCCGGGCGTGGTGCCCCAGTGACCCAGCAGGCGGGGCTTGATGTGCTCCGGTGCCAGCGGTTCGCTCAGCAGCGGGTTGTCCATGAGGTAGATCTGGCCGGCCGACAGGTAGTTGGCGGCTCGCCAGTACGCGTCGACCAGCGACAGGTCGGCGTTCGACATCTCGCGCTCCTCACTCGGGTTGGTGCACACCACGTTGCCGTCCGGATCGATCAGGGAACAGGGCGCGGGGACCGCACCGGCCGGGCCTGAAGTCCCGTCCACGCCGGGTCTTGACGATCTGTCGGGAAACGTCGGCGCCGTGGCCGCAGCCCGTCACTGCCCGTTGAGGGATGGCCGTCGAGGTCGTCGAGGTGGGGTCGGCCCCCGTGCGGCTGGACGACGAGGTCGAGCTGCTCGTGGTCGGTGGTCCGACGCACGCGTTCAGCATGAGCAGGCCGGGCACGCGCGCCGACGCCGTCAAGCAGGGCGCCGACGAGGCGGCCGCCGCGGGTCCGGGATTGCGCGAGTGGGTGGAGCGGGTCGGCACGGGTCAGGCGCGCCCGTCGGTCGCCGCGTTCGACACGAAGGCCAAGCGCCCCAGGCTTCCCGGCTCAGCGGCTCGTGCCGCGCTCACCCGGTTGCGGCGGGACCGTTTCCCCGTGCTCACGGAGGCAGAGCACTTCTACGTCGACGGCACGCGGGGGCCGTTGGTCGAAGGGGAGGCCGAGCGTGCGCGGAGGTGGGGAGCCGAGTGCGTGGCCGCGGCCAGCCGGCTCAGCTCTTGACGACCTCGGCCTCGGCGTTGTGCCTGACCGTGCGCAGAACGGCCCGGTTGATGAGCGACACCGCCGGTGTGCTGGCCCGCCAGTAGCGGCGGAAGTCCAGCCAGGCCCGCGGATCGGTGAGCGTCACGCGGATCTCCGCAGACAGCAGCGTGCGGCGCTCGCCGTAGGGGTGCGCGGTGAACGACCAGACCACCTTGCCGTAGCCGGGTTCGCTGAAGTCCGTGAAGTTGCGCGGCTCGCACGGGGCCCACTTCACGACCGGACGCCAGAACTTGCCGACTGCGCCGAGCGCGATCTCCCGGCCGGGGTTCTCGCCGAGAATCATCCAGTCCGTGCCGGCGTCGAGGTCGCCCCAGGTGAGCCTGGTGCGCTCACGCGCGGGGCCGTGGCTGCGCGCCCGCCACCGTTCTGGCACGTCGCGCAACCAGACGGCGATCGCGGCGAGACCGCCGCGCAGCTGCGTGAGATCCAGCTCCCGCAAGGACTTCCACGTGATCGCGGGGTCCGCGTTGACCAGCTGGTGGTCCGCGCGGCCGAACTCAGGCCTGGGAGCGAACCGGTCGGCGAGGAGTGGGGACGGCGATGTGGCCATGGAACGCCTCCAGGACCGGTTGGTGCACCACGAGAACGGGGCACGGCGCGTGGTGGAGAGCCGCTCTGGTGACGGTACCGCTCTGGTGCGCGTCCCCGGAACCGACGACGATCAGGTCGGTGTCGGTGCAGCGGGCGATCGCCTCGTGCGGGTGCGCGTGCACCAGCACCGCGCGGTGGGCGAACCCGCCGAGCGCCGCGGCGGCTCGGGTGAGCACGAACCTGTGGTCCGCCTCGATCCCGCCGCGCACCTGCGACGGCGGCACCGCGTGCAGGACCCGCAGCCGTGCGCCACGTCGCCGGGCGAAGTCGGTGGCGTGGCGCAGCACCCGGCCATCGCCAGACCCGCCGCTGACCAGCGCGGTGACATGACGGTGCTCGGCGTCGAGAGCCGCGGGCGTGCCGCGCACGACGACGGTGTCGCAGTGCGTGGTGGCCAGCAGCGGCAGCACGTGACCGCCCAGACCGAGGGCCGAACTGCCCGGACCGCGATGGCCGACGACCACGAGCTGGGCGCGGAAGTCGTCCTTCGGGCGGTGGACCTCGAGACCGGCGCCGACGAGCCGGGCGTGAGCGGCGGCCCACCGCTGCACGTCCTCGTCGCGGTCGGCACCGTCCTGGATGATCACGACTGGTTCCATGAGTCGAGAATGCTGGGTCGCGGTCGTCCGGGGCAGGGCGGGAAGAGTGCTCCGCGCCGGGACCAAAGTCCCGCCGTCAGCGGGACCGCGTGCTGCCGTCCCGCGACGCGTCCACGCCGACGAGCTGATCGCGTGGACCACCGCCGTTGTACTCGCAGACGGCTTGCCGGGACATCGATAAGGATGTGCGGCGTGGGATGGTCGGCGGCGCAACCACTACAGCGGCGCGGGTTCCTCGGACGCGATCAGCAGCTCGGCCACGGAGCGCCGCGGCGTCGGCGGGACCGGTGTGCTGAAGCCCAGGCGCAGCACGGTCTGCGGGACCAGCATGCCGCCGAGCGAACGACGCAGCTCCTCGCGGACGCGCCGCACCTCGACCGGCTGGGACAGGAACGACGCGGACAGGCCGTGCGTCGTCGCGGTGAGCAGGACGCGCTGCATCGCCTGGCCCGCCTGCAGGTCGCCGAGCGGGCCGTCGTAGAACGAGCAGAGGACCACCACGAGCGGGTCGGACTCGTAGTCCTTGCCGGGGTGGCGGCGCGGGCCGTGGAAGTCGCGGAACGCCCACTCGTCCTGCAACTCCGGCCGGATGCCCGCGGAGGCCGGTGGGATGCCGTCGGTGGCGCCGGGGCGGTCGCCGGTGAACGCGGCGAGCTCGGCCTGCACGCCTTGGTCGCCGAGCTGGATCTCGTGCGCCTGCTGGACGAACCGCTTGAGCAGCGCGCGGTCCTCCGGCGTGGTCACGACGTGCAGCCAGGACCGTTCCAGCTCGGCCGCCCTGACCAGCGCGTGGCGCTGGCGGGGGTCGACGGCCGCTTCGAGGAACGGCCGGCGGTTCGTGCGGCGCCGGGGGATGGCGTCGAGCAGCGCCCTGCTCTCGTCGTCGGGCTTCATGGTGCCGCCGCGGCGGACCACGGCGAGCGCGCCGGGTGCGTCCGGGCCGGGCAGCATCGACACCAGCGGGCGCACGCCCATGCTCTGCAGGGCCAGTCGCAGGTTGAACAGCGCCGCGCCGCACGACAGGCGCAGCTCGCGGTCCTCCGGGTCGGTCGCGGCGAGCTTGCGGCTCGGGTCCGGGTGCAGCTCGACGCGGTCGCGCCGGACGCGGAACCGCCACGGTTGCGAGTTGTGCACGGACGGGGCGAGCGAGGCCGCCGTGAGCGCGCTCTCGATCTGGGCGGGCCCGAGCCCGAGAGCCGCCATCGTCTGAGCCATGTTCCTTCACCCCGTCGTGTTGCGTGTCGAACGTGTGCAGGGCTCCACTGTGCGTGCCGTGCCGGAGTGGACACACCGTCGAAGGTCCCGACCTGACCGGGACCGCTTGGTGGTGCCGGGACGTCGTGAAAAGCTTGATCCATGGTTGGACCTGACGACGCCCCGGCGCGGCGCCTGCTGGGCGGGTTGCGGCTGGACGAGCTGCTCGACGAGATGCGCGACCGCCTGGCGGAGATCGGCTCGACCAGGGACAAGATGCAGAGCCTGCTCGACGCGGTGCTCGCGGTCGGCGCGGGTCTGGAGCTGGACTCGACGCTGCAGCGCATCGTGCAGGCCGCGGTGGAGCTGGTGGGTGCCCGCTACGGCGCGCTGGGCGTGCTCGGCTCGCGGCACAACCTCTCGCAGTTCGTCTACGTGGGCATCGACCCCGAGACCCGTGCGCACATGGGTCACCTGCCGGAGGGCAAGGGCCTGCTCGGCCTGCTCATCAAGGACCCCAGGGCCATCCGCCTGCACGACATCAGCGAGCACGCCGCCTCGGTCGGCTTCCCGCCGAACCACCCGCCGATGCACAGCTTCCTCGGCGCCCCGGTCCGGGTGCGCGACGAGATCTTCGGCAACCTCTACATGACCGAGAAGCAGGGCGGCGGCGACTTCACCGCCGACGACGAGGTCGTGCTGGAGGCGCTGGCCGCGGCGGCGGGCGTGGCGGTGGAGAACGCCCGGCTGTTCGAACGCTCGCGCATGCGGGAGCGGTGGCTGGAGGCGACCGCGGAGATCAACGCCCAGCTCCTCGCGGGTGCGACCGCGCAGGACGCCCTGCAGCTGATCGCGCAACGGGCCGTCGAGCTGGCGTCGGCCTCGTGGGCGACGGTGCTGCTGCGCGACGGGGAGGAGCTGCGCAAGGCCGCGCAGGCGGGCAACGACACCGTTCCCGGCGCCTTCGCCGCCGACGCACCGGTGCTCGCGCAGGTGCTGGAGACGGGCGCGCCGGCGTTGCTGGAGGACGCGGGCGACCAGCTCGGCGACCTGCCCGGTCAGGCCGGTGCCGCCGTGGTGGTGCCGCTGCGGGCGGGAACCGCGGTGACCGGTGTCCTGCTCGCGGTGCGCGACAAGGACTCGGCCGCGTTCGGTGCCGACCTCATGCCGTTGCTGGCGTCGTTCGCCGACCAGGCGGTGGTCGCGATCGAGTTCGCCGAGAACCAGAGCGCCAAGCGCATGGTCGACGTGCTGGAGGACCGTGACCGCATCGCACGCGACCTGCACGACCACGTGATCCAGCGGCTGTTCGCCACCGGCATGAGCCTGCAGGGCTCGCTGACCTGGGTGACCCACCCGGAGGCCCGCAGGCGCGTGCAGAAGGCGGTCAGCCAGCTCGACCAGACCGTGCTGGAGATCCGCACCTCGATCTTCGACCTGCAGGCGGACTCCGGGGACACCGGGCTGCGGCGCAGACTGCTCAACATCGTCGCCGAGATCACCGAGGGCGCCGAGCTGAGCCCGGCGGTGCGGATGTCGGGCACGATCGACAGCCTGGTGCCGGACTACATCGGCGAGCACGCGGAGGCGGTGGTGCGCGAGACCGTCACCAACGCGCTGCGCCACGCCCGCGCGACGGAGCTGACGCTCACCGTCGAGGCGGGCGACGCACTGATCATCACGATGGTCGACAACGGGCGCGGCATGCCGCCGGAAGTCGCCCGCAGCGGCCTGCGCAACCTCGAACAGCGCGCGGCCGACCTGGGCGGCGCGCTCACCGTCGGCGAGGAGCCCGGTGGCGGCACGCGGGTGACCTGGCGGGTCCCGCTGGACTGACCGGCCTCAGCCGGTCTCGTTGTCGTGGCTGGGCTTGCGCAGCTTCGAGGCCAGCACGGCGGCCTGCGTGCGGCGTTCGAGGCCGAGCTTCGCGAGCAGGTGCGAGACGTAGTTCTTCACGGTCTTCTCAGCCAGGAACATCTTGTCCGCGATCTGCCGGTTCGTCAGGCCGTCGCCGATGTGCTCGAACACGGTCCGCTCCTGCTCGGTGAGCGCGCGGACCGGATCGCCCTGCTCGCGCTCGCGGCGGATGCGGTTGAGCAGCGCGGCGGTCGAGCGGGCGTCCAGCAACGACTGCCCGGCCGCCACGGTCTTCACCGCGCTCGTGAGGTCGGTGCCCAGGATGCGCTTGAGCACGAACCCGGACGCACCGGCCATGATCGCGTCGAACAACGCCTCGTCGTCGGTGAACGAGGTGAGCATGAGGACGTTCAGCTCGGGCATGCGGGAGCGCAGCTCGCGGCACAGCTCGATGCCGTTGCCGTCGGGCAGCCGCACGTCCAGCACGGCCACGTCGGGGTTGGCCGCCGGGACCATCGTGAGCGCCTCGGTCACCGAGGCCGCCTCGCCGACGACCTCCAGGTCGGGGGAGGCGCTGAGCAGCTCCCTGATCCCGACTCGGACCACCTCGTGGTCGTCCACCAGGAAGACTCGCGACACCACGTGCAACCACCTTTCGCAACCGTTCCGCGATCATGCTCTCTCGGGCCGGCCGGTGGCTCACAGGGACCAAAGACCCTGTCACCGGGAATCGAGGGTCCTCCTGACCCGGTCGAACTCCTCGGTGTCGATCTCGCCCCTGGCCAGCCGCTCCTCCAGTATGCGCGTCGCCGTGCCGCTGTGCGGGGTGTGCGTGCGCCGCTGCGAGAGCACCACGGCCAGAGCGGTCAGTCCGCCCAGGAACAACAGCGAGTACAGCGTCATCATCACCATGCCGCCCCAGCCCATCGGGGTGCCGTAGAACCAGTGCATCGTCGCCTCCGTAGTTGTCACGTTCAGGCTGATCCGGCAGGTGTGACTCTGGTGAGAGCCCAAGGGCCCGTTCCGGATGAGCCTGTCCGCCCTGTCCACGTCGGGTGGTGCGGCGGGATCGTCGAGACATGCGTTGGGACCCGGCAGAAGCCGCAGACATCGTCGAGGCGGCAATGCCGGTGCGCTGCGGTGGGCCAACCACTGGCCGGGGATCGAACTGCGCGCGCTCAGCGCAGACGAACTGGTGGTGATCAGCACCGATGACCGGCGTCCTGACCACGTCAGGGCCGGTGCGGCGCTGCAAGCCGCGGTGCTGGCCGGGCGCAGCACCGGAGTCGCGGTCCGTCCGGTGGTGCACGTGGTGCACCGGCGCGCGTGGCGGGCGGGTCTGATCGAACGGCACGGCTTCGCCGGCTTCCCACAGGCTCTGGCGATCATCGGTGCCAAGGGCCCGGTCGGCACGGGACCAAGGGCAGCGTCCTGCCGACGGTCTGATTCCTAATGTCGAGGCCGGAAGGGAGTTCCGCCAATGCGTGCTCGTGACCTCATGACCAGCCCGGTGATCACCGTCGCGCCGGCCGTTCCGCTCAAGGGCGCGGCGGCGTTGATGGTCTCGCACGGGTTCACCGCGCTGCCCGTCGTCGACGACGACAAGCGCCTCATCGGCATGGTGACGGAGGCGGACCTGGTGCGCGGCAGGTACCTCGAAGAGGGTGACGCCGTGGTCGCCGACGTGATGACCACTCCCGCCGTCGCGATGGACGCCGCCGCACCGGCTGAGGTGCTGGCCAGGGCCATGCTCGACGACCGCAGACGGTGCGTTCCGATCGTCGACGGTTCGACGGTCATCGGCGTGGTGACCCGCCGCGACCTGGTGCGCGCGATCGCGAGGCCCGACACGACGGTGGCCGCGGAAGTCCAGCGCGTCCTGGACGTGTACGGCGGCGGTCGCAAGTGGACGGTCACGGTCCACGATGGTGAAGCCGTGATCGGCGCCACCATCACTGACGGGGACACCGAACGGGTGCTCGTCGCACTCGCCGACGCGGTACCCGGAGTGCTTCGCGCCCGCGTTCTGACTGGAGGACAACGATGAAAGCCCCATCCGCCCCGATCGTCGTCGGTGTCGACGGTTCCGCCTCGGCGCTGTCCGCCGTGACCTGGGCCGCGCAGGAGTGCGCTCGGCACAGGGTGCCGTTGCGACTGGTGCACGCCTACGTGCTGCCGGTCCGCGGCTACCCCGAGGTGATCCTCACCGGCAACGAGATCCGCGAGGCGTTGGAGGAAGTGGGGCGCGACAAGCTGGAGGAGGCCGCCGCGGCCGCGCGGGCGGAGGCCCCGGAGGTCGAGGTGACCACCGAGCTCGCGTGCTGCGGCTCCACCACGCTGCTGATCGAGGAGTCCAAGTCCGCCCGTCTCGTGGTGATCGGCTCCCAGGGGCTCGGCACGGTGACCGGCATGATCGTCGGTTCCACGGCCCTGGCGCTCGCTGCCCACGGCAAGAGCCCGGTCGTCGTGGTGCGCGGCAGCGCTGCCCCCGATGGCCCGGTGGTCGTCGGCGTCGACGGCTCCCCGACGAGTGAGGCCGCACTCGCGTTCGCCCTTGAGACCGCCTCGATGCGCGGCGCTCCGCTCACCGTGGTGATGTGCTGGCAGGACATCGTGCTGGAGAGCGGCTACGCCGCGCCGCGGTTCACCCTCGACCGGGGCCAGGTCGAGGCCGACGAACGGCGGTTGCTCGCCGAACGGCTGGCCGGGTGGCGGGAGAAGTTCCCGGACGTGCAGCTGCATCCGGTGGTCGTGCGCGATCGGCCGGTGCGGGCGTTGATGCGGTACGGAGCTGAGGCACAGCTCGTGGTGGTGGGTAGCCACGGGCACGGCGGGTTCGCCGGCATGCTGCTCGGCTCGACGAGTCAGGCACTCGTCTACAACGCGCCGTGCCCGTTGGCGATCGTGCGCCCCGACTAAGCACCTGGCCAGAAGTCTTGTCCGAAACCTTGGGGTAGCCAGGGTGAGGTCCAGGGCGCGGCGGTGGTGAGGTTGTGTTCGGTGGTGCGGTCGTGGAAGTAGGCGTGTGCCTGGCGGACGCGGCCGGCCATGGTGGCGGGTGCGGTGTTGGCGATGTGGTGTTTGAGTCCGGCCCAGACGCGTTCGACGGGGTTGTCCTGGGGGCTGTATTTCGCGCCCTCGATCAGCCTCAGCCGTGGGGTGCTGTGAGCCATCGCTTGGTGATGCCGCTGTGGTGGGTGCCGCCGTTGTCGCAGAGCACCGCGACCACTGGTGCGTCGGGGTAGGCGTCGAGCAGGGTCTGCAGGAAGTAGCAGAACACCACCGAGACGTTCTTGACCGAGACGTGGTGGTGCCAGGTCCCGGTGGCGAGGTTGATCGCGCCGTGCACGGTGCGGCGGATGTTGCTGCCAGGGGTCAGGATCCGGTGGCGCAGGCCGGTGGGCATCCAGCAGGACCGCACCCGCGGGAGCAAATCGAGGTGGGTCTCGTCCTCGGCCAGCACCACCGATCCGGCCGGGAGCGCGGCGATCCGGGTCTGGATCGCCGCGCAGATGGTCTCGTGGTCGGGGTCGCCTTTGGCGATCAGGCGTGGGCGTCGCCAGCTGCCCTGCTCACGTAATCGCCGGTAGAAGGTGCGCAGGCTCATCCGGGGTCGTCGGGCGGCGTGCCAGAGCCGGGCGGTGGTCCAGGCTTTCGGTGTCAGCAGCAGGGTGTGGATGCGTTGTCCAAGCCGTGGGCTGCCCAGACGCGGGCGTCCGCTGCGGGGCCGGTCGGGTAGTCCGGTGATGCCGTCACGGGTGTGCCGGGCGATCCAGCGGCGCACGGTGACCGGCTCGTAGTGCAGCAGATCGGCGATCTCCGGGGCGCTCACCCCGGACGCGGACAGCAACACGATGACGATACGGGCGGCGACGCGCCATGGTCCGTGCAGCGCGGTGACCAGTTCGAGGTGCTGGGCGGGGGTCAGGTCGGCATAGACATGCGCGGGGCGCATACTGGTGAAGGCCTCGTTGTGGTGGTTTCAGGTGTGGTAACCGAATCCAACACGACGAGGCTCTTCACGTTCCCGGCAAGGTCAACTCACGCGAGTTACAGACACAACTTCTGGCCAGGCGCTTAGGCGGCGGTACCGGCCGACTTCCCCTTCCTCTTGGCGATGAAGGGGATGTCGGCGAACTGCAGTTCGAGGCCGAGGTTGCGCAGCTCCTGGCTCAGCCGCAGCAGGCTCACCTGGGACAGGGTGAACAGCTGGTCGACGTCCCACTCCCGGCCGCCGACGGCGAGGACGACGACCTTGGGCCGGTCAGTGATCGCTCGCCCGCTGTCGATCGCGCGCACCTTGTCCTGCAACTGCTCCATCGCCTGCGGCTCGAACCGCTGCGCCCAGGCCGACACCTGCGCCTGCGTGTACAGGTGACTTGCCGCGGTGGCGCGACCAAGCCACTTGACGTGCACGATCTCGTCGGCAGGGCCGATGATGTCCGCCAACTCGAACCGCGGGTGCATCGGCGTACGGGCGAAAGTGCGGTCCAGGCACAGATAGCCGTTCTGCCTGGCCACGAGTTCGCAGTAGTCGTGCTCGTCCTTCGGCTTGCCGGTCGGTACCCACAGCGGGAACGCGAGCGAGCTCCTGTTCCGCAGCAGCTCGCGGACCTGTGCGTGGACGCGGTCGACCGCCTCCTGACCGATCTCGTACCACTTGCCCTGGTGCAGGCAGTAGGTCCGGCCGCCGACCGACGTCTCGAAGGCGACCCACTTGATCATAGAGATCGGTCGGGTGAGAACCTCCTCGCCCGCGTCGTCGGCGCACGGCGTGAGCTCGGCATCGCGCAGGACGGCCACCCGCCTGGACACATCGACCTGCACGAACGGTTCCACCAGGGTCTCGACCTCGAACGCGGGGTCGAGCACTCGGGAGCCGACCGAACCGATGCGGCCGGCGATGTAGGAGTTGGCTTGGCCGATCTCCCCGAGCGCCGACGCGGGCCAGCAGAGGCCGAGCGGCCCGTGCTGTGCGTCGCCGCCCAGAGCCGCAGCCAACCGCGACTCCAGCTCCGACATCATCGCGTCGTTCTCGCTGACCGGGCGGACCTCGGCGATGCGCCGCAGAGGAGCGTCGCCGGCGTCCTCGTCGGCCACGGCGCAGATGGTGCGCAGGTCGGAGATGAAGTCCTCCGGTGAGCGGCCCAGCTGGATGCTCAGCGACCTGCCCGCGCGGATCTGCCAGGACCTGCCGCCGGTGGCGGTGTCGTAGGTCAGGCCGGTCATGTCGGCCGGGCCCTCGATGCCGGTGACGAGCTCGCCCGCGGGTTCGAGGGGGAACCCGGACAGCGCGTTGCCGGAAGGGAAGGAGATCTCCATGCCGCGTGCGGACACGTCGAGCAGGTTGCTGCGCACGAGCCGCAGCTTCGCCGGGTCGATGCGCCTGATGCCGAAGTCCAGGCCGAAGTCGTCGTCGAGCAGCAGGTCGTCGAGCAGGTGCCTGCCCGAGGTGCCCCACGTGACGGCGCAGATCGAGCTCTCGTCGATCTCGACCACGATGACGGCGAACGGGGAGGTGGACCTCAGGTCGGCGTCCACGCCGACGACCTGGGAGAAGTGCCGGACCCAGTGCGGTTCGTCGTTCTCCCGCACGCCGGCGAGGACGTGGGTGCGCGTGTCGGCGATGGTCAGCTCGCCGTTCACCCGGAGGTCGACGCCCTCGACCTCTTTCAGGTAGTCGCTGAGGCGCTGGTGGGTCTTGGGGAAGCGGTAGATCGTCGCTACCGCGGTCGGAAGTGCCTGTCTTGCCACGGAATCGGGCTTCCTGTCATCGAGGACGACGCGTGCGTGCCGCAGGCGGATGCGTCGTCGGGCTGTTCGGGGCCGCGCGGGGAACGCGCGCAGCCGGGCAACCCGTGCGGCAGGCCTGTGACGGTCCAATGTGGACGTGGCGTGACGTCGAACGTCTGGACGACGACGTCACACGATCGTGACTGGTCCTGCTCGCCTGTGAAGACCTAGACTCGGCGCGCGTTCTCCCGACTTGTTCTGGTTTGTGAGGCCAGGTTCTTGCCGGTGGAACTTCACGCGGCCTCCTGCGCCAACAGGGGGTCGCGTTCGCACGTTCAGGGCATGTGCGCCTTGGACGTGATCCAAGGGTGGCATGCCTCCACGTAGGGACTCCGTCATCGACACGCCTCAGGCCTTGAGTGGTCGACGTCAGTCGCCGAACGGTGAGCGGTGTTGGGCAGGGCCGAACTCGACGGTCAGCGGAGCAATTTCGCACTTCGCTGGCAGCAAGGAGCGCCCACTTTCTTTCGTGGACGCACTGACAACCTTGTCAGCCGCTCTTAATTGACAAAAAGTGGTCAGCTCAAGGTGAAGAACTGACTTGTTGTTGCACAGCGTGACCGGTCATGCGCTTCTTGCGGCATTGACCGCGGCCGGCTGAACGACCGTTCGTCGCAGATAAGCGTGTTGGCGCTCCGAGAGACGACGTCGTGTGGATCAGCCCGGCCGTTACAGACGGTTGGTCGGGTGCTTGGTGGTCCGGCTGCTTCACCTGGGGTCGCGCGGAGTTGAATTCGCGGCTCGCCGACTCGTCCCGCGGCTACCGCGTTGCCATCGGCGGAAAGATCACAACCGGACACCAGGCGTGGTGCAGACAATTCCATGTGACGCCGCGCGAGAGGAATTCACGGACGGCTCCACGGCCGCGTGGTGCCGATCACCAACAGCGCGGCGTGCTTCGAAGCCTCGGTCAGATGGTCGGCCGCGTCACCGACGACGACGCACTCGGCGACGTCCGGGGCGTGGAGCATCGTGCCGCGTACCTGCTGCACCGTGTCGTCAAGCTCCTGGGCGGGGTGCCGTCGCGGCATCTCGCCGTAGGAGTTCAGCCCCATCAGCGCGGCCGGCACGACCGCCGGCTCGCGGTGGTAGGCCAGCACCGCCTCCACTCTGGCACCCCGGTGCGCTGCTTCCTCGAGCGCCCAGCGCAGTGCCGTGCGCGACTTCGCCGAACCATCGACGCCGACCAGGATCACAGGTGTCCTCACGGCTGCTCCCATCACTCAGGACCAGCGTGCGACTCGCGAGCAAGCACTGGCAGGGACCAACGTCACGAGCCTGGTAAGCCCATCCGCACTGCTGGCGCGCACGCGCGTGAGGAACTCTCGATCGCACGGATCGGATGGAGGACGCCATGAAGGCGAAGGCAGGCGACTGGCTGGTGGAACCCACTGGGCGGCGCGGACTGATCGCGGAGATCCGGCATGAGGACGGTGGCCCGCCGTACGTCGTGCGGTGGTTGGACACCGAGCACGAAGCGCTGGTGTTCCCCGGCCCGGACGCGCACGTCGTCACGGCAGAAGACGAGGCCGCGCGCCTCCACGCGAGCTGAGTCGTGGACACCGCTGTCGCATTGGGCCACCTCGCGACGGCGCTCGCGATCGGGTTGCTGCTCGGCGTGGAACGTGAACACGACAACCCGCACAGCTCGACCACACCGGCGGGTTGCGGACGTTTCCGCTGATCGCGTTGACCGGTGCGGTCAGCGCCGCGTTGTCACCGGTCGCACTGGGAGTGGCGCTCGGCGCCGTCGCCGCTCTCGTGATCGCCTGGTACCGGCTCGAGCTCGCGGTGCCGGTGGGCGCCGCGGCAGCGGTGTTGCTGGCTGCGAAACGACCGTTGCACCGGTTTGCCCGCAAGGTGATGAGCGACCAGGACGTGCGGGACGCGATGATCCTGTTCGTCGTCGCGTTCGTCGTGCTGCCGCTGCTGCCAACCGGCCGCTCGGCCCGTACGACCGCGATCGCCGGCCCGTCGGTCGCGTTGAGGCTCCTGCCCGCGGTCGGCGCGGGCGCTGTGGTGCTGCTCGCCGAGGTGGCGTGGCTGGTGTGGCGGACGAAGCCCGCTGAGACCGAGAACGACGACCCGCTCGTCGGCAGACCCATGTCGCAGAAGGACGTGCTGTCGCTGGCAGCGGTCCTGGTGCTGTTCCTCGTGCTCACCCGCGCCGCGGCGGAGTGGCTCGGTGGCGGGGGAGTGGTGGCCGCAGGCGGCCTGGCGGATGCGCACGCCACGGCGATCGCGGCCGCTTCGCTCGCACCGCGGTCGATCCCGGTGCACGTCGTGGTGCTGGCGTGCGGCGCCGCCCTGGGCACGAACACCGTCGTGGAGCTCGTGCTGGCGGCGATCTCGGGCGGGCCGCGGTGCGCGTTCAGGCTCGCCGCGTGGCTGCTTCCGGTGGTGGTTGCGGTGGCGCCGGGCATGGCCCGGTAGCGCGGGGACGAAGGTCCCGGGAGGCCTGGGACCGCGGCCACTCACCGGCCGCGGCACGGTTCGCGAGGCTGAGGGCATGAGCGAGAACGAGTCCCGGCCCGTGGTGGTCGGAGTAGACGGATCACCCGCGTCCCGGGCCGCGCTGCGGTGGGCCGTGGAGGACGCGCGCCGGCGTGGTTGCCCCGTTGACGCGATCTCGGCGTGGCACCCGGACTACGGCGTGATGATGGGGCCGTTGCCCGCCGAGGTGTTCGCCGAGGTGACGCCGCAGGCGTTGAAGGCGGCGGGGCAGCAGGTCCTCGACCACGAGGTCCAGGGCTTCGAGGGCGTGGAGATCCGCCGGATCCTGGTGGAGGGCGATCCCAGGGACGCGCTCACCAAGGCTTCGCGGGACGCGGAGTTGCTCGTCGTCGGCAGCCGCGGTCGCAGCACCTTCGCCGGGATCATCCTCGGCTCGGTCAGCTCGTACTGCGTGCACCACGCCGCGTGCCCGGTCGTCGTGGTTCGTGAACCGAAGGTCGAGCAGGACCACGCACCCGTCACCGCGGCCCCGCCACTGACGCCCGGACCGCTGCTGTGAACGCGACCGCGCTGCTGACCGACGGCTCGGTCGTGACGGTGCGCGAGTTGGAGCCGGACGACGTGCCGGCGCTGCTGGAGCTGCACCGGGCTCTGCCGCTCGAGGACCAGTACCTGCGGTTCTTCAGCACGTCGCCGCGGCAGCTGGAGGACTTTGTCGAGCGGATGGTCTCGCCGGACGCGCCGCGGCACGTGGTGCTCGGCGCGTACGGCGACGGCCGGCTGCTGGGTGCCGCGAGCTACGTGGTGGTGCGGAAGACCTACTTCGCGGAGGTGGCGCTGGTTGTGTCGCACGCCGAGCAGGCCCACGGCGTCGGCACTCTCCTGCTCGAACACCTCGCCTCGCTGGCGCGCGGCCGGGGCGTGCGGCGGTTCACCGCCGAGGTGCTCACGATCAACGGCCGGATGCTGCGGGTGTTCACCGACCTGGGCCTGGTCACCTCGATCGTGCCCGATGGCGAGGTCGTCCACGTCGAGCTCGTCCTGGAACCGGGAGACCGCTACCTCGATGCGGTGGGCCGGCGGGAGTCGCGCGCCGACGTCGCGAGCCTGGCCCATGTGCTGCGGCCCGGTTCGATCGCCGTGGTCGGTGCGGGCCGGTCGTCCGGCTCGGTGGGCCACGCCGTGCTGCGCAACCTGGTGGAGGGCGGCTTCACCGGCGACCTGTACGCGGTGAACCCGCACGCGAGGTCCGTTGCCGGCGTCGACTGCCACGCCTCGGTCAGCGAGCTGCCGCAAGCCCCGGAGCTGGCGGTGCTGTGCGTGCCGGCGAAGGCCGTTCCGGCTGTCGCGGAACAATGCGGTCGCCGGGGTGTGCGGGCGTTGGTCGTCATCTCGTCCGGTGTCGACGCGGAGCAACTGCTGGAGGCGGTTCGCGCGCACGGCATGCGGCTGGTCGGACCGAACTGCCTCGGTGTGGCGACGAGTTCGTCGGGGGTGCGGATGAACGCCACGTTCGCCGCCGGCCACGGCCTCGTCGGCGGCGTCGGGCTGGTCACGCAGTCCGGTGGCGTCGCGATCGGGGTGCGGGAGGAGCTGCGGCGGCTCGGGCTCGGCCTGTCGAGCCTGGTGTCGACGGGGGACAAGCTCGACATCAGCAGCAACGACCTGTTGATGTGGTGGGAGCACGACGCCGACACCCGGATCATCGCGTTGTACCTGGAGTCGTTCGGCAACCCGCGCAAGTTCGCCCGGATCGCCCGCCGCGTCGCCGCCGCCAAGCCGGTGCTCGCCATCCGTGCGGCCACCAGCGAGGCCGGTCAGCGCGCCGCCGCCTCGCACACCGCCTCTACCGCGACGCCTGCGGTCACCAGGGACGCCCTGTTCCGGCAGGCCGGTGTGATCGCGGTCGACAGCGTGCCGGAACTGACCGACGCCGTGATGGCGCTGAGCTGGCAGCCCCTTCCCGCAGGAAGGTCGGTCGCGGTGCTGAGCAACGCCGGCGGCCTCGGCGTGCTGGCCGCGGACGCCTGCGTCCCGGAAGGCCTGCACATGGCCACGTTGAGCGAGAAGACCCGCGCGGCGTTGGCGGAACTGGTCCCCGCGACGGCCAGCACGCAGAACCCGGTCGACACCACCGCGGTCGTCACCGACGAGACCTTCGCCCGCTGCCTCGACACCATCGGCGCGGACCCCGCGGTCGACGCGGTGATCACCGTGACGGTGCCGACCGCACTCGGCGACCCCACCGCCGGCGTGCGCAACCTCAACCTCAACGGCAAGCCGGTGCTCGCGGTGCGCACCGGACAGACCGAACGACTCGCGGGCCAGGTGCCCTGCTACGCGGAGCCCGCTCGCGCCGCCGCTGCACTGGCACGGCTGGTCGAACGCGCTGACTGGTTGGCCCGGCCCAGGGAGTTCGCCCGCCTGGGCCGGATCGACCTGGACGGCGCACGGGCGATCGTGGTGAAAGGGCAGGGCTGGCTGCCGCCCGACGAGGTGGTGTCGCTGCTGACCGCGTTCGGGCTGCCGGTGCTGGGCGGAACGCTCACGACCACCGTCGAGCACGCGGTCGCGGCACAGCAGGCCTACGACGCGCCCGTGGCGCTCAAGGCCGTGGCCGATGACCTGCTGCACAAGAGCAAGGGAGGCGGCATCGAGCTCGGGGTCACAGACGCGGCCGGTGTAGCGGAAGGCTTCCGCGCGTTCCAGCACCGCTTCGGTGACCGGTTGCGTGGTGTGTTCGTGCAGCCGATGGCGTCCGGTCGCCGGGAGCTGCTGATCGGCGTGGTCACCGATGAGAAGTTCGGGCCGCTCGTGGTCACCGGCCTTGGCGGCGTGGACACCGACCTGCTCGACGACCGCGCCGCGGCACTGGCCCCGTTGTCCACTGCGGACGCCGACGACCTGCTGCACGGTTACCGCGCCGCGGGTCAGGTCCTCGCCGGCACCGACGAGGACGCCGTGCGGGACGTGCTGCTCCGCGTCGCTGAACTGGCCGGTGCACTGCCCGAAGTCGTCGAACTCGACCTCAACCCCCTGGTGCTGAACGAAAACGGGTGCGTGGTCGTGGACGCGCGGGTGCGCGTCGCTCCGGCTCAACACGCCGACCCGTTCCTGCGTCGCCTGCGCACCACCTGACCGGAACCGGAAACCGAGGGAGAACGAGCCATGAGCAGCAGGCCGATCGTGGTGGGCGTCGACGGCACGCCCGCGTCCGACCAAGCGCTGGAGTGGGCGCTGGACGAGGCAGCCGTGCGCGGGTGCCCGGTGCACGTCGTGCACGCCTGGACCTTCGAGGCGCTGACCGACTGGACCGAGACCACGGAGCAGCGCACGCGGGCCGAGTCGGAAGCCCTGATCGACAAGGCCGTGCAGGCCGCAGCGGAGAAGCGCCAGGAGATGCCCGAGATCGTCCGCCAGAGCTTGCGCGGCGAGGCGGCGGAGACGCTCGAACGCGCCTTGGAGGGCGCCGCGATGGTGGTGGTCGCCTCGCACACCGGGCACCGGCTCCGGCAGATCGTCCTGGGCTCCACGAGCATGCACGTCGTGCGGCACGCACACGCGCCGATCGTGGTCATCCCGGTCGACGACCGCGAACTCGCAAAGCCCGCGCGATGAAGGCCGCCGACACCGTGGCCCGCCCGCTCGTCACGGCCGGACCGCGTGACTTCGCCCGCCACGCCGAGGGACTGATGGACGACTTCGGCCCATCTGCGAGTGGGCCATGCCGCTGAGCACCGCTGACCGCGAAGACGTCGTCCACCACGGGCTGCCGGTGGCCGACGTCGTCCTCATCGCGGAGACCGATGAAGCCGCGGGCCTGTCCACATCCCAGTGGCGGGAACGTCTGGCCGCGCTCGGTCCGAACGAGCTGCCGGCCCGGCGCGGGCCCAGTCGGGTGGTGCGGTTGCTGCTGCAACTGCACCACCCGCTCATCTACGTCCTGCTGGTGGCCGCGGGGATCACCGCCGCTCTGGGCGAGGTCGTGGACGCCTCCGTGGTGTTCGGCGTGGTCGTGGTCAACGCGATCATCGGCTTCATCCAGGAGGCGCGGGCGGAACGCGCCCTGGACGCCTTGACCGCGATGGTGCGGACCGAAGTCACCGTCGTGCGCGACGGCCTCACCGAACGGGTTCCGTCGGTTGAGCTCGTACCAGGCGACCTGGTCGTGCTGGAGGCAGGCGACCAGGTCGGCGCGGACCTGCGCCTGGTGACCACCAAGGAACTGCGGATCGACGAGTCGGCGCTGACCGGCGAGTCCGTTCCGGTGGCCAAGGACCCGGTGGAGCTGCCGTCGGACACCGCGCTGGCCGACCGCGCCAACATGGCCTACTGCGGCACGCTGGTGACCGCCGGGGCCGGGCGTGGTGTCGTGGTCGTGACGGCGGCCGGCACCGAAATCGGCCGGGTGCACCGGTTGGTCACCACGACCACCACCGTCCAGACGCCACTCACGCGCAAACTCGCCCGCTTCAGCCAGATCCTGACCGTCGTGATCCTCGGGCTCGCGGCGTTCAGCGTCGTGATCGGTGTGCTGCGCGGCGAACCGCTCGCCGAGATGGTGACCGCCGCCGTCGCCCTCGCGGTCGGCGCGATCCCCGAAGGCCTCCCCGCCGCGGTCACCGTGACGCCCGCCATCGGAGTGGCGCGGATGGCGAAGCGCAACGCGATCATCCGCCGGCTGCCGGCCGTCGAGACGCTGGGCAGCACCACCGTGATCTGCACCGACAAGACGGGAACGCTGACTGCCAACGCGATGACGGTCAACGCGGTGCTCGTGGGCAGCACGCGCCACGACGTCTCGGGCATCGGCTACGAGCCCACCGGAACCGTGACGCCCGAGCCGACCTCGGCACTGCGGGAGTGTTTGCTGGCGGGTCTGGCGTGCAACGACGCGCGGGTTGTCGAGGATGGCGGGCGCTGGTTGCCCGTAGGCGATCCGACCGAGGCCGCGCTCGTCGTGGCGGCACGCAAAGCCGGCTTGGACCACATCCATGTGCCGCAACGGGTGGACGTGCTGCCGTTCAGCTCGGAGCGGATGTTCATGGCGACCCGGCACGCCGACGACGTGGTCTACGTGAAGGGCGCGGTCGAACGGGTCCTCGCCCTTGCCGGGCTCGACCACCACGCCGAAGCCGAGCAACTCTCCGCCTCCGGCCTGCGGGTACTCGCCATCGGACGCGCGGCAGGCGTCGAACTGACCGAGAAAGCCCTGCAGGGCAACGTGGAGCTGCTCGGCGTCGTCGCCATGCACGACCCCGCGCGGCCGGAGGCGGTCGAGGCGGTGCGCGCCTGTCAGGCGGCGGGCATCGAGGTCAAGATGATCACCGGCGACCACCCGGCCACGGCCAGGGCCATCGCCGCCGAGTTCGGCATCGCCGACGTGCACGCCCGCGTGGCACCCGAGGAGAAGCTGCGGCTGGTCGAGGAGATCCAGGCCGCCGGTGAGGTCGTCGCGATGACTGGTGACGGTGTGAACGACGCACCCGCGTTGCGTCGCGCGGACATCGGTGTGGCGATGGGCAGGGGCGGCACCGAGGTGGCGAAGCAAGCTGCCGACATGGTGCTGACCGACGACAATTTCGCCTCGATCCGCGCCGCCGTGGAGGAGGGCCGCGCGGTCTTCGACAACCTGCGCAAGTTCATCATCTGGACGCTGCCCACCAACATGGCCGAGGGCCTGGTGATCCTCACCGCGATCCTGCTCGGCGCCGCGCTGCCGATCCTGCCGGTGCAGATCCTGTGGATCAACATGACCACGGCGGTCGCCCTGGGACTGACGCTGGCGTTCGAGCCGCGGGAAGCGGACGTGATGAGCCGCCCACCGCTGCCTCCTTCGTTGCCGTTGCTGACCAAGCAGCTCGTCGGCCGGATCGTGTTGGTCTCCGCGATCCTGCTCGCCTGCTCGTTCGGCGCGTTCCGCTGGCAGCTCGCCTCGGGCGCCACGCTGGAGGTGGCGCGCACGGTGGCGGTGAACGTGTTCGTCGGAGCCCAGATCGCCTACCTGGTCAACTGCCGGTCGCTGGAGAAGTGGCGGCCGAGCACCGGCCCGAACCGGTGGCTGTGGGCGGGTGTCGCGGTGACCGCGGGCCTGCAGCTGCTGCTGACCTACGTCCCGGTCATGAACGACCTGTTCCACACCGCACCGCTCGGGTGGCAGCCCTGGCTGGTGGTCTTCGTGCTGAGCGCCGCGGCGTATGTCGTCGTGGAGCTGGAGAAGTGGCGGCAACGCCGCCACGGGAAAGGCAGTTGATGGCCAAGCTGGGGCGCGACGTCTACGAGCGGGAGCTGCTGCGCCTGCAGATCGAGCTCGTGAAGCTGCAGGAGTGGGTGCGGGCCACGGGCGCGCGGCTCGTGGTGGTGTTCGAGGGCCGTGACGCGGCGGGCAAGGGCTCGGCGATCAAGCGGATCACCGAGCACCTGAACCCGCGGGTCGCGCGGATCGTGGCCCTGCCCGCGCCCAGCGAACGAGAACGCACCCAGTGGTACTTCCAGCGCTACGTGGCACATCTGCCGGCGGCGGGCGAGATCGTGCTGCTCGACCGGAGCTGGTACAACCGCGCGGGCGTCGAACGCGTCATGGGCTACTCCCCGATGGACCTCGAGTCGCTGACGCGCTGGGAGGACTACTCGCGCGCCAAGGACGAGATGATGGTGCACACCGACATCCCCGAAGCACCCTGGTACGCCGTCGAAGGCGACGACAAGCGGCGGGCGCGGATCAACATGATCGCGCACCTGCTCGGGACGATCGACTACCACGAGGTCACCGCTCCGGAGATCACCCTGCCCGCGCGGCCGCCGTCGACCGGATACCAGCGCACGGCGCGTGCCTTGCAACGCGAGGTGCCGGACCACGCCGCCAAGTTGACCTGACGGCACTGCGCGGCCGGCCCCGGCGACCGGCCGCGCAGTCCCAGCTGTCACTCGGCGCCTGGTGCGCGCCCCACGGTGCTGTGCCGGGCGATCAGCCGATGCGAGGCACGCACCTCTATGCCGGGCAACGGTGTCGTGCTGCCGATGCGCATGAGCAGCCGATCCACCGCGGTCGTCGCGATGGCGTCCTTGTCCGGAGAGATCGTGCTGATCGCCGGGTTGGCGTAGCGGCCTTCCTCGATGTCGTCGTAGCCGATCAGCGCGATGTCCTCGGGCACGCGCAACCCGCGTTCCAGCACCTCGTGCAACGCGCCGAGCGCCACCGTGTCGTTGTAGCCGAAAACGGCGTCCGGCGGGTCGGCTCGATCGAGCAACGCCCGCATGGCGGCCGCACCGTCGGCGCGGTTGAACCGGCGCGTCTGGATGATCAGCGACTCGTCCACCGGCACGCCGGCGTCCGCGTGGGCCCGCCGGTAGCCGAGGGTGCGCAGCTGCGCTGCCTCGCCGGTCGGGTACGGCTGGTCGCCTATCGCGGCGATCCGGCGCCGGCCCAGGCCGATCAGGTGTGCCGTGGCCGCGCGGGACGCCTCGACGTCGTCGATGCCGACGTGGTCGAAGAAGGCGTTGGACGATCGCTCACCCAGCAGGACGAGCGGGAACGTCGGGTCGCTCTCGGCCAGGTCCTCCTGCGCCAGGCCGAGAGGGCTGTAGATCATCCCGTCGAACAGGGCCGCCCGTGCGCCGCGCCGGATCAGCTCCCGCTCGTGGGCGGGATCGCCGTCGGTCTGGTCGATCAGCACGTGGTAGCCCCGTTCGCGGGCCTTGGGGATGATCGCCTGCAGCAGCTCGGAGAAGTACGGCACGTCCAGGAAGGGAACCACCACCGCGATCTGCCCCGACCGGCCGTTCGCCAGGTTGCGGGCCAGCACGTTGGGCCGGTAGCCCAACTCCTTGATCGCTTTCTCGACCTTCTCGCGGGTGGGCTCGGTGACCGGGGCATAGCCGTTGACCACGTTCGACACCGTGCGTGCGGACACCCCCGCCAGCTCGGCAACGTCACGCAGCGTGGCATCGCGCATGTGTTCACTCCGTCGAGACCGGCGCGGCGGCCCACCGCTGCAGCGCTGCAGCGCAGTGTGCCCGCCGGCCCTCGCCACGACAAGTCCCAGCCCTCCGGGTGTCGGGAACCGGCCTCACGGCTCGTTCGACGTACCTGAGATTGGGTCTTGCAGCGCGGCAAAAGCCAGTCCATAGTGCTTTGCAGCGCAGCAAGACCATTGCCACGGTGGCAGCCACGGTCGATCCACTCGGATCCGCCGGCCGTGGTGCAGCACCGCATCGACTCAGCGGTCCTCGGTTCGTGCCTCACGGGGTCACCGCATCTCCGATCACTCACCGTGATGGCGATCGAGCATGCACTGACGCATGCCGCGACGGAAAGGCGCTACTCATGCTCCGCACCAGATGGATGGCGAAACTCCGCGCAGGGCTCGTCGTCACGGGCCTGCTCGCCGTGGCCGCGTGCGGCGGGGCCGCCGGCAACGCCGACGGACCCGTGCGCGTGTCGGTCTGGGCCTGGTACCCGGAGTTCAAGGGCGTGGTCGACGCGTTCAACGCCTCCCACAGGGACATCCAGGTCGACTGGACCAACGTCGGCACCGGCCCCGACCAGTACGCCAAGCTCAAGACGGCGTTCACCGCCGGCAAGGGCGCGCCGGACGTGGCGATGGTCGAGTTCCAGCAGATCCCGACGTTCGTCATCCTCGACGCACTGGTGGACATGGGGCAGTACGGCGCCAACGACGACAAGAGCCTCTACGCAGAATGGGCGTGGAGCCAGGCCACCGACGGCGACAAGGTCTACGCCATCCCGGTCGACGGCGGACCGATGGCGCTGATGTACCGCAAAGACCTCTTCGACCAGCACGGCATCCCGGTGCCGACGACCTGGCAGGAGTACGCCGACGCGGCGGTGAAGATCAAGGCCGTCGACCCGAACGCCCACATCGCGAGCTTCGGCAGCGACGGCGGCTGGCTCAACGGTCTGATGTGGCAGGCGGGCTGCCGCCCGTACGGCTACTCGCAGGCCAGGGCGAAGGACGAGGTGAAGATCAACCTGACCGCGCCCGAGTGCGAGAAGGTCGTGAACCTCTACGGCGACCTGGTGAACAAGGGCTTGATGGCCCAGGACAAGTTCTTCACCGCCGACGCCACCGCGGCGCTGGACTCCGGCAAGTACTGGACCTGGGCCGCGGCCGGCTGGACGCCCGGTTACGTGGCCGGCTCGCTCAAGAACACCGCGGGGAAGTGGGCGGTCGCGCCGATGCCGCAGTGGACCGCGGGTGCCGATGAGCAGGGCGACTGGGGCGGTTCGACGTTCACCGTGACCAAGCAGGCCAAGAACCCGAAGGCGGCGGCCACGGTGGCCCGCGAGTTGTTCGGCCGTTCGAAGGCCGCGTGGGACATCGGGCTCAACAAGGCGTTCCTCTACCCGCTGGTGAAGGAGGTCGCGGCCGACCCGGCGTTCACCGGCAAGGCGTACGACTTCTTCAACGGGCAGAAGGTGAACGAGATCTTCGTGCCGGTGTCGCAGAAGCTCGGCGAGTTCCAGTACACGCCGTTCCAGGACTTCGTCTTCAAGGACCTGAACGACCGCACCGCCGAGGCGATGTCGGGCAGCAGGCAGTGGAGCACGGTGCTCGGGGAGACGCAGAAGAACGTCGTCGCGTACGCCGAGAAGCAGGGCTTCAAGGTCAGCCGTTAGTGCAGCCGAGGTCTGCCGCGGCCCACGGGTCGCGGCAGACCGCCCCCAGTCCAGGAGGTCCCCCGTGACGCGGTCCGCACCGATCACGGCACCCGCGGCCGACGCCCTGCCGCCGTCTCCCCGTCCGGTCGAGCGCCGGCCACGGCGGAAGCCGCGCCGGGTCACCGCGCACCCGGTGGCCGGAGCGCTGTTCGTCCTGCCGTTCTTCCTCGTCGTCGTGGCGTTCCTGGTGGTGCCACTCGGTTACGCGTTCTGGCTCAGCCTGTCCAGCAAGAGCCTCGCGCTCGGCACCCGGTTCACCGGCATCGACAACTACGTGCGCGCGTTCACCGATCCGCTGCTGCTCGACGGCCTGCTGCGGGTCGTCCTCTTCGGACTGGTGCAGATCCCCGTCATGCTGGGCATCGCGCTGGCCGGAGCGTTGACGCTCGACGCCGTCACGACCAGGCTCGCCCTGGCGTTCCGGCTCATCGCCTTCATGCCCTACGCCGTGCCGGCCGTCGTCGGCGCCCTCATGTGGGGCTTCCTGTACAGCCGCACGTTCGGTCCGTTCGCGGACCTGCCGACGCTCGTCGGCGGCGACCCGATCGACTTCTTCAGCGCCTCGCTGCTGCTGGTGTCGCTCGGCAACATCGTGACCTGGGCGTGGACCGGCTACAACATGATCATCCTTTACTCGGCGTTGCAGGGCGTGCCGCGCGAGATGTACGAGGCCGCGGTCATCGACGGGGCGACGCCGGTGCAGATCGCGCTGCGGGTCAAGGTGCCCGCGATCAAGCAGGCCATCTCGCTGGCCGTGATCTTCACCGTCATCGGCACCATGCAGTTCTTCACCGAACCGCAGATCATGGCCCGGTTCGCACCGCAGGTCTCGGCCGGCTACACGCCGAACCTCTACGCCTACAACCAGGCGTTCGCCTACTCGGACTTCCACTACTCGGCCGCGCTCTCGTTCGCGCTCGGTTTCCTGGTGTTCGTGGTGGCCTACGCGTTCGTGTTCGTCAGCCACAGGCGGGGAGCGCGCTCATGACCGGTGGAGCCGGCAACACGACGGCACGGACGTGGCTCCCTCACCTGCTGATGGGGGCGGGCATCCTGTACTTCCTGGTACCACTGCTCTGGGTGGTCATCGCGGCCACCAAGAGCCAGCCGGACCTGCTCGACAGCCCGGCGCTGTGGTTCGCCGACTTCAACCTGCTGGAGAACGTCGAGCAGCTGTTCCACGAGGACGGCGGCGTCTACGGCGGGTGGCTGGTCAACACGGCGTTGTACGCGGGGCTCAGCGCTGTGGGCGCGACCGCGCTCGCCGCGGCCGCGGGCTACGGGCTGGCGCGGTTCTCGTTCCCGGGCAAGCGGTTCTTCCAGACCGCGTTGCTCGGCATGATCATGGTGCCGGCCACCGCACTGGTGCTGCCGACGTACCTGATCCTGTCCGAGCTCGACATCGTCAACACCATGTGGGCGGTCGTCCTGCCGTCGCTGCTCAGCCCGTTCGGTGCGTACCTGGTCCGCGTCTACGTGGACGAGAGCGTGCCGGCGGAGCTGATCGACGCGGCACGGGTCGACCGGGCGAGCGAGCTGCGCATCTTCTGGCAGATCGTGCTGCCGATGATGCGTCCCGCGCTCGTCACCGTCTTCCTGTTCACCCTGGTCGCGACGTGGAACAACTACTTCCTGCCGCTGGTGATGCTCAGCGACGCCGACCTGTACCCGCTGACCGTCGGGTTGACCACCTGGTTCAACACCGCACAGCAGGACGCCGGGAACCGGATGCTGTTCAACCTCGTCGTGACCGGCTCGCTGCTGGCCATCGTCCCGCTCATCGCCGCTTTCGTCCTGTTGCAGCGCTTCTGGCGCAGCGGCGCGGCGGCGGGCGCTCTGAAGTAGGAGAACCGTGCTCAACGCCTCTCTGGTCCTCAACCCCCACTACGTCATCGCGCCGGTGCGACGCAGGCTCTTCGGGTCGTTCGTCGAACACATGGGCCGCTGCGTCTACACCGGCATCTACGAGCCAGGGCACCCGACCGCCGACGAGGACGGTTTCCGGGGCGACGTGCTGGCACTGGCCCGCGAGCTCGGCATCGAGCTGGTCCGGTACCCCGGCGGCAACTTCGTCTCCGGCTACCGCTGGGAGGACGGCGTCGGCCCGGTCGCCGGGCGGCCGGTGCGCCGCGAGCTCGCGTGGCACAGCCTGGAGACCAACGAGGTCGGCATCGACGAGTTCGTCCGCTGGGCGCGCAAGGCCGACGTCGAGGTGATGTACGCGGTGAACCTCGGCACCCGCGGTGTCGCCGAAGCGCTCGACGTGCACGAGTACATGAACCACGACGGCGGCACGCACCTGTCGGAGCTGCGCAAGGCGAACGGGTCCAAGGCACCGCACGGGGTGAAGCTGTGGTGCCTGGGCAACGAGCTGGACGGTCCGTGGCAGCTCGGCCACAAGACCGCGCACGAGTACGGGCGGCTGGCCGCCGAGACGGCCCGTGCGCTGCGGCAGGCCGAGCCGGACCTGGAACTGGTGGCGTGCGGCAGCTCGAACTCGGCCATGCCCACGTTCGGCGAGTGGGAGGCCACCGTGCTGGAGCTGGCGTACGAGGAGGTGGACCACATCTCCCTGCACGCCTACTACGAGGTGCTGGACGGTGACGTGGACAGCTTCCTCGCCTCCGCGGTCGACATGGACCGGTTCATCGAGAGGGTCGTCGCCACGGCGGACGCGGTCGGCGCGCGGCTGAAGAGCGACAAGCGGATCACGTTGTCGTTCGACGAGTGGAACGTCTGGTACATGCAGCGGTTCCACGACACTCCGCGCACCGAGTGGGAGGTCGCGCCGCGGGTCATCGAGGACCGGTACGACGTGACCGACGCGGTCGTCGTCGGCAACCTGCTGATGTCGTTGCTGCGGCACAGCGACCGGGTGGCCGTGGCGTGCCAGGCGCAGCTGGTCAACGTGATCGCGCCGATCCGCAGCGAGCCGGGCGGGCCCGCGTGGCGCCAGACGATCTTCCACCCGTTCGCGTTGACCTCGCGGCTGG
Source organism: Nocardia sp. NRRL S-836 (assembly GCF_001279525.1). Classification (GTDB taxonomy): domain Bacteria; phylum Actinomycetota; class Actinomycetes; order Mycobacteriales; family Pseudonocardiaceae; genus Lentzea. The sequence goes on along the minus strand of NZ_LGDY01000001.1, from coordinate 379,369 downwards.
CGCGCGGGCAGGTGCTGCGGGTGGAGACGTCCTCGCCGACGTACCGGACCAAGCGCTTCGGTGACGTCCCCGTCGTGGACGCTGTCGCGACCCACGATCCCGAAACGGGCGACACGGTGGTGTTCGCGGTCAACCGGCACCAGACCGAGCCGGTGGACCTGCGGGCGGACCTGGCCGCGTTCGGCGAGGTGGCGGTGGCCGAGGCGTGGTCCGTGCACGACGAGGACGGTGCGGCGACCAACACCGAGGCCGACCCGGACCGCGTCGTCCCACGACCGCGGCAGGCCGACGTCGTCGACAGCGGCCTGCACGTCGTCCTGCCGCCCAGGTCCTGGACGGCCGTCCGCCTCACCGGCGGTCAGTAGCCGACGCGGAAGGTGGCGTCCTGGCGGTCGGCCGCCGCCGACCCGGCCGAAATCGGGTCGATGCGCAGGACGTATCCGGAGTGCCGGATGTGGCGGTCGGGGAAGTTGTGGGAGCGGAACGAGGTCCACGCCGGGTCGGCGAGTCCCGCGACCCGGTGGAAGGTGGCGTCGGCGGCGAAGGTCGTGCTGCCGTCGTTCGCCGCCAGGACGAGCGCGTAGTCGGCGTGGCGCAGGTAGCGGTCGGGGTAGTTGACCGAGCGGAACGAGATCCCGGCCGAGGCCGCCAGGCCCGGGACGAGCTGCCACATCGCGTCCTGGTACGGGTCGAACGGGTAGGGGTCGATGCGGGCGGTGTTGCCGGTGTGCCGGATGAGCTGGTCGGGGAAGTTGTAGGACTTGATCCGGTTCCAGGTGGGCGTGCCCCAGCGGCTGACCAGGGCGTTGTACTCGGTCGCGGTGATGCCGCAGATGGTGGGGTGCTTGGCGTTGAGCGGCTGGGTGTACTGGGCCTTGGTCAGCGGCGACCACGAGTCGGCGGCGATGTTGCCCGAGCGCCAGGCGTACAGCTCGCCGTTGACCGGTGAGTACGAGTCGCCCCACAGCCACCACTCGTCGCGGTCGTGCGCCTTGACCACGATCGGGGCCTCGATGCCGCCGCTCACCACGCCGGCGGTGTAGGTGCCCCGGTCGAAACTGCGCGGGGTGAGCGTGGCGGACCGCGCACCGTGCAGGCGGCCGTCGCTGAAGCTCTTGTAGTACAGGTAATTCGTGCCGTTGCCGACGTGCACGGTGGCGTCGAGGACGTTGAAGCCGGGGTCGAAGAACAGCTGCGGTGCGCCGACGTTGACGAAGTCGGTGGTGTAGTTGACGTAGAACGCGTCACGGCCGCCGCTGTTGGCGGAGTAGAGGATGCCGTACTGGTTGCGCGAGGCGTCCCAGAACGCCTCCGGCGCCCACGTGTGGGTCGGCATGGAGTGCATCTTCAGCCGCCGGTATCCGGTGAACGACCGCAGGTCGGCCGAGTCCCAGGCGTGGATGTACTGGTTCTGGCGGGTGAAGTCGGTCCCGGTCAGGTCCGTCGCCAGCACGACGAACCCGCCGTTCTGCTTGCGCATGATGAACGGGTCCCGCAGGCCCCCGGTGCCCGCGGTGGGCGTGGTGACCGGGTTGCCCTGGTTGAGCGGCATCCAGTTCAGGCCGTCGGTGCTGACGGCCAGGTGCAGGGCGTACCGGTCGGCGACCTTGCCGGGTGACTCGGTGAAGTAGCCCATCGCGTAGGCGGTGTCACCCGGGGCGGCGAGGGAGGTGAGCCGGTTCGTGCCCGCCAGGGCGACCGCGGCCACTCCACCGGCGAGAAAAGTGCGTCGTTGCGGCACGGGACGTCTCCTGTCCGGAGCGGTGGGGGATGGCCGGCGGCGCGGGCCGCCGGCCATCGGAGGGGATCGGTCAGGCCGCGGGTTCGCCGGATGGGGCGGCGAGCTGCGTGCCGAGGCGGACCGGGGTGCCGAAGTTCGGCGTGCCGTCGGAGTTCCAGCTGAACTTCTGGGCACGCGTCGACCGGTTCATGTCACAGCCACCGGAGGCGCTGTCGTTGGCGTGGTACACGATCCAGTCCTCGGTGCCGTCGGGCGACTTGAAGAACCCGTTGTGGCCCGGGGCGAACACGCCGTTGCCGTCGTTGCGCTGGAACACCGGGTTCGGCGACTTCGTCCAATGTGAGCGGTTGAGCGGGTCGGAACCGGTGAGCGTGAGCAGCCCCAGCTTGTAGTCGGGACCCCAGCACGCGCTGGCCGAGTACACGATCATGGTCTTCCCGTTGCGGTACAACGGTTCGGCGCCCTCGTTGACCGCACCGGTCTGCCGTTCCCAGGACAGCGTCGGCTGGCTGATCGTGCGCCGCGCGCCGCTGAGCGTGTAGGGGTTCGACATCGGGGTGATGGTCAACGACTGGGTGCCGTCCATCGCACTGCCCATCAGGTACAGCTTGCCGCCGTGCTGCAGGATGCTCGGGTCCAGCTCCCAGGTGTTGCCCAGGTCGGCCTTGAAGCTGTACGGCCCCATCGGGTCGGTGCCGGAGGACTCCAGCACGTGCAGCCGCTGGGTGGGGTTGTAGTCCGGCACGTTCTGCCCGGCGACGTAGTAGAGGTACCAGCGGCCGTTGAGCAGGTGGAACTCCGGTGCCCACATGTTGCAGCACCCGTTCGGCCGGCCGGACAGGCTGAAGACCACCTGGTCGGCGGCGCTCGACAGCCCGGCGAGGGTGCGCGACCGCCGCATGGTGATCGTGGAGTTCCACGTCGTCGTCGCCAGGTAGTAGTACCCGTTGTGGTACTGCAGCCACGGGTCCGGGCCGTTGCGCTTGATCGGGTTGGTGAACGTCCCCGCCGCCGGTGCGCCCAGCTTCACCAGCTGCCACTGCTGGTTCGCGCCACCGGTGTCCGGCCACTGCACCACCCGCGCGCCGTCGGCGGTGGACCACTCGTAGGTCTCCACGGCCTTGCCGCTGTTGCGGTTGAGCAGCCGCACGTACCCGCCGGACGAGTCCGCGAGCCGGAACTGCTGGCTGCTCGCGTTGCTGTCGGTCCACTGCACCACGTCGGCGGCGTCGGCCGTCGAGCCGCCCGAGACCTGGAGGACCTTGTTGCTGTGCTTCGACTTGAGCCGGTAGTAGCCGCCACCGGAGTCGACGAACTGCCACTGCTGCCAAGCCCCGTCGTTGCGCGTGTACTGCGAGATCCGGGCGCCGTCGTTGGTCGCGAGGTCGTAGACGTCCAACGCCTTACCGCTGTTGCGGTTGACCAGTACGTACGACGCGTTGGTGTCCACGGAGGCCGCCGACACCGCCGGTGGCAGGGCGGAGGTGACCCCGCCGAGCAACGCGGTGGTGGCGGCCAGGACAAGTGTGGTTCGCCGTCGTCCACGGCGGCTGATGGTCGAGATCATGCTCTTCTCCCTGCGGCTGCACGGATGTCGTTCGCATTCGATCAGTGGAGGTACGGCCAGCCGGCGGAGTCGATCGCCAGCAGGTTGATGCCCAGCAGGGACGCGCCGTTGTCCGCGTAGTAGTGGTAGACCAGCACATCGCTGTCGCTGTCGGCCAGCACGTCCTGGTGTCCGGGTCCGTGGATGCTGCCGTGGCCGGCGAGGATCTCCGTGCCACCACCGGAGGTCATGGCGGTGCCGTTGCGGTCGGTGTAGGGGCCGGTGACGCTGGTGGAGCGGCCGACCATGACGCGGTAGGTGCTGGCGGCGCCCTGGCAGCAGCGGTCGAACGAGACGAAGAGGTAGTAGTAGTTGCCGCGCTTGACGATGTTCGGCGCCTCGATCGCGCCGCCGTTGCGGCCGGCGATCGAGCGGATCGTGGAGTCGGAGCGCAGGCCGGTCGACGCGTTGAGCGCGATCATCTTGATGCCGGACCAGAAGGAGCCGAAGCTCAGCCACCAGCGGCCCTGGTCGTCGACGACGAGGTCGGGGTCGATGGCGTTGAAGTTGTCGCTGGTGCGCGACTCGACAACCAGGCCGCGGTTGGTCCACGTGCCGGAGTTGCCGCTGGGGCTGGTGGCCAGGAAGATCGCCGATCGGTTCGAGCCGAACGTCGAGGCCGAGTAGTACATCCAGTACTGGCCGTTGCGGTAGGAGAGGTCCGGCGCCCACAGGTTGCGGCTGTTCGCGGTGTAGGTGTCGGCCCACGGCGTGCCGTTGGGGAAGGCGGCGCCGGCGTTGCGGAACGCGGTGCGGTCGGCGGAGGTCTTGAGCGCGATTCCGTTGCCCGTGTGCGCGACCAGGTAGCTGCCGTCCGGGCGCTTGACCGTACTCGGGTCGTGCACGCCGATGTCACCGGTGACCCGGCCGGGCGCGGGGTAGGCCGCCGACGCGGAAGGTGTCACCGCGACGGTGACGACCAGGGCCAGCAGCGGTATCAGTACGCGTTTCATCGATGGGACCACGATGTCCTCGATTTCTGGCGAGTGGTTGCGGCGGCGCGGGTTTGACGCCGACGCGGTCCGGTGACCGCATCGGCTGGTGAGGTGTCGAGCAGTGTCAGGACGTCCGGTGCCGGTGTGGTGATCTGCGCAGGGCCAGGACATCGGCAGCCCGGAAAGCCGGCTGCGTGAGTGAGCTCATGCCTCGCCTCCTCGCGAGCGGGAACCTGAGTGCACCACCGGTCGTGTTCCGAGCTATAACTTCGGCTGCGCTTTTAGCACGATAACGATGACCGACACCTCCGACAAGACCTGCTGTTATCGCTAACAGTGGTTGTGCTGTCGAATTTTTCGACCACAGGTGTTTCGAAACACTTCTGAACTGCCCAAACACTTGATCAACCAGGGCGGAAACGCTGCTGTCGGCGAAGGCTATGTTAGCGATAACATCACTTGGCGATGCTGTTCGGTGGTGCGCGACGCCGATCAGCGCCGCTGTGACGAGCTGGTGCGGTCCGGTGTGGACGGTCCCGTTGTCCCGCGATGTCGAAGTGGTGTCATCGGCGGTCTGCACGTGCCCGCGGGTGGAGTCGGTGTCGTCTTCCGGCCACCATCGACTGTCTCGACGTCGGAGCTGCCGCTGCCTGACCCCGTGCCCGGGGTGTCAGGACACGCGGGGACGGACCGAGTCGCGGATCACCAGGTGCGTCCCGAGGACGACGTGCGGAGGTGTGCCGCCGCGTGCCTCGTGCTCCAGCGCGAGGCGCACGGCGGTGCGCCCGATCTCCTCGTGCGGCAGGTGCACGCTGGTCAGGCCGAGGTCGAGCGACGACTGCAGGTCGTCGAACCCCACCATCGACACGTCGTCGGGCACCCGGAGTCCGTGTTCGGCCAGTGCGCGGCAGGCGCCGCCGGCGATGAGGTCGTTGAGGGCGAAGACCGCGGTGAAGTCGAGGGGGCCGGTGGCCAGCCGCTCCTTCATCATCCGATAGCCCTCGTGCCACTCCATCGTCGTGCCCTCGACCTCGAGCGCGGGGTCGTGCGGCACGCGGTGCGCCTCCAGCGCCCGGCGGTACCCGGCCACCCGGCCTTCCTGCGTGGTGTGGCCGGGACGCGTGCCGAGGCACAGGATGCGCTCGTGTCCCGCGGACAGCAGGTGACTGGTCGCCGCGAACGCGCCACCCGTGTTGTCGTACTCCACGACGACCGCGGGTACGTCGGGGCCGAGCGGAGGGCGGCCGCACAGCACCAGCCGGGAACCGATCGCGCTCAGGGCGTGCGCGTACTGGCCCATGCGCTTGCGGTACCTCTCGTCGGCCACGACGTTGCCGACCAGGATGACCGCCTCGGCGTGCTGCTCCCGCATGAACTTCACCATCGCGAGCTCACGCTCGGGGTCGCCGCCGGTCGTGCCGATCAGGCAGAGCCGGCCTTCGGCGGCGGTCTGGGTCTCCACGCCCTGCGCGACATGCGCGTAGTGCGGCGAGGTCACCGAGTTGAGCACTATGGCGATGCTCTTGGCGGACGTGCCCGCAAGCGCACGGGCGTGGGCGTTGGCGACGTAGTCGAGTTCCTCGACGGCGCGCAGGACGCGCTTGCGGGTGGCAGGGGCGGCCGGGTAGTCGCCGCTCAGGATGCGCGACACGGTGGCCACGGACACGCCGGCCCGTTCCGCCACCTCGCGGATCGTGGACCGCCGCCGGCCGTTCGCCTGTTCGCTCGCCCGCCGCGTCATCGTCCACCGGCCCTTCCCGTCACCGCAGTACCGGGGATTGTTCCAGAAAACGGTTACCGAACCGGTTGTACCCCGAGTTGAGTCGAACAGGTCGAAATGCCATCGACGGGCGCCTTGCGGTGCCAGCGCGATCGAGCATGCCACTCGATGAGCTCCACCCGCATCGGCGATGTGGAAGCCGTGAGCAGAAAGCCCTTGTGCACCCCTTACGCCGTTGCTGTCCAAGCCCGCGCGCCCTGGTGGGGAGACAGCTGCCTGACAGTCGAAGACTGTCGAATCCGAGTTGAACCGCTTACCTCGGATGGATCGAATGCATGATCGACCGGTGGCATGCCAAAACCATTGCTGAAAAGGAAAGTAAGGACGGCGGGCTTGACACGATCAAGAAAACCTTGGTTCGCTCGCCGCAGCGATAGTAACCGTTTTAACCTCGGCTCAGGTGGAGGGCAACGATGCCCGAACTGTCTCGCCGCACTCTTCTGGTCGGCGTCGCGATGACCGGCGCGGCAAGCGGGCTGCCAGCACCGGCACAAGCCGGCACCGCGCTGAGCGGTCAGCCGACACCGGTCACGGACGCGGAAGTTCCGCTGCACTGGCTGGAAAGCGATGCGCCGCAGGCACTCGTCGGTACCACCTGGGGAGTGCCGTGGGCGCGGGGCGCTCTGTCCCAAGGCAGTGAGTTGTCCCTCACCACGGCTGCGGGCCAGGCCGTACCCGTGCAGTCGTGGCCGACTGGTTTCTGGCCGGACGGGACGGTCAAGTGGACCGCACACGCGATCGGCACGGAGGTCGCGCCGGCGCGGGAGTACCTGCTGCGCAGGGGAAAACCGGCCGCGCCCGCCGCCCCGTTGCGGATCAGCCAGAACCGCGAGGAGGTCGAGGTCGACACCGGCGTCATCCGCTGCCGGATCGCTCGCCGCGGCCGCGTCCTCGTTCCGTCGATCTCCAGGGGAAACCGGACCGTCGCCACCGGCGGCACCCTGGTCTGCCTGCGCAAGAACACCGCGGACGACGCTCCCGAGGTGGTGCGCACCGAACGGTTCACCGCCGACGTCCGTGCGGTGACCGTCGAGCAACGTGGCCCGGTCCGCGCCGTGGTCCGCATCGAGGGCGCGCACCGCGCCGAGCGCGGCCCTCGGGCGTGGCTGCCGTTCACGATCCGGCTGTACCTGTACGCGGGTAGCGACGGCATCCGCATGGTGCACACCTTCGTCTTCGACGGCGACGCGAACAAGGACTTCATCTCGGGCCTCGGTGTCCGCTTCCAGGTGCCGATGACCGATCAACCGCACGACCGCCATGTGCGCTTCGCCGGTGAGGGCGACGGCGTGTTCGGCGAGGCCGTTCGCGGCGTCACCGGTCTGCGCCGTGATCCCGGTGCGGCGGTGCGGCAGGCGCAGATCGCCGGACGAGCGACACCTCCGCTGTCCACCTGGGACACACGGGTGAGCGGCCGGCTGCAGTACGTCCCGGCCTGGGGCGACTACAGCCTGCGGCAGTTGTCCGAGGGCTGCTTCGACGTCCGCAAGCGCACCCGTGCGGGCCACGGCTGGATCCCGGTGGACTCCGGGCGCCGGGCGTCCGGCCTCGGCTACGTCGGTGGGATCAGCGGCGGGTTCGCGTTTGGCATGCGGGACTTCTGGCAGCTGCACCCCACGCAGCTCGACGTCCGCGGCGCGGCCGGGGAGACCGCCGAGGTGACGATGTGGCTCTGGTCGCCCGACGCCACCCCGATGGACCTGCGCTCCTACCACGACGGGATGGGCCAGGACACGTACCCGGAACAGCTCGAAGGGCTGGAGATCACCTACGAGGACTACGAACCTGGCTTCGGCACGCCGTACGGGATCGCCCGCACCACCGAGCTGTCGTTCTGGGCCTTGGACGCCACGCCGTCCGCCGAGCGGTTCGCGCAGCTGGCCGCGGCCGTCCGCACGCCGCCGTTGATCGTCGCTTCACCGGCTTGCCTGCACAGCGCCGGTGTCTTCGGGGACTGGAGCCCGGTCGACCGCGGCACCCCGGCGCGGCGGGAGGTCGAGGACCGGCTGGACTTCCTCTTCGACCACCACCGCGGCCAGGTCGAGCAGCGCAGCTGGTACGGGTTATGGAACTACGGCGACATCATGCACACCTACGACCCCGACCGGCACGTGTGGCGCTACGACGTCGGCGGGTACGCGTGGGACAACTCCGAGCTCTCCACGGACCTGTGGCTGTGGTACCAGTACCTGCGGTCCGGGCGCGCCGACGTGTTCCGGTTCGCCGAGGCCATGACCCGGCACACCGGCGAGGTGGACGTCTACCACCTGGGCAGGTGGCGCGACCTCGGCACCCGGCACGGCGTGCAGCACTGGGCGGACAGCGCCAAGCAGCTGCGGATCAGCACCGCCGCGTACCGCCGGTTCTACTACTTCCTCACCGCCGACGAACGGGTTGGCGACCTGATGCGCGACCTCGTCGACGGCGATCGGACGTTCCTCGTCCTCGACCCGCTCCGCAAGATCCGCACCGAGCCCTACGAACCGGATCCGCACGCGTTGTCCGTCTCGCTCGGCACCGACTGGAGCGGTGTCGCCGCCGCCCTCCTCACCAGTGGGAGCGTGGTGGGGACCCGGTCGCGCTGCGCAAGCTGTCAGCGGGCGCTCGCAGCATCGGGGCGCTGCCCAACGGCTTCGTCCAGGGCAGCGGACTGTACGACCTGGACACCGGAGCCTTCGCGCCGGCGAAACCGGCTGTCTCCGTCGGTGCGCTCGGCGCGGTGTTCGGCCTGGTTGAGATCTGCAGCGAGCTCGTCGGCCTGCTCGACATCCCGGAGTTCACCCACGCCTGGCTGCAGTACTGCCGCCTGTACAACGCCACGGCCGAGGAACAGCAGGCCGAGACCGGTCAGTCGTTCGGCAGCCTGAACCTGCGGCAGGCCCATTCCCGGCTCACCGCGTACGCCGCGGCGAAGACCGGCAACGCCTCGTTGGCCGCCAGGGCGTGGCAGGAGTTCTACACGGGCCACGCCGGTTACCCGCGCAACGCACCCTGGACAGCGGTGCGGGTCGACGGCCCCGCCGTGCTCAAACCGGTGGACGAGGCGAGCTTCGTGTCCACGAACGCCTCCGCGCAGTACGGCTTGGCCGCGATCCAGTGCCTTGCGCTGGTCGGGGACCACCTTCCCTGACCGGAGCCGTGGCCGTCCTGCTGTCCGCGACAGCGGCGGCCTCCACGATCAACGCGGCGGCGCCCGGCGGCGTTGCGCAGGCGGCCGCCAGACCGGTGGAGAACCTCGGCCGCGGCCTCCTCGCCCGGCGCCGGCCTGAGCCGCCCGCTCAGGCCGAACATCACTCATCCAGGCAGGTGAAGCTGTGAGAACCACGAAGTTCATGACCCGTGCCCTCCTGCTGGCGGTGGTCACGGCGAGTCCGCTGGTGGTGGTCGCCGGCTCGGCAGCCGCGGCCGGAGCCGTCTACTACGTCGCCCCGAACGGCAACGACGGCGCAGCGGGCACCCAGGCCGCCCCGTGGGCGTCGATCGCCCGCGCGCAGACCACCGCCAAAGCCGGTGACACGGTTTACTTCCGGGGCGGCCGGTACGCCTACACCCGCGCGACCGGTGCCTGTTCCAGCCAGACCGCCAGGGTCTCCGCGATCGTCCTGAACAAGAGCGGCAGCTCCGGCAACCCGATCCGGTACTGGGCCCAGCCGGGGGAGAAGCCCGTCTTCGACTTCTCCGGCATGAGGGACGACTGCCGCATCAAGGGCTTCGACGTGACCGGCAGCCACCTGCACCTCAAGGGCCTGGAGGTCACCGGTGTCCCGCAGAACAACAACCGCAACCACGAGTCGTGGGGGCTTTTGATCTCGGGCGACAACAACGTCTTCGAGCAGATAGACACCCACCACCACATGGGCGCCGGGCTGTTCATCGACGGCGGGGGCGGCAACCTCGTGCTGAACTCGGACTCGCACGAGAACTACGACTCGCGCAGCTCGAACGGTGCCGGTGAGAGCGGTGACGGCTTCGGGTCGCACTACACGCCAGCCGGACAGCCCTCGAACGTGTTCCGGGGGTGCCGGGCGTGGTGGAACTCCGACGACGGGTTCGACCTCATCCACACCTATTCGCCGGTGCTCATCGAGAGCTCGTGGGCGTGGCGCAACGGGTACGTGCCAGGCACGACGACGTCCGCGGGCAACGGCGCCGGTTTCAAGATGGGCGGCTTCGGCGCCAAGTACGACGCCGGGGCGGTGAAGCACACCGTCCGCTCCTCGGTGGCGTTCCTCAACAAGGCCGCGGGCTTCTACTCCAACCACCACCCGGTCGCCAACGACTACTTCAACAACACCGGCTACGGCAACCACCCCGACTTCGACATGCGGGGCATCAACTCGACCGGTACGTCCGTCGGCCGGGGCACCCTGCGCAACAACATCGCCTACACCGGCACGCTGCTGGCGAACATGGACGGCACGACGGCGTCGCACAACTCCTGGAACCTCGGCGTCCCGTTGTCGGACGCGCAGTTCCGCAGCGTCTCGACGTCCGGCTGGGACGCACCCCGGCAAGCCGACGGCACCCTGCCCGCGCTGCCGCACCTCCGCCTCGCCGCGAACAGCGCGTTGATCGACAAGGGCACCGGCGTCGGCTTGCCCTACAACGGAAGCGCGCCGGACCTCGGCGCCTTCGAGAGCGATGGAAGGTGACGTTTTGAGGCAAGCACCGCGGGTCGCTTCGAAGTACTGGAAGTTGTCCGCCACCGCGTTGTTGTCCCTGGCACTGGCCGTACCGCTCTGTGCGAGTACCGCCGTGGCGGGACCAGCGGTGGCCCGGACGCAGACAACCGGGGCAGCGGGAACGCGGCTCCTGGACGAAGGGGCGGCCGCTGGACCGGTGGTGGAACGCGGCCTCGACCACCTGGTGTCCGACTACCGGACCCGCGTTCCGTCGCAGTACACGGCCGACTCCTGGGCCCCCTTCGCCAAGGCTCTGACCACCGCCGCCGGCGTCGCCGGCAGCAGGTCGGCCACCACCTCGGAGGTCGCCGCCGCGAAGACGGCGCTGATGAACGCCGCCGCCGAGCTGAAGGCCGCGGACGAGGGCACGTTCCAGACCATCACGAACGACACGTTCTGGAACGACACCAGCGGCAACCCCATCTACTCGCAGGGCGGCGGAGTCTTCAAGTTCGGCGACACCTACTACTGGTACGGCGTGCACTACGCCGGTGCCGAGCTCTACCGCGCCAATCCGACGAAGAAGTACGACGGCAACGTCTCGTTCGTGTCGATCCCGGTGTACTCGTCGAAGGACCTGGTGAACTGGAAGTTCGAGAACCGGGTCGCGACGCGGTCCACCGGCGTGGGCAACGGCGCCGACCTGGGTGGTGCGGGCTGGGTCGGCCGGCTCGGTGTCTCCTACAACGAGAACACCGGCAAGTACGTGCTCGCCGTGCAGATGTGGCACACGGGTCGCGGCGGACACGGTGTTCTGCTGCTGCAGGGCGACTCGCCTACCGACACCTTCGACTACGGCTACTTCCAGACGCAGATCACCAACTCGCCCACGACCGGCACCGGTGACCAGACCGTCTTCACCGACGACAACGGCAAGGACTACCTGGTCTTCTCCAACCGCGAAGGGCGTTCGCGCGGCTTCGTGGCCAAGTTCCGCGAGTCCGACTCGCTGCGGATCGAGCCGGCCGTGGAGATCCGCCGCGGCGACGGCCGCGAGGGCAACGCCATGTTCAAGCTCGACGGCAAGTACTACCACGCGGCGTCGGACCCGCACGGCTGGAACAGCTCCGTCAACTACGTCAACGAGTTCGGCAGCGTCCAGAGCGGCTACTCGGCCGAGTACGTGCTTCCGGGCACCGAGATGGACTACAGCCACGTGACCCAGACCGGGTTCTTCGTGACGGTCAAGGGGACCAAGCAGAACACGGTGGTCTACGCCGGCGACCGCTGGGCCGACTTCGCCTGGAACGGCATCGGGTACAACCAGTGGGTGCCGATCACCAAGACCGGTGCGCGGCCACAGTTCCACTCGGTGAGCCAGTGGCAGTTCAACGTCACGACCGGCGAATGGCGCGCCGGACCGGCGAACAACCACATCCTCAACCCGGACATCCAGGCCGACCGCGTCATCGTCTCCAGCGTCCGGGGATGGCGGAACCTCGGCGGTGCGGTCACCAACGTCAACGGCGGTGTGAACGGGTCCCGCTTCGCCCTCCAGGTGAGCAACAGCGGGGGCGTGGAGCAGCGGATCGAGTCGGTGCCCGCGGGCACCTACACCCTGGCCCTGCACGCTCGCGGCAGTGCCGGACAGGTCGTCGTCACCGGCGCCGACGGCAGCCAACGCACCCTGAGCATCCCGTCGGCGAGCGGCTGGACCAGGCGCGAGCTCACCGGCGTCGTGCTCCCCGGCGGGGCCGCCACCGTCACCGTGCGGGCGTCGGGTTCGGGCGGTGTCGTCGTCGACCAGCTCTCACTGGTCAAGACCTCACCGTGACGTGACCAGGGCAGCGTCAGCGAGGTGATCGCCGACCTCCACCACGGCCATCGGCGCCGGGTGGAGGTCGGCTCGCGCCTAGCTGAGCACGTGGCCGGGGCCTTGGACGCGTCGTAGCCCCGGCAGGTCCGGTGTCACCCCAGCTGGGCTTCCCACCTGGTCTTGGAGCCGGACGCGTCGGCCGGGAGGCGGTCCCGTGCGGCGGTGTCGCCGTACATGGTCCAGCGGGCCCAGTCGACGACGGTCCTGGGGAAGCGCTGGTCGCTCCAGAAGCTGGTGTGGCTGCCGCCGACGAAGGTGAGGAAGGCCTTGGGCCACCGCAGCTCCGCGTACGCCTGCCGGGCGGAGGAGTAAGACGTGGTCGAGTCCTTGTCGCCGTGGACGAACAGGACCTTGGCGGTGACCGAACCGGCCGGGTCGCCCACGTCCACGCAGGACTGCGGGTTGGCGGAGATGATCCGGCTGTCGGGCCAGCGGGTCAGCAGGCCGTGGGTGACCATGCCGCCCAGGGAGTGGCCGGAGACGCCGACCCCGATGCCGGTGTTGATGTGCCCGGCCAGCGGTCCGCTCGCGTTGAGGGCGAGGGTGTCGGTGAGGACCTGCGAGACGTCCTTGGAGGTGTTGCCGTTGTTGACGTCGTCGAAGCTGTGGTTGAAGTGCGGGGCCGGAACGACGAAGCCCGCCGAGGCCAGGGCCCGGATGATGAACAGGGAGTTCTGCGGACTGCTGCCGAAGCCGTGGGTGAAGTTGTAGACGGGGAAGACCCCGGCGGCGGCAGGGGCGTTCGTCACGGGATTGCCACCGGCCGTGCCGGTGGCGGGGTAGTAGACGTAGGTGGTGATCCGGCGGCTGCCGCGCGTCCAGCTGTACTGGCGCACACCGACGGCGAACGGCGTGGCCGGCGCGGTTCCCAGGGGCGCGGCGGGAACGGCACCGGCCGGGCTGGAGCCGAGCAGGGTCGCGCTACCCGCGGTCGCCGCTGCGACCGTGCTCAGCCTCAGGAAGGTACGTCGTTGCATCGACACGATGACTCCTTGCAGGGGTGGGGAGGTGTGCGAAGCGGCGGCGGGAGAGTCGGCCGCGGCGAGGCGGGCCGGAAGGTCAGCGCAGGTAGCCGGTCAGCGGCAGGTTCAGCTCCCGGACGCCCTGCACGACGAGGTTCGCCATCTCCGCACCGCCGCGCTCGGAGAAGTGGGTGTTGTCGCCCGTTTCCCTGGTGAGGTACAGCGCCTGTGACGCCGACGGTCCCATCGACTCGACGAGGACCTGGCTCTTGGCGGTCAGGTCGATGACCGGCACGTTCGCGCTGCGGCCGAGCGCCCGCATCACGGCGGGCAGGTCCACGCCCGCGCCGTTGACGTGCAACGCGGTCCCGGTGAGCTTGCTGCCGCTGAACTGCCGGCGCACAGGTGGCGTCACCAGCACCGGAACGCCGCCGCGCTCGCGCACGCCGTTGATCAACCGGGTGAGGTTGTCGCGGAACGCCGTCGCGGTCGTCTGCTTGTCGTTGTGACCGAACTGGACGAACACCAGGTCCTTGCTCTTGATCAGCGGCTTCACCGTCGGGAACAGCACGCGGTTGGACAGGAAGCTGCCGGAGCTCTCGCCGGAGTCGCCGTAGTTCGCGATCACGGCACCGCCGCGGACCCTCGCGGGCAGGAACTGGCCCCAGCCCGCGTAGGGCGCGGTCGGCTGATCGCAGGTGGTCGAGTCGCCCGCGAGGTAGGTGACCAGCGGGGCGGCGGCCGGTGTGACGGTGAGCGCGCCGATCGCGGGTGCGCTGCCGCCGAAGGTGATCTGCAGGCCCGGCGTGCCGGTGCCGCCCTGACCGGTGGGCTGACCCTCCGGGTTGCGGACGTTGACCGTCGCGGTGGCGCGGACGATCTGGCCCGCGGTCGTGGGAACGGCGTCGAGAACTTGCCTGCGGGCTTCCACCGACATGGAGGTGTTGGCTGCCTTGGTGGTGCTGCCGAGTTCCACGGTGATGTCGTAGTTGCCCGGTGCGACGTCGAAACTGCATTTGACCGGTGCGGTGCCGGAACACTGCGGCGGCAACGCCGCGGTTGCCGCCACAGCGGGGATCGGGGCCAGCACGGCCACGTTGACCGCGGCCGTGAGGAGCGCGAGACGCTTGAGGGACATCGGTTCTCCTGTCACACGTCGAGGAAGCCGTCCATGGCGGCGGTGGGACGGCGATCGCTGGTCCAAGCGGTCATGCCGTAGCCGGTGAACGGCGAGTAGCCGGCGGGTTCCCAGAAGAACGTGCCCAGGCCGCCGAACCCCTTGGTGGTGGTGATGAACTGCCGCAGCCCGTCGCGGACCTGGTTGGCCTTGCCGACCGGTCCTCCGTATTCGACGTGCATGACCGGCTTGCCGTAGGTGGACTGGATCGTCCGCATGTTGCCGGCGATCGGTGCGACGTTGCTGCCCTGGGCGTAGGAGGACAACGCGGTGATGTCCCACTTGCCGCCGTTGCCGCGGTAGGCGTCGAAGAACCGCTGGATGCTGTCCATCTTCTGCGGCTGGGCCAGGTGCACCATGACCGGCGTGGCCGGGAAGACCTGTTTGGACACGTCGTAGGCGCCGTTGAGCAGACCGGTCATCTGGGACGGTGTGCTGACGCTGCCGACGGGCGAGCAGATGCCGCTGTTCTGCTCGTTGCCGATCTTCACCCAGCCCGGCGTGACACCGCCGGCCTTGAGCAGCCGCAACGAGTCGTCGACGTACCTGCGCAGCGCGTCCCGCATCTGCGGATAGCTCATGTTCGCCCACGCCTTGGGCGGCTTCTGCACACCGACGGAGTTCCAGGTGTCACCGAAGTGGAAGCCGAGCAACACCTGCATGCCCGCGTCCCGGCACCGCTGCGCCATCTTCGCGGTTTCCTGGATGCCGCAATGCCCGTCGGTCGGGCTGTTCGACGGGTTCACCCAGGTGCGCAGGCTGATCGCGTTGATGCCGTAGCCCCTGAGGATGGTGAACAGGTCCTGTCGCTGCCCGGACCTGGTGAGCCAGTAGTAGCCGTTGGCCTCCATCTGCGGCATCCAGCTGATGTCGGCGCCCTTGACGTAGGTCGCCGCGGACGCTGGTGGAGCTGTGCCCAGCGCGAGGGCACCGGCTCCGGCGGCCGCGCCGATCATCAGGCTGCGGCGGGAGATTTCGGTCATGACGAATCACCTCTTCTTCGGCAGGGCGGTGAAGAGAAGTCGGAGCGGGCCGATGTGGTCAGGCTGTTCAGCGGCCGCCGGGTACCGCGCACCAGGTGCCGCTCGGCGCCAGCGCGGTGATCTTCTTCGCACGGCACACGTCATGCGCGGTCATTCGATCTCCTTTGATCGAGCGAGGCCAGCCGAGAGGTCGCGAACTGTGAACGTGCACGGTCTCGTGGGACGCGCGATTAGCCTTGATAGAACCGTATTCAGGTGATCGTTTCAAGTGAGCGGAATGGATTCCTGTGAACGTGCACAGTCTGGTCGAAATTCGACCGCCGAATTCGACGGCGCCGGTCGGATCAGGCTGACTCGCGGACGACGAGCTCGGTCGGCAGGATCACCGCGGCCGGCCCCTCGCCGTCGATCTGGGCCAGCAGCTGGCGCGCCATCATCTCGCTGATGCGGTTCCACGGCTGCCGGATGGTGGTCAGCGGGGGACGGGCAGCGGTTGCGACCGGCGAGTCGTCGAAGCCGCCGACAGCGATGTCGTCGGGCACACGCAGGCCCGCCCGCTCGATCGCCGCCAGCGCGCCGTCGGCCATCAGGTCCGACGCCACGAAGACGGCGTCGACGTCCGGTGCACCGGTCAGCAGCCGCTGCATGCAGCCCTCACCGCTGGCCCGGCTGTAGTCCCCGACCGCCACCAGCCGCTTGTGGTAGGAGATGCCGTGCTCGGCGAGCACTTCCCGGTAGCCGGCAAGCCGTTCCAGTCCACCGGGCGTGTCCTGCGGGCCGGCGATGGTCGCGACGTGTTCGCGGCCGGACTCGATCAGGTAGCGCACCATGGCCTTGGCGCCCTCACGGTCGTTGGCCGTCACGTAGGACACCGCCTCGTGCTCACCGAGCGGCTCGCCGCAGCACACGAACGGCAGGTTGGCCTGCCGGAGGTGGCCGATCATCGGGTTGCCGCGGTGCGAGGAGACCAGCAGCACGCCGTCGACGTGGTGCGCCGACAGGAACGGGGCGATGCGGCGGCGTTCGGCCTCGGTGCCCGCGGTGATCAGGACGAGCGGCAGGTCGTGCTCTG
Source organism: Nocardia sp. NRRL S-836 (assembly GCF_001279525.1). Lineage (GTDB taxonomy): Bacteria > Actinomycetota > Actinomycetes > Mycobacteriales > Pseudonocardiaceae > Lentzea. The sequence goes on along the minus strand of NZ_LGDY01000001.1, from coordinate 362,615 downwards.
CCAGTGCGGTGGTGCAGCCGCGCAGCAGGGTGGTGAAGTTGGGGTCCTCGAAGAACCGCTCCTGCGGCTCTGACAGGAGGAACGCCACCGAACCCGCGCGCTGCGTCACCAGGCTGCGGGCCGCCCGGTTCACCACGTAACCCAGCTTGCGGATCGCGGCGTGCACCGCCTCCTGCGACGCCGGGCTGACGTTGTGCCCGCCCTGCAGGACGCGGGAGACGGTGCCGCGCGACACGCCGGCGTGCGCGGCGACGTCGAGGATCGTCGGCGGCCGCTTCGTTCGCGAGCGCGCTCGCCGTTGTGGCGCGGTGTCCGTCATGTGCCCTCATCCGCTGTGACCGGTGGTCACGACTTTACGGCCCCGTCAACAGGTTGACGCGCCAGTAGCGCCGCAGGGCGAGCGACAACTCGATCAGGAGGATCTGCACCGTTTCATACCGGCGGAGTGGCCGCTTCGGATGAACGCGCTTCCACGCGGGCGCGCACTACGCGCCACCGCGCCGGTGCCGTGACCGGCGACAACCGTCACGGCACCGGATGAGGGGCGGTCAGACCGCCCAGCCGGTGCCCGCTCGATGAACTGGCGGACGAGAACCGTGCCGTCGAGCTGCACGATGTAGGCCGACTGGGGGGCCTTCGAGCGCGGCGTCCCACGTGCCGCCGCTGTCGGTCCAGTCGAAGACGTGCTCATCGGGCCGTGCTGGTCCCGGCTCGCCCGTCCACGCCCCGGAGAACCTCCGTCACCCGATCGATCGACTCTCCGGAGTCACTGACGGGTTCAGCACCTCTGAGCTCGGTCACTGTCCGGAAAGGACTCCGGCCGCGTCGCGAAACTCTCCGAAGCGGTCTACTGTGGAGCGTTCACCGTGGAGAGGCAGGACGTGCGCACGAAAATCGTTCTCGCTGTGGCGGTGGTCGCCGCCGTGGTCGCCGCTGTCGTCGTGCTCCTGCCCAAGGGTGGTGAGCCCGGCAAGAGCACCGCGTCGCCCACGAACACCCTGCCGGGGGTGTACGTCGTCAAGATCGACAACGCCACCGCCGCCCGACCGCAGACCGGTCTGGGATCGGCCGACGTGGTGTACGTGGAACCGGTCGAGGGCGGCCTGACGCGGTTCGCCGCCGTGTACTCGTCACCACCCGAGGTGGTGGGACCGGTGCGCAGCGCCCGCGAGACAGACCTCGACCTGCTGACCCAGTACGGGTCGCCGGTCCTCGCCTACTCCGGTTCCGCGCCCGAGCTCGCGCCCCTGGTGCAACGCTCCGGCCTGGTCCGCGCGGCACCGGAGGACGCGGCCGACGCGTACTCCCGGGACAACGCCAGGGCCGCGCCGCACAACCTCTACGTCCGGCCGCACCACCTGCCCGCACCGTCCGCGGGTCCGGCGAAGGCCCCGCGGACGGGCCCGGCCCCGTCCGGCGGCCGCCCGGTCACCAGCCAGGAGATCACCTACCCGGGTGACCGCTTCGACCTCGCCTGGAACGACGGCTGGAAGATCTCGCTCGACGGGTCCCCGTTGACGTCGACGGAGTCGGGCCAGGTCACGGCCACCACCGTCGTCCTGCAGCAGGCCTCCACCCGATCGGGCGAGTTCGTGGAGGACACCAGCGGTAAGCCGTCCCCCGTCGTGGTGACGGTCGGGTCCGGTTCGGGCGTGGTCCTGCGCGACGGCCGCGCCTTCGACGTCACGTGGTCCCGCCCGACGGCGACCGAGCCGACCCGCTACACCACCGCCGACGGCACCGAGGTCCCGCTGGCCCCGGGACAGACGTGGGTGTTCCTGGTCGTGCCCTGACCTGGCAGCACCCTCCACTGTGGACGCGACACTTGCGGCGCCCTCGGTCGTGTTGCCTGCGCTCACGTCGAGCACCTTGCCGCTGTGGCGGTTGCTCGGACCGATGAGCGCGAGTCGGGGGCGCCGCGATCTCGTGGCGCCCCCGACCCCTCCCACCATCACCGCAGCCAGGTGTTCGCCTTGACCACGGGCAGCTCGTTCCACCAGCGGGCCAGTCCCCAGGTCGCGCCCGAGGCGGTGGCCGCCAGTGCGATCAGCACGAGCGCGTAGACGACGTGGTAGTCGATGAGCGGGTTGGTCGACATCGTGGCCTGGCCGCCCGAGGTGTGCTGGGCCGGCGGCCATTCGGCGGCCCACATGAGCAGCATCATCACGGCGCCGCCGGTGGCGGCGATCCGCAGGCCGATGCCCAGTACCAGGGCGACGCCGATCGCGAGCAGACCCGCCATGAAGAGCAGGTCGGCCCACCAGGCGCCGGCCATGTCGTGGAACACCGACTCGAACGGTCCGACGGCCACCCGGCCGAGGAAGCCCTTCGTGGGCGAGCCGCCCGAGAACCACGCGTTCTTGGGCTGGGTGGCGTAGCCGAGGCCGAACGCCTTGTCGGCGAAGGCCCAGACGAACAGCAGGCCGGTCGTGATGCGCAGCACCGCGAGGGAGACGGTGGCACCCGTGCGGGTGTCGGTGCGGGCAGGGGCGTGAACGGCGGACATCGTTACCTCCTGGGAAGTTCCTCTACGTCGAGTCTGCTCAGGACCGTCGGCCGCGGACGCGGTCCTTGGTCCCGATCCGGCCGGGACGTCACGACCTGCCGTGGCGTCGAAACTGTGCCCTGCACCGAAATCGGTCAGTCGCGAAGCAGGTCGACGACCGGGCGGCGGGGTGTCGCGGGCAGCGGGTCGGCGTTGAAACCGGCCCAGCCGATCCTGATCACGAGCTGCGGGCACGCGGCGCCGCCGAGGACCTCGTCGCGCACGAGCTCCCTGGTCTCCACCACCTCCAGCGGCTGGCTCAGCGGGCAGGTCGCGAGTCCCGCGGCGGTGGCCTCCAGCAGCACCGCGCTGGTCGCCTCACCGGCCCGCAGCCGTGACAGGTCGTCGTCGGACGACGTGCTGAGCACCAGCAGCGCACCCGAGTCCTGGCCGAGCACGCCGCGGCCGCCCTGCAGCAACGAGCCGGGGGAGAACTCGCGCATCCTGAGGTTGCCGTACTGCCGCGGACCGACCGGGATGTTCGCCGCGGGAACACCCGCCGACGCACCGGGGTACACGCCGCTCCACTGCCGGATCTCGGCCCGGTAGGCGGGATCCGACTCCTGGACCTCGGCGGCCCTGATGATCGCCATCAGCAGCTCGTCACGCGCCTTGCCGGTCGCGACGTGAGCGTCCACGCCCTCGGCGCGCGCGGTCGCGACGAGCTGGTCCAGCAGCTCGTCGGGCGCGGGCCACGAGGAGAAGGCGCGGCGATCGGTGCGCCTGCGCGGGATCGCGGCCGCCAGCGCCACCTGGACGCCCCTCGGTTCGGATGGTTCGAACTCGACCGCGGCCAGGTGGTCGCGCAGGGCCGGGTTGGGCAGCCGGTGGACCTTCGCACGCCAGCCCAGTGCCGCGAGCCCGACCCGCAGGTGGTGCAACGCCGCCCCGCAGCTGACGACCAGGTCGGCGCCCAGCGGGTCGGTCGCCGGCACCGCGCGGGTGCGGTCGGCGTACAGGTGCAGGCTGTGCGCACCGGTTTCCCAGCGCCACGGCTGGGAGTTGTGCACCGACGGCGCTCGGCCCGCGAGCGCCACCGCCGCTCGCAGCGTCGTCTCATCGGGCTGACCACGGTCCATCCCGCTCACCTCCACGTCGAAGTACTGCCCTGAAGCTCGCAGGAGGGGCCACCGAGCGTGAGGGGCCTACGTCCCGACCGGACCGGGACCCATGTTCGCCCACAGATGATGTGAGCGTTAACTTCCGGGGCCTGGTGGCCAATTCCGCGGACAGGCGGTGGATCCGTCCGGTGAGGTCGAATTCGACAACCTTTGTTCGACGGTCACCACGTGCTAATCAGAGACACGATGTGTCTGCCTGGGCGTTTTCGAAACGTCGTCTCGTCTGGAGTTCTCCTTGACAGTGCGGCGGCGCGCGCCTTGACTGTGAGCGTTAACATTCCATTGTTGCTCTCAATGGGGAGAACACGATGCAGATCAGGTCAAGGTGGCTCGTCGGCTGTGCCGCCGCTCTGCTCGCCGCAGCGCTGACGTCCGCCCCACCGGCGGTCGCGGAGTCCAACGGTGGAACGCGGGTCATGCCGCTGGGCGACTCGATCACCGAGGGCACGCAGGTGCCCGGCGGCTACCGCATCGGGCTGTGGCAGCGGTTCGGCTCGGGTAACTACCGAGTCGACTTCGTCGGCTCCCAGTTCAACGGCCCCGCGTCGTTGGGAGACCACGACCACCAGGGTCATCCCGGCTGGCGCATCGACCAGATCGACGCGAACGTCGTGACGTGGCTGCGCAACACCAACCCGCGCACCGTGTTGCTGCACATCGGCACCAACGACATCCTGCAGAACTACAACGTCGCCAGCGCGCCCGCGCGTTTGTCGGCCCTGGTCGACCGCATCACCGCGACCGTGCCGAACGCCGACGTGTTCGTCGCGACGATCATCCCGCTGGCCAACTCGGGTCAGGAATCCGCTGCGCGCCAGTACAACGCGACGATTCCCGGCATGGTGCAGAGCAAGGTCAACGCGGGCAAGCGCGTGCGCCTGGTCGACATGCACGCCGCACTCACCACCGCCGACCTGATTGACGGCGTCCACCCGACGGCCACGGGCTACGACAAGATGGCGGCCGCCTGGTACGCGGCGCTGCGGTCCGTGCCCGGCAGCATCGGCGATCCCGTGACGGGCGGCAGGCAGATCGTCGGCGTGCCGTCGGGCCGGTGCGCGGACGTTCCGGGGTCGAGCACCGCCAACGGCACGCAGCTCCAGCTGTGGGACTGCCACGGCGGCAGCAACCAGAGCTGGACCTACACCTCCGGCCGGCAGCTCGTCGTCTACGGCTCGAAGTGCCTCGAAGCCGCCGGCGGCGGTACGGCCAACGGCACCAAGGCGACGATCTATGACTGCCACGGCGGCACGAACCAGCAGTGGAGCGTCAACGTTAACGGCACCATCACCAACGCGTTGTCCAACCTCTGCCTGGACGCCAGCGGCCTCGGCACGGCCAACGGCACCCAGCTGATCCTGTGGTCCTGCTCGGGGCAGTCCAACCAGCAGTGGAGGCAGTGAGCTGACGGATCGTCCCCTGGCCCGCGTACCGGGTCAGGGGACGGGCGCCTTGCCGCGGTTGTGGCCGCTTCGGACATGCGTGTGCCTCGGCGGCGCTGAGCGCGCGGGATGGTCGATGCCGAGCCGTGAAAGCCAGCCGAACAACGCGTGCCGATCTGATTCCGTTCGACCTGGCAAGATTGTTCAGAAATTCCTATAGCAGCTGCCAGGAGCCCTTTCGAGGAGCGACCTGGAAGTCGTCGTGTATCCTCCCGTGCGCCTTTTCCTGCCGCTAGCCCGTTGGAGTGCAAACGCCACTTCGTCGTTCATTTTCTGGGCATCATCGTGGGGTGAGCGACGATTCGAGAACAGGTGGCGGGAACAGAGCGGATGTGAAGTCGGTCGGAACGCTGGTTCAGACCGGGGTCGTCAACGGCGACCTCAACCTGCACCCCGGCGCCGGACATCAGGCCGCCGAATACCGCGCTCCGCGGCAGCTGCCGGCGACCAGCAGGCACTTCGTCGGGCGGGCCGAGGAGCTCGGCCGGTTGACGGCGCTGGCCGAAGCGCCCAGCGGCAGGGGCAACCGGGTGTGCGTGGTCGAGGGCGCGCCTGGGGTCGGCAAGACCAGCCTGGTCACGCGGTGGGCGCACGACGTGGCCGACCGGCTCTTCCCCGACGGTCAGATCTACCTGAACCTGCACGGCTTCACACCGGGACGGCCCGCCGTCGACCACGAACGGGCCACCCTCGCGCTGCTGGCCGCCTTGCGGGTGCCGCCGGAGCGGGTGCTGCCCGACGCCGACCTGCGCATGGCGTTGTTCCGCGACCTCGTGCACGACCGGTCGTTGTTGCTGGTGCTCGACAACGCCTTGGACAGCGGTCAGGTCGAGCCGTTGCTGCCTGGCGACGGGTCGTGTTTCGTGGTCGTCACCACGCGCCGCAACGCCACGGGGCTGCGCGCTTTGTACGGGGCGGAGTCCGTGCGGCTGGAGTTGCTGGCGCGGGACGAGTCGCTGGAGCTGTTCGGGCGTTATCTCGGCGCGGAAAGAGCCGGCAGTCCCGCTGTCCACGAATTGGCCAGGAAATGCGCCGACCTGCCGTTGGCGATTTCCATCGCGGCCGCGGCTGCGGGTCAGCACCCCGGCATGGATCTCGACAGGTTCGCCGGGGAGCCGCTGGACGAGAGCCTGCGGCTCGACCTCCCCGCCGCCGACGTGTGGGCGGTGGTCGCGAGCTCGTGCCGACTGCTGTCGGCGGGGGCGGCGAGAGTGCTGCGGCTCACCGCTCTGTGGCCGGGCGACGCCTTCGGGGCGGAGGCCACCGCGGCGGTGTGCGGACTGGGGGTCCGCGAGGCCGAACGGCTCCTGCGGGAGCTGGTGTCGCACAACCTGCTGCTCACCGACGGCCGCCGCTACCGGTGCCACGACCTGCTGCGCACGTTCGCCCAGGAGCGGTGCGCGGCGACTGATCCGGCCGCGGACCGCGACAAGGCGATCACCGCGTTGCTCGACTACGCCCTGCACGCCGCGTTTCGGGCGGACCGGTACCTCAACGCGCACCGCCGGCCGATCGCCGTCCCCGAACCACCGGCCGGGATGGCGTTGCCCGCTGTCACCGACTACGCGGGCGCGGTCGCCTGGTTCGGCTCGGAGATCACGGCGCTGCTGGGTGCCGCGCGGCTGGCGTTCGACCGCGGTTCGTTCGGCCACGCCTGGATGATCCCGTGGACGCTGGTGAACTTCCTGTCGCTGCACGGCCGCTGGCAGGACTGGATCGACAGCCACACCACGGCCCTCGACGCCGCGCGCCTGCTGCACGACGTGACGGCGGAGAGCCGCGTGCTGCAGTCGCTGGCCAGGGCGCACACCGAGGCCGGGCAACCGGACCGCGCGGTCGCGCACTACTCGGCCGCGCTCGCGAACTACAGGCGGGCCGGCGACACGAACGGCGAGGCCAACTGCCTCAACGGCCGCGCGGGCAGCCACCTGCGCGCGGGCCGGCCGGAGGACGCGCTGCCCGACGCCACGGCGGCCTTGGCGATCTACACGGCGCGGGACGACACGATCGGCCGCGCGAGCACGATCAACCTGATCGGCCGGGTGCAGACCGCCCTGGGCGCGCGGGAACGGGCCGTCGTGGTGCACGGCGAGGCGTTGCGGTTGTTCCGGCGGGCGGGCGACCGGTACGGCCAGGCGCAGGCCCTCGGTGCGATGGGACTCGCCCTGAGCGCGTCGGGACGGCACCGGTTCGCGGTGGTCTGCCACCAGCGGGCCGTCGCGCTGCACGAGGAGCTGGGCAGCACCGTGCAGCTCGCGCTCGCCCGCGACTGGGCCGCGCAGGCGCTGGCCGCCGAGCGGGAGGTGGCGAGGTGACCGCGCTGGACCTGTTCCTGTTTCTGGCAACCACCACCGCGGTCAGCGCCCTGTTCCGGGTCGGCAAGGCGGCGCGCGTCCTGTGGGGACCCGCGGGGCTGCTGCTCTACGCCCTGATCGCGCTCTTCCTCAACGTGGTCACGACGGCCGGCCTGCTGGCGATGCTGCACGTCACACACCCCCACAGCATCCTGGCGGTCGTCTTCACCTGTGGCGTCACCACCGCCGCGTTGGCCGCTGCCGTGACGACCCGGCCTGCCAGACTCGCAAGGCGTGCCAGACCCGCAAGGCGGGCGGGTCCCAGGTTCTCCTGGTTCCCGTACCTCACCTTCGGCAAGGCGTTCACCATCGCCGCAGGCGCCGTCCCACTGGCCACGATCTACTTCCTCCTGGCCGGCGGCCTGCCCGAGTCGATCGCGATGCGGCTGCACGTGTTGATCGTTCCCCTCGTCGTCGTGGCGAGCCTCTTCCTCGACCGCGCACAACGCCAGCTGAAGGCCAAGACCGAGGCGAACGCCACCAAGATCAAGGGGGCGGTGGTCTACATCCGCGGGTTCCGCGAGGAGTGGACGCGCTTCGCCATCACCTCCACCGACCACAAGGTGAACAACAAGCTCGGCATCACCTACAAGACCAACCGCCTGCGCCGCGGACAGGCGACGTTCGCGGAGTTCCTGGCACTGAACGTCACCCGGCAGTTGGGGCCCTGGCGGCACATGGGCAACCTGAAGGACCGGCTGCCACCCCACGGCGGCACACCGCTTTACATCGCCAACAAGCAGTGGCGCAGGGACTTCGCCTTCCTGGTGCGGCATTCTCGGTGCGTCATCACGTTTCCCCACCACTATCCGAAGCTCCGGTACGAGCTGTCGGTGATCAGAAACGAAGGTGCGCACCGCCGACTGTTCGTGCTCACCCCACCGTTGACCTCGGGCCGCAGGATGGCCAACATCGGTTCACAGCGGTGGTACGAGTTCGCCGACACCGCACGGCAGAAGCACGGGAGCGCCGATCCGTTCTCCCGCGAGCTGTGGCCGAACCCAGGTCCCGGCGCCGTCGTGACCTTCAACGACGATGGCACCGCCCTGGTGTTGCGCACCAACGCCCAGACGCCGGCCGACTACGTCAGCGCCATCAAGCCCCACCTCGACTCGCTCACGTCCGGTCCTACCGCCGGCTCGACGCCGGTGTCCGGGTGACGACGAGAGTGCAACGGCGGCGAGCACCACGGCCGGAACCGGCTCGCCGGCGCGGGAGACCGGGCCGGCGAGCCGTGCTGGTGCTCGGGCGGACTACTTCTCCCGCAACAGGTACACGTCGCCGTTGCCGGCCGCGTCGCTGTTGAAGATCAGGTCCGTGTCGTTGATGAACGCGGCGTGCGGGTGCACCGACTCCGAGTCCGAAGAGCTCCGGTGCTTGAACATCTTCACGGTGTCGACCTTGTTCGTGCCGGGCTTGATGTAATAGTAGTAGATGTAGGGCGCCGATTCGTCGTGCCCGTCGCCCTGGATGATCGTCCGCGCGGGGTTCATGGCGAAGTGGTTGCTCCGGTCCCGGATGTCGTAGCTGAAGAACTCCTCTTTGCGGATGTTGTAGGTCACCACCTGCTCCGGCGTGTCACCTTGCGCCCGTTGCACGAAAGCGGCGTCCCGGCCGTTGGACTCCCAGAAAGGGTGCGCGCCGTGATCGTTGGAGTCGGTCAGCATCGTCTTCTTCTTGGTGTCGATGTTCACCAGGCCGATCTGGTCCTCGACGAGCAGGTGGAAGAGCAGCGTGTCCCCGTGCACGGGATTGATCAACACGTGGTCGACCTTGCCGTCGATCTTCTTGACCGTTTCGAGCTCTCCCGTTCTCGCGTCGATGAGGACGAGTGAGGAACGTTTTTCCTCCTCGTGGTACAGCGACGCGGCGATCGTCTTCCCGTCCGACGTGAGCGAGGGAATGCCCTTGAGGTCGTATTTTTCCGGGATGGTGCGGATCTTCTTCTCGCGGTACGGCGCGCGCAGGCTGACGCTGGTGATCGTCCGGTCCTCGACGTAGAAGGCCTCGTCGGTCGTGGGCGAGACGTTGGCGTGGTCGCCCTCGATGTCGTCGGAGTCCGTCACCTGCACGAACTTCCCGTTGTCGAGCGACATGAGGTAGAGGTTCTCGTGCCCGTCCCGCTTCGACATGAACAGGACAGAATTGAGTGAGGGGACGTAGGGGTCCACGTCGAGGTACATCTTGTTGTCCAGCGCCTTGGACGTGGTGAGCTGAACTACCTCGTAGTCGGGATCGAGCGCCGGAAGGGTTTTCCACTCCGCCTCGAAACGCGCGCCCTTTCCGTATTCGGCGACGGATCCCTCGGCGAGGGCGGCGCAGGAGAACCCCAGCATGCTGACGCAGACGAGTAAAGCCGCAGTTGCTTTCACGAGAATAGACCCTCCAGGCTGGAACGCGAAAGACAGGCCGTTCTCGACTATAGAAATCGGTATCGCGCTCCACAACGGATTCAGTCTCACTCTTTCGAGTGGAGCACAGTGGGGTTCTCCCACCGTGGATTCTCCACATCATCACCACTATTCCTCTCGATGGGAAATTTTCGGCGGAAGTCAAAGATTCCACGGTGGCTGGACAGGGGGTGTCCGGATTTCGCGATCGGGAGTGGTGCGGAAACGCCGCCGGGTCAGGACCAGGCGAGTTCGCCCTCGCGGGAGACGAGCCTCCCGGTGCCCGCTCCGCGACCCTCGGTGGCGAGCGCGACGATCGCGTCCGTTCCCTCGGTGACGGTCTGGAAACCGCTGTGCCCGTTGAGGTCCGTCGCGGTGTAGCCGGGGTCGGCGGCGTTGACGCGGAGGCCCTCCAGTCCCTTGGCGTACTGCGTGGTCAGCATCGTCAGCGCGGCTTTCGAGGCGGTGTACAGCGGCGCGAGGACTCGCGACTCCGGCCGGTCCGGATCGTGGGTGAGGGCGAGGGAACCCATGCCGCTGCTGACGTTCACGACCACGGGGTCGTCCGAGCGCCTCAGCAGCGGCAGGAACGCGCTCGTCGTGCGGATCACGCCGATGACGTTGACCTGGAAGACGGCGAGGGCGTCGGCGCCGGTGAGGTCCTGCGGGTCCCCTCCGACGGGGCCGTGCACACCGGCGTTGTTGATGAGGACGTCGATCCGGCCCTCGTGCTCCCGGACGTTCGCTGCCGCGGCGGACACCGAGGCGTCATCGGTCACGTCGATGGGGACGTACCGCGCGCCGAGCGCCGCGGCGGCCTCTTCTCCACGGGCCCGGTCGCGGGCTCCGATCAGGACGGTGTGGCCCAGTTCGACGAGGCGGCGGGCGGTTTCGCGGCCGAGACCCTTGTTGGCGCCGGTGATGAAGGTGATCGTCATGAGCTCGATGGTGGTCCTGGGCGCGGACGCGAACCAGGAACGACGTGACGGTAGGAAGAGCAGTACCACCTTCACGTTCGGACAACCGGGGCCGCAGGCAGCAGGATGGACGTCGTGACGACCTCCGGCGCCGGCCTCGGCGCGATGATCCGCACCTGGCGGGACCGGCTGTCCCCGGCGGCCGCCGGGTTCGCTGTGGCCCGCGGACGGCGGGCGACCGGGCTGCGGCGTGAAGAGCTCGCCGACCTGGCCGGGGTGTCGGTCGACTACGTCGTGCGGCTGGAACAGGGGAGGGCCACCACGCCCTCGGCGTCGGTGGTGGCGTCGCTGGCGCGCGCGTTGCAGCTGTCCGCCGCCGAACGGGATCACCTGTACCGGCTTGCCGGGCTCGTACCGCCGGCCGAGGGATCGATCTCCGACCACGTCCCGCCGGGGATGCAGCGGGTGCTCGCCCGCCTCGGAGACGCGGCGGTCGCGGTCTTCGCGGCGGACTGGCAGCTGGTGTGGTGGAACCGTGGTTGGGCGGCGCTGCTGGGTGACCCCTCCGTCTGCCCGCCCAGGCTGCGCAACTTCGCCCGTGACCGGTTCCCCGCCGTCAGCGGTTCCGCCCACCTCGCGCGGTGGCCGGTGACCGAGGCGGACCGCGATGCCACGGATGCCGCCGTCGTCTCCGACCTGCGCCGCGCCACCGGCCGGTTCCCGCACGACCGCCGCCTGACCGCACTCGTCCGCGAGCTGACCGCGGGCAACAGGAGGTTCGCGGAGCTGTGGGCGACCGGACGGGTCGCCACGCACCGCGAGGACCACAAGACGATCCACCACCCCGCTGTGGGACCGGTCGAGGTCGACTGCGACCTCCTGACCGACGGCGACTCCGAGCTCAAGATCGTGATCATGACGGCGGTGCCCGGCAGCGAGGACGAGACCAAGCTCCAGCTCGCCGCCGTCACCGGCGCACCTGCCGCGGTGGACGCCTGAGCTCACCGCGTTGCCGGGGCGCGGTTGTACGCGGAGATCACGGGCACGGGTGCGGCGCTGGTGCTGATCCCCGGCGGTGGTGGTGACGCCGAGATGTACGCCGACGTCGTCCCACTGCTGGCGAGGCGGTTCACCGTGATCACCTACGACCGGCGCGGGAACTCGCGCAGCCCGCTCGACGACGAGGCCGCCTCGATCGCCGTCACCGACCAGGCCGCCGACGTGGTGGCTGTGCTGGACCACCTCGGAATCGAGCGGGCCCACGTCTTCGGCAACAGCGGTGGCGCGATCATCGCGCTGGAGGTCCTGGCCGGGCACGGTGACCGGTTGCTGAGTGCGGTGGTGCACGAGCCGCCGCTGGTGCAGATCCTGCCCGGCAGCCCGGAGCAGCGGGAACTGGACGAGCTGCGCCGGATCGCGGACACCGAAGGACCACTGCGCGGGTTCGTAGCGTTCGCGGCGATGACCATGCCCCGGCCACCTCGGTTGCTCCAGACTCGCGCCGGCCGGGCGGTGCTGGCCGCGGCGATGCGGGTGGCGCTGCTCGCCGGCGCGGTGACGCGCCGGGTGACCGGGTGTGCGCCGGGTGGCATGCACCGCCTCCTGGGCAACGCCGAGATGCTCTTCCGCCGCGAGTTACCCGCGTTCTGCTACGACTACCACCCCGACTTCACAGCGCTGGGATCGGCCGGGGTGCGCTGGTGGCCGGCGACCGGCCGGGACAGTGGAGGCCGGCCCTACCACCGGCCCGCCCACGTCCTGGGTGAGAAACTCGGCACACCCGTCGTGGAGTTTCCCGGCGGGCACACCGCATACCAGCAGCACCCCGAGGAATTCGCCCGCCGCCTGACCGAGCTCCTGGACACATGACCAGCAACGAACGCCCCCACCGGCCGCGCCCGGTCGCGCCGACCAGACCGGCGCTGAACCGCGAGTACATCGCCGCCATGGCGCTCGTGCTCATCGACGACATCGGGCGGGACAAGTTCTCCATGCGCAAGCTCGGTGCCGAGCTCGGCGTCGACCTGATGGCCGTCTACCGGTACTTCACCGACCAGGAAGCACTCTTCGACGGCATCGCGGACACGCTCTTCACCGAACTCGACGTCGAGGCGCTTCCCTGGGCCGGACCCTGGCGTGATCTGGCCGAGCAGTACACCCGTCGCCTGCGCGACGTGCTGCTCGCGCACCCGCGTGCGGTGACCGTCTTCGCCACCCGCCCGGTCCGCTCTCCGGCCGCCATCGAGACCGGCGACCGCATGATCACCCTGATGACCGAGGCCGGCTTCACCCCGGGCGACGCCCTGCGCGTCCTGCGCTGCCTGCGGGAGTTCACCGTCGGCCACGCACTCATCCAGGCCGTGCTCCAGCTCGGCGGCGAACGGCGGAGCAGGAAACCGGCGCCGGAGTCACCGGAGTACAACCTGCTGGCCCGCGGGGCCGACGAGGCGGGCGCCGACGGGCACTTCGACCTCGGCCTCACCGCGATGCTCGACAGCTTCGCTCGGCTCAGCAGATGACGGCGTGTGTTGGAACTGCTTGCTGACGACCGAAGGTGAACCGGGGTAGGTGGGTGGGACGACCTCGCTTCCCTTGCGCACGGCGAGGTCAACCCGCTGGCTCAGCCGCCACCGCCGCCACCGGACGTTTCCGGTCCTGGCTCGTCGTCGGGGTGCCCCGGATTCGGTGACGGTGCCACGAATGCGGACGATGTTCAGCGCCGAGTCCCCGCGCTGCAACGACACCCGCTTCACGCCTCAGCGGAGCAGGACCAAGGTCCCCGGCGAGGGCAGGACCGGGGTCCCGCCCGGTGGCGCCTTTGGCACGTGTCCGCCGCGCCGCGCCCTGGGCAGGCTTGACCTCGTCGCACCGAACCCGCGAGGCCGGGGTCGGCCCGCCACACCGAGAGCGTCGGTTGAAGGAGCACCAGATGAGGACCCGAGACGTGATGACGACCGACGTCCTGACCGTCACCCCGGACACGCCGGCCCGTGAGGCCGCCCGGCTGCTCGCCGAGCGCGGCTTCACCGCGTTGCCCGTGGTCGACGCCGCGGGTGAGCTGGTCGGTGTGGTCGGCGAGAGCGAGTTGTTGCGCGACCGGTTGCCGCAGGACCCGCGGTGGCTGGTGCACGGCGAACCGCCGCAGCCCCGTCGCGAGCCCGCGGACTCGGTGTCCGCGGTGATGGCGAAGCCGTGGACGGTGACGCCGAACACCGACCTCGCCGAGGTCGCCGACCTGATGCTGCGGCACGGCGTCCGCAGCGTCCCGGTCGTGCGGGAAGGACGGCTGGCCGGCGTCGTGACCCGCCGCGACCTGCTCCGCTCGATCAGCCGGGCGGACTGGATCATCGAGGCCGAGATCCGCCACCGGCTCGGCATGATCGGCGGCTCGCAGCGGTGGGCGGTGGCGGTCGACAACGGCCGGGTGTCCATTGTGGACAGGATGGACGACGCGACCGACCGGCACGTCGCCGAGGTGCTCGCGCTCGCGGTCGCGGGCGTCACCGGCGTGCACATCACCGCGCCCCAACGGATCTGAGCCCAGCTCCACTCCGAACGAGGAGGACCTCATGAACACGGCATCAGCCCCGGTAGTGGTGGGTGTCGACGGCACACCGGCATCGAACGCCGCACTGGAATGGGCGGTGGTGCGGGAGTCGACGGTGAACCGCGTGCAACTGACCGAGATCGCGCAGCTGAGCTTGCGGGGCTGTGCGCCCGAGGCGCTGGAGACGGTGTCGGAGGGCGCGGCGCTGCTGGTCGTCACGTCGCACACCGGCCACTGGACGCGGCAGATCGTGCTCGGCTCGACCAGCACGCACGTGGTCCGGCACGCCCACGCACCGGTCGTCGTCATCCCGGCGACCGACCGCGAGACGGCGGGAGCCACGCGATGAAGGCGGGCGACATGGTCCTGCGACCGTTGGTCAGCGTTGGTCCGCGCGACTTCGCCCGGCACGCCGAGGGGCTGATGGACGACTTCGGGCTCACGATGCTGCCGGTGGTCGACCAGGACGTGTTCCTCGGCGTCGTCACCGAGCCCGGCTGCCGGCGCGGCAAGGAGGGAGTGGCGGCACCGCACGTGCAGCAGGTCATGACGCAACCCGCGCTCACCGCGGGGCTGGACATGGACGTGCGGGACCTCTACGACGCGATGACCGTCTTCGACGTGCTGTGCGTGCCGGTGCTCGACGACGGACGGGTCGTCGGCATGGTCACCCGGTGCGAGGTGCTGCGGGCCATCAGCCACGACGATCCGCACCTGCGCGTCGGTCAGCTCGACGGCGCCGGCCTGACCGTCATCGGCTGACCGACCTCCGGCGAGGAGCGGCTCCGATCACCGACGACGAGTCCGGCTTCGGTATTCTCGGTCCGCCTGACGGAAGGACACGGGTGGACGACTCGTCGAAGGTCGGTAGGCATGCCCGCGCGGTGCTGGCCGCCGCGGAGGCGTTCCGGGCCGAGGCGGCAGCGGTGCGCGCGGAACCGGATCGGCTGCTCGCGCTCGCCGCCGAGCGGTACCGGGCGGTTCGCGACTCGCTGGTGGCCGAGCAGTTGCGCGCCATGCCGGTGGACAGGCTCCGGGACGCGACGGCGAACCTGCGGCTGAGCGCGTTGAAGGACGCCGGCTACCGGACCGTCGCCGATGTCGCCGGGGCGCGTCCCGAACAGCTCGACGGCGTTCCCGGGGTCGGCAGGCAGTCCGCCGAGCAGATCGTGCGGGTTGCCCGTGCCGTCGTCGACGGGGTCGTGCGCGACACGACGGTGCGGTTGAACCCCGATCGCGCTGACCGGGGCCAGACCGAGTTGCTGCAGCTGATGTCCAAGCTGCGCAGGGCGAACCAGCTCGTCGGACCGCTGAGCGAGCCGATCGCGGACGTGCTGGAGCGGGTCGACGCGGACGTGCGTGCCGCGGCCCGTGCCTGGAGCCGGCTGCGGATGTTCTTCTCGTGGCCGAAGAACCGGCAGGCCGCCATCGACTCGCTCGACCGGCTCGAGGTCCTGCTGGGCGGCCGGGACGTTGCGGTGTTGCGGGCGGTGGGCGCGCAGCTGCGCGTGCCGGACCTCGACCACCGCGCGCTGTGGCGCGACTACGAGCTCGACGCGGCCGCCTACAACACGCTGCTGGCCAGTCTCGCCGGTGCGGACGCGGTGCCGAATCGCAGTGCCGCCAACGGTTTCGTTCCGGCCGACATCGAGCACGAGGTCGACGCGACCACACTGGACACCAGCCTGCTGAAGGTGTCGCTGCGCGGCTACCAGGTGTTCGGGGCGAAGTTCGCGCTCGCCCGCAAACGCGTGATCATCGGTGACGAGATGGGGCTGGGCAAGACGATCGAGGCCATCGCGGTGATGGCCAGCCTCGCCGCGGGTGGGCGGCGCGGGTTCCTGGTGGTCTGCCCGGCGAGCGTCGTCGTCAACTGGGTCAACGAGATCGCGCGGCACAGCGACCTCGTGCCGCACCGGATGCACGGCGCGGGCCGTGACGACGCGGTCAGCGAGTGGGTGGAGCAGGGCGGTGTCGGTGTGACGACGTTCGGCACGTTGCCGAAACTGGTGCTGCCGAAGGGGTTCCGGCCGGCGCTGGTCGTGGTCGACGAGGCGCACTACGTCAAGAACCCGGACACCCAGCGCTCGCAGGCGGTCAACGAGGTCGTGCAGCGCGCGGAACGGGCGGTGCTCCTGACCGGCACGCCGATGGAGAACCGCGTCGAGGAGTTCCGCAACCTGGTCTCCTACCTCCAGCCGGGTGTCGCGGCCCGCACGGGCGCCGTCGACGCCGTGGTGGGGGCGAAGGCCTTCCGCCGCGTCGTCGCGCCGGTGTACCTGCGGCGCAACCAGGAGGACGTGCTGGGGGAGCTGCCCGAGCTGCTGGAGGTGGAGGACTGGGTCGAGTTCGGCGAGCAGGACCGGTCCGCGTACCTCGACGCGGTGCGCGAGGGGAACCTGATGGCGATGCGCCGCGCCGCGTTCGCGCCGGGCACGCCCGATGGCTCGGCGAAGCTGGAGCGGTTGCTGGAGATCATCGAGGAGTCGCGGGACAACGGCTGGAAGGTCGTGGTGTTCTCGTACTTCCACGACGTGCTGGACGCGGTCGCGAGCCAGGTCGACGTGTTCGGTCCGCTGACCGGCGCGACGTCGGCGCAGGGCCGTCAGGAGCTGGTGGACGCGTTCACGGCGTGCGAGGGGCACGCGGTGCTGGTGGCGCAGATCGAGGCGGGCGGTGTGGGCCTCAACATCCAGGCCGCGTCCGTGGTGATCATCGCCGAGCCGCAGTGGAAGCCGAGCACGGAGGACCAGGCGATCGCGCGCTGCCACCGGATGGGACAGGTCCGCAAGGTCCACGTGCACCGGTTGCTGGTCAAGGACAGCGTGGACGCGCGGGTGCAGGAGGTCCGCGACCACAAGACCCTGCTCTTCGACCACTACGCGCGTGAAAGCGACACGAAGCACTCACACGCAAGCGCGCTGGACTCGGCGATGTCCGTCGAGCAACGGGTTGTGCGGGCTGAGCAGCAGCGCCTCGGCGTCTGACGGCGGGCGGGACGGCACGGCTGTCACGTTCTGCGGCGAGGCGCTCACCAGCGGTGATGTGAGCATGAACACTCGCCTGTGACCTTCTCGTGCTCGTTTCGTAATATCACGCGCCGTACGACCATGCCCTGTCCCCGACGCAAGGTGTTCCTGAATGCCGGGCCGACATAGAACGAACCAGGCACCCAGCCGGAAGCTGCCCATCGCGGTCGCCACCACCCTCTCCGCGGGCCTGGTCGTGACCTTCTGGGCCGTCCACGCCTCCGGCCAGCCGGTCGATCCAACCGGAGCGGCCGCCCAGCTCGCGGTCTCGTCGAGCCCCGTCAGCCAGGACGCGCTGCCGACCTCGACCACCGCGCTGCCGTCCTCGTCACCTCCGGCGACCACCACCACGGCACCTCCGGTGACCACGACGCCACCGCAGACCACCACGCCACCGCCGCCACCGCCACCTCCTGCGCCGCCGCCCTGTCCGACCACCCTGAACGGCGTCAAACCGCACGTGGCACAGGTGGGTCACCACGTCGCCGGCAAGTTCGGCGTCGAGGACGTCGGCGGCGCCGCGGGCCGGGGCGGTTCGGGCGACCACCCGCTCGGCCTGGCGCTGGACTTCATGGTCGACCCCGCCACCGGCAACGCCCTGGCCGACTACGTGCTGGCCAACCGCCGGGCGTTCGGCGTCACCTACGTGATCTGGCGCCAGCGCTACAACGACGGCAGCGGCTGGTCGGCGATGGAGGACCGCGGTAGTCCCACGGCCAACCACATGGACCACGTCCACGTGTCGTTCCAGGCGAGCGCGACCGTCAAGGTCACCTGCTGACCGCTCACGGCGGCTGAGCGGAGGACCGCCCGCCCCGCAGCCGGGTCAAGGCGGGTCGGAGTCCTCCGGCGTGACCGATCGGGTCGACGACGTGGCCCGGTCCGGGGCAGCGGTCGAGGACGTCGGGCAGCAGTTGCTCGACGCGGACGCCGCCGAGTGCTCGGCCACGGCGAGGTGACGGAGCACGGCGGCCACGTAGTCGGCGGGCTCCTCGGCACCACGTGCCAGCACAACGGCACGCCCGTCCTCCTCGAACGTCACCACGGCCCCCGGCCCCGGATCCGGCCCGAGCCGATAACCGCATCCACCACCCAGAGCCGCCGCGAAGTCGTGCCAGTCCTCGTGCCGAAAACCCTTGAGCCGGTTGACCCGCCGGATCTGGCGGGCCTTGCGCGCGGGCGGTGTTAACACGAACAGCCTGCGGTGCGCCCCCAGCTGCCTGATCACCCGGAACTCGTACCGCAGCTCCGGCCAGTCACCCGGCGCCATGACCACGCACCTGGCCCCGGCCACCAGATCGGCGAACTGTTCTCGCCACGAGTCGTCGGTGGCGTAGTGGCGGTCGATGCCGTCGGGCGGGAGGTAGTCGCGCGGGTTGCCCAGGCCGTAGCCGCGTCCGAGCTCCTCGGCGATCGCCGGTGCGAAGTACTCCTCGAACGACATCGGCTCCGCGCGGTGGCTGAAGACCTTCCTGAGCTCCGGGCGGGCGCGGGTCTCCTCCTTGTCGCGCCGCCGGAAGCCGAACAGGCGACGTTCGTTGCCGAAACCGCGGATCCACACCACGGCCGGGCGTGGATCGACCGGTGGCAGCGCGTCGATGCGGTCCGCTCGCCGCGCCGCGGTGTGGCACAGGACCGACAGCATGGCCATCGGCAGCATCAGCTGGACGCCGACCGTGGCGGGTTTGCCGTTCAGCAGCAGCGCTGCCATCACCAGCGGCGGTGTCACCGCCGCCAGGTTGCCCAGCACCCGGAACGGTGTCCGCGGCCGCCGTCGTCGGCCTGACCGGACCGGCCGCGCAGGCAGGAGGTGAACGCACAGAGCGAGCCCGCCCAACGACACCGCGACACCGAGCAGGCTTGCGAGAACGACGAACACGTCGGCGCCGGGACGGACCAGCACGGCGCCCAGCCACGCTCCGCCCAGCAGACCGGCGAAGGTGGTGATCATGAGGATCGCGGGCGTGACAGGGCCGGTGCACCCCTTGGCCTGGGCCCGTCGCCACACCCGCATGAAGGCCGCGATCGCCAGGTACACCAACACCATCCCCACGGCCAGCGCGGCCGCGACGGCGAGCAGTGCGAGCACCACGCGGACCGTCATCGCACCGCCCCTCCCGTGGCCGCGGACGAGTCATGTCTATGCCCGTCACGCACGTGCTCGGCACCGCTGAACAGAGGATTCGCAGAACCTGGCCCGAGCAGGGGACCACGCTGCCCGCGCGACGGGTGGCCGATGGGACCCGACCGGGTGCGCCGCACGCGGCGGTGGCCCGGCAGGCTAGTTTGCCCCGGTGAGTTCTCTCGATGACGTGGCCGAACGCGACGGCTGGCGCTGCTGGGTGTGCGACGAACCGGTCGACCCCGGCATGTCGGTCAACGACGCGCGGGGGCCCAGCGTCGACAGCCGCACCACCGACCGCAAGGCCAAGCTCGCCGAGCGGCTCGCCCACCGCGGGTGCAACACCCGCAAGGGCGCGGTCAAGGTGGTCATCCCGTGGCCGGACGGCCTGCACGTGGCCGAACCCGCCCCGCTGATCACGGTCGCCGGGCGGCTGGAGCGCAAGGGCGGTCGCGAGCTGGTGGCCCGCTGCCCGACCAGGCAGGACGCCCAGGAGGCCGCGGACTGGCTGGTGGACCGGTTCTCCCGGCTGGTACCGGGACTGCCGGTGACCGCCGAGGTCCAGGCGGGTGGCGGTCAGTTCCTCGTCGTGCTGGCCACCGGACGCCGCTGACCGGGATCGGCGTCGACTGGGTCACCGCCGGGTGACGTCGACGACGAGCCGGGTGTACCGGCGGACCACGGCGCGTGCCTGACGCCGAGGCTGCTCGACCTCCCTGATCGCGTCGACGCGCGACGCCAGCCGCCGGAAGGCGACCTCGCCGGTGACGAGCGCCAACTCGCTTCCAGCGCACCGGTGTGCGCCCAGCCCGAACGACAGGACGTCGCGTGGCTCGGAATCCGGGGCGAGGAACCGGTCCGCCACGAACGTGTCCGGATCGCCGAACCTGCCGGGATCTCGGCCGAGCGCACCGAAACAGACGAGCACCACGCTGTCGCGGGCGATCGGGACACCGGCGAGCTCGGTGTCCTCCGCCGCGACCCGGACGCCGTACTGGATCGGGGGGTCGTACCGCAGCGTCTCCTGGACGAACGACCGCAGCAGCGCGTCGTCGTCACGCAGCCGTGGCAACAGGTCGTTGTGCGCCGCGAGCTGACGTGTGCCGCTGCCGAGCAGCGACCCGGTGGTCACGGTTCCCGCGCCGAGCAGGAACACCAGGTTGCTCACGAGGTCCCGCTCGTCAATCTGGCTGTGCCCCCTGAGCGAACGGACGAGCGGCGCCTCGCTGCCCGGTCGCGCCAGGACCGTGTGCGTGATGTGGTGGACGAGGTGCGACGTCGCCTCGTCGGCGTCCACGAGCGCCTTGTCCGGCGGGTGCATCTCGTTGCGTTCCAGGAACCTGTCGAGCCAGCCGGCCACCCGATCGGCGTCTGATCGCGGCAGGCCGAGCAGCTCGCCCATCACGGAATCGGGGATGGTCGTGAACGACCGGGCGGCGTCCACCGCGCCGTCGCCCTGGATGAACGGCATCGTGCCCGCATCGGCGTGCCGCGTGATCATCGGGCGCATCCGCTCGACCTGGTCGGGGGCGAAGAAACGCGCGATGAGGCGCCGGGCGGGTTGGTTGTCGGGTGCGTTGCGGAAGAGCAGGCTGCGGTAGAGCAGGTCCGTCGACCCGAACGTGCGCCAGGTGGGCCACAGCCGGTCGGCGTAGTGGTGGTCGGGTACCCGGAAAAGTCTCGGGTTCAGCAGGACGTCCGCGCACTCCCGGTAGCCGGTGACGAGCAACCGCTGACGGGTGATCGGCAGCACCGGCCAGTGCTCGATCAGCTCGCGGTAGTGGTCGTAGGGTGCGATCCGTCCGTCGGGCGAGAACAGCCGCAGCAGCACGTCGTGAGGACTGGTCACGGTGTGCCGTCCCGTCCGCTCAGCACGAGTCCGGACAGTGTCACGAGTGGGCTGCCGTCGTCCGTGTGTGCGATGCCATCGGCGACGCCACCGGCGTGTGTCACATGTAGACAGACACGGTTCTTCGTCTGCGTCAATGCGAGGTCGTTGTGTTCGGTGTGCAGCCTCAGCTCGGCGATCGAGTGGGGCGTCGCGAACCGGTGCGCGGTGCCGGTGGCGCAGGCGGTCTGCAACAGGGCGTCGACGAGCAGCCACGGCGTCCGGTGCGAGGCGAAGAACTCGCCCTCCGGGGGCGAGGGTGCCCAGCGCGCCGTTGTCGTATCGGCCGTGAGATTCAGGTCGCGGACCTGGTCGAACAGGCCCGACATGGACATCGTGGCCGGCGCGCGCCGGACGCGGAGCTGACGCGGCTGGGCGGGCGGGACGGTGGTGTCGGCGGTGCCGCCGACCGGGACCAGGACCTCGACGTGGTGGACACGGCGGCTGCGGTTCCCGGCCCCGAGGTGTGATCGGATGGCGACGCTGACGACGCCCGCATCGGGAGCCGTCGGCGTGAACGACGCGGCCAGGGTGTACTCCGCGAGGTGCGGGTCGACGGCGACGGGAGCCTCGAAGCGGATGTCCCGGAACCTGTCCACGACGGCACCGCCGGTGAGGTGGCCGGCGACCTCGGCCGCGAGTTCCAGCACGAGCGCACCGGGCACGAGCGCTCGCGACTGCCGCACGTGGCCGCGCAGGTGTGCGTGCCGCGAGAGGTCCAGTCGCCAGGCGGTGTCGTCCTGGTCGGTGTGGGACGGGCTGCCCAGGTAGGGGAGCCGGGCGCGGTCGTCGGCGAGGCCGGGGAACCGCGATCCCACCAGTCGCCACTCCGCTTCGCCCAGCAGGACCGGTGACGCGTGCCGCCCGAGGTGGTTCGCCGACACCAGCGTGGTGAAGATCCGCTGCCCCTCGGCGTCGCTGAGCAGGCCGAGCTGCCCGGTCCTCGCCGTGTAGTCGGTGAAACCGCTTCGCGGCCCGATCCCGGACTCACCCCACAGGCTCCAGCCGATCGCACACTCGGCGGGCGTGGCGCGGGCGGACTCGTACCGGGCGGCCGCGTTGAGCATGTCGTTGGCCGGTCCGTAGTCGATCTCGCCGGGCAGGCCGAACGCGCCGGCGACGGAGCTGAAGTGGCACCACGCGAGCGGCGCGGAATCGTGGAACGCCGCCCTGAGGTTGTGGTAGCCCATGACCTTGGTGTCGCGCACCCGCCGGAACGTCGAGAGGTCCTTGTTCTTCAGCCTTCGGGCGCCGCTGATTCCCGCGCCGTTCAGCACCAGGTCGATGCGCGGCGTCGTCGCGGTGATCGTCGCCGCCGCGCGCCGGACCGCGGCCGCATCGGTCACGTCGCATCCTAAGTAATGCACCCGGTCCGCCCCGATCCGTTCGCGCAGGGCGCGGATGGTTGCAAGCGCCTCCCGCGACCTGCGGCAACGGTCGTAGGTCGTCCGCAGGCCGCCGATGTGCGCACCGGGGTCCTCGTGGCGTCGGCGGCGCACGTAGTCGGCACCGCTCAGATCCGCGATCTCCGCGGATTGAGCAGCCATCACGTCCGGTTCGGTGGTGCCGAGCAGCCACAGCGCCGACGGCGGAGGGTTCATCCCCTCCAGGCACCGCGCGGTGATGCCTCGTGCACCGCCCACGGCAACCACGACGGGGCTGGCGACGGCGTGGTGTTCGACGGCGGGCAACGGCTCTGCGAGCGGGAGGAGCCGTTCCTCCCACCTGGTCGCCGGAGCCGATGCGGTCCGGTAGTAGGCGACGGGCAGTCCTGCGCCGCAGCCGGACTCCGCGCGCAGCCGCGCCACCGCGGCGGCGAGGTCGACGTCGTCGGTGACCACGGCGTGCACGTGCGCTGACGGCAGCTCCCACGCGACTGACTTCGCCATGCCGGTCAGCAGCGCGCAGTGCGGATGCGGGGTTCCGCCATCGAAGCGGTCGAGCACGAGGATCGTGACCGACGAGTTCTCGTGCGCCGGGTCCGCACGCTGTTTCAACGCCACGAAGGCCGCCTCCTGCAGGGCGAGAAGACCCGGACGTGGCGCGGCCGGCCACGCGGCACCGCGCAGGGACGTGATCACGCACAGCTGGTCGCTGACCGGTCCCGGCGGGGTGACGAGGTCCACCACCGCCTCCTCGTCCCAGGTGGCCGCAGCCTCCGGCACGAGCACGACCGTCACCTCGTGCGCCGCGACGGCCCGCACCTGGTCCGCGATCTCCGCGTCGTCGGTGAGCACCAGCGCTCCGGCCGGCAGCGGATCGCGTTCGGGGAAGCGGGCCACAGCGGGACGTGGCACCAAGCGGAGGTCGTACGGCCGCACAGTCGTCTCCACCGTGTCCATGTCCGCATCCATCTTCGGGGGCGTCACGGCAGCGGTGGGAGCACGTGGACGGTCGGTCCCGACTCCGTCGAGAACCGTTGGGGCAGTGCACCTCGAACGACGCCGCGGATGACGTCGAGCACGCCGTCCGCGGCGAGGTAGCTCGTGCTGCGGCGTGGCGGTGCCGCCGCGGGTGTGGGCGCCAGTTCGGTGCGCACCCGTGCGAGCACCTGCCAGCCACGGGCGGCAGCGGTGTAGGGTCGGGCGATCGCGACCCCGAACGCACCCTCGGCGATCTCCTGGCCCTCGCTGCCGGACGCGCAGGCGCCGCCGAAAGCATCGGTGTTCCACGCCATCACCAGCGCGAGGTCGATGTCGCCGCGGCGCAGGTAGCAGCCCGCGGTGTGCAGGGCGGCGAGTCCTGACGCCTCTCCGGCATCGACCATCATCGTCGGTCCGCGCAGGTTCCTGCGGTTGCCGACCCACCCGAGTGCGATGGACGACATGCGCCCGACCAGGCTGTACGGGCCGATGGCCTGGCCGCGGTCGCGGAGCTCTCGCAGGTACTGCTCCGCGGCCGCCTTCTCCTCGCCGTCCAACGTCTCCGCGAGCCCGTCACCAAGGCACCGCACGGTGGACTCGACAGCCGACCTGCTGACGCCGTACCGGGCGCCGAAGACACCCGTGCGTTCCTCCAGACCCTCCCACAACGGTGTGCCGTCTCCCGATCCCGCCAGCCGGCCCGCCAGCTCGGCCGTGAGCAGCTGGCTCACGTCCAGCTGGGCCGCGACCTTCGGCACGATCAACGAGCTCGCGAACGGGGGAAGCGGGTACGGGTCCTCGAACCGGGTCGTGCCGGTGGGATCACCGCCTCGGGCCAGCTGATCAGCGACCGACTCGTCCTCCGGCTTGCCCGGCAGCAACGCGCTCCACCGCACCAGCACCAGTTCGTCACAGGACGCGGGCGGAGCGGACCGCACGGCACGGGTCGGCGGCCCGGCCGGGTAGAGCAGCTGATGTCCGTTGATACCACCGAGTCCACAGGCGAAGACCCCGACGAACGACGGTTCCTCCGCCGCCAGCGGCACCGGTGCCGCGGGGACCCGGAGGGACAGGGAGCGGGCGTACTCCGGCAGCGACGTGTGGTTGGGCTGCCGGGGGACCGTCGACCGGTGCAGGCCGATCGCGGCCTGGATCAGCGAGACGATTCCGCAGGCCATGCCGGTGTGGCCGAGCATCGCCTTGTTCCCCGTGATCCACGGTGCGCCGCCGGGGTGGGCGGCGGCGATGGAGCGCAGCTCCGTCGCGTCCCCAGCCAGGGTCGCGGTGCCGTGCCCGATGATCCACGCGACCTCGGCGCCGGCGACGCCGTTGACGTCTCGCGCCCGCGTCATCGCACGGGTCTGGCCCTCCTGGCTCGGTGCGAAGATCGCTTTGCTCTTGCCGTCGCACGCGGCGCCGAACCCGGCGAGCACCGCGAGCACCGTGTCGTTGTCCCGCAGGGCGTCACTCATCCGCTTGAGCGCGACGATGCCGGCGCCTTCGGAGAACACCGTGCCGTCCGCCGCCGCGTCGAAGGCGCGCAGCTGTCCTGCCCGCGACAGCGTGCCCATCTCGCCGAAGTACACCTGGCGCAACGGTCCGTGTGAGCTCACGCCGCCGCAGAACGCGATGTCCACCTCGCCGTCCAGCAGATGTCTGACGCCGAGATCCACCGAGTACAGGGCCGACGGGCAGATGTTGTCGGAGATGAGCACGCGCGTGCCGGGAGGGAGCAGTCCCTTCGCGGCGCGGACGGCCTGGTGGTGGGGGAGGAACTCGGCGTGTCCGCGTTGCGCGCAGGGATCCGCTTGCGCGATCTTCCGCCTGATCGCGTCGCGCCGGTCTCCCGGCAGCCGCGCCGCGATCTGGTCGGCGAGTGCGTCCGCGGCGAGCGCGAGATCCATCTCGTAGCTCGTGTCCGTGGACGAGGCGAGGAACAGACCGGTGCGGCCGGTCGAACCAGGCGACGTGGTCGTGACGCACTGGTGCAGCGCGCGACGCAGCCAGGAAACCTGGAGGTCGCCGGCATCGTCCGTCGTCGCCGCCGGAACCTCGCCGAACCGCAGTTCATAGGGCTCACCCGTGTCGCTGTGGGTCAGCCGCGCCAACGATTCGAGCCCGCGGAAACGAGCGGAGGGCCCGAACACCGGTGGGCCGTCCTGCGCTCGTCTCCACAGCTCCTCGACGTCGTCACACCCCGGGGTCACGACACCGGCGGCGACGACGCAGACCTGGTCGGCGTGCACCGGATCAGGCCGTTTCCCGTGCCGCACCGGCGTCTTTCAGCAGCTGGGCCACCGTGCGGACGGTGATGGTCGCGGGCGACTCGACATGACCGAGCTCGACCGCCCACCGCTGCTGGGCCTTGGTCAGCACGAGGTGGTGCTGGAGGGAGTCCAGGCCGAACTCGGCTTCGAGATCGACATCCGGGGTCACCATCTCCTCCGGGATCTCGAGCGCGGCAGCGTAGCTTTCGCGCAGGTAGGTGGTCACCGCGTCGTCTGAGCTGGTCATGGCTGACTCCTCGGGGCTGGTGAGAAGAGCGGTCATCTGTCGGACATCGGTCTCGGTCAGACGTTTCTTGAACGGCGCCCACACCCGCGCCCTGCCGCCGAGCGTCTCGGAGACGAGCCGGGTCAGCGTGTCCTTCAGACCGCATTCCACGAACTCCGTCACCCCCAGCGAGCTCAGCTCCGTGACGGCGTGGCAGAAGTCCAGCGGTCGCACCATCTGGAGGGCGGCGAGCAGGACCAGGTCGTCGTCGGCTCCCAGCGCTCGCCCGAGCACGGGTGACCACACAGACGTTTTCAAAGGCGCGCAACGGATTCCACGCACGGACGCGAGGTACCGTTCGAACGCGGGGCCGAGCGCGACGTGGTGCTGGGCGTAGGGTCCGGCGCGCAGCCCGGTCACCCTGACGCCCTGCGCACGGGCGCGGTTCGCCAGCTGCTCGATCTCCCCGGCGGGGCCGGAGAGGATCACCTGCGTCGGGCTGTTCACCGCGGCCACCACGACGCCGTGAGCTCCTGCCGCGACCGTCGCCGCCTGGTCGGACGACAGCATGAACGCCGCGGTGGCCGCATCGGCGTTTGCGTGTGCCTGCAACGCTGTGGCGCGTTCGCACAACAGTCGGGTGCCGTCCTCGACGGTGATGCCCTCCGCCGCCACCATCGCGGTGATCTCACCGAGGCTGTGTCCCAGCAGGACATCCGGTCGCAGCCCGAACTCCTCCAGGAGAACGCGGTGACAGCTCAGTTGCGAGTGGTAGGTCTGCACCTCACCCAGCGGACTCCACGCCGTGAGATCCGGCTCGCTCAGGACGGACGGCCATCCGAGGTCGGCCGTCACGGCGTCGATCCGGCTGGCGAGCTCGGCCGCGAACCGCCGACCCGCGGGGTGGTGGGCGAACGGATCGGTGAAGAGCGATCCGAGGCCGGGAAAGACGAACGCCGTCTTCACGGGATCTCGTCAGGTCGAACCGGTGCACCGCTGTGCGGCGTGGTTGTAGCGGTCAGCGCCATGGAACTCCGCCCTTCGCCGCACCGCGTGGGACCCGACGCGGTGGACGGTATGGCAAGGGAACTCCGCCATCCACGAACCGTTCCAATCGATGGAACGACCTGTTCGTGGCGACCCGCCGAAGATCGGATTCCGCAACGGGGAGCGGGATCCGGCAGCGCATCGCCGCGCTCGGCGCGTGACCGTGTCCACATCGAACGGCCACGCGCCGAGCTGGGTGGGTCTCGTCGCCGCGTGCGGCGGACGTGCGGGGCTTTCTAGCAGCTGCCGTCCGTCTCCTTCAGACCCTTGTTGGCGCCTGCCGTGCGGCTCACGACGTTCGGCACGCAGCCGGCCTGGTCGAGGGTGAAGCTGTAGGGCACGGAGACGGAGGTGGTGGACTTCACGTCAGGACCGGCGGGCTTGTGGTCGCTGCTCGGGGCGGACCACGTCACGTTGTCGAAGACGTTGCCGCTGACCTGCCAGTAGCCGGCCTCGGTGGTGTAGAAGGTGCCGAGGACGTCACGGGAGTTCTTGAAGTAGTTGTTGTCCACCTTGGCCTTCGCGCCGGCCCGGGAGTTGATGCCGGACTCGTTCAGGCTCACGTAGTGGTTGTTGTACATGTGGGCGATGCCGCCCCGCAGCAACGGCGCCCGGGAGTCGATGTTCGCGTACAGGTTGTGGTGGTAGGTGATGAACCCGTTCGAGCGGTCGCTCTCACTGGACCCGACCAGCCCGCCGCGCCCGGAGTTGCGCAGGGTGCTGTAGGACAGGGTCACGTACTGGGTGTTGTTCTTCATGTCGAACAGGCCGTCGTAGCCCTCCGACTCACCACCCGACGCCAGGAGGTCGACGTGGTCGACCCAGACGTTGCGGACGTTGTTCTCCATCCCGATGGCGTCGCCGCCGTTGGACGTGGGAGAGCCGGACTTCTTGACGTTCCGGACGGTCACGTTCCGGATGATGATGTTGCGGGACTCGCGGATGTGGATGCCCACCTGGTCGAAGACGGCCCCGCCGCCGACGCCGATGATGGTGACGTTGCTGATCCGCTTGAGCTCGATCACGCCCGCGGCGGTCTCGCAGCTGCTGCCCGAGACCTTGGCGGTGTTGCCGTGGTTGATCGTGCCCGAGACCTCGATGGTGATCGGCGTGCTGCTGCTCGCCCGGCCGCACAGGGCCTGGTGGATCTGCGTTCCCGTGGTGGCCCGGACCGTCGCCCCGCCCTGGCCCCCGGTGGTGCCGCCGTTCTGGGACGCGTAGCCGGTCGCGGCGCCGGCCGCCGCCGACGCCGGTGACATCACCAGCACCGCACTGGTCACGCTCGTGGCGGCCAACGCCGCCACGACCGCCGGGATCCGCCATGCGACTGATCGTTTCATTTCGTCTCCTGCGTCTTCGAAGGGTGGACGGGGTGTGGTCGCACTCGTCGGCGGCGTGATCGGTCGGTGTTTTCGAAGCAGCCTCTGCCGCACCGGCTGGAATACCGCCGACCAATGTCGGCGGACACACCGGTGAACCGCTTTGTCGCACTCTTGTCCGTGCGCGGACTGCTGCGTCGCCTCCTTGCGAGCAGGACCGTGTGACGGCATTCCCAGCTGTGCTGATCGCGATGGCGGCCGGAATCAATGTGGCTGGGAGCGCTCCCGGCGAGTATTGCGCAAGGTCGCGTGACAGGCAATACAATTCACGTTCATGAACACCGAACTACTTGAATGTGCGACCACGAAGTGCCTTTCCGCCGATCAGCCGCCTGATTCACGGATATGAATAATGGGACATTGACTTGCTGATTTGCCCGTCGGTGTGAAGGCAATGCCGAATGCGGGCGGCACGTGCTACGCCCACATCCGGCCTGTGCGCGGCCTCGAAGCGGTCAGCGGCCGTTGACGGGATGGAACACGCTGAGCTCGCCGTAGGCCGACAGGGTGCCTTCCAGGTCACCGGATCCGTTGCGGAGAGCGGAGTCCAGGAACGCGAGGCAGGCTGCGGCGACGACGCGCGGGCTCTCGGTGCGGCCCAGTGAACCGACGATCGAGGGCACCGGTGGCAGGTACAGGGGACCGTCCATGAAGGTGAGGTGCGCGGCGCCGGGGATGGTGAGCCGGTAGTTCGTCGCCGTGCCGCGTGTGAGCACCTCGGTGAGCTGAGGCAGGTACCGCGGATCGGTGGCCGGGGTGATGGCCTGGGTGAGCGCGAGCGCCGGCTGGCCCAGGTCGGGCGACAGGGGACCGCGGGGGTAGCCGTCCAGGTCGATGACGGCGTCGATCCGGTGGTCCTGCCTGGCGGCCTGCAGTGCGGCGGCACCGCCCATGGAGTGACCGGTCGCGGCGACCCGGCCGGTGTCCAGGCGCCCGGCCAGCGGGTCCGCGCCGTCACCTCGGTCGAGACCCTCCAGCCGGGTCAGCGCGAAGCGGAGGTCGGCGGCTCGGACCGCCGTCCAGTCGACGGCCAGCCGGTCGTCCTCGTCCCGGTCGCCGGTGGAGACGGTCGCGGTGGTGATCGTCCGGCCGTCGTCGAGCACGACGGCGGCGGAGTCGTACGGGTGGTCGAGCGCGGCCACCACGTAGCCGTGGCTGGCGACCTGTTCGGCCCACGCGGTGTTCTGGGTGCGCACTCCGCCGGACCCCGGCGAGAACAGCACGATCGGGAACCGTTCCCCCGCACCGGCCACCGGGGCGTCGGGAACCGCATGGGTGCGTGCGCGCGGCACGCCGTCGAGGAGGAAACCCGGCAGGCCGACTCCGCGGGCGAGTGCTTCGGAGACGGTGCGCGCCTCGTCCTCGGTGCGTCCGAGGTACTGGGCGCGCGGCACGTCCGCGGAGCTGGTCCGCGCGGGGTACCAGAGCTGGGCCACGACCGTGCGCCGGTCCTGCGGATCGGCGGTGAAGGTCTCCGGGCGGTCCTGGTCGGTCCACTGCAGCACACGGGTGCCGACCGCGAAGCCGCCGGAGGGCTCCGGGAAGACGGGAACGGGGAAAGCCCACGCTGCCACGGGGCCTGTGGTGATCAGGCAGGCGCAGGCCAGCGAACCCGGCAACGCCAGCCACCAGCGGACCCGCCGGGCACGACCCCGCACCAGCGGGGAGAAGGCGAACGGCGCCACGACGGCCGCCCCGGCCAGCACCGGCAGCAGCTGCCAGCGGATGCCCGTCACGCACAGCGCGATCGCGGACAGCAGGAACACCGCCCCTGCCGCGATGGTGACGGATGGCCGGGCAGCGGCGGGCAGCCAGCGCGCCACCACCAGCGCGACGGCGCTGAGCAACGTCAGGACTTCCAGCGGGGACAGGTTCAGCCCCGTGATGATCTCGGTCACCCGGCCATGTTCGGTGCCGGACCCGTGCCGCCACATCGCTCCTCAGGCGCGATCTCGATGCCGTCCCCGGTGGCAGTCGAGCCCCCGGATCAGAGGCCGGACTGCGACCACGGGCGGTATCGGAACTCCTCCCGCGGTCGCACTCCTGCTCGCCGTCGTCAGACGCCGGGCTCATGTGCGCGGCGGGCCGTCGGCCTAGCATCACCACGTGATGACCGAGCGGCGCTGGGCGTCCCGGCTGCCGCCGGCGGTGTGGGACTCGCTGCTGCCTGCGCTTCTCCTGCTGCACGTCCTGACCATGTGGCCGCCCGCGGAGCTGCCGGTGGCCGTCGCGCTCACCGCCGCACTCGCGCTGCCCTTGATGTGGCGGCGCCGGGCCCCGCTCCCGGTGTTCGGTGCGGTGGTGGCGGCGGCTTTCGCCGAGTGGGTGGTGGGCGTTCAACTGCCCGCGGCCATCGCACTGCTGGTGGCCCTCTACACGGTGGCCGCGACCTCCAGCAGGCGCGTCACGCTCGGCGCCATCACCGTCGTGGAGATCGGGGCTGTGCTCGCCTGCCTGCGCTGGGCGACGGACGGCGCGTTCCTGACCCCGTTCGCCGCGCTCACCGCGACGGTCGTCGCCGCGGCCGTCCTCGGGGTGAACGACCGGGCCACCCGCGCCTACCTGCAGGCCGTGCGAGAACGGGCCGTTGCCGAGGAGAGGGCCAGGATCACCAGGGAGATGCACGACATCGTCACCCACAACCTGTCCGTCATGGTCGCGCTCACCGACGCGGCCGTCCACGCGCAGCACCGGTCGCCCGGCAAAGCCACCGCCGCGATGCTCCAGGTCTCCGAAACAGGCAGGCAGGCGCTGACCGACATGCGGCGCTCGCTCGGCGTCCTGCGCACCGACGAACCGGACGCGGCGCGCCACCCGCTGCCCGGCATCGCGCAACTGGACACCCTCGCAGCGCAGATGCGCACCGCCGGGCTCCCGACCGACCTCGACGTCGACGGCGGCTACTCGCACATACCCGCGACCGCGCAGCTGACCGTCTACCGCCTGGTGCAGGAAGCCTTGACCAACACCCTCAAGCACACACCCACCGGCACCCAGGCGAAGGTCCGGATCGAGTGCGCCGCCGAGACCGTCACCGTCGACGTGACGGACACCGGCCCGCCGACCTCCCCGGTCACTCCCACCGGCCACGGCATCACCGGCATGCGCGAGCGTTCGGCCGGCTTCGGCGGCACGGTGCTGGCCGGCCCGCGTCCCGGCGGCGGCTGGGGAGTGCACACCCGCCTTGTGTTCGGCGACGGCCCGGCGGCGTCCGCATGACGATCCGCGTCCTGATCGCCGACGACGAGGCGCTGCTGCGCATGGCGTTCAGCATGATCCTGGAGGCGCAGCCGGACCTCGAACCGGTCGGCGAGGCCGAGGACGGCGCCGCCGCAATCCGCCTCGCCACCGACCTGCGCCCCGACGTCGTCCTCATGGACGTCCGCATGCCGGGAACCGACGGGATCGACGCGACCCGGCAGATCGTCCGGTCCTGCCCGCGGACCAGGGTGCTGATCCTCACCACCTTCGACCTGGACGAGTACGCCTTCGCCGGACTCAAGGCCGGAGCCTCGGGCTTCCTGCTGAAGAACACCAGACCGGAGGAACTGCTCACCGCGATCCGCACCGTGGCCGCGGGCGACGCGGTGGTCTCCCCGCGCATCACCCGCCGCCTGCTGGAGAAGCTCCGCCCGCACCTCCCCGACGCCGTCGCCACCGCCCGTGACGAGCGGCTGGGCAGGCTCAGCGCCCGTGAGCGCGAGGTGCTCGTCCAGGTGGGCTCCGGCCTGTCCAACGCCGAGATCGCGGCCACCCTGCACCTCGCGGAGGCCACCGTGAAGTCCCACCTGGGCCGGATCCTGCACAAGCTCGAGCTCCGCGACCGGATCCAGGCCGTGGTCTTCGCCTACGAGAGCCGCCTCATCCACCCGGCGTGAGGTTCGCGGGTCGAGGCGGTCCTCGAAGCCTCAGCCGGAGGCGCGCGGCGGTTCGGTCCGCCAGCCGAGCAGAATCGCGCGCAGTGCCTCCTCGGCGAGGTGGCGGGCGCGGTCGGTGCCGAGGTGGCCCAGCGAGGCGATGCCGTACAGCGTGCCCCAGACGACCTCGCAGGCCTGGGTGCGATCGCCCAGGTCCACGTCGTGCGCGACCGACCAGTCGGTGAGCAGCTCCTCCAAGGCCTCGATCGCCGGTGCCACGACGCGCCGGCGTTCGTCCGCGTCGGCCACCGGGGCGTTCATGACCTGGTAGAGGTGCGGGTGCTCGCCGGCGAACCGGACGTACTCCGCAGCGGCACGCGTCAGGCGCCGGTCCACGTCGGGCTCCCGCACGGCGCGGCGGAGCTCGCCCAGCAGCAGCCGGTGGCCGTGCGCGACCAGTTCCAGCAGCAGCGCGTCCTTGTTGGCGAAGTGCTGGTAGACGACGGGCGCCGAGTACTCGACGTCGGCGGCGATGCGCCGGATCGTGAGGGCCGCGACGCCTTCGGTCTCCAGGACGTGCAGCGCGGCCTCGATGATCCGCTGGTGGGTGTTCGCCCGCTCGCGGGCCCGTCTCGTGCTGGTCGGCATGCTCCGCCACTTCGCTCCGGTGGTGTCCTCGAACACTAGTCACCGCCCTTGACCGCCTCGCCGTCGTGCGCGAGGGTTAACGACGTTAGAAAATCTAACAGCGTTAGATCCGGCTCGGCCGGATCGAGGAGGAGAGCCATGGCCAAGCACGTCGTCCTCGGTGCGGGTTCCATCGGCACCAACGTCGCCCGCCTGCTCGCCGGGCGCGGGGAGACCGTCCGGATCGTCACCCGCAGCGGTTCCGGTCCCGAGCACCCGCTGGTCGACCGGGTCGCCGCGGACGCGTCCGACCCGATCGGCCTGACCGAGCTGTCCCGCGGCGCGGAGGCGATCTACCACTGCGCCAACCCGCCGTCGTACACCACGTGGGAACGCCTGCTGCCACCACTGCAGACGGCGGCCATCACCGCCGCGCGGGCCAACGACGCCGTCCTGGCGCTGACCGGCAGCCTCTACGCCTACGGCCCGCAGCCCGGTGGCCGGATGGACGAGCACACCACCATGGCCGCCGCCGGTCGCAAGGGCCGTCTGCGCAGGCGCATGTGGGAACAGGCGCTGGCCGCGGACATCCGCACCGTCGAGGTCCGCGGCTCGGACTTCGTCGGCAAGGGCGCCAACGGCATCTACCCGGTGCTCATCAAGCCGGCCCTGGAGAAGGGCAGGCCGGCGTGGATCACCGGTCACCTCGACGTGCCGCACTCCTTCACCGTCAACGGCGACATGGCACGTGCCCTCGTCACGCTGGCCGCGGACGACCGCGCGTGGGGCCGGGCCTGGCACGTGCCGTCCCCGCCGGCCGTCACCATCCGCGACCTCGCGGGCCGCTACGCCGCCGCCGCGGGCAAGCCGCCGCTCAAGCTGGTGCAGCTGCCGCGCTTCGTGATGCGGACAGCCGGGCTGGTCGTGCCGATGGCCCGCGAGGTGGCCGAGATGGACTACCAGTGGTACGCACCGTTCCACCTGGACGCGACGGAGACCGCCGCGACCTTCGGCCTGACCGCCACCGACCTCGACACCGCCGTCCGCGACGAGGTCGGCTGAGGCCGGTCACCACGTGGACGACCGCGTTGGTCAGCGGACGCGTCTGCGCGATCGCGCCAGGAGCACCAGCCCGGCCGCGATGGTCAGCAGCTGGGCGCGTTGCACCAGTCCCGCGCCCGGCTGGTCCGCCAGCACCGCGGACAGCACGCCGGTGGCCGTCAGCAGGACGACCACCACCCCGGCGTCCCACCGGGGCGTGCGGCGTTCGAGGCAGGCGAACGCGACCAGGGCGCCGCCGAACGTCAGCAGGCTCGTGACCTGGTGCAACCGGTGCCCGAGCGACACGGCGCCGATCTCCTCGCGGTGCCGGCACAGCGCGTCGGCGCTCGCCGCGCAGTCCAGCGACAGCGCCGTGTTGGCGAGGGTGGCGACCGCGAAGACGACCACGGCCACGACGACCAGCCGGTCGGCCAGTCTGCTGCCGAGCCGGGCGCCCGGCGGGGCGGGCAGCCACCTGCGCAGACCCCGTGCGGCGAGCAGCAGGCAGCAGGCGGCCAGCGTGTCGGTGGTGCGGAAGATCCACCGGAAGGGCTGGTCGTCGGCGAGCAGCTCGCTGACGTAGCTGTCGAACACGGACAGGCCGGTGGGCAGGACGAGCTCCAGCAGCCAGCACGAGTAGAGCACCGCGGCGGTGATCAGCCACGCTGCTGTCCGGTCGGCCGGCTTCTGCGGTACCGGCGTCATCGTCGTCCTTGGTCCATGCTGGTACCCATGATCCACGTTTCCGGCTCCGAGGTGCGCGTCGTGGTCGACGGACCTGCGGACGCCCCGCCGGTCGTGCTGACCTCGGGGCTGGCGGGAGCGGTCGCCGACTGGGACGCCGTGACCCGGCTGCTCGTGCCCGCTGCGCGGGTGCTGCGGTTCGACCGGCCGGGAACCGGTGGGAGCACCCCGTCCCCGGAAGCCCCGTCGGCGCGGCGGGAGACCGATGTGCTCGACGCGGTGCTGGACGTCGCCGGCGCTCCCGCCGTGCTGGTCGGGCACTCGCTCGCCGGGCTGCACGTGGAGGCCTGCGCGCGGCTGCGGCCTGCTCGGGTGCGCGGTGCGGTGCTCGTGGACCCCAGCCTCGCGCCACCGGGGATCGGCCGGCCCTTCGACCTCGGCGCGGTGTGCGCTTCCGTCCTCGTCCGGCTGGGGGCGGCGGGCCCGGCGGCGAGCTTGGCCGGTGGGTTGCTGCGCCTGGTTGGCCGGCCGCCTGCGGGCATCGGTGCGGTGGAGGAGCTCGCCGGGTACGCGGACCTGGTCGCCGAGGTGGACGCGCTGCGTGGCGCACATCCGTTGCCGGACGTGCCGTGGCTGGTGCTCACAGCGGGGGGAACGCTGGGTGGCGCGAGGTCCGCGCGACGCATCCTCACCGCGCACGGGGCGATGGCCGACTTCGCGCCGCACGGCATGCACCGCATCGTGCCGGGTGCGTCCCACCTGGTGCAGCTGGACGACCCGGCCGCGGTGGCGGACGCGGTGCGGCGGTGCCTGGCCCGGTCGTGAGCCGGGCAGGCCCTCACATCTCGTCGAGCAGGTCGGCGACCTCGCCGGGGTGCGCGGACGGGCCGGTGGTGCGGATGCCGTTGCTCCAGCCCAGGTCCTCGCGCCAGTGCAGCACCGGACCGCGCCCGGTGACGACCTGGCCGCTCATCGGGCGGGTCGGTGTGAGCTCCAGGACGACCTGCGCCACGTCGACGCCCTCGCGGGCGAGGCGGTCGACCACGCTGTCGAAGTAGCGGGTGACAGCGACCGCGGTCCGCATCGCGCCGGTGTGGTGCACCGCATGCCTCCTGCTGGTCTGGTGAACACCCCTACCTTGCGCCGTGCGGAAGGGCCGTTCCAGGGACCAAGGTCCCGTCCTGACGGGGGACCCGGCCGGGCCCTGACGCGTCCGCGCCACCGTTGACGGATCTGTAGACTGTCGAATTGAAGAATTGTTCAACTCGACAGGTCGTGGTGTCCGTGAACGAGTTCAGGGAGAGCCTGCTGGTCCGCGTCGAACAGGCCGAGCAGGCGGTGCGCCGGGCGGTGGAACAGCAGGACGAGTACGCGGCCGAGGTGCACTCGGCCGATCTGGCCAACCTGCGGCGCCTCGCCGCCGAGCACGGGGTCGCTGTGCCCGCGCCCCGGGAGGGGTGAGCGGTGCCGGTTCCGCTGTACCAGGCGAAGGCGGAGTTCTTCCGCATGCTGGGCCACCCGGTGCGCATCCGGGTGCTGGAGCTGTTGCAGGACGGGCCGAAGGCGGTGCGCGACCTGTTGACCGAGATCGCGGTGGAGCCGTCCAACCTCTCCGCTCAGCTGGCCGTGTTGCGCAGGTCCGGCATCGTGACGGCGACCCGTGAGGGGCCGACGGTGGTGTACGCGCTGGCAGGTGCCGACGTGGCCGACCTGATGAAGGCGGCACGGCGGATCCTGACCGAGCTGCTGGTGGGACAGAACGAGCTGC
Source organism: Nocardia sp. NRRL S-836 (assembly GCF_001279525.1). Taxonomy (GTDB): domain Bacteria; phylum Actinomycetota; class Actinomycetes; order Mycobacteriales; family Pseudonocardiaceae; genus Lentzea. Next base: position 326,001 of record NZ_LGDY01000001.1, on the reverse strand, counting down.
TCGAACAGCTGCGCGAGAACTCGGCGTGAGAACGTTCCTGCCGGCCAGGGCGGACTGGACGGCCGCGGCGCCGAAGGACCTCCTCGCGGGACTCACGGTCGCGGTGGTGGCGTTGCCGCTGGCACTGGGGTTCGGCGTGGCGTCGGGGCTGGGTGCCGCCGCGGGACTGGCGACCGCGATCGTCGCGGGCGCGCTCGCGGCCGTGTTCGGCGGCTCCAGCCTGCAGGTCTCCGGTCCCACGGGAGCGATGACGGTCGTGCTGGTGCCGATCGTCGCGGAGTTCGGTCCCGGCGGCGTGCTGACCGTCGGGCTGCTGGCGGGGCTGCTGCTCCTCGCCTTGGCGGTGGCCAGGGCCGGGCGGTACATGCGGTACGTGCCCGCGCCCGTGATCGAGGGCTTCACCATCGGGATCGCGGCCGTGATCGCGTTGCAGCAGGTGCCCGCGGCGCTCGGTGTGCCGGCCGGCGACGGCCACAACGTCGTGGTGAACGCCGTGCGCGCCCTGGGTTCCGGTCCGTCCTGGCCCGCGGTCGCACTGGCCGGCGGGGTGGCCGCGGTCATGCTCCTCGGCGCGCGCTGGAAGCCCGCGATCCCGTTCTCGCTGCTGGCGGTCGCGCTCGGCACGGTGGCGGCGGAGCTGTGGTCCCTGCCGGTCGCCCGGATCGGCGCGTTACCGGCCTTCCTGCCCGCACCCTCACTGTCCTTTCTGGACGTCACGGCGCTGTGGTCGCTGCTGCCGTCCGCGGTCGCCGTGGCGGCGCTGGCCGCGTTGGAGAGCCTGCTGTCCGCCACGGTCGCCGACGGCATGAGCGTGAACCAGCGCCACGACCCGGACCGGGAGCTGTTCGGCCAGGGCATCGCGAACGTCGTCGCACCCGTCTTCGGCGGTGTGCCCGCCACGGCGGCCATCGCGCGCACGGCGGTCAACGTCCGGTCCGGCGCCGGTTCACGCCTGGCGGCCCTCGTCCACGCCGTGACCCTCGCCGTGGTCATGCTGGCGGCCGCACCCGTGGTCGGGCGCATCCCGCTGGCCGTGCTGGCCGGCGTGCTGATCGCCACCGCGGTGCGCATGGTCGAGGTCGGTGCGGTGCGGGTGCTGATGCGCGCCAACCGTTCCGACGCGCTCGTGCTCGTCCTCACCGCCGTCGCGACGCTGGCCCTCGACCTGGTCACCGCTGTCATCCTCGGCCTGGTCGTGGCGGGAGCGCTCGCACTGCGCGCCGTCGCCCGGTCCGTGCGGATCGACGAGGAACCGCTCGAACCCGGCGACCACACCCAGGAGGAGCACGACCTGCTCGCCGAGCACATCGTCGCCTACCGGCTGGACGGCCCGCTGTTCTTCGCCGCCGCCCACCGCTTCCTGCTGGAGCTCACCGAGATCGCCGAGGTGTCGGTGGTGATTCTGCGCCTGTCGCACGTGTCCACCATGGACGGAACGGGCGCACTGGTGCTGCGCGACGCCGTCGAACGGCTGGAGCGCCGGGGGATCACCGTGCTGCTGTCCGGTGTGCGGGACGAGCACCGGCGTCAGCTCGAAACCCACGGTGTGCGGATGTTCGCGACCACACCGGAGGCGATCGAGTACGCGCGGAGCCACCTGCACCGCAACGGGACGCTGCCGCGCTGACCTCCGGGTACGACAGACTGGCCGACATGAACGACACAGTCCGGGAGTTCACGCGGTTGCGGGCCGCCGTCGAACGTGAGTTGCGTGAGACCGCGCCGTTCCTGCCCGGCGCGACCGACGAAGATCTCGACCGGCTCGCCGCCGCGACCGGGCTCGTCCTCCCGGCCGACCTGTGTGCGTTGCTGCGCACGTCGGCCGGCCAGCACGATCCCGGCCAGCTGTACGGGCCGCTCAACTTCTGCCACTTCCTGACCATCGACGAGATCATCGAGATGCACCGCATGCTCACCGACGTGGTCGGTGACATGGCCGAGCCCGTCGAGCAGCCCTCGTACTACCGGTGGACCGTGTGGTCGGCGTCCTGGTTGCCGTTCCTCGCGTTCCAGGGCGACTGCTACGTCCTGGACCTCGATCCCGGCGAGCGCGGCACTGCGGGACAGGTCGTGTTCCGTCCCAACGTGCCCGACCTGGAGGAACCGAAAGCGCCGTCGCTCACCGCGTTCCTCGCCCGTGCCGCCGACCTCGTCGAAACCGGTCAGGCCCGCGTGGAGGAGAGCACGTTCGTCCTGCCCGACCTGTGCTGAACCGGCCCGGTCGTCATGCCGTGCCGTGCGTGCTCAACCCGGTCAACGGCACGTGCACCCGCACGTCGTGAAGTCCGGCGAGGGGCCAGGCCACGACCAGGTCGAGCAGATCGTCCTGCGGGCGGTGCAGGGTGAGCTCCCTGAGGCTGCTGAAGCTCTGCTCGCCGCCGGAGGAGGAGCCGTCACCCGGCTTGATCCAGACGGCCTCGTGCCCGCGGAGCACCGCCACCGAGGCGTCGGGGCCCATCGCCCGGAGTTGCGCCGGGTCGTCCGAAAGACCGGGGACCGGTTGCTCACGCGCGAACGCTCGGGCGATGACCGCGTTCGCCGAATCGCCTTGGGCGATGCTGAGCAGTTCCATGGACAGCGTCGGGCCCACGGCGGTCAACCGGCTGATCACGACGGCCGCCTCGTGATCGCGGCGGTGCAGCACCCGTGGCGGCGCCACGATTGTGCCTTCCTCGATGGCCGGTGGGCGCTGCCAGGGGACGGTGTGGTGCGTGAGCCCTTCCGGCACGGGGCGGGTGTCCAGCGGTGCCCGCCAGATCGTCGTCGTGGCCCGCTCGACGGTGGTCCGGTCGGGCAGCGGCAGGGTGATGACCGTTTCCGGGAAGCCGATCTCCGGCCAGGCGAGCACGAGCGACATCTCGTCGAACGCCGGCGGGAACCGGAACACGGCCCGGTGCGTGGGGCCGTTCGCGCCGAGGTGGTGGTCACCGCTGCTCCCCGAGGAGGACCTGACGTACTCCCAGCGCACCCGGCCGGTGTGGTCGAGCCGGCCCACGCGCAGATCGATGCCCTCGTCGTACACCGGTAGCAGTCGGCGCGGTGCGACCGGGTTCGGACGTCCGGCTCGGATGTCGTGCTGCCGCTCGAGTGCGCTGCGGCGGTCCAGTGGTTGCCGGGCCAGTAGCTCGATCTCCAACGCCGAGAGCGTGGACACCGCGCGCACGACACCCACCGTCAGCTCCGGTCGGCGCACCAGCAAGCCGCCCGGATGTGCCACAGCGCCCAGGATCGCGGTCGTGTCCACAGGTGCACCCCCATGCCCAGAGTATCGACGCAGATCGATGATTGCAGTAATCGACGTCGGTCGATACGGTCTTCCCGTTGATTCGAAATACTTCGATACAAGGGGTGCGTCGTGGGTGAGCTTCCGGTCGTCGTGGTGGGTGCCGGTCCCGTTGGTCTGGCCGCGGCGGCGCACCTGGTCGAACGGGGTGTGCCGGTGCTCGTGCTGGAGGCGGGTGACCGGGCGGGGGCCGCGGTGGCGCAGTGGAACCACGTCCGGCTGTTCTCGCGCTGGAGCGAGCTGGTCGATCCGGCGGCCGAGCGACTGCTGGTCGGGGCCGGGTGGACGCGTCCCGCCGAGGACACCTGTCCGACCGGTGCCGACTGGGTCGGTCGCTACCTCGGGCCGTTGGCCGAGGCTCTCGGCGAACGGGTGCGGTTCGGGGCGCGGGTGGCCGGGGTGGCACGGCGCGGGCGCGACCGGGTCGTGGACGCGGGCCGGGAGGACGAGCCGTTGACGGTGCACGTGCGGACCGCGGCCGGTGAGGAACGCGTCGTGGCACGTGCGGTGATCGACGCGTCCGGGACCTGGGGTTCACCCAACCCGCTGGGCGGCGACGGGCTGCCCGTCGTGGGTGAGCGGGCGGCGGAGGCGCGGATCAGCTACCGCGTGCCGGACCTCGCGACCGACCGCGCCCGGTACGCGGGCAAGCGGATCGCCGTCGCGGGCAGCGGGCATTCGGCGCTCACGGCGCTGGTCGCGCTCGCGGGCCTCGCGGAGCAGGAGCCGGGCACGAAGATCGTGTGGCTGCTGCGCCGCGGCGCGGTCGGCACCGCGTTCGGTGGCGGGGACGCCGATCAGCTGCCTGCGCGCGGTGCGTTGGGGCTGCGCGCGCGGAAGGCCGCCGAGGCCGGTCACATCGAGACCGTCACCGGGTTCCGCACCGCCGCGGTCGAGCGGGATGCTGACGGGAGGCTTGCGCTGGAGTCGTTCGACGGCCACCGGGTCGAGGGCGTCGACGAGGTCGTGGCGTTGACCGGGTTCCGGCCGGATCTGTCGTGGCTGTCGGAGATCCGGCTCGACCTCGACCCGGTGTTGCAGGCGCCGGTGCGGCTCGCGCCGTTGATCGACCCGAACGTCCACTCGTGCGGAACCGTGTACCCGCACGGAGAAAGCGAGTTGCGCCATCCGGAGCCGGGCGTTTACCTGGTGGGCATGAAGAGCTACGGCCGCGCGCCGACGTTCCTCGCGCTCACCGGCTACGAGCAGGTCCGCTCCGTCGTGGCCGCCATCGCGGGCGACCACGGGTCGGCGGCGCGGGTGGAGCTCGTGCTGCCGGAGACCGGGGTTTGCGGTGGTGCGGGCGTGTTCGACGCTCCCGAGGAGCAGGAGAACGGCGGTGGCTGCTGCGCCGTGCCCGAGCCGGTCGACGTGGCGATCGGTCTCGCTCCCGGTGCACGCTGACACCGCCGCGCGGCCCGGTGTCGACGCCGGGCTGCGCCGGGTGCTGGTCGTGCTGTGCGCCACCGAGATCATCAGCTGGGGCGTGCTCTACTACGCCTTCCCGGTGCTGCTGCCGACGATCAGCGCGCGCACCGGGTGGTCGCTCGCGGTGATCACGGCCGGGTTCTCCGCGAGCCAGGTCGTCGCCGGTCTGGTGGGGGTGCCGGTCGGCAGGCTGCTCGACCGGCACGGACCGCGCGCCATCATGACCACCGGCTCGGTGCTCGCCGTCCTCGCACTCCTCGCGCTGGCGACCGCGCGCTCGCTCGGGTGGTTCACCGCCGCGTGGCTGCTGGCGGGTGTCGCCATGGCCGGGGTGTTCTACGCGCCCGCGTTCGCCGCGCTGACCCGCTGGTACGGGCCACGCCGGGTGTCGGCGCTGACCGTGCTCACCCTGGTGGCGGGCCTGTCGAGCACCGTGTTCGCGCCGCTGACCGCCGTGCTGAACGACCACGTGGACTGGCGCGGCACCTACCTGGTGCTCGCCGCCTTCCTCGCCGTCAGCACGGTTCCGCTGCACCTGTGGGGCCTGCGCCTGCCATGGCCGCCGGTCGAGCACGACACCGGGCACGCCCCGTCCGCGGTGGCGCGCAGCAGACCGTTCCTGGTGCTGGTGGTCGCGATGAGCCTGGCCGCGTTCAGCGTCTACGCAGTCGTGATCAACCTCGTTCCGCTGCTGACCGAACGCGGCATGACGACCTCGGCCGCCGCCGTCGCACTCGGCCTGGGCGGGATCGGCCAGGTGCTCGGCCGGCTCGGCTACGCGAGGCTGTCCGCACGGACCTCGGTGCGCGTCCGGACGTTGCTGGTCCTGCTGGTCAGCGCGGCGGTGACCGTCCTGCTGGGCGTGGTGCCCGGTCCGGCGCTGCTGCTGGTCGCGGGCTCGGTGCTCGCCGGTGTCACGCGCGGGATCTTCACGCTCGTGCAGGCGACCGCCATCACCGACCGGTGGGGGTCCGTCCACTACGGACAGCTCAACGGGATGCTCACCGCACCGGTCATGCTCACGGGGGCGGTCGCGCCCTGGGCGGGCAGTGCGCTGGCGGCGTGGCTGGGCGGCTACCCGGCGGTGTTCGTGGTGCTGGGGGCGGTGGGGGTGCTCGCGGCCGCGTTGTCGACGGCCAGCGTGCCGCGGTAGCCGTGCGGCTTCGCGCGTTGGCTGTCGAGCCCGGTGTCCGGCCGCGCGGCGTCGGCGTCGGCGAGGACGAGCGGTGTCAGTCGAGCAGTTCGGCCACCAGGCCGCGGACGCGGCGGTCGATGTCGTCGCGGATGGGCCGCACGGCGTCGATGCCCTGGCCGGCGGGGTCGTCGAGCTGCCAGTCGAGGTAGCGCTTGCCGGGGAACACCGGGCACGTGTCGCCGCAGCCCATCGTGATCACCACGTCGGACGCCTCGACGTCCTCGGTCGTGAGCTTCGACGGCACCTCGGCGGTGATGTCCAGACCCCACTCGGCCAGCGCCGCGGCAGCGGCCGGGTTGACCTCCTCCGCGGGTTCGGAACCGGCGGAACGAACGGCGATCCGGCCCATGCCGTGGTGCTGCAGCAGCGCCGCGGCCATCTGGGAGCGGCCCGCGTTGTGCACGCAGACGAACAGCACCTCGGGGATGTCGGACACGGCGGCTCTGCTCCGGGTCGGCGCCGCTGACCACACCCGCTCGCCGAACCACTGCTCGGCACCGAACGCCTCGAACCTCTCCACCTCGGTGAACCCCAGCTTCGCCGCGAGGCGCATCGCGCGGTCGTTGGCGGCCTGGGTGCAGAGCACCACCGGCTCGCCGGGAAGCGCGTCGGCGAACCAGCTGAGCGCCGCCTCGCACGCCTCGGCGGCGTACCCGCGTCCCCACGCCTCCGGCAGGAACAGGTAGCCGAGCCAGGCCTCCCCGGCATCCGGGCGGACGGGTCCCGGAGCGTCCGCGACGCGCCGATCGAACGTGATCATGCCGATCGTCGCCCCGTCGAGCTCGACCACGAAGAAGCCGGGGCGCCGACCGGGCACCTCGGGTACCGTGCGTTCGAGCTCGTCACGCGGTTGAGCGCCACCGATGTGGGTGCCCACCTCCGGCGAGGCGAACAACTCGATGAGCGCCGGACGATCCCGGGCCTCGGACTGGCGGAGCACGAGCCGCTCGGTGGTGATCGGGGCGGGTGGCCAGGCAACAGCTCCGAGCTCAGTCACGTCGGCAACCTATCGCACGCATCGGGCGGAAGCTCGGACGTCCCACAGCGCAAGCAGTTCCAGGCCGTCGACCCGAACCAGCCGCCGGCCGTGGGGTGGCGGTCAGCTCACCGGGGCCGTGCTCAGCACGGCCGCCATCCGGTCGGTCGTCTCCGGCCGCGCCCGGTAGTACACCCACGTGCCGCGCCGCTCGGCGTCGACCAGACCGGCCTGGCGCAGCAGCTTGAGGTGGTGCGAGATGGTCGGCTGGGACAGGTCGAACGCGGGCGTGAGGTCACAGACGCAGACCTCGCCGCCCGGCTGTGAGGCGATCATCGACAGCAGCCGCAGGCGCACGGGGTCGCCGAGCGCCTTGAACATCGCCGACAGCTCCGCCGCCTGCTCAGGCGCGAGAGGTGCCTCCGACAGCGGTGCGCAGCAGCCCGCCTCTTGCTTCGACATCCTTCGATGTTGACGACACTTCGGGCGCTGCGCAACAAACGTCACTGCGGTGGGAGGCACCTCCGACGGCCCGTCAGAAGTGCTTCGCGGCCGTCACCCACGGCGGTTTCGAGGCCAGCCCGGACGGGCTGAGGATGTACGCGCGTGCCGTCGGGTTGGCGTTGAGCACCATGTCCAGGAACTGGACCACCGTCGTCATGCCGTCGGTCAGCTGGCTGCCGGTGATGAAACCGGTGTGGCCCGCCTGCGGGTGCCGGGCCAGCACGGACGGCACGGTGGCCAGGTCGTAGTTGGCCTGGTTGTTGGAGTAGGCGATGTCGGACGGGCCGCCGTCCATGAACAGCGCCGGGGTGTGCAGCTTGCCGAGCTCCGAGCGCGGGTAGCCGAACGAGCCGTCGGCGAAGAACCCGCTGTCCAACGAGACGACGCCGGACACGCGGCGGTCCTGCGCGGCGACCAGGGCCTCCAGCCCGCCGCACGAGTGACCCGCGGTGGCCACCTTGACCAGGTCGAGGCGCTGGCGCAGCGGTGCGCCGGAACGGTTCTGCTCCCGCTCGGCCCACGTGATCGCGTCCGTCAGCAGCGACGGGATCGGCGATCCGCTCGGCACGCCGTTGGGGGAGCCGTCGACCGAGCCGGTGTCCACCACGACGAAGCCCTTCGACGCGATGAACGTCAACGCCCTGGTGACCTCGCTGTTGTTGGTGTGTGCGCACGCGCCGTTGCCGAAGGCCAGCACGGGGAACGGGCGGTCGAGCGCCTGCGGGTTCGACGGGCGGAACACGGTGAAGCGGTTGTCGCCGTACGCGGCCTCCCTGGTGACCGGGAAGCTGTTCTCGATCATGGGACGGCTCGGGCCGGGAGTCGTGGTCGTCGTGGTGGTGGTCGTGGTGGGCCCGGTCGAACCGGTGCACACGGTGCCGTTGAGGGTGAACTCCGCCGGGACGGCCGGGGTGGCGCCGGACGTCGGGTTGAAGCCGAACGACGCTGTCGCGCCGGTGGCGATGGCGGCGTTCCACGCCGCGTTGACGGCGGTGACCTGGGCGCCGGACTGCGTGTGCGAGCCGTTCCACGACTGCGTGATCCGCTCGTCGCCGGGGAACGTCCAGGACAGCCGCCAGCCGTTCACGGGGTCGCCGAGGTTCGTCACGGCCACGGTGGCGCTGAAGCCGCCCGGCCACTGCGAGCCGGCCGCGTAGTCGACCCGGCACCCGGCGGCGGCTGCCGCGGACTGCGATCCGATCAGGGCGCCTGCTGTCGCGACGAGCGTCACGGCGGCCACCAGCGCGGCCGGCCGGGACGCGCGGAAATCGGTTGTGCGCATGGAGCTTGCTCCGTCCACTCCGGTGGCGGCGGATGGGCGAGGCGGGACAGGGGTGGGAGGGCCCCGGTGCGGACCGGGACCCTCCCGTTCGGATCAGCCGACTCGGCAGGAGAGGCTGGGCCAGCTCCAGTTGCCGCCGTGCATGACGGTGAAGCCGAACGTGTTACCGCTGCCGTTCGGGCGTGCGGTCATCACGTCCGCGCTTTCCCACGTGGCACTGGTGTTCCACGTCGCGATGATCCGCTGGGGCGAGCTGACGGTGACCGTCACGACCCAGTTGTCCGTGCCCGAGACGGTGACCTGGCCGTTGAAGCGGTCGTTCCACTTCTGGCCCTCCGAGTACGTCGCGGTGCAGCCCCCGCCGCCGGGGTTGGACGTCGTCGTGGTGGTCGTGGTCGTCGTCGGGTCGGTGCCGCCCGTGCCGCTGTTCAGGGCGCTGAGGACCGAGTTGTACGCGGCCTTCTTGTTGCCGCTGTTGTCGAACAGCAGCGGGGTGCCAGAAGCACGCCACGAGTCGCTGTCCCGGATGCCCCACACCGTGATGCCGGTGCACCGCGAGACGGCGAGGCAGGCCTGGGTGACGCCCTGGTACTGCTGGGCCTGCGAGCTGCCGGATCCCTCGATGTCCAGCTCGGTGATCTGCACGTCCACGCCGAGGCTGGCGAAGTTCTGCAGGGTGGTGTGGTAGTTGGACGGCACCGGGTTGCCGCTGTTGAAGTGCGCCTGGAAGCCCACGCAGTCGATCGGGACGCCGCGGGACTTGAAGTCCTGCACCATCCGGTAGACGCCCTGGGTCTTGGCGTGCGACCAGTTGTCGGTGTTGTAGTCGTTGTAGCAGAGCTTGGCGTTCGGGTCCGCCGCACGAGCCGCGCGGAACGCGGCCTCGATCCAGTCGTTGCCGGTGCGCTGGAGGTTGGAGTCGCGACGACCGCCGCTGCTGCCGTCGGCGTAGGCCTCGTTGACCACGTCCCAGGCGTAGATCTTGCCGCGGTAGTAGGTCGCCACCTGGGTGATGTGGTTCAGCATCGCGTTGCGCAGCGCGCTGCCGGACATGTTCTGCATCCAGCCGGGTTGCTGCTGGTGCCACGCCAGCGCGTGCCCGCGCACCCGCTTGCCCTGGTTGCGCGCGTGGTTCACGATCCGGTCGCCGTTGCCGAAGCTGAACTGGTTCTGGTTCGGCTCGGTCGCGTCCATCTTCATCTCGTTCTCGGCCGTGACCATGTCGAACTCGCGGTTGAGGATCCCGACGTAGGTCGAGTCGCCCAGCTTGTTCGCGGCCACCGCGGTGCCGAAGTAACGGCCGCTCTGCTGTGCCGCCGCGGCGAGCGTCGAGGCGGCACCCATGGCGGGCGACGCGGCTATCACCGCGGCGGCCGCGGTGGCGGCGACCAGGGAGGACACGAGCGCGACTCGTGCGACTGACTTCGCTGTCAGCGTCATGTACCGGCGCTTTCTGAGAGCACCCGCAGGAGCGCGGGTGGGGGAATGGGTTTTGGGTCGGAGTGGTTGACGGACTGCCCGAGGCGGGCGGTCCCGGATTGCGCCAAATCCGCACCCGCCCGGCTCGAAACGACATTCAGTATTAACCGAAGGAGTTCGACCGATCAAGGCTCGCCGCCGGTCCTCTCCGCAGGGCCGGTTCACAGGGGTGAACGCCGGTGACCTGCGGGGACGGGTCGAATATCCGTCGAATGCGCTGTTCACGAGCTTGTTCGACACTGTCGAACGAACTGTGGATCAAGGTGTCGATGAGGTCCGAATCGGTGATGTTTCGAAACTAGTTTCGAAAACTTCGGTCGCGGATGGGTCATCGAGTTCGGCGAAATGCGACCGGATCGGTTCGGATTTCTCCTGCGCGGGCCCGCGGTTGCGACGTGGCAGGTGCCACACCGCGCGTTGAGTGGATCAAGCCCGGTCCTGGGAACAACGCGCGGCGCGGGCTCGTAGTAGGAGATGAATGATCGTTCTGGCTCTCATTGGGAGGTGACAGCCATGACGCTGCCCGCCGTGCGGTCGTCCGGCCGGTGGGACCCGGCCGGCGAACCCGAGGAGCTCCTGCCGCTGCGCCGGGAGTTCGACCTGCGGTGGCGTGGCTACGACCGCGAGCAGGTCCAGCACTACGTCCACGGCGTGGAGGACGAGCTGCGGTTGCTCACCGCGGACCGCGACGCCGCACTCGCCCGGGCGGAGTCCCTTGCGCGGCAGGTGGAAGCGGCCCGCGTGGAGAACGCCGAGCTGCGCGCGCGGGTCGACCGGATCTGCCGCAGCCCGATCGACCCCGACGCGCTCACCGAACGCCTGCGCCGCAGGGTCGAGCTCGCCCACGCCGAAGCCGAGGAGACCACCGCCCGCGCCCGCACCGCCGCCGAGCAGCACTGGACCAACGCCCGCCAGGCCGCCGACCGGTTGCGCCAGCGCGCCGAGCACCTGGTGGCCGAGCTCGACCGGCGCCGTGCGGAGATGGAGACCGAGCACCGCGACCTCATGGACCGCGTGCACGCCCAGACCGAGGCGCTGACCCGGCAGGCCGAACGCCGCCGCCGCGAGCTCGACGAGCAGGCCGCGCAGCTGCGCCGGCAGGTCGAGTCGGACTTCGAGCAGGCCATGGCACAACGCCGCGCCGAGGCGATGCGCGCACAGGCCGACCAGCAGCGTGCGGCGCAGGCCCGCGCCGAGCAGACCGTCCGCGAAGCCACCGAGCACGCGCACCGGATCGTCACCGCCGCTGAGCACCGCGTCGAGGTGCTGCGCGAGCACCGCGCCCGCCTCGCCGAGCAGCTGCGTGCCGCGGAAGCACTGCTGGCCGACGTCGAACCGCTGCTGGGACCGCTGCCGGAGGAGAAACTGGTGACAATGGACGTGATCCACCCCGACCAGCGCCCGCGTGCGGCGCTGACCGAGGTGGACCGGTTCACTGCTCCCGATCAGGTGAGCAGCTGGCCGCCGGTGACGCCGAGCACCTCGCCGGTGATGTAGCTGGACTCCTGGGACGCGAAGAACACGTAGACCGGCGCCAGCTCCGCCGGTTGCGCCGCGCGTCCCAGCGGCGTCTGCGCACCGAAGTCGTCGACCTGGTCGGCGGGCATCGTGGCGGGGATGAGCGGCGTCCACACCGGACCGGGCGCCACGGAGTTCACCCTGATGCCCTTGTCGACGAGGTCGGCCGACAGCGCCTTGGTGAAGTTGACGATCGCGGCCTTGGTGGCGGCGTAGTCCGTGAGCGGGGGAGAGGGCTGGAACGCCTGGATCGACGAGGTGGTGATGATGGTGGAGCCGGGACGCATGAGCGGCACGGCGGCCTTGCACAGCCAGAACATCGCGTAGACGTTGGTCTTGAACACCCGGTCGAACTGCTCGGTGCTGATGCCGACGAGCCCGTCGTCCTGCGCCATCTGGTAGGCCGCGTTGCTGACCAGGACGTCGATGCGCCCGAACTCCTGCTCGGCTCGCCTGACCACCTCCTGGCACACCTCCTCGGTGCGCAGGTCACCGGGCACCAGCACGGCCTGCCGACCGGCCTCGCGCACGAGCTCGGCGGTGCGTTCCGCGTCCTCCTGCTCCTCTTCGAGGTAGGAGAGCAGAACGTCCGCACCCTCTCGCGCGAACGCGATCGCCACCGCCCGGCCGATGCCGGAGTCACCGCCGGTGATCACGGCCTTGGCGTCGAGCAGCCGGCCGCTGCCCCGGTAGGTGCGCTCACCGTGGTCGGGCTCCGGCCCCATGCGCTCGCCGGTGCCGGGGTGCGGTTGCTCCTGACCCTCCTGGGCACCGGGGCGCGGGTACTGGGTCCTCGGGTCCTGACGGGTGTACTGGTCCTGCGGCACGGGTGGGCACCTCCGGGCGGTGAGACTTCGGACAAGCAGGTGTTCCCGCACGGCCGATGTTCAACCGCGCGGGAACCGGCGTCACCGGCCGGGGGTCGAGCACGACGAGCCCTTCACGCCGAACGACCCTGGCGGCGACGAGTTCCACTTCCGGGCGGAGGTCATGACGCGGGATGCGCATCGAAGAAGAAGGGCCCTGCGCGCTGAAATGACCTGGCCGCGTCAGCTGCCGAGACGCGGGGACGACCGGCCGGAGTGCACCGGCCGGTCGTCGGTCAGCTCATCACCAGAGCGTCACGCCGTACGCCGACTGGTAGTACGGCAGGCTGATCGCCGCCGGGTAGTACCAGGACACGTTCGGCTGGCCGACCACCTGGCCGCAGCGGTACGCGCCGTTCACCAGGTACAGCTGGGCGCCGCTGGTCATGCCCTCCGCGGTGCGGGTGCCGGAGTTGCGGTAGTTCGAGCCGCCCGAGTCACCGGGCTCGACGCAGGCGTTGTGCCGGGTGAGGTCGTACACCGTCCTCCCGCCCGAGTAGGTCACGGTCTCGCGCTTCGCCGTGATCACGCCGCAGGTGAGCTTGGTGGTGACGCCGGACTTGCAGATCGCGGTGCCCACCGGCGAGTCGCTGTAGCCGCTGACGGTCACGACGCCGCCCTGGGACGGGTTGACGTCCACCCACGGCCCCTGCGTCCACGCGCCCGTGTTGGTCACGCGAACCAGGGAGTCGTCGTAGGTCGGGAAGAACGCCGCCTGCACGGTGCCGATCTGCGCGCCGGTGTAGCCGAAGACGGCCGTGCCGGCGGGGCCGCAGTGGCCCGCGGTCAGCACGTAGCGCAGGCCGGTGCTGACGTTGCGGACGTTGAAGCCCGCCGAGCAGTAGCCGCCGCCGAAGGCGCCGTAGTACAGGACGTCGCCGCCGTCGAGGAACGCCGCGGTGGACGGCTCGGTGGCGGTGTACTCGACCTTCACCGCGTCGCCGTACTTCTTCAGGCCGGCCACGGCATTCTGCGACCGGCCGGCCAGCGCGGTGACGGTGACGGTGTTCGTCTGCACGTCGACCGTCCAGGAGGTCAGTCCCTTGACGGCCTCGGACGGGGTGCGGCCGCGCTTGTCGTGCTCGCGGGCGCGGTCGCCGTCCGCGCGGCCCGCGAGCGAGTCGAGGTCCTGTTTGATCTTGTCCAGGTCGGCCTCGCTGTGCTTGACCACCTGTGGCCGCGCGCCGGCGGACCGCACCTCGCCGGCCCGTGCCGGGTCGGTCACGGCGACCGCCAGCCGGCCCGACGCGGCGTCGAACCACGCGCCGCCGAACGCCGCGCCGAGGCGGGTCTTCAGCACGTCGTCGAGCTGGTCGGCCTCGTCCTGCTGGGCCGCGCGTGTTCTGGCCTGCTCGGCGGTGAGCCCCAGATCGCGCTGCATCGCCGCCAGCACGTCCGCGGGCAGGTCGGCGTCGCGGTGCGGTGCGGCCGTGCCGACCGCGCTGCCGGCGAGGCCGAGCGCCACCACCGACACGCCGGTGATCAAAGAGCGGATAACGTTTCGCATTTCGCTCACTTCCCTGAAGCTGCTTCCGCGACTGGCGAACGCCAGCGCACGAAAGGGAAGTCGTGATGTGAGCGGGAGTGTTTCACGTGAATTATCTGAAACACTCGTTCGGCGCAGCAGGTAATCCGCAGGGACCCTCGACTCTCGTGAACGTGCAGCTCAGTACCCAAGTAGGCACACGGCGACATCCGGGTGTGAGCCCTTGACGCCGGTGGCCAATGCGGATATCTCGGGTCTGTTGAGAAACGGATGCATGTTTTGTTTGTCGCCGCCCCGGGCTCATTCGTGAATGCCGGAATAAATGAGAGACGTTATCAGGCCGGGGGATCGGAGATGGTCAGTGCCAGTTCCGAGTCGATGACCGTGACGAGGACGTGCTGCCCGCTGCGCAACTCACCCGAGAGCAACGCGCGGGACAGCCGCCGGTCGAGTTCTTTGGCGATGGTGCGGCGCAACGGCCGGGCACCGTACTCGGGGACGTAGCCGCGGGTGGCGAGCCAGTCGACGGCCTGGTCGTCCACCTCCAGCGTGATGTTCTGCTCGCGCAGCCGTTGCCGGGTGCGGTCGAGCAGCAACGCCGTGATCTGCCGCAGCTGGCCCGCGTCCAGGCCGCGGAACAGGATGATCTCGTCCAGGCGGTTGAGGAACTCGGGGCGGAAGTGGCGCCGGACCGTGGCCATCAGCGGGTCCCGCAGCTGCTCGACCTCGACGCCCGAGCCGGCCGCGGCCAGCAGTTGCTCGGCGCCGATGTTGCTGGTCATGATGATCACGGTGTTGGTGAAGTCGGCGGTGCGTCCCTGGGCGTCGGTGAGCCGGCCCGCGTCGAGCACCTGCAGCAGGGTGTTGAAGACGTCGGGGTGCGCCTTCTCGATCTCGTCCAGCAGCAGGACCGCGTACGGCACGCGCCGGACCGCGCCGGTGAGTTGGCCGGCGTCCTCGTAGCCGACGTATCCCGGTGGCGCGCCGATCAGCCGCGCGACCGTGTGCTGCTGGGAGAACTCGCTCATGTCGAACCGGATCAGCCGGTCCTGCGACCAGAAGAGCGCCTCCGCCAGCGCCCGCGCGACCTCGGTCTTGCCCACGCCGGTCGGGCCGAGGAACAAGAACGAGCCGATGGGCCGGTGCGGGTGCTTGAGGCCCGCACGGCCCTGGCGGACCGCGTCGGCGACGGCCTCCACCGCCTCGTCCTGCCCGATGATCCGCTGGTGCAGGTGCTCCTCCAGGTGCAGCAACCGGTGCCGTTCGGCCTCGGTGAGCTGGGCGACCGGGATGCCCGTGCTGCGGGACACGACCTCGGCGACGTCGTTCGCGCCGACCTCGGGCGCGTTGGCCAGCGCGATGCGGGCGGCCTCCAGGTCGGCGACCGCGCGGTCCAGCTCGTCGTCGAGGACCGGGACGTCGTCGCCCTGGGCGGCGGTCCTCTCCCGCTTCAGCCGGTCCACCCGCTGCTCCAGCTCCGCCGGGTCGGGCGGCATCGGGGACTTCTCCCGCAGCCGGACCCGTGCGCCGGCGCGGTCCACCAGGTCGACCGCCTTGTCCGGCAGGAACCGGTCGGTGACGTACCGGGCCGACAGCTCCACGGCGGTCACGATCGCCTCGTCGGTGATCCGCACCCCGTGGTGCGTCTCGTACCGGGTGCGCAGGCCGCGCAGGATCGCGACCGTCTCGTCGGTCGTCGGCTCGTTCACCATGATCGGCTGGAACCGCCGCTCGAACGCGGCGTCCTTCGCGACGTGCCGCCGGTACTCCTCGGCCGTCGTGGCGCCGATGACCTGGAGCCGTCCGGTCGTGAGCACGGGCTTGAGGATGTTCGCGGCGTCCATCGGCGCGCCTTCGGCACTGCCCGCGCCCACCACGGTGTGCAGCTCGTCGATGAACAGCACCACCATCCGGTTCGTCGCGGCCACCTCCTGGATGACGCCCTCGAGCCGTTCCTCGAACTCGCCCCGGTACTTCGCCCCCGCGACCATGCCTGCCAGGTCCAGCGAGATCAGCCGCCGGCCGCTCAGCGTGGCCGGGACGTCGCCACTCGCGATGCGGGCCGCGATGCCCTCGACGATCGCCGTCTTGCCCACCCCCGGATCCCCGATCAGGACGGGGTTGTTCTTGGTGCGCCGCGACAGCACCTCCAGCACCTCGTCGATCACGTCGTCGCGGCCGATCACCGGGTCGAGCAGGCCGTCCCGTGCCGCGGCGGTGAGGTCGCGGCCGAAGTGGTCCGTGCGCCGCGTCGCGGACGGGGGCTGACCCAGCCCGCCGAACAGCTTTCCGACCAGGTCCTCCAGCGAATTGGACCCGAAGCCGAACACCCAGTCGTCACCACCCACGGCCTGCCACCTCCACCCGTTGAAAGACCTTCGTGTTCAATCCTCCCTCCCGCGGCCCGCGAACACAGGTCAGATCGTGCGGACCAGGCGGCGGACCGGTCGGCGGGGTGCCGTGCGGCCGACCGGCCCGCCGTGGTCAGAGCGACTTGGCCAGGAACGGCAGGACCACGTCGGCCACCTCGTCCGGCACCTCCTCGGCGAGGTCGTGCCCGGCGTCGAAGACGTGGCCGGTGACGTCGTCGGCCATCAGCCGCATCTGCGACTCGGCGCGGTCGCCGACGAAGTGGGCGCCGCCGAGCGCGAGCACCGGGATGTCCAGTTTCCGCTGCGCGGCCTGCCGGTTCTGCTCGGCGTCGACGAGGATCGCGCGGTAGATCTCCAGCATCGCGCGGATGCCACCGGGCAGGGAGTAGCAGCGCACGTACTCGTCCACCGCGTCGGGTGTCGCGCTGTCGGGACGGGCGCGTTCCGACTTGATCATGTACGTGATCAGCTCGCGCTCGTGCCCGGCGATCAGCATCTCGGGCACGTCCGGCTGGAAGTAGAAGCCCAGGTGCCACAGGTGCATGCCGGACGCGTTCTCGGCGGTGAGCGCGGTGTGGTCCTCGAAGCCGAAGCCGGGGAACAACGCCTCGGCGAACACCAGCGCCCGGACGTGGTCGCGGTGGCGTGCGGCGAGCTGGTAGCCGATCACGGCACCCCAGTCCTCACCGATCACCGCGTACTCCTCGTGGCCGAGGTGGGCCATCAGCTCCGCGATGTCGTCGCTCATGGTCGCGGAGTCGTAGCCGTCGGCCGGGTGGCCCGAGTCGCCCAGGCCGCGCAGGTCGGCGACGACGACGGTGTGGTGCGGCGTCAGCCTCGGGACGAGGTGCCGCCAGTGGTAGCCGGTCTTCGGCACGCCGTGTAGCAGGACCACGGCGGGGCCGCTTCCGCCTGTCCGGTAGTGCAGGGCCGTGCCGCTGAGTGCGACGCGGTTCGTGCGCAACGGCGTGCCGTCGTGGTCGACCATCATGTTCTTCCCGCTTTCCTTGGTGGAACGTGTTTGTGGATCGAGCGTTACAGATTGAGGGCGTGAAAAATCAGCGGAGGGCCGCCAGGGCGACCTCCACGAGGGGTTCGAGCGCACGCGCGTCCGGCGTGATCTTCGAGGAGACCAGCAGGCCGTTGAGGAAGGTCACGAGGAACGCGGCCAGCGTGTCCGGGTCCTGCTCGCTCGTGAGCTCGCCCCGCTCCACCGCGATCCGCAGCACCTCGGCGAGCGCGTCGCGGCTGGCGTCCTGCATGTCGCGCACGGTGCGCCGGGTCGCCGCGTCGGAGGGCAGCCGCTCGCAGGCGGCGTTGACCGCGAGACAGCCGCGGCCGGCGTCCGCCACGGCGAGCCGGACGCGTTCGACCAGCATCGTCCGGATCGCGGACCGGGCGTCCGCGCCGGACCTCAGGGTGTCCAGGGCCTCCGCCGCGAGGGTGGAGCGGTAGTGCTCCAGCGCGGCCTGGTAGAGGCCGTCCTTGTCGCCGAACGCGGCGTACAGCGATCCCTGGCCGATCCCGAGGTGCTGCGTGAGGTCGCGCACCGAGGTCGCCTCGTAGCCGCGCGACCAGAACAGCTCCATCGCACGGCTCACCGCCGCCTCGGTGTCGAACTCACGGGTCCTGGCCACGATCCGACCGTAGCCTATCTGTATCGCACGTTCAAGAAACGCGTGTCACAGGTGGTGCCCCTGTCCTGCCTTGGCTGTCGACACCGGTTCCCGCCGAGACGAGGTTCCACAACGGCCACCCGTGGTGCTCCCGCGATCGAGACCTTCGAGGACCTCCGCCGCCACCTGCAACGGGCGATCGAGCTCGAGCACGCGACCATCCCGCCGTACCTGTGCGCGCCACGGCCGTCGCTACCGGACCGGCGACACCCCGCGGTCCGGCCCGACCGGCGAGCCGATCGCCGTCGACCTCGACGGGGTGCTGCCCATGCGGACCGACCCCCGCACGGCCGACCACCCGGACGGCAGCGAGATCCGCGTCGCGCAGGAGCAGTTCGACAACAGCTACTGCCTGCTGCTGTTCCAGCTCCAGGAGGTCTTCACCGGCGCACCCGGTCAGCTCGGCGCCACCGTCGGCACCATGTACCGGCTGAAGGCCCAGGCCCGGGCGCTGATGAGGATGCCGCACGACGGCGGGCCCGACGTTCGAGCACGTCCCGCCCGAGCAGCGCTCCTGGGGCCCGTCCTCACAGCTCGCGCAACGGCACCGGTCTCCCGAGGTGGTAACCCTGCGCCTGGTCACAGCCCAGTGCCCGCAGGATCTCCAGCTGCTCGGCCTGCTCGACCCCTTCGGCGATCACGGTCAGGTCGACCGCGTGGGCCATGGCGATGATGCTCGTGACGATCGCCTCCGCCTCGTCGGACCGGCCGAGCCCGGCCGTGAACGAGCGGTCGATCTTGAGCGTGTCCAGCGGCAGGGTGAGCAGCTGGGCCAGTGAGGAGTGACCGGTGCCGAAGTCGTCGATCGCCAGCCGCACGCCCAGCTCCCGCAACGCCGCCAGGGTCCTCGCGGCCAGGGCCGGGTCGTGCATCAGCGCGCTCTCGGTGATCTCCAGGCACAGCGAGCCCGGCGTCAGCCCCGCCTTGGTGACGGCGCTGCGGACCGAGGACACGAGCCACGGGTCGTCGAGCTGGCGGGCCGACAGGTTCACGGTCAGCTGCAGCTCCGGTGCCTGCGTGGTGATCTCGCGGGCCGCGGTGTAGAGCATGTGGGCGCCCACGATGTTGATCAGGTCGCTCTCCTCGGCGAGCGTGATGAACTCGCCGGGCAGGATCAGCCCGTACCGGGGATGGGTCCAGCGCAGCAGGCCCTCGACGGCGACGCGGCGGTCGGTGCGCAGGTCGACGATCGGCTGGTAGGCGAGCCACAGCTCGTCGCCCAGCGGTGCCATGCGCAGGTCCTGCTCCAGCTGCAGGCGGCGCTGGATGCGCTCGCGCAGCTCGACGTCGAAGAACGCGATCCGGCCCCGGCCCCTGGTCTTGGCCTGGTACATCGCGAGATCGGCGTCGCGCAGCAGGTCCGAGCCGTCACGGGGGTCGCCGGCCTCCGCGAGCACGATGCCCACGCTCGCGTCGACGTGCAGCTGCCGCCCGCCCACGGTGATCGGGCGGTTCAGCTCGGCCCTGACGTGGTCGGCGATGGCGGTCGCCTCGTCGCGGCCGCTCACGCCGTAGGCGATCACGGTGAACTCGTCGCCGCCGAGCCTGCCCACGACGTCACCGCGACGGGTGCCGCGGCTCAGCCTCTTGCCCACCACGCGCAGCACCTCGTCGCCCGCGCTGTGGCCCAGGGAGTCGTTGATGACCTTGAACTTGTCCAGGTCGATGAACAGCACCGCCGTGAGGCCCGACCGGTGCGCCCGTGCGAGGGGGCTGAGCCGGTTGATGGTCACCGTGCGGTTGAACAGGCCGGTCAACGCGTCGTGCGTCGCCTCGTGCTCCAGCTGGCTGTCGATCATGCGGCGCTCGGTGATGTCGGTGAACGACACCACGGTCGCGGCCGGCAGCGTGCCGTCCTGGGTCAGCGCGCGGGCGCTGAGCGACAGCCACACGCGGGTGCCGTCCGGCCGCAGCGCCCTGACGATCCGCCCGTGCTGCGGCCGGCCGGTCCTGCGCGTGATGGCCGACGGGAAGTTCTCCAGCGCGATGAGCTGGCCCGTCTCGTCGTGCAGCTCGGTCGACGACGCCAGCTCGCCGATCGTCTCCTGCGCGGTCACGCCGAGGATGCGCTCGGCCGCGGGGTTCACCGACTCGACGCGGCCGGTGGGACCGACGACGAGCACTCCCTCCTCGATGGCGGCGACCACCGCGGTGAAGTGGCGTTCCGCGCGCCTGCGGGCGGTCTCGTCCGCGCAGATCAGCACGTAGCCGTCGTCCATGCGGGCCACCGAGACCCGCACCGCCAGCGCCTCGCCGTCGGACCTGCGGTGCTCGGCCTGGACCACACCACCGGCCTCCAGCACCGCCACCGGGTCGAGCGGCGCGCCCACCACCTCGCCGATGGGCCGCCCGAACACGTCGGCGGCACGGCGGCCGTAGACGTTCTCCGCGCTGGGGTTCCAGCTCGTCACGACCCCGTCCGAGGTGGTCGCGATGAGCGCGTCGCTGACGTGCGCGACGAGCGCCGCCTGGTAGCGCAACGCCGCCGCGGCCGCCTTCTGCTCGGTGACGTCCCGCATGATCACCTGGAACGCCGGCCTGCCCTCCCAGGTCGTGCGCACCGAGACCGACTCGATGTCGGTCGTGCCGCCGTCGAACCGGACCAGCACGGCGTCCGCCGGATCGCTGGCCGCACCCGGCTCGGTCAGCTTCGCGATGCGCCGCAGCATCTCCGCCTGCGAGTCCGGGTGGACGAAGTCGGTGATCGGCCGCCCGAGGATCTCCGCGTCCGACCGCGCCCGCACGAACCGGACCGCCGCCGAGTTCGCGTACACGATCTGACCGGCCTCGTGCACCACGATCGCGTCGGGGGAGAGGTCGACCAGCAGCCGGTAGCGGTCGGCCAGGTCGGCGAGCTCCTGCTGCTGGGTGTGCTGCCGGGTCACGTCGGCGACGACGCCGACCAGCGCCCGTGCCGAGTCACGGGTCGACACGCGGGCGCGGAACTGCAGCCAGCGCCGGCCGTCCGGCGTGTCCAGGGGTTGGACCAGCTCGAACGCCTGCCAGGCGGCCGCCGTCCGCGCCGCCAGGGTCAGCGGCTCCACGAGCTCGGCCAGCCGGGTGCGCACGGTGCCGGTGTCCGCGCCGGGCACCCCGACCACGGCGTCGAGGCCCGGCATCCAGCCGAGCTGGTCCTCGTCGAGGTCGAGCCACCACACCACGGCGGCGCCGATCGAGAGCCCGAGGTCGGCCAGCAGCTCGTGGTCGAACTCGGCGTCACCGATCAGGCCGCTCACGTCGTGACTCCCAGATCCACCAGTCCCTCGTATTCGCGGTGGCGTGGCCATCGTGAAGTCCTACCGCACAGCTGACCGGAGGCGCATCCGTCGTGCGTGAGCATGGTGTGCCGTTATATCGGTAACCGGATCCGGCCGTGTGGTCAGGGGTCGTCTTCAATGTCCATTGTAGACGAATCAGTCGTTTCGCTGCACGGGCCTCCCGCCCGTTATCCTGGGGTTAGAGGTGTCGACCCTCGGTGTGGGGGAGCGGATATGGTCGCGCGAGGTGTGGGAATCTGCGGAATCGGCGTGGTCAGCGGGTACGGCTGGAGCCGCCGGTCGCTGTGGGACGGTCTGGCCGCCGGGAAGCCCGCCGCGGTCGTCGTCCCCGAGCTGGGCAGGACGCCCGATGACACCGTCTGGGCCGCGCGGGTCGGCCGCGGCGGCAACCCGATGGACGGACCGAGCAGGTTCGCGCAGGCCATGCGGGCCGCGGCCAGGGAGGCCATCGAGGACGCGGGCACCCGCGGCTGGCAGCCGGGCCGCCGGGTCGGGCTCCTGCACGCGGTGGTGCTGGGCGAGGTCGACCTGTGGCGCGACTTCTACGTCACGCGCGGCGGCAAGCTGCCGGTGCACGACTACCTGGCGATGATGCCGTCCACGCCGATGTCGACGTTCATGCAGGAATACGGTTTCCACGGCCCCGCGATGAACGTCTCGGCGATGTGCGCGTCGGGCAACGCCGGACTGATCACCGCGAAGGCGTGGCTGGACGCGGGAATCGTCGACGACGTGGTGTTCGTCGCCACGGATCTGTCCCTGACCCCGGAGAACGTGGCCCACTTCGTCCGGCTCGGTGTGGCCGTCGTGGACGCCGAGCCGCTCGACGCGTGCCGCCCGTTCCAGCAGGGCAGCCGGGGTTTCGTGATGGGGGAGGCGTCCGTCGCGTTCGTCCTGTCCCGGCGCGCGTCCCGCCCGTACGCCCTCACGCTCGGCGGCGCGATGTCGCACGACGCCTACCACGTGACGTCGATCGACCCGCAGCTCGACCAGATCACCGCGTGCTTCTCCGACGCGCTGGACAACGCCGGGGTGAGCGCCGCCGACGTGCGCTACCTCAACGCGCACGGCCCCGGCACCGCGCAGTGCGACGCCGCCGAGGCCGCCGTGCTGGAACAGCTGTTCGGACCGGACACCGGCATCTACTCGGTGAAACCGCTGACCGGGCACTGCCAGGGGGCGGCCTCGGCGATCGAGGTCGCCGTGACCGCCCTGGGCTACGACCGGGGCGTGCTCCCGGCGCCGCCGGTGGTCGCGCCCGGACACCCGAACCTGCTGGACGGCCTCACGCCGGTCGCCGGCGGTCTGACCGTCAAGTCGTCGCTCGGCATGGGCGGCCACAACTCGGCGATCGTCCTGGCACCGCCCGCCTGACCTGCGGCCGCCTTGCTGTCAACGGTTCAGGGGTGTCCGTCAGGCACACACGTTCGACGTGCTGTTGTTCAGCGTGAGGTTGCGGAACGTCGTGTTGGTCCCGCACGGGCTCTCGCGCACCGACGAGTTGGTCACCGTGAGGTTCTGGATCGTGATGTCGCGGTTGTTCGGGAACTCCGAGCGCGCCGCCAGCCGGATCTCGCCGCCGCCGGTCACCGTCCCGCTCTGCGCCGCGAGCGTCACGTTGGTGCAGTTCTCGACCAGTACCGCGTTGTTGCCGGTGTTCGCCAGGTCGACCCGGTCGATGGTCAGCCCGCCGCTCTCCGACACGCAGAACACCCCGCGGCCGCCACCACGGGCGCGCACCGTGCCGACCCGGATGTTCGTCGGGTAGCCGGTGCCGACGCGGCCGTTGCGGTTGGCCGTCCGGAACGCCGCGTACCCGGTGCCCGCGCCCGCGTTCTCCGCGTCCACGGTGCCGACGGTGGCGTTGACGGTCTCGTTGAGCAGCAGCCCGGACTCACCGACGTTGCGAGCCGTCACCGTTCCGATGGTCAGACCGTCCACGCCGTACGTCTCCACGGCGTGACTGCTCGCGCCGGACACGAAGACGGTGTCGATCCGGATGTTGCGGCTGCGCACGCTGGTGTTGCCGCGGTTGTCGACGCGCACGCCGAGACCGCCCGACAGCCGCATGTCGATCTGCCCGAGCACGACGTTGTCGACGTTGCGCATGAAGATCCCGTACAGCGGGCGGCCGGTGAGGGCGAGGTAGCGCACCTCGACGTCATGGGTGCCCCTGGAGTAGATCGGCGCCTGGTCACCGGAACCGGTGCCGGTCACGTCGATCGTGCCGCAGACGTCGATGCCGGTGTAGCTGGGCAACGAGATCCGCGCGCCCGCGCTCACCGCACCGCTGCCGCGCACCACGACCCACTGCTTCGCGGTCCGTCCCGCCGTGAGGCTGTCGACGGCGGCCTGGACGGCGGAGCGCATGTCGGCGCCGGTGTAGACGGTCCTGCTGCCGTTGCGGGCGGTCCACGTGCCGCCGTTCAGCACCGCTTCGGCGTTGAACGTCCGGTCGCCGCAGGCCATGACCCGCACCGGCGTGGCGGCCGCCGGTGTGAGGCCGCCGAGCACGACCGCCGCCGCCACGAGCGCGCCCGTCCGCCACCTGGTCGAGAACATGTGCACCTCCTCCTGGCCGGACCGGCCGCTCACCTGAGGTACGCGGACAGCGGGATGCGCTGGTCGCGCAGCGCCTTGGCCACGACACCGGCGATCTGCCTGGCCCCGGCCGCCTCGAAGTGCGTGTGGTCGTTGCAGAAGAAGGCGCCGACCGCGCCCCTGGTGTAGTCGCCGTCGTTGGGGCACAGCCGCAGCGTGTTGTAGAGCGTGTAGCTCAGCTTGTGCAGGTCGATGACGGTCGTGCCGGCGGCCCGGCCCGCGTCGAAGGTCTCGGTGAGGAAGCCGCGGGTGCCGACGGCGGAGCTGCCGCTGCACCTGATGGCGGACACGGGCGTCAGGAAGACCGGTGTGGCGCCGCGGTCCTTGGCCGCCTTGGCCATGAGCGCGAGGAGCTCCCGGTAGCGGGCGCTGCCCACGTGCCGCGGGCAGTCGGGGCTGCCGTCGTTGATGCCGAACTGGATCAGGAGGTAGTCACCGGCCTTCATGCCGGTGGCGGGGTCGAGCATGCTCTGCCAGCGCTGGTGGAACGTCCGCGGGCTCACGACGCACTCGCCGGCCGAGTCCTTCGTGCCCTGCACGTTGGACTCGTACAGCCAGGTCTGGATGCTCCGGCCGGACACCGCGCTGTTCACGACGGTGACGTCGTCGGTGAACAGCGGGTCGAACTGGCTGCCCCAGCCGACCGGGCAGCTCGACCTCGGGTCCGCCATCGTCGAGTCGCCGGCGAGCCACACCTTCACGGCCGCCGCGCTGGCCGAGGTCCCACCGGCGGCGGCGGGGGCGCAGCCGGGTTCGCCGGCCGACGCGGGCCCGGTGGCGGTGAGCAGCGGCAGGACGACGAGTGCCGCCACGGTCAGAAAACGTGTCCTCACGGTTGTCTCCAGACGGGCCGGGTGTCTGATGTGGACGAACAAGGATTGGTAAGCGCTTTCCAGCGTCGATGTGAGTATGGCGCCCAGGGCGGGGAGACCGCGACAGGTGCCGGTGGAATTCGTCAGTTCGACGGTCGAATCGACAGCCGGTGAACCGTTCAGGGGCATTCGGTGAATCGGGTTCGGCCTTGCGGTGGGCATCCCTTGAGGACGGTGTCGAACGCCTCCCAGCAGCGGTTTCGACGCCGGGTTCGACAACGTTCGACGCGGCTGCTTGACGCTCTTGAGAGGCCGATGCAGACTCCGGAAAGCGTTTTCCGGCAAGGGAATGCGGGGCTTTGTGAGTGCTCTCGACGAGTTGCGCCACCTGCGCCACGGCGGCGGGCAGGTGCGCAAGCGCGACAACCGGGTGGCCTTCTGGTTCCTGGCTCCGTGGTTCGCCGGACTGCTGTTCATCACGATCGGCCCGGTCCTCGCGTCCTTCGGCCTCGGCTTCACCAGGTACAACCTGATCCAGCCGCCGCGGTTCACCGGGCTGGACAACTTCGCGCGGATCCTGACCGACGAGCGGTTGCACAACGCGCTGCGGGTCACGTTCACCTACGTGCTGGTGTCCGTGCCGCTGCAGCTGGCGTGCGCCCTGGGGGTCGCGCTGCTGCTGGACCGCGGCCTGCGCGGGCTCGCCGTCTACCGCTCGGCGTTCTACCTGCCCTCGCTGCTCGGTTCGAGCGTCGCGATCGCGGTGCTGTGGACGCAGGTGTTCGGCACGGACGGGCTGGTGAACCGGGTGCTGGGCTTCTTCGGCCTCGAGGGGAGGGGCTGGATCTCCGACCCGAGCACCGCGCTGTCCACGCTGATCGTGCTCAACGTCTGGACGTTCGGCTCACCGATGATCATCTTCCTGGCGGGGCTGCGGCAGATCCCGGCCGTCTACCACGAGGCCGCCGCGATCGACGGGGCCGGCCGGTGGTCGCGGTTCCGGCACATCACCCTGCCGCTGCTGTCGCCGATCCTGTTCTTCAACCTGGTGCTGCAGATCATCCACGCGTTCCAGTCGTTCACGCAGGCGTTCGTCGTCTCCGGCGGCACGGGCGGGCCGTCCGACTCGACCATGTTCTACACGCTCTACCTGTACCAGCAGGGTTTCAGCCGGTTCGACATGGGTTATGCCGCCGCGCTGGCCTGGTTCCTGCTGCTGATCATCGCGGCCTTCACCGCGATCAACTTCTGGGCGGCGAGGTACTGGGTGTTCTATGACGACTGAGCCGTACCGGACGCCGCTGGGCCGGCGCCTGTCGACGCCGGTCAAGCACGTCGCCCTGGTCCTGATCGGGTTCGTGATGCTGTACCCGGTGCTGTGGATGGTCGTGAGCTCGCTGCGGCCGGACGACGTGATCTTCCGCAGCCCCGGCCTGGTCCTCGACGGCCTGCGGACGGAGAACTACGCGGAGGGCTGGAACGCCCTCACCCCGTCGTTCGGGACGTACCTGCTCAACTCCGCGGTCCTGGTGCTGGGCTGCATCATCGGCAACCTGGTGTCGTGCTCGATGGCGGCCTACGCGTTCGCGCGGCTGAACTTCAGCGGCAAGCGCTGGTGGTTCGGGATCATGCTGGGCACGATCATGCTGCCGATCCACGTGATCATCGTGCCGCAGTACGTGCTGTTCTCCCAGATCGGCTGGGTGAACACGTTCCTGCCGCTGATCGTGCCGAAGGTGCTCGCCACGGACGCGTTCTTCGTCTTCCTGATGGTCCAGTTCATCCGCGGCCTGCCGCGCGAGCTCGACGAGGCGGCGCGCATCGACGGCTGCGGCCACCCGCGGATCTTCCTGCGGATCATCCTGCCGCTGATGAAACCCGCGCTCGCCACCACCACGATCTTCACGTTCATCTGGACGTGGAACGACTTCTTCGGCCAGCTGATCTACCTCACCGACCCGGACATGTACACGGTCCCCGTCGCCCTGCGCTCGTTCGTGGACTCGACGGTCGCCACGTCGTGGGGCTCGCAGTTCGCGATGAGCGTGGTGTCGCTGGTCCCGATCTTCCTCGCCTTCCTCATCGGCCAGCGGTACCTCGTCCAGGGGATCGCCACGACCGGGGGCAAGTAGCCGAAAGGAGTGGACGTGCCCACAGGGGTTCGACTCGCAGGGGCCAGGTCCGGCGCCGTCCGCCGGCGCACCGCGGTGACGGTGCTGCTGTCGCTGACCGCGTCGCTGCTCGTGGCGTGCGGGTCCGGTTCCGACGCCGGTGGTGACCTGACCGCGGAGCCGGTGACGTTGCGCTTCACCTGGTGGGGCGCTGATGACCGGCACAAGCGGACGCAGCAGGTCATCGACCTGTTCCAGAAGAAGCACCCGAACATCACCGTCAAGGGCGAGTTCAAGGAGTGGAACGGCTACTGGGACAGCCTCGCCACGACGATGGCGGCCAACGACGCGCCGGACGTCATGCAGATGGACGAGCTGTACATCGCCTCCTACGCCGAACGCGGCGCGCTGCTCGACCTCACCGAGGCGAAGAAGCACCTCGACACGGCGGACTTCGACCAGAAGGCGCTCGCCACCGGCGCGATCGGCGGCAAGCAATATGGCATCCCGGTCGGGCTCGGCATGTACTCGATCATGGCCAACACCGACCTGCTCGCGAAGTACGACATCCCCTTGCCCGACGACACCAAGTGGACCTGGGACGACCTGCGGAACGTCGGCGAGCGGGTGTCGAAGGCCAGCGGCGGCACGGTGTGGGGCGTGCAGTCGCCGGGCATCAACGACACGGCCGGGCTGAGCATCCGGGCCCGCCAGCGGGGCGGGGCGATGTTCGACCAGGACGCCAAGGTCGTCCTGCCGCCCGAGGTGGCCACCGAGTACTGGACCTACATCGCCGACCTCGCGAAGACCGGTGTCGCGCCACCGCCGTCGGTGACGATCGAGAAGGCCTCCGCTGGCCTGAACCAGTCGGCGACGGCGACCGGCACCGCGGCGTTCGGCCTGTGGTGGAACACCCAGCTCACCGCCCTGACCGCCGCCAGCGGCGCCAAGCTGAAGCTGCTGCGGCTGCCCGGCGAGTCGCAGGGGCGCTCACCCGGTGCCTACTACAAGCCGTCGATGTTCTGGTCGGTGTCGGCGCGGTCGAAGCACCCCGCGGAGGCGGCGGCGTTCGTGAGCTTCCTCGCCAACGACGAGGAGGCTGCGAAGGTGCTGCTCACCGAACGCGGTGTGCCGGCCAACACGAAGATCCGCGCCGCGATCTCGGGACAGCTCAAGGAGACCGACCGGGCCGCCAAGGAGTACCTCGACACCGTCCCGGTCAGCGACCCGCCCAGGATCACGCCGAACGGCGCCAGCACCGTCGACGCGATCCTCAAGCGGCACACCGAGGACGTCCTGTTCGGCCGGACGACGCCCGGTGCGGCCGCCGCGTCGTTCATCAGGGAGGTCCAGTCCGAAGTGGACGCGGCCAGGTGAGGCGCGCGGCCGTC
This sequence comes from Nocardia sp. NRRL S-836, assembly GCF_001279525.1. GTDB lineage: Bacteria > Actinomycetota > Actinomycetes > Mycobacteriales > Pseudonocardiaceae > Lentzea. The sequence goes on along the minus strand of NZ_LGDY01000001.1, from coordinate 297,743 downwards.
GTCGGGACGGGTGCGATCGCCGCCGCCCACGCGGAGGCGGTGCGGGCCTGCGGAGACCGCGTCGAGCTGGTCGCGGTGACGGACGTGGACACCGCCCGCGCCACCGCGTTCGCACGCGAGTGGGGCGTGCCACGGGTGCACGCCGGGCTCGCCGCGTTGCTGGAGCAGGAGCAGCCGGACGTGGTGCACGTGTGCACCCCGCCCCGCTACCACGTGCCGCTCGCTCTGGAATGCCTGGCGGCGAACGTGAACGTGCTCGTGGAGAAGCCACCGGCGTTGTCGTTGAGCGAGGTCGACGCGCTGGTGGCCGCCGAGCGGACCTCGACCGGCCGGGTCGCGACGGTGTTCCAGCACCGCTTCGGCCCGGCCGCGGTCCGGTTGCGGCGCATGGTCGCGGCAGGGCTGCTGGGCCGGTCGCTGGTGGCGAAGTGCGACACCCTCTGGTACCGCGACGACGCCTACTTCGACGTGCCGTGGCGCGGGTCGTGGGACAGCGAGGGCGGCGGCCCGACGATGGGCCACGGCATCCACCAGTTCGACCTGCTGCTGTCGGTCCTGGGGCCGTGGCGGGAGGTCAGGGCGCTCGCGGCGCGGCAGGCACGCGACGTGCTGACCGAGGACATCTCGATGGCGCTGGTGACGTTCGCCGACGGGACGGTCGCCTCGGTGGTGAACTCCGTGCTGTCGCCCAGGGAGACCTCGCAGCTGCGGTTCGACTTCGAGCGCGCCACGGTCGAGGTCGAGCACCTCTACGGCTACACCGACGAGCACTGGACGGTCACCCCGGCGCCCGGCCACGACGACGTCCTCCCGCTCTGGCAGCCGGAGCGGTCCGGCACGGTCAGCGGGCACCGGTGCCAGCTGGCGGCGTTCCTCGACGCCCTGGACAACGGCGAGCCACCACCGGTGACCCTCGCCGACACCAGGAACACGATGGAGTTCATCGCCGCGCTGTACGCCTCGGCGTTCACCGGCACGGTCGTCAAGGCCGGGCAGATCGGGCCCGGCGACCCGTTCTACGCCACGATGGAAGGAAACGGTGCCCCGTGGGCGAACGTCCGGTGATCTCGCGGCAGGACGACGACGCGCTCGTGGTGTCGGCGGGCGCCGCCGAGCTGTTCCGCTACGTGCACCGGCCGTCGACACCGGCGTTCGAGGGGCCGAAGCCCTACCTGCACCCGGTGCGCACGCTCGCCGGTGACGTGGTCACGGGGTTCCGGCCGCACGACCACCGCTGGCACAAGGGCGTGCAGATGACCGCGACCGACGTGTCGGGGCAGAACTTCTGGGGCGGCGTCACGTATGTGCGTGACGAGGGGTACGTGGTGCTGCCGAACGTGGGCGCCATGCGGCACCAGAACTTCACCACCAGCGGGACCGGGGACGAGCTGCGGATCGGTGAACGGCTGTCCTGGTTCACGGAGGCCGGGCAGCACTGGGTCGAGGAGGCGCGGGAGCTGACCGTGCGCGACGTCGAGGCCGAGACGTGGGCGCTGGAGTTCGCCACCACGCTCACGAACCTGCGGCAGGAACCGCTGGTCTTCGGCAGCCCGACCACCAACGGCCGGGAGCTCGCGGGCTACACCGGGTTCTTCTGGCGCGGCCCGCGGTCGTTCACCGGCGGCGAGGTGATCGGGGCCGACGGCGGAACGGGACAGGAGATGATGGGCAGGCCCGCCGGGTGGCTCGCGTTCGTCGGCCGGCACGACGAGGTGGACCGTTCGTCCACGCTGCTGTTCGTGGACCACCCGGAGAACAAGAACACCCACTGGTTCGTGCGCAGCACGCCGTTCGCGGCGGTCAACCCGTCGTTCGCGTTCTTCGACACCGTCGACGTGGCACCGGGCGAGGCGCTGAGGCTGCGCTACCGGCTCGTCGTCGCGAACGGCGAGTGGGACCGGGAACGCTTGGAGTCCTATGTGGAGGAACATCCGTGGTGACACCGTTCCCCGGCGCGATCGGCCTCTCCGGTCTTCGGGTGTACGACTGGCCGAGGGTCGACGGGGTGTGCGGCGGGTCGCCGCACGTGCACCTCACCTGCGCGGAGTGCTACTACGTGATCGGCGGCGAGGGCAGCGTGCAGACCCTCACGCGGCGCGGGTTCGCCGAGACGCCGTTGAGCGAGGGCACGGTCGCGTGGTTCACGCCGGGCACGATCCACCGGCTGGTCAACGACGGCGACCTGCGCATCGTCGTCGTGATGCAGAACAGCGGCCTGCCGGAGGCCGGTGACGCCGTGTTCACGTTCCCGGACGAGGTGCTGCGGGACCCCGTGCACTACGCGACGGCCGCCTCCCTCGGCCAGACCGACGCCGAGTCCGCCGCGCACCGGCGGCGCGACCTGGCGGTGGAGGGGTTCCTGCGGTTGCGGCAGCGGGTGGAAGCGGGTGACCTCGCGGCGCTCGACGAGTTCTACGGCGCCGCGCTCGCGCTGAAACGCGAGTCGCTGGCCGACTGGGAGCAGCGGTGGCGGACCGGGGCGCTGGCCGCCGCCCGGCAGACCGGGGAACACCTGGACCGGTTGCGCGCCGGTGACATCGGGCACCTGGCGGACGCCGACATCCACGTGGTGCGTGCGGAGGGGCCGCGGCGGTTCGGCATGTGCGGGCGCCTCGACGTCCACGACCCGGCCGAGGGCAGGTCCCCGCACGACTGAGCCTCCAGCTTTCCTCCAGTTCTCGGCTGTTCCGTGCGCGGGCCGGGAAAGGCCGTCCGGCCTTTCCCGGCAAGGCGTTCGTCTGACGACGTCGGCGAGGACGTCCTGGTGACCGGGCCCGTGGACGCTGCCCTGGCCGCTCCCCGGCAGCACAGGTCGAACGAGACGAACAGGTAGTGGTAGGAGCCGCGCTTGACGATGTTCGGCGCCTGCCGTCGGGGCGCTTGACCACGCTCGGGTCGTGCACGCTGATGTCACCGGTCACGCGACCGGGCAGGGGATAGGCTCACGCGTGCGGTGCCGTCGAGAGGCTGGTGGCCAGGACGAGCAGCAGGACCAGAGCGTGTTTGCGTTGTGCGGCCGTGAAGTTCTCCGATCTCCGAGACGGTTCAGATCCGCGCGGCGACGATCGGCGCCAGGCGCTCGGCGATCTTGCGGTGCCCCTGGTCGTTGGGGTGCACGTTGTCGGTGGTGTCGGTGGCCTCGTCGATCCAGCCGTCGGTGGCGACGAAGTGCACGTTGGCGTCGCCACCGGCGTTGAGCTCCCGCACCGCGGCCTGGGTCTCGGGCACGTACCGCTTGCGGAAGGTGCCCAGCGCGAAGATCGCCGCGGTCGGGTACTTCTCCCGTGCGCGGCGCAGCAGCGTGACGTAGGAGGACCGGAACTGGTCCTTGGTGACGCTGTGCCCGACGTCGTTGGTGCCGAGGTTGATCACGACCGCGTTCGCCCGGTAGCGGCCGAAGTCCCACGCGGGCGCGGTCAGCGCGAGACCGGTGCGCAGGAAGCCCTCCCGCATGCTCAGGCAGCCGTCGGCCGCCGGGTGCAGGCACGCGCCGCCCACCGCGATCTGCGTGTGAGCGGCCTTGAGCTTCTCGCCGGTCAGCCAGCCATAGGCGGTGAGCGCCTGTTTCGACGACTGCTGGCCCACGGTGATCGAGTCACCGATGAACTCGATGAGCTTCGACGGCACGGTGGGGGCGAACGTCCGTGCGCCGGTGTCGATCTCGATGCCCTGGTATACCGCGTCACCCTTGTACGAGCCCGCGATCGGGCGGTAGGAGACGCGCAGGGTGTGGTTGCCGGTGGCCAGCGGGGTGGGCGTGAGGTCCACCGTGCCGCTGCGGTTGACATAGGACACGTCGGGTCCGCCGTCGATGCTGACGAAGAAGTCGATCGCCCGGCGCTGCTTGAGCTTCACCGTCCGGCCGGTGAAGCCGACGACGAGGTAGCCGCCCGCCCACTCGGAGACGTAGGCGCTCGACGTGCTCGTGTTCCACCGGCCGAAGTACCGGACGTTCGGGTCGGTGGGCGGGCTCGTGGTGGCCGCGGCGGCTGCCGGGACCACGGCGACGGTGCTCAGCAGCACGGCCGCCGCGACGAGAACTCTGCGGATCATGGTTCGGCCAATCGGTGCGAGGGCAGGGGAACGCGCGACCAGTCCGTGTCCGACGCGAGGTAGAAGCTCGGGTGGGACGGCTGGTTGTAGGTGGTCTGCTGGCGGGCGACCTCGGCGCGGTACTGGCGGTCGTGCATGAGCGTGTACATCTTGTGGTTGGTCGGTTCGGTGCTGAGGTAGAAGCGCAACGCCGAGCTGTCCTGCGTGCGCACGACGAGCTCCTCGCGCCAGTCGCCGAAGACGTCGGCGACGAGCGACGGGGTGCCTTTGGTGCCGTTGTTGGTGCGCGTCCCGGTCGCTGTGAGCAACGTGCCGCGCCGCCAGTCGTCGACGGTCGGTGTCACGTCCCCGGCGCCGTTCACGATCTGGGTCGTGAGGTCGCCGGCCCAGCGGATGCTCATGTTCGTTCCAGGAGAACGGCTTTCGAGCTGACGGCCGTCCGCGCTCCAGATGCCCGCCGACTCCGAGCCGTTCGGCATCGACGCCCACGTCTCCAGCCCCCGCACGTCCGGGCGCACGTCGCCGATCATGCCCCGGCCGGTGTCCATGCCGGAGTAGGCGCCGTAGATCGTCCGGCCGGTCCGCGCGTCCCGCAGCGCGTAGCCGTACGGGGCGTTGCGGGCGCCTTCGTGGACCATGTAGATCTCCAGGCCGGGACGGTCCGGGTCGATGTCGGTGACGTGCAGGGCGTCACCGTGACCGACCCGGACCGTGGCGCCGGGGTCCGCACTGCCCGGTGGCAGCACACCGGTGGAGCTGTAGGCGAGCGAACCGTCGTCGTCGAGCGTCGCGCCGCCGTAGACGATCTCCTGCCGGCCGTCGCCGTCCACGTCCGCGACGCTCAGCGAGTGGGCGCCCTGCGTGGTGAGCCCGGCATGGGTGGGGCTGGTCCCGTCGCGGCCGTGCGGGGTGTCGCGGAACGGGTTCGTCATCGGCACCCAGCCGCTGTCGGCCAGCCAGCGCTTCTTCAGCCGCCGGCCGTCCCAGTCGTAAGCCGCGACGGTGGAGCGGGTGTAGTAGCCACGCGCGAAGATCGCGGAGGGGTGTTCGCCGCCCAGGTGTGCGACCGCCGCGAGGAACCGGTCGACCCGGTTGCCCGGCTCGATGCGGGGCATGGCGTAATCGCCCCACATCAGCCCGTCGTCGGTGCGGCCCGGTTCGTAACGGACGGTCTGCAGTTCTCGTCCTGTGGCGCCGTCGAACACGGTCAGGTACTCCGGGCCGTCGACGATGAACCCGGCGAACTGGCGCAGTTTGTTGTTGGCGCTGCGCGACGGCGCGTAGACGTCCAGGAAGTGGTCGACCAGCGCGGCGGCGTCCGGTTCGGACAGCGGGTAGCGGTAGCGCGGTTCGAGGCCGAACGCCTGCTCCAGCGTGGCCGGCCAGCGACCGGAGACCACCTCGGGGTGCTCGTGCCAGCCGCGGAACACGGCGACGAGGTGCTTGCGGTAACCCTCGGGGCTGAGCCGGTAGTCGTCGGTGTGCGCATAGCCCGCACGGACGTCCTCGCGCGGCATGGTGATGTACCGGCTGCGGCCGTCGCGGCCGGTGGTCCTGGTGCCGGGCGCGGTCTTCGTCATCAGCTCCGCGCGGCCGTCGCCGTCGAAGTCGTGGACCAGGAACTGGGTGTAGTGCGCGCCCGCCCTGATGTTCACGCCGAGGTCGATCCGGTGCAGCAGGGTGCCGTCGAAGCGGTACGTGTCGAGGTAGACCGGCCCGGTGTAGCCGACCTGCGAGACGTCCTTGGAGTTGCTGGGATCCCACTTGACGACGTACTCGTACTGCCCGTCGCCGTCCACGTCGCCGACGCTGACGTCGTTGGCGGAGTAGGTGTAGCTCTCGCCGGCCGGTGTCACGCCGTCGGCGGGCCTGCGCAATGGCAGGTCGTGGTACGCCGCCGCCCACGCCGTCGCGGGTTTGCTGCGTCCGAGCACGACACCGCGGTGCACCGGCGCGACCCGGTAGCGCGCACCGGGCGCGGCGTCCGCGTCGAGGTAGGTGGTGCTGTCGGTGACGGTCGCGATGCGCTTCCCGTTGCGGTAGACGGCGAAGTCGGGTCCTGCCAGCCCCGTGGCGGTGGCGCCGGTGGCCTCGTGGCCGAGCAGGCGCCAGCTGAGGTGGACGCCGCCCGGGGTGGTGGCGGCGACGAGTCCGCGGTCGAGGTGCTCGCCGGGCGGTGGGTGCGCGACGGCGGGCAGCTGCCCGGTGAGCACGGCCGTGACCACCAGGGGGAGAAGAACGCCTCGTCGCGGATCCACGACGGCTACGATGAACCGCTTCCGCTCGCCAGCGCAAGGGTGCGGATGCGTTGTGCAGCAATGTGGAAAGCGTTTTCCTGTTGTGCGTCGAATCGGGCGGTGCATTCGAAGCCCGGCGTGTCGAACAAGTCGAAGCGGAAGCCGTCCCTGACCGTCAACTGTCAATGTGACGATACAACTTTTGGTGGTGAGCGGAGGAGGACCGCGTCCGTAACGTGCTTGAAACGTTTCAACTCTCGGAGGTGTCGACGTGGTCACCATCGCGGACGTGGCAAGGCATGCCGGAGTGGCACCGAGCACCGTCTCCTACGTGCTGACGGGCCGGCGGTCGATCTCCTCGCGGACCCGCACCAGGGTCAGGGAGAGCATCAGGCAGCTGGGCTACCACCCGAACGCCGGCGCCAGGGCGGTCGCGAGCAGCAGGGTAGACGTGGTGGGCCTGGTGCTGCCGTTGCGGCCCGGCGTGCACCTGCCGGTGCTGATGCGGTTCGTGACGGCGGCGGTCGCCACGGCCCGCGCGCACGGCCTGGACGTGCTGCTGATGACGGCGGACCGGGGCGCTCAGGACCTGCGCCGGGTCGCGGCCGACGCCCAGGTCGACGGCTTCCTGGTGATGGACGTGGAACTGCACGATGAGCGCGTGCCGCTGTTGCGGCAGATGGGCCGACCGTCCGTCCTCATCGGACGACCAGCGGTCGTCAACGGCCTCACCTGCGTGGACTTCGACTTCGAGGCGGCCGGTGCGCGGTGCGTCGACCACCTGGCCGACCTCGGCCACCGCTGCATCGGCTTCCTCGGCTCCCCGAGCGTCGTGTACCAGCGCAACGCCGGCTACGCGCAGCGCGCGATGGCCGGGTTCGGCGCGGCGGCCATGCGCCGCGGTGTCGCGTCCACGGCGTTGCCGGTCGAGTGCGACTACGAGTCGGTGCTCGCCACCGTGCGGTCGCTGCTGCGCACCCAACCGGCGACGACCGGGCTCGTCGTGCACAACGAGGCGGCGCTCAACTGGGTGGCCGCGAGCCTGCGTGCGCTGGGCCGCAGGGTGCCCGATGATGTGGCGGTCGTGGCCATTTGCCCGGACGAGCTCGCCGAGCAGTTGCGGCTGACCTCGGTGCGGCTGCCCGCGGAGGAGCTGGGACGGCAGGCGATGGAACTGCTCGCCGCCCGGCTGAGCGGGCGTCCGACGGCGGCGCTGACGTTGCTACCGCCGAAGCTGTCGTGCCGGGCGAGCACCGGGCCGCGCCTGCGTCGCGTCTGAGGTGCTGTCGGGCGGGCACTGCCCTGCGGCTGCGTCGCGTCAAAGGTCGCGCCGCGTGAGCGCCGACCCATGCCTGCGTCGCGTCTGAGGCCTTGCCGGGCATCGACTCACGCCCGCGTTGCGTCGGAGCTCCTGCCGCGCGAGCGCCGCTCCACGTTTGCGTCGCATATGCGGCCCCGCCGGGCATGTCGGGTCCACAGTGGAGTGACGCGCCGTTGTCGGACGGGCGATCGGGTGGGGCCAGTCGGCGGTGTGCCGCCAGGTTTCGGCGTGGTTACGTTCCCATTCCGGGAGCGCTCCCAGAAATCGCCCTTCCCTGTCGGACCTTCCCAGGAGGTCGTTGTGACCTGGAGATTCCTACGCGCGGTGGTGGCCGGCCTGCTCCTGGCCGCCTGCGCGGTCATCGCTCCGGTTCCGGCCGGCGCCGCCGCGTCCGCGCAAGCCGCTGCCGCGCCTGGGCCCGCCGCTGCCGCGCCTGGGCCCGCCGCCTCGCCTGGGCAAGCCGCTGCTGCGCCTGAGCCCGCCGCCTCGCCTGTGCAAGCCGCTGCCGCGCCTGAGCCCCCCGCCGCGCCCGCGCGCATGGCCGCCGGGCCCGCCGCGATCGCCAACGCCTCCAGGCAAGGCGCCGCGCCCGTGCGGATCATGGCCCTCGGCGACTCCATCACCGGCTCGCCCGGCTGCTGGCGCGCGTTGCTCTGGAAGCACCTGCAGGACACCGGCCACACCGGTGTCGACTTCGTCGGCTCGCTCCCGGCGTCGGGCTGCGGGTTCACCTACGACGGCGAGCACGAGGGACACGGCGGCATCCTCGCCACGAACATCGTGCGGGACAACCAGCTCCCCGGCTGGCTGTCGTCGGCGCGCCCGGACGTCGTGCTGATGCACCTGGGCACGAACGACGTGTGGAACAACATCCCGGCGCAGACGATCCTGTCCGCCTACACCACGATGCTCGGCCAGATGCGCGCGAGCAACCCGGCGGTGAAGCTCGTCGTCGCGCAGATCATCCCGATGAACCCGTCCGGCTGCTCGGCGTGCGGCCAGCGCGTGGTCGAACTGAACAACGCCATCCCCGCGTGGGCGCGGGCGAACAGCACGGCGGCCTCGCCGATCACGGTCGTGGACCAGTGGACCGGGTTCAGCACCGCGACGGACACCACCGACGGCGTGCACCCCAACAGCACCACCGGCATCCAGAAGATCGAGGCCCGCTGGTACCCGGCGGTGGTGGCGGCCCTGGGCGCACAACCACCGGGCCTGCACGTCGAGGGCACTCGGGTGGTCGAGGGCAACGGTGCCACGTTCGTGATGCGCGGCGTGAACCACGCCCACGTCTGGTACCCGACGCAGACCAGGGCGTTCGCGGACATGAAGTCCTTCGGCACCAACACGGTGCGGGTCGTGCTGGGCAGCGGGCAGCGGTGGGGGCCGACGCCGGCGGCCGAGGTGTCGAGCGTCATCGCGCTGTGCAAGCAGAACAGGTTGATCTGCGTGCTGGAGGTGCACGACACCACGGGGTACGGCGAGCAGAGCGGGGCCGCGAGCCTGGACCAGGCCGCGACCTACTGGACCGGTGTGGCGAGCGCGCTGCAGGGCCAGGAGGACTACGTCGTCATCAACCTCGGCAACGAGCCGTTCGGCAACAACGCCCAGGTCAGTGCGACGTGGGCGAGTGCCACGAGCAGTGCCGTCAGCCGGTTGCGCGGTGCCGGGCTGCGGCACCTGGTCATGGCGGACGCGCCGATGTGGGGCCAGGACTGGCAGAACATCATGCGCGACAACGCGGCGGCGGTCTTCAACGCTGATCCGTTGCGCAACACCGTGTTCTCCATCCACATGTACGGCGTCTACGACACCGCGGCGGAGGTCAACGCGTACTTCGACGCGTTCCGCACCGCCGGGCTGCCGTTGGTGGTGGGGGAGTTCGGGCACAAGCACAGCGACGGCGACCCGGACGAGGACACGATCATGGCGCAGGCCCAGGCCCGCGGCCTGGGGTACCTCGGCTGGTCGTGGAGCGGGAACAGCGCCGAGGTCGGCTACCTCGACATGACCAACTCCTTCGACCCGGCGAGCCTCACGCCGTGGGGCGAGCGTTTCCTCAACGGCGCCAACGGCATCCGGCAGACGTCGAAGGAGGCCACCGTCTTCGGCGGAGGCGGACCCGGTGACACCCGGCCACCGTCCACTCCGGGCACCCCGGTCGCCTCCGCCGTGACCGCCGGCGGCCTCACGCTGACCTGGCCCGCGTCCACGGACGACGTCGGCGTCACCGGCTACGACGTCTTCCGCGCCCTGGGCAGCGGGTCGTTCGCCCTCGTCGGCTCCACGGCCACGACCTCCTACACCGACACCGGCCTCACCCCGTCGACCACCTACCGCTACCAGGTGCGCGCCAGGGACGCGGCCGGCAACGTCTCGGCCACCTCCCCGGCGCTGTCGGTGACGACCGGTGCGGGCGGTGGCACCGGGACCTGCAAGGTCGCCTACTCGGCCTCGAACTGGGGTGGTGGCAACGGGTTCACCGCGGGCGTGACCATCACCAACACCGGCACCGGCGCCATCGACGGCTGGACGTTGGCCTTCGGCTACGCAAACGGCCAGCAGGTCACCCCGCCGGGCTGGGGTGCCACGCTTGCGCAGTCCGGCGGCAACGTCACGGCGACCAACCTGGCCTGGAACCGCGCGCTGGCACCGAACGCGTCGGTGAGCATCGGGTTCAACGGCACGTTCAGCGGGTCGAACCCGGCCCCGGCCTCGTTCACCCTCAACGGACAGGCCTGCACCACCGGCTGAGGTTCACCGCGGGCCGGACCGTGAACCTGGTCCGGCCCGCGGGAGCCGCCACCCCGCATTCCACCGGGATCACCGCTTCAGCACGGTCTCCGCGCGTGGTGCAGGCGCGCCGGTGTGGATGGACAGGCCGAGGCCGATCAGGCCCGCGATCGCGGCCGTCGCGCAGCAGAACAGCACCACGTGGCCGTGTGGAACAGGATCTGACGACACCTCGACCGGAAGGATCGCAGCCAGCGCGGCGATGCCCAGCGCCCCGCCGATCTGCCGCACGGCCATGGTCAGCCCGGTGGCGCCCGCGAACTGACTCGGCTGCACGGACAACGCCGCGGCGCTCGACACACCGGTGCTCACCGCACCCATGCCGAGCCCGGCCACCAGGCCCACCGGCAGCCACAGCGACCACAGCCGCGGCTCGGCGGAGAGCCCGAGGTACAGCCACATCCCCGCGGCCACCACCAACAGGGCGCCGACCGACACCACCAGCCGCGGGTTGCGCTTGCCCAGCACCTTGCCGACGCGGGCAGCGACGACCGCGGACACCACCGCGCCGGGACTCATCACCAGACCGGCGACCAGCCACGAGAGGTGCCAGACGTGCACCAGCACCAGCGCGCCAATCAGCAGCCACGCGTACAGCGAGGCACCGAAGAACAGCGAGACGGCGTTGGCGAGCGCGAACGTCCTGGTGCGCCACAACTTCGTTTCGAGCGCGGGCACCGGGTGCCGCCACGAGCGCACGATTGCGACCGCCAGCAGCACCGCACCGGCGCCGAGCGCGGTGAGCGCCCGCCAGTCCCAGCGCCAGGTCTGCCCCTCAGTCACGCCCAGGGTGAGCAGGCCGACACCGCACGCCAGCACCGCCGTGCCGAGCAGGTCGGGCAGCTTTCCGCTGTGCCGCGCGGACTTCTCGGTCCTGTGGACGCCGAGCAGCAGCGCGGCGCCCAGCGGCAGGTTGACCAGGAACACCGACCGCCAGCCGAACGCGTCGATCAGCACGCCACCCAGGACGGGTCCGGCGGCCGCGGCTGCCGACGCAGCGGCGGCCCACAGGCCGATGGCCTCCGCACGGCGTTCCGGTGGCGAGTCGACCAGCGCCACGGCCAGCGACGCGGGAATCATCGCGGCCGCGCCCACGCCCTGCACCGCGCGGGCGACCAGCAGCACCGGCAGGGTCGGGGCGACGGCGCACAGCAGCGACGCCGCGGTGAACAGGCCTGCCCCGAACAGGTACAGCGAACGCCGTCCCACGACGTCGGCGAGCCGCCCGGCGGGGGCGAGCAGCGAGGCGAACAGCACCGCGTACAGGGAGATCACCCAGGTGACGTCGGTCGCGGAGGCGTCGGGGAAGGTGCGGTGCAGGTCGGTGATGGCGAGGTTCGTGATGGTCGCGTCGAGCAGCGACAGGAACGTCGCTCCGCACGCGAGCAGCACGACGGTGGTGAAGCCGGGCCGGGTCATGAGCTCGACCATGGCAGTGATCGCCGGGCGGCTCTGGCGACTTCGCGACCTCACCTGTCCGGGCCGGGACCCGGTGCGGGTCGTGTCGGAAAACCGCCAGTCAAGCGGCTGGGAATGCGCCACCATGATCAGGTGACGTCAGCCCCGCTGCCACCTGTGGAGTTCGCGGCCCCGCTCGGGGGACCGCGCAGGTTCACCACCACCACCCCCACGCCCATCGGAGAGCTGTTGCTCCTGGGCGACGGGGAGTCGATCACCGGCCTGTACATGCTGCCGGACCACCTGTACATGCCGTCGATCGCCGACGACTGGGTGCGCGACCCCGGCCTGTTCGGGGAGCTGGAACGCCAGCTGGACGCGTACTTCGCCGGCGAGCTGAAGGTGTTCGACGTGCCGCTCGCCCCACGGGGAACGCCCTTCCAGCTGGACGTGTGGCGCGAGCTGAGCACGGTGCCGTGCGGTGTCACCACGACGTACGGCGCGATGGCCCTGGCCATCGGCAAGCCGACCGCCTCGCGCGCGGTCGGCGCCGCGAACGGGCGCAACCCGATCTCGATCATCCTGCCCTGTCATCGGGTGGTGGGCGCGAACGGCTCGCTGACCGGTTACGGCGGCGGGTTACCGCGCAAGATGCGGTTGCTGGACATGGAACGCGGATGAGCAGCCGCGTCCACCCCGTGCCGGGCCAGGCGCAGCAGGGGTCGGTTTCCCCACGCGTGGCTGGTCATGGAGCCGACCCCACCACCGCGTGATGGGTCCTTCTGGCGGTTTTGCGACATCACCACACATGTCGCATTCCTGCTGGACCACACCGGCGCAGCGGGGCGATGCTCGTGGCGTGCACAACGACAGCGAGCGGTGCCTTCGTGCCGTGCGGTCCAAGGACGCCCGGTTCGACGGGTGGTTCTTCACCGCCGTCGTCACGACGAAGATCTACTGCCGGCCCAGCTGCCCGGTGGTGCCGCCCAAGGCGGAGAACATGCGGTTCTACCCCAGCGCGGCGGCCGCCCAGCAGGCCGGGTTCCGCGCCTGCAAGCGGTGCCGTCCCGACGCGAGCCCCGGTTCGCCCGCGTGGAACGTGCACGCGGACCTGGTGGCGCGGGCCATGCGGCTGATCGCCGACGGGGTGGTCGACCGGGAGGGCGTTCCCGGGCTGGCCTCACGCCTCGGGTACAGCACCCGCCAGGTCGAGCGGCAGCTGCTCGCCGAGATCGGCGCCGGTCCGCTGGCGCTGGCCAGGGCCCAGCGGGCGCAGACGGCCAGGCTGCTGATCGAGACCAGCGCGCTGCCGATGGCCGAGGTGGCGCTGGCGGCCGGCTTCGCCAGCGTGCGGACGTTCAACGACACCGTGCGCGAGGTGTTCGCCCTGTCTCCCACCGAGCTGCGGGCGCGCGCCGGCGAGGTGAAGAGCCCGGTGGGAACGGCGGGCGCGCTGACGTTGCGGCTGCCCTTCCGCGCCCCGCTGGCGCCGGACGAGCTGTTCGAGCAGCTGACCGCCACCGCGGTGCCCGGTGTGGAGGAGTGGCGCGACGGCGCCTACCGCCGCACCCTGCGGCTGCCGCACGGTCCCGCGATCGCCGAGCTGCGGGCGCTGCCCGGCCACGTGAGCTGCCACCTGACGCTCACCGACCTGCGCGACCTGTCGATCGCGATCAGCCGGTGCCGCTTCCTGCTCGACCTCGACGCGGACCCCGTGGCCGTGGACGACCTGCTGGGCCACGACCCGGTGCTCGCACCGCTCGTGGCGAAGGTGCCGGGCCGGCGGGTGCCGCGCACGGTCGACGGCCCCGAGTTCGCCGTGCGCGCCGCCGCTGGGTCGTCGTCGGCGAGGCTGGTGGCCGCGTGCGGCGACCCGGTCGTGGACCCCGGCGGCGGGCTCACGCACCTGTTCCCCAGCCCGGACCGGTTGCACGAGGCGGACCTGCCCGTGTCACCGCGACGTGCGGCCGCGATCCGCTCGGTGGCCGGAGCGCTGGTCTCCGGTGCGCTGGACCTCAGCGTCGGCGGCGACCGGTCGCGGGCCCGCGCGGTGCTGGGCGGTCTCACCGGCATCGGCGGCACCACCGTGGAGACGATCGCGATGCGCGCGCTGGGAGATCCCGACGCGTTCGCGGTGGACACGCGGGTCCGGCAGGCGGCCCGGGAGCTGGGGCTGCCCACCTCCGGCGAGGCGCTGGAGCAGAGGACGGGGCAGTGGCGGCCGTGGCGGGCCTACGCGGCCCAGCACCTGGCAGGCCGGTGACGCCCGCCGCACTTCGCTCCGCTCCGCTCCGCCGAGCTGGGCCTGCTCGGACTTGTCCGGCGGGCGTTGCGGAGTCGAGCTCGGCGCGGTCTACGCGGCTGGCAGGACACTCACGTCGTGATGGTGCTGAACTCGACCTCCGGAGCGGTGCAGACGTCGTGTCGTCCGCGCCGCTCCAGAGGTCTTCCGGTGGTCGATCAGGCCTGACGCTGACCTCGCGCACTGATCAACGGGTAGGAGTTGACCACGAAGTTCGGGTCGTCCAGCAGCGTCCAGAACTCCCGCAGCGACTCCCGCGTGATGCCCGCGGCGATGAGCTGGTCCTCGACCTGTTCGGTGTTGACGCGGTGCAGGCCGGCGCCCGTGCCACCGCCGGCCCAGGATTCCGCGAAAGTCGTGGAGGACACGTCCTTGAGTCCCGCCTGTGCCATGGCTGCCTGCACGTTGCGCCCCCACGTGACGTCCGCGCCTGCCTCGGTGAGCAGACGCAACACAGCTCCGTGCACCTTGCTGAACAGGTCGCTCGCGCCGGCGTGCGGAGCGTCCAGAACGGGCGTCCACTCGCAGTCGAACTCCTCCAGCACGAGCCAGCCACCCGGCTTGAGCGCCGACACGAGTCTCTTGAGGACCTGCTGGCGCTCGGGCAGGTGCAGCAGCACCAGCCTGGAGTGGATGAGGTCGAACGAGGCCTCGGGAAGGTCGTCGTCGACCACGTCGTGCCGTGCGATCGTCAGGTTGGGCCGCTCACGGTCCGGCGCGATCTTCGGGGCGAGGTCGGTGAGCAACACGCTCCCGGTCGGGCCGACGGCGTCGGCGAGCCAGGTTCCGAGCGATCCGCCTCCGCCCCCGACCTCGAGGCAGTTCCACCCCGAGCCGACGCCCAGTCGCGTCAGGTTGCCTTGCGTCACGTGGTCGTAGCAGGTCTCCAAGGCTGAGAACCGGCCTGCTGACTGGGAGGCGGTGTTGTCGAACAGGTAGTCGGACACGGTGGCTCTTCCTGTAGGAGGTTCAAGACGGCTGGATCGTGTGCACGGGGCAGCGGTGTGGATTCGGCCCTGGCTGTGAGATTGGCGCAACCGGTGGGGCGCGACGTTCAGGCGCGGCGGATCAGGCTGCGGTGGACGCAGGCCAGCTTCTCGTTGGTCTCCTCGAGTTCGCGCTCCGAAAGGGAGTTCGCGACCACACCTGCTCCAGCCCTCAGCCACGTCTTGCCACCGCGGGAGAACACGCTGCGCAGGACGAGCGCGGCATCCATCGTGCCGTCCTGGCCGATCGTCATGACCGTGCCGGCGTACATGCCGCGCGAGGTGGGCTCATACTTGCGAATGGCTTCGTAGGCGGCGAGCTTCGGCACGCCCGAAGCCGTGACGGCGGGGAACACGGCAGCGAACGCGTCCCACGGGTTCCCGTCCGGGTTCAGCCGACCGGCGACCCTGGATGCGATGTGCTGCACCGAACCCCGCTCCTTGATGGTCATGAACTCCTCGACGACGACGCTGTCAGGAGCGCACGTCCCGGTCAGTTCATCGACGGCCACCTTCACGGAGATGGCGTGTTCGTGGAGCTCCTTCGGATCCGAGAGCAGGTCCTCGCGGAGTGCCTGATCGGTTTCGGGGTCACCGGTGAGGGCGCGAGTGCCCGCGAGCGGCTGGCTGACAACGCGCTGCTGTGCTCCCACCTCGACAACGATCTCCGGGCTGAAGCCGAACGCTTTCAGATCGCCCATCTGCAACAGGAAGGACCGAGCAGGGGTGTTCACACGGCGGCCGGCGGCGTAACTGGCGGGGAAGTCGATCTCGTCGTCGACCGGGACCACGCGCGAGAGGACGACCTTCTGCATGCGGCCGGCTTCGATGTCGTTGACGACCGCGTCCACACCGATGCGGTAGTCGAACGCCGTGGCGTCCAGGCGCACGGTGACATCCCGCGCAGTGGTGCGGAGGACGGCCGTGCTGCCCAGCGCCTCCTCGACCGCGGTGAGCGCGTCTCTGTCGAGACTGCGCACGAAGGTCTGGTCGGGCGTCAGCTTGATCTCGGTCTCCGGGATGATCAGGTGGACGAGAACCTCCTCGTCCGCGGCGTCGCCGGCGATGGCGTAGGCCAGTTCGAACGCGCACCAGCCGTAAGCTCGCCAGCCGGAGATCCCCACCCCGGCCAGCAAGGACTGCACGACGGCGAGCGGATCACCTTCCCACGGCCGCGTTTCCGTCCGTGCGCCCTCGGTGAACCGCACGGTCTTGGGGCCGAGGACGATCTCGGCCGCCGCACCGCCGGCGACCCACCACCCCTGCGAGTCCTCGTACACGACGTACGTGTCGAGAAGGCCTGACGTGGCCAAGCCCGCAACCGTCGTGAGCGGGTCGCTCTGCGCCTCGACGATCGCCGTGCGGTAGTGGCGGTTCATGCTGAGTCCTCCGCGGAAAGAGTGATGTGGAATCGACGTGGAGCTCCGTGGACGAGGCGGCGGCGATGGCGCGTTCGCCGGTGGAGTGGGCAGGACTGTGGTGACCTGGAGCGGTGCTCGTCTGTCAGATGCCTCGTCTGGTGATCCGTCAGCAGCGCCTCACCAAGGAAGCGCCTGCGAAGCCGACCGGCAAGCCTTTGTGTCAACGTCTGGCACTCGTACCGTTCGCTGGGACAGTGGTCTTTTCGGATCGAACGATGTGCGCTATACGTGCGAATCGCCTTGTGGGAATCGCGATCGATCGCAGTGGTGCACCCCGCTGCTGCCGGACCACGACGCCAGGGCACGGCGGGTCACCGAGCCGTACGCCAAAGCCGCCGACCAGGACCGAATGACGGCCGTGTAGGAGATGTGTAGGGGCTGCCGTTGGACTGTGCAGACACGCACCGCCACAGCGGCGGCGGGCTGTCCGATCACCCAGTGGGGAAACCGTGGCCAAGAATCTCACGCGCCGTGTCGCGAACCAGAGCCTCCAGCTCGCCACCCCGTCCGCGAACGCGGCAAACCGCAGCACCAAGCCCGAGAAGGGACCACGGATGCCAGTCCTCACCCGACTCGGGTCGGCACTGGCCATGACTGCAGCGCTGGCGACTACGACGATCGGCACGGCGGGTGCCGCGGACTATCCGTCCGACCCCTTCCCTGAGGAATGCAACAACAAGAGCGGCTGCGTCTCAGGAGTGGCGCACTGGTCGAACCGTTCAGTCACCGTCGATGTCAGCCTGTTCGACGACAGGAACGCCGGCTCCACCACCGTTGTCGTCGATTGCCACACGGCGAACGGCTACTACAAGAACGACACTCGAACTGCCGACAACGAGCGGATCACCGGGCATCCTTCCTGTCAGGGTCCGGTGGGTGGCATCAACAAGGTCGTCATCTGGCTCGTGGCCAACGTTGACGGTTCGTACTATTACGTCGATACGCTCTACCGCGACTGAGTGGGGGTTCGGGGACGCCTTGCCGAACGTGGACCCGTGCCGGGGCAACCTCGGCACCCGCCCGGCACGAGCTGGACGGGCGGGTCACGTGTACCAGGTGGGTTCGGGCAGTTCGTCCAGCAGTGCGTAGCGGCCGACCTCGGCGCGTTTGTGGGCGATGGGGTCGTGCAGGCTGTGGGTGCGAATGTTGCGCCAGTAGATGTCCAGGCCGACGGTGTTGGCGGTGGCACGGGCGCCGGTGACGTCGAAGACGCGGGTGCCGATCTCCAGACCGGTGTCGATGGCGCGCTGCTTTGCTGCGGCGATGACGACCGCGGCTTCGCCGCGTTGGCGTTCGGTGACGGTGTCGGGGTGGGTGTTGATCGCCTCGATCAGCGCGGCGGCGCGGTCGGTCAGGGCTTCGGCGGCCCACAGCTTGGACTGGAGGTCGCCGTAGGTGTCCAGGACGTGGAACTCCTGCACCGCGGTCTCCTTGACGTCGACGGCAAAGGGCCAGGGCCGGGTGCGGTCACGGGTGTAGGCGGCGGCGGTGGTGAGGGCGCCCCTGGCGATGCCGAGGTAGAAGTTGGTGAACACCAACTGGATCAGCGGCACGTTCAGGCTGTTGTAGACCCGCGGCCGGAACTGCTTGTCGACGTGACCCAAGGCATCCGACCACAATGCGCGCACGCTGCGGATTTCGACGCTGCCGCTCTCGGTGAGCCGTTGACCGAGGTTGTCCCAGTCGTCGTTGAACACGATGGCGTCCTGGTGGGACGCGGCGATGACGAAGACGTGCTTGTCGGTGCCTTCCAGCACGCCTTCCAAAACCGTGACGTCGGAGACCTTGCTGCCGGTGGAGAAGGACTTGCGGCCGGTGAAGACGAGCTCGTCGCCCTCGTCGACCACCACCAGGTCGTTGTCGCGCGGGTTGACCGCGCCGCCGAAGAACCAGCGCTCACGGGTCGCCTGTTCCTCCACCGCGGCGACCTGGTCGGGGGTGGCGATCAGGCGAGCGGTCCAGAACCACAGGTAGTGGTAGCCCAAGAGCTGGCCGATGGAGCCGTCGCCCGCGGCGACCTCGCGGATGACCCGGTAGGCGGTGGTCCAGTCCTGCCCGCCACCACCGTGCTCGACCGGACCGAGCAGGGTGACCAGACCCGAGTCCTTGAGCAACGCCACCTCGGCGTACGGCGTGGCCCCGGCCCGGTCGCGGGCAACGGCGTCGGCAGCGAGCACGACGGCCACCTCCCGGGCACGGTCGAGCCACTCGTCGGCCGTTGTCGCGGCTGTGGTCCAGGTGTGCTGCGCGGATGCGGTCACAAGCGGGCTCCGATCACGTGCGGGGCTACGGCACGTCCTTGGTATCGAGGACGTGGGCGACGCGATAGGAGCCAAGCGGTGAAAAGATATTCTCCTTCCGCGCGAAAGCGCGTCGGCGACTACTCGGCAGTGTGCTGGTCGGAGGCCGGTCAGCCGGTGAAGGTGATTGTCACGGGCCGCTGACGACGTTTACTCCAGGCCGCGACCTGCGCGGGCACCGGAAAGGCCGCCGCCGCGACGAGTCGCTGAGCCGGAATTCGACAAGGGTGAATCAGGGGCGGCAATCCCATCCGCATGGACCAGCGTTATGCGCGCAACATCTCCGGTGTCCGTCATTGGAATGCCCCCACCCGGTCCTGCGCGAGGGGCCGCTGGGTGAGCATCCAGTGGCTGAACGCGGCGTAGTGCCATGCGAACTCCTGCGGCGTGGGCGCGTGCTCGACCGCCGCGGACAGCTCCGCGACGCGGGCGTAGCGCGGGAGCTGCGCGGCCTCGTAGCCGGCGAGCGCGGCGGGCACGTCACCGGTGGACCCGAGCAGGTGGCCGAGCACGGCGGCGTCCTCGATGCCCAGCGTCGCGCCGGCGGTGATGTGCGGGGACATCGCGTGCGCCGAGTCACCGGCGAGCGCGACCCGCTGCGAGACCCAGTGCGGCAGCGGTGGCACGACCATGATCTGGTTGTGCAGGATCAGCTCCTCCGGCGTCGACTCGATCAGGTCGGCCAGGACGCGGTCCTCGCCCTGGTCTTCGAGAAAGCGGGCGCGCTCCAGGGCCTGCTGCCTGCGGGTTCCGGTCAGCGGCGGTGACCGGAACTGGTTCACCAGCCAGTAGACGCTGCCGTCCTGGGTGCGCACGTACCCGCCCCGGCACCCGTGGGAGCCCAGGATCAGGCGGTTGCGCGGGACCGAGACCCCGGCGGCCGGGACGACCGCGCGCCAGGCGTGGTGACCGGGGTGCTCCTGGGCGGGGAAGCCCGGCACCAGCTGCGCGCGCACCGCCGAGTACGCCCCGTCCGCACCGACGAGCACGTCCGCGTCCTCGCTGCTGCCGTCGGACATGCGAACCGTGACGTGGTCCGCGTGCTCCTCGTACGCGCGGAAACCGGTGCCTAGCCGGATGTTCTCGCGGCCCACGGCGTCGGCGAGCTGGTCGTTGAGCTTCGCCCGGTGCACCAGCAGGTACCGGTGGTCCTCGGCGCCGAACTCCGGGGTGTCGAGCAGCCGCCCGGCCGGGTCGTGGAAGTGCATCTCGCTGGGTTTGCCGATGGCGCGCACCTGGTCGCCGATGCCGAGCTCGTCGAACACCGCCAGCGCGTTGGCCCACAGCCCCAGCCCGGCCCCGGCGGCGCGGATCTCCGGTGCGTGCTCGCAGACCACCACGTCGAACCCGGCCCGGCGCAGCGCGAGGCCCGTCGTCAGTCCGACGATCCCGGCGCCGACCACCACTGCTCGCGGCACAGTCGTTTTCCCTGTCATGTCCTTGCTCCCCACTGGGTTCCTGCTGACGTCACCGACGCTAGGAGTGCTCGCCGATTAACACCAGTGCAACTCTGGTAAGCAACTGTTGCGCAAGTGATAATCGGTGGCATGGACTACCTCGACCTCAACCTGATCGAGGCGCTGGACGCGTTGCTCGCCGAGAACAGCGTGACCAAGGCCGCGGCCAGGCTGCACACGTCGGCGCCCGCGATGAGCCGCGCGCTGGCCCGGTTGCGCCGCGCCTTCGACGACCCGCTGCTCGTGCGGGCCGGGCGTGACCTCGTGCCCACGCCCAGGGCGCTGGAGCTGCGCGGTGAGGTGCACGCGGTCGCCGCCAGGGCACGGGCGCTGTTCGCGCCGTCCACCACGGCCGACCC
Source organism: Nocardia sp. NRRL S-836 (assembly GCF_001279525.1). GTDB lineage: Bacteria > Actinomycetota > Actinomycetes > Mycobacteriales > Pseudonocardiaceae > Lentzea. The sequence continues at coordinate 277,116 of NZ_LGDY01000001.1, read as the reverse complement.
GCGGACCGCGGTGCGCATGTTCGACCTCCAGGTCACCGACGTGCTGTCCACGACGGTCATCCCGTCGCTCATCGACGACCTGCGGGTGCAGGCGCCCGGCATCTCGCTGCGCCTGCGGCCGGAGAACCTGGAGAACACCCCGGCCCTGCGCGAGGGGCTGCTCGACCTGGAGATCGGCAGCATCCGCGCCGGTGACCCGGAGATCCACTCCGAAACCCTGGTCACCGAGACGCTGATCGGCGTGGTGCGGCGGGAACACCCGCTCGTGAGGGCGAAAACCGTGACACCGCAACGGTTCGCCGAGGCCGACCACATCGTCGTGGCACGGCGCGGGCGGGCGCACGGCCCGATCGACGACCAGCTCGGCGCCTTGGGCCTGCGCCGGCGCGTGGCGGCGGTGGTGCCCACGTTCGCGAGCGCGATGTTCCTGGTCCGCGAGACCGACGTCGTCTGCGTGGCGCCCGCCCGGCTGGGACGGCCGATGCTCGACACGCTCGGGCTGCGCACGTTCCCGATCCCGTTCGCGCTGCCCGCCGTGACGATCGGCATGGCGTGGCACCCGCGCAACCACCACGACCGCACGCACCAGCTGCTGCGCGACCGCACCCGGCACATCATGGCCGTGGCGGCCGAGGGGAGGTGAGGTGTGTCAGCCGGCGACCGAGCGCGCGATCACGCCCGCGGAAACCGGCGCCGTTCGCGCACCGCCGCCACGGCCCTGGCGACCTGGGCGTCGAAGGCGGCGAGCTGCTCGGCCTCGGCGGCGCTCGCGACGAACGCGCGCCGATCGCAAACCGTTCCGGCACGCCAGATCCGCTCGATCGCGCGCGTCGCGGTGACGTCGGCCAGCGGATCACCGGAGACGAGCACCAGGTCCGCGCGCAACCCGGCCGCGATCCGTCCCCGGTCGGCGAGGCCGAACACCCGTGCCGGTGCGGCCGTGGCGGCGGTCAGTGCCGCTGCGGGGCTGACACCGCACCGGACGAGCAGCTCCAGCTCCCGGTGCAGGCTCGCCCCGAACACGGTGCCGGGGTTCGGGGCGTCGGTGCCCGCCAGCAGGGTGACCCCCGCTTCGGCGAGCCGCCGCACGTTGTCCTCGGCCCGCGAGTAGGGCGGCAGCGCCCGGCCGCGCGGCACCGGCGCACCCGAGGTCAACCGGCGCAGCCAGCCGTCCCCGAGCGGCGCGGCGAGCCGCGGATCCGCTGCCACCGCGGCGCCACCCGGCTCACCGAGGGTGTTCTCGGCGGTCGCCAGCGTCGGACCGACCGCGATCCCTGCGGCGGCGATGCGTTCGACCAGGGCCCGGTCCAGGTCCGCGTCCACGGGCACGTGCGCCACGACGTCGGCACCGGCGGCCACGACCTGCGCGAGACCGGCCACCGAGCTCACGTGCGCGACGACGACCAGGCCACGGGCGTGCGCGGCCGTCACCAGCGCGGCGATGGTCGCGGAGTCGAGCGACGGCCAGAGGCCCGCGACACCGGCGAACACCTTGAGGTGGTCGGCACCCTCCGCGACCCGGTCCGCGACGAACCGCTCGGCGTCGCCGGGGCCCGTCACCGCGGGGAACGGGGCGTACATGATCGACGGGTGCCCGCCGGGCGCGGTGGCACCGATCCCCGAGGAACGCACGTCGGCCACGTCCCGCCGGGTGGTCGCCTGGGCCCTGGCCTCGGCCACCTGGTCCGGTTTGCTGAACATGTCGAGCACGGTGGTGACGCCGAAGGTCAACGACTGGGCGAGCGCGCCGGGGACGAGGTGCACGTGCGCGTCGATCAAGCCCGGGAGCAGGGTCCCGCCGCCCGCGTCCACCACCTCGTCGCCGTCACGGGCGAGCGGCGCCGCCGAGCACCCGGTGATCACCTCGTCCGCGAACCGGACAGAGGTCCAGTCCCGCACCTCCGTCCCGTCGAACACCCTCGCGTTCACGACCGTCGTCGCCATGCCCTCACCACGCCTCTCCGGACCGGCGTCCAGTCCACCCGGTCCGCCCGGGCCGATCAACGACCGGCCCGGCACTGGAACAATCACCGTCCGGAATCGATCCGAGGGGGTGGCCGTGGAGATCCGGCAGCTGCGCTACTTCGTCACCGTCGCCGACCACGAGCACTTCGGCCGGGCGGCGGAGGCATTGCACATCGTCCAGCCCGCCGTGAGCAAGCAGGTCGCGCGCCTGGAACGCGAGCTCGGCCTGACCCTGTTCGACCGGTCCCACCGCCGCGCCCGCCTCACCCCGGACGGCCACGCGTTCCTCACCCACGCACGCCGCGCGCTTCGCGCCGTCGACCGCGCGGTGGCCGCGGCCGCCGACATCGCCGCCGGCGACACCGGCCTCCTGCGCATCGGCAGCAGCCTCGTCTTCACCCCTCGCGTCGAAGCCGCCCTCGCCGCCGTCCGCACCGCACACCCCGGCATCACGCTCCGGCTGACCAGCTCCGCCTCGACGACCGACCAGCTCGCCGCACTCGCCGCCAACGACCTCGACGCCGCGTTCGTCGCGGCACCACCGGACACGCCCGGCGTGCGGGCCCACCACCTCTGGGACGAGCCGCTGCTCCTGGCCGTCCCCGCCGGCACCACCGGAACCCTGGCGGCGCTCGCCGACCTGCCGCTGGCCCGACCCGCCCGTGCGGCCAACCCCGGCGTCCACGACCTGCTCACCGCCGCGTGCCGCGCGGCCGGGTTCACGCCACGCACCGGACCGGTTCTGACGCGGGTGCAAGACCTCCTCGCCGGACCCGTCGCCTCCGGCGAGTGCTGGACCGTGCTCCCCGCCGGCCTCGCACCGCCGGACCTCACCGCCGTCGCCCTGGTCGAGCCCGATCCGCCGATCCACGTCCCCGCGGCGCTCGCGCTACCCGACTCCGCACCCCGTGCCGCCGCACTGAGCCTGCTCGCCGCCGCCCAGGCGCCCAACGGCGGTTGAGCTGCTCCAGCGGTGCGTCGTGTCGCCGGACGAGCCAGCGGACCGGGGACGGCCGGCGGTGTTCCGCTGGTACTGCCCACTCCCGTCCGGCCTGATGCGCCGGTCCCGTTCGAGCCGGTAGCGCGCGCAGGGTCTCGGGTTGGAACCCGGCTCGTCCGCATGCGGTGCGGGGTGCCGCGGTGGCAGAACGACACCGCGACACCCCGCCCTCCGCCACCACGCCGGGCGGATCACCCTCCGGCGCTCAGCCGCGCCGCAGCGACCGCACGACGAACGTCACCGAGCCCAGCAACGCCAGCGCTGCGAGCCCGGCCAGCGGCAGGACCGGCACACCGCTGTCCGGCTGCGCCGCGTACCCGCCGGCCATGCCCTTGGCCGCGTAGTCGGAACCACGCTGCTTGTCGCCGTACGCCTGGTGCACGGCCCGCTGGTAGTCGGCGACCGTGAGCCGTTCGCCCGCCGCCCGGCCGCTGCCGCCGGGGTCGAGGACGGTCAGCTCGCCGCCCTTGCCGGCGTACCAGGCGTTGACCTGCGGTTCGTGCAGCAGGGTCGCGCCGGTGGGGAGGTTCGCGGCGAGCCGGAACTCCTGGTCGCCGGACGCCAGGTTGCCGACCTCCCACCGGCCGTCACGGCCGCGCACCGTCTGGATGGTCGAGGTCCGGCCGTCGCCGCTGGTCGCGGGCACGGCCAGGTAGGCGAGCCGGCCCGGTTGCGCGCCCTGAGCGCCGGAGACGAACTCCGGTGCCAGCGTGTAGACCGGGACCACACCGTCCTGGACGGTGACCGACGTGGCGCCGAGGTTCTGGCCGTCACGGGCGCGGAGGTCGCCGAGGAAGTCGGTCACCGCGTCCACAGTGGACTGTGCGGTGGCCGCGGCCCTGGCGGCCCGGAGGTCGGCGGCCGACACCGGCTCGTCCGCGTGGGCGAGCGGGCCGGCGGACAGGAGCACGGCGGCCGACAGCGCCGCGGCGACCGCGAGGGTGCGAGTGTTCATGACCGTCCTCACCGGTTGATGCCCGTCAGCGTGTGCGTCCAGGTGAACGAGGAGTTCGAGCGGTAGCTGCTGTAGGTGGAGCGGTTGTAGCGGGTGTTGCTGCCCCACGGGTCGGCCCAGTCGACCCACTGGCGGTTGGCGCTGTCGACCTCGTAGCCGTAGACGGCGTGCATGTGGCCGCCGCCCGAGGACCACAGGATGCGGGTCTCGATCGGCTGCTGGAGGTTGATCTGGCTCTGCACCGAGGAGAACCCGATCGTGCCCGAGAGGTAGTTGCCGGGCGAGGAGTAGCCGAGGTCGGCGAACGCCTCGCGGACCTCACCGAGGTCGCCCTGGCTGTTGCGGCAGCTGGTGCCCGACTCGTCGTGGGCGAGCTGGCAGAACCGCGTCTGGGTGACCGACGTGCCGTGGTAGACGGCGATGCTGGTGCCGGCCGCCGCCCAGCACCACTGGGTCTGTTGCTGGGCCTGCATGGTGAAGTTCAGCCGGCCGGCGGCGGAGACGTCGGCGGCGGCGACCGGCTGCACGAGCAGCCATCCCGCCGCGACCACCGCTGCCGCGGCAAGAGCTCGTGAACGCAGGGTGCTCACGGGCCCTCCTTTCGTGGTCATCGTGCTGGCTTTTCCCGGTGATCTCCGGGCACAGCCGAACAATGGCCACGGGCCGTGACCCGCACAAGACAGGTGGCGCGCGCCTGCGACCGTTCACACCCGGCACGTGCCGCGCAGGCAGGTGGTTGTGAACGTTTCCGGGCAGCGGCCTAGCACCACTCCAGCGCGATGCCCGCGACACCGCGGTTGGTCACGGGAAAGTACGCGCTCGCGACCAGCGCCCGGTCGCAGATGAGCTCGGTGGCCTCGACCGGTGGCTGGTGCTCCCTGGTGCCCAGCACGCGGGAACACCTGCTGGGCAGGGCTTGCGCGGTCATCGCCACCTGGAGCAGGTACGGGCCCGCCCCGTCGCGGAACATCCGCGTGTAGCCGGGACATGGGGTGCCGGAACCGTCGTTGACCGTGTAGCTGACGACGGCGGTCTCGTCCTGGTCGAGGCTGCGGTCGAACAGCAGCTCGAACACCATCGAGCGGTCCGCCCGGCGCACCCGGCCGATGCGGCACCCGTCGCCTCCGACGACGCTGGCCGTGCTGATGTCGCAGTTGTCGTCACCGTGGTAGATGCCCAGGTACCGGGTCACGCCGGGTTTCCTCGCGGTGAGCACGATCCTGGTCGTCACGTCCTGCTGCTGGCCGCGGTGGCCGAGCACGACGCGTTCCTGGGTGAGCGCGACCTCCACGCCCGCGTTGCAGCTGCCGGGGTCGTCCAGCAGGCTCGCCAGCAGCTCGGTCGTGGTGGGGCCGAGCGGCGACAGCTCCACGAACGTCGTCGCCGTCACCCGGCGCGGCTGCTCGCGCGGACCCACCAGGGTCGCCAACGAGTCGGGGGCCAGGCCCAGCACCGTCTCCAGCCCGCGGATCACCGCGAACGCGCGCGGCCCGTCCGGGTGCCGCATGCCCCGCTGCCAGTAGCTCAGCGTCGACTCCGCGACCGGCAGGTCGAGCCGGGCGAGGTGCGCGCGCAACCGGGACAACGACAGGCCCCGGCGGTCGATCGCCACGCGCAGAGCGCGGTGGAACGGCCCGTACCGCAGTGCGTCGCCGAGTTCGTCCACGCTCATCAGAACCCCCGTTCCGATGCGGCCCCACCCGGCGTGGGAGCCGATGATCGGCCACCGTAGTCGCCGCTTCCGCCACAGGGAAGACCACGGCTGTGAACGTTCACAGCCGTGATTTCGCGCCGTTGACGTGCGGCCGGGCGCGACGTGGGCAGAACCGTTGTGCGGCAACGACGACATGAGGAGCTGGGTCCGATCAGGACCCCACGTGGAGCACGGTCCGCGACGAACCGCTCGGCGTCGCCGGGGCCGGTCACGGCGGGGAACGGGGCGTACGTGGTCGACGGACGCGTCGATCAAGCCCGGGAGCAGGGTCCCGCCGTCCGCACCGCACATCCCGGCATCACGCTTCAGCTGACCAGCTCGCCGCACTCGCCGCAAACGACCTCGACGCCGCGCTGGTCGCGGCACACGCCCGGCCCGCGGGTCCACCACCTCCGGGACGAGCCGCTGCCCTTGGTCGCCCCCGCCGGCACCACCGGAACCCCGGCGGCGCTCCCACCACCCGGCTCCGCATCCCGCGCCGCCGCACTGAGCCTGCTCGCCGCCGCCCAGCCGAGCAACGGCGGTTGACCTGCTTCGGCGTTCGCCGTTGCGGGCGGGCAGCTTCCCCGCAGTGATCACGCCACAGTGGACGATCGGCGGGGCGGATCGCGACCGGAAGCGCATCCGAGCCGCCTTGCCGCGCGCCCGGTGAAACCGGCCGTTTCCGTCACCTGACCGGGTGCAGTTCCGCCCGAACGGTGGCAGGGATTGGCTTTTCGGTCGCGCGGTCCGGTAAGTCCTCCGCGTGCGCTTGCCTCACGCGGTGTGGATCGGCGGGCTGTTGGTGCCCGCGCTGCTGGCCGCCTCCGGTGTGTTCGCCTACGGCGGGGGCGTCGAGCGGGAGCTGGACGCCGACGTGCGCTCGGCGCTGGACAGGGCCGGCTACCACGGCGTCGTCTCGGTGACCGGCCGGTCGGTGGTGGTGAGCGAGGTGGCCCCGCGCTCGGCCGACGCCGTGCGGGCCGTGGCCGCCGACGTGACCGGTGTCGCCTCCGCCGAGGTGCGCCTGGCCGAGCCGGAACAGCTGCTCCTGGCGGTGCGCGGCACGGAGGTCCTGGTGTCGGGCGCGGTGTCCGACGACGCGGAACGGCGCGCGCTGCTCGACGCGGTGCAGTCGGCCGACCACCGGGTGACCGCCGCGTTGCGGCTGGGCGGCACGCTGCCGATCCCGCCCGTCGTGATCGGCCGGCTGGTGACGGCCGCGATGTCGGCCAGGGTGACCGAGGTGACCACGACCGTCCACAGCGGACACGTCGCCGTCGCCGCCCGCGTGCCGGACGAGGAACGCGCGAACGCCGTCCGCACCGCCGTCCGCGAGGCCGTCAACGGCCTGAAGCTCACCGACCGCATCGAGGTCGGCTCGTCCGCCACGACCGGCGACCTGAACGTCGAGGCGTTGCACGACTCGATCAACCGTCTGGTCAACGGCAACGGCGCGATCCGGTTCGTGCAGGGCACGACGGCGTGGGAGGGGCACGGACCGGTGCTCGTCCAACGCGTCGGCCGCATGCTCCTGGTCGCACCGCGCGCGTCGATCACACTGGTGTCCCACGGCACCGATCCCGCGATGGCGACGACGCGCGGCCAGATGGTCCGCGACGTGCTCGTGGGCCAGGGCGTGGCGCCCGCGCTGATCGCCATCGAGACCCGTCCCGCCCCTCAGGGCGAATACGACCCGGTCACCCGCCAGGTCGACGTCGTAGTCCGCTAGGAGATCCCGTGCTCTGGTTGTTCTCGCAGATGTTCGCGCTGTGCCTGGTGTCGTTCGCGGCCGGGTCGCTGCTGACCTGGCTGGCGGCGCGCAGGCGCGGCCACGCCGAGTCCCCGAAGACCCGCCTCGCCCTGCCCGCGCCCCGCACCGCGCCGGAGAAGCCGATCGTGCGGCAGCAGGTGGTCGAGGTGCCGGAGGAGCCGGTCGTGACGGTGCCCGCCGAGCAGGAGTCGTTGCCGGTCAAGGGGAACTCGCGCACGATGGTCTACCACACGCCCCAGTCGCCGTACTACCGGCGGATGAAGGGCGACGTGACGTTCACGTCGGAGACCGACGCCCTCAAGGCGGGCTTCCGGATGTGGACGACGAAGGCCCGCGTGAAGGTCTGACCGGCATTTCGTGCGCACCTCGGACAGCCGGCGTCGAGGGCCGGACTGGACCGGAGCCCGGCCCTGGTTCAGTCCGGCAGCAACGGCACCGACACCCCGGTGTCCCTGCCGAGCAGCGCCGCCCTGGTCACCGCCTTGCCGCCGAACCGGTCGCGCACGTGGTCGAGCGCGCTGTCCAGCGCACCCGGTTCGCACTCGTCGAACGGCAGCACGAGCTGGATCGTGTCCTCGTCGCCCAGGTTGGCCAGCGAGACGCCCAGCAGCGTGATGCCGCGTTCGGTGATCATCGGCAGCGCCGTGGTCAGCAGCTGCCGGGCCGCCGTGAGCAGCAGCGCGGTGTCGGCGGTCGGGTGCGCCAGTGTGGTCGAGCGGGTCACCCGTGTGTAGTCGGCGAAGCGCAGGCGGAGCACGACCGTGCGGCACGCGCGGGCGGCGGTGCGCAGGCGCCGGGACACGCCGTCGACGAGCGAGGCCAGGACGGCGTCGAGGTCGTCCGGTGTGCGCGGCCTGCGGCCCAGCGCGCGTTGCGAGCCGATCGACCTGCGGCGCCTGCCCGCCCGCACCGGGCGCGGGTCGTGGTTGTGCGCCAGCGCGTGCAGGTGCCGTCCCGCCGACTTGCCCAGCATCGCGACCAGCGCGTTCTCACCCACTGCCGCGATGTCGCCGACCGTGGAGATCCCCAGCGCGTGCAGCTTGGCCGCCGTCACATCGCCGACGCCCCACAGCCGCTCGACCGGCAACGGGTGCAGGAACTCCAGCTCCCGGTCGGACGGCACCACCAGCAGGCCGTCCGGCTTGGCGACACCGCTCGCCACCTTGGCGAGGAACTTCGTGCGCGCGACCCCGACCGTGATCGGCAGGCCGACCCGCGCGAGCACCTCCGCGCGCAGCCGGGCGGCGATCGCCTCCGGCGGGCCCGCGATGCGGTGCAGTCCGCCCACGTCCAGGAACGCCTCGTCGATCGAGATGCCCTCGACCAGCGGGGTGGTGGTGCGGAAGACCTCGAACACCGCCTTGCTCGCGGCCGAGTACGCCGACATCCGCGGTGTCACGACGATCGCGTGTGGACAGAGCCGCAACGCCCGCCGGCCGCCCATCGCGGTGCGGACGCCGAACGCCTTGGCCTCGTAGCTCGCGGCCAGCACCACGCCGCCGCCCACGATCACCGGACGGCCCCGCAGCCGGGGGTCGTCCCGCTGCTCGACGGAGGCGTAGAACGCGTCCAGGTCGGCGTGGAGGATGGGCGTCGCACTCACGAACACATGTTCGCACCCTTCGCCCGTTCAGCCCAGTGAGCGCACACGTGTGCGCCGGGAACCGGAACTAGCAGGTAGTGACTTGCCGCACAAGCGCAGGTATAACTTGTTCTCATGCGGCAAGAGTGAGGATGATCACATGGACCACACATCGACGTGTGACAACGGTTTCAAGGGTCCCTCTCGACGTTCGTTCCTGACTGGAACAGGTTCTATTATTGGCGGAGTGGCGCTCGGTGGCCTCGCCCCGGCGGCGCACGCGGCGGCCTCGATCGCCGACGCGGCAACGGTTCCGGCGCTCGTCATCGGCACCGGGTACGGCGGATGCGTGGCGGCCCTGCGCCTCGCCCAGGCCGGTGTCGACGTCCACATGGTGGAGATGGGCATGGCGTGGGACACGCCCGGCCCGGACGGGAAGGTCTTCGCCAACACGACCACTCCGGACCAGCGCTCGTTCTGGTTGCGCACCAAGACGAAACAGCCGTTGAGCAACTTCCTCGGCTTCCCGATCGACAAGAAGATCCCGAGGTACACCGGGATCCTCGACGCCGAGGAGTTCAGCGGCATCACCGTCTACCAGGGCCGCGGTGTCGGCGGTGGTTCGCTCGTCAACGGCGGCATGGCCGTCACGCCCCGGCGCGAGACGTTCGGCGACGTCCTGCCCGGCGTGAACGCCGACGAGATGTACGGCACCTACTACCCGCGGGCCAACGCCGAGCTCGGCGCCGGGCTCGTCGACCCGGCCTGGTTCGAATCGACGGCGTGCTACCAGTACGCCAGGGTCGGCCGCAAGCACGCCCAGCGCAGCGGCTTCCCGTTCGTCTTCGTGCCGACGGTGTACGACTGGGACTACATGGAGCAGGAGGCGGCCGGCGCCGTTCCGAAGTCGGCGCTGGCCGGAGAGATCCTCTACGGCAACAACTACGGCAAGAAGTCCCTGCAGAAGACCTACCTCACCAGGATCAGGGCCACCGGCCGGGTCACCATCTCGCCGCTGCACCGGGTCGCGACGGTCCGGCCCGCGACCGGTGGCTACGCGGTGACCATCGAGCAGCTCAACACCACCGGCGACGTCATCGCCACCAAGTCCGTGACCGCGGCCAGGGTCTTCTTCGCGGCCGGCAGCGTGGGCACCAGCAAGCTGCTGGTGAAGCTGAAGGCCACCGGCGCGTTGCCGAACCTGAACGGCGAGGTCGGCAAGGGCTGGGGCGACAACGGCAACGTCATGTGCGGCCGCGCCAACCACCTGTGGGACCCGACGGGCCCGCTGCAGTCGTCCATCCCCACGCTCGGAATCGACAACTGGGCCGCCGGGGGAGCGTTCGCCGAGGTGGCGCCGCTACCGACCGGGATCGAGACATACGCCTCGTTCTACCTGTCGATCACCAAGACCCCGCACCGCGCCGAGTTCTCCTGGAACGCCGGCGCGAACAGGGTCGACCTCAGCTGGCAGACGGCGTGGAAGGAGCGGTCCATCACCGCCGCCAAGACCATCTTCGACAAGATCAACGCGAAGGAGGGGACGATCTACCGGACCGACCTCTTCGGCGTGTACAAGATCTGGGGCGACCACCTGACGTACCACCCGCTCGGTGGCGCGGTCCTGGGCAGGGCCACCGACGGCTACGGCCGCCTGCAGGGCTACCCCGGCCTGTACGTGATCGACGGCTCGCTGATCCCCGGCAGCACCGTGGTGAACCCGTTCGTCACGATCACCGCCCTCGCCGAGCGCAACATCGAGAAGATCATCGCCACCGACCTCTGACCCTCCTAAGCAGAGGTTCCGAGCCGGCTGGGCAGCACGCAGACGGCGTCGAGCCCGAGCACGTGGTTCAGGCGGCCGAACGACAGCCACGCGCCGATGCTCATGGTCAGCTCCACGATCTCCACCTGGCTGTACACGGCGGTCATGCGGGACCAGAAGTCCTCGTCGAGACCGTGGTGATCCAGTGCGTACCGCTCGGCGTACTCCGCGGCCAGCCTGGTGCGGTCGTCGAAGGCGTCGGTGGTGCGCCACTGGGTCACCGCGTCGAGGAACCCCTCCTCGACCTTCTGCCCGTCGCGCTCGGTCCGCCAGTCCAGGCAGAACAGGCACCCGTTGATCTGTGCCGTCCGCAGCCGCGCGGCCTCGAACTCGCGCAGCCCGAGCGTGGTGTGCTGGTACACGGCGAGCGAGAAGTTCGCGGCGGCGGTGCCGATCCCCGGCACCATCTCGCCCCACACGTACGCGATGGGGTCCTTGCCCTCGGGGATGTCGATGTTCATCGCGTGCTCCTTCCGAGCTTGCCCACCGCCGGCCGCAACGGCACGTCCAGCGCGTCGTAGAGCCCCGGTTCCGCCTCCACCAGCCAGTCGATGGCGTTCACCAGCCGCCCGACCGCCGTCGCGTTGCCGCCGGCGGACCGGTTCTCGCCCTCGTCGTCGGCCTCGACCGACACCTCGATCCGCGGCCGCCCCTCGATGATCACCTTGTGCGCGCCGTCCCCGGAGGGCGGCATCGGCCAGTCGGTGGCGCACGACGCGTGGATGCGCGTCACGTGCTCGATCACGAGCAACGGCTCCCCGCCGACGACGCCCTGCACCTCGAACCGGATCGCACCCTGCGTCCCCGCCGCGAACTCGCCCATGGTCCGCGTCGTCACGGTCGCGTCGAGCGCCCGCCGGTCCACGGTCTCGCGAATCTCGTCGACCTCGACCCCCAGCGCCCGCGCCATCAGCCGGATCTGCCCGCCCCACACCATGGTCGGCACCGTCGGCATCAGCATCGGCGCCTGGTAGTCCAGCGGCTGCCCCATGCCGATCAGCCACCGCACCGCGTCGGGCTGGTCGTAGGTCGAGTAGTCGAAGATCTCCTGGCAGCGCACCGCGTCGATCCGGCTGCCCAGCCCGCTGATCAGCAACGGCAGCACGTCGTTGCCCCAGCCGGGGTCCACACCGGACACGAACAGCGACCCACCCCCGTCGGCGATGGCTTTCAGCACCGGGTCGCGCAGCTCCGCCGGCGCGCTGCGGTGGTCGTACAGCGCGTACAGCGACGGCGTGACCACCACGGCGCCCGCCCCGATCGCCCTGGTGATGTCGGCGAGTGCCTCGGCGGGCCGGATGTCACCCGACGCCGCGTAGACGACGGCACGCGGACTCGCGGCCAGCACCGCGTCGACGTCGTCGGTCGCGGCGACGCCGAGCTCGTGGCCGAGCCCGGCGAGTGTTCCGGCGTCCCGGCCCACCTTCTCGGCGTCGTGCACGACGACTGCGGTCAGTTCCAGCGCGGGATGAGCCTGCACGGCCCGAATCGCTGCCCGGCCGACGTTCCCGGTGCCCCACACCACTGTGGCGATCATGCGCTGTAGCGTAACTAGAACACGTTCCAGTTGTACAGGGGTCGGTCGCTCGACGCGTTCGACGGTGCTGGCTGAGGTGATCCGGGGCGTACCCGCTGCGAATCGGCGGCTTGGTGAAACCTGTTATTCAGCGCTTTAGGACATTGTTGAAATGGTCTCGCCCGAATTTTGCGAGACCATTTTCGGCTTGATTAAATGATCCGAAATGCCTATTCTGCCGTGGTGGAAGAAAACCTCGAAGAAGTCCTGGCGGCGATGCGTTCGGAACTCGCCGGCCTGCACGAACAGGCGAAGTTCCTCAACGGCGTGCTGGATCGCCTGCACGCGGAGAACGAACGGCTGCGCAACGCGGAATCGCAGCGATCCGTCCAACCCGCGTTGCGCGAGCTGATGAAACTGGCCGACGACTGGGGTGGTCGTGGCGCATCGCTGCGCGAACAGCCCGACGGGGACGACCTCGCGAAGCTGTGCGGCGAGGTCGTCGAAGACGTCTTGCTGGTGCTCGAACGCCAGGGCTTCGAGCGCTTCCACGCCGAGGTGGGCGCCGAGTTCGACCGCCAGGAGCAGCGCGCGGTGGGCACGCTGCCGACCGACGACGGCGCGCTCGACGGCCGCATCGCGCAGTACCGCAAGCCCGGCTTCCGCGCGGACGGGCGGGTCGTGCGGTTCGCCGAGGTCGTGCTGCACAAGGTCACACCACCACCGGCGCCGTGACGTCGAGCGCGACCAGCCACACCACCAGCAGCGCGGTGGCGATCATGGCGAGGACGAGGAGCGCCATCGCCACCCGCCTGCCGCTGGTGATCGAGCGCGGAACAGATCCGTTCATCAGCGCGCCTTCCTGTTCAGCAGCCACATCACCGGTGCGGCCGGGTCGTCGTTGACGACTTGGCCGTGCGGGGCGACCGTGCGCGCGTCCTGGTAGCTGACGACGAAGTACGACACCGCGGAGAAGTGGTTGTCCAGCGACGCCACCAGGTCGCGCTGACCGACAGCGATGAGCCAGGCGCGCACGGCATCGTCGTGCGAACCGGCCTCCGCGGCACCGGCGTACGGGTGGGCGGCGCCCTCGGCGTCGAGCAGCCCGTCCGCCTTGGTCAGCACGACCGCGAGGGGGATCGTGATCCGGTTGCCGCGCTTGGCCGCCCCCTTCTCCCGCATCGCCTCGACAAACCGTTCAAGCACGTCCTTCGGTGCCGTGTTGGACGCGCGGACCCGCCCCAGCACCGCCCTGGACGTTTCGGAGCGGACCTGGCGCAGGGAGAACGGGTCCACGATGAAGACGATGCCCTTGGTGAACTTGAGGAACTGCGTGTCCGCGAGGTGGTCGGCCCGCTCCACCACCTCACCGGCGGGGTCGTAGAGGTAGAGCAGCCGCCGTGCCCGGCTGCCTTCGGCGCCGACGTAGACGTTGTAGGCACGCGGGCGCAGCTGCACCGTCTTCACCGAACGGCTCGGGTCGTCCTGGTAGCCGCGCTGCAGGTTGAGCGCGAAGTCGTCCTTGGCCCGCTGGTCGGCGAACTCGAACCCGTTGCCCAGCAGCATGAGCCGCGAGATCGCGCTGTGCATGTAGACCGACTTGCCCGCGGTGGGCCCCGCGATCACCGGGATGTGCACCGTCGGGGCTTCGAGGCCCTTCAACGGCAGCTGCCCGCTGCAGTCCGGGCACTGCGCCCTGAGCTTCGTCTTGCCGAGCATCAGCAACGTGGGCAGCACGGTGTGGCACCGGCACGTGCGGTGCAGGACCCCGGTCAGACCCGGCACCAGCTTGCGGTGCGCTGCGCTGCAGCTGCCGCAGCGGTAGATCGGCCGAGTCACCTTGTCGTGGCAGGTGGGGCATTCGACGGTGATGCCACGCAGGAAGAGCAGCGTCAGTTCGAGCAGCCTGGAGCCACCGGCGGTGAGCAGCGCCACCACCACGAGCACGACCAGCAAGGCCAGGAAGAGCACCGACGAGACGCCGACGAACAGCATCGCCCCCACCGTGCCCACGACCAGGCCGACGGTGATCGCGGCGGCGATCGGCACGATCACCGGCTTCGGCATCGTCGAGTACTTGACCCAGTTCCACACCTTGTCGTTGACGGAGGGGACCACGACCCCGGTTTCCGCGTGCCGCTTGCCCATGACGACCTTCGACCACATCTGGCCGAACGTCTGCGACAGCACCTTGCCGTAGTCGAGCAGAACGGGACCCGCGTAGTAGCTGCGGTAGGCGGGGTCGGGGCCGTCCTCGGACTCCTCGGGCGGCTCGCACCCCAGGTGGCCGATCGGGCCGGTCGGGGTGAACCCGGCCGTGGCCGCGGTGACGTACTCGACCACACCGACGAAGAACGCGACGGCGGCGGCGCCCACGATGGCCAGTCCGAGCACGTACGGGCCGACCGAGCAGGCGACGACGAGGAACACGATGGCCAGCACCACGTACACGGTCAACGCCTCCGCAGTCCGAGCAGCCTCAGCAGGCCCCGGCGCTCGTGCGTGAGCCGCCAGCTCTGCCACCACTTCTCCCAGCCCACCCGTGGAGCGGGCACCCCGAGGTGGTCGCCCGTCCGCCGCAGAGCGGTGCCGATCTTGTCGAGCTGCCGGCCCCTTCTGCGGCGCAGCGCGGCCGGGAGCACGTCGTTCTCCAGCTGCCGGCGCACCACCGCGTTGTCGATCAGCCGCCAGCCGACGATCACGCCGGCCACCCGCGGTGGTGGCGCGGTGGCCAGATCGGCGCGCACCGCGGCCTGGTAGGCGGGCAGGAACAGCGCCGCGTGCTCGCTCAGCGCCAGCTCCAGGAGCTCCTGGTGCAGCAACGGATCGCCGCGCAACACGAACGACGCGATGCTCGCCGTCAGCTGCTCGCGCAGCTCGCCGGGCAGCTGCCGCGCCGTGGCCAGGCCCGCCGACACCGCCTCGCTCGACGCCAGGTCCGGTGTGGCGGCCGAGAAGTGCGCGATCCGCCTGACCGCGTGCAGTGCGTCGTGGTCACGCGGTTGGAGGTCGTTGGCCAACGGTGAGCGCAGCAGCGCGTCGATGAGCTTGTGCGTGTCCGGGCCGACGTGCGACCCCGCCGAGAGCGCGATCGCGGTCTCGGTGACGCGCCGCGCAAGCCCCGCTCCGATGAGCACCGGTGCCGGCACGGCGGTCAGCAACCGCAGGCAGTCGTCCGCCGGCAGATCGCCCGGCCACAGGACGCTGCCGAGGTGCTGCCACTCCGCCTCGGGCAGGCGGGCCGCCTTGGACAGGACCTGCACCGGGTCCTTCGTCCGCCCACGAGCCAGCACCAGGTCGGTGAGCAGCAGCAACCTGCCTCGCGCGCCGGACGCCAGTGCCTGCGCGGACGGCTCCGACAAGGAGGTGGCGAGCCGGCGGAGCTCACTCGGGTCGGCGAGCCGGCGTTCCAGCACCCGGACCACCGCGTCGCGCAGCTCCCGGTGTTCGCCCAGGCGTTGCGCCACTGTCCTGCCGGACAGAGCGGGAACAACCGTGTGCTCCGCGACGTCCTCCAGGTCCGCCGCGTCGAGCTTCGGCAGCCACACCTGCTGGGTCGAGCCGAGCGCCGCGATGAAGTACGTCCCGTAGAGCGTCGCGGGCACGGGCTCGCCCTGCTGGGCCGCCGCCCGCAGGACGTCCGACCAGCCGTCGAGGCGGTGCGGACCGCCGTGGTCCTGCACGTGGTCGGCGACGCGTTGCCAGGCCTGCGGGGACAACCGGTGCGGCAGCCGCGCGACGGCGAGGTGCAGCGCCGCCAGCAGGGTGTCGTCCACCGGGGTGGTGACCTGCAGGTCGAACTGGAACTCCAGCAGCGTGGCGAGCTGCTCCAGCTCGCCCGCGGGCACCGCGGGATCGGCGTGCGCGGCGAACGCCAGTGCCTCGTCCGCGGCTCCCGCCTCCCACAGCTGGGTCAGCACGCTCGAGTACCTGGTTCCCGGGCCGGGCCGGGCACCACCGGTCAGGTCGACGGCGGTGAAGTCGCCGTACGCGGGCAGCCGGACGTCCGGGGTGGTGCAGGCGAGCAGCACACCCGCCTCCTCCGGGCGCGAGGTGTAGGTGATGAACGAGACCAGCTTGGCGATCTGCGGTGGTAGCGAACGGCACACCGCGGCCAGCCAGCGCATCGCGTCCTCGGCGCCGGGCACGACGAGCACGAGCCGCCCGCGCCCGCCCGCGAGCACAGCCTGGAGCTCGGCGAGCAGGTGGCCGAGCCGTGCGAGGTGCCCGCCCGTGGTCAGGAAACGCCGCGTGGCGGCGAGGTCGGCAGCGCAACCGGGGCTCAGCGTGGTCACCGCGGGCAGACCTGGGCCGTCCGAGCGCCGGTGCACCCACAACGGGCTGCGCCACAGCTCGATCGGCAACGTCGCGCCGAGCTCCCGTTCGACGTCGTCGAACAGCAGCGCGTGCGCGAAGTAGTTGCCGGTCCGGCCGGTGAAGTCGGTGCCGAGGTACCGGCTCTGGAACAACACCGCGCTCCGGCCGGACGGTGCGTAGCCGAACGCCACGGGGAAGGTGTCCGGCGTGTCCCGCTCCATGCGAGCCACGAGCTCCGGTCCCGCTTCGTAGGCACTCGTCCTGATGGCGAGGTCCACCAGCGGTTTGGGTGCGCCGTCGGAGATCGCGGCCACCTGGAAGCCCTGGATGCCCTCCGTGCCGTCCTCGCAGGAGGTGTAGTGCAGCTGGCGGACGGTCATCGCTTCCCCCGAGCCTTGATCGCGCCGAACCGGGAAAGCAGCCACAGCATCGGTTCCTCCAGCCGATAGGGGTGCACGCCACCTGGCGCGAGCCGGTTGCGGTCGACGGGTGGCGCGCCGAGCGCCGACAACCCGAAGTACCGGTAGTGCTTGAACGTCGTGCCGACCGTGCGGTCGAACGCCGGGTCGTACCACCGGTCCAGCCAGCCGCGGATCTCCTCGTGCACGTCGAGCCCGTCCGCTTCGTCGTAGAGGCCGTCGTGCCGGGACGGCTGGCGCAGCGGCGACTGGGCGTCGATGGTGTCGCGCAACAGGTCGAGCTTGGTGAGCGCGATGGCGATCGGGGTGCGCAGCAACGCGCCCGCCGACGCACCGCGGCGTTCTCTGAGCAGTTCACCGAGCCGGTCGACCACGTGCAGCTGCTCGGTGTACTCGGTCTTCTCGCCGGTGGTGCCGACCATGGCCCTGATCTTCGGCATCTGCACCGGGTCGAGGAGCAGGACGATGCCCTCGGCGGCGTTGAGGTAGCTGGTCAGCAGGTCCATCGACTCCGCACGGGCGACGTCCTCGCCGGCGGTGTCGTAGAAGACCGTGACGACCGGGTCGACCCTGGTGGTCCCGAGCAGGCCGGCCTTCTTGAACCGCAGGCTGAAGATGAGCGGCTCCGGCGTCAGGACCCGCGCGGTGCGGGTGCTGTCGACCGTCCTGCTGTCCTGGAACAACGGCTGCTCGAAGTCCCGGCTGTAGCGGTCGCGCGACCGGTCGCCGACCAGGCTGAGCGACATGCCGCTGAACCGCTCGTTCACCTGCCCCCGCTGCAGCTCGTGCACGAGCACGCCGACCCAGGTGCTCTTGCCCGAGTCGGCTGAGCCGATCACGGCGATGTTGCGGCCACCGCTGTCGAGGTACTCGCTCTCCAGCGTCTTGCCGCACGCCGGGCACCTCCGGCCCGTCTGGGCCGGCATCCCGTGGGGACACCTGCCCTTCTTGAGCTTGCGCGCCGGGAACGCCTCGCCCTTGTGCTCGCACCGCTCCCCGCAGCGGATGTGCAGGTCACCGCGCCGGTGCTCGGTCCAGCAGTACGGACAGTTCACAGTGGACCTCACAGGCTGAGCCGGTCGGGTCTGGACGGGACGAGGACCACGCGGTCGTCCTCGGAGAACGCCCGCAGCACCACGGGTTTGCGCAGATGCCCCGGCACGTCGAACTCCACCGCGAGGGGTGCCGGACCACCCGTCACGCGAAGCAGCACCTCACCGTCGTGCGAGTCCATCGGCCGAACCCCGGACTTGGCCAGCAGCACCAGTGGCGGCACGTCGTGCTCGCTCTCCACCACCAGCCGGGGTTTCCTGCGCGGGAAGCGGGAACCGGGCTCGACCGTGTACCGAGCCGTCCCGGTGGCTGACTCCCTGCGCAGGACCAGCGGACCGAAGCTGCGCACACCGTCGCTGGTGACCGTTGTGCAGACGCCGAACCAGTAGTCGCCGGGCGGTATGGAGACCGAAAGCCCGCGGCTGTCGTACGCCACCCGCGTGATGTCCACGTGGGCGGCCGCGGTGTCGGTGGGACCGTGCGGTTTTCCGTCCGCCCTCCACACGATCCGCGCGCCGGTCGCGCCCGCCGGCCACTCCCACGTGAGCCGCACGGTCGAACCGAAGCGGTCGGCGCGCAGCGATCGGACCGAGCTCTGCCTCGGGTCGAGGTCGCACGGCTTTCCGATCGCGGCGAGGTCCCCGAGGACGGTGACCGGCACGATCGTCCGCCGCCGTCCCGGTGAGACGGGCCGCGCACGCAGCTGACCTGACGTGCTGATCCCGCTCGGGCGCAACGGGATTCCGCAGTCGCGCGCCCGAGCCGCCGGTACGATGTCGAGGGCAGGTGGCTCCTCGCCGTCACGCAGCTCGAACAGCTCGACGTTCCCGCGCGGTGGTGGTGTCCACCGCGCCACGACCTCGTCGTCCTCGAACTCGGCGACGAGGTCGGTGACGGCGACCGGCACCTCCTGGCAGCTCGCCGCCGCGCGTACGCCGTCGCTCGTCTCCTGGGTTCCGTCCGACTGCCGGTACCGCGTGCGCACCAGGTACTCGTGCACCTGGCCTGGCCGGACGGCGTTGTCGCTGAACGACTCGGCACCTGCGTCGCGCACGGCGCTTCCGTCGCGGGTCACGGTCACACCACTCGCGCCGCGCGGTAGCTTCCAGCGCCCGGTGATCCGGTCGGGTTCACCGCGCAGCTCCAGTCCGGTCACCTCACCGAGGACGACGACCGCTGTCGTGCGGGCCGGTGCCGCCGACGGGTTGCCGTCGCGCAGGGTGTGCACCGAGTACTTCAGCCGTGTTCCGTTCGGTGCCTGGTCGTCGACGTACTCGCATGCCGTCGTCTCGTCGCAGACCACCGTGGTACCTCGCGTGACCCGGTAGCCGATGTGTCCGGCTGTCGAGGTGCTGCGCGACCACGACACGGCGACGCCACCGTTCTGCACGCGTGCGGTGGCCGACCGCGGAGGTGCGGGCCGGCACCGGCGTACCGCCGCGTCGATCCGGCTGTCGGCGAGGTGCTCGCGGACGCGCAGGTACCCGGCCACCGCCGCCTCCGGGTCGGAGCCCTCCAGCGCCTCACACCTGGCCAGCTCGGCGTCCAGCTCGGACAGCCGGGCGGCGAGGGCCGTGCGGTGCTCCTGCCAGCCCTCCGGCAGGTTCGGCTGCTGTTCCAGCACGGTCAGCGCGGCGCGCAGCCGCAGCTCGCGCACCGCGTGCTGGTAGTGCTCCTGCCAGGCCGGCTGGCTCTCGGCCGCGGTGAAGCGGCGGGCGCACCACACGGCGTACGCGACCGCGTCGGGCTTGACGTCGACACCGAGCGGTGCCAGCCGGTGGGCAGCGGCGTGAGCGGCCTTCGCCGCCTCGGCGTAGCTGTACGCGGCGTGATCGGCCAGCGTGCTCAGCAGCTCGAACCGCAGCACCGCGGTCAGGTTGCCCCCTTCGAGCCACTGCTGCACGAGACGCAGCAGCGTCGTTTCGGATGTGGTGTCGGACGAGCGGGAGACCCGCAGCTTGTCCCGGCGAGCCGAGAGCCGGGCCGCGGTCGTGGCGGTACCGCCCAGGTCGGTCAGGTAGTCCCACAGCGAGCCGCGCCGCAGTTGCGCGAGGTGGCCCCGTGCCTCGACCCACCCCGCGGGTTCCGGTGTGTCACCCAGGTCGGCCGGTGCCAGCTCGCGCCCGCCGACCGACGACAGCGCCCCGACGACCGCCCCGCGTGCCACCTTCAAACTGCGCGCGAGCGCGGTCACCTCGCCGGGCGGCAGGCCAGGCGCACCCTGGCAGCGCTGGCGCACCGCATCGGTGAGCTTGATCGCGCGCGCGGCGACCCGCGCCCGGTGTTCCTGGCGCGACACCGGGTCCAGCAGGGTCGCGCACGCCGCTTCGTGCTGGCCCCGCAGGAGCTCCGTCGCACGGCGGAAGTTGCGGTACTGCTGCTTGCCGAACTGCCGCCCGATCTCCTCCAGCGCTGCTCGCACCTCGGCGTCATCGGTGACGTCGGGAGGCAGCAGGTAGACCCGGAACAGGTCCTCGTCCGGCCGCCACCCGTCCAGCACGGGCTTGAGTACTTCCTCGACGAATCGCGCGCCGTCGAACGACCACCGGGTCACCGCTGCAGCGCGGGCAGCGGTGACCGCTTGACCTCCTCCGGGATCAGCCCGCTGATCTTCGCCTGGAGCTTGATCTCCCTGCCGTTGGTCGCGGTCGCCGTGACGTGCAGCATGCCGTCGGCTCCGAGCGCGCACGCCACGTCCAGCGGCTGGCCGGCCGGACCGCGCGGCAGGTCGACGAGGCTGCCCTTCACCAGTTCGAGGTTGTCGTCGAGCTCCTCGCTGAGCATGTCCGTCGTGGACTCGTAGACCGCGATCTCGACGGTGTCCTGGTCGTCGTAGGTGGTGCCGAACGTGCGTTGCGGGGTGGCCGGGACCTCGTCGTTCGGCTTGATCAGCCACGCGACGACCTGGCCTGCCTCCGGGCGGTTGCGGTCACGGACGACGGCGATGCCGTAGCCCTTCGACGTGACGTTCACGATCTTCGGCATGGCGGCGCCGCCGGGCAGGCCGTACGCGGGGCCCGAGCCGTTGGTCGTGCCGTCCACGCCCGCGGTCTCGGCCACGTTGCTCGCCGCGAACAACGCGGCGCCCTTGGCCACGATCTGGTCCGGGTCGGTCAGCTGGGGTGTCGGCAGCTCGGGGAACTCCGCGGCCAGGCGGTCCTTGATGACGGGTGAGTGCGACATGCCGCCGACCAGCAGCAGCTCGTCGACGCGGTCGACACCCTTGTCCCGTGCGTGACCGAGCACGTCCTTGGTGAAGTCGAGCGTCTTGCCGACGAGGTCGGCGGTCGCCTCCTCGAACTCCTTGCGGGTGATCTCGATCTTCGCGCGCTTGCCGTCGGCCACGACGGTCAGCGGGTAGCTGTCGCGGCGGCTGAGGGCTTTCTTCGCCTCCTCGGCGAGCAGCTCGATCGTGCCGGAGGCGTCCAGGTCGAGCCGCGGGTCGGCGCCGTCGTGCTGCTCCCCGAACTTCGTGCAGATCAGGTCCACCAGCCGGGTGTCCCAGTCGGCGCCGCCGAGGGCGTGGTCACCACCGGTCGCGACGACGCGGATCTCGTCGGGGGAGACCTTGATGATCGTCACGTCGAACGTGCCGCCACCCAGGTCGTAGACGAGGACGGTGCGCGGCGCGCCGGGGGACACGAGCCCGTAGGCGATCGCGGCGGCCGTCGGTTCGTTGATGATGCTCCGGACCTCGAGACCGGCCATCTCGCCCGCGTCCCTGGTCGCCTGCCGCTCGGCCGCGCCGAAGTAGGCCGGCACCGTGATCACCACGTCCGCGAGCGGGCCGTCCGAGGGCACCTCGGCGCCGAGCGTGCCCAGCGCGTCCTCCACCACCTGGCGCAGGATGATCGCCGAGACCTGTTGGGGGTAGAGGGCCTTGTCGTCGATGTCGACGGTGTAGCCCTCCTCTCCCATGTGCCGCTTGATCAGCGACACGACCCTGGCCGGCTCGTTCTTGAGCTCGTTCTTGGCGAACTTGCCGACCACGGCGTTGCCGGAGTGTTCGAAGAAGACGACCGACGGGGTGGTGAGGTCGCCCTCCTGGTTCTGCAGGACGCTGACCCGCTGGTTCTCGTCGAGCGCGGCGACGCAGGAGTAGGTGGTGCCCAGGTCGATGCCGAGCACGGGGCGGCTGGTCATGGCTGGTCCTTCTTCTCGGGGTGGGACGGGTCCGACAGGAAGTCGAGCGACATCGACCGCCTCGGTTTCTCCCGCGGTGGTTCGGCTTGCCGGTCGGGCATCTTCTGCACGCCGTCGTGAGATCCCGTCGGGCCGTGCGGTGCGTGGTCCTGTGCCGGCTGGTCCTGCCGGGGGCGGCCGCGCAGGTCCTGCACGAGGTCCTGATGTCCGATGCGGTCGGGGCTGGTCTTGACCGGAACGCTCTTGCGGACGGGGTGCGGTGTGGTCCTGACGCGGCCCCGGTTGCGCACCAAGGCGATGACGCCGACCAGCAGCAGTAGCGCGAGCAGGCCGAGCAGCACCTCCTTCCACGGGAACACGGCCGGTTCCGGCGTGGGCAGGTCGGCGACCGCGACACCGCACGAGGCGGCGACGATGTCGTAGAGCTGGCGCAGCAGACTGGCGTTGCCGCCCGTGAAGTGGTCCTGTCCGGCCACCGGACCGGTCACCGCCGCGAGGTTCTCCTCGCCGCCGGCCGCCAGGTCGATGCCGACCGCGACGACCCGTGTGCCGGCCGACTTGAGCTGGTCGGCGGCGGTCTTCGCCGCGGCGAGCGCCGGTTCCCCGTCCTGCTGCGGCGGATTGCCGTGGACGGTGGGCACACCGTCGGTGATGAGCACGACGACGTCGAGGTCGAGCGGACGCACGGCACTCAGGGCGGCCTCCCAGTTGGTGGCACCACCCACGTCACCACCCGTCTCCAGGTCGTCGACGTCGTCCTTGAGCCGGCGCCTCGCGTCCTCATCGGACACGTCCACAGCGGACCCGACCGAGCCGGCGACCGTGCCGAAACCGACCACCGTGATCTCGGAGCGCTTGTCCCGCAACGCGTCGATCACGTTGCGGGTGGCTTCGCGCACGTCGTCGAACCGAGCGCCCATCGAGTCGGAGCGGTCCACGAGCAGCCCGAGCTTCAACGGGCACGCTTTCGGCCACGGTGGGTTCGGGACGTCCTGCGCGGCGGCGTGAGCAGGCACCATCACGGTGGCGAGCACCGCGAGCAGGAGGACGAGCGGACCCCTTTGCGGTATCAGCACGATTCTCCCTGGGGCGGACATTCACTTTCGCCATGGCTGCGACGGGCGACCTGCATCGGGTCTGATTCCCGTTCAGGGCAGCAGATTAGAGGCACTGGCGGAGCGGGTGAGTCCCGATGCGCGTTTTGTCAATGAAATGTCCACTTTTCGCCCGCTTCCTGAGCCTTTCCGGTGGTGCTTGTCCTCATTCGCCGGGCGGTCGTGTTCGTGACGGGTTCGCAACCGGGAGCGTGTAACACCGACGACCCGTTCGCCGCTATTTCGCATGTGGGCTCGGCAGGTGAGTTCGTGAAAGGAGACGCCCCATGGCGGTGTGATCGGCGTTGACCAGGGCAGCGGTCTCGCGGCAGGACGACGAGGCGCTCGTGGCGGCGACGCGGACCCGTCTGGTCGAAGCCGGTGGAACACCTGGCGGCGCACTCGCGCCGCGGATGGTGGATCGGCCGGTGACCCTCTCGACCGTCACGTCCTGCGGGTTCGGTGCCTGACGCCCGACAACGGTGGCGGCAGGCAAAGCGACTTCACCATCGTCGACACGTTCGGCAATGTTCCCGCGAGAAGCGGAGACCGGTCCTTCACGACCACTCACCAGTGAACTGACGTGGTTGTCGAGGTGTGTCAGTCAAGAGGACGAGCAGAAGCCCGCCCACGTGCGAATTCCGGCATGCACAACTCAGCGCGTTCGCGCGCAGGGAAAAGGTCGACAGTACGCATGCGGGCAATCGAGACGAGCTGGTGGGCAGCTGATTGTCCAGGGTCTGCCGGACTTCAAGTCACCGCACCGCGAGGACGGTGCTAGACCCGGCTCACCCGCACCTCCACGTCGTCACCGGCGATCAGGGAGAGGGACGCGGCCGAGGTCTCGCGTTCGACGAACTCCCGATGCGTCCGCACCGCCGCCAGCACGTCGTCCCGTGCTGCCAACGTCAGTGCGATGCGGTCGGCGATGTCGAACCCGGCGTCCCTGCGCGCCTGCTGCACGAGCCGGACGACGTCACGGGCCAGCCCCTCCGCCTCCAGCTCCGGCGTCAGCGCCGTGTCGAGCGCGATCGTCACGCCCTGCTGGGACTCCACGACCCAGCCGCTGCGAGGTGCCTCGGTGAGCAGAACGTGTTCCAGCTCGATCGTCACCGGCCCGTCGGACAACGTGACGTCGACTGTGCCGGACCCGCGCAGGGCCTCGGCCAGGCCGCGCGGGTCCGCGGCCGAGATCGCGGTCGCCACCTCCTGGGTCCGCTTGCCGAACCGCGTGCCGAGGGCGCGGAAGTTCGCCCGCACCTCGACGTCGACCACCTCGCTCGCCGCTTCGAGCGGCAGCAGCTCCTGCACGTTGAGCTCGTCGGCGATGTCGTCGAGCAGCTCCTGCGGCAGCGCGACGCTGACCAGCGCCCGGCGCAGCGGCAGGCGGATGCGCAGGCCCGCCGACTTGCGGGCGGCCCGGCCCAGTTCCGCGAGCAGCCGCGCGCCGGCGACCTCCGCCGACAGCGCGGGGGAGACGCGGTCCGCGTCGCTGACCGGCCACGTGGCCAGGTGGACGGAGTCGGCCGCGGTGGGGTCGCCCGGCCGGACGACGCGCTGCCAGACCTCCTCGGTGATGAAGGGGATGAACGGCGCCAGCAGCCGGGTGAGCACGTCGAGGCACTCGTGCAGGGTCGCGAGCGCGTTCTTGTCGCCGTTCCAGAACCGCTGGCGTGAGCGGCGCACGTACCAGTTGGAGAGGTCGTCGACGAACGCGGTGAGCAGCCGGCCGGCCTGCGCGGTGTCGTAGGTCTCCATGCTCGCGTCGACCGCGGCCACGAGCGCGTGCAGCTCCGACAGGACCCAGCGGTCGAGCACCGGGCGGTCGGTGCCCGCGGTCCACGTCGCGCCGTGTGCGTAGCGGCTGAAGAACGACGCGGTGTTCCAGTAGGTCAGCAGGACCTTGCGCACGATCTCGTCCAGCGGCCCGGCGCCGACGCGGCGTGCCGACCACGGTGAGCCCGAGCAGGCCATGAACCACCGCAGGGCGTCCGCGCCGTGGGTGTCCATCAACGGGATCGGCTCGATGATGTTGCCCAGGTGCTTGCTCATCTTGCGGCCGTCCTCGGCGAGGATGTGGCCCAGGCACACGACGTTCTCGTAGGCGGACCGGCCGAAGACCAGCGTGCCGACCGCCATCAGCGTGTAGAACCAGCCGCGGGTCTGGTCGATCGCCTCGCAGATGTACTGCGCCGGGTAGGTGGCCTCGAACGCCTCGACGCTGCCCGGCAGGTGCGGGTAGCCGAGCGAGGCGAACGGCATCGACCCCGAGTCGTACCAGGCGTCGATCACCTCGGGTACACGGGTCGCGACCTCGCCGCAGTCAGGGCAGGCGAACGTGATCGCGTCGACGAACGGCCGGTGCGGGTCCAGTGTGGACAGATCGGCTCCGGCGAGCCGGCCGAGCTCGGCCCGCGAGCCCACCGCCGTGACGTGTCCGTTGGCGCACCGCCACAACGGCAGCGGCGTGCCCCAGTACCGCGACCGCGACAGCGCCCAGTCGACGTTGTTCTCCAGCCAGTCGCCGTAGCGGCCGTGCTTGATGTGCTCGGGGAACCAGTTCGTCGCCTCGTTCTCCCGCAGCAGCTCCGCGCGCACCTCGGTCGTGCGGACGTACCACGACGGCTGCGCGTAGTAGATCAACGGCGTGTGGCAGCGCCAGCAGTGCGGGTAGGGGTGCTCGAAGTCCTCGTAGCGGAACAGGCGGCCGGTGCGCCGCAGCTCCTCGACCAGCACGGCGTCGGCGTCCTTGAAGAACGCCCCGCCGACCAGCGGCACCTCCGCCAGGAACCGCCCGTCCCGGCCGACCGGGTTCACCAGCGGCAGGCCGTTCTCCCGCGCCACGGCCAGGTCCTCCGCGCCGAACGCGGGCGCCTGGTGCACCAGGCCGGTGCCGTCGGTCGTCGTCACGTAGCCGGCGAGCACGACCCGGTGCGCGTCCGGGATCTCGACCAGCTCGAACGGCCGCACGTACCGCAGTCCGGCCAGGTCCTCACCCCGCACGGAGGCGAGCACCTCGGCGGCGCCGAGCACCGCTTCGAGCCGGGGTTCGGCCACCACGAACACACCGTCGCCGGTGCGCGCGACCGAGTAGACGACGTCCGGGTGCACAGCCACCGCGGTGTTGGACACGAGCGTCCACGGGGTCGTCGTCCAGATCAGCAGTTCGACGCCGTCGATCCCGTGCAGCGGCTCGGCGAGGGGGAGCCGCACGTGGACGGACGGGTCCGTCACGGTCTCGTACCCCTGCGCCAACTCGTGGTCCGACAACGTGGTCTGGTCGTTCGCGCAGTACGGCGTGACCCGGAAGTCCTCGACCAGCCGGCCGTCGGCGTGGATGCGCTGCAACGACCACCAGACGCTGTCGACGTACTCCGGCGACATCGTCTCGTACGGGTGCGCGAGGTCGATCCAGTAGCCCATGCGCTCGGTGAGCTGCTCGAACGCGCCGACGTGGCGCAGCACCGACTCGCGGCAGTGCTCGTTGAACGCGGCGACGCCCATCTTCTCGATGTCGGGCTTGCCGGCCAGGCCGAGCTCCTTCTCCACCGCCAGCTCCACCGGCAGGCCGTGGCAGTCCCACCCGGCGCGGCGCGGCACGGAGTAGCCCTTCATCGTGCGGTAGCGCGGGAAGACGTCCTTGAACACGCGCGCCTCGACGTGGTGGGTGCCGGGCATGCCGTTCGCGGTCGGCGGCCCCTCGTAGAACACCCACGCGGGACCCTGGGCGGTCTGCTCGACGCTGCGGGCGAAGACGTCGTTGTCCCGCCACCACCGGATGATCCGGCGGTCGAGCTCGCCGAGGTCCACCCTGGCCGGCAGCGGTGCGTTCTCGCTCATGGCGACCATGATCCTCCTGCGGCCGCGCGGTAGCTGAGTATGCCCGACACTAGTCAGGTGTAGGCTGCCGCCCATGCCCATGCACATGAAGGGCCCGCTGGCCGCGCTGGACCGGTGGCAGCCGGACCGCTGCTCGATCGCGCTGGCGCTGGACGTCATCGGCACCAGATCGGCCGTGCTCCTGCTGCGCGAAGCGTTCTACGGCACCACGAGGTTCGACGGGTTCGTGCGGCGCGTGGGCATCACCGAGGCGGTCGCGGCCAAGCGGCTCAAGGAGCTCGTCGAGGCCGGCGTGCTGGAGAAGCGGCCGTACCGCGAACCGGGCGCGCGGACGCGCTACGAGTACGTGCTCACCGAGATGGGCGAGGCGCTGTTGCCGGTGATCGTGGCGCTGATGCAGTGGGGCGACACCTACCTGCGCGACGACGGGCCGTTGCAGGTCGTGTCGGCGCAGACCGGTGAGCCGGTGAGCGTGCGGATCGCCCCGTCCGGCACCGAGTCGCTCGGGCCGGAGGGGCTGGAGGTGCGGATCAACCGAGGAGCAGGCACGTCGTGACGGCGTGCGCGATCACCCGGCCCGAGCTGTCGGTGATGCGCCCTTCCGCGGTGGCGGTGCGGCGCCCGCTGGCCACGACCCGGCCCTCGCACGTCAGCGTGCCGCTGTCGAGCGTGGCCTGGCGGGTGAACTTGATCGTCAGGTCGAGCGAGGTGTACCCGGTGCCCGCCGGGAGCTTGCTGTGCACCGCGCAGCCCAGCGCCGTGTCGGCGAGCGTCGACAGGACGCCGCCGTGCACCGAGCCGATCGGGTTGTAGTGCCACTCCGCGGGCGTGAGCTCGAACCGCGCGTACCCGTCACCGATCTCGGCCATGGTCAGGCCGGTGGTCTCGGCGACCGGGGGAGCGGGCAGGTCGCCGCTGCCGATCTTCTTCAGGAACTCGGCGCCGTCCAGCTCGCTCGCCGCGCTCGCGAGCAGCCGCGGGTCGCTCCACGTGTAGGTGCGGGTCCGGTCCACGCTCAGATCCTCTCGATGATCGTCGCGTTGGCCAGGCCACCGGCCTCGCACATGACCTGCAGCCCGTAGCGGCCGCCGGTCTGTTCGAGGTTGTTCAGCAGCGTGGTCATCAGCCGGGCGCCGGAGCTGCCCAGCGGGTGACCGATGGCGATCGCGCCGCCGTTGACGTTGACCCTGGCCAGGTCCGCGCCGGTCTCCTCCTGCCACGCCAGCACGACCGGGGCGAACGCCTCGTTGACCTCGAAGACGTCGATGTCGCCGATCGTAAGCCCGGCGCGGGCGAGCACCTCGCGGGTCGCCGGGATGATGCCGGTGAGCATGAGGACCGGGTCGTCACCGGCGACGGCGAACGAGTGGATGCGGGCCCGCGGCCGCAGCCCGAGCCGTGCCGCCGCCTCCTCGCTCGTGACCAGCACGGCCGCCGCGCCGTCGTTGACCGGCGAGCTGTTGCCCGCGGTGATCCGCCAGTCCAGCTCGGCGAACCGCGCCTCCCAGTGCTCGTCGCGGAACGCCGGCCGCAACCCGGCCAGCACCTCGGCGGTGGTGTCCTGGCGGATCGTCTCGTCCACGGCCAGGTCGGTGACCGGCGTGACCTGGGAGTCGAAGAGCCCGTTCTTCCACGCCGTCGCGGCACGCCGGTGGGACTCGGCGGAGAACTCGTCGAGCTGCGCCCGCGAGAGCTTCCACCGGTGGGCGATCAGCTCAGCGCTGATGCCCTGCGGCACCAGGCCGTCCGGGTAGCGCGCGGCGACCTTCGTGCCGAGGAAGTCCCTGCCCAGGGTCTGCGACCCGATGGGGATCCGGCTCATCGACTCGACGCCGGAGGCGATCACCACGTCGTAGGCGCCCGCGAGCACGCCCTGCGCCGCGAAGTGCAGCGCCTGCTGACTCGACCCGCACTGCCGGTCGACCGTGACACCGGGGACCGACTCGGGGAACCCGGCGGCGAGCGCCGCCCACCGCGCGGTGTTGCCCGACTGCTCGCCGACCTGGCCGACGGCACCGCTGATCACGTCGTCGACGGCGGCCGGGTCGAGCCCGGTGCGGTCGACGAGCGCCTTGAGGACCGTGCTGTGCAGGTCCACGGGGTGGATCTCGGAGTACGCGCCACCGGGCTTGCCCTTGGCGAGCGGGGTGCGGACGGCGTCGATGACGACAGCCTGACTTGTGGAGACCATAGTCAGAACGCTACCCCCTGACTATGGCTGAGCCAAGTCAGCTTCGGTCACAACGTCGGCACCGGGTGTTCCGTACGACGAACGCCCGCCGGGAAGGCTCTCGGCGGGCGTTCGTCATCGAGGCCGGTCCGGCTACCTCACGGCTCGTGCCACCAGCCGGACGTCCGAGCCACTGCGTGCCACGTCGATCAGGTCGAGACGGAGGATGTCCGACATGCTGTGGATGCCCGCGTCCTCCAAGCCGCTCTTGCCCGCCCCGAGAAGCGCCGGGGCCACGTAGTTCACGACGCGGTCCACGAGGCCCTGCGCGATGAAGCTGCCGGCGAGCGTGGGGCCTCCCTCCAGGAACACGGCCCTGATGTCGCGGGCGAACAAGGCACGCATGACCTCGCCGAGATCGAGCCCTCGCTCCGCACGCGGCACGCGCAGAACCTCCACGACGCCGTCCAGGTGCGACGCGTCGGCATCATCGGCGACGATGATCAACGTGGGCGCGGCGCCGTTGCAGACGTTGGCGTCGGCGGGCGTCTTGGCGTTGCTGTCGATCACGACTCGCCACGGCTGGCGATCGGGGTTGGACACGATCGACAGGTTCAGGCGTGGATCGTCGTTGCCGCGCACCGCGAGGTTCGGGTTGTCGGCTTGCTGCGTGCCGGATCCGACCACCGTCGCGTGGCATCCGGCCCGCAGGAGGTGTACCTCGGCGCGGCTCTCCGCGCTGGTGATCCACTGGCTTGTGCCGTCCTCCGCGGCAATTCTGCCGTCGAGGGTGGCGGCGAACTTGTAGACGACGAATGGGCGTTGCTGTCCCTGGTTGACGGCTTCCCACTCGTCACGGCCGACCAGTTCGTCAACACTCAACGTGCCCACTCGGCTTCTCCTTCGGTGGCAACAGCTTCCAGGAATTCGTCGACACCAGCATACGACCGCCACGGTTGCATGCTCTCCGCGCTGCGGGCGAGTTCTTGGACCGTTCGGCGCGACCGCGTTTCGCGGGCGATCGCCAAAGCCGACATTCCGCTTTCGACCGCCGCATCCGGAACACCGGCCCGCACCGCAACCGAGGTGCGGCGCGCAAGGTGAAGTCCCCGTTCTCGATGGAACTCCTGCGGCCAATCACCGAGCACACGGTCATACTCTTCGAGGGCTGCGGAATACTTGCCGAGAGTGTTGAGGACCGCTGCACGTTGAACGGTCACATAGATCGGAGTGCAGTAGCCGGCGAGCGAATAGGGATCTTCCTCGCTCAGGCTCTTCCCGCTGAGCTCGTACGCGTCATCGAGATGCGAAAGCGCCGATCGTTCATCGCCGTCCAGGGCGGACGCGTGAGCCGCTTGCTGATGAACGGCAGCACGAACCCGGACGCTGCGCACCGATCTGTCGTAGCGAACGGACGAGTGCGCCAACGCGGCCGCCGCGCCGTCGTCGCTGACGAGCTGCGCCTGCTGGCTCATCCGCATCAGGAGGTAGGCCAGAAGATCAGAGCTTCCGGATGAGTGGGCCCATTCCAGTGCCTGACGCGACCACGACTTCCCGTCCTCGAACCTGCCGAGATCATCCGCCAGCCAGCCGCAGAACTCGGCGAAGAGCGCGCCGATCTCGAACAAACGGTCCCGGGTCTTGAGGTCGGCGCGACCGAAAAGACGCGCCACGTTGGAAACCTGCTCAACGGCGGACTGCACAAGGCTTCCCGAGCCGAGCAGGCTGTCCGCTGCAACGAGCGAGTCACGCAGATCGACAAAAGTGTCGACAACAGCGGGGTTCACCGCCCTGCCTCCTCCCTCGCCCAACGCGAGGAGGACGCCCATGCTGATTCCGCTCGAAAGGACGCTGCGCCGATCGATTCCGCCGCCAGTCGGAGTGGAACAGGAGCATCCGACAGCCCCGGAACCTCGGAAGCTGCCAGAATGTCACGGAGCCGCTGCGGGCTCACATCGAGCAGCTTGGCGAGTTTCGGCCAGAGATAGGCCTGCGGCCGTGATTTCCCGGCGTGCCAACGCTGAACGGACGCCCGGTCCACGCCTGGCTTTTCCGCCAGGCTCTCTTGCGTGTATCCCGCCATCCGCAGCGCATCGCCCAGCGCCGTTCGTCTTGCCATGGCTCCCAGTGTCTCACTGCGCCCGAATACCGCAAGAACCCTGTTTGCGCTGATCAGGCGGCCAAGTGTGGCTTTTGTGCGGCAAATTCTCCCCATGATCGGCCCGTCAGCCGGGGTGACAACCTCCGCGCACGGCGTTCCGCTCCCGTGGTGGGTAGTCCTCCGCTGGGACGTGTCGCGCCGCCCGTTATGGGTGCACCCAGCCGCACACTGTCCCCACCCGTGACCACAAGCGGCCGGTCACCACGATCCCCATCTCGTAGGCCGCGACGATCGCCTGCGCCCGGTCCCGCACCCCGAGCTTCGCGAACAGCTCCTGCGGGGTCAGCCGGTCGGCGCGTTCCGGGTGCACCGTGCCGGGGCGGTGCCGGGGGCCGCCGCGTGCACGGCGTCGGTGCCGTTGCTCGCTTCGCAGGTGCTCGTACAACGGCTCACCGGCGAGCACCGCCAGCGCCCCGGAGCGGTACACCGCGCTGTCGATGCCCGGCGGCCGCCCCGTCAGCCAGGCGATCAGTCCGAAGAGGACGAACGCCGCGGCGAGAAGCGTGGCACGGGTCTTGAGCACATCGAAACGCCAGGGACAAACCATCCGGCAGTCGTCGTACCCAGGCGCCCACCGCGTCCGCTACCGCGGTAGCGGGTCCGGCCGCGTACTACCGCGGTAGCACCCGGCGGCCGGGTCAGATCAGCGCCCGGATCGCCCGCTCGAACCCGGTGACGTGCTGGGCGGCCAGCTCGGCCGCCTTCTCGGTGTCACCCTCGACGATCGCGGTCAGCAGCGGCACGTGCTCGTCCACGTGACCGGCCATTCCGGACAGTCGCGGCAGGAACACGCACCAGATCCGGGTCGCCAGGTTGTCGTAGGACACCAGCGTGTCCTCCAGGAACGGGTTGTGCACGCACCGGTAGATCGCGCGGTGCACGCCCACGTCGTCGCGCAGCAGTGCCGTGTTGTCGCCCGGCCGGGTCGCGGTCTCCAGCTCGGACCGCAGCTCGGTCAGTGCGACGCGGTCCTGCGGCGTGGCGCGGTCGGCGGCGGACGCGGCGGCCAGCGGTTCGAGCGTGCGGCGGACCTCGGAGATGTGGGAGAGGTCGGAGATGTTCACGTCGGTGGCGAACGTGCCACGGCGCGGGTAGGCGACGACGAGCCGTTCCTGCTCCAGCCGCTTGAGGGCCTCGCGGATCGGGGTGCGGCCGACGCCCAGCTCGCCGCGCAGCCGCTCCTCGTTGATCGGCTCGCCAGGCTTGATCTCCAGCATCACCAGGCGGTCGCGCAGCACCGCGTACGCTCGTTCGGTCAGCGAGGCGGCGGCACCGGGTTCGTCGTTGACCCGTGTGTTCATGTGTCCTACGGTACGGCACAGACTGATATACCAGTAGTCGACCAGACGACCTCGCTGGAGGCGCGCCCGTGACCAGTCCGCCCGGAGCGCACCTGCCCGAGCACCCGGACTTCCTGTGGGAGGATCCGGAACCGAAGGCGTCCTACGACGTCGTGGTCGTCGGCGGGGGAGGGCACGGCCTGGCCACCGCCCACTACCTCGCGAAGGTGCACGGCATCACGAACGTGGCGGTGCTGGAGAAGGGCTGGCTGGCCGGCGGCAACATGGCCCGCAACACCACGATCATCCGGTCGAACTACCTGTGGGATGAGAGCTCCGGCATCTACGAGCACTCGCTGAAGCTCTGGGAGGGGCTGGAGGACGACCTCGGCTATCCGATCCTGTTCGACCAGCGCGGCGTGCTGAACCTCGCGCACAGCCTGCAGGACGTGCGCGACAGCGTGCGGCGGGTCAACGCCAACCGGCTCAACGGCATCGACGCGGAATGGGTGGACCCCGCCGGCGTCAAGGAGATCTGCCCGATCGTCAACGTCTCACCGGACGTGCGCTACCCGGTGCTGGGGGCGACCTACCAGCCGCGCGCGGGCATCGCGAAGCACGACTACGTGGCGTGGGGCTACGCACGGGCCGCGCACGCGATGGGCGTCGACCTGATCCAGAACTGCGAGGTCACGGGGCTGGAGACGGCGCACGGCCGGATCACCGCGGTGCGCACGAGCCGCGGCCGGATCGCCGCGGGCAAGGTCGCGCTGTGCGCGGCCGGCCACAGCTCGGTGCTGGCGGGGATGGTCGGCCTGCGGCTCCCGCTCGCCTCGCACCCGTTGCAGGCCCTGGTGTCCGAGCTGCTCGAACCCGTCCACCCGACCGTGGTGATGTCGAACGCCGTGCACGTCTACGTCTCCCAGGCGCACAAGGGCGAACTGGTCATGGGCGCGGGCATCGACAGCTACAACGGCTACGGCCAACGGGGTTCGTTCCACGTCATCGAACAGCAGATGGCCGCGGCATTGGAGCTGTTCCCGGTGTTCGCGCGGGCGCACCTGCTGCGCACGTGGGCGGGCATCGTGGACGTGAGCCCGGACGCCTCGCCGATCGTCGGCCTTACGCCGGTCGCCGGGCTGTACCTGAACTGCGGCTGGGGGACCGGCGGGTTCAAGGCCACGCCCGGTGTCGGCGACTGCTTCGCGCACACCATCGCCCACGACGAGCCACACCCGTACAACGCACCGTTCACCCTTGAACGCTTCACCACCGGCGCACTCGTCGACGAGCACGGCGCCGCTGCCGTGGCGCACTGAACCGCTCGACCACCTCAGGGAGCCGACATGCAACTCATCCCGTGTCCGTGGTGCGGGCCGCGTGAGGAAGCGGAGTTCCACTACGGCGGCCAGGCCCACGTCGCCCATCCGCAGGACCCGGCGGCGCTGAGCGACGAGGAATGGGCGCGGTACGTGTTCTTCCGCGACAACCCGAGCGGCCCGTTCGCCGAGCGCTGGAGCCACAGCGCCGGGTGCCGCCGCTGGTTCAACGCCGTGCGCGACACCCGCACCCACGACCTGCTCGCCGTCTACCGCGTGGGCGAGCCGATGCCGGAGGTGGCCCCATGACGTTCCGCATGGCCACCGGCGGTCTGGTCGACCGGAACACGGTGCTGCGCTTCACCTTCAACGGCCGGTCGTTCACCGGGCACCCCGGCGACACGCTCGCGTCGGCGTTGCTGGCCAACGGCGTGCACGAGATCGGCAGCAGCGTGAAGCTCGGCCGCCCGCGCGGGATCGTCGCAGCGGGGTCGGAGGACCCGACGTCGCTGGTGCAGGTCGAGACACCGTTCCCGGAGCCGATGCTGCTCGCGACCACCGTCGAGCTGTTCGACGGCCTGGTGGCCCGCGGTCTGTCCGGGCAGGGCCGGCTGGCGGCCGAACCGGACCCGGCGCGTTACGACGCCAAGCACGAGCACTGCGACGTGCTGGTGGTCGGCGCGGGACCGGCCGGTCTGGTGGCCGCGCTCACCGCTGCCCGCGGTGGCGCCCGCGTCGTGCTCGTGGACGAGCAGAACCAGGCCGGTGGCGCGTTGCTCGGTGCGGACGAGCACCTGGACGACCGGCCGGCCGCCCAGTGGGTCGCGGACGTCGTGGCGGAGCTGAAGAGCACGCCGGGTGTGCTGGTGCTGGAACGGACCACGGCGTTCGGCGTGTACCAGGACGGGTTCGTGCTCGCCCTGCAGAAGCGCACCGACCACCTCGGGTTCGCCGCACCGCCCGGCCGCACCCGCCAGCGGGTCTGGCGGATCAGGACCAGGCAGACCGTCCTCGCCACCGGCGCGCACGAACGTCCGGTGGCGTTCCCGGACAACGACCGGCCCGGGATCATGCTGGCCTCGGCCGCCCGCACTTTCCTGCACCGCTACGGCGTTCTGCCCGGCACGCGTGCGGTCGTGTTCACCACCAACGACAGCGCGTACTGCGCGGCGATCGACCTCGCCGAGTCCGGAGTGGACGTTCCGCTGCTCGTCGACGCCCGTCCCGAGGCACCCGCCCGGCTCGCCACCGAGTGCGCGGCACGCGGCATCGAGGTCCGCGCCGGGCAGCTGGTGACCGGCACCGAGGGCCAGGGACGTGTGACGGCGGTGCACGTCGGCGGCGACACGGTCGCGTGCGACACGCTGCTGGTGTCAGGTGGCTGGAACCCGGTGGTCAGCCTGTTCAGCCAGGCCCGCGGCGCACTGCGCTACGACGGCGAGCTCGGCGCGTTCGTGCCGGGCGCGGAACTGGAGACCGTGCGGGTCGCGGGCTCCGTGACCGGGGAACTGGACCTCGCGGCATGCGTGCGGCAGGGCCGTGACGCCGGTGCGTCGGCCGCGCTCGCCGCCGGGTTCACGCCACGCGGCCAGGTTCCGCTGCCCGCCTCGGACTCCCGCTGCACTCAGCGTTCCGGTCTCGTCCTGTGGCGCGTGCCCGGCGACGCGGACACCAGTTTCGTGGACCTGCAGCGGGACGCGACCGTCGCGGACGTCCTGCGCGCGACCGGTGCCGGCCTGCGGTCGCTGGAGCACGTCAAGCGCTACACGACCATCGGCACGGCGCACGACCAGGGCAAGACGTCCGGCATGATCGCGGCCGGTGTCGTCGCGGAGGCGCTGGGCGTCGACCTCGCCGACCAGCGGCCGACTACGTTCCGCCCGCCCTACACGCCCGTGTCGTTCGCCGCCCTGGCCGGCCGCAACCGCGGCGAGCTGCACGACCCGGTGCGCGTCACGGCGATCCACCCGTGGCACGTCGCGCACGGCGCGGTGTTCGAGAACGTCGGTCAGTGGAAGCGGCCCTGGTACTACCCGCGGCCCGGCGAGGACCTGCACACGGCCGTGCTGCGCGAATGCCGGGCCGCACGCGAGGGCGTCGCGCTGATGGACGGCTCGACGCTGGGCAAGATCGACGTGCAGGGCCGGGACGCGGGCACGTTCCTCGACCTGCTCTACACCAACGTGATGAGCACCTTGAAGGTCGGCCGGATCCGCTACGGCGTGCTGTGCGGCGTCGACGGGATGGTGATCGACGACGGCACCGTGATCCGTGTCGGCGAGCAGCGGTACCTGGTCACCACGACCACCGGCAACGCCGCGAAGGTCCTCGACTGGATGGAGGAGTGGCTGCAGACCGAGTGGCCGCACCTCGACGTGCAGTGCACCTCGGTCACCGACCACTGGGCCACGATCCCGCTGGTGGGGCCGAAGTCCAGGGAGGTGCTCGGCGCGGTGGCGCCCTCGCTCGACGTCGGCAACGCCGCGTTCGAGTTCATGACGTGGCAGGACACGGTCGTGGCGGGCGTTCCGGCGCGGGTGTGCCGGATCAGCTTCTCCGGTGAGCTGGCCTACGAGATCAACGTGACCGCGTGGCACGGGCTCGCCGTGTGGGAGGCGCTCGTGGCGGCGGGGGAGAGGTACGGGATCACGCCGTACGGCACCGAGACCATGCACGTGCTGCGCGCCGAGAAGGGCTACCCGATCATCGGCCAGGAGACCGATGCCACCGTCACCCCGCAGGACCTGGGGATGTCGTGGGTGGTGTCGAAGAAGAAGGCCGACTTCATCGGCAAGCGGTCGTTCGGCCGCGCGGAGAACACCCGGCCGGACCGCAAGCAGCTCGTCGGGTTGCTGCCCGTCGACCCGGCGGTGCTGCTGCCGGAGGGCGCGCAGGTCGTCGAGACCGACCGGCTGCCGCAACCGCCGGTCCGGATGCTCGGCCACGTCACCTCCAGCTACCCCAGCGCCGCACTGGGCCGCACGTTCGCCCTCGCCCTCGTGCGCTCGGGCCGAGACCGCGTCGGCGAGACCCTCTTCGTGCCGGTCGAGGACGCGCTCGTGCCGGTCACCGTCACCGGCCCCGTGCTCTACGACAAGGAGGGGACCCGTCGTGACGGCTGACCCGATCAGCCCCCTGTCCGGCTGGACCGACCGGCTGGCGGCGCTCGCACCCGCGCTGGACGTGGCCGAGCGGCCGTTCCGCACCCAGCTCACGGTGCGGACGTCCGATCCCGGTGCGCTGGCGGCCGCCCTGGGGGTCGAGTTCCCCGCGGCCGCGTGCACCTTCACCGCGGGCACCGGCCCGTTCGGTGCCGTGGAGGTGCTGTGGCTCGGGCCGGACGAGTTCCTCGTCGTGGCCGCACCCGACCGGCAGGTCCAGATCGAGGAGGTGTTGCGTGGCGCGCTCGGAGCCGCGCGGGGGTCCGTTGTGGACACTTCGGCTCAGCGCACGACCGTGGTCCTCCAAGGCCCGCGGGTCAGGGACGTGCTGGCTCACGGATGTGCCGTGGACCTGCACCCGGCTGCGGCTCCCGTCGGCACTTGCGTGCAGACGTTGCTCGCGCGGACGGGGATCGTGCTGCAGGTGACCGGTCCCGACCAGGTGACGCTGCTGGTGCGGTCGTCGTTCGCCGAGTAC
This sequence comes from Nocardia sp. NRRL S-836, assembly GCF_001279525.1. Lineage (GTDB taxonomy): Bacteria > Actinomycetota > Actinomycetes > Mycobacteriales > Pseudonocardiaceae > Lentzea. The sequence continues at coordinate 239,371 of NZ_LGDY01000001.1, read as the reverse complement.
CTCGCCGCGTGGCTGAGCGACGCGTGCGTCGAGTACCTGCCGGTGCCGTGACCACCCGCAACGGCCCGATCGTGTGCGCCGGCCGGCGTTTCCGCCACGGGCGACCGGGGTAGGCACACCGCATGGCCGACAGTCCGAACAGCACAGAGACCTCCGTCCGCTGCCGCGCCGAGCAGACGGAGGTGACGCTCAGGTCCAGGACGGTGCTGCTGGACTTCACCGGTGAGTGCCGGCTCCGCGAGGACGGCGACGCGGTGCGGCTGACCGGGTTGCGGCTGTCCGCGGAGCTGCCCGACGCGGGCGGGCCCGAGGACGGCGGCACCGTCGTCCTGGAGCAGGAGGGCGAGTCCGGCACCGAGGGGCGTGAGGTGACCGTGCTGTTCACCGCGTCGGTGCGGCAACCCGGCGGCCAGGTCCGGCTCACGACCGAAGACCGGGCGCGCTGGACTGTGAGCACCGGCCCGCGGTTCGAACCGGCCGGCGACGAGGTCCGGCTGGTGCTGGCGGAGGCCCCGGACACCGTGGTGCTCTCCGTGCGCGGCCTGGCCCTGCGGGTGGACAACGCCTGACCGGGCCTACCCCGGCAGGCCCGAGGTGATCACGCCGGACTCCTCGACGGCGGCGAGCGAGAGCGTCTTGTACCCGACCTCGTCGAACAACACCATCAGCTTGTCGCCGTCCTGCTGCACGACCGTGCCGCGACCCCACATCTCGTGCTCCACCACGGAGTCCGGCCGGTGCTCGCTCGCCACCGCGTCGTCGTCCCGCACACCCTCGTCGCAGCGGTCGCAGTGCCCGCACGGTCCGTCGAGCTCCTGGCCGAAGTAGCCCAGCAGGAACCGCCGGCGGCACCCGCGCGTTCCCGCGTACTCGCGCATGACCTCGACCCGTGAGCGGTCCCGCTTCAGCTGCCGCTCCGCCTCCTCGGCGACCAGCGCGACCGCCTTCGCCGGCGTGGGCGCCCCGTCGGCGTACCGCACACCGTCCCGCGACACCTCCACGATTCCGGAGCTCTCCAGCAGGTTCACCGTGCCGGTGATCTTCCGGCGCGAGCGGTCCAGCCGCTTCGCCACGTCGGCGATCGCCGTCCCCGGCCGCCGCCGCACCAGGCCCGCCACCTCCCGCGCGCACTCCAGGTCCGCCTTGCGCGCGGTCAGGAACCGTTGCAGGGCGTGGTCCTCCGGGCGGTGGAACAGGACGATCTCCGCCGGCTCGCCGTCGCGGCCGGCCCGGCCGATCTCCTGGTAGTACGCGTCGAGCGAGCCGGGCGTGCCCGCGTGCACCACGAACCGCACGTCGGGCTTGTCGATGCCCATGCCGAACGCGGAGGTGGCCGCCACGACGTCGACCCGGTCGGCCATGAAGTCGTCCTGCACCCGCTTGCGGTCCGCGGCCTTCATGCCCGCGTGGAACGCCGCGGCCCGGACACCCCGGCCGGTCAGGTCCTCGGCGTAGCGCTCGGCGTCCTTGCGCGTCGCCACGTACAGCAGACCGGGCCCGGTGCGCTCGCTCACCCAGTCGAGCACGGCCCGCACGCGGTCGTCCTCGTCGGTGCCGAACCGCACGGCGAGGTGCAGGTTGGGCCGGTCGAACCCGGCGACGACCACCGCGGGGTCGCGCAGCCCCAGGTGCTCCACGACGTCGGTGCGGACCGGGCCGCTCGCGGTCGCCGTGAGCGCCAGCACGACCGGACGCCCCAGCCGCTCGACCACCTCCCGCAGCCGCAGGTAGTCGGGCCGGAAGTCGTGGCCCCACCCCGAGACGCAGTGGGCCTCGTCGACCACGAACAACGACGGCTCGCGCCGTTCCAGCCGGTCGAGCACGTCGGCGTTGGCGAGCTGTTCGGGGGAGAGGAACAGGTACTCCGTCTCACCCGCCTCGAACCGCTGCCAGGCCTCGTCGTTGGCCTCCCGCGACCGGGCCGAGTTGACGGCGGCAGCCGCCGGGGCGTCTGCGGCGCGCAGAGCGGCCACCTGGTCGCGTTGCAACGCCACCAACGGCGAGACCACGACCGTCGGACCGTCGAGCAGGATCGCCGGCACCTGGTAGATGGCGGACTTCCCGGCACCGGTGGGCATCACGACCAGCGTGTCGCGCCCGTCCAGCACGTGCCGCATGGCGCACAGCTGTTCCGGCCGCAGCTCGGTCCAGCCGAACACGTCCTCGGCCGTGCGCACCAACTCCGCGTGCGAGCTCATCCGGCGACCCGCAGGTCGTAGCGCTGGGCGGCCCACTCGGCGAGCCGGGGCCGCAGGGCGCGGTAGACGTCCGGGTCGAGCGCCATGCCGGTGTGCGTGCTGTGCACCTCCACGCACTCGGCCGACGGGTCGAGGCACAGCCGCCACGGCACGATGCCGTCCGACTGCGAGTACACCGACACGGCGGGCACGTCCAACGGCGCCGTGACGGCCCGCGTGTTGTCGTCGAAACATGTTCCGCTGAGGCAGTCGGTGCTCATCAGCCCCGGCACACCGGCCTGCGCCAGCAGCGCCAGCGCCTTCGCCGCGAGCAGGACCTGCGGATGCGCCCCCATCGGGTCGAGGATCGGGCTGCCCAGCATCACCAGGCCGGCCACCAGGTCGGGCCGGCGCGTGGCGGCCACCCTGACGATCCCGCCGCCGCGGCTCTGCCCGAGCAGCACCACCGGGCCGCCGGTGGCCTCGGCGTGTTCCTCCAGCCGCCGCTCCACCCGGTCGACCAGCTCCGACGTGCACCCGACGGTGAACCCGGTGCCCGCTCCGACCGGGACGTAACCCCGATCGCGCAGCCACGTCGTGGTGAACGTGAGGCTCAGGTCGTTCGCCCCGAATCCGGGCACCAGCACCACGCCCAGACCGGCACCCTCGTGGGGATCCGCGTCGCGCCAGACCCGGTCGCGCAGCAGGCGCGGAATGGTCAGTGCGGCGACGGCGACGTGTTCGCGTGCCAGCGAACGAAGGTGTCCAGCAGGGCTCATCGGTGTTCTCCACTCAGTTCGTGCGCGTGCGGAGGAGTTAGCCCAACCGGGCGTCCGCAAACAGGGACGGCGGTCACGTTCTCCGGTCCGGCCGGAACGAAGAAAGGGAAAAGGCCCCGTTTGCGCCCGGTTTCGCCGGGTAGCTCGTAGGCCAGGACACGACCAACAGCTGAGGAGTCAGCCGTGACCGAGAACCAGATGGGTGGAGTGCGCACGGCGGCCCGGGACGAAGGTTCCCAGGTCGCGCAGCACGCCAAGGAGGCGGCCGGCGAGGTCGGGGGCACCGTCAGGGACCAGGCGGCCCAGGTGACCCGGGAGGCCAAGGACCAGACCCGCCACGTCGTGAACGACGTGCGGGAGCGTGTTGCCGCGGAAGCGGAGCAGCAGGCCCAGCGGGTGTCGAAGCAGCTCGGCCGGATCGCCGACGAGCTGAGCGAGATGGTCGGCGGCGCACCGTCGGACTCGATGTCGGCCGGTGCGATCCAGAGCGCCGCGGACACGAGCCGCCAGGCCGCCCGGTTCCTCGACGAACGAGGAGCGCAGGGACTGCTCGACTCGGCACGGGACTACGCGCGGCGCAAGCCGGGCACGTTCCTGCTGGGTGCGGCGGTGGCCGGGTTCCTGGTCGGCCGGGTGGCGAAGAGCGCGACCGGCGGCGGCCAGAGCGCGTCGCGGCCGCAGGGCGGGGTCGTGCCGGTGACGTCGGAGCGTCCTGCCACCACGCCGGACTACAGCGCGACGCCGGACTACGGCGCGACGCCGGACTACAGCACGACGCCCGGTTACAGCGCGACGCCGGGTTACGACGAGACCCCGGCTCACCAGGCCGCTCCGGGCTACACCGAGCCCCAGGGCTACCCGGCGACGCCGGGCTACAGCACGACCCCGGGCTACGGTGCGACCGACGACTACGGCGCCCCGCTGACGCCGAGCGCGACGCCCGCGAAGCCCGCGGCGGGGGTGCCGCATGTCGAGCCCTGAGATCCCGCAGGTGCGCACCGAAGAGTCGCTCGGTGACCTGGTCAGCGAGCTCACCGGCGACCTGTCCAAGCTGATGCGCCAGGAGCTCGAGCTCGCCAAGGCGGAGCTCCGCCAGGAGGCGGGCAAGGCCGGCAAGGCGACCGGGATGCTCGCGGCCGCCGGGTTCGCCGGCTACCTGACCACCGTGCTGCTCAGCTTCGCGCTGGTCTTCGCACTCGGCGCGGTCATGCCGCTCGGGTGGGCCGCGTTGATCGTCGCTGTGCTGTGGGGCATCGCCGGTGCGGTCCTCTACTCCACCGGGCGGGCCAAGCTGCGCACCGTCAACCCGAAACCCGAACGCACCGTCGAAACGCTGAAGGAGGACGCGGAATGGGCGAAACACCCGACCAAATAAGGCGTGACATCGAGGTGACCCGCGCCGAACTGAGGGCGGACGCCAACCGGCTCGTCGACCACACCAGCCCGCGCCGCATCGCCCAACGGCAGGTGCGGGGCGTGCGCCGAGGACTGACCGCGATGAGGGACAGGGTGATGGGTACCGCCAGCGACACCGCCTACAGCGTGCGGAACCAGGGACAGGACGCCGGCAACGCCATCGCCGAGCGTGCCGGGCAGGCGGGCCAGGCCGTCGCCGACCGCGCCGAGCAGGCGGCGCAGGCGGTGCAGGAGGCCCCGCAGCGGGTCGCCCGCCAGACGCAGGGCAGCCCGCTCGCGGCCGGCCTGATCGCGTTCGGCACCGGCCTGCTGCTCGCGGCCGCGCTGCCCCGCACCGACGCCGAGCAGCAGGCGGTGCAGCAGCTCTCCGACAGCTTCGGCGACGCGCTCGAACCGGCCAAGCAGGCGTTGTCGGAGTCCGCGCAGCACCTCAAGGAGGACGTGCAGTCCTCGGTGAGCGACGCGGCCGGTGAGGTGAAGCAGGTCGCCACGGACGCGGCGCAGACCACGGCGGAGCACGCCAGGGACGCGGCGCAGGACGTCGGCGGGCACGCCCGTGAGTCCGGCCAGCGGGTGAGCGGCGAGGCCACGGGCCGGTGAGATGACCGGTTCGCTGCAGTTCGTCGGGAACGCCACCACGGTGCTCCGGTTCGGCCCGTTCACGCTCCTGACCGATCCCAACTTCCTCCACAGAGGACAGTGGACGCACATCGGCCAAGGCGTGGTCACGCGCAGGCTCGTCGATCCCGCAATGGAGATCGGCGACCTGCCCGAGCTGGACGCCGTGGTGCTGTCCCACCTGCACGGCGACCACTTCGACCGGGTGGCGAGCCGCGAGCTCGCCCGCGACCTGCCGGTGTTCACCACCCCGCACGCCGCGAAACGCCTGTCGCGCCGCGGTTTCCGGGAAACCGCGGCGCTGCGGACGTGGGAGACGGTGACGCTGACGCACGGCGCGGCGACGCTCTCGATCACCTCGCTGCCCGGCCGGCACGCGTTCGGCGCGGTCGGCCGCCTGCTGCCTCCCGTCATGGGCACCATGCTCGAGTACCGGGAGGCAGCGGGCGTGCGGCCGCTGCGGGTCTACCTCAGCGGCGACACCCTCGTGCACCCGGCGTTGCGCCAGATCAGCGAACGCTTCGACGGCATCGACCTCGCCGTGCTGCACCTGGGCGGCACCAAGGTGCTGGGCGTGCTGCTCACGATGGACGGCAGGCAGGGCGCCGACCTGGTGGAGCTGCTCGCCCCGCGCACCACGGTCCCCGTGCACTACGAGGAGTACGGGGTGATGAAGTCACCGCTGTCCGACTTCACCGCGGAGATCTCGCGGCGCGCGGCCGGGCTCGACGTCCAGGTCGTGCGCAGGGGAGACACCTTCACACTGCCGGCGCACGAGAACGACAGGAGGACGCCATGACCGATCCGAAGAGCGACGACGTCGAACGCGGCGCGGCGGAGGAGGCGAGTGACACCCCGCTGACGCCGACCGAGCGGGAGGCGTCGGAACGTCCGCCGAGCGACCCCGGCGAGGACCGCTGATGGCCGTCCCGGTGCAGGACCTCAGGCAGCTGCTCGACTCGGCCGAGCCGGGTGCGGCGCTGGTCCACGTCGAGGGCCGGTACGTCGTGGCGGGCAGCGCCGAGCTCGACACCCCGGAGCTGCGCGGCGCGCTGTCCGTGGTGACGAGGGAGGAGCTGCTGGAGCGTGCCGGTGGGCAGCCGGTCGCCGAACGCGACCTGGAGGAGATCGCCGCGGCACTGGCCGCCGCCGTGGACAACCGGGGAGGCTGACCGTGCCCGCCACGCCCGCCGTGGCCGCGTCGAGCGGCTGGCGTGACGACGAGGGTGTGCGGATGCCCTCCGGTGACGTCCACGCGTGGTGGCCACACCAGAACCAGACGTTGTGCGGCCTCCCGTTGCACCGCGCCCGGCTCGACCGGTTCCCGCACGTGCTGTGGATCGACGCGGTGTGGATCCACGACACCGCCGCACCGGGCACGCCGGTGATCGCGTTGTGCCGGCGTTGCACCGCGGCGGTGCGGCCCAGGGCCCGCGGCCGACCGGGCAGGAGGCCCCGGCGCTGAGCACTCGGAGTATTTCGCGTGAAACGAGTTTCGCGTCCGGAGGCGGCGGGTAGTCGGGATCGGCGTCAAGCAGTCGGCGCCCCAGTCCCGACTGTCAGAAGGCGGCCACCGTGCAGCACAGCTCACTCGACCAGGCGATCTGCGACGCGCTGGTCCTCATCCGCGTGACCGGCGGCGCCGACCTGGTGCTGCAGGCCGAGCAGGCCCGCAAGTGCCTGGCGCACGCGATGATGGACGCGCCGGACGCGCCCCAGCAGGCGCTGGCCCAGGTCGCGGCCGCCGACGAGCACCTGGAGTACGGCGAGCTCATGGAGGCCCGCATGCTGCTGACCGCGGCGCGGGGCCACCTGCGCGGCCGTCGGGCAGTGGTCGCCGCTCGCGCATGAGGCGGGCGCGATTAGCCACGCGCAAGAAGCGGGCGTTCTCGGCGCTGCTGGTCGCCGTGTTCGCCGCGGGCTGCGGTGGCGTCGGCCCGAGCGTCGCCGACCGGCCCAACACCCTGGTCACCATGGGTTTCGGCTTACCGGACGAGCACGCCACCGCACGGGTCGCGGTGTTCAAGAGCCACCGTCCCGAGGTCGACCTGCGGATCAACGAGGGCGTGTTCGACGAGCAGCAGTTCCTCTCGTCGGTCGCGGCCGGTGACCCACCCGACCTCGTCTACGCGGACCGCCGCAAGCTCGGCGGGTACGCGGCCAGGGGAGCGGTGCAGGACCTCGGACCGTGCCTGGCACAACGGCACGTCGACCTGGCGGACTACCGGCAGGCGGCGGTGCGGCAGGTGACCTACGAGGGCACGGTCTACGGCGTGCCGGACTTCTTCACCGTCCGGGTGCTGATCCTCAACAACCCGGTGCTGCGCGCGAACGGCGTCGACCCGGCCCGGGTGTCCACAACGGACTGGAACGCGCTCGCCGAGGTCGCCGCGAAGCTCTCCCGCGTCGAGAACGGCCGGGTGGGGCGGATCGGGTTCGACCCGCGCGTGCCGGAGTTCGTCGCGATGTGGGCCAAGGCGAACGCCGTCGACCTCGTCGGCGACGAACCGCACCTCGACGACCCGCGCGTGGTCGAGGCGGTCCGCTACACCACCGATCTCGTGCGCGAGCAGGGCGGCTGGGCGGCGTTCAAGGCGTTCCGCGACACCTTCGACTCCTTCGGCGCGAACAACGAGCTCGTCACCGGCCAGGTCGCCGCGATGGCCATGGACTCCTGGTACGTCAACACGCTCGCCGCGAACTCGCCCGCCGTCGACGTCACCATCGCGCCCCTCACCGACCGCAGGGGCGACCCGCTCACCGAGGCGGGCGGGCAGGCGTGGGCGATCCCGAAGGGCTCCCGCCACCCCGAGCTGGCCTGCGAGTTCATCGCGACCATGACCGCGGCGGACACCTGGGTCACCGCCGCGAAGGCACGCCGTGACGCGCTCGCCAAGAAGGGCAAGCCCTACAGCGGAACGTTCACCGCCAACCGCGCCGCCGACGAGCGGATCTTCGCCGAGGCCTACGACCCGCGCGGCATCCGCGTCCTCGAACAGGGCGTGCAGGTGCTGCGGTCCTTGCAGGACAAGGCGTTCGCGTTGCCGCCGAGCCCCGCGGCCAGCGACCTCGTGCGGTCGTGGGAAGCCGCGGTCACGAGGGTGCTGCTCGGGCAGCAGCAGCCGGAGGAGTCGATGGCGCAGGCCCAGCGCGAGGCCGGCCGGGCACTGACCAGGGTCGGGGGCCGCTGATGGCGAGCACGCGGGAGGCACGCGCCGGCTGGTTGTTCGTGCTGCCGTGGGTCGCCGGGTTCCTGCTGCTCACCGCCGGACCCATGCTCTACAGCCTGTTCCTGTCGTTCACCCACTACGACCTGCTCAAACCGGCGCGGTTCACCGGCCTGTCGAACTACCGGGAGATCCTGGAGGACGAACGGGCCGCGACCGCGCTGTGGAACACCGTCTTCTTCACGCTGCTGCACGTGCCGCTGCAGATCGTGCTCGCGCTCGGGCTGGCCGCGCTGCTGCGCCGCGCCGGACGCTCCGCCGGGTTCTTCCGCACCGTGCTGTTCCTGCCGACCATGACACCGCCGGTCGCGCTCGCCGCGTTGTTCCTGCTGCTGCTCAACGGCCAGAACGGCGCCGTCAACGCGATGCTCGGCTGGTTCGGCTTCACCGGGCCGCAGTGGACGACCGACCCGGACTGGATCAAGCCCGGCCTGGTGCTGATGAGCCTGTGGACCGTCGGCACCACCGCCGTGCTCTACCTGGCGGCGCTGACCAGGGTGCCCGCGGAGCGCTACGAGGCGGCCCGGCTCGACGGTGCCTCGCCGTGGCGGCAGTTCTGGCACGTCACCCTGCCCGGCATCAGCGGCACGGTGTACTTCACGTTGATCGTCAACACCATCGCGTCGCTGCAGGTGTTCACCGAGGCGTACACGATGTTCTTCGGCGCCCGCCCGTCCTCTCCGGCGGAGGGCGACGCCGCGCTGTTCTACGTGATCTACCTGTTCCAGGAGGCGTTCGGCTCGCTGCGCATGGGTTACGCGTCGGCGCTGGCGTGGGTGCTGTTCCTGGTGATCGCGGCGATCACCGTGCTGCAGGTGCGGTTGTCGCGCGACTACGTGCACTACGAGGACCGGTCATGACCCGCCGCCTGCCGGTGGTGCTGGCGCTCGTCGCGGTCGGCGTGCTGTTCGCCTACCCGTTCTGGTGGCTGCTCAGCGCCTCGCTGAAGGACCGTTCACACGTCTTCGACAACGCCCTGCTGCCGTCGGTGTTCCGGCCGGAGAACTACACCGAGGTGTGGCGCGCCGTGCCGTTGCTCGCGTGGGTGGGCAACAGCGTCGCCGTCGGGTTCGCCGCGGCCGCCGCGGCGACGGTGTCGAGCGCGGTGGTGGCGTTCGGCTTCGCCCGCTTCCGGTTCCGCGGCCGCACCGCGCTGTTCGGGCTCGTGCTGGCCACGATGATGCTGCCCGCCGCCGTGACGATGGTGCCGGTCTACCTGGAGTGGCACGCGGTCGGCCTCGCGACGACGCAGGTCCCGCTGTGGGCGGGCAACCTCTTCGGCTCGGCGTTCTACGTGTTCCTGCTGCGCCAGTTCTTCCTCGGCCTGCCCGCCGAGGTGTTCGACGCGGCACGGGTCGACGGCGCCGGGCCGTGGCGGCAGTTCCGGTCCATCGCGCTGCCACTGGCCCGGCCGGGGTTGATCGTCGTGTTCGTGTTCGAGCTCAAGGCCGCCTGGACGGACCTGATCCGGCCGTTGATCTACCTGCGCGAACCCGAGCTGTACACGTTGCCGCGCGGCCTGAAGGCGGTGCTGGACCGGTTCGGGCAGGGCGGCGAGGCGCAGTGGGAGCTGGTGATGGCGGCGAGCGTCGTCGCCACCGTGCCGATGATCCTGCTGTTCCTGGTGGCCCAGCGCTACTTCGTGCGCGGCACCGTCACCCAAAGCATCGAGGAGTGAGTCACTGGTCCATGCCGCCCTCGTCGCGCGGCTCGGACTCGTCCGGACCGCGGTGCGGGCCGCCGGGGTTCTCGTCGGCGAAGGTGGGCCGGGTGTGCTCGCCGCCGATGTCGGCGTCCTCCAGCTCGCTCTCGGCGGTCACGGCGTCGGGCTCGGGCGCACGGCTCGTCAACGCCACTCCTCCTGCCAGTCGTGGTGCTCGTTGTACGCGGAGGCCACCAGCCGCAGCACGGCCTCGTCGTCGGTCTGCTCGACCTCGGTGCGCAGCAGGTCCGCCTTCTCGCGGAACGGCACGGTCGCGCGTTCCTCGGCCGCCTGCACCGGGCCGGGCAGCAGGAGCAGACCGGAACCGTCGTCCGAGCGCACGATGCGCAGCCGGCCGCGGCGCTCGGCGTCGTCGAGCATCGGCAGCTCCTCGTCGGCCGCGCGGCGCTCGTCCTCGTCGAGCCGGTCGAGCACGAACCGCCGCAGTTCGTCAGTGGTCACGCCAGAGTTGTTCATGACGGAGGGGTATCCGTTCCACGGCCGGGTACGCCTGGTGGGAGCAGCCGCTTCCGGAAGGAGCACCCCATGCGCAGTCGCGTCCGCGCCGCAGGCCACGCCGTCCACCCGATCCTGATCGTGTTCCCGTTGGGCCTGCTGACCACCGCGGTCGGCTTCGACGTGCTGTACCTGATCACCGACAGGGTGAGCTTCCAGTTCACCGCCGCCCACCTGATCGCCGCGGGCGTGCTGATGGGCGTGGTCACCGCCGCCACCGGCTGGCTCGACTGGTTCCTCGTGGTCCCGCGCGGTACTCGCGCTCGCCGGATCGGGCTGTTGCACGGCCTCTCCAACGGCGTCGTGCTGGTGGCGTTCGCGATCAGCTGGCTGTTGCGGCTGGCCGAGACCGACTGGCATCCGACCTGGCCGGCGCTGGTCGTGGCCTGGCTGGGCGTGCTCGCGGGCGGCCTCGGTGGCTGGCTGGGTGGTGAGCTGGTCGAACGGCTCGGCATCAGCGTCGAGGAGGACGCCCACCCCGACGCGCCCAGTTCGCTCAGCGGTGCGACCGCGTCAGGACGATAGCCGCCGGCCGTAGCGCCGTGCCGCCCGCACGATCGCCGTGGAGACGGGTGCGACCGCGACGTCGAGCACCCGGCTCACCGGTGCGAGCGCACCCAGTCGTGCGATCGCCCACCAGCGCGGCGCGGCCACGGTCCGTGATACCCGCGCGGTCAGGCACCGCTCGACCGCGCGGGCGACGTGCTCGGGATCGGAGCCCGCGGACAGGCGGCGCGGTGCCTGCGCCTCGCTGGGGCGGCCGTTCAGGTCGCGGGTGAGCCATTCGGTGCGGATGGGACCGGGGCAGACCGCGTGCACCCGCACGCCCTTCGGCACCTCCCGCCGCAGCCCGACGGCCAGCGCCAGCACGCCCGCCTTCGTGGCCGAGTACAGCGACAGCGGCGGAACAGGGACCCACGCACCGATCGAGGACATCATCACCACGTGCCCGCCACGGCTCACGAGGTGCGGCAGCACCAGTCTGGTCAGCTCGGCGACGGCCGTGAAGTTGACCGCGACGAGGCTCGTCACCTCGGCACCGCTCAGGCCGGCGAGCTTGTCCACCCGGCCCTGGCCCGCGTTGTTCACCAGTGCGTCGATCCGGCCGAACCGGTCGACGACCTCGCGCACGAGCCGCTCGCGGTCGGCCGGATCGGTGACGTCGCACCGCGTTCCCCAGGCGCCGGGCAGCTCGGCCAGCGCCGCGTCGAGCCGGTCCTGGTCGCGGCCGCAGATCGCGACGTGGGCACCGAGCCGGACGAGCCGGCGTGCGGTGACCCGGCCGATGCCCGCCGACCCGCCGGTGATGAGCACCACCTTGCCTGCAACGGATCGCATGGTCACCTCGCGCGCAACAACGTCGTGTACAGGGTCAGACCGGGCCCGAACGCCATCGCCACCACCGGGTCGCCCGGTCGCAGCGCGGTGTTCCGCAGCAGCTCGTCGAGCACCATGAGCACGGTCGGGGACGAGCAGTTGCCGTGGTCGCGCAGCACGTGCCGCGACGGGTCGAGCGCGTCCGGCGGCAGGTCGAGCTCGCGTTCCACGGTGTCGAGGATGCGCGGCCCGCCGGGGTGGACGGCCCAGCCGCGCACCTGCGGCACGGTGAGGCCGTGGTCGGCCAGCAGCCGCTCGACGGCGTTGCGGACGTGTTTGCCGAGCACGTCGGGCACCTGCGGCGAGAGGGTCATCCGGAACCCGTGGTCGGTCACCCGCCACGTCATGTGGTCGGCCGTGGCCGGATCGGTGACGGCACCGGTGCCGAGGACCTCGACCCGGCCTCCGCCCGGCCGCACGACGAGCGCGGTGGCGGCGTCACCGAACAACGCGTGCGTGACGATCTGCTGCATGTCCCTGGTGGGCGGCTGGACGTGCAGTGACGTGAGCTCCAGGCACAGCAGCACCGCGGGACGCCGGTGCACGGTCACGAAGTCCGCGACGCTGCCCAGCGCGGGCAAGGCGGCGTAACAGCCCATGTGCCCGATGACCAGCCGTTGCGCGTCCTGCGACAGCTCCAGCGACCTGGCCAGCTGCACGTCCAGTCCCGGTGCCGTGTACCCGGTGCACGACACGACGGTGAGCTGCCCGATATCGGCCGGGTCGAGGTCCGCCGCCCGCAGTGCGGACATGACGGCTTCGTGGCCCAGCTTCTGCGCGTTCTCGTCGTACAGGCGCATGCGCTCGCCGGTCGACCACGACGACACGTCCAGGTCCAGCGGGCTGACGACGGCGTGCCTGCGGTCCACCCCGGCGGCGGCGAAGATCCGCCCGGCGGCCCTGCTGCCGTCCAGCAGCGGGCCGAAGTGGTTCTCCCACAGGACGTCCTGCTCGATCACCGGGGGAAGCGCGGTGCCGATCGCGGCGATGTGCGCGGTCACCAGCGGGTCACCTCGTCGGGGTTGTCGCCCAGCGCGGCGGCGCCGAGCCAGTCGGCGCAGACGTCGGACGTGGCCGGTTGCAACGCACCGCAGCGCGCGTCGCGGTAGAGCCGTTCGAGGGGGTGCCCGCGCCGGGTCGCCGACGCGCCCGCGGCCTCCAGCACGGAGAAGGCCACCTCCGCCGCCGTGTCGCCGGCGATGAGCTTCGCGCGCCACACCCAGCGGTTGGTCTCCGGACTGCCGGGATCGTCGGTGACCTGCCGGGCCGCTCGCCGCACGACGAGTTCGGCCGCGGCGACCTGGACGTCGGCACGGCCCATCCGGGCGCGGACCATCGGAAGGGTGTGCAGCCCGCGTTCGGTCAGGTGCGCCGCGCCGTGCCGCAGCACGGACCGGGCGACACCGACGTAGACCGCGGCGTAGGAGGCGACCAGCCACTGCGGCATCACCTGGGCCAGCAGCAGTGCGGCGCCTTCGATGCCGCCCACGAGCGCGTCCTCGTCCACCTCGACGTCCAGGTCGAGGTCGTGGCTCGTGGTGGCGCGCATGCCCAGCGAGTCCCAGGTCGGCCGCACCCGCACACCGGGGCCGGCCGGGACGAGGAAGTAGGAGATCCTCGGTTCCCCGGACGTGGCGTCCCTGGCGGCGACGAGGTAGGCGTCCGCGTGGCCGGCGCCGGAGACGAACGTCTTCGCACCGGTGATCCGGAAGCCGGAACCGGTGCGTTCGTAGGCGGTCCGCACCTTCGACAGCCGGGAGCCGGCCTCGCGTTCGCTCATCGCGACCGCGTACAGGGCTCCCTCCGCCGCGGCGGCCAGCACGCGGTCGCGGGAGGCGAAGAAGCTCTCCGGGGCGCCGAACTGCCGCACGAGCTCGTCGGGCGTGTGCGCCAGCGCGCCGGTCACCGACGCGTGCATGTTGAAGATCAACGCCGTGGCGCCGGCTCCGCTGCCCAGCTGCACCGCCACGTCGGTGTAGTCGGCGAACGACGCGCCCGTGCCGCCGAGCCGGGGCGGCACCATCAGGCCGAGCAGGCCCGCGTCGCGCAGGTCGGCGAAGTCCTCCTCGGGGAACTCCCCGGCCGCGTCGTACTTCGACGCACGGCCGGACATGCGGTCAACGAGAGCGGGCAGGTCCACAGGTCATCCCCTTCTTGCGGCCGGCTCCCTGGAAGAGCACGGCCGTGGACGCGGTCGGCACCATGCGGACGGTCTGCCCGCGGCGCAGCGACCACGCGAGCAGGTCGGGCAGCGAGGGGCGGATACCCCGCAGTGCCAGGCGCACACCGTGCGCGGCGCACTCCCGCACCAGCCGGGCGCGGTCGACGAACAGCGCGGGGTCGTGCACCCCGCGCGGGGCGAGGCCGAGCCGTTCCGCCAGCTGGACCGCCACCAGGCGGCACACCGCCGTGTCGGCCAGCGTGTCCAGCACCAGCAGCCCGCCCGGACGCAGCAGCCGGCACGCCTCGGCGACCGCCGCGGACAGGTCGGTGACGTGTTCGAGGATCTCGCCGGCCACGACGACGTCGGCGCACCCGTCCGGCAACGGCACCGCGAGCACGTCACCGCGGATCGCCCGCACCCCACGTTCGCGGGCCTGGCGCAGGGCTTCCTGCGAGAAGTCGACGCCGATGTGGTGGTAGCCGCTGACGTGCGGAGCGAGCAGTCCCGCACCGCAGCCCAGGTCGACGAGGACCGCACCCGGCCGTGGCGGCGGGACCAGCTGGGCGCGTGCGGCCGCGAGCCAGTGCAGCATCACGAACGCGCCGCGCGGCCGCCACCACTGGTCGGCGAGCCGCTCGTAGAGTTCCGGGTCGTTCGGTTCAAGATCGTTCTGCGTGATCGCGGGCCGCTGGCAGACTGGCGAGCCATGGGCAGCCTCGAAGCTCTTGCGCGTTCCTGTCATCCGCTGCCCGCTCTCGCGGTCACCGTCGTGGCCACCGCGCTGGCCGCCGCCACCGGCAGGTCACCGGGCGGGATCGTGGCCGTCGCGGCCGCGGTGCTGGCCGGGCAGCTGTCCGTGGGCTGGCTCAACGACCTGCTCGACGCCGGCCGGGACGCGAGCGTCGGCCGTGCGGGCAAACCGGTCGCCGCCGGTGCCGTGTCGCGCAGGCTCGTGGCGGCCGCGACGGCGATCGCCGCGGTGGCGGCGGTCGGGTTGTCGTTGCTGTCCGGTGTGGACGCGACACTCCTGCACGTCGTGATGCTGGTGTCGGCCTGGGGGTACGACCTCGGGCTCAAGGCCACGGCGTTCTCCGTCGTGCCGTACGCGGTGTCGTTCGGGCTGCTGCCCGCGTTCGTCACCCTGGGCGGTCCTGGCGGGCATTGGCCGCCGTTGTGGCTGCTGGTGGCCGCCGCCGTGCTCGGCAGCGCCGCCCACTTCGCCAACGTCATCCCGGACCTGGCCGACGACGCGGCGACCGGTGTGCGCGGACTGCCGCACCGCATCGGCGGGGCCGCCAGCGCGGGAGTGGCATCCGCGCTGGCGGTGATCACCGGAGTGGTCCTCGCGGTCGGCCCGCCCGGCCCCGTCACGACGGCGGGGCTGGTGGCGGTGCCGTTGTCGGTGGTGATCCTCGTGCTCGGCAGGCTGCGCGGACGACGGGCCGGCTCGCGGGCGTACTTCACGGCCCTGCTCGCGGTAGCCGTCGTCGACGTGGCGCTGCTGGTCATCACCGGCGGTGTGGAACTGGGCGGCGCGGTCAGCTGACCGCGGGCCCCGAGTCACCCGAGCCCGACAGCTCCTTGATGAACTCGTGGCACTGCTTGGCGCGGGCGGAGTCCTCCTCCATCACACGGCGGAAGAAGTCGGCGATGTCCTGCCGCCCCGCGTTGTCCGCGTCACGGACGTACTGGCCGTAGTCGTGCCCCGCCTTGAGGGCGTGGTACTGCACGGAGATCAGGTCGTAGGTGACGTCGTCGAAACCGGTCTCACCCGTTGCCATCGGTACCTCCTGCGGTTGCTTGTCGGCAAGGGAGTCATACCCGCGAGGAACCGGTCAAACCCGGTTGATCCGCGCGTGTTTCGTGCGACCCCGGGTACTCACGGCACTCGTGCTCCGAGAGAGGCCGAAACCATGAAGACAGCAGGGAAAGCGCTACTCGCCGCGGGCGTGGCGACCGCCGCGGCGGTGGTCAGCCGCAAGTGGGCGTCGGGGGAGCAGCGGGAGCGTCCGCTGACCGTCACGGTCGACCGCGCGCCGACCGATGTGCAGTCGGAGCTGCCGGACCTGGTCGCGCGGTGGCGGGACCAGGCGGAGATCAGCATCCGCGCCGCGGCCGGTGACAAGGGGACCGAACTCGTGGCGACACCGAGGGGCGACGCGTCGCGGCCCGACTTACGCCTCGCGCTGCGGCGCGCGAAGTCCGTGCTGGAGGCCGGAGAGGTGGTCGAGCCCGACACCGCGCCGACGCACCCCGGCCCGATGGGCAAGGCACTGCAGATGGTGACGAGCAGGGCGAGGGGCGGTGGTCGGCTGTGAAGGCCCTGTGCTGGGAAGGGATCAACGACGTCCGCGTGCAGGACGTGCCGGACCCGCGGTTGTTGAACGACCAGGACATGATCCTCAAGGTGCGGCTGAGCACCGTGTGCGGCTCCGACCTGCACCTGCTGACCGGGCACATCCCGTTCATGCAGGCCGGTGACGTCATCGGCCACGAGTTCATGGGCGAGGTCGTCGAGGTCGGCTCCGGCGTCACGAAGCACCGGCCCGGCGACCGCGTCGTCGTGTGCTCGTTCATCGCCTGCGGCCGCTGCTGGTACTGCCGCAACGAGCTGTACTCGTTGTGCGACAACACCAACACCAACCCGGCGATCACCCAGGAGCTCTGGGGCGCCAACCCCGGCGGCATCTTCGGCTACTCCCACGCCATGGGCGGCTTCCGCGGCAGCCACGCCGAGTACGTGCGCGTGCCGTTCGCCGACCACACCGCCATCCCGATCCCCGAGGCCGTCGACGACATGAGCGCCCTGTTCACGTCGGACTCGGCGGCGACCGGCTGGATGGGCGCCGACCTCGGCGGCGTGAAACCCGGTGACGTCGTGGCGGTGTGGGGGTGCGGCGCCGTCGGCCAGATGGCGGCCCGCGCGGCACAGCTGCTCGGCGCGGAACGGGTGCTGGTGATCGACCGGTTCGACTACCGGCTGCGCCAGGCGGAACAGACCTTCGGCGTCGAGACGATCAACTACGAGAACACCTCCGTTGGCGACGCTCTCCTCGAAGCCACCGGCGGGCGCGGGCCGGACGTGTGCATCGAGGCCGTCGGCTGCGAGGCGCATTCGCCTGGGCCGCAACACGTCTACGACCAGGTGAAGAGCAAGCTGCGGCTGGAGACCGACCGCCCGATCGCCGTGCGCGAGGCGATCTACCACTGCCGCAAGGGCGGATCGGTGTTCGTGCTGGGCGTGTTCACCGGGTTCGTGGACAAGTTCCCGTTGGGCGCCATGATGAACAAGGGCCTGACCGTGCGCGGCGCACAGCAGCACGGCCAGCGCTACATCCCGGCGCTGCTGGACCGCATCGCCTCCGGTGAGCTCGTCACCGACCACCTCGCGACGCACGTGATGCCGCTCAGCGAGGGCGCACGCGGGTACGACATCTTCAAGAAGAAGGAAGACGGCTGCGTGCGGTCGGTCTTCCAGCCCTAGCCGGCCGGGCGGGTGCGGTGCACGACCACCGCACCCGCGCCGCTCAGCGTCCGCGTCCCGGAGTCTGCTCGTACACGCCGTGCCGCAGCGGGGTGTTGCCGTCCGGCGAGTGCTCCGGGGACACCGCCTGCTCTCCGGGCGAGCTGCTGACCGGGGGAGTGTTGCGCTGGTCGCCGCCGGACGGTTCGGCTCCTTCCGCGAGCTGCCGGAGCCGTTCGTCGATGATCTCCAGCACCGGTGTGCGGTGGCCGTGCGCCTCCTCGTGCTCGCGCACCTGCCGCAGTTCCTGCTCGTCCAGCGACCGGATGCGGTGCAACAGGTCGCCGAGCGTCAGCTGGTCGTAGCCGGGAATCGGGAGTTGTTCGGTCATGTGCGTCGGCTACCCGGCGCAATCCGGTGAAAGCGGCGGTGGTTTGCTCACGATCCCATCGGGAATTCGGCGGTCGACGAAGGTGAGGGTCCATGTACGCCGATGACCTGGTGCGGCCGTGGTGGGAAGCGCTCGGCGTGAAAACCCCGCTGTTCGACGTGCACACGCACGTCGGCACGAACGACCCGAGCGGTTTCTCGGCCACCTTCGACCAGCTCCGCGCCGCGTTGTCCGAGGTGGACGCGTCCGCCGCGGTGTTCCCGCTGACCGAGCCCGAGGGCTACCGGGCCGCCAACGACGCGATGCTCGCCGCCGCGGGCCCGCAGCTGGTCCCGTTCTGCCGGGTGGCGCCCGGCGACGACGCGGCAGGGGAGGCACGCCGCTGCGTCGCCGCCGGTGCGCGGGGGATCAAGCTGCACCCGGCCAGCGACCGGTTCGACCTCGACGACGACCGCCTGCACGACGTGTTCGGGCTGGCCCACGAGCTGCACCTGCCCGTCGTGGTGCACGCCGGTCCGGAGATCGAGCCGTTCGGCGCCACGCTGCTCGCGGTGCTGCGCCGGTTCCCCGGCGCGCGGTTCGTGCTGGCGCACGCCGGGCTCACCGACCTGGCCTGGTTGTCCGGGCACCCGGTGGACAACCTGTACTTCGACACGTCGTGGTGGAGTCCCACCGACCTGGTCATCGCGCTCGCGACGATGCCACCCGGACGGGTGTTGTTCGGCAGCGACGTGCCCTACTCGACGGTGTTGTGGGGCGCGCACGCGGCCGCCCGGTGCGCCCGGTACGTCGGGCTGGACCCGGTGCAGGTCGCGGGCGTGCTGGGCGGCAACGCCCTGCGGCTCGTCGAACGGCTGGAGCCCGCCGACCTCGGCCCCGCGCCCGGTCGCGTGCCGGTGCTGGACCCGCTGCTGGAACGCGCGTACGTCTACCTCGCGGCGGGCGTGGAGGCCACCAAACGGGGTGAGTCGCCCGGTCAGACGCTGGACCTGGCGCGGCACTCCTGCGGTGTCCGGCCGGACCACCCGGACCGCGCGGTCTTCGACTCGGTGCGCGAGCTGCTCGACCGCTACGAGAAGCACGCGCCGCACCTGACGACCGGCAACGAGTACGCGCCCGGCTGGGACCTGATCGCCGCCGCCGCACTGGTCGCCCGCACCCCCGGCACCGCGCTGCCGGGGTGAACCGCCGCAACAACCCTCCGAACGACCCGATGCCGTCCGGCCCCGTCGGAGCTACCTTCGCCTCACCCTGCGATCCACAAGATCCCTGCGAAGGAGCTCCACCGTGCGTAGAAGACCCCTGCTCTCCGCGGCACTGGCAACAGTGGTCACCGCGGCGATGCTCGTCCCCGGTTCCGCCGCCGCCCAGGCGGGCTGCTCCGGCACCAACGACGGTGACGTCGCCATCGGCGACAACACCACCGTCGAGTCGCCCATCACGATCACCGACTGCCCCTCGGCCCCGTCGGCCACCAGCACGGTGCCGGTGAAGATCGTGCACACCTACATCGGTGACCTCGCGGTCACCCTGGTCGCCCCGGACGGCTCCACCTACCCCCTGCACAACCGCACCGGCGGCTCCGCCGACAACATCGACCAGACCTACACCGTCGACCTGTCGGGCGAGACGTCGAACGGCACGTGGAAGCTGCGGGTCAACGACAACGCGGCCAACGACGTGGGCCGGATCGACGCGTGGTCGCTGAACCTCGGCGGCTCCACCCCGGCGAACGACTTCTCCGTCGCCGTGTCACCGGCCTCCGGTTCCGTGGCGGCGGGCTCGTCGGCCACCACGACCGTGCAGACCCAGACCACCGCCGGGCAGGCGCAGACCGTCGCCCTCACCGCGACCGGTCTGCCCGCGGGCGCCACGGCGTCGTTCAGCCCGTCCTCCGTCACCACCGGCACGAACGCCACGCTGACGATCAGCACCACGGCGTCGACCTCGTCGGGCACCTACCCGGTCACCGTCCGGGCCGCGGGCGGCACGACCAAGACGGCCACCTACACGCTGACCGTGACCGGCGGCTCCGGCCCGCAGATCCCCGACATCGACGTCGCGGCGGTCAAGCAGCACCTGACCCAGTTCGCCACCATCGCCTCGCAGAACGGCGGCAACCGGCGGTCCACCACGGCCGGCTACCGCGCGTCGGTGGCGTACGTGAAGGACAAGCTCAGCGCGGCCGGCTTCACCGTGTCGGAGCAGGCCTGCACCTCCGGCTGCGCCACCGGCGCCGGCCCGAACGTGGTCGCCGAGTGGCCGGGCGGCAACGCGAGCAACGTCTACATGTTCGGCGCCCACCTGGACTCCGTGTCCGCGGGCCCCGGCATCAACGACAACGGCTCCGGCTCCGCGTCGTTGCTGGAAACCGCGCTCGTGCTCGCCCGCACCAACCCGACGATGCTGAACAAGGTCCGGTTCGCCTGGTGGACCGACGAGGAGCAGGGCCTCAACGGCTCGCGCTTCTACGTCTCGCAGCTGCCGTCCACCGAGCGATCGAAGATCAAGACCTACCACAACTTCGACATGATCGGCTCGACCAACGGCGGCTACTTCATCAACAACATCACCTCCGCCCAGTCGGTGCACATGAAGGCCTACTGGGACTCGCTGGGCCTGCAGCCGGAGGAGAACACCGAGGGCCGCAACCGGTCCGACGACGCGTCGTTCACCAACGCGGGCATCCCGGCCTCCGGGTACGCGATGGGCGCCAGCGCGACCAAGACGTCGGCCCAGGCGGCGAAGTGGGGCGGCACGGCGGGCCGTGCGTACGACCCGTGCTACCACTCCTCCTGCGACACCACGGCCAACATCAGCGACACGCACCTCAACCGCGCGATCGACGGCATCGCCTACACCCTGTGGAAGTCCGCGGTCGGCAGCAGCACGCCGGGCGCGGACTTCTCCGTGGCCGTGTCACCCACGTCCGGCTCGGTGGCGGCGGGCTCGTCGGTCTCGGCCACCGTCGCGACCCAGACGGTGAGCGGTAACGCGCAGACCGTGCAGCTGTCGGCCTCCGGCCTGCCGTCGGGCGCGACGGCGTCGTTCAGCCCGGCGTCGGTCAGCACCGGCGGCAGCTCGACGTTGACGATCAACACCACGGCGTCGGTCGCGGCCGGCACCTACCCGGTCACGATCACCGCGGCGGGCTCGGTGTCCCGCACCGCCACCTACACCCTGACCGTCACCGGCGGCGGTGGTGGCAGCTGCTCCGGCACCAACACCGGCGACGTCGCCATCCCCGACGCGGGCGCCGCCGTCGACAGCGACGTGGTGATCTCGGGCTGCTCGGCGACGCCGTCCGCGACCGCCGCGGTGGCCGTGCGGATCGTCCACCCGTACATCGGCGACCTGACGGTGTCCCTGATCGCACCGGACGGCACGGCGTACTCGCTGCACAACCGCAGCGGCGGCAGTGCGGACAACATCGACCGCACGTTCACGGTCGACCTGTCCGGTGAGGCGGCGAACGGCACGTGGAAGCTCCGCGTGCAGGACGTGGCATCGTCCGACGTCGGCACGCTCGACACGTGGTCGCTGAACCTGACCCCGTAGCCCGGTGAGTGGCCTCTCAGAACTCAGTTGAACTGGGCCTTCTGAGAGGCCACTTGGGTCAGGAATGATCGTCTTCATGACGACTACGCACACCGTGGCCGAACTGGACGACGAGAACACCGCCCTGGCGTTCGAGGCGATGCGGGAGCTCCGGCCGCACCTCAGCTCGGCGGACGAGTTCGTGGCGGCCATGCGGACCCAGCGCGAGGAGGGCTACCGGCTCGTCGCCTCGTTCGACGCGGACGGGAAGGTCGCCGCGGTGGCCGGGTTCCGGCCCATGACGAACCTCTACGTCGGCTACCACCTCTACATCGACGACCTCAGCACCCTGCCGTCCGCGCGCAGGCAGGGCCACGGGGGAGCGTTGCTGCGCTGGGTCGACGAGGAGGCGCGCCGGCTCGGCTGCGGGCAGGTGCACCTGGACTCGGGCACGCACCGGCACGACGCCCACCGCCGGTACCTGTCGCACGGCTACGTCATCCCGGCGTTCCACTTCAGCAAGCCGGTGTAGCTCGGGCGAACCCACCGCCACAGCTGGATCTGCGCGTCCGGCACGCCGGAAAGGCGGCCAGCTCAAGCCTTTCCCAAATGAGATGCGCGCCACTCGTACGGTCCCTAACCTCGGTACATGAAACTGCTGCTGTGGTTCGCGCTGGCGTGCATCTGCGCGCTCAGCGGTGACCACGCGCTCGCGGCCGTCACCATGATGCTGCTCGTGGCCTGCGCGACCGACCGCGCTCGTCACTGACCCCGGTTCCGCGCTGGCCGGGAAAGCGCCCTGGCGCCCAGGCCGTGGAGCAGGACACTGCCCAGCACGCACACCACCGTGATGACCAGGATCGTGTCGGCGGCGTTGCCCTCGGGCAGCTTGTTGAACGCCAGCAGTCCGAACACGATCGTGGTCGTCCCCCGTGGACCGAGCGCGCCCACGAGCAGGCGTTCACGGCCGGGCAGCCGGGACCCGGCCAGCGACAGCGCCACGGGCACCAACCGCACCACCGTGAGCACCGCGAGGCAGAACAGCAGCACCTGCCACGAGATGCCCAGGTAGAACGTCAGCACGGCGGCGATGCCGACGACGAACCACATCGTCATCGTCAGCAGCCCCGTGACGTCCTCCAGCAGGTGCAGGTCCGCGTCGAGCACGTCGGCGCGGACGTCCGCGCGGTCGGCGACGCCCGCGCGGACCCGCCGCGCCTTGAGCAGCCGGTGCACGTACCGGAAGGCGATGCCGCAGACGAACGACGCGACGAAGCCGTTGCCGTCGATCGCGACGGTCGCGGTGAAGGCGAGCAACGGCGCCAGCAGCACCGCGACCCGCCCGGACTGCGGGGTCACCCACCCCGCCCGATGAGCGCGGTCCATCAGCCACCCGAGCAGCAGGCCGATCACCACGCCCGCCACGACGGCCTTGACCGCGAACGGCAGCACCGTCGCCAGCGCCTGCAGCGGGCTGCGCTCCTGGGAGTGGTCGCCGGCCAGGATCAGCGCGAAGAGGAACAGCGGCGAGACGATGCCGTCGTTGTAGCCGCTCTCGACGTTCAGCGTGCTGCGCACCCGCACCGACAACGCCGGGTCGCGCACGACCCGTTCGGCGGCGGCGAAGTCGGTCGGCACGGTCACGCACGCGATCAGCAGCAGCACCGCCCACGACAGCGTGGGGAACAGCAGCCAGCCCAGCACCGCGGCCAGGCCGAGGCTGACGGGCATCGCCACGAGCAGCACCCGCGCCACGACACCGGGGTAGGCACCCCACAGCCGGCCCGCCCGCACCTCGGTGGCGTCGACGAACAGCAGCACCGCCAGGATGATCTCGGCCGTGTGCTGGACCGCCTCGGTGTTCAGCACGGCGGCGATGGAGTCCTCGTTGGACAACCCGACCGCGACACCGGCCAGCACCATGACGATCGGCGCACCGAGGTTCCAGCGGTCCAGCCGTGACGCCGCCAGCGACCGGACGACCATCGCGAACGCGGCGGCGAGCAACAACGAGTTCATGCCGACATCCTCGCGCAGATGTCCACACAGGACCGAAACGGGCGGGACCGGCGTGGCGGCGATCATGTCGGACCAATTAACCCGATAACTTCAGTGTTGACTGAAATCAAGCTTCTGAACCAGGTGCGACCAATCCGGTCTCGTACGCCAGAACAACGGCCTGGGCGCGGTCGCGCAGCTCCAGCTTCGCGAAGATCCGCGCCACGTGCGTCTTCACCGTCGCCTCGCTGAGGGTGAGGTCGCCGGCGATCTCGGAGTTGGACCGGCCCTGCCTGACGAGCGTCAGCACCTCGCGTTCGCGTGGCGTCAGCGCGGCCAGGTCGCGGTGCACGGCCGGAGCTCCGGCCTGCGCGGTACCGGAGGCGAACCGTTCGACGAGCCTGCGGGTGATCGACGGCGCGAGCAGGGCGTCACCTGTGGTGCGCGGCTGCTGTGGTGTCCGTATCAGCGCCGGAACCGCTCGTCACCGTTTCGGCCGGCCTCCCGCCGCACGACGTCCCACCTCGCGAGCGCGGCTTCCCCGACCTCCGGCGGAAGACCGCGGACCGGCTTTCCCGTTCGTCTGTCTACTCAGGACTCGGGTGATCGGCGTTGGTGTCCACGGGGTGTGCGAGGTGGTCAAACCGGTTCGGATGGGGCTGGGCGGGTTCGGTCATCACCAGGAACAGCCAGAAGCCGCCGATGAGGGGCAGGAACACGATCAACACCCACGCGCCGCTGCGGCCGGTGTCGTGCAGGCGCCGGATCATGGCCGAGAACAGCGAGAACCACACCAGCATGATCGAGACGCCGCCGATGCTCGCGACCACGCCGGATTCGAATGCGTCGAAGGTGAACGCCAGCCCGAGCACCACCGCCCAGCAGAACAGGACGTAGAACCAGTACTCACTGCGGCCAGCGCGGCCGCGCCAGGAGAACGTGCGGGTGATGCCGTTGGTCACTGCGGTGGTAATTCCGGTCATGGTGCTGTCTTACCGAAGTGCCGCGGGACGGATCCTGTGTTGGCATCATCCGGACAAGGCGGTGTTCTCCTGCGCCGGCCGAGTACGGGCGATCCCGAGTGCATCGGACCGGTCCGGGCGAGCAGGGCCTGTTGAAGTCGGCTGCGGTCCAAGCCGGCAAGTTCGGTGTTGAGCGTGCGCCAGTGCTCCGCCTGCTCTGCGCTGGAGGCAAGGCGACGATCGAAGGTCGGCTCGTGGTCCAAGTCGGGCAGTTCGGCGATCGCCAGGGGAGACTCAGTCGTCGAGGCAGCGTCCATTGGGAAGTAGGCCTCCGATGAACCCGCCGCCAGCTCCGCCTGGCAGTTCGATGATGTGACCGACGATGCACGTCTCTGCGCCGGCTTGTGCTGCGTACAGCAGGCTTCCGACGGGCGCTGGGTCGTTGGGGCGCGCGATTCTGACCGCGCTACCTGGAAATCCCTCTTTGCTGAGGCTGTGACGCGCTGACTCCGCGTCGGCGTCGGTAGGGGGACGCTTGGCGGTCGGGCGGGAACACCGCGCGGTCGCTGTCGGCAGGCAGCTGGTACCTCTGGACATCGCACGCCGGACATCATTATGGGCCTGTTCTGCTGCCGCACGTTGCTCGGGAGACGGTGGACGTCGGCGTACCACGTTCTCGGCGACGCGTTCGCAGTAGCCGTCGTCGTGGACAGCCGTCTGCGCGCAGGAGACCGAGGCGCTTCCGTCGTTGCTCGTGGCGTCGGGCCTGCGGTGTGAGTGAATCGACCAGACCAAGCATCCAGCGGCCAGAGCCGCGGCTGTGCAGGCAGCAACGATGATCATCGTACGTCGCTGAGTCGTGCCCGTCGAATTCATGTCAACTCCAGCCTCCATTCGTGAGATTGCCGCATTCCGGCGCGGGACGCCACCAGTCCGTGCACGTGCGTAGTCAATGCGATGAGACGCAAAATCGAACTTTGGTCCTGCGACGTAGCCGATTTCAACGCTCGCGCCGGACACAGGCGGTCAACCGCCGACGTGGCGCTCGATGTGCTCGGTCTGACGATCATCTACTCACAACGCGAAGCGGTGCGGCCGTGCACTAACCGGATTGATGAGTCAGCGCACGGCCGCACCCATTCTCATACCGCATCGCCATTGATCCAGTCAGCTCAGTGCGTACGCTGCGCAAGCTCTTCCATGCCGTATAGATATGGCAACCCTTCACGCTCAGCTCGATAGGAAACGGTTCTGTAGATGTCTGCGGCGGTAGCCGAGTCGACCGAGCGCAGCTCATCGAGGTCACGGACCTGCTGCTGAAATTGGGTTGTCAACCGCTCCCAGGGAACCACCTCGCCTGCCGTTTCCTCGGCCCACAGGGAGTCGACTTCCAAGGCGCTCATCGCAGCCTGGAAGCGTTCGTCGAATGACGAGGTCTTCCATCCGTTCAGGGCGGCCGTCACAGCAGTGATCACCTCCACTGCGACTGCTTCCGGGAGATTGGGTTCCGCTCGCCTGTTGATCTTGGAGAGGTCGGACTCCAAACCCGCCAGAGCAGCGTCGACAACTGGCTTGACCTTCTCGGGAGTCAAGCCTCCTTTTCTCCGGAGCAACCGAGCGATGGCCACGAGCGCGTCGTGCGCCGGACCATGCCCCCGAACAGTCTTGTTCATCTCGGTGTACACCTGGTAGACGGGGAGCACGCGGTGCACTGCGGCCAGCGTGAACGCGGTGAGCCCGCTGTTGTCAAGCTCGCTGCACCCTCTTCTGATCACGTTGATCTCACCGGTCGAAAGCACCGATAATCCTTTCTCATAACTCTGATCGAGTTCACCGATCGGAAGCAACGAACATCCTAGGTGTGGTCACGCTGTGCCAGGCCAACCCGAGCCTGCCCGCGAGCGACGGCCGGGTGGTCGACGTGCGTGCCGCCTGCTCGGTGCTGCAGGCCTGGTCCGGCACCGGTGGCACCGGGGAACGCAGCCGGGGTGCGTTGCTGTGGCGTGCGTTCGTCGAGCGGAGCCGGCGACCGGGCACCGTGCTGTGACGGGTGTCGTTCGACCCGGCCGACCCCGCGCACACGCCCTGCGACCTCAACGCCGACGACCCCGGCGTGCGGCGGGCCTTCGCCGACACCGTCACCGCCTTCGCCGCGGCGGGCCTGCCGGTGGACGTGCCGCTCGACGCCGTCCAGCGCTACGAGGGCATCCCGATCCACGGCTGCCGCGGCCCGGAGGGCCGCTTCAACGTCATGTCGGTGCAGGGCACACCGCGGCCGCTGGAGCAGTTCACCGGCATCCCGCACGGGTCGAGCTTCGTCATGGCGGTCGAGCTCACCGCCAACGGCCCGCGGATGCGGTCGAACCTGGTCTACGGCCAGTCCGCGAACCGGTCCTCGCCGCACCACACCGACCAGGCGCAGCTCTACGCGCAACGAATGGGTCACTGCGGCGTTCATCGAGCGTGAGATCGTCCGCGACCCGGCACTCATCGTCCGGCACCTGCGCTGAGCGGGCCGTGGCCTCGGCGTGCGCGCGCCGAGGCCACGGTCAGACGACCTTCAGCTCCACCCCGTGGTCGGCGCAGATCGCCCGGACGTCGTCGTACACGGCCTCGGTGACCACCACGTCGATCCGGTCGAGCGGGCAGACCGTGACGAAGTCCTGCACCCCGAACTTGCTGCTGTCCAACGCGAGCACGACGCGCCGCGCCCGTTCCACCACCGCCTGCTTCACCTGCGCCTCGGCCACGTCCGCGACCGACACGCCCTCCTCGGTGAAGCCGCTCGCGCTGATGAACGCGGTGTTCACGGTGAAGCGGCTGAGCGTCTCGACCGCCACCGGGCCGACCACCGTGCCGCCCAGGGCCCGCACCGAACCGCCGAGCAGCGTGTGCCGCACCTTCGGCTTGTCCGCCAGCGCCGACGCGACGCCCAGCGCGTTCGTCAGCACGTTCACGTGCACCTGGTCGAGCTGGTCGGCGATGCGCTGCACGGTCGTGCCGCTGTCGAGGAAGATCGAGTCGCCGGGCCCGATCTCCTGCAGGCACGCCTTGGCGATCATGTCCTTCGCCGCGCCGTGCAGGTCGCTGCGCGCGTCGATGGTCCGCTCGACCTGGGAGTGGGTCGCGATCGCGCCGCCGTGGGTGCGCCGCACCAGCCGCTGCTCCTCCAGTGCGCTGAGGTCCTTGCGGATGGTCGGTTCCGACACCTTCAGCAGCGTCACCAGCTCGGCGATCCTGACCCGCCCCTGCGCGTTGACCATCGCGAGGATCTTCTGCTGCCGTTCCTCTGCGAACACGGGTTGCTCGGCGGACATGCCCGCGACGCTAGCAGGTTGTTTCGGCCGCAACGAAGCACTCGCCGCAGGGCGGTGTCACCGCGTGGCGACGAGATGGGCGCGCACCGCGGCGGCGTCGTGCTCGGCGACGTCCTGGACGATCACCGGCACCGCGGGCAGCCGGTCGAGCAGCCGCAGCACGAGGTCGCGGTCGAGCGTCCCGAGATCCTTGACGTGCGTGGACACCACGCGCGGGCCGAGCAGGTCGATGGCCTCGGTGAGCACCTGCCGCTGGTCGGCGCCGGGGTGCAGGAGGTTCGCGGGGTCGAACACGATGCCGGCGGGTGCGTCGTCGCCCAGCTCCGCCAGCAGCCGGGCGGCGGCGGCCGCGTCGCGCACGACGTTGCCCGCCTCCGGTTCGACGCCGAGCACGACCCCGGCCGCGTCCGCCGCGCTCAGCAACGGGTCGAGCGTCGCCCGCAGGTCACGCCACGCCCGTGCGCTGCCGTTGGCGGGGTGGGCGCGCCACATGTTCGTGCGGTCACGGGTGCCGGTGCACAGGGTCACGACATCGGCGCCGAGCAGGGGAGCGAGCCCGATCAGCCGCACCGCCCGGTGCACGTCGTGCGGGCCGGGCTCGATCGCGTTGAACGTCGCCGACACGCTCGGGATCCGCAGCCCCTCGGCGTCGAACGCCGCGCGCACGGCCACGAACACCGCATCGTCCACTCCGGACGCCAGGGTCGGCAGCCCGATCGCCGCGAAGTTCCAGTGGGCGAGCGGGTACCCGGCGGCCTTGACCGCTGCGGCCACCTCCACGGGCCGTTGCCGCACGAAGGTCTTGGCGAAGATGCCCAGGCGCGCGGCGAACCCGCTCACAGCACGACCTCGGCGCCCGTCGCGGCCGACCGCTCCACCGCCGCGATGAGCCGCACGGCCGCGAGCCCGTCGGTCACGTCCGGGGTCACCGGCAGGTCGTGCCGCACCGCGCGTGCGAACGCCTCCAGCTGCCGCTCGTAGGCGTCGGTGTCGGCGAAGACGGGAACCGTGGCCGCGCCGTCGGCCGCGCTGTAGGCCCGCACGTCCGAGGCCCGCCGGAAGAACGGGAAGTGCGTGCGCACCGCCACCTGCCCGCCCGCGCCGAACACCTCGATCCCCTCGGCACCGTCACCGGCGACGTCGACGGCGATCGTGGCGGTGCCGACCGCACCGGACGCGAGCGTGAGCAGCGCGCTCCAGGTGTGGTCGCGGCCGAAGCCGCGGTGCGCCGCCGTCACCGCCCGCACGTCACCCAGCAGGTGCCGCACGGTGTCGAACACGTGCGCGCCGTGCGTCGCGAGCAGGTAGCGCTCGCGGTCGGCCTTGACCGCGCTCTCGGCGCGCCGGCGCTCGTCGTCGGCGAAGACCTTCGGGAACAACGTCGCCTCGACGCCGGGCCGGAGGTCGCCGATGCGGTACCAGGCGTGGAACGACCGCACCTCGCCGAGCCGTTCGCCGACGAACCGGCAGGCGTACTCGAGGCCCGGGTCGTGCCGTTTCATGGCGCCGACCTGCAGCTTGAGCCCGGTCTCCCGGACCCGCGCGACCAGCTGCTCGCACTCCTTCACGGTGGTGGCCAGCGGTTTCTCCACGAGCACGTGCTTGCCCGCGGCCAGCGCGGCGCCGGCGAGGTCGAGGTGGAACCGGTCCGGTGCCGCGACCAGCACGGCCTCCACCCGCGGATCGGCGAGCAGGGCGGCCGGGTCGGTGTGGACGGTGCCGACGTCGTGGCGGCGGGCCACCGCGGCGGCCACGGTCGCGTCGGGATCGCACACCGCCACCAGGTCGACGCCCTCCGCCTTCTCCGCCGCGGGCAGGTGCGCGACCTGGGCGATCCGGCCGCAGCCGATCAGCCCCAGCCGTACCGGGCTTGTCACGGTTCTTCTTCCCATCCTTTCGCCTCACCCAGCCGTGATAAAACGAAAGCAAAACAAAGCTATCGAAGGCCTCGATCGGTCGGCAATGGAAGGACGTCGGATGGCCGCGACCCTCGCGCTCGGCATCGACGTCGGCGGCACCCGGATCGCCTTCGGACTGGTCGGCCCGGACGGCTCGACCAGAGCGGTCGAGGTGCACGCCCTGATCGGCCGCGGTGACGCGGTGGTCGACCAGCTCGTCGCCGTCGCACGGACCCGCCTGGCCCTGCACGACGTCACGCACGTCGGCGTCGCGGTCCCCGGACCGGTCGACGCGACAGCGGGCCTGGTGCTGTCCGCGCTCACCCTCGGCTGGCGGGAGCTGCCGCTGGCCGACCGCCTGCGCACCGCACTCGGCCGCGACGTGCTGCTGAGCAACGACGGTCACGCGGCGGCGTGGGCGGAACACCGCTTCGGCGCCGGCCGCGGCCGCGACACCGTCCTGGTGTCCGTCGGCACCGGCATCGGGGGAGGGGCGGTGCTCGCCGGCCGGGTGGTCGAGGGCCACCGCGCACTCGGCGGCGGGTGGGGTCACCTGCCACTGGTCGCCGGCGGCCGTGCCTGCACGTGCGGCGCGGCCGGTTGCTGGGAGCAGTACGCGAGCGGCACCGCCCTGATCACCGAGGCCCGCCGCAGCTGGAACGCCCGCACGACGTGCGGCGAACAGGTGCTCGCCGCGGCGGAGAACGGCGACCGCCGCGCCGCCGAGGTTGTCACGACCGTGAGCGGCCACCTCGCACACGGCCTCACGATCCTGGGCGCGTGCCTCGGCCCGCACGAGATCGTCCTGGGCGGCGAGCTCGGCTGCGACCCCCGCCTCGCCCGGCACGTGCGCCACGCCCTCGCGGACCGCGGCACGCACCCGACCCGCACCGCGGTGACCACCACGCCCGCCGAGCTCGGCACACGGGCCGGCCTCGTCGGCGCCGCGGACCTGGCCCGAGCCTGACCCCTGGATCGCGCCACGCCGCCCCGCGGTCACCGGCGACCGACTCACCCCGTGCCTGACCCAGCTCGCCGAACCCAGCTCGCCGAACCCAGTCGAGGCGGCCGCGGCACGGGGAGTGGGCTGGGCGTGCCGGGTGACCTCGGGTCCCGGCACCATCGCGAACAGGCCGTTGCCCCGGTCACCGCGCACCTGGTGCACGACGACCGGGGCAACGCAGTTGGAGATCCGGGGGTCCCGTCAACGGCGAGCGCACGGGCGGCGCACCCTAGGCGGGCACCGCGTCGCCCGAGGGAACCTCGTCGGTCAGCGCACCCTCGACGAGCTCCGCGGGACCGGCCAAGCCGCCCACCACGTCCGCGGCGGCGCGCAGCAGCACCCGCGCGATCATCGGGTCGATCGCCCCCGCCAGGTGCGGGACGCTGGTGCGGAACGCCACCCGGTGCACGACGCGGCTGCCGTCGCCGTCCTCGACGACCTCCCAGCTGCCGCCGAAGTCCACGAAGTCGCCGCTGAGCTGCTCGAACCGCACCACCCGCGCGGCCGGGTCGGCCTCGGTGCGCTGCGTCCACCGCGCCAGGCCGCCGCGGAACCGCAGCGCGTAGTGGTCACCTTCCGCCGACGGCGTCACCGACTCGATGTCCGGTGCCGCGCCGGCGAACAGGGCGGGTTGCAGCAGCTGGTCGAAGACCTCGTCCGCGGGTCGTGGCGTGCGAAGGACGATGCTGTGCTCCTTGTTCACCGTGCTCCTCCCCGCTTGATGTTCACGCCCTGCAAGTGCGTGGTGCGCAGCATCAGGTAGTTGGCCTCGCCGAACACGCCGCCGGTCAGCCCGGTGCCGCCGTGTGTCGGCAGGAACGGCCGGAACGCCGAGTGCGAGTCGTTGACGTTGACGACACCGCCGTTGGTCACACCGTCGGCGACCGCCGCCACCAGCCGCTCGTCCTCCACCCAGAACGAGTTGCGCAGCCCGTAGCGGTTGGTGTTGACGAACCGCAGCACCTCGTCGAACAGCCCGTCGTGCTCCTCGGGCACCACGACCGGCAGCAGCGGCGAGAACGTCTCCTCGCGCACGGCGGGCATGTCCCGCGCCCGCTCGAACCCGTCGACCCGCAGCACCGCGGGCTCCACGAAGAACCCGGTGTCCGACGGCGATCCGTCCACCTCCAGCCGCCGGCCGCCGTGCAGCAGCCGCGCACCCCGGCGCACCGCGTCCGCGATGTCGGCGAAGTACGCCTGCGCCATCAGCACGGGCGTGAGCACGACCCCCGGCTCGTCCGGGTAGCCGGGCTTCGTCGCGGCGGCCGCGGCCACCAGCCGCTCCAGCAGCGCGTCGGCGATCGCCGGGTGCGCCACGACGTGGTTGGGGATGTTGCAGATCTGGCCGGACTGGCGGAAGTTCTCGGTGATGGCCGCCGCGGCGGCGTCCAGGTCGGCGTCGGCCCACACCACCACGCAGTCGTTGCCGGCGAGCTCCAGCACGGGTTTCTTGCCCGCGACCACGGCGGCGCGCTCGAACTCCAGGCCCTTGGCACTGCCGCCGACGTAGACGATGTCGTTGACGTGCGGGCTGCTGAGCCACAGGTCGGTCATCGGCGGCCCGCACAGGATGTTCAGCACGCCGGTGGGGGCACCGGCCTCCTCCAGCACCGGCACGACGACCTCGCGCAGCGCGTGGGTCGTGGCCAGCGGCACGCCACGGGGAGCGCGGATCACCACGGCGTTGCCCGCGAGCAACGCGGTCGCGCCGAACAGGGCGTTGGGGGTCGAGGCGTTCTGCGGCGGGTTCACGCAGACCACGCCGTCCGGGACCCGCCGCACCACCGCGTGACCACCACAGCCGTGGTGCTTGGTGGTCTGCATCTGGGTCGCGCACCAGTTCAGCGTCTCGGCGCTGAAGTCGGCCCGCCAGTACTCGTCCAGCGTCGGCCCGGCCAGGTCACGCGGCTGGCCCTCGGCCACCAGCAGCTCCACGATGTCGTCGCGCTTCTCGCGCAGCCGCTCGCCGATGCGCACCCCGATCTCCAGCCGGTCGCGCAACGGCACCCGCGCCCACTCCGGTGCCGCCCGCGCGGCGGCTTCCAGCGCGTCGGCGGCCATCCGGTCGTCGGCCAGCGCGCACCCGCCGACCACGTCGGGACCGGCACCGCGCGCGTCGACCAGACCGGCGTCGAGGTCGCGCTTCAACGCCAGCGCGGGCATCGTGTCCGCCAGCACCGCGCGCGCCGACACGGTGTGGACGTAGCGGCCCTCCGGGTGCTCGACGTCCTTGCCGTCGATGTAGGCCGGGTACATCAGCAGGTCGTTCATGTCATCACCTCTTGTCGGACGTGCGCCGCGATCTCCGCGGCCTGCGTCCTGATCTCGGGGACGGCGGTGCTCTCGAACTCCTCACCGCGCCGCAGCGCGCCGAGCGTGAAGATGCGCCGCGGCGCACCCGACCGGTCCAGCACGCGGCCGTCGGAGCCGGTCCGCACACCGAGCCCGACCGGGTCCGTGGTGGCGGTGCCGTCCTCGACCAGCCCGCGCACCAGCGGGCCACCGCCGCGGCGGAAGCCGGTCGCGTTGACCAGCCACCCCACCCGCAGCGTCCGCCCGCCGGTCAGGTCCACCTCGAAGCCGTCGTCGCGTGAGCGCACGGCCACGACCCGGCCGCGGTGCAGCCGCAACCGCCCCGAGTCGAGCAGGGCGCGCACGCGCCGGTGGGTGTCGGGTGCGGCCCGGTGCCGGTGCACGTTCCAGTAGTGGTGGACGCGGTCGAGGAACCGCCGCTGCTCGTTCTCGCCGAGCTGCCGCCACAGCCGCCGGGTGTGCGGCCGCAGGTGGTCGACGAAGTCACGCCACCGGTCCGGCTCCGCCGACACGCACCGCCGCGCGAACCGCAGCAGCTCACCGAGCGACCCGACCCGCTCCGGCGGGTCCGGGAAGGACGGTGCGCCCGGCGCCCGGCGGTGGGGCTGCGGCAGCAACCCGTGCCGCGACACCGCGTGCACCGGCGAACCCGGCGCCACCGTCAGCGCGATGTCCATCATGGACAGACCGGTCCCGAGCACGAGCACCGGTGCGCCGTCGTCGACCGGCAGCGGACCGGCCCACGGGTCGGCCACGTACCGCGGCGACCCGTCCGGCAGCAGACCGGCCAGCGGGTCGTCGCCGCCCGCGCCCGGTGCCAGCACGGCGAAGTCGGCGTGCACCGGCCCGGTCGCCGCCAGCCGCACGGTCACCCCGTCGGGCCCGGCGGTCAGGCCGGCCGCGGTGTCGGTGACGTGCCGCACGACGGCGGTGGCCCGCTGCTCCTCGGCCGCCAGCGTCTGGGCGAGGTAGCGGCCGTAGTCGCGGCGGGGCAGGAACGCCCCCGGCTCGGCGCCGCTCCACCGCACGAAGTGCTCGGGGTCGTCGTCGACCGCGCTCATCTTCTCCGCGGGGGTGTTCAGCAGGTGCCCGGGGTCACCGGTCCGGTACGCCCTGCCCGGCCCGAACTCGCCGCTGCGGTCGACCAGGACCAGCTCGACCGGCACGCCGGACCGCAGCAGGTGCACCGCGGCCAGCGTCCCGCTCGCGCCGGCGCCGATGACGACGACCCGGACCCGCTCACCCATCGCCGGTCACCGCGGACAACGTGTCGCCCACCTGACCCGCCGCGAGGGTGTTGCCGCCGTTGGGGTCGATCAGCAGGAACGCGCCGGTGGCCACGCAGTCGGTGTAGTCGTCGAACGGCAACGCGTCGGCGACCTCCAGCCGCACCTGCCCGATGTCGTTGAGCTCCAGGCGCTCCGGCTCGCGCTCCAGCACCAGCTCCTGCTCGTCGAACCGCGCGGCGAGACCGGACACCATGCACTTCGTGGTGCGCGTGCCGTGCTTGAGCAGCACCCGCGCGCCGGGCTCCAGCGGCTCCTCGGCGAGCCAGCACACCGTGGCCGTGACCGCGGAGGCCAGCTCCGGCACCCGGTCCGCGGCGGCGATCAGGTCGCCCCGGCTCACCGGCAGGTCGTCGGCCAGCGTCAGCGACACCGGCTGCCCGACACCGGCCTGCTCGACCGGTCCGTCCGGCGTGCCGACCTCGGTCACCGTCGACCGGGTGCCCGCCGGCAGCACGACGACCTCGTCACCCGGCCGCACCTGGCCCGCGGCGACCTGACCGGCGTAGGCGCGGTAGTCGTTGCCGCCGTCGCGCAGCACGTACTGCACCGGCATCCGCAGGCCGACGTCGCAGCCGCGGTCGTCGGGCTGCACGGTCTCCAGGTGCTCCAGCAGCGTCGGCCCGTCGTACCAGGGCGTGTGCTCGGAACGGGTCACCACGTTGTCACCGGCCAGCGCCGACAGCGGCACGGTGGTGATCTGGTCCTCCCGGAAGCCCAGCGACCGCGCGTGGGCGACGAACTCGTCCTTGACCTTCGTGAAGGTGTCCTGGTCGAAGTCCACCAGGTCGAGCTTGTTGACCGCGAGCGTGATGCCGGGAACGCCGAGCATCGCCATCACGGCCAGGTGCCGGCGCGTCTGCGGGAGCACGCCCTTGCGCGCGTCGGTCAGCAGCACGGCGTGGTCGGCGGTGGACGCGCCGGTCACGGTGTTGCGCAGGTAGTGCACGTGGCCCGGCGTGTCGGCGAGGACGAACGTGCGCTTGGCCGTGGCGAAGTAGCGGTAGGCCACGTCGATCGTGATGCCCTGCTCCCGCTCGGCGCGCAGGCCGTCCACCAGCAGCGAGAGGTCCGGGTTGTCGAGCCCGCGTTCCTCGCTGCTGCGCAGCACCGCGTCGATCTGGTCGCTGAGCACGGACTTGGTGTCGTAGAGCAACCGGCCCACGAGGGTGGACTTGCCGTCGTCCACGCTGCCCGCCGTGACCAGTCGCAACAGGTCGGACGTCATCAGAAGTACCCCTCCCGCTTGCGGTCCTCCATGGCGGCCTCCGACATGCGGTCGTCGGCCCTGCTGGCACCGCGCTCGGTGAGCCGGCTGGCCTTGATCTCGTCGATGATGTCGGCGACGGTGGCGGCGTCGGACTCGACCGCGCCGGTGCACGAGCCGTCGCCGACGGTGCGGTAGCGCACGGTCTTCTCGACGGTCTCCTCGTCGTCGGCCGGGCCGCCCCACTGGCCCGCGGTCAGCCACATGCCGTCCCGCAGGTACACCTCGCGCTGGTGGGCGAAGTACAGCGACGGCAGCTCGATCTCGCGCGCCTCCACGTACCGCCACACGTCCAGCTCGGTCCAGTTCGAGATCGGGAACACGCGGACGTGCTCGCCGGGGGAGTGCATGCCGTTGTAGAGGTTCCACAGCTCGACGCGCTGGCGGCGCGGGTCCCAGCGGCCGAAGCTGTCGCGGACGCTGAAGATCCGCTCCTTGGCCCGCGAGCGCTCCTCGTCACGGCGCCCGCCGCCGATCACCGCGTCGAACTTCTCCTCGGTGATGGTGTCGAGCAGCGGCACGGTCTGCAGCGGGTTGCGCATCCCGTCCTGCCGCTCCTGCACGGCGCCGCGGTCGATCCAGTCCTGCACCTGCGCCACGTGCAGCCGCAGCCCGAAGCGGTCCACGATGTCGTCGCGGAACTGCAGCACCTCGGGGAAGTTGTGGCCGGTGTCGACGTGCACGAGCGTGAACGGCGGCGCCACCGGTGCGAACGCGCGCACCGCGAGGTGCACCAGCACGGTGGAGTCCTTGCCACCGGAGAACAACAGCGCCGGCCGGTCGAACTCGCCCGCGACCTCGCGCAGGATGTGGATCGCCTCGGCCTCCAGCGCGTCGATGCCGGTGACCGCTCGGTCCTTGACGGGTGCGCTCATCGCAGCACCACCTCCCGGATGTCCTGTTCCTGGCGTTCGCGCTCGCAGCGCTCCAGCGCCCGTTCGATCATCTGCACGCTCTCCTCGACGCCCAGCGCCGCGGTGTTCACCAGCACCTCGGGGGACACCGGCGCCTCGTAGACGTCGCTGACCCCGGTCATCGCCTCGACCTGACCGCTCTCGGCCTTGGCGTACAGGCCCTTCACGTCCCGCTCGGCGCAGACCTGCACCGGCGCGTCGACGTAGACCTCGACGAACGTGAGGCCGGCCTCCTCGTGCAGGGCGCGGACCTCGTCGCGCACGTCGCGGAACGGCGCGATCACCGAGACGACCGACAGCACGCCGTGCGAGGCGAGCATCGCGGCCAGCTTGCCGATGCGGCGGATGTTCTCGGTGCGGTCGTGCTTGCTGAACCCCAGCTCGGGGAAGAAGTCCTTGCGCACGGCGTCACCGTCGAGGTGCTGCACCGGTCGCCGCTCCCGCAGCCGGTCGACCAGCTCCCGGCCCAGTGTCGACTTGCCCGAGCTGGGCAGCCCGGTCAACCACAGCGTGGTCGTCACGTGGTTCCTCCTTGTCCAGTAGTGGTGTGCGGGGTCACGGCGCGTGCTCGCGGCCGAGCAGCTCCCGTGCCACGACGAGCTTCGTGGCGTTCTCGGTGCCGTCCGCGATCTCCTGCCCGATGGCGTCGCGCACCCGCCGGCTGACCGGGTGGTCGTCGCTCCAGCCCCGGTGCCCGAGCGTCAGCAACGCCTGGTGAGCGGCGTCGACGCCGACCCGAGGCGCCCACCACTTCGCCATGTTCGCCTCGGCGCGGTGGTCGAGCCCGGCATCGGAGCGCCACAACGCCTCGAAGGCGAGCAGCCGGGCGGCGTGCACCCGTGTGGCGTGCTCGACCAACGGGAACGACACGCCCTGGTGCTTGCCGATCGGCTTTCCGAACGACTCGCGCTCACGGGCGTACGCCAGCGCGTCGTCCAACGCGGCCTGGGCGTTCGCCACGGCCAGCACGGCGATCAGCGCGCGTGAGTGGTCGAAGCCGCGCATCACGCCGCTGAAGCCCTCGCCGACGCCGCCGACGATCTCGTCGTCGGACGCGCGCACGTCGGCGAACCGCAGCGTGGCGCGGCCACCGGCGCGCACGCCGAGGTCGTCGAGCCGTTCCCTGGTGATGCCCTCGCGGTTGAGCGGCACGAAGAACGCCGTCACGCCGCGTGCGCCGTCGTCGCCGGTGCGCGCGAACACCAGGCCGTGCGTCGCGTGCATCCCGAGCATGATCGACGTCTTGGTGCCGGTGAGCAGCCAGCCGTCGCCGTCGCGCCGGGCCTGCAGCTCGATCGCGGCGGCGTCCGTGCCGTGCTCCGGCTCGGTCAGCACCAGCGCCACCACCGCGTCGCCCGCCGCGACCGCCGGCAGCCACCTGGCCTGCTGCTCCGGCGTGCCGCTGCGGCCGATGATGCCGCCGATCAGCGCCGCGTTGAGCACCGGGTAGCAGGCGGTCGCCTCGGCCCGTGCCAGCTGCTCCACCGCGATGCCGACCTCGACCGCGCCCAGCCCGCGGCCGCCGTGCTCCTGCGCGATGGCCAGGCCGGTCAGCCCGGCCCGGCCGAGCTCGGCGAAGAAACCCGACCAGAACGTGCGTTCGCGGTCGTCGAGCGCCGCGTGCGGGGCGATCGTCTCGTCGGCGAACGCCTTGACCTTGTCGGCCAGCGCCTGTTGCTCGTCGGTGAACGAGAAGTCCATCTCCTGCCCTCCCTCAGCCGCTGACCAGCTGCTCGCGCAGCTTGAACTTCTGGACCTTGCCGCTGGGCGTCGTCGGCAGCTCGCCCACGTGCTCGACGCGTTCGGGCCAGTACTGCTTGGCCATGCCGAGCCCGTCGAGGTGCTCGCGCAACGCCGGCAGCTCCGGCGGCGTGCCCTGCGGCACGATCACCGCGCACGCCCGCTCACCGAGCCGGTCGTCCGGGTAGGCGACCACGGCGACGTCCTTGATGTCGGGGTGGCGCCGCAACGCCGCCTCCACCTCCACCACGGGCACCTTCTCGCCGCCGCGGGAGATCACGTCCTTCTCCCGCCCGGCGATCCGGATGCCGCCGTGGCCGTCGGAGCGCGCCAGGTCACCGGTGTCGAACCAGCCGTCGGCGGTGACGTTGTCCGCGTACACCTCCGGCCGCCGGTAGTAGCCCAGGCACTGCGTCGCGCCCCTGACCTGCAACCGCCCGGTCGCTCCCGGCTCGACCTCGGCGCCGTCCTCGTCGACGACGCGGACCTCCATGCCGGGCACGGGGGAGCCGTCGCTCTCGGCGGCCCGCATCTCCGGGTCCTCCGGCCGCGTGATGGTCGGCGCGCCGTTCTCGGTCATGCCCCACAGCGCGTACAGCCGGCAGCCCAGCACGTCACGGGCCTGCTCGACCAGCACCGGCGGGATCGGCGCGCTGCCGGTCGCGAAC
Source organism: Nocardia sp. NRRL S-836 (assembly GCF_001279525.1). Taxonomy (GTDB): domain Bacteria; phylum Actinomycetota; class Actinomycetes; order Mycobacteriales; family Pseudonocardiaceae; genus Lentzea. The sequence goes on along the minus strand of NZ_LGDY01000001.1, from coordinate 200,638 downwards.
GTCCGCAGGTTCGACAGGTCACGCCGCTGCTCGCGCTGGCGGTCGATCAGGTCCACCAGGAACGGCGGCGCGCCCATGAAGAACGTGACCTGCTCGGTCTCCAGGACCCGCAGCATCAGGTCGGCGTCCCAGTTGTCGATGTGCACGCACGTCGCGCCGAGCAGCAGCGGCATCGTGAAGTTCCACGTCCACCCGGCGTTGTGGGTGGTGGGGGAGCCCATCGCGGTGACCTCGTCGCCGCGCAGGTGCAGCGCGTCGATCTGCATGCGGTTGGTGGCGTGCAACGTGTTGTGGCTGTGCATCACGCCCTTGGGCTCACCGGTGGTGCCCGAGGTGAACATGACGTAGGCCAGGTCGTCCGGCTTCGCCTCGCGGCCCTCGTTGTCGCCGAAGACCGCGCCCTCGGTGCCGGGCTCGCCCAGCAGCGCGGTGTCGAAGTCCCGCGCGTCACCGAGGTCGACGTCCGAGCCGGCGACGCCGACCAGGACACGTTCCCTGATCGACGCCACCTCGCGGGCGACCTCCTCGCTCAGCTGGGCGTGCGAGAAGCCGCGGTGCTCGACCGGCCCGATGTAGACAGGACTCTTCGTCAGGTTCGTCATGAACGTCAGCTCGCGCTTGCGCATGATCGGCAGCACCGGCCCGGCGACCGCGCCGATCCGGGCGCACGCCAGCGTCGTCGCGAGCAGCTGCCACGAGTTCGGCAGCTGCAGCGTCACCACGTCACCGCGCTCGACACCGAGCCCGGCGAGGCCGGCCGCGATCCGTTCGACGCGGCGTTCCAGCTCGGCGTAGGTCAGCGTCTCGGTGTCACGGCCGTCGGTGTGCCACACGACGATCGCGCGCCGATCGGGGTGCTCCCGCGCCGCGCGGCGCAGGTCGTCGACGAGGGTCTCGTCGGTGCGCCACCACCCGTTGGCGCGATAGGTCTCGGCCAGGTCCGTCATCTCAGCTCCTGTAGGTCGTGGTCACACCGGCGCGCGCGTGTTGCCGCCGTCGACCAGCAGCAGCGCCCCCGTCACGAAGGCGGCCTGCCGGGAGGCGAGGAACGCGGCCAATGCGCCGAAGTCGTCCGGGTCGCCGACCCTGCGCAGCGGTACCTCGGCGGCCGCGGCGGAGGGGTCCTCCCCGGACGGGCCGCGCAGGGCGGGGGTGTCGTGGTAGCCGGGCGCGAGGACGTTGACCGTCACACCGCTGTCACCGAAGGCGTGCACGAGGTTCCGCGCGTAGGACAGCAGCCCCTGACGCGCCACTCCGGACAGCACGTTGTGCGGCATCGGCTGGCGCACGGCCTCCGAGGTGATCATCAGCACCCGGCCCCAGCCGCCTTCGCGCAGGTGCGGCGTGGCGGCCTTCACCATCGCCACGTGCGGGATGAGCGCGGTGTCGACGGCGCGGCGGTAGTCGTCGGCGTCGAAGTCGCTCACCGGGCCCTGCACGACCCCGCCGGTGTGCGTGACCAGCACGTCGATCCCGCCGAGCTCCAGCACGGTGTCCTCGACCCACCGCTCGGCCGCGGCGGTGTACTGCACGTCGGCGACCTGGCTGTGCACCCGGCCGCCACCGACGGCGGCCAGCTTGCCGTGCGCCTCGGCGAGCCGCTCGGGGTCACGGCCGCAGATCGACACGTCCGCGCCCTCCGACGCCAGCGCGCGGGCCACGCCGAGGCCGAGACCGCTGCTGGCGCAGGCCACCATCGCGACCTTGCCGTCCAGTCCGAGGTCCATCAGCCCTCCCTCCCCGCGCGGACCGGGTAGCCGTAGCGCACGAGCTGCGGCGCGGCGGCCGCCGTCGTGAACGCCCTGGGCTTCCAGTCCAGCTCGGTGCGCCACCGGCCGTCGGCCCTGATGAGCACCTGGCCGTGGTGGAAGCGGTCCGGGTTGCCGGTCACCGTGTGGTTCACGCCCAGCTCGACCGTGCCGTCCGCGGTCACCGGGGAGCGGCCCTGGATGCCGGCGAACGCCATGACCTGCCCGATCACCTCGTCCGGGCGCGCGGAGAAGTCCTCGTGGCGCACCCGCAGGTAGCGGTCGCGGCCGGCCAGGGCGAGCAGGTCGGAGGCGGCGTTGACCGCGCTCCAGTACCCGGTGCTGCGCGCGGCGCTCATCCGCGTGACGTAGCTCTTGTCCTTGCGGTACGAGTGCGCGGTGGCCCGTGCGTCCCGCACGACGTGCAGCACCCGCACGTCCAGGTCGTCGCGGCCCAGCAGCGCCGCGGCCTCGGCCGGGTACTTCGAGCTGTCGACGATCACCTCGGCTCCCGCGGCGGAGGCGGCGGCGCGGTAGAGCTCGGCCGTCACCCCGGTCACCCACCGCACGTCCGGCGGCGCCTTGCGCACACCGAGCGCCTCGGCGAGCCGCACGGGCGTGTGCCTGGCACGCAACCTGGTGGCCTGCACGGCTTCCACGGCCTCGGCGACGTGCCGGTCGGCCGCCACCTCCGCCGCCAGCACCTCCGACCACAGTGGACAGCCGGTCAGCGGCTCCCCGCAGCCGCAGCTGGAGTTCGTGCCCTCGGTGAGGATCCCGTTGCGCCACAGGTAGTGCAGCTCACCGACGTGCAACGCCTGCGGGGCCTCGTTGAGGACGTTGCCGATCATCGTGCTGCCGCAGCGCATCATGCCGGTGACGTAGAGGACCCGCATCAGCCCGCCCCTTCCTGCTCAAGCAGGACGAAGTGCTGGGGGAGGTGCACGGCCAGGCCCATCCGGCTGCCGGCCTCCAGCAGGTCACCGCCGTCCGGGGCCGCGCCGCGGCGCAGCCTCAGGTGCGAGATGCCGGGGTCGAGGAACGTGGTCGCCGCGCGGAAGTCACCGAGCAGCACCTGGTGCTCCGGGATCATCCTGGTCCGCGCGATCCGCACGCCCGCCTCGGCGAGCCGGCCCAGCAGCCCGGACTCGACGGCCTGCCAGTACACGGCGTTGTGCGCCACGATCCCGTCGCACGACCCGCCGGTCTCCTCGACCAGCGCCGCGGCCCTGGTGAGCAGCTCGACCGGCTTGCAGTCGACCGTCATCCGGCGGGCCTCCGGCAGGTCGAGCAGGCCGGGCACCGCGCCGTCGTCGCTGCCGCGCAGCAGCACCTGGTTCTCGGTGGTGCCGAACCGCACGATCAGCCGGAAGTCGATGAACGCCGCCAGCAGCCGCGGGTGCTCCAGCAGTCCGGGCGGCACCGGCAGCGACACGCCGATGTCGGTGAGCTTCGCCGCGTCGAGCAGCGGCTGGAACCCCGCCTCCGGGGTCGTGTCGAACGTGACGCCCGAGCGCTGACCGCGGTCGCGCTCCGGCTGCGGCTCACGCACGAACGGCGCGTCGCTGTCGCGGACCGTCGCCATCTTCATCAGCTGCCGCACCGTGAACCGCGGGCGTTCGGCGAACAGCGGGAACGCCGTCGGCAGGTACGCGCGGTAGGTGACGGTGACGTCGTCGCCGGGGTTGCCGAGCGTCGCGGCCTGCGCGAACTCCGAACCGGGCGAGCTCTCGGTCAGCGCCGGGTCCGCCAGCAACTGTTGCATCTGCTTGATCTGAGCTGTCATGACTGCCTCCCCGGCTCAGGCCGCGATCGCCATGCGACCGTGCACGACGTCACCGATGTCCCTGGCCAGCCGGCCGGGGGTCGGGTGCTGGAAGATGTTGCGGCCCATGGCGACCCCGGCCGCGCCCGCGCGCACCGTGTCGGCGACCCGCCGCAGCAGCTCGCGCCGGTCGTCCACCGGCGGCCCACCGGCGACCAGCACCGGGATGGGGCAGGCGCGCACGACGTCGGCCATGGCGCTCGCCGAACCGGGGTAGCTGACCTTGACCAGGTCGGCGCCGAGGTCGGCCGCGAGCGTGGCGGAGTGCCGGACCAGCTCGGGGTCGGTGGCGTTGTCGATCTGCGGGCCGCGGGCGTACATCATGGCCAGCAGCGGCATGCCCCAGCGCTCGGTCTCCTCCGCGGTGCGGGCGAGGTCGGCGATCTGCTCGGCTTCCTGCTGCGAGCCCATGTTCACGTGCACGCTCACCGCGTCGGCACCGAGCCGCAACGCCGCCTCGACGCTCGTCACCAGGTACTTGGCGTCCGGGTCGGGTGCGTGCGCCGTGCTGGCGCTCAGGTGCACGATCAGCGAGGTGTCGACGAACAGCTTGGGGTTGAGGTGACGCACGGTGCCCTTGTGCAGCACCACCGCGTCGACCTTGGCCGCGGCGAGCTCGCCGATCAGCTCGTCCAGGGAGTCGTCGGGGGTCACCGGGCCGTCGGCGACCGAGTGGTCGAGCGGGACGATCATCAACCGGCCGTCTCCGTTGCGGTCGATGCGGTCCAGGCGCAGCCTCGCGCCGAACGATTGCGGCTGGTTCACCGGAACGTGCTCCTTTCGGGAGGTCGTTGGTCAGGTTTGCGACGCGGTGTCCGGGTCGTGCAGGCCGAAGCGCTCGTGCAACGTCCGCACGGCGTCGTGCACGCGGTCGCGTGCGACGAGGAACGTCGTGCGTTCCTGGCTGCACGACACGCATTCGGCCGGGATGCCGGCGGTGGACAGGGCGTTGAGACCCAGCGCGGTGAGGCCGGGCCGGCTCAGCAGGCCGGTGCCCACGGCGCACACCCTGCCGACGTCGCGCCGCAGGGTGATCACGCAGTCGTCCTCCGGCAGCTCGCCGCGCACCGCGGTCACCGCCTCGTCCGCGGCGGCGTCGGTGACGCAGAACCGCATCCGCAGCGGCGCGTCGCGGTGCGACAGCCACTGCACCGAGTCGACCGCTATCTCCAGGCGCGCCAACGCTTGCAGCACGCGCGCGCCGCCGTCGGCCAGGTCCCGACCGGCCTCGACCACGACCTGTGTGACTCTCTCGTCATGGGTCACCGCCACCACACCGGCGCGTCCTTCTAGGACGTCCGAGTCGAGCATCTCCGCTCTCCCTCCGAAGATCCTGCTTCCCTCGCCGAGCCCGGACGAGTCGCGCACGACGATGTCGACGCCGTGCGCGGCGGCCAGTTCGACCGACCGCGGGTGCAGCACCCGCGCGCCGGAGAACGCCATCTCGGCCATCACCGCCGCGGGCAGCCGCTGCAGCAGGCCGGCACCGGGCACGACCCTCGGATCGGCGCTGGCGACCCCGCGCACGTCGGTGTAGATCTCGCACACCGGGGCGCCGTGGGCGACGGCCAGCGCGACCGCCGAGGTGTCCGACCCGCCGCGGCCCAGCGTGACCACGGCCCCCTCGTCGTCGAGGGCCTGGAAACCCGCCACGACCACGACGTGACCGCGGTCGAGCCACTGCCGCACGCTGCCGGTGTCGATCGAGGCGATCACCCCGGCGCCGGGCGGGCCCACCGCGCGCAGACCGGCGTCCGGCCCGGACAGCGACACCGCGGGAACGTCGAGCTCTCGCAACGCGATGGCGAGCAACGCGGCCGAGGCCAGCTCACCGGTCGCGAGCAGCTTGTCGGTCTCCCTGGGGTCCGGTGCCGTGCTGACCGCCGTGGCCGAGCGGACCAGCTCGTCGGTCGTGGCACCCCGGGCCGACACCACGACGACCACGGCGGCACCGGACCGGTGGGTCCGCGCCACCCGCTGGGCCACCGCGGCCACCTGGGTGTCGTCGGCCAGCGAGCTGCCGCCGTACTTCTGGATGCTGATCTCCATGCCGCTCCGTCCGGAAAAAGTCCAGAAGGGAAGTCGAACAACCGCGATCCGGTCGCGAGCGTCATCACTCGTGGTGGGCTCGAACTCCGTCGCAATTAGAAGTTGCCCCGTCCCGGTGTTCGCGAAGCTCGCTCAAATCCATGACCTTTGCCGCGCCGCCGGGAAATGCGCGCGGTGCTGCTCACGCGAATGAGTGAGGCCAGATGGCGGTGGGGGAGCAATGAAAAAGCCCGCCGGTCGGACCGGCGGGCTTCGGGGGAGCGCGGCGCTCAGGGAAAGCGCCGGGACGTGGGCTCCCGGTCGTGGGCGATCACCTGCAACGCGAGCTCGACCCGGTTGGTGACCTGCAGCTTCGTGAACGTGTTGCGCACGTGGGTGCCGATGGTGTTGGGGGAGAGGGTGAGGTGGGTGGCGATGGCCTTGTTGGTGAGGCCGCGCGCCACCAGCCGGGCCACCCGCACCTCGGTCTCGGTGAGGCTGGCCCACAGCCCCAGCGCCGGCTCCGGAACCGCGTCGGACGGTTCGGGCACGTCGTCGGGAACGTCGGCCAGGTACGTGCCGGTCCGGTGCGCGGCGAGCTCGGCACCGCAGGCGCTCCACGTCTCGTGCGCCTGTTCGAGCAGGTCACGGGCCCGGCCGCGGTCGTTGCGCGCGCGGGCCAGCCGGGCGGCGTCGGCCAGCGCCTCCGCCGCGGCCACCCGCCGGTCGCTCAACCGGTTCAGCTCGGCGGCACGGACCACGGCGTCGAGGTCGCCGTCGCGCAGCCCCGCGGCGTGCGCGGCGGTGGCCGCCACGCCCAGCACACCGGGGTTGCGCTCGCTCAGCTCCTGGGCGACCCGCACGACCTCGTCGGCCCGCCGTTGGTCGGCCCTGCGCAGGGCCAGCCGCACCAGCACCGGCGCGACCGGCGACGGCGCGGTGGCCGTGATCGCCACCAGGTCGGTGCCGGTCAGCAACCCCTCGGCGACCGCGGCCGCCTCGTCGTGCCGGTCGGCGGCGCACAGCCACAGCACCCGCCGCCACGCCAGCCTGGCCGCTCCCGCGCCGCGGCCGCCGAGGTGCTCGGCCTCGCGCAGGTTCGCCTCGGCCGTACCGAGGTCGCCCAGACCCGTGCGGATCTCCGCGAGCAGCAGCAACGACCGCCCGAGCAACGGCGCGAACGCCCGGTCGCGTGCGGTGCGCACGGCCAGTTCGGCGTCGGCCTCGGCCGCGCGCAGCCGTCCGGTCGCCAGGTGCGTGCGGGCCCGGTGGTACTGCCAGCGCGGCTGCGGCCACGCCGCCCCCACCTGGGCGCTCTCGCTGGCGACCACGCTCAGCGTCGAGTGCACCTCGTCGAACCGGTCCAGCGCCACCAGCGGCGCGCACAGCCACAACCGCGATCCGCGCCTGCGCAGGAACGGTCCCGCGCGATCGGCCTCGCGCACGGCCGTCCTGGCCAGGTCCAGCGCCCGGCCCAGCTCACCGCGGCGCAACGCGATCTGGGCGCGTGCGGCCGCACCGAGCACGACCGCCTCACCACCGGCCGCCCGTGCCCGCGCGGCGGCGTTCTCCGCGGCGTCGGTGTGCCCGGCCGCAGCCAGCCGGTACGCCTGCACCGCCGCGAGATCGGCGCGGTCCTGCTCGTCGAGGTCCGTCCGGGCCAGCGCCCGGCGCGCGTACTCCACCACCACGTGGTCGTGGTCGGGCTCACGGCCGTCGGCCAGCTCGCCGAGCGCGCACACCAGCCGCGTCTCGGTCGAGGCCTCCGGCACCCGGTCCAGCGTGCGCACCGCCAGGTCCCAGGCCTGCGTGGTCCGGCCGGCCAGCGCGAGCAGCCGCACCGCCTCCACCACCAGGCCGTCGGCGCCGGGGTGGTCGTCGCCGACCAGGTCCAGCAGCCGCACCGCCAGGTCGGCCGCTCCCGCGGTGCCACCCTCCCGGTCCCGCACCGCCCTGCGCAGCGCGTCCACGACGGCGGGCGAACCGCGGCGGCCACCGCGTTCCAGGTGGTGCACGACCTCGGCGGCCGGGCGGCCCTCCGCGGCGACGACGTCGGCCGCCTCGCGGTGCAGCGCCACCCGCACGGGCTCGGCCAGCCCCGCGTGGACCACCCGGCGCACCAGCTCGCTGCAGAAGGTCAGGCCTGCGGAGCCGGGCGCAAGCACACCGGCCTCGACCAGCTGCGCCGCGGCCGGCAACAGCTCGGGCACCGGCTTGTGCATCAGCGCGGCCGCCTCGTGCACGGTGAACACCCGGCCCAGCACCGCTCCCGCGTCCAGCACCGCCGCGGCCGTCGCGGAAAGATCGCCGAGTGCCGCGCGGACGTCGGAGACCAGCCAGCCGGGCAACGCGCACCGGTCGGCGTCCGCGACCAGCTCCGCCTTCCCGTCGGCCACCCGGATGTGCCCGGCGTCGTGCAACGCGCGCACGACCCGTTCCGCATCACCGTCGACGTCGGTGGCGATCTCCACGAGGGCCTGGTCGGGTTCGGCGCCGAACAGCCGCGCGCACAGCCGTCGCGCGTCCTCACCGGTCGGCCACCTCGCCGGCAGCCGCCGCGCCCCCGCGTCGAGCAGCACGTCCACCACGCCCCGCACGGCGGCGGAGGCCTGCGCCGGGCGCAGCGAGAGCAGCCACAGCACGGGCGTGGTCCTGAGGCCGGGGATGAGCACCCGCAGCGCCAGCGCCGTGGTGTCGTCGGCGTGGTGGAAGTCGTCCAGGCACACGAGCACGCCCCCACCGGCGGCCAGGCCCACCAGCTGGGCCCTGACCTGCCGCAACGCGGTGAGGTGGTCGACGTCGAAGTCGCGGTGCGGGTCGGGCACACCCGCGCTGAGCGCCGCTCTGAGCGTGGACAACGGCGCGACACGGTCCACGTGGGTCGCACGGCCGTGAACCACCCGTATGCCGGTGCGCGCTGCTGCTGCCCGTACGTGGCTGACGAGCGCTCTGCGGCCGAGGACGCCGTGTTGCTCGGCGATCAGCACGCTGCCCTCACCCCGCGTCAACCCGGCGAGGGCGGCGGAGACGGGCTCGATGGTGTCGTGGACCGGTAATCGCTGTGCGGGTGGGATCGATGTGGCGGGCGGCTCGTCATCGAGCACAGCAGTCCTCCCCCTTGGTACGACGGCGGCGCGTACCCCCTACGCCCCGATATTGCTGCACGTACCCACTTGCTCACCGGCCGGAACCGGCCAAACGGGTGATAATCGGGCAATTCGCCATTAGTCCGATCATGTGAACACCTTCGGCTGCCCTACCGGCGAAAATACGCGCTCCACAAGGACATTCGCCGTCGATTGACTGCGGACTCCCGTAGTCGGGTGCGAAGAATGTGCTTAGCCGCGGAACGAGCCGTCAACCCTCTGGCCAATTGCGTTGTCGACGCGCACGCCTGGAGGGGGCAGTGAAGAGGATTTGGATATGGGCTTTGTTCAGCGGCGCGTTCGCGGTGGCGTGCACCGAATTCGCCGTCGTCGGACTGCTGCCCCAGATCGCGCGTGATCTCGAAGTCTCGGAGGCAGCGGCCGGACAGCTGGTGACGCTGAACGCCGTCGCGTTCGCCATCAGCGCGCCGGTCCTGTCCGCCGTCTGCCACCGGTTGGACCGCCGCAAGGTCCTGTTCGGCTGCCTGGTGGTGTTCTCGCTCGGCCACCTCGCCGCGGGACTCGCGCCGAACTACCCGGTGCTGCTCGGCTCGCGCATCCTGTCCGGCGCCATGATGGGTCTCTACCTCGCGACCGCGATCGGTGCCGCCGCACGCCTGGGCGGTGAGGAGAAGCGCGCGTCGTCGATCGCCACGATCCAGGCGGGCGTCAACACCGCCACCGCGCTCGGCGTGCCGATCAGCACCCTGCTCGGCCACCAGATGGGCTGGCGGATGCCGATGCTCGTGATCGGCGCGATGGCGTTGCTGTCACTGGGTTTCATCGCCGTCGCCCTGCCGCCCACCGGCGCCGACGACGGCCCTCCGCTGGGCGAGCGCCTGCGCGCCATCCGCACCGCACCCGTGCTCATCGGCCTCGCCGCGATCACCCTGTTCTGGGGCGCGTCGTTCACCGTCTACACCTACCTCGTGCCGCTGCTGGAGCAGCGCGCCGGCCTGAGCAGCACCATGGTGATCGTCGTGCTGGTCATCGCGGGCGTGTGCGCCGTGGTCGGCAACGTCATCGGCGGCAGGGGAGCCGACGCCGACTCCCGCAAGACGCTGCTGATCACCTCCGCCATCACCTCGATCGCCCTGCTCGCCGTGCTGCCGATGTCGACGAACGCCGTGCAGACCATCGCGCTGGTGGTCGTGTGGCAGCTGGCCGCCTGGTCGTTCGTCCCCGCCGTGCAGGCCGCGCTGTTCCAGGCGGCGGGCAAGGGCGGTGAGCTGGCCGTGTCGTTCGCCGTCTCGGCGTTCAACATCGGCATCGTCGCGGGCGCCGGTTTCGGCGGCATCGCGCTCGACCAGGCCGGCCTGCCCGGCGTGGCCGTGCTGGGCGCCGTGATGAGCGTCGTCGCCTTCGGCTTCGTCGTGCTGCTGGTCCGCTACGTGAGGCGCCGCGAGACCGCCACCAGCACCGCGCGGTGACGACCGCCTGACCCGTCGGACGCCTGCGAGACCGCCGGTGACTCGTGCCGTGCGGCTCCCAGGCGTTCCGCCCGCCACCACACCCGCAGCTCGGCTGCCCACCACACCGAAGGGATGAACCATGCGACTCGAGTTCGACGCCGTCCTGTTCGACCTGGACGGCACCCTGATCGACTCCACCGCCGCCGTGCGCAGGGCGTGGCACCGCTGGGCCGAGGAGGAGGGCGTCGACCCGGCCCGCCTCGCCGGCACCGAGGGCAAACCCGCCAAAGACATCGTCGCCGCCCTGTTACCGCCCGACCGCCACGAGGCGGGCCTCGCGCACTACTCGCACATCGCGACCCACGACCTCGAAGGCGTCGTCGTGCTTCCCGGCGCCCTGGAGGCGACCACCGCCGTCGGCGACCGCAAGGCCATCGTCACCTCCTGCACCCGTGACGTGACCGCCGCCCGCACGACCGCCGCGGGCCTGCCGGTGACCGAGGTCCTCGTGACCGCGGACGACGTGGACCGCGGCAAACCCGAGCCCGTGCCCTACCTGAAGGCCGCCGAGCAGCTCAAGGTCGACCCGCGACGCTGCCTCGCCGTCGAGGACACCGCGTCCGGCCTGGCCTCCGGACGCGCCGCCGGGTGCACCACGCTCGGCATCGGCACCGACCTGGACGCGGACATCGTCGTGCCCGACCTGTCGCACGTGCGCTTCGAGGTGACCGCGGACCGCGTGACCCTGCACGTCTGAACGGCCGATGGCGGCCGTTTCCGACGGGGAGGCTGAAAGCACCGCGACCACCGGCTGACACAATGGACGGATGGCACTGGGTTACCTCCTCGCCGTGCTGGCGACCCTGGCATCCGGCAGCGGTTCGATCCTGGAGGCCATGGGTGTCCGGCGTGCGGGTGCGTACGGCGGAAGGTCTCTCGATCTGATCGCTCTGCGGCGCCAGTGGCTGTACTTCCTGGGTCTCGGTGTGGATCTGCTGGGGTTCGCCTGCGCGGCGGCCGCGCTGCACCGGCTTCCGCTGTTCCTGGTGCAGTCGATGCTCGCGTTCAGCGTCGGTGTGACGGCCACGATCAGCGCCTTCATGGGCGCTCACCTGCGTGCGCAGGGCTGGGTCGCGCTGGGTGTGGGCGCGATCGGCCTGGTCATGCTGGGCGTGTCCGCCGAGCCGGGCCCGGCGCAGGCCCTGCCGCCGCAGTGGCGCTGGATCCTCGTGGGCATGGCGGTCCCGGTGGCGGCGATCGCCGTCTACGCGCGGCGCCACCACCACGTCTGGGCGACGGTGGCGCTGGCGTTCGGCTCCGGTGTCGCCTACAGCCTCGTCGGCATCGCGGCGCGGACGCTCGACCTGCCGGACGCCGTGTGGCGGCTCGTCCTGGAACCGGCGGCCTGGGCCATCGTCCTCAACGGGCTCACCGCCGCGGTGCTGTTCGCGATGGCGTTGCAGAAGGGCGGCCCGACCGGGGTCACCGCGATCATGTTCACCACCAACACGGCGCTGTCGTCGTTCGTCGGACTGGTCTACCTCGACGACCACGTCCGCGAGGGCTACGTGGTCGCCGCGACCGTCGGGTTCGTCCTGGCGATCGCCGGAGCGATCGCGGTCGCCCACTACGCGGCCGACACCCGGCACACGGAGCACACGCCGGTCGGCACGCGGGCATGAGGAACCGGCCGGTCTAGAGCACGTCCTGCGGATCCTCGCCTGAGGTGGAGGACGATGCAGGCGAGGATGATCTCGGCACGGTGGTAGGCGGCTCGTTTGGCGAACCTGGTTGCCAGGCCGCGGAACTGCTTGAGGCGGTTGAAACAGCGCTCGACCACGTTGCGCATCTTGTAAAGATCGGGGGCGAAGGTCGGTGCCTGCCACCGGCCGAGCCCTTGGCCTTGCGGCGGTCGATCTGGTCGACGCGTTCGGGGATGGTGGCTTTGATTCGCCGCTGTCGTAACGCGGTGCGGGTGCTCGGGTGGGTGTAGGCCTTGTCAGCGATCACCCGCCCCACGCGCACCCGCTGCCCATCCACGTCGATGTCGCGGATGTCGTCGAGCAGCGGCAGCAGCTGCGGGTTGTCACCGGCCTGGCCGGGTGTGAGGATCACCGCGAGCGGCAGGCCGGCGGTGTTGACTGCCAGGTGGAGCTTGTCCGTCAGCTCACCACGTCCGACCACAGACCATCATCTGCACACGATCATGAGAAAGATCCGCAGGACACGCCCTACAGCACGTCCAGCGGCTCCGGGCCGTCCGGCGGCGGGAACGCCGCGTCGAGGTCGGCCAGGTCGGCCTCGGTCAGCCGGAGGTCGCCCGCGGCGGCGTTCTCCCTGACGTGGTCGAGCGAGCTGGACTTCGGGACGGCGTTGACGTTCGGCAGCCGCAGCACCCACGCCAGCGCGATCTGGGCGGGCGTGGCGCCGTGCCGGCGGGCGACCTCGGCGAGGACCGGTGAGCGCAGCAGCCGTCCCTGTTCGACGGGGGAGTACGCCATGACCGGGATGGACCGCTCGGCGAGCCACGGCAGCAGGTCGTGCTCGGGGCCGCGGCGGCTCAGGTTGTAGAGGATCTGGTCGGCCTGGCAGAAGCCGGACAGCTCCGTCAGCTCGGCCATGTCGGCCACGTCGAAGTTGCTGACGCCCCAGTGGCGGATCTTGCCCGATCGGACCAGGGCCGCGAACCCGTCGAGGGTGTGCTCGAACGGCACCCGCCCGCGCCAGTGCAGCAGGTACAGGTCGATGTGGTCGGTGCCGAGCCGGCGCAGGCTCGCCTCGCAGGCCCGCACGGTGCCGGGGGCGCTGGCGTTGCGGGGGAGGACCTTGGAGACGAGGAACACCTCGTCGCGGCGCCCGGCGACGGCCTCGCCGACCACTTCCTCCGCGCGGCCGTCGGCGTACATCTCGGCGGTGTCGACCAGCGTCATGCCCAGGTCCAGCCCCAGGCGCAACGCGGCGACCTCGTCGTCGCGGGCGGCCCTGGACTCGCCCATGTGCCACGTGCCCAGGCCCAGGGCCGGGACGGACTCGCCGGAGGGGAGCTGCACCTGCGCGGTCGTCATGCCGACAGGATGCCCCCGACGTGGTCGTGCCACCTGCAGAACAGCGGGAAACACCCGGACCGGCCGCTTCCGGGCCCTCAGAGGCCCTGGGCACGCAAAAAGCCGCCCCGGTAGGCGACCGGGACGGCTTGAGCGTCTGTGCTCGGATCAGGCCGTGCGGGTGCGGCGTCCACGCAGCTCTTCGAGGCGCTCGTCGAGCAGCTCCTCGAGCTCGGGGATCGACCGGCGCTCCAGGAGCATGTCCCAGTGCGTGCGCGGCGGCTTGACCTTCTTCACCTCCGGCTCGACGCCGTCGATGATCTTCGACTCGGTGCCGTGGAGACGGCACTCCCAGGTCGGAGGCAGTTCGGCGTCGTCGGAGAACGGGACCTCGAAGTCGTGTCCCTTGGGGCAGGCGTACCGCGCTGCCCGGCGCGGAGCGAGATCGTGGTTGCGGTCGGTCTCGTAGCTGACTGCTCCGAGCCGGCTTCCACGCAAAACGCGGTCGGCCATGGCGGTGTCCTTTCGCTCGGCTCAGGGCCGGGGCCCAGGCTTCTTGCTCACCGTGTGCAACGCCCGGATTGCTCCGTTTGTTTCCGGTTCGCTCTCATGGTCGCCCACAGTGACGTCGTTCACTCGTCAACGAAGGCTTCCTACTAATGGATGCGATCGCTCAGGGATCGTGACGCGTTATCAAGCTACTGGGCTCACGCATCACTCTAACGGCCTAGCGAACCCTGTGGGTAGTCGCCTAGGCCAACCGAAGCTGACCACTTTGTGCGACGTCAGGGCCCAGATCGCCCAGCCGGAAGTGACGCCGACAGAGCACTTGGTAGCGCACAGTAGTTTCGGTGGCATCGGTTACACAGTCGCGCTCTGTACCCGATCGGTGCTGTTCCGTATCCGAAACCGTGTCCGCGACCAGTACCGTGTCGCCGGCCCTGATCACCCGTCCGGCCCGCACCCGTGCGTTGAACCGTCCTGGCACGCCGCACCAGCACAGGACCTCGACCTGGATGGCGTTCAGCTCGTCCGCGAGCTCGAACAGCCGCCGCGACCCCGGGAACATCTCCCCGCGGAAGTCGGTGGCGAGCCCGAAGCAGTACACGTCGACCTGGACGTCGTCCGCGAGCTCGGCCAGCTGCTCCACCTGGGCGGGCGTGAGGAACTGGGCCTCGTCGACGATCAGGTAGTCCACCCGCCGGCCCTGCGCCCACTCGGCGCGGACCAACCGGCGGAGATCGTCGTCGCTGATCTCCGCGGCCTCCCTGGTGATGCCGATCCTGCTGGAGATCCGCGGCTGTCCCGACCGGTCGTGCCGCACCAGCAGCAGCCCGCGGCGTCCCTGCCGCGAGTTGTTGTGGTCGATCTGCAGGGCCAGCGTCGACTTGCCGCAGTCCATCGGCCCGAAGAAGAACTTCAGGTGCCCCACGACCGGGGTCGACCGGCGCGAACCCGCTACAGGCACGGCGGACAGGGCGTCTGTCGGATCGGGGAGGGCGTCCACGGCGGGTCACCCTAGTGCCTGGCCGGTGATCAACAGGAATCGGCTGATCAACGCCGACCGGCACCGCGGTGTCCCCGCGCTGTGTCGTTGTCCATCGTGCTCCTCCTGGTGCTCTCGCCTGCCCCCGGTGGGCAGGAGGTAGCCGCTGCGTCGACCGCCGAAACATCACCTTCGTCTGTTCCCCCATGCGTGTCACCTGCCGTCTACCAGGTGGTCGGAACCGGATGCGCGTGCGGTTCGGCGCGGAGACCGTTCCTGTCTACTCGATAACTTCAGTGTTGACTAAACTCAAAACCTCTGCCGTATGCGGCTTCCCGATATAACTCGCGCCACGATATATTTAGCGACATGAGTGGTCGGGTCATGTCCGAGCAGGCGTTCCTGGTGCTCACCGCGCTCGCGGAGGAGCCGTTGCACGGGTACGCGATCGTGCAGGCGGTGGAGCAGTTGTCCGAGGGGCGCACGGTCCTGCGGGTCGGCACGTTGTACGGCGTGCTGGACCGGCTGGTGGCCGACGGCCTGGCCGAACGCGACCGCGAGGAGGTGCACCAGGGCCGGCTGCGCCGCTACTACAAGCTCACCGACTCGGGGGTGCGGGCGTTGCAGGCGGAGGTGGCGAGGCTGAGCGCGAACGTGCGGGCGGCGTCGGCGGTGCTGAGGGGGAGGGGTGTCGAAGCATGAGCAACCTGGAGCGCCGGTACCGGCGGCTGCTGGGGGTGTTGCCGCGGTGGTACCGGCGGGACCGCGAGGAGGAGATGGTCGGCATCTTCCTCGCCGAGCGGACCGACGAGCTGGACTTGGAGCACAGCTGGCCGGGCTGGGCGGAGACCTGGTCGACGCTGGGGCTGGCGGTGCGCACGCACCTGGCGGCGGGTGCCGCGCTGACGCGGGTGCCGGACGGGGCGCGGTGGCGTGGCGAGGTGGTGCGGGCGCTGGGGGTGCTCGGCCTGCTGCTCGGCGTCTTCTACGCCGGGGCGGCGATCACGGGCCTGGTCCTCGGGGAGGTCACGTGGGTGCAGCTGTTCGAGCTGGCGCCGATCGCGGCGTTCGTGCTGCTGCTGGCCGGTGAGCGCACGCCGGCCAAGGTGGCGGCCGGTCTCGTGGTCGTGCCGGTGGCGGTGGCGCTGGTGGACCAGGCGCACGTGCTGGTGTGGGCGGCCTTCCAGGTGCCGTGGCTGGTGACGTTCGCGTGCCTGTGCCTGGGTTTCCACCGGGAGGCGCCGACGCCGCCGGCGCGCAGGCTGGCCTGGTGGGGTGGGGGAGCGGTGGTGCTGGGGCTGGCCGCCGGCCTGGCCACGGGGGCCGGTCTGCTGGCCGTGGTGCTGCTGGCGGTGGTGGTGCGGGTGGTGGCGTTCGTGCGCGGTGACGTGGTGCTGGGCCGGGCGTTGGCGGTGTTCGCGGTGCTGATGCTCGGGCCGGTCGCGGTGCTGGCGCAGGGGGAGGTGGCCGGGTTCGCGGTCGGGGCGGCGGTGGTGCTGGTGCTCAGCGCGGTCGCGCCGATGCGGCGGCGCGCGGTGGGGCTGGGGGTGTCGTGAGGAACCTCGAACGCCGCTACCGCGCCCTGCTGCGGGTGTTGCCGGGCGGACCGCGAGGAGGAGGTGGTCGGGCTGTTCCTGGCGGGGCGGGCCGGCGAGCGGGGCCTGGAGCACGGCCGGCCGGGGTGGGGTGAGACCGCGGCGGTGCTGGGGCTGGCGGTGCGCACGCACCTGCCGGTGGTGGCGTGGTGAGGTGGTGCGAGCCTGGGGCGTCTTCTGCTGAGGGTGTTCCACGCGGGGCGGCGCTCACCGGCGTTGTGGTCGGTCCGGTGCGGTGACGTGGCTGCAGGTGCTGGAACCGGCGCCGGTTGTGGCGTTCGCGGCGCTGTCGGCGGGTTGGCACACGTCGACCAAGATCGCCACGGGGGTGGCCCTGGTGCCCGCGGTGGTGCGGCTGGGACAGGGGAGCACCTGGTGGTGTGTCCAGTTGCCGTTGCTGCTGACGTCTGTGGCGCTGTGCCTGGGCCTCACGCCGTGACGCGCCCACGCCGTAGGTGCGCCGACCTGTGGCGTGGGATGGGCGCTGGTGCTCGGCGGTGCCAGGGGAGTGGCGGCCGGGGCCGCGTTGCTGTCGGTGGTGGTCGTTGTGGCGGCGCTGACGCGATCAGCGCCGCCACAACGGTCAGACGAGGGTCGGTTCGGGGTTGCCGACCGCCTTGATCGCCCGGCGGACCGGGACGAAGATCAGCAGCACGAAGCCGGCGACGAAGAAGATGATCAGGGCGAGGATCGCGGGCCGCAGGCTGCCGGTGGCCTGGCCGACGCCCGCGAACACCAGTGGGCCGAGCCAGCTGGTGGAGCGTTCGCCGACCTCGTAGAGCGAGAAGTACTGCGCTTCGCGTCCGGGTGGGACCATCTGGCTGAACAGGCTGCGGGACAGGGCGTTCGTGCCGCCGAGCACGATGCCGATGCCGGCCGCGACGAGGTAGAACTGCATCTCGTCGCCCGCCTGGACGAAGAACGCCGCGGTGATCACGGCGATCCACACGACGAGCGAGCCGAGGATCGTCTTCTTGGCGCCCACGCGTTTGGCGACGAAACCGTGCAGCACGCCGCCGATGAAGGCGACGAACTGGACGATCAGGATGACGGTGATCAGCGTCTGCTGCTCGAACTTCAGCTCGACGCTGCCGTACTGGGCCGAGACGTTCGCGACGGTGGCGATGCCGTCAGTGTAGATCAGGTAGGTGCCCAGGAAGGCGAGGGTGAGCGGGAACGACTTGGCGTTGCGCAGGGTCGCGCCGAGCTCCTTGAAGCCGGCGGAGATCACCGAGGCGCCGTGTTCGCGGCCGTGCGGTGACCGGTGTTCGGTGAGGCGGGTCAGCGGGATGAACGTGAAGCCCGCCCACCAGATGCCGGAGATGACGAACGCGATGCGTGCGGCGTCTCCGGAGGTGATGCCGAGGGAGTCGGCGGAGAGCGTGATGCCGAGCTGGATGGCGAGTGCGACGCCGCCGCCGAGGTAGCCGAAGGCCCAGCCGCGGCTGGAGACGGCGTCGCGTTCGTCCGGCGTCGCGATCTCGGGCAGGAAGGCGTAGTAGACGACGACGCTGGCGCCGTAGCAGATGTTCGCGATGACGAAGAGGAGGATGCCGAGCTTCCAGTTGGTGCCTTCGACGGCGGCGAGGGCGACGGTGGCGGCCGAGCCGGTGAACGCGAAGGTGCCGAGCATCTTCTTCTTGTTCTGGGTGCGGTCGGCGATGGCGCCCATGATCGGCAGGACGAGCACCTGGATCACGGTCGCGGCCGAGAGCAGGTAGCCCCACAGCGATCCGGCGGGGAACTGCAGGCCCAGGAACGTGACGTCGCAGTGGTCGAACGCGTTGTCGCCGGCGCACGGGTTCGCGCCGTTGAGCGCGCTGTCGGCCTTGGCCGCGTTCTCCGCGATGCTCGTGAGGTAGAGCGAGAGGAAGACGGTGATCACGGACGTGGGGAACACGGAGTTCGCCACGTCGTACCAGACCCAGCCGCGCTGTTCCCTGCGGCGGCCGGCGGTGGTGGTGTCAGTGGGGTCGTCGCCCTTGACCTTCATGTCGGCGGACTGTACTTGTCCGCCGACCCGTGGGATGAGCGACTGTCCAACCTGTTACCAGTCGCCGCGGGAGCGCAGCACGTCGCGCAGGACGTCGGGCCGATCGGTGACCAGGCCGTCGACTCCGAGGTCGAGCAGGGCGCGCATGTCGGCCTCGTCGTTGATCGTCCACACGTGCACCTCGAGCGCCCTTTTGTGGGCTGCCGCGACGAATCGGCGGTCGACGACGGTGAGCTTTCCTTGGCTGCGGGGTACCTGGGCGACCTGGCCCCTGACGGCGAGTCCGGCGAACGGGACGCGACGGGCCGCCCACAGCGCGCCCGCGGAGCGCGGTCCCATGGAGGTCAGCAGGTCCGGTCCGGCGGCGCGCCGCAGCCGCGCGAGGCGGTTGTCCGAGAAGCTGGCCAGGCACACGCGTTGCAGTGCCTTTGCCTTGCGCAGCACGGTGAGGATCGGTTCGACCGCGTTGTCGGCCTTGACGTCGATGTTGAAGAACGTGTCCGGCAGCTCTTCGAGCACGTCCGCCAGCCGTGCGATCGGTTCGCGGCCGCCCACGCGGGCCGTGCGCACCTCGGTCCACGGCAGCTCCGAGACCCGGCCGGCGCCGTCGGTGGTGCGGTCGAGGGTGTCGTCGTGGTGCACGACGACCTCGCCGTCGCTCGTGGCGTGGACGTCGGTCTCGATGTAGCGGTAGCCCTCCTGCACGGCGCGGCGGAACGAGCTCAGCGAGTTCTCCATGCCGGTGAGGTCGTCGACGTGCCAGCCGCGGTGGGCGAAGGCTCGGGGGCGCGGACCTGCGAGGTACGGGTGGGTCACGGTGGGAGTGTGCCTCGTGGACCTGGCTCCGGGGTGGACAGTGGGTGGCGCACCACTTTCTTCTTGTTCTCTATTACTTCAGTGTTGACTAAAAATAACCACGCACGATAATCCAGCACCTGGGAAACAGGAGAACCACACAAACGCCCAGGACAAGGGCACCTCAGGGGCACGTGAGGTGCCCCGACGAAACTCGTGACCCGTTGTCCGGCCCGGACCACCCGCACGACCGGTACTGTCCGGTTACCTACGAACGTCGGGGTTTGTGGCGCGTCGCTTACGTCACGCCCAGCTCACCCGCTACCGTCGCGCGCCATGGAGCGCTCCATGGAGGCGGATGAGCCCAGGCACTGTGCGTGGTGCGGGCGGCGGTTGCCGGGGAGTGGTCGGATCGGCCGGCCGCGCAGGTACTGTGCTCAGCCGTGCCGGCAGCGGGCGTACGAGCGTCGGGCGGCGTTGCAGCGGGGTGGTCTTCCCGAGGACGCCGTGGTGCTCAGCACGGCCGAGCTGGCGGATTTGCAGGACCGCTTGTTCCAGCTGCGGTGTGCCGCGGAGGATGTGGTGACGGCGGCGCAGGACGGTGCTGAGAACGAGGAGCTGCGCAAGTTGGCGGCGGAGTTGGTGGAGTCGGCGAAGGGTTTGGAGCGGCTGCGTTAGCCGTTCGCAAATCAGCGAACCAACCGGCGTAGCGGGTTGCTTACGTCCGGTGATCGGACGATCATGACGCGCGTGACCTCCTATTGCCGCACGGTGCTGGACCGGGCGGATGTCGGCTATGCCGTGACCGATGCGCGCGGGAGCCTGTTGTGGTGCAACCGCGCGTTGGGCGCTGTGCTCGGTGTTCCGGTCGAGCAGGCGTACGGGCGGTCGTTGCCCGCGTTGTTGCCGGGGGTGCCGGAGGTGCCTTCTCCCGCGCGGGAGGTGCTGGCGCCGGGGCCGCGGTGGCTTGAGGTGCGGTGCAGTCGTCTGGGTGATGACCTGATGTACGAGGTCGTGGACGTGTCGACGTGGCGTGACCGGGAGTTGACGGTGACGCAGGAGGCGGACGCGTTGCGGCGGGCGCAGGCGCTCGGGCGGATGGGGACGTGGGAGTGGTCGATCTCGGAGGACCGGGTGACGTGGTCGGACACGTTGCTGGAGATGTTCGGGTTCGCGGCGGGGACGGCGTTCGACTTCGAGATGTACGCGCGGCTGGTGCACCCGGACGATCTGCCGATGATCGAGGAGACGCTGGACGCGGCGTTGAGGTCGGGGTCGGTGTTCTCGTACACGCATCGGATGTTGCGTCCGGATGGTGCGGAGCGGGTGTTCGAGTGTTTCGGTGAGGTCGTGGTGGACGACGCCGGGACGCCGTTGCGTGCGTTGGGGACGGCGCATGACGTGACGCAGTCGTCGCGGGTGCATGACGAGCTGGTGCGGATGGCGGAGCAGGATCCGTTGACGGGGTTGCCGAACCGGCGGGCGTTGACGCGGTCGTTGGAGAAGGAGCTGGCGAACAACGGGTCGGGTGCGTTGCTGGTGCTGGATCTGGACAACTTCAAGGATGTCAACGATCTGCGTGGTCATGCGGTCGGTGACCGGGTGATGCGGATGCTGGCGTCGGCGTTGCAGTCGCGGTTGGGTGAGAAGTTGATCGCGCGGCTGGGTGGTGACGAGTTCGCGGTGGTGTTGCCGGGGGTGTCGGCGCAGGACGCGGGTGCGGTGGCGGATGGTCTGCGGGATGCGGTGGCGGGTTTTCCGCTGGCGGGGATCGGGACGCCGGCGCGGATGACGGTGAGCACGGGTCTGGCGGAGTACGGGCCGGGGGATTCGTGGGAGTTGGTGCTGGCGAACGCGGATTTGGCGTTGTACGCGTCGAAGGCGGCGGGTCGGGACCGGGTGACGGTGTACGAGCCGAACCATTACGCGGACACGGTGAAGCGGGTGTCGGTGCTGGACCGGTTGCGGCAGGCGCTGGTGGGTGGGGGTCTGGCGTTGTACGGGATGCCGATGGTGGAGTTGGCGTCGGGTAAGACGCTGGGGCATGAGTTGTTGTTGCGGTTGGAGGACAACCAGGAGCCGTATCTGGGTCCTGCGGATTTCTTGCCGGTGGCGGAGCGGTCGAACCTGATTTTGGAGGTGGACCGGTGGGTGTTGTCGACGGCGATCGACGCGTTGGTGGCGGAGCCGAGTTCGGCGTTGCGGTTCAACGTGAACGTGTCGGGGCGGACGTTGGAGGATCCGGACTTCGCTGATTTCGTGTTGGACCGGTTGGGGCGTGCGGGGGTGGCGCCGGGCCGGTTGGGGTTGGAGATCACGGAGACGGCGGCGGTGACGAACCTGGATGCGGCGGTGTCGCTGGCGACGCGGTTGCGGCAGTTCGGGTGCCGGATCACGTTGGACGACTTCGGTTCGGGGTTCGGGTCGTTCGTGCACCTGAAGCATCTGCCGATCACGGGGATCAAGATCGATGGTGAGTTCGTGAAGGGGATCGAGACCAACGACGCGGATGCGGTGCTGGTGTCGGGGATCGTGCAGATCGCGAACGGGCTGGGGTTGTCGGCGGTGGCGGAGTGGGTGGAGCGGCCGTCTCAGGTGGAGGCGTTGCGGCGGTTGGGTGTGCGGGTGGGGCAGGGTTTTCACCTGGGGCGTCCGGTGCCGTTGCGTGATGTGGTGAACGCGGAGCGCATGCGGCCGAATGGTGCATTGTCGTCTCGGGTGGTCGGAGCAGAGGATGGTGCGCGCTCCTGATCACTGCCTTGATGGGATGCCCGTGTCGTCTTGTGGTGTGCGTCGTCTTGAGTTGAGTGTTGCCGAGCCTGAGTTGTCGGTGGATTTTTTCGCCGGTGTGCTGGGGTGGACGGTGATCGCGGATGCGGACGGGTCGTTCACGGGCTGGGTGGGTGATCGGCTGGTGGCCCGGGTGGTTGTGGGGGACCGGGGCTGGCACGTGTTCTTCGGTGGTGAGGTGCCGCGTGAGCTGGGTGCGGGGTCCTCTGTGGATTCGGGGCGGGTGTTGCACGGTCCGTGGGCGCCGCCGCCGCGTGCGGGTGAGCTGTGCTGGGTGGAGTTGATGGGGGAGCGGCCGGACGACGGGTTCTGGGTGTCGGCGTTGGGCTGGGGTGTCGAGGTGAAGTCGGCGGAGTTCGCGGTGTTCACGTCGGAGCGGCATGGTGGTCCGCGTGCGGTGGCGGGCCGGTTGGTGACGTCGCGGTCGTCGGGGTGGTCGGTGTATTTCGCTGTGGACAGTGTCGCTGAGGCGTGTGAGCGGGTGTCCGGGTTGGATGGTCGGGTGGTGCTGGGGCCGACGGTGGTGGCGACGGGGTTGATCGCGTCGGTCGTGGGTCCGCGTGGTGGTGAGTGCGTGTTGGTGGAGCGGCCGGCGGGGTGGGGTGGGGCGTGGTCGGCGGGTTAGCGGATCCAGGCGAGGGTGGTGCGGGATTCGCGTAGTCGCCAGCCGTGTGGTGTGCGTACGAGGGTGCAGTTGAGGCGTAGTCCGCTGGTGCGGTGGGGTGGTTCGCCGTCGCGGTAGAAGTGGACGAGTGAGTGTGCGGTGGTGGTGGCCTGGTCGCCGGTGATGTCGACGAGCAGGTCGGTGGTGAGGTGTTGGGTGTGTTCGCCGGGGGTTTCGGCTCGGCGCAGGTGGGCGATGACGTTGTCGAGGCCGTGGAGCTCGCCGTTGCGGGGTGAGTGGAGGGCGACGTCGGTGGTGAAGATGGTGTGTGCGTCGTCCCAGCGTTTGTCGTCGAGCAGGTGGGCGAGGCGGGCGAAGAGGTCGATGATGGCGATGCGGTCGGCGGTGTCGGTGGTCACGGGGGTCCTCGGGGTTGGTTGTGGTCGGGGTGGCCGACTGTACAGATTTTCGTTGGTCGCGCCAACGAGATAGGATCGGGTCATGGCACAGACCCCGGCCCGGCTGAGCGAGAAGCCCAGCTGGCTGCTCACCCAGCTCGCCGTGCACGCCCACCGGCTCTCGGCCGCGGGGTTCGCCGCGGCCGGTGCGCGCGGCTACCACTACCGGGTGCTGGCGGCGCTGGCGGAGTTCGGGCCGGCCAGCCAGGCCGAGCTGGGCCGCCGGTCCACGATGGACCGCAGCGATGTCGTGGCGGCGGTGAGCGAGCTGGCCGGGCGGGGGCTGGTGGACCGCACGCCCGATCCCGTCGACCGCAGGCGCAACGTCGTGAGCCTGACCGAGGCGGGCGCGCGGCAGCTGCGCGTGCTGGACGGGGCCCTGGACCGGGTGCAGGACGAGCTGCTCGCGCCGCTGGGGGCCGGGGAGCGGCAGGCGTTGACCGGCCTGCTCACCCGGCTGCTCGCCCACCACCAGACCGCGGGCTCCTCACCCGGCTAGCGCCGCCGGCGTGCCCGGTGGTCAGGCGTCGAGCTCGGGCGGGAAGCCGCCGGTGGCGATCGGGCCCCACGAGTCGATCGTGACGCGGATCAGCGCCTTGCCCTGGCGCAGCATGGCGGCGCGGTACTCGTCCCAGTCGGGGTGCTCGCCGGCGATGCAGCGGTAGTACTCGACGAAGTCCTCCAGCGCCTCGGGCAGGTCGAGGACCTCGGCGGTGCCGTCGACCTGCACGTAGGGGCCGTCCCAGTCGTCGGAGAGCACGCACAGCGTGACGGCGGGGTCGCGGCGGGCGTTGCGGACCTTGGCGCGCTGCGGGTAGGTCGCCACGACGAGGCGGCCCAGGGTGTCGACGCCGCAGGAGACGGGGGAGACCTGCACTCCGCCGGTGCTGGAGCGGCGGGTGATGAGCACGCCGTGGTGACGCGGGCGGAGGAACTCGAGCAGCTGCGGCCGGTCGACGAGGTCGGTCGTGGCGATCTTCGGCATGATGTGCAGCATGGCACGGTTCACCTCCTTCGACGGCACTCAGCTCGCTTACCGGGAAGTGGGCGCCGGCGCTCCGCTGCTGGTGCTCGCGGGTGGTCCCGGCCGGGCCTCGGAGTACCTGGAGACGCTCGGCGGCCTGGACCGGCACCGGCGTCTGGTGATCCTGGACAACCGCGGCACCGGGGCCTCCGACGAGCCGGCCGACCCGTTCACCTACCGGCGCGACATGCTCGTGCGTGACGTGGAGGTGCTGCGCCGCCACCTGGGCCTGGAGCGAGTGGACGTGCTCGGCCACTCGGCGGGCGCGGGCATCGCCATGGGCTACGCCGCGGACTTCCCCGGCCGGATCGGCAAGCTGGTGCTGCTCACCCCGGCGTTGCGCTCGGTGGGCCTGTCGCCGGAGCAGAGCGACTGGGACGCCTTCCTCGCCGCCCGCGGCGACCGGCCGTGGATCGCGGCCGCCAGAACCGCTCTGGAGCGCAACGCCGCCGGGGACGACTCGGTGGAGAACCGGGTGGCGGCCTCGCCGTTGCTGTACGCGCGGTGGGACGAGCGGGCCCGGGCGCACGCGAACGCGGAGCTGGGGCAGTGGAAGTACCCGGTGGCGCTGGGCTACAACGCCGAGGGCGCGTTCGTGCCGGGTGTGCTGCGGCGGGCGCTGACCGAGTTCAACCACCCGGTCCTGGTCTACGCGTGCGGGGAGGACCCGATCTCGCCGGTGCGGCGCTGCCGGGAGCTCGCGGAGCTGTTCAGCGACGTCACGCTCAGCGTGCACGAGGGCGTCGGGCACTACCCGTGGGTCGAGGAGCCCGACGAGGTGTCCCGGCGCATCGCGGCGTTCCTGGACGCCTGAGCGTTCCCCGCACGCCTGACGGCCGGGCTCTCGCGGGCTCGACGGCGGCCGGGGGAGCGGTGGCTCAGAACGCCGGTGCGGTGGCCACGCGGTCGCGGCCGGTGTTCTTGGCCTGGTAGAGCGCCTCGTCGGCGGCCAGCAGCAGCGGGCTGAGCTCGGTGGCGGTGTCGGGGAACACCGCCGCGCCCACCGACGCGGTCAGGCCGGTGATCACGCGGGGCACGCCACCGCGGTCGATCACGGGCACCTCCAGGCGGGAGATGCCGACCCGGATGCGCTCGGCGGTCGCGCGGACCTCGTCGGTGCCCACACCGGGCAGCAGCACCGCGAACTCCTCGCCGCCGAAACGGCCGACCAGGTCGTAGGAGCGCACGGCGTGCTTGACGGCGTCGGCGATGGCGCGCAGCACGCGGTCGCCGGCGAGGTGGCCGTAGGTGTCGTTGATGACCTTGAAGTGGTCGATGTCCAGGATGAGCACGCCGACGGTGGAGACCAGGCGGCGGGCGCGGGCCAGTTCGCGTTCGGCGACGTCGTGCCAGAACGTCGCGTCGACCAGACCGGTCTTGGAGTCCGTGCGCGCGGCGACGCGGAACTGCGGCAGCAGCAGGCCCATGTGCAGGGCGAGCACGGTCAGCAGCAGCATCGGCGTGAGCCACGGCCGGGCGGTCGCGATGATGGCCACGCCGGAGCCCAGGCCGACCGACGCGGTGACGATGAGGACGTCGGAGGCGTGGCCGAGCGCGGTCTTGAGCGGGTTGGCCGGGTTGGTCATCATGATCGCGCCCACGACCAGCGCGTAGTTGACGAACCAGTACAGGAACCCGGCGACGGTCAGGGCCACGAGCCCGCGTGGACCGTCCAGATCAGACGGATCCGACGCCGAGAACATGTGCAGCACCCATTGCGCTGCGGCACATCCAAGTATGACAGTGGCGGCGGAGAACAGTTTCCGGTAGAGCACCGCCCGGCGTTTGTACACCCGCAGCCACGCGTGCAGGTAGATGGTCACGACCAGCAGGACGACCAGTGGCATCGGGAGCACGAGCACGCCCGCGAACTGCCACACCGACTGCATCTGCGCGTGAGGGGCACCCTCCACGGAGATCTCACGGATGCGCTCGATGCCACGCGCCGCCTCCAGGTGGACCAGAGCGGCTACAGCCAGTGCCGCGAACCACGTCCAGTGGCGCGCCTCGACAGGGGTAAGCCGTGCGGTTGCGAGCGTGACGAGTGCCGCCGTCACGGCAATCGTCACGACGTAGGTCAGCACGACAGGAGGAAGGGACCATAGCTTCCACCGGCGCGGGTCGAGCCAAGGCACGCTGCCACCCCCACCGAACACCATCAGGAACCAACCACTGTAGTCACCGGGTCACGCGAAGTCGTGGCTCCATGTGGGGGACCTCACCCTGAGTAGCCCTCACGGACATTTTTCCCCTCTCATTCACCCCCTCGTACAACCCCGCATTCCCACAAGGAGACGGTCATGATGAACACCGCGCTGTCCACCGACTGGACCTTCGCCGCGTCGACGGACTGGACCTTCCGCCGGTCCACCGACTGGACGTTCACGTCGACGGACTGGACGTTCGCCTCGACCGACTGGACCTTCGCGTCCACCGACTGGACCCGGTAACGACCGGCGGTTCTCCCGCGGTGGAGGGTGCCACCGGCCGACGTGAACGGCCGGCACCCCCGTCCGCGGGGCTAGGGCCTGTGGGCAGGCGCCGCCACCGCCTGCCGCCACAGCCACCACGCCCCGCACGCCGCGACCACCCCCGCGCCCCCGGCGGCGGCGATGACCTGGTGCGACGCCCACCGCTCCGCCAGCAGCCCCGCCAGTCCCACCCCCACGCCCTGCGACACCCGCAGCGCCGTGACGGCCAGCCCGAACGCCTGCCCGCGGGAGGCGTCGGGCACCTCGCGCACGAACGTGGTGTTCGCCGGCAGCTGGTAGGCGCTGGCCACCCCGGACAACGCGATCAGCACCAGCGACCACACCAGGCCCGGCGTGGCCAGCACGGGCAGCAGCACCGCGCACGACGCGACCGCCAGCCACGGCATCACCGCGAGCTGCCGGGCGTGCGGCACCCGCGCCACGAGCGCCATGCCCGCGACCGTGCCCGCGGCGTGCGCGCCGAAGATCCACCCCACCGCCGACACCCCGGCCCCCAGCTCCGCCGCGTAGGGCGCCGCCAGCGCCTCGGCCACGACGTAGAACCCCGACACGCACGCGAGCACCACCAGCGCCCGCAGCCGCCGCTGCCGCCACACCAGCCGCGCCCCGCCCACCAGGTCCGAGGACCACGCCCGCACGTGCGGGCGCGCCGGCACCGGCCGCCGCAGCACGAACGCGCCGACCAGCACCGCGGAGACCACGAACGTCACCGAGTCCGCCACCAGCACCGGACCCGGCCCCCACCACGCCACCAGCGCCCCGCCCGCCACGAACCCCAGCACCTGCGCGGCCTGCGTGACCGTGCTCAACGCCGCCATCCCCAGCGGATACCGCTCGTCGGGCAGCACGTGCGGCAGCAACGCCGCCCGCGCCGCCCCGTGCGGCGCCCCCGCCAGCTGCACCACCACCAGCACCGCCGCCAGCACCCACAGCGACAGCCCCGGCAGCGCCATCACCAGCAGCAACGCCGCCCGCACCACGTCGGCGGCCACCATCACGTCCCGCCGCGCGAACCGGTCGGCCAGCCCCGACAGCAGCGGCCCGCCCACCAGGTCGGGCAGGAACGTCAACGCGTACGTCAGCGCCGTCAGCCCCGCGCTCGCCGTGCGGTCGTAGACGTGCACCGCCAGCGCCACCCGCGCGAACTGGTCACCGGCCACCGACACCACGTGCGCCACGAACAGGGCGCGGAACTCACCGTCACGGGCAAGATCGCCATAGCCGGGCATGCGCTACAGGATGGCCGACCCGGGCCCGCGCCGGGTGATCACCCG
The DNA here is from genome assembly GCF_001279525.1 of Nocardia sp. NRRL S-836. Classification (GTDB taxonomy): domain Bacteria; phylum Actinomycetota; class Actinomycetes; order Mycobacteriales; family Pseudonocardiaceae; genus Lentzea. Next base: position 172,924 of record NZ_LGDY01000001.1, on the reverse strand, counting down.
CGAAATCCGCGGCCCGGTTGCCCCACCTGGCACCGGCACACCGCCCGAACGCCACCACCTCCACGACAGGCACATGCACATTGCACGCCCGCACCCACCCCCACCTGCCGTCGACGCCGTCGGGCCGGGATGAGTTCCATCCCGGCCCGACGGCTCGTCACTGCCCGGTCGCGCGGGTCAGATCTGCGCCCAGAACCCGCAGTGGTGGTCGCGTTCGAAGTCGGTCGCGCCGATCGCGCCGGGAGCCAGCGACTGCACGCGGGCCCGCCACCCCGGGTCACCGGTGCGGGCGAACCGCCCCCACGCCGCCACCATGTAGTCCGAGACGCGGCGTTGCCCGGGGGTGAGCGTCACGCCGGGGAAGTCGAACAGCATCAGCAGCTCCGAGGCGTGGTAGGCCCGGTAGCCGCCGGGGAACGGCGGCAGGTCCGGGAACAGCACCGGCACCGTGGCGTCGGCGAACTCGTAGCCCGAGACCCGCTGGTGGCGCCCGAGCTGCCGGCGCGTGTCGGCCGTGGTGCACGCCCACGACTGGTCGGTCGTGATCCGCGCGAGCTCGTCGCGCACGTCGCCGTTGCCGTCGGCCGGGTAGCGGGCCAGGATCGGGTCGACGTCGCGCGGCGCGTACAACGCCTGCAGCGTCTGCCGGTAGGCCTGCGTCGGGATGGGCTGCGGGAAGGTCAGCGCGGTGAACAGCGTGGCCTCGTCGTGCGTCGAGCCGACCAGCGTCGGCACGTGGTGCGTCCGCCCGGTCCGCTGCGCCACCACCGGGTCGACCGGCAGCACCGCGGTGCCGTAGGCGGGGGTGGCGAAGGTGTTGTGCGTCGGCAGCAGCGCCGTGACCGGCAACGCCCGCAGGCACGCCACGTCCGCGCACCCGAGGGCCGCCGCGGTCTGCGCGCCGGTCTGCTCCACGGCCGCCCGCTCGCGCCACAGCGTCGCGAACACCCCCGGCTGACCGGCCGGTGTCGTCAGCCCGCACGGACCCGACTGGATGATCGCCTTGTCGAACAGGCCCGCCGCACGCGGTGAGGCCAGCTGCGCGCACACGCTCAGCCCGCCCGCGGACTCGCCGAACACGGTCACGTTGCCCGCGTCGCCGCCGAACGCGGCCGCGTTGCGCCGCACCCAGCCCAGCGCGGCCTGCTGGTCGGCCAGGCCGAACGCACCCGAGCCGGGCAGACCGGGCAGGCCGAAGAACCCGAACACCCCGAGCCGGTAGTTGATCGTCACGACCACGGCGTCATCACGCGTCGCGAGCCGCCGCGCGTCGTAGTCCGCGCCGGCACCGGCCGTGAACCCGCCACCGTGGATCCACACCATCACCGGCCGGGGCTTCGCGCGGCCGGCCGGGGTGGTGACGGTGAGGTACAGGCAGTCCTCGGTCTGCGAGCCCGGCTGGCCCAGCTGCTCCACCTGCGCGCACCGCGGGCTGGGCACCGTCGCGTCACGCACCCCCTGCCACGGCGCCGCCGGCCGCGGGTCACGCCAGCGGTTCGCGCCCACCGGTGCGGCGGCGAACGGGATGTTGCCGAACGTGCGGACGGTATCGGTCACCGTGCCCGCCACCAGGCCCTTGTCGGTGCGCACCACCCGCCCGTCCCCGGCGGCCTGCGCCGAGGCCGGTGCGACCGCCACGACCGCCGCCACCGCCGCGGCGAGCGCCGTGACCGTTCCCCAGATCCGTTTGCGTGCCGAACGTGTCATCGAACCCCCTTGTCCGCCACCGAACGTAGCGAGACCGGCACGCCGGGGGAACCGCTGAAGGCCGCGCGGTCCGCTCACCGAAAACCGGATCGGACGCCGCGGCGGCACACCACCGGTTGCCGACATACCGACCGGTCGGTACCCTCCGGGTCGTGGGTGACACGACACTTCCCGGCGGCCCGGCGGTCGACGCGCTCGTCTTCGACTGGGGCGGCGTCATGACCGTCTCCGTGCCCGAGTTCGTCGGCGGCTGGCTGCACGCCGAAGCCATCGACCGCGACGTCTACGGCCGCATCATGCGCGACTGGATGGGCCGCGAGGCACTGCCGGGCAACCCGGTGTCCCGGCTGGAGACCGGCGAGCTCACCGTCGCCGAGTTCGAACGCCTGCTGGCCGCCGAGCTCATCACCACCAGCGGCGACCCGGTCGTCGAACAGGGGCTGCTGCGCCGCATGTTCGGCGGCGCCACCCCCGACCCGGCGATGGTCGAACTCGTCCGCAAGGCCCGCGCCGCCGGCCTGCACACCGCGCTGCTGTCCAACAGCTGGGGCGAGGGCTACCCCGCCGACCTGCTCGTCGAGCTGTTCGACACCGTCGTCATCAGCGGCCGCGTCGGCCTGCGCAAACCCGACGAGCGCATCTACCGCCACACCCTGGAGCAGATCGGCGTCCCCGCCGGCCGCGCCGTGTTCTTCGACGACGCCCCCGTCAACGTCGAGGCCGCCAAGGCCGTGGGCATGCACGCCTTGCGCCACACCACCGCCGACGCCACCCGCGCCCACCTCGCCACCCTCGGAGTGACCCTGTGACCACCGAGCCCCCGACCAGCCTGCCCGGCCTCGACCTCGACGCACTCGCCCGCCACCTGAGCACCGGCCCGCTGACCGGCGAGCTGTTCCCCGGCGGCCGCTCCAACCTCACCTACCGCGTCACCGACGGCACCACCCGCTGGGTCCTGCGCCGCCCGCCGCTGGGCCACGTCCTGGCCACCGCCCACGACATGAGCCGCGAGTTCCGCGTCATCTCCGCCCTCGCCGACACCGCCGTCCCCGTGCCGCGCGCCTACCGGCTCGTCGACGACACCGCCGTCATCGGCGCGCCGTTCTACCTCATGGAGGAGATGCCCGGCGTGGCCCTGCGGGAACGGTCACAGGCGCCGTGGCTCAACTCCGAGAAGGCCACCGTGCTGTCGCGGAAACTGGTCGACGTGCTCGCCGAGCTGCACTGCGTCGACCCCGAGTCGGTCGGTCTCGGCGACTTCGGCCGCCCGGAGGGGTTCCTCGCCCGGCAGGTGAAGCGCTGGGGCAAGCAGCTCGACGCCTCCCGCAGCCGCGACCTGCCCGGCATCGACGACCTGCGCGACAAGCTCGCCGGCACCGTCCCGGACTCCCCGCGCGTGGCGATCATCCACGGCGACTACCGCCTCGACAACGCCCTGGTCACCGACTCACCGCTGCGGATCAGCGCGGTGCTGGACTGGGAGATGGCCACCCTCGGCGACCCGCTCGCCGACCTCGGCCTGCTCTACGTCTACTGGCAGGGCCTGGGCGTGGACAACGACCCCATCACCGGCAGCGTCCCGTCCATGCCCGGTTTCCTGTCCGCCGACGAGCTCGTCGCCCGCTACACCGCCCGCACCGGGACCGACACCTCCGGACTGGGCTGGTACATCGCCTTCGGCTACTTCAAGCTCGCCGTCATCGTCGAGGGCATCCACTACCGCTTCGCCGGCGGCAACACCGTCGGCGCCGGGTTCGAGAAGCTCGGCGCGTTCACCGTCCCCCTCGTGCGGCAGGGTCTCGCCGCCGCCCACAAGGAGCTCTGACATGGACTTCGCCTACGACGCCAAGACCGAACAACTGCGCACCCGGCTCCTCGCGTTCATGGACTCCCACGTCTACCCCGCCGAAGCCGTCCTCGAACAGCAGCTGCGCGAGGCCGCCGACCCGTGGCAACGCCAGCCGGTCCTCGAAGAGCTCAAGGCCGAGGCCCGCCGCCAGGGCCTGTGGAACCTCTTCCTGCCCGATCCCGAGCACGGCGGCGGCCTGACCAACCTGCAGTACGCGCCACTCGCGGAGATCACCGGCCGCAGCCCCCACCTCGCCCCCGAAGCCCTCAACTGCGCCGCCCCGGACACCGGCAACATGGAGGTGCTGGCGATGTTCGGCACCGACGAGCAGAAGAAGCAGTGGCTGCAGCCACTGCTCGACGGCGAGATCCGCTCCGCGTTCTGCATGACCGAACCCGACGTCGCCTCCTCCGACGCCACCAACATCGCCACCCGCATCGAACGCGACGGCGACGACTACGTCATCAACGGCCGCAAGTGGTGGTCCTCGGGCGCCATGAACCCCAACTGCGCCATCTTCATCGTCATGGGCAAGACCGACCCCGACGCCGAACGCCACCGCCAGCAGGCCATGATCCTCGTCCCGCGCGACACCCCCGGCGTCACCGTCGAACGCGCCATGCACGTCTTCGGCTACGGCGACCACGCCCACGGCGGCCACGCCGAGATCGTCTTCGACAACGTCCGCGTCCCCGCCGCCAACCTCATCGCCGGCGAGGGCGAGGGCTTCGCCATCGCCCAGGCCCGCCTCGGCCCCGGCCGCATCCACCACTGCATGCGCCTGATCGGCATGGCCGAACGCGCCCTCGAACTGCTGTGCCGCCGCGCCTCCAGCCGCATCGCCTTCGGCAAGCCCCTCGCCGCCCAGGGCGTCGTGCACGAGTGGATCGCCGAGTCCCGCGTCCGCATCGAACAGGCCCGCCTGCTCGTGCTCAAGACCGCCTGGCTGATGGACACCGTCGGCAACAAGGGCGCCCACACCGAGATCCAGGCCATCAAGATCGGCGTCCCCTCCATGACCGAATGGGTCATCGACAAGGCCATCCAGGCCCACGGCGGCGCCGGCGTCAGCCAGGACTTCCCGCTCGCCGAGCTGTGGGCCGCCACCCGCACCCTGCGCCTGGCCGACGGCCCCGACGAGGTCCACCGCATGTCGCTGGCCAAGCGGGAGCTCAAGAAGTACCTCTGACGCCCTGTTGTGTCGTGTGGCTCGCGCCTGTGTGGCTCGCCGACCGGCGGCGAGCCACACAGGCGCGCGGTGGTGGCCAGGTGAACAGGCAGAACGGGTGCCCGTCCGGATCGAACAGCACCCGCACGTCCGGCTGCGGCCGCACCCCGGCGAGCACCGCCCCGCACGCCGGCGCGTGCTCGGCCGCGGCCGCCAGGTCGCCCACCTCGATGTCCAGGTGCCGCGTCGCCACCGGCGCGCCGGGCTCACCGGCCGCCGGAACGCCCGTTCCAGCTCGAAGTTCACCGCCAGCCCGCCCGGCACCCGACACCACTCATCCCGGTCAGGCGCGAGCCATGTGCACAGCAGGCGCGAGCCCACGTGTCCGGCAGGGGCAGCCCGTATGGCCAGGCGAGGTCGGTCCGTGTGGGTCCGTCGACGTTGGTCCGCGGCCGGGGCCCGGTCAGTTGTTCATCGCCTCACGGGCCGCGAGAGCCGCGCGGCAGGCGTGCACGAAGTCCCAGAACACCTCGGTCGTCGTGTGCCGGCGGTTGGGCCGCGAGTTCTCGGCGAACATCGCGGTGCGCAGGGGAGTGGTCAGCTCCAGCTGCCCGCCCCGGCGGGTCCTGGTCCGGTTCGCGATGTTGGCCCGGTCGCCGCCACCCAGGACGGGGTGGTCGGCGGCGTCGACGGTGTGGAACCCCGCCCGCCGCAGCCGCGTGAGCAGCTCCCGCCGCAGCACCGCGTCCCGCCCGCCGACCAGCACCGCACGGTCGTGGTCCTCCAGACCCGCCGCCGCGGCCGTGCAGCCGTGCAACCCCAGCGCGTGGGAAGCACCGGAGACGAGCGTGCGGGCCACGCGGTCGTCGCAGTGCGAGGAGGTCACGTGCAGCTCGTCGTTCGCGACTGACCGCAGGCCCTCGAACATCCAGTAGTCGTGCGTCTGCCCGATCGGCACCCGCGTCGACGGGCTGTACCCCGCGATCGCCAGGCACAGCTCCGACGTGCCGGCCTCGATGCCACCGCCGTGCGGGGCGAGCACGACCGACGCCGTGCGCGGCCGGTGACGCTTGAAGCGCCGCCGGTAGTCCACCCGTTCCACCAGTCGGGGATCGGCGTAGAGGTCGGTGTTGGACGCGTAGACGTCTAACACCGTCGACTGGGGCTGGGGTCTCATGGCGGGCGGTAGCCTACCTGGACGCACCCGGTCGGCCGCCGCCCGCCGTGTTGATCATCACGCCCCGGAAGGGCTCACGCGTCGATCTGCTTGGGCGCCTGCTCGGTGGAGTTGATCGCGATCTTGCGGGGCTTCGCGCGCTCCGCGATCGGGATCCGCAGCGTCAGCACACCCGCGTCGAACTGGGCGTCGATGTGGTCGGTGTCCAGGGTGTCGCCGAGGAACAGCTGCCGCGAGAACACCCCCAGCGGCCGCTCCGACACCTGCATCTCGACATCCCCGCCGACCGGCCGGCGCTCGGCCTTGACCGTCAGCACGTTGCGCTCCACGTCCAGCTCGATGGCGTCCGGCGCCACACCCGGCAGGTCGAAGCACACCACGAACTGCTCGCCGTCCCGGTAGGCGTCCATCGGCATCGCCGTCGGCCGCGACCACGTGCCCTGCGCGCCGAACACCTGCTGGGTCAGCCGGTCCAGCTCACGGAACGGGTCAGTGCGCATCAACATCTGACACCTCCTGTACTCCTCGTGGACTGTCAATGCGCTGCACCACCGTTGTAGCATGTCGTCTAAACGATGACAAGTCCCCGGCGTCATCAGGAGGACGACATGACGAGCGACTACGACACCGTGCGCGCCACCGCCGCCCAGCCCGGCACCGCGAACGAGGTCCTGGCGGCACTGATGCTGCTGCGGCAACTGCGCGACGAGCTCTCCGGCTGGGAACCCCAGCTCATCGAAGCCGCCCGCGCACTGGGCACCAGCTGGGCCGACCTCGCCCCCGCACTCGGCGTGGCCAGCCGCCAGGCCGCCGAACGCCGCTACCTGCGCGTGCGCCGCACCGACGACCCCGGCACCGGCGACGAACGCGTCCAAGCCGAACGCGACCGCCGCGCCGGCGACAAAGCCGTCACCGCCTGGGCCCGCGAGAACGCCGCCGTCCTGCGCGTGCTCGCCGCCCAGGTCGGCCCGCACGACCCCGGCGTGCAGGACGCACTCGGCCACACCGACGCCGCCGCACTGCTCGGCCCCCTCGCCGACGCCGCACCGAACCTGCGCGAGGGCCACCCCGGACTCGCCGGGCAGATCAACGCCATCGGCCGGCAGACCGAACAACTGCGCCTGGACGCCCAGCAACGCCGCACGGCGTTGTGACCTGGGCGCCCGGCGCCGCCGGTGCGGTCCGGGGGATCGCCGCCCGCGACGGCGCTCGGTCCGCGCGAACACTCCGCCGCGCAACCACTCCGAGGGGCGATCACTCCGAGGGGCGATCACTCCGAGGGGCGATCACTCCGGCGGGCCGCGACCTGGGGGCGGGCTGCGACCGCCGGAGTGGCCGGTCGCCAGGGGCGGTCGCAAGGGAGCGACCTCGCACGCTGAGCACCTGCGGCTCCCCGGCCGGCGATGCCGCGCGGCGCAGTGAACGACCCGCCCGCGCACATCGGGAGGAACTGGTGCGGAGCCTCGAACCCGCGCGGGCAACCTCCAAGATCCGGCCGGGCAAGGTCCAACCAGGCCGGCGGGGAGACGTGTGAGCAGCGCCCAGTGGTGTGTCCGCTTCGGGCTGACGCGGACCCGACCCCGTGAACGACCCGCCCGTGCGCCTGCAGCGGCTTCAGGGCCTCTGACGTGCGTGAACGTGCTTGTCGGTGGTGCTCGGTACGATAGGACGCAGGGGATCCCAAGGCCAAGGGGACCCCTGCGCGAGCCTGCCCTAGACCAGCGTCAACGTCCCCGCCGACGCGTCGAGCACCGCCTCGACCCCCAGCGGCAGCGTCCACTGCCCAGGGCAGTGCCCGAACCCGAACTCGCCCAGCACCGGCACCCCCAGCGGCCCCAGCCGGTCCGCCAGCACCGCGGAGACGTCACCGCAGCCCGTCCACGACCCGAGCACGATCCCCGACACCGGCGCGAACCAGCCCGCCCGCAGCAGCTGCGTCAGCAGCCGGTCCAGCCGGTAGGCCTCCTCGCCGACGTCCTCCAGCAACGCGATCGCCCCCGCGGCCGGCACCGACCACCGCGGCCCGCCGACCGCCGCCGCCAGCAGCGCCACGTTCCCGCCCACCAGCACCCCGCGCGCGGTACCGGGCACCACCGGCGTCCCGGCCGTCCACGACGACATGCCCTCGAACAGGAACCGCCGCAGCCGCTGCTGCGCCAGCGGGTCGGCCACGAAGTCACGCGTGCCCGGCATCGGCCCGAACACCGTCGGCTGCCCGGCCGCGTTCAGCTCGGCGTGCAGCACCGTCACGTCCGACGAGCCCACGAACACCCGCGGCGGCAGCTCCTCCCACGGCACCAGGTCGGTCATCCGCAGACACCCGTACCCGCCGCGCACGCAGAACACCGCCGCCACGTCCGAACACCACGCGTCCACGAACTCCGCCGCCCGCCCCGCGTCCGACCCCGCCAGGTATGGCAACGACCACGGCTGCACCACAGGTGTGGTGACCGTCAGGCCCCACGACCGCAGCACCGCCACACCCTCGGCGAGCACCGGCGCGAGAGCCGGACCGGCCGGCGACACCAGCGCGACCCGGTCCCCACGCGACAACACACTCACGGCAGCACACTCACAACAACACGCTCACGGCAACACGCTCACGCACAGGACCGGGAGCTCACGACCGCAGCTCCAGCACCGGCACCCCCGGCGGCTCGAACCCGAACACCTGCCCGTAGAACGACAGCTCCGCCTCCAGCGCCGCCTTGATGTTCTCGGCCTTGCGGAACCCGTGCTGCTCGCCCTCGAACGTCAGGTACGCGTGCGGGATGCCCGACCCGGCCAGGTCCGCGGCGAACCGGTCGGCCTGCTCGGGCGGGCAGATCTCGTCCTCCAGGCCCTGCAGCAGCAGCACCGGGCCCGACACCGACCGCGCCTTGTTCGACGGCGACCGGTCGCGATAGCGGTCGGCCGCCTCGGGCAGCGTCCCCACCAGGCCCTCGACGTAGCGCGACTCGAAGTCGTGGGTCTCCCCGCCCTCCGAGGTCCACCCGGCCAGGTCCAGGATCGGGAACGCCACCATCCCGCACCGGTACACCTGCGTCGAGGTCAGCGACGCAGCCGAGGTCCAGCCGCCCGCCGAGCCGCCCCGGATGCCCAGCCGCTGCGGGTCCGCGGTGCCCTCCTTGGCCAGCTGCTGCGCCACGAACGCGCAGTCCTCCACGTCCACCACGCCCCACTGCTCGCGCAGCCGCTCCCGGAACGCCCGGCCGTAGCCGGTCGAGCCGCCGTAGTTGACCGCCACCACACCGATGCCGCGGCTGGTGAAGTACGCGATGTCGGAGTCGAGCTTGGGCAGCGCCCGCCCGGTCGGCCCGCCGTGCACGTGCACCACGTACGGCGGAAGTTCGCCCTCAGGGGCAACGAAGTCCGGGTTCGACGGCGCGTAGACGTAGGCGGGGACCTCGCCGAACACCCGTTCCACCGGCACCGGCAGGTACGCGGCCTCCGCCGGTTCCTCACCGCCGGTCAGGTAGGTCATCTCACCGTTGGACAGGTCCAGCTTCACGACGTTGAACTCCGAGGTCGGCCCCGCCGCGGCGTCGAGGACCACCCCGTCGCGCACCGACAGGTCCGCCGCCCACATCGGCAGGTCGGTCTCCACGTCGGTCACCGTCGCGCTGCGCTCGTCGAGCACCGCGAGGTGACCGGAGCGCACGACCAGGTACCGGCCCGGCGACAGCGTGGCGAACCAGCGGTTGCCCAGCCGCCACATCGGGCCGCCCAGCTCCTCGGCGCACTCCGCCAGGTTCTTGCGCGAGCCGTCGAGCTCGACGCGGAACAGGTTCCACCAGCCGTGCGGGTCGGTCAGCGCCAGCAGCGAGTCGCCCTCCCACTCGAACTGGCACACCGCCTCCGTGGTCGACCCGGTCAGCACCCGGTGGCCCGGCTCGCCGACGTCGGCGACGCACAGCTCGGTGCCGTCCCACGGCATCTGCGGGTGGTCCCAGCCGATCCAGGCGAACTTCGTGCCGTCGGGGCTGATCTTCGGGCCGGTCATGAAGTGGTGCGAGGACCCCAGCACCCGCACCTGGCCGTCCGCGGTGATCGCCACCAGGTCGCGGCGCACGTCGGTGCGCGCGTCACCGGTGATCGTCTCCCGCACGCACCACACCTCGCCGTCCGGGCCCGCGGACAGGTCGGCGTAGCGGATGCCGTGGTGACGCTCGGGTTCGGGCGTCAGCGGCACGGGCTCGGGCGCGTCGGGGTTGAACACGTACACGCGCTGGTCGTCCCAGTGCGTGAACGCCACCCGGTCCGGCGCGAGCACCACGAACGGCCGCCCGCCGTACTCGTGCACCCGGTTGCGGGCGTTCCACGGCGCGGGCAGCACCTCCACCCCGTCGCGCACCAGAGCGACCCGGCCGGCCTGCGCCGGACGGCTCTCGGCCCACCACACCTGCTCACCGTGCAGGTCGGCCCACTGGAACCCACCTCCCGGCTTGGAGGTGTCGCCGGCGCTGATCGGCGAGGTCCACGTCCCGTACGAAGCGATCTTCACCACAGCCCGACCCTATACGCGGAGTGTTTGGTGGGGGAGGACCTGCCGCCGATCTCCGCGTGGCCTAGGGTTCTAGGTGCCATGGCTCGCGTCATTCACGTATTCCGCGCACCCGACCGGTTCATCGCAGGAACCGTCGGGCAGCCCGGTGACCGCATCTTCTACCTGCAGGCCTCCGAGCAGAGCAGGTTGATCAGCGTCGCCCTCGAGAAGCAACAGGTCCAGGTCCTCGCCGAGCGCATCGGCTCGCTGCTGGAGGAGGTGCATCGCCGCTTCGGCACCGACGTGCCGGAGGAAGCACCCCCCGACGACCTCGACACCGAACCGCTCGACGTGCCCGTCGAGGAGGAGTTCCGCGTCGGCACGATGGGCTTGGGCTGGGACGCCGAGTCCAAGGCCGTCGTCATCGAGCTGCTCGCGATCTCCGAGGAGGAGGTCGACGAGGCCGTCGTGCTCGACGACACCGAGGAAGGCCCCGACGCCGTGCGGGTCTTCCTGTCGCCCTCGGCCGCCCGCGCCTTCGCCGAACGCGCCGACCGCGTCGTCAACGCCGGCCGCAAACCCTGCCCCCTGTGCGCCGAACCGCTCGACCCGGACGGCCACATCTGCCCGCGGCAAAACGGCTACCGCCGCACCGAAGAGGACTGACGTGGACGTCGGCGCGGCCATCGAGTTGCTCACTCACGGCCGCATCGAGGTCGAGGGCCGGCTCGTCGACGCCTCCAACGCGACACTGTTCTGCAAGATCTCCCTCGACGGCGTCGACGCGCAGTGCGTCTACAAACCCGTGCGCGGCGAACGGCCGCTGTGGGACTTCCCCGACGGCACCCTGGCCGGCCGTGAGGTCGCGACCTACCTGATCTCCGCCGCGTCCGGGCTCGGCGTCGTGCCGCCCACGGTGCTGCGGCCCGGCCCGTTCGGCTCGGGCATGGTGCAGCTGTGGGTCGACACCCGCGAGGAGGACGAGCTCGTCGACATCGTCGGCGTCGACGACGTCAAACCCGGCTGGATCCCCGTCTTCCACGCCCACGACCGCTTCGGTGACCCCGCCGTGCTCGTGCACGCCGACCACCCGCGCATCCAGCTCATGTCCGCCTTCGACGTCGTGGTCAACAACGCCGACCGCAAGGGCGGCCACGTCCTGCACGCCGTCGACGGCGGCGTCTACGGCGTCGACCACGGCATCTGCCTGCACGTCGAACCCAAGCTGCGCACCGTGCTGTGGGGCTGGGCCCGCGAACCGCTCCCGGAGCCGGTGCTGGAGGCGATGCGGCGGCTCAGATCGGCACTGGACGGCCCGCTGGGCGAGCAGCTGCACGAGCACCTCACCCGCGCGGAGGTCCGCGCCGTGTCCGAACGCACCGACAAGCTGCTCGCCGACGGCGTCTACCCCGAACCCTCGGGGGACTGGCCGGCGATCCCGTGGCCCGCGTTCTGAACCGCCGGTGACGTCCGCGCCCGTGATCCACCCGCCCAAGCCCGTGCCCGGCGGCCGCGTCGCGGTCGTGTCCCCGCCGACGGGCCTGCCGGGCCTGTTCCCGCTGCCGTTCGAGCTCGGCCTGCGGCGTCTGCGCGAGCCCGGTCTCGACCCCGTCGAGTACCCGGCCACCCGCACCGCGGGCGCCACCCCGGCCGCCCGCGCCGCCGACCTGCACGCCGCGTTCACCGACCCTGACGTGAAAGCCGTCATCGCGAGCATCGGCGGCGACGACCAGATCGAGGTCCTGCCCACCTCGACGCCGAGCTGATCACCGCCCACCCCAAGCCGTTCTTCGGGTTCAGCGACAACACCGACCTGCTCGTGTGGCTCGCCAACCGCGGCATCGTCGGCTACCACGGCGCCTGCGTCATGACCGAGCTCGGCCGTCCCGGCGCCCTGCACCCCACCACCCGCGACTCGCTGCACGCCGCCCTGTTCACCCACGGCGAGTACGCGCTGCCCGAGTCCACCCGCTACGGCGACGTCGGCAAGCCCTGGGACGACCCCGCCACCTTCACCGCCGAACCCGGCCTGCACGACGCCACCGGCTGGCGCCGGCACCGGCCGGACCGGGTCGTCGAGGGCGAGGCCTGGGGCGGCTGCCTGGAGGTACTGGCCTGGCTGCTCATCGCCGGCCGCGAGATCCGACCGGCGGAGCACTACGAGGGCAAGGTCCTGTTCTTCGAGACCTCCGAGGAGATGCCACCCGCCGCTGAGGTGTTCTCCGTGCTGCGCGCCATGGGCGAACGCGGCCTGCTCGCCCGCTTCGCCGCCGTGCTCGTCGGCCGCGCACGCGCGTGGTCGTTCGCCAGACCCGACGCCGACCGCGCCGTCTACACCGCGAGCAGCGCGAAGCCGTCCTGAGGGCGTTCGCCAAGTACGCGCCCGGCACGCCGATCGTGTTCGACGTCGACCTCGGCCACACCGACCCGCAGCTGGTCATCCCTGTCGGCGGCCGCGTCCGCGTCGACGGCCCGAACCGCGCCATCACCGTCACCTACTGACCCGCGCACACCACGCACGGCAAGCCGCCGCCGGGCCCGCGGCGGGTGGCGCGGGAAACCCGCAGCGGTGTGCGGGCGCAGTCGCTAGCGTGGCGGGGGTGATCGACGACCCCGCCAGAGCCCGCCTTCTCCGCCGCTTCGGCGACTCCGTCACCGCGTGGATCGACGCCCTGCCCGACCTGGTCGGCACCCTCGCCGCACGCTGGGACCTCACCGTCGTGAAGACGATGCCCGGTGGCAGCGGCGCCGCGTTCCTGTGCACGACCGCGGTGCTCAAGCTGACCCCCGACCACGACATCGCCGCCCACGAGGCCACAGCCCTCACGGCCTGGGCCGGCACACCCGAGGTGGTCGACCTGCTCGACACCGACCTCGACCGCGGCGCCCTGCTGCTCGAAGCGCTGCGCCCCGGCACCGAGGCGACCGACCCCACCCGCGTCGTCCCCGCCCTGCACGCCGCCGACCCCCGGGGCTTCCCGCCGCTGCGCGCCCGCGTCGACTTCCTGTTCGAGACCGTCCTCACCCGCCGCACCGGCACCTACTACGCCACCGAACACGCCCGCGCCCGCAAACTCGCCGACGACAACACCCCCGCCGTGCTGCTGCACGGCGACCTGCACCCCGGCAACGTCGTGGACAGCGCCCGCGGACCCGTCGCCATCGACCCCAGGGCGTGCGTGGGCGACCCGGCCGTCGACTGGCTGGACTTCGTGCACGGCGGCTACGACCTGCACGGCGCCGACGTCGACCTCGACCGCGTCCACGAGTGGCTCACCGCCTTCAAACCGTTCTACGGCTAGGGTTCGGCACGTGCGTTCCCACGACTACGGCCGCGACGTCCTGTCCACCCCGAAGCGCAGCAAGGTCCCCGAGATCGCGGCCGAACCCGGCCTCGTCGTCGAGGACCCCGCCAGCGGCTTCTGCGGCGCCGTCGTGAAGTTCGAGCACGGCAACGTCGTGCTGGAGGACCGCCACGGCCGCCACCGCCTGTTCCCGCTCACCCCCGCCGGGTTCCTCGTCGACGGCCGCCCGGTCACGCTCGTGCGCCCCGCACCCCAGCCGCACACACCCCGCGTCAGCGCCTCGGGATCGGTGCGCGTGGAGGGCCTGCGCGCCCGGACGGCCAAGGCCAGCCGCATCTGGGTCGAGGGCAAGCACGACGCCGAGCTCGTCGAACGCGTCTGGGGCCACGACCTGCGCGTCGAGGGCATCGTCGTGGAACCCCTCGACGGCGTGGACGACCTGCCCGCCCGCATCGCCGAGTTCGGCACCGCCCCGCACCGCCGCCTGGGCGTGCTCGTGGACCACCTCGTCGCCGGCTCCAAGGAGCAGCGCATCGTCGAGCAGGTCCGCGACGACAACGTCCTGGTCACCGGCCACCCCTACGTCGACATCTGGCAGGCCGTGAAACCCGCCGCCGTGAAGATCGCGGCGTGGCCGGTCGTGCCGCGCGGCGTGCCGTGGAAGGAAGGCGTCTGCGCGCGGCTGGGCTGGGGCGAGACCTACGAGGGCTGGCAGCGGGTGCTCGGCGCGGTCGGCAGCTACCGCGACATCGAGTCCGACCTGCTCGGCGCGGTCGAACGGCTCATCGACTTCGTCACCGTGCCCCGGGACTGACCCCGCGGGCATGACCGTTTCGTCACGGTCACGCCACCAGCACGGCGAAGTTCAGCGGCCGGGCTCCCCGTTGGTGTATGTATGGGCGCATGGCCGCGCTGATCTGGCTGATCGTCGGGATACTGCTCGTCGTCGCCGAGGTGCTCTCCGGCGACTTCGTGCTGGTCATGCTCGGCGCCGCCGCGCTGGCCGCGGCGGGGGTGACCGCACTGGGGGCTGGTGACCTGGTCAGCGTGCTCGTCTTCGCCGCGACCTCGGTCGGTCTGATCGCGGGCGCCCGTCCGCTGCTGCGCAAGCGGCTGCAGCTGGGGCCCGGCGTGCGGATGCACCACGAGGCGCTGCTGGGCAGCAAGGCCGTCGCCACGTCCGAGGTGGACGAGCACGGCGGGCAGGTGAAGATCGGCGGCGAGACCTGGAGCGCGCGCACCCTGGACGGGTCCGTGATCGCGGCAGGCGACGCCGTCACCGTTGTCGAGATCTCGGGTGCGACGGCTGTGGTGATCGCCGCGGTCTAGCCGCACCCGGAAGGAAGTGAACCGAGTTGGACCCGATCACCGGCGTGGTCGCGGCCGCCATCGCCCTGTTCGTGCTGATCATCGCCGTGAAGTCGGTGCTGGTCATCCCGCAGGCGCAGGCCGCAGTCATCGAACGCCTGGGCCGCTACCGCAACACCGCCGCGCCCGGCCTGAACATCATCGTGCCGTTCATCGACAAGGTGCGGGCCCGCATCGACCTGCGCGAGCAGGTCGTGTCGTTCCCGCCGCAGCCGGTGATCACCCAGGACAACCTGACCGTCTCGATCGACACGGTCGTGTACTTCCAGGTCACCGAACCGCGCAGCGCCGTCTACGAGATCTCCAACTACATCGTCGGCGTCGAGCAGCTCACCATCACCACGCTGCGCAACCTCGTCGGTGGCATGAGCCTGGAGGAGACCCTCACCTCCCGCGACCACATCAACGGCCAGCTGCGCGGCGTGCTCGACGAGGCCACCGGCCGCTGGGGCCTGCGGGTGGCGCGGGTGGAGCTCAAGTCCATCGACCCGCCGCCGTCGATCCAGGACTCGATGGAGAAGCAGATGCGCGCCGACCGCGAGAAGCGCGCCATGATCCTCAACGCCGAGGGCCAGCGCGAGTCTTCCATCAAGACCGCCGAGGGCCAGAAGCAGTCGCAGATCCTCGCCGCCGAGGGCGCCAAGCAGGCGGCGATCCTGACCGCGGAGGCCGAACGGCAGTCGGCGATCCTGCGCGCCCAGGGTGAACGCGCCGCCCGCTACCTGCAGGCACAGGGCCAGGCCAAGGCGATCGAGAAGGTCTTCGCCGCGATCAAGGACGGCCGGCCCACCCCGGAGGTGCTGGCCTACCAGTACCTGCAGACGCTGCCGCAGATGGCGCAGGGCGACGCGAACAAGGTCTGGATGATCCCGACCGACTACGGCAAGGCCCTCGAAGGGTTCGCCCGCATGCTCGGCGCACCCGGCGAGGACGGTGTCTTCCGCTACGAGCCGCCCGCCGACACCGGTCAGCGCCCGCGGCCGGAGGAGGACGACCCGGCGGTCGCCGACTGGTTCGACACCGCGCCCGACCCGAAGGTCGCCGAAGCCGTCGCCGCCGCCGAGGCCGTGGCCCGCAAGGAGGTGCCCAGCCCGCTGAGCACCCCGCCGCGGCCGGTGACCGGCGCCTTCCCGGTGCCGGAGCTGGAAGCCGAGCAGCCGCGCTCCCTGCACCAGCCAGACGACCGGCTGTAAACGAACCCTTCGCTGCGGCCCGTCCCGACCACCGGGGCGGGCCGCAGCGCTGTACCGACCGGCATCGGGTCGAAGTCGCGGAAGAAAATTTGTGGGCGTGTGTCGATCGAACCGCCCGCCCGTTCGACCTGGGCGTGAAAGGGTCCACAACGGACCCACCGCGACACCGGGAGAACCACCCATGAAGTACATGCTCATCTGGCGCGTCGAGTCCGACGACGCGTGGAACAACGTCGACCCCGACTTCGACAAGATGATCGAGTCGGTCGGCCGGTTCAACGAGGAGATGATCGAGGCCGGCGTCCTGCTCGCCGCCGAGGGCCTCGCTCCCGCCGAGGAGGGCGTGGTCGTCGACTTCTCCAGCGAACCGCCCGTGGTCACCGACGGCCCGTACGGGGAGACCAAGGAGCTGTTCAACGGCTTCTACCTCATCGAGGTCCCGACCATCCAGGACGCCGTCGAGTGGGCCAAGCGCGCCCCGATGCAGCTGCCGGGGTTCAAGACCGAGATCCGCCGCGTGCCCACGATCGACGAGTTCCCGCAGGACAACGAGTGGATCCAGAAGGAACGCGCCTGGCGCGAGGCCCACAACCAACTCTGACCCGGCGAGCTCCCACCTCGCGAACTTCTGCTGTCATAAGGACCCATGAGCGACCCCACCGGCCGCAAGGCCGTCGCCGCGGTGTGGCGCATCGACTCCGCCCGGATCGTCGGTGCGCTCGCCCGCTACACCGGTGACTTCGCCCTCGCCGAGGACCTCGCCCAGGAGGCACTGGCCGAGGCGCTGGTGACGTGGCCGCGCGAAGGCGTGCCGGCCAACCCGGCCGGGTGGTTGCTCACGGTCGGGCGGCGCCGCGCGATCGACGCGTTCCGCCGCCGCAGCACCCGCGACGAGAAGTACGCCGCCCTGGCCCACCACCTCGGCGAGGGCGGCGCGCTGACCGGCGCCACCGATCCCGGTCCCGCGCCCGACGACGTGCTGTGGGACCCCGACCAGATCGACGACGACACCCTGGCCCTGGTGTTCACCTCCTGTCACCCGGTGCTGTCACGTGAAGCCGCCGTCGCCATGACGTTGCGCGTGATCGGCGGCCTGACCAGCGACGAGATCGCGCGTGCGTTCCTGGTGCCGACCGCGACCGTGCAGGCGCGCATCACGCGGGCGAAGAAGACGCTGGGCGCGGCGAACGTGCCGTTCGAGGTGCCGCCGGTCGCCGAACGCCCGCGGCGCCTCGCGCAGGTCCTCAGCGTGATCTACCTGATCTTCACCGAGGGCTCGTCGGCCAGCTCCGGCGACGAGGTGATGCGCCTGGACCTCGCCGGTGAGGCGCAGCGCATGGCCCGCATCCTGTCGCGGCTCATGCCCGGCGAACCGGAGGTGCACAGCCTGCTGGCGTTGCTGGAGCTCACCGCCGCCCGCTTCCCGGCACGGCGCGGCCCCGACGGCGAGACGGTGCTGCTGGAAGACCAGGACCGGCGCCGCTGGGACCGCTCCGCCATCGCCCGCGGCCGCGCCGCGCTCGCCAAGGCCACCGACGCCGGCCGCGGCTACGGCTACTACGGGCTGCAGGCCGCGATCGCCGAGTGCCACGCACTGGCCCCCTCGGTCGCCGACACCGACTGGAACCGCATCGTCGCCCTCTACGACGCCCTCGGCCGCCTCGCCCCGTCCCCGGTCGTGGACCTCAACCGCGCCGTCGCCGTGTCGATGGCCCAGGGCCCGGAGGCCGCGCTGCCGATCGTGGAGCAGCTGGCCGGCACCGACGCCTTCCGCGACTCCCACCAGCTGCCCGGCGTGCGCGGCGAGCTGCTGCGCCGCCTGGGCCGCACCGACGAGGCCCGCACCGCCCTGCAGGAGGCCATCCGCCTGTGCGGCAACGACCGCGAACGCGCCGCCCTGACCCGCAAACTCACCACCCTCTGACCCCGCCGCCGCCCGTTTCCCGGTCGGGTGGGTCACGCGGGGCCCTTTCGTGCCCTCTGACGGCACGCGGGGACCCCGCGTACCGCCGCGACCACGGGCGGTGAACCGCGGGGTTCCGTTAGGGCGACATCGGTAGCACTCGATCGAGGGACGAGTGTTTGATGTTGTGATGGACTCGCTGCCCGCCGCCGTGGCCTCCGCGCTCGCCGAGGCCGACAGCGAGAACGCCGACTGGCCGGCCCTGTGGCGGGCGCTGACCGCGGTGTCGGTCGAGCTGCAGTCCCTGCTCGTCACGCAGCCCGGTCCCGAGCTGGTCAGCTTGGTCGAGGGCATCGTCACCCAGCTCGCCGACGGCGTCGCGGGCACCGGCAGGCACCGCGTGGAGCTGGCCGAGCTGACCCACCGCGTCCTGGACACCCACGCCCGCGCGTGCGCCGCCACCCCGCCCGACCCGGTGCGGCTGGCCGACTGGCTGCTCGACCTGCAGCTGCACCACCCCGACGCACCCGAGGTCGGCCTCGCCCGCTACGCGCGGGCACTCGACGACGAGGGCCTCGCGCACTACCGCGACCGCGCCGTGGAGCTGTTCACGCCGCTGCCGGTCATCGGCTTCGGCGAGACCGGCCGCTACGACCGCGCCCGCTGGGCGCTGCTGCGGGTGATGGAGGAGCTGGCCGAGTACACCGAGGACGTCGACCTGCAGCTGCTGGTGCTGTCCAAGGACCTGTCGTCGGGCTGGCACTACCTGCAGGTCGCCACCGTGCTGCGCGACGCCGGCCGCGGTGACGAGGCACTGGACTGGATCGACCGCGGCGTGCACGCCACCGGCGGCAGGGGAGCGGCACCGCGGCTGATCGACCTCGCGGTCGAGGAACACCTGCGCAGGGGAGCACCGCACCGGGCCGTGGCGGTGTGCCGGGAGGCGTTCCTCATCCGGCCCAACCTCGACCTCTACCTCAAGGCCCGCGCGCTGGTCGTGCACACCGACGAGTGGCCCCCGCTGCGCGCCGAGCTGGTCGAGCACCTCGTGCGGGACGGCAGCCGCCTCGCGATCGAGGTCTACCGGCGCATCGTCGAGGTCGAGCTGGCCCGCCGCGGCGTGCAGGAGCAGGAGCTCGTCGTGGAGTGGCTGCAGCAGCTGCGCGGCCTGCAACCCGACGCCTTCGCCGACTACCTGGAGCACATCAAGTCACGGCACGTGGCCGACCGGCAGCTGCTCGACGAGCTGTCCCGCCGCGGACTCTAGCCGTTACCACTTCGGATAGTCCGTACTCGTACTATCTTGGTTCGCGTGACCGAGGACGGAGGGGATCCGGTCCGCCCACGGCCGGGCACGCTCCAGCTGGGCGGACACCGACAGCAGCGTGCACTCGTCGTGCTGGCGTCCGACGAGCTGCACCGCCAGCGGCAGGCCCGCCGCGGTGCGACCGGCGGGCACCGATGCGGCCGGGTTGCCGGCGATGTTCCACAACGGCAGGAACGTCGTGTACCGGGCCGCCGCGAGCAGCGCCGCCACGACCGGCCGGCGGTCCCACTCGCCGACGCGGATCGGCGGCCGGGTCAGCACCGGGGTGAGCAGCACGTCGACCTGGCCGAACACGCGGTTCGCGTGCGCGGTCAGCGACGCGTCGTCCCCGCCGGCCCAGCGCACCAGCCCCCGCGGCAGCCGGCGGCCCAGCTCCGCGGCCGCGCGGGTGCGGGGTTCGAGCAGGTCCGGGAACTCCACACCGGCGCGCGCCAGGTGCGCGTTGTGCAGGTAGCGCAGGGCGAACCGGGTGGAGGCCGACGCGTCCCGCATCGGCGGGTCGAGCCGGACGACGTCGTGACCGAGGTCGGCCAGCAGCGCGGCGGTGTCCTGCACGGCGTCGCGGACCTCGCCGTCGATCGGGATGCCCGGTCCCCACGGCCGCAGCGACACCCCGATCCGCAACCGGCCGGGATCGGCCGAGGCCGCCTGGACGAACGACGTGCGCGGCGGGTGGGCCACGTGCGCGTCACCGGGCGCGGACCCGCGGATCTGGTCGGCGACCAGCGCCCAGTCCAGCACCGTGCGGGTGATCGGCCCCGCCGCGACCAGCCCGCCCCACACCTGCGCGTCCGGTGCCAGGGAGACGCGGCCGCGCTGCGGCTTGAGACCGAACAACCCCGTCACCGCGGCGGGGATGCGGATCGACCCGGCCCCGTCCGTGCCGATCGCCGCCGCCGCGAGCCCCGCGGCCACGGCCGCCGCCGACCCGCCGCTGGACCCGCCACTGGAGTGCGTCCACGACCACGGGTTGCGCGTCGGCCCCGCCCAGCCGCTCTCGGTGTGCGGCCACAACCCCAGCTCCGGCATCCGGGTGCGGCCGATGATCACCGCACCGGCGGCGCGCAGCCGCGCCACGATCGCCGAGTCGGCCGGCTGCGGGGTGCGGGCGGCGTTCGTGCCCTTCGTCGTGGGCAGCCCGGCGATCGCGACGTCCTCCTTGACCGCGATCGGCACACCCCGCAACGGCAGGTCCCCGGCCGCGTCCGCGGCGTCGGCCTGCGCGAGCGCCTGCTCGGCGAACACCAGCCGGAACGCGCGCAGCCGCGGGTCGATCCGCTCGATGCGCCCCAGGTACCGCTCGACCAGCTCCCGCGAGGTGACCTCGCCCGCCCTGATCGCCGCGGCCTGCCTGGCCACACCGGCGAACACCAGCTCCGTCATGGCCCGACATTAACGTGATCGACTGAACAGGAGTACCGGCATGAAGGTCCTCGCGATGGCCGCCGCCGTCCTCGTCGCGGTGAGCACCACCCTGGTGTCCGCGCTGCCCGCGCAGGCGGTGCAGGTGAGCCGCCAGGAGCTGATCGAGCGCGCCAAGACGTGGCTCACCGCGAGCAACGGCGGCCCCGTGCCCTGCAGCCAGAGCCTGTACTGGGGCAGCGAGGGCTACCGGCAGGACTGCTCCGGGTACGTGTCGATGGCCGCCAAGCTCGGCGCGCCCGGCCAGCGCACCGTCGAGCTGCACAGCGACTACTCCGTCGCGATCGCCGTGAACGACCTGAGCTGGGGCGACATCGTCGTCGACCCCGTCGGCACCGGCCTGACCCGGCACGTGGTGATCTTCGACAGGTGGGCCGACCCCTACCGCAGCGGCTACTGGGCCTACGAGCAGCGCGACGTCCACGGCACCAGCCACCGGGTCGTGAGGTACGGGCTGGTCGCGGGCGACGGCTACTGGCCGCGCAAGCTCAAGAACGTCACCGGCTGAGCGGTCCGCTACGCCGAGCGGCGGGTGCGGTGGTTGGCGACGTTGACCCGGTTCGCGCACTTGGTGGAGCAGAAGCGGCGGCGGCCGTTGCGGCTGGTGTCGACGTAGACGGTGCCGCACCCGTCGCGGTCGCACCAGCCGATGCGGCCCGCGTCCTCGCAGAACAACGCCGCCATGCCCGCCGCCGTGTACGCCTTGAGCCGCACGTCGGTCGGCGCGTCCTCGCGTGCGTAGTGCAGGTGCGGTGCGCGGCCGTCGTGGGTGGAGATGTAGTGCGTCATCGACGACTGGGCCAGCAGCTCGTTGAGCAGGTCGACCGACGGCGCGCGGAACACCTGCCGCAGCCGTGCGATCCAGTCTCGTACGTCACGTTCCTGGCGGGCGTCCAGCGAGCCCAGCGGCTTGTAGTCCGACGCTTCGAGCACGTCGAGCAGGTCCGCGCTCGGGTCGGCGTTGACCAGGGTCGCGGCGAGCTCGGCGGCCGCCCCGCCGTAAGGGTTGAAGTGCACTAGACCATGACACCAGGCTGAGGGGCATGATCGCCACCTGCCCCGCCTGCCACTGGTCCTGCACCTCCGCGGTGTCCTCGCACGGCCCCGTCGCCTACGTCCGCTGCGTGTGCGGCCTGTTCCTCGTCCTGGAACGCGGCGTGCTCACCGCGACCGCCGGGACCAGCGCGTTCGGTCTCGTCCGGCGGGAACGCGCTGATCAAGTACGCTCGGGTCGTGAGCCGTCGTGATCTTCTGTGCGACACCGCGATCCAGATCCTCGCGGTGCAGGGCGGCCGCGGACTGACCCACCGCGCGATCGACCGCGAGGCCGGCGTCCCCATCGGCACCACCAAGAACTACTTCCCGACCCGCGAGGCCATCCTCGAAGCCGCGGCCGCGCGGATGACCGCCCTGCACCGCACCGCCGTCGACCGGCTGCGCGAGACCACACCGGCCGACATCAGCCCGTCCGACGTCGCCGAGCTCTACCCGGCCCTGCTGCACCGCGCCGTGGCCGACGACCCGACGCAGATGCTCGCGATGGTCGAGCTGTACCTGGAGGCCGTGCGCCGGCCGGGCGTGCGCGCGGCGTTGTCCGGCATGGTGCTCGCCAACGCCGAGGCCGCCGCCGGCTTGCAGCAGGCCGCCGGGCTCCCGTCGACCGTGCGCGACACGGGCCTGCTCGACGCCTACTTCCTGGGCGTGGCGATCTCGCTGCTCGCACTGCCGGCCGACACGCTGCAGACCGTCGGCCTGGACGACCCGTACGCGCTGGGCATCGGCGTGTTCTCCGCCACCGCACCCGGCACCGCCGACACCCCACCACGACGGCGACCCGCCCAACCTGGGTGACGGCGTTCGTCGCCAGCGTTGTCTCGGGCGTGGCGTTCGGGCTCGTCTCTGTCCCGTTCAGTCCCGGTGAGACCAGCCGCAGAGGCGCGTGCCCGCCGCTCGACCGCACGGTGAGGTGGGAAAGCGCCGTGGCACCGTGTCCGCGCGGGCTCGCAATGCTCACCCAGCGCGCCGGCCGTCGCCCGTCCGGCGAGGCTCAGGTTCCGGTCTCACCCAGCGCCGCCAGCAGCGCCTCGTACGCCGCGTCCGGTCCGTCCTGCCCGGTCTCGACCACGGTCGCCTCCGGGGTGAGGTAGGCGGCGAGGTCGTCGTACACCCGGTGGATCAGCGCGGCCCCGCCCAGCCGCTCGACCACCTCGTCGATCGGGTGCGACCGCGCCCGGAACCGCTCGATCGCGGTGTCGCGCGGTGCGAGCAGCACGACCTCCACGTACCGCGCCCCGGCCGCGGTCGCGGCACCGGCGAACGCGGCGCGCTGGCCGAGGTTGGTGACCAGCTGCGGCATGACGACGTCGTGGCCGGTCGCGAGGTGGTGGGTGGCCATGGTGATCGCGAGCGGGCGCACGAGGTCGACGGTGGCGAAGAAGTCGTCGCGCCAGCCGCCGACGAGCCGGACGATCTCGTCGGCGTCGAGGTTGAGCGTCAGCGGGTGGCCGGCGGCGTAGCGGGCGGCGAGGGTGGACTTGCCGACACCGGTGGGGCCGTTGAGGTGGATCAGTCTAGGCACGCGCCCACCAGTTCCTCGACCGCGGACGCGATCAGGGCGACCGCGGTGTCGGGTGACCTGCCGCAGCTCGACGGGCGGGGCGGCACGGTGCGCTCGGTCAGGCTCACGTGCCATTCGCGGCCGTCGGTGTGGCGGACGGTGGCGGAGTCGCGGGTCTCGGCGACCACGGTGAGCACGTCGCCGGTCTCACCGATGCGGTCGCGGACGGCGACCTCGGCGACCTGGCCGCGCGGGGTGAAGCAGGACCGGCCACGGCAGCGGTCGGCGGTGACGCCCTTGGTGACGATGCGTTCGGCCAGGTCCTGGTCGAGACGGCCGTAGAGGTGACCGGTGGGCAGCAGCACGCCGGTGGGCGCGAAGCGGTGGCCGCCGGTGTGGGTGCACTCCCACAGGTTCAGCGCCGTGGCGATCGGGCGGCCGTACAGCGCGCAGCACACGTCGCGTTTGCTGTTGGTGCACACCAGCAGCAGCGGGTCGGCCACCGGCGTGCCGAACGCGGTGGAGCGGCCGGCGCCCAGCGCGGCGAAGTCCAGTTCCAGCAGCTCCTCGGGCCCGGCGACGTCGGCCTGTTCGAGCCAGGACGCGCCGGGGGTGGTGGCGGCGAGGTAGACGCGGCGGCGCGCGGGCACGCGCGTGTCGGCGTGGCGGCCGGGGCGGCGGATCAGCAGGATGCGCACACCCGTGCCGTCCGCGCGGCGCTGCAGCTCGGCGCCCAGCTCGCGGTCGAGGTGGCTTTCCCGCAGCGCGTCACGGCCCCACGGGCCGGGCTGTTCCAGGCACAGCCACGCGGTGGCGGTCGCGGCCGTGCCGGCCAGCGGCTCACCCGCGAGGTCGGCGAGTGTCGAGCACCTCATCTGCGCACTCTATACGGCCGAAAGAGTGATGGCTAAGGACATCCTTACCTGCATCGTCGGCGGGTACCCGCCGGGCCCGTGGTTCAACACGATCACCGAGGGCTAGGTTGCGGGGCTGTGGACATCGCGCTGTGGATCATCTCGGGTGTGCTCGCGGCCCTGTACCTGGTGGCGGGCGTGACTAAGCTCGTGAAGTCCCGCGACGAGCTGCTCACCGAGCCCCGGATGGCGTGGGCGGACGGCTTCACACCGAGGCAGATCACGATGATCGGCGCGGCGGAGGTCGCGGGTGCGGCCGGGTTGGTGCTGCCGTGGCTGACCGGTCTCGCCCCGGTGCTCACGCCGGTCGCGGCCGCGGGCCTGGCGGTGCTGCAGATCGGCGCCGCCTACGTGCACGGCCGCCGTCACGAGACCGCCGCGATCGCGGTCAACGTCGTGCTCGCCGCCCTCGCGGCGTTCGTCGCCATGACGCGCTTGGGCCGGCTGTGAGGGCGGTTCCGGCTCAGAGCTCGGCTTCGAGCTGCCGGATCCGGTCCCGCAACCCCGCCTCCAGCCGGGCCCGGTAGCCGATGAACAGCTTGTTCGCCAGGTAGGGCGCCCAGTTGCCCTGCCGGGCGATGTTGTGGACGCGGTGCCGCAGCACCGTGCCCTCGGGGTGCTCCAGCACGCAGTCCTCGCCGCGGTACCACCAGTCACCCCAGTAGGCGATGACGCCGCGCTCGCGGTCGACGAGCCGGTGGCTGCCGGACTCGCCCGCGTCGCGGAACAGCACCTCCTTCACCGCCTCCAGCGGCGCGTGCACGACACCGGAGACCTCGAACAGCAGCCTCATCTGTGCTTGTCCTCCCAGAACTCGTAGCCCTCGACGCTGCCCTCGCGGGTGGCGTTGGCGAACCAGGTGAGCCAGAACCGTTCCGCGCGCAGGACCGCGAGCCGGTAGTCGAGCTCGATCCACGCCAGCTTCGGCAGCCCCGACTGGCGCAGCTGCTCGACCAGCCGCTCGATCGACTCACACCACTCGGCCAGCTGCGCCTCGCGTTTCTGCACCGCCGCCAGCGCCTCGTCCGGTGGCAGCAGGCCCACCAGGGAGATGCCGGCCTCGAACCGCGGGTACTCCTTGACCGGCAGAGAGATCAGCTCGCGCAGCCAGTCGTGCAGCTCGGCGGTACCGGCCTCGGTGATGGCGTAGACGGTGCGCTCGGGCCGGTTGCCCTCCTTCTGCGTGGCCGCCGCGGTGATCAGCTCGTGGCGGTGCAACGCGTCCACGACCGTGTACAGCGAGCCGTAGTTGAGCTTGATCACCTCCTCCTGGTGGCGTTCCCGCATGGTCTGCGCCATCTCGTAGGGGTGCATCGGCCGCTCCGAGAGCAGCGCGAGCAGGGCCAGCGCGAGGGGGTTGCTGCGCTTGAACGTCATATCCGCTCCCGTATATCCGGCACCGAGTATACGGGCTAGGGTGACCTGCATGACAACGGTGATCACCGGGGGAAGCCGGGGGATCGGTGCCGCGACCGCGCGCAGGCTGGTGCGCGACGGGCACCGGGTCGTGATCAGCTACCGCCAAGCCGCCGAGCAGGCCCGCGCGCTGGAGCGGGAGCTCGGGGTGCTCGCGGTGCGGGCCGACACCTCCGACGAGGACGACGTGGCGCGGCTGTTCGACGCGGCGGGCGAGGACGTCACGGGGGTGGTGAACAACGCCGGCATCACCTCACCGGCCGGTCCGCTGGCGCAGCTGCGCACCGAGGACCTGCGGCGCGTGGTCGACGTCAACGTCATCGGCGCGTTCCTCGTCGCCCGCGAGGCCGCCCGGCGGATGTCGTCGGGGTCGATCGTGAACGTCTCCTCCGGCGCGGCGACACTGGGCAGCCCCGGCGAGTACGTGCACTACGCCGCCACGAAAGCCGCCGTGGACGCCATGACGATCGGCCTGGCCAAGGAGCTGGCGCCGCAGGGGATCCGGGTGAACTGCGTGCAGCCCGGCACGATCCGCACCGACATCCACCGGTTGTCGAACATGCCCGACCGCCCCGACCGCGTGGCGAGCCGGGTGCCGCTGGGCCGCGCGGGGGAGGCCGAGGAGATCGCGAACGCCATCGCCTGGCTGCTCTCGGCGGAGGCCTCCTACACCACCGGGGCGGTTCTGCGGGTCACCGGCGGGACCTGACCTGCCCGCGGCCCTAGACTGCGCGGTCATGTCCGCTCCGAGCCCCGCGGAGTTCGTGCTCGCCAACACGACCCTCACGCCCGTGCCGCTGGTGCCCGAGATCGTGCTGCACAGCGCGTGCGAAGCGCTGGAGCTGTGGGAACGCACCCACCACGACCAGCCGCCGTTCTGGGCGTTCCCATGGGCCGGGGGCCAGGCGCTGGCCCGTCACGTGCTCGACCACCCCGCGCTGGTGGCCGGGCGCACGGTGTTCGACCTGGCGTCGGGATCGGGGCTGGTGGCGGTCGCGGCGGCGCTGGCGGGCGCGCGGGCGGTGCTCGCCAACGACATCGACCCGTTGTCGCTGGCGGCGGTGCGGCTCAACGCCGCGGCGAACGACGTGCGCGTCACGACCCTGGCCGGTGACCGGCTGGGCGGTGACGCCGAGGGCGCCGAGGTGGTGCTGGCCGGTGACGTCTTCTACGACGCGCAGGTCACCGCGCTGGTGCTGCCGTTCCTGCGGCGCGCGGCCGCACGGGGCGCGGTGGTGCTGCTGGGCGACCCGGACCGGGCGCACCTGCCGCGCGCGGAGTTCGCGGTGCGGTCGCGCTACGAGGTGCCGGTGCCGTTGACGCTGGAGGGCACCGAGACCCGCAGCGCGACCGTGTGGGCGGCCTGAACCGCCGCGGTCAGTTGGTGACCAGGCAGAACGGGTGCCCGGCGGGGTCGGCGTAGACGCGGAACCCGGTCTTGGACCGCGAGCCCTTGAGCTTGGTGGCGCCGAGTTCGAGCACGAGCGGCTCGGACTCGGTCAGGCTCGTGACCATGACGTCGAGGTGGACCTGCTGGGGGTGTTCCTGGCCGGGCCACCGCGGCGGCTCGTAGTCGTCGACGCGCTGGAACGACACCCGCATGCCGGTGGGCGTCTCCAGCGTGGTCCACCACCCGTCGGAGTCGGTGATCTTGCCGCCGATCAGCTCGCGGTAGAACTCCGCGAGCTCGTCCGGTTCGGGGCAGTCGAACACCACGTCGTAGAGCTCACCGATCGCCACGACTCTCCCTTGTCAGCCGCGCCACCGCCACGCGCCGGTGGTCTGTGGCAGGGACCTTAGCCCAGGCGCTCCACGACGAACGCGGTCAGGAACCCGGCCGTGGTGCACAGTCCGGTGTAGAGGCGGGCGCGTTCGTAGGCCTCGGGGATCATGGTGTCGGCGATCATCGCCAGGATCGCCCCGGCCGCCGTCGCGGTGATGACGGCGATCACCTGCGGTGAGGCGCCGGCGAGCAGCAGGTTGCCCAGGGCGGCGGAGATCGCGCTGGCCACCGCGATCACACCCCACACGCCGAAGACGTACCCGGCGCCGCGCCCGGCCTGCTTCATGCCGGCCACACTGGACAGTCCCTCCGGGACGTTCGAGATCACGACCGCGGCCAGCATCGCCACGCCGATCCCGCCGCCACCCAGCAGCGACACCCCGAGCACGACCGACTCCGGCACGCCGTCGAGCAGCGCGCCGACCGCGATCGCCGTGCCACTGCCGGCCTGGTCGGACTCCGAGGGCTGGTTCGCCGTCCGCTTGCGGTGCCGCGCCCCGTACCGGGCCAGGACCACGTTCGCCGCCACGTAGGTGATGGCGCCACCGCAGAAACCGCCCGCGGTGGCGAGCAGGCCACCGGTCTGCTCGGCCTCGTCCATCAGCTCGAACGCCGCCGCCGCGGTCAGCACGCCCGCACCGAACGCCATCACCACCGCGACCACGTCACGCGGCACCCGCACGAACCACGCGACGAGCGCACCCGCCACGAGCGCGCCGCCACCGGCCAAACCCCACAGCCCTGCCTCGATCCACTGCGTCACCGAGGCGGGGTGCCCGCCATCTTGGCGAAGAACACCTTCAGATCACCCGCCAGCAGTTCGGGGGAGTCGTGCCCGGAGAAGTGACCGCCGCTGGAGAACTCCGACCAGTGCACCAGGTTGTGGTGGTCGCGCTCGGCGAAGCGGCGGATGCTCTGGAAGTCGTTCGGGAAGACCGCCACGCCCAGCGGGAACGTCGTCGGCCCGTCCGGGGTGTCCTCGCGGTGCGCGTCCTCGTAGTACAGCCGCGCCGAGGAGCCGCCGGTGCGGGTGAACCAGTAGATCGACACGGTGGCCAGCAGGAAGTCCCTGGTGACCGCCGGTTCACCCATCAGCTGCAGGATCCACGCGAGCTGCCCGACGGGGGAGTCGGCCAGGCCGAACGCCACGTTCTGCGGCCGCGCCTGCTGCAGCTTCGCGTACCCCGACATCGTCTCCCAGAAGTTCTGCAGCACGCCCAGGCGCCGGTGGTCGTCCTCGCTCAGGCCCTCCATCTCGGCCGGGTCACCCGAGGGGAACGAGAAGATCTGCGTGACGTGCACCCCGGCCACGTGCCGCGGCGCCACCCGCCCGATCTCGGGCCCGACGATCGAGCCGACGTCGTTGCCGTGCACGCCGTAGCGCTCGTAGCCCAGCCGGCTCATCAGCTCCGCGTAGGCGCGTGCGATGCGCCCGGAGTGCCAGCCGGTGCTCGTCGTCGGCCCGGAGAACCCGAAACCGGGCGTGGAGGGGATCACCAGGTGGAAGTCGTCACGCAGGTGCTCGACGATGTCCACGTACTCCAGGACCGTGCCGGGCCAGCCGTGGATCAGCAGCAACGGCAACGCGTCCGGGTTGGTGCTCTCGACGTGCAGGAAGTGCACGTCAGCGCCGTCGATCTCGGTGATGAACTGCGGGAAGGCGTTGAGCCGCGCCTCGACCGCCCGCCAGTCGAAGTCCTCCACCCAGTACCGCGCCAGCTCCCGCACCGTGGCGACGTCGTCGCCGTACCGGTCACCGGCGCCGGGCACCTGGTCGGTCCACCGCGTCCGCGCCAGCCGGAGCACCAGCTCGTCGATGTCCGCCTGGTCGACCGCTACCCGGAACTCCCTGATCTCCGTCATGACCCTCACGCTAACGAGCGTTGCGGCCAGCTCCGGTCCTAAAGTTCCGGTCATGTTGGAGACCTCCGCGCGCCTGCTGCGCCTGCTCGCCCTGCTGCAGTCCCGCCGCGACTGGCAGGGCTCGGAGCTCGCCGACGAACTGCAGATCAGCCCCCGCACCGTCCGCCGCGACGTCGACCGCCTGCGCGAGCTCGGCTACCCGGTCAACGCCACCACCGGCAGCTTCGGCGGCTACCGCCTCGGCGCCGGCGCCGAACTGCCCCCGCTGCTGCTCGACGACAACGAGGCCGTCGCCGTCGCGGTCGCCCTGCGCACCACCCCGGTCACCGGCCTGGAGGAGGTGTCCCTGCGCGCCCTGCTCAAACTCGAACAGGTCCTGCCCTCACGCCTGCGCCACCGCGTCTCCGCCCTCGAAGGCGTCGAGTCCGTGCCCCGCGACACCCCGGCCCCCGCCGTCGACCCCGAACTGCTCACCACACTGGCCGCCGCCTGCCGCGACAACGAGACCATCCGCTTCGACTACACCTCCCACGACGGCACCGCCACCCGCCGCCGCGCCGAACCCCACCGCCTCGTCAACTGGGGCCGCCGCTGGTACCTCGTCGCCTGGGACGCCGACAAACAGGACTGGCGCAGCTTCCGCGTCGACCGCGTCAGCCCACCCGTGCCACCCCACGGCCCCCGCTTCACCCCACGCGAGCTCGACGCCACCACCTACGTCGCATCCCGCGTCACCTCCGCCTCCTGGCGCTACGAGGCCCGCGTCCTCGTCCACGCCCCGGCACCGCAGGTCACCGCCCGCATCAGCCCCGCCGTCGGCAGCGTCGAACCCGTCGACGACACCTCCTGCGTCCTCGTGACCGGCTCCGACTCCGTCGAGTCCCTCGCCGTGTGGATCAGCGTGCTCGGCTTCGACTTCGAGGTCAGCTCACCACCCGAACTGGTTGCACACGTTCGCACCCTTGCGGCCCGCTACGCCCGCGCCGTACAAGACTGACCATGGCCATCACGGGTAGGGACATCGAGCACCTGCTCTACACCGACACCCCCGACCCCGTCCTGATCGTGCACGACGGCGCCACCGAGATCGTCGCCGCCGCCGACCTCGGCGCGCGACCGGGCGCTGTGGTGGTGTGCTCCCGGGCGGAGGTGCGGCGGCGCGTGGGGGAGCGCGACCTCAGCGCGGCAGATCTCGCCGGCCTGGCTGCGGCCCTCTCGGAGGCCATCGCAGACCCAGCTCGGCCGCCGCTGATCTGGCCCGCGTGAGCAGGTCCGGCCGTCCCTCAGCCAGCGTTTCGACGTCGTGCATCCGCAGGAAGGTCAGTGTCGAGTATTGGTGCGGGCCGAAACAGAAACCTTGTTCGTGCAACCTCAGCCACGCGTCCAGCACAACCGGGCTGGGCGTCGCCGGATCTGGGCTCATCAGCTGGTTGGGCATCGCCATCGCGGGTTGCTCGAACTCCGCGAGGATCGCTGAGTCGTCGCCGCCGCGCCCGAGGCTCTCGCAGACCTCGTGGCTCAGGACGTCCCATGGCGCACCGGCCTCCGACAACCGCAGCAGTCCGGGCAGCCGCTGTTCGGCCGGAGCGGCCCGCAGCGCGATCAGCTCGGCCGCGACATCGACGCCGTAGCGCGACACGAGCGGCGCCACCACCTCCCGCAACCTCAGGCCGACCTCGTCCAGCGTCACGTACGGCTCGTCGATCAGCAGTGAGCCCTCCGCCCGCCGCCCAGGATGGCTCACCACGAAGTGGTCGGTGCTCTTCTCCACCCACAGCGCGCTCACTAGGTCGCCAACCGGGTGTCGTCACTGCGGACCGCCTCCGCCTTCTGCACGAAGAGGAACCGCCCCAGCGCCAGCTCACCCGCCGACAACGGCGTCCGCGTCCCCACCGACCGGTCCGCCGACTCCACCTCCAGCAGCACCGCCAGGTCCGCCGAGACCTGCTGCTCGGTCACCCACTGGACGCCGCGGTTGAACATCGCCAGAGCCACGACCGACAGGCGGTCCAGCTCGAACTCCACGTCCACCCTCAGGTCGGCGGCTGAGCGAGCGGCCCCGAGCTTGGTGACCTCGCGTTCGGCGAACCGGGTCAGCAGCCGCTCGTAGAGCTGGCCCCGGCCCAGCGAGCCGTGGTCGCGCCGCAACGACCCGTCCACCGCCTCGAACAACGCCAGCATCAGCAACAACAACGGCTGCTCGGCGAGGTCCGGGTAGGACAGCGCCACCTCCGCCGGCAACGGCGGGTTGGCGGCGTTCCACACGTCGAGCCACTGGCGGACCTGCTCGTCGGAGAACGGCAGCAGCCGCACCACCGACGACCACGGCGGCAGCTCCATCCCAGCGCACACGCTCAGCCGGCTCGTCACCACGAAGATCGCCGGACGGCCCTTGGCCTGCAGCCTCTCCTGGAGCTCCGCGACCGTCGTCAGGTACCGGGTCTGGCTGACGCCGGTGGCCTGCATCAGCTCGTCCAGTCCGTCGAGCACCACCACCGGCACCGCCCCACCGGTGCAGCGGGAGAACTCCGCCCAGCTGACCCGTTCGTCGAGCAGCCGGTGCAGGCCGTGCTCGACCTGACCCACGAGGTCGGCGTCGACCGGGGTGTCGCGCAGCTCGATGCGCACGACGGCGAAGTCGGAGGCGGGCAGCCGCGCTGCCAGGACCTCGGTCAGCACCGACTTGCCGGAACCGGGATCGCCCAGGACCAGCAGGGGAGCGTTGCACGCACGCGGCGAGGTCAGGTGGCCGACGAGGTAGATGTCGAGGTCGGCGTACTCCGGGAGGTCCGCCCAGGACTCGGCGATCGACGGGACATGCGGATGGCTACTGCTCGTCAGCACCTGGAAACGCGGGTCCACATAGGCCTCACCCAAGGTCGGCACGTGCAGACCCGCCGGAACGTCGGCGGATTTGAAGAGCGGACGGTTCAGCGCAGCGCGGTAGATCGCCGACAGCTCGGTCTGGCGGACATCGGCGGTGATGTCGGTGGTCGTCTCGCGCAGCACTTCCTCCAGTCGCGCCAGCGCCGCTCGGGTGCCGCGGTGGTCCTCGATGGAGCACCAGAACGCGATCTCCGGGAAGTCGACGGCGATCTGGCGCAGGTTCTCCT
Organism: Nocardia sp. NRRL S-836; assembly: GCF_001279525.1. Taxonomy (GTDB): domain Bacteria; phylum Actinomycetota; class Actinomycetes; order Mycobacteriales; family Pseudonocardiaceae; genus Lentzea. Next base: position 140,373 of record NZ_LGDY01000001.1, on the reverse strand, counting down.
CATACGGCCGACCGGCTTTCGGCAACGGCAGCGACTGCTCGAAAGGCGCGAAGCTGTTGACGTGGCCCATGTCGGCGCTGGAGAGGCGGAACGGCAGTTCCAGCGCTTGGAGCGACTCGAAGAACGCCGTCATCACCACCACCGCGTGCGCGGCGGCAAGGCGCTGAGTGCGGTCGTAGCGACCCAGCTTTCGGCGTCCCTCGGACAGCTTGGTCACCAGCTCGGAGAACAGGCGGGTGAAGTCCGGCTTGGCGTCGAACAGGTCCAGCACCTGCCACAGGCCGAGCGACCCCGCCAGCAGCGCACCACCCAGCACCTTGTCCAGCGCGGCGACCACCGGGTGGTCCTTGCCTCCGAGGACCTTGACGGCCTCGGCGTAGCTGTAGGTCCTTCGCACCCGAAGGTTCCTACACGACGACCGGCGTGCTCAACCGGAGAACAGCACCACCAGACCGATGCCGATGAGCACCACCGGCAACGCGATGTGCCCCCACTTCGCCAGAGCGCGGGCGACGACCTGCCGGGACGCCAGGAACCAGCCCGCCAGGCACCACACCCCGACGAGGACCAGGAACACCACGACGTAGAGCCACAGCGCGTCGGCGACGGTGAAGACCGGCACGTACACGCCGATGTTGTCGCCGCCGTTGGCCAGCGTCACCCCGGCGACCGCGAGCACACCGGGTGCCGCGGCGGGCTCGTCATCGTCGTCGGGACCACGCCACAGCGACCACGCCGCCTTCAGACCCAGCGCCAGCGGGATCAGGCCCAGCCACGGGCGGAGCTGCTCGGGCAGCAGGGAAGCGCCCAGGGCGCCGAGCACCGCCACCACGAGGATGCCCGCGAAGCCCAGGTACTGGCCGGCGACGACCTGCCAGGCCGACCGGGCACGCGCGAAGAACAACGCCAGGACCACGAGGTCGTCGACGTTGGTCACGGCGAACATGCCCGCGGCCTGGGCGACGGTCGGCAGGTGCGGTGCTGCGAGATCCACGGAGCGGATTCTCGCCCACAACGAAGTGGATAGATCATCCGGATGTGATAGCGTTCAAAACGGATCGACTATCCGCATTGGAGACGTGATGACACGCAAAGCAGTCGTGACCGCCGCAACCGCCGGCATCGGACTGGAAACCGCCAAAGGACTCGCACGCCACGGATTCGCCGTCACCGTCGTCGGACGCGACCCACACAAAGGACACAAAGCAGTCACCCAGATCGGGGGAGAGGCCCGCTTCCTGCAAGCCGACCTCGCCGCACTGCACGAGGTACGCGCACTCGCCCACCAGCTCGCCGACGAAGGACCACTCGACGTCCTCGTCAACAACGTCGGCGCCATGTTCCCCCGGCGCCAGCAGATCAACGGCGTCGAAGCCTCCTTCGTCGTCAACCACCTCTCGCCCTACCTGCTCACCGAACTCCTGCTCCCCGTCATCACCGGACGCGTCGTCAACGTCACCAGCGCAGCCGTCGGCGCCGCCAAGAAGACCTTCGACCACGTCGAACCACCCGGCGGCTACTACGGCTTCCACTGGTACGGCCGCGCCAAGCTCGCCAACCTCGCCTACACCCTCGACCTCAGCACCCGCACCGACACCATCACCGTGCTCGCCGCCGACCCTGGGGGAGCAGCCACCGACATGACCGACGGCACCATGCACGACCCCGCCATCGTCTCACCGGCACTGCGCCTGCTCTGGCCACTGGTCAAACGCAAGTTCGACCGCTCCACCGCAGGCACCGCCGCCGACGCCGCCACATCCTCCATCACCGCCGCCACCGACCCCGCACTCACCGGCCGAACGGGTCTGCTCATTGGGCCGGACGGGAACCCCGCCACCCCGCACCGCGCCGCACGCCAACCCAGCGTGATCGCCGCCGTCCGCCGACTCAGTGAACAGCACGCGCCACACGAGCCCATCCACCACAATCCGGATGGCCTATCCAAATAGACTGAACGCATGCCGCCACAGCGCAAGGACGCCGCCCGCAACTGGGACCGCATCGTGGCCGTCGCCCGCGAACTCGTCGACGAAGGCACCCCACTGCAACTCAACGACGTCGCCCGCCGCGCAGGACTCGGAGTCGGCACCGTCTACCGCCACTTCGCCACCACCGAAGCACTCCTCGAAACCGTCGCCACCCCCTGCCTCGAAGCCCTCACCACCCACGGCCACCAAGCACTCACCGCCGACAACCCCTGGCACGCACTGCGCGACTTCCTCCAACACACCGTCGAAGCCCAGGTCACCGACCCCTCACTGGTCACAGTCGTCGCCGCCACCACCGACGCACTCCCGCACACCACCGAGCTCAAACAACAACTCTGGACACTCGGCAACGCCCTCTTCGCCCGCGCCCGCGACGCCGGCCACGTCCGCACCACCGTCCACGACGGCGACATCGTCCCCCTCATGTGCGGCATCGCCTACGCCGTCCACATCCACGGCGACAACCACCACGACCGCGTCACCACCGCACACCGCTACCTCGACACCCTCCTCGAAGGCCTCCACGCCTAACGCGGGGGACCAGCCGCCACGAACTCCCGCAACTCACCCACATCCCGCGCACCACCATCGGTGAACACCCACGTCACACCCGCCTCCTCATACGCCCCCACCTCCCGCAAACCCGGACCCCACACCGCCAGATCACCATCCACCGGCCCACCCGACGCCACGAAATCCGCCTTGATCCGCGCCGCATCAGCAGGGGAGACCACCACCAGCCCCGACTCGTCGAACACCGCCGGCACCACCCCACGCGCCTGCGCCGCCGCCAGGAACGGCCCCCGCCGCGGCCACGCACCACCCACCCAGATCGGCACCTCCACCGGCGCGAACCGCACACCCTCCGCACGGAACACCGCACCCCGGTGCTCCACCACCTCACCGGACAACAACGCCCGCACCAACCCCACCCCCTCCGACATCGCCCCCGCACGCGACACCGACTCACCGAAGGGGGAGAAGTCCTGCGGAACACCGGCCCCCACACCCAGCACCACCCGGCCACCCGACAACCGCTGCAACGTCGACGCCTCCAACGCCACCTTCCACGGCCGCCGCCGGCCCAGCGACGTCACCATCGGCCCCAACCGGATCGACGACGTCCGCGCCGCCACCGCACCCAGCGTCACCCACACATCCGCCACCACCGGCTCGTCCGGCACCACCACGTGGTCCCACAGGAAGAACCCGTCCCAGCCCGCCTCCTCCGCGGCAACGGCCAACGACACCAGCGTCGCCGGGTCACCCAGCGACGAACCGAAACAAGGCACGTAGATCGCAAATCGCATACCCCGAGTGTGCCAAGCACCCCCGACAAGATCATTTCAACAGGGGAGAGGCACAAGGGTTCACCCACGCGGCTAACGACACGGTGACGTAAGGCCGCGCCACCGATCTCAGCAGCGGCTGAAACGACAGCCAGCCACGCGGCGCAGGCCGACACCACGAGAACGTTCGCGGACAGCACGCGCCAGCGCGGCGGGACAACCGTCAGTCGAACGATCCGCACGAACGGGTGAACCGAGGACGCCGGAGCGGCACGGACGCGACGGCCGACGACGTGGACGACACGGGTCGCCGTCAGACGACCCCGGAGGAGGGCTCCACCAGCACCAGATCCACGTTACTTGACATAATGTAGATTATCGGCGAAACAATGACCTGCGAAGATCGTCCGGCAGAGGCTGGATCCGGCCGTTCTCAGGTGCGTCTGCGGGTGTCGCCCACGGGCAGGTCGGCGGACACCCCTGCAGACGCCTGAACCTCGAACCTCGGCGATGCCGGAGCGCGGTCGGCATCGACTGGTTGTGCAGGAGACGCACGAACAGGTGAATCATGACGCGGACTCCCCGAAGAAACTGGACACCGCCCGCCGCCGCCCGAGTCCGGCGAAACGGACATTTCATGCATAATCGCCATTATCCAGCACACGTGCGGGAATTGTCGGTGCTGTGCGGTACAAGATCCATATGCACGTGCTCGCCGCTCAGGACGCCTTCTTCCTCGCCCGCCGCACGCGGAAGGACTCGCCGCACACCACGGCGGCCTACCAGCGCGACCTCAACGGCGTGAACGTGCTGCTCGCCGAGGCGCTCCACTCCCCCGTCGAAGACCTCACGATCGCCGACCTGACCGGGGCCAACCTCCGCCAGGCCTTCGGGCTGTTCGCCGACACCCACGCCAAGAGCTCCGTGCTGCGGGCGTGGTCGACGTGGAACCAGTTCCTGACCTTCTGCGTGGCCGAGGACTACATCGCCGGCAACCCGATGGGTGCGGTGGCCCGTCCGAAGACGCCGCCGCTGATCCCCAAGCCCCTGCGTGGTGAGGACACGCCGGAGCAGCTGCTCACGGCGGCGGCCGAGGGGGCGAGCAAGGGGCGTGACCCGTGGCCGGAGCGGGACGTGCTGGTGATCGCGCTGGGGTTGGTGGCGGGGTTGCGCAGTGCGGAGATGCGGACGTTGACGCTGGCGTCGGTCGTGGGGCGTGAGGGTGACCGCCGGTTGCACGTGAAGGGCAAGGGCAACCGGGATCGCAGTGTGCCGATCGAGCCGCCGATGGAGCGGATCGTGGACGCGTACCTGGCGAGTTGCCGCAAGCGGTTTCCGCAGGGGCGGTTCGACCGGGACAGCGCGTTGTTGCGGGATCGGCAGGGTGAGCCGATCGGGCGGGGTGGGTTGGAGTACCTGGTGAAGTCGTGTTTCCGGTGGGCGGGGTTGCACGACCGGGTGCCGACGGGGGCGAGTTTGCACGCGTTGCGGCACACGTTCGCGACGCGGTTGGCGGAGGACGGGGCGTCGGCGAGCGAGATCATGGCGTTGCTGGGGCATGCGAGTTTGGCGACGAGTCAGAACTACATCGAGGCGACGGCGCGGGAGCGGCGGGCGGCGGTGGCGAGTAATCGGACGTATCGGGCGTTGGGTCGGGTGTCGCGGGAGGAGTGACGGGGGCGCTGGGTGTCCTGGTGGGTTTCCAGTGGGGTGGGGCATGGTGCCGGGTGGTGGTGTCGGGGGTCGCCCGGTTGCCGGTTGGTTCGGCCGAGTGGGTGATCTGGTGGTGCGGAAACCGCATTTCAGGGGTACCCAGTGAGAATGAGATCCGTGTGGCGTGGGGCCATCTCCTTCGGGTTGGTGACGATCGCCGTGCGCCTCTACACGGCTGTCGAGGAGCACGACTTCCGTTTCAACCAGGTGCATCGTGAGGACGGCGGGCGCATCAAGTACAAGCGCGTGTGTTCGGTGTGCGGTGAGGAGGTGGAGTTTTCGGAGATCGCCAAGGGCTATGAGCTGGACGACGGCCGGATGGTGATCATGGAGAACGAGGACTTCGAGAAGCTGCCGGTGAAGACGGACAGGGCGATCGAGGTGCTGGAGTTCGTGCCGGCGGAGGAGATCGATCCGATCTACTTCCAGAAGACGTACTACCTGGAGCCGGACAAGGCGGCGGCGCGGCCGTACGTGTTGTTGCGGGAAGCGTTGGTGAAGACGGGTCAGCTGGCGGTCGTGAAGATCACGATGCGGCAGAAGGAGACCTTGGCGACGGTGCGGGCGCGTGATGACGTGCTGGTGTTGCACACGATGTTGTGGCCGGACGAGATCCGCAAGGCGGAGTTCGACTTCTTGGACTCCGAGGTGGAGGTGCGGCCGCAGGAGTTGAAGATGGCGACGTCGTTGGTGGAGTCGATGGCGGGTGACTTCGATCCGGGGACGTTCACCGATGACTACCGGGATGCGTTGGGGAAGGTCATCGCGGCGAAGGCGGAGGGTGCGGAGTTGCCCGAGCAGCCGGAGTCGGAGGAGAAGGGCGATGTGATCGACCTGATGACGGCTCTGGAGCGCAGTGTGGAGAAGGCGAAGGCGGGGCGGAAGGGGTCGAAGAAGGCTGCTCCGAAGAAGAAGGCTTCGTCTGCGTAGATGGCGGGGCTGGACGAGTACCGGCGCAAGCGGGATGCGGCGAGGACGCCGGAGCCCGTGCCGGGTGCTGGGGATCTTCCGCGGGGTGATGACGACACGTTCGTGATCCAGGAGCATCACGCGAGCAGTTTGCATTGGGATGTGCGGCTGGAGCGTGGTGGTGTGCTGGTGTCGTGGGCGGTGCCGAAGGGGTTGCCGCCGACGACGGATGTGGTGCGGTTGGCGGTGCACACCGAGGATCACCCGTTGGAGTACGCGGAGTTTTCTGGGGAGATTCCGCGGGGTGAGTACGGCGGTGGGTCGATGTTCATCTGGGACCGTGGCCGTTATGAGACGGTGAAGTGGTCGGACCGCGAGGTGGACGTGGTCCTGCGTGGTGGGCGGGTCGAGGGGCAGTTCGTGTTCTTCCGTTCGGGTGGGGACGGGAAGAACTGGATGGTGAAGCGGCGGCACGCGAATGCGCGGCCGGACTGGCAGGTGTTGCCGGAGCAGGTGAAGCCGATGCTGGCGGCGCCCGGTCCCCTGCCGTCCGATGATGACGATCAGTGGGCGTATGAGTTCAAGTGGGACGGTGTGCGGGCGATCCTGCGGGTGGAGGGTGGCCGGGTGCAGGTGTGGTCGCGGTTGGGCAACGAGATCACGGTGGCGTATCCGGAGTTGCAGGCTGTGGGTGAGCAGCTGGGGTCGACGGAGGCGTTGCTGGACGGGGAGATCGTGGCGTTGCGGAACGGGCGGCCGAGTTTCAGCGCGTTGCAGAACCGGATGCATGTGAGCAAGTCGGATGCGGCGCGGCGGGCGGCGCGTCAGTATCCGGTGACGTTGTTGTTGTTCGACCTGTTGCACCTGGATGGGACGTCGTTGGTGCAGTTGCCGTTCAGGCAGCGTCGTGAGCTGCTGGGTGGGTTGGGGTTGAGGGGGCCGAACTGGCTGACTCCCCCGTCGTATGACACCGATGGTGCGGCGGTGCTGGCGGCGAGTCGGGAGCAGGGGCTTGAGGGTGTGGTGGCGAAGCGGCTGGATTCGGTGTATCAGCCGGGTTTGCGGTCGCCGGTGTGGCGCAAGATCACCGATTTGATGGCGCAGGAGGTGGTGATCGGTGGCTGGCGGATGGGTGAGGGCAAGCGTGCGGGGGTGATCGGTGCGTTGTTGCTGGGTATTCCGCGGGGTGACGGGCTGGCGTTCGCGGGTTCGGTGGGTACGGGGTTCAGCGATGCCGAGTTGGCGGTGCTGACGCCGCGGTTGAAGGCGTTGGCGCGCAGGTCGTCGCCGTTCGTGACGGAGATGCCGAGGGAGAGGTCCAGGGGCGCGAGGTGGGTGGAGCCGGAGCTGGTGGCGGAGGTGGTGTTCCGGCAGTGGACGCCGGATGGGCGGATGCGGTTTCCGGCGTGGCGGGGGTTGCGGCCGGACAAGTCGCCTGGGGAGGTGCGGCGGGTTGAGCAGTGAGGTGTCGGTCCGGGTGGAGGGCCGGGTGGTGAAGCTGACGAACCTGGACAAGCTGCTGTATCCGGAGTTCGGGTTCTCCAAGGGTGAGGTGATCGACTATTACACCCGGATCGCGCCGGTGCTGCTCCCCCACCTGAAGGACCGGCCGGTGACGTTGAAGCGGTATCCCAACGGGGTGGACGGGAAGTGGTTCTTCGAGAAGAACGCCGCGGAGCACCGTCCTGAGTGGGTGCGGACGGTGCGGTTGGAGTCGCCGGGGAGCACGAAGGGCAACGAGACGGTCAACTACGTGGTGGTCGACGAGTTGGCGACGTTGGTGTGGCTGGCGAACTTGGCGGCGTTGGAGCTGCATGTTCCGCAGTGGACGGTGGGTCCGCGTGGGGGTAAGCGGGATCCTGATCTGCTGGTGTTCGACCTGGATCCGGGTGCGCCGGCGACGGTGGTGCAGTGTTGCCGGGTGGCGGAGCTGGTGCGGACGGTGCTGGATGACGACGGTGTGGACGCGTGGGTGAAGACGTCGGGCAACAAGGGGCTGCAGGTGTACGCGTACGCGCCGGCGAAGGACACGTCGGAGTACGCGAAGGGGGTGGCGCGGCGGCTGGCGAAGGAGCATCCGAAGCTGGTGGTGTCGTCGATGGCGAAGGCGCAGCGCACGGGGAAGGTGCTGATCGACTGGTCGCAGAACAACCCGGCGAAGACGACGGTGGCGCCGTACTCGTTGCGGGCTCGGGAGCGTCCGGCGGTGTCGACGCCGGTGACGTGGGACGAGGTCGAGGAGTGCCGGGTGGTGGAGGACCTGGTGTTCACGGCGGACGAGGTGTTGCAGCGGGTCGAGGCGGTGGGTGACCTGTTCGGGGGTTGATATTCTGGCCGACTGCCCAATTGTCGAGGGGGAACGCCATGAACATCGAGCTTGCGGACTACGACCCTGCGTGGCCGGGTTTGTTCGAGCGGGAACGTGACCGGGTGCTGGGGGTGTTGCCCGGTGCGGTGCTGGAGCACGTGGGGTCGACGTCGGTGCCGGGGTTGTGCGCGAAGCCGGTGGTCGATCTGCTGCTGGTGGTGCCGGATGCCGGTGACGAGGGGTCGTATGTGCCGGCGTTGGAGGCCGTGGGGTACCGGGTGGTGGTGCGGGAGGACGACTGGCACCACCACCGGATCTTGAAGGGGCCGGACACGAACATCAACCTGCACGTGTTTCCGCGTGGGTGTGCTCAGGTGCGGCGGCATCTGCTGTTCCGTGACTGGTTGCGGGCCAGCGAGCGGGATCGGGAGCTGTACGCCGGGGCGAAGCGGGCGCTCGCGGCGCGGGAGTGGGAGCGGGTGCAGGACTACGCGGCGGCGAAGAACGAGGTGGTGCTGGAGATCCTCGAGCGCGCGTATGTGGAGTGGCGGTTGCCGTCGGACGACGTGGAGTTCGTGACGGAGACGCCGGTGCGGGCGGGTCAGGTCGTGCTGGAGGAGTACAACGCGGAGTGGCCGCGGTGGTATGCGGTGCAGGAGGCGCGGATCCGTGCGGCGCTGGGGTCGGCGGTGCTGCGGCTGGAGCACGTGGGGTCGACGTCGGTGCCGGGGCTGGCGGCGAAGCCGTTGATCGACGTGTTGCTGGTGGTGGCGGACTCGAATGACGAGGACGCGTATGTGCCGGCGTTGGTGGCGGCGGGGTATTACCTGCGGTTGCGGGAGCACGGCTGGTATGAGCACCGGTTGTTGCGTGACTCGGATCCGGACGTGAACCTGCACGTCTTCTCCCCCGCGTGTGAGGAGGTCGACCGGATGCTGGTGTTCCGGGACCGGTTGCGCGCGCATGCCGGGGATCGTGCCGAGTACGAGCGGGTCAAGCGTGAGCTGGCGGGCCGGTCGTGGGAGCGGGTGCAGGACTACGCCGACGCGAAGACGCGGGTGGTGGAGCGGATCGTGTTGCGGGCGCTGGCCTGAGCCTGGGCCGGCCGGTTCCGGCCTCGTGGGTGGTGCGGGTCGGGAAGAATCACGGCCTGTGAGGTTCGGGGTGCTGGGGGCGGTGCTGGTCGGGGGCGAGCAGGTGGCGGCGCCGCGGCAGCGTGCGCTGCTGGCGATGCTGGCGCTGGAGGCGGGCCGGGTGGTGGGGCACGACCGGCTGGTCGCGGGCCTGTACCCGGATCCGCCGGCCGGTGCGGCCAATGCGGTGCAGTCGCAGGTGTCGCGGTTGCGCAGAGCGGTGCCGGGGGTGGTGGTCGAGCACCACCCCGCCGGGTACCGGCTGGTCGCGGATCCGGCCGAGGTGGATGTGCACCTGTGTGCGGAGCTGCTGGCGGCGGGGCGGGGTGCGCAGGCGCTGGCGTTGTGGCGTGGTGAGGCGCTGGCGGATGTGCGGGCGCCGTTCGCCGAGGGCGCGCGGGCGCGGCTGGAGGAGCTGCGGGTCTCGTGTGTGCTGGCGGGTGGGACGACGGCGCAGCTGCGGGAGCTGCTGGCGGGGTGTCCGTTGCGGGAGGACGTGCGGGCGGCGTTGGTGAGGGCGTTGCACCGGGAGGGCCGGCAGAGCGAGGCGCTGGAGACCTTCGAGCGGGGCCGGGTGCTGCTGGCCGAGGAGCTGGGGGTGGACCCCTCCCCCGATCTCGCGGCCGCGCATCTGGAGGTGGTGCGTGCGCGGGCGCCGCATAGCGGTGTGCCGGCGCAGTTGAGCAGTTTCGTGGGCCGTGACGAGGACCTGCGGCGGGTGGTGAGGTGGCTGGGTGAGAACCGGCTGGTGACGTTGATCGGGCCGGGTGGGACGGGCAAGACGCGGCTGGCGGTGGAGACGGCGGCGCGGGAGCCGGGTGAGGTCGTGTTCGTGGACCTCAGTGCTACCACGGAGGTGGCGCGGGCGTTGCTCGACGGTGTGGGGTTGCGGGAGGCGGGGTTGCTGTCCGCGCCGGTGGGTGTGGAGGAGCGGCTGCTGGCGGCGTTGGCGGCGCGGTCGGTGCTGCTGGTGGTGGACAACTGCGAGCACGTCGTGGACGAGGCCGCGCGGGTGCTCGGTGCGGTGCTGAGCGGGTGCCCGGACGTGCGGGTGCTGGCGACGAGCCGGGAGCCGCTGGGCATCACCGGTGAGACGCTCCTTCCGGTGTCGGCGTTGGACGACGAGGCGGCGGCCCGGTTGTTCGCGGACCGGGCGCGGGCGGTGCGGCCCGGTTTCACCGCCGATCCGCGGGTGGTCGAGCAGATCTGCCGTGGTCTGGACGGTGTCGCGCTGGCCATCGAGCTGGCCGCCGCCCGTGTGCGGTCCCTGCCGGTGACCGAGATCGCCACGCGGCTGGACGACCGGTTCCGGTTGCTGTCCAAGGGCAGCCGCACCGCCGTGGCGCGGCACCGCACGCTGCACGCGGTGGTGGAGTGGAGCTGGGACCTGCTCACCGGCACCGAACGTGACCTGGCCGCCCGTTTCACCGTGTTCCGCGGCTCGGTCACGCTCGACGCCGTCACGGCGGTCACCGGCTGCGATTCCGACACGCTGGCGTCGCTGGCGGACAAGTCTCTGGTCGAGGTCGTCGGTGAGCGGTACCGGATGCTCGACACGATCCGGGCGTTCTGCGCCACCCACGCGCCTGATCTGCGGGAGGCGCACGCCCGCTGGTTCCTCGGGCGGGCGCAGCGGGCCGAACCGCACCTGCGTGCCCACGACCAGGTCGAGTGGCTGGCCGGGCTCGAGGCCGATCACGACAACCTCACCGCCGCCGTGGCCTGGGCCACGGCTCACGACACGGTTCTGGCGCTGGAGCTGGTCGCGGCGCTGGCGACCTACTACTGGTGCCGGGGCCTGCGCACCGAGGCCGCCGGGCAGGCCGAGGCCGTGCTGCGGGCGTGCGGGGAGAGCGCGCCGCAGGGCTGCGAGCAGGAGTACGCGTTGTGCCTGCTGCTGGCGTGGCCGGTGGCGACCGGTGACCAGACGGGGCGGATCCGGCAGGCTGACGCGTTGCTGGAGGCGCTGCGGGACCCGCCGCGGTATCCGATCATGACGATGATGTGGGGCATGGCGCTGGGGGCGCCGGAGAACGACTCGATGGTGTGGCACCGCCGCAACCGGCTGCTCGGCGACGACCCGTGGAGCCAGGCGCTGGCCCTGGTCGGTGACGGCCTGGTCGCGTGGCACGGCGGTGACCACGACACCGCGCGGCGGCTGCTGGGCCGGGGTGCGGAGGCGTTCGGGCAGGTCGGTGACCGGTGGGGTGCGGCGCTGGCGCACAACCAGCTCGGTGAGATGGCGTTGTCGGTGGGCGACACCGATGCCGCGTTGCGCTACCTCGACCGCGGCCGGGCCCTGCTCGACGAGCTCGGTGCCACCGAGGACACCGCGGAGACCGTGATCAGCCGGGCGCACGCGAGGCTGGCCGCCGGGGACCGGGCCGGGGCGCGCGCGGACTTCGACCTCGGGCTGGGGCAGGCCCGGCGGGCGGGTGCGGTGACGGTGCAGGCCGGTGCGCACCTGGGGCTGGCCGCGCTGGCCCGTCTCGGCGGTGACCTCGCCGCGGCGAGCCGGGAGTGCGAGCGGGCGTGGGAGCTGGTGCCCGGCGGCTGGTACGGGCCCGACCAGCTGCGGTGTCACATCGCGGTGGAACGCGGCCGCATCGCGCTGGCCCGCGGCGAGGTGGCGCAGGCCCGCGGGCATCTGGAGGACGCGCTGCGCCGGGCGGTCGGGCAGCGCAACCGGGTCACCGAGAACGTCGTGCGCGCGGAGCTCGCCGCCCTGGCCGGGCCGTGAGGCGGCGCCACCACAGCCACGCCGGCAGCCGGTGGTGCGCGACGAACGTCCACAGGTCGTCCTCGGCGACGTCGTCGGGGTGACGGCGCAGGACCTGCAGGCATTCGCGGGAGACCACGCCGTGCAGCCGGGCCACGTGCGCGAGCGCCATGGCGCCCTGGCGGCGGACCTGCAGGCGGTTGTGGTCCAGCGCGCGTGCCACCCGCGTGAGGATCTGCGCCGGGTCCGGGCAGGACAGCGCCAGTCCGATGACCGCCACGCCGACCATGTCCTCGTCGCGGTCGAACGCCGCGTCGACGTCCTCGGGCCGGTCGCAGCCCATCAACGCGGAGAAGTCGCGCCAGTTGCGGCCCTCGCCGCGCATCGCCCGGTCGAGCAGGAACCGCTGCCTGCCGTCGGAGCGTTCGCCGGTGCGGGCATGGTCGGCGGCCAGGTACCGCCACACCGCGGTGGTGTCGCCGCGGGTGGTCGAGGCCAGCAGCCGGCACAGCGCCAGCACGTGCCCGGCTTCGGCGGCCTGCGCGAGTTCGGCCAGCACGCCCGGCGGGCAGCCCAGGTCGTGCCACGCCAGCCGGGCCAGCGCCGCGACGTCGCCGGCCGCGATCCAGCCGTCCACGCCGCCCCTGCCGATCTCGGCGGGTGTCAGCGCGGCCCGCAGGTGGGCGTGCTCGACGGGCAGCACGTCAGACCCGGGGCACCGCGCGCACGAGGGCGCGGGTGTAGTCGTGAGAGGGGTTGAGCAGCACCTGTTCCACCGGACCTTGTTCCACGATCGTGCCCTGATGCATCACCGCGACCCGGTCGGCGATCTGCCAGGCCAGCCCGAGGTCGTGCGTGATGATCAATGATGCGAGGCCGAGCTCGCGGCGCAACCGGAGCAGCAGCGCCACGATCTCCCCGCGCACCGAGGCGTCGAGCGAGGCGACCGGTTCGTCGGCCACCAGCAGGCGGGGTCGCAGCACCAGTGCGCCGGCGATCACCGCGCGCTGCTGCTGGCCCCCGGACAGCTCGTGCGGCAACGCGTCCAGGTACAGGCTCGCCGGGCGCAGCTCCGCCCGTTCCACAGCGGCTGTGACCTGGGCTTGTTCGTCGTCGGACAGGCCGTGCACGCGCAGTCCCTCCGCCACGGCGGCGAAGATCGTGTGGCGGGGGTTCAGCGCGCTGGCCGGGTCCTGCAGGACGAGCTGGACCTGGCGGCGGAACGCCTTGAGCGCCGTGCCCCGCCGCGGCACCGGATGTCCGTCGAAGATCACCCGACCGGAGGACGGCGACCGCAAGTTCATGATGGCGCGCGCCAGTGTCGTCTTGCCGGATCCGGACTGCCCGACCAGCGCCACGATCTCCCCGTGGCCGATCCGCAGGTCCACCCCGTCGACCGCGCGGACCGTGCCGTAGTCCACCCGCAGGCCCTGCACCTCCAGCAACGCCCCCGCACCCGCCGGGTCCTCGCCGCTCCCGGATGCCACGCGGGGAGCGTCCGCACGGTCCTGTCGTGCGGAAGCTCCCCGCGTGGCATCGGCGGGCTCGGTCCAGCGGTGCGCGGGGTCGCCGATGACGGGGAACGCGGCCGTGAGCGCGGCGGTGTGGGGGTGCTGCGGGTCGGCGATCACGGACCGGGTGGCGCCGCGTTCGACGATCTGCCCCCGGTACATCACCGCGAGGTTCTGGCAGGTCTGCGCGAGCACCGACAGGTCGTGGCTGATCATCAGCAGCCCCAGGTCCTGCTCGGCGACCAGCCGGGTCAGCAGGCCCAGCACCTGGGCCTGCACCACGACGTCCAGCGCGGTCGTCGGCTCGTCGGCGATCACCAGCCGCGGTGAGCACGCCAGCGCCATCGCGATCATCACCCGCTGCTTCTGCCCGCCGGAGAGCTCGTGCGGGTAGGCACGGGCCCGCGCGGCCGGCAGCTCCACCTGCTCCAGCAGCTCACGCACGCTGCCGGGCGTGGCGTGCAGGCGCATCGGCTCGGCGATCTGCTCACCGACGCGGCGCACCGGGTTGAGCGAGTGCATCGCCCCCTGGAACACCACCGACGCCGACGCCCACCGCACCGCCCGCATCCGCCCCCACGACATGGTGGTGACGTCCTCGCCGTCGAGCAGGACCTGTCCGTCGACCCGCGCGGTCCTGGGCAGCAGCCGCAGCACCGACATCGCCAGCGTCGACTTGCCCGACCCCGACTCCCCCGCCAGCCCCAGCGTCTGCCCGGCCCCCAGGGTCAGGCCGACGTCGTCGACGACGCGTTTCGCTCCGTAGTGGACGGTGAGGTTCTTCAGCTGCAGCAACGGGGTCACCTCTTCGGCGTCACAACGGCTTCGAGGGCGCGGCCGACGAGCGTGAACGCCAGCACCACCACCACGATCGCCACACCGGGTGGCAGCAGGAACCACCACGCCCGCTGCGGTACCGCCCCGTGCAGCTGCGCCTGGTGCAGCATCGCGCCCCACGAGATCCGCGTCGGGTCGCCCAGCCCGAGGAACGCCAGCGTCGACTCCGCCACGATCGACGACGCCACCGCCAGGGTCGTGTTCACCAGCACCAGCGGCACCACCGACGGCACCACGTGCCGGCCGATCACGTGCAGGTGCCCGCCGCCCAGGGCCCGCGCCCGTTCCACGAACGGCCGCGCCTCGATCGTCAGCGTCTGCGCTCGCACCATCCGCGCCGTCGACGGCCAGCTCGTCAGCCCGATCGCCAGCACGATCGTGCCCAGCCCGCGCGGCAGCACCGTGGACAGCGCGATCGCCAGCACCAGCGCGGGCAGCACCAGGAAGAAGTCGGTCACCCGCAGCAACGCCCCCGACACCACGCCACCGAAGTGCCCGCTCGTGATCCCCACCAGCGTGCCGATGCCGACTGACAGCACCGCCGCGGTCAGCCCCACGAACAACGACGTCCCCGCGCCCGACACCACCAGCAGCGCCACGCTGCGCCCGGTGTGGTCGGTGCCCAGCCAGTGCTGCGCGGCCGGTGCCTGCCAGGCGCCCGCGCTCACGCGCGTGACGTCGAGCGCCTCGGCCGGGACCAGCCACGGCGCCAGCAGCGCGAGCACCGCCGCCACGGCCAGCACCACCGCGCCCGCCACACCCGAGCGGTGCGTCAGCAAGACCCTCATACGACCTTCACCCGTGGATCCAGGACCCCGTGCAGCAGGTCCGCGAGCAGGTTCATCACCACGACCGCGCCCGCCGTCACCACCAGCAGCCCCTGCAGCAGGAAGTAGTCCGGCCCGGTCAGCGCGTCGTAGAACAACAGCCCCAGCCCCGGCCAGGAGAACACCGTCTCCGTGGTGATCGCCCCGCCCACCACGAGCCCGAACCGCAGGAACACCAGCGTGATCGCCGGCAGCACCGCGTTGGGCACCGCGTGGCGGCGGCGCACCAGGTCGTCGCGCAGGCCCTTCGCCCGCGCCGTCGTCAGGTAGGGGGCGTGCATCTCCTCCAGCAACGACGACCGCATCACCAGCATGTACTCCGCGGTGACCACCGCGACCAGGGTGAGCGAGGGCAGCACCAGGTGGTGCCCGACGTCCAGGGCCTGGGACAGGAAGTCCGGTGCGGTGTCGGTGTCGCGCATGCCGCGTGAGGGGAACAGGTCGCCGGTCACCATCATCAGCAGCATCCCGAGCCAGAACGTCGGCACCGCCCACAACGTCAGCGCCACCCCCGTCGCGGCCCGGTCGAACGCCGTGTCGCGCTTCCACGCCGCCCGGATCCCCAGCCACAGCCCCGCCAGCACCGCGATCAGCGTGCCGGTGCCCACCAGCAGCAGCGTCGGGCCCAGCCGTTCCGCGATGACCTCCGCCACCGGCCGGCGGAACGTGAACGACGTGCCCAGGTCACCGCGCAGCAACGCGGTGAAGTAGGTCCAGAACTGCTCGGCCAGCGGGCGGTCCAGGCCGAACTGCGCCCGCAGCTCGGCCTGCATCGCCGCCGTCGCCGGCCGTCCGCGCGTCATCGACACCACGGGATCGCCGGGCACCACCCGGAACAGGAAGAAACCCAGCACCGCCACCATGAGCAGGCTCAGCGCGGCACCACCGGCACGACCGAGGAGACGCACCTACTCGCGCTCCCCCGCCGTGGCCCGCCGCCGCCCGGCGACGAGCAGACCCGCCACCAGCAGCACGACCAGCAGGCCGCCGCCGATCGCGAACACCGGCCACCGGCTGCCGGCCGCCCGCGCCGAGAACTGCGCCGGTTCGGCACCGTAGTAGCCCCACATGCCGTTCTGCGCCATGATCACGCCACCCTGCGCCGGCTGCGTGGTGAACCGGGCGACGTGGTCGGAGCGGTAGGCCTCCAGCGCGTTGTCGTAGGCCAGCACCACCGCGGGCACCTGGTCGTAGAAGCGGGCCTGCAGCTGCTTGACCAGCTCGATGCGCTTGGCCTCGTCGAACTCCGAGAGCTGCCGGGCGTAGAGCCGGTCGTAGGTCTCGTCGCAGAAGTAGGCGTCGGTGGTACCGCCCTTGCCGTCCGCGCCGGGCCGCTGCGCGCAGGTGTGCAGGCTGAGCACGAAGTCCGGGTCCACGTTGGTCGCCCACCCGGAGAACGCCAGGTCGTAGGAGCCCACCGTGGTGGCCTCGTTGAGCTGGTTGTCCGACACCAGCCGCACGTCCAGCGTGATCCCGACCTCGCCCAGCGACTTCTTGAGGTACTCCGAGGCCTGCTCGTCGTAGGCGCGGCCGGCCCGGCCGAGCAGCCGCAGCGACAGCCGCGTGCCGCCGGCGTCGCGCGCCACCCCGGCCGCGTCCAGTGCCGCGTTGGCCGCCGCCGGGTCGTACCGGCGGGTGTCCTGCTCGCCGGGCTGCCAGTGCCACTTGGTGAACACCGGCGGCACCAGGCCCGCGCCGCGTTCGGCATAACCGAGGTTGACCCGTGCCACCAGGGCGTCCAGGTCGACGGCCTGCGCGATCGCCCGGCGCACCCGCACGTCGCGCAGCGCCGGGTTGCCGTCACCGATCGGCTCCCCGGTCCGCGTCGCCGCGCCGGGGTTGATCAGCAGCTCGGTGAACCGGCGGCCCTGCGCCTTGTTGCGCGTCACGCCCGCCCGGCCCGCCAGCGACTCGAACTGGGCGGGCGCCATCCGGTTGACCAGGTCGACCTCGCCCTTGCCCAGCGCCTGCACCGCCGCATCGGAGTTCTGGAAGTACACGAAGTGCAGCTCGTCGTACTTCGCCGCGCCCCGCCAGTAGTCCTTGTTGGCCTTGAGCTTGATGAACTGCCCCGGCACGTGCTCGGTGAGCACGAACGGGCCGCTGCCCACGACCGGCGTGCGGTCGTTGGTGTAGTCCTTGATGCTGCCGGCCTTCTCCCACACGTGGCGCGGCACGATCGGCACGTCCAGCGCCAGCATCGTCACCTGCGGCGCCTTGGTCTTGATCACCACGGTCCGGTCGTCGGTCGCGGTGACGGACTCGAAGTTCGTCACGAAGCTGCCGTTCGCGGTGCGTGCGACCTCGTCGGTCAGCATCAGGTTGTAGGTGAACGCGACGTCGTGCGCCGTGATCGGCTGCCCGTCGCTCCACTTCTTGCCCTGCGGCACCGTGAACGTCCACGTGAGCCGGTCCGGCGAGGTCTCCCACCGGTTCGCGATCGCCTCGGTGACCCGCTGGTCGTCCGCGGCGTAGGCGGTCAGGTAGTCGTACATCAGCCGGTTGATCTCGGTGCTGGACTGGAACACCGCCAGGAACGGGTTCAACGAGTCGATCTGCTGCACGATCGCGACCTTGAGGATCGCAGGCTGCTGCGCCGTCGCCACCGGTGTCGCGGACCCCAGGACAGTTGCAGCCGCAAACAACGCGCACCACTTCACCCGCACGGAAATACCCCTCTCCCCAGCAGCCCGCCGCTACCGTACCGAGGTGTGCGGATCATGATCTCGGCAGACATGGAAGGCGTCACCGGCGTCACCTGGACCGGTGACGTCGTCCCCGGCACCGACGGGTGGCAGCGGTTCCGGCGGCTGTTCACCGCCGACGTCAACGCCTGCGTCGAGGGCCTGGCCGCGGGCGGTGCCACCGACGTGCTCGTCAACGAGGCCCACTCCTCGCAGCGCAACCTGCTGCTGGAGGACCTGCACGACACCGCGCGGCTGCTCACCGGCCGGCACAAGCCGCTGTCGATGATGCAGGGCGTCGACACCGGCGTGGACGGCGTGGTGTTCCTGGGTTACCACGCCGCCGCCGGCGAGACCGGGGTGCTCGCCCACACCTACCTGGAGAACTCGATCACCGGCGTGTGGCTCGACGGCGTGCTCGCCTCCGAGGGCCTGCTCAACGCCGCGCTCGCCGCCGAGTACGGCGTGCCCGTGCTGATGGTCACCGGCGACGACCGCACCTGCGCCGACGCGCGCGCCTACGCACCGCACGCGCAACTGGTGGCCGTGAAGGAGTGCGTGTCGCGGTATGCGGCCGTGTGCCTGCCGCCCGCCGTGTCCGCGGCACGCATCACGCAGGCCGCCACCGCGGCGATGACCCGCGCCGGCCGTGGCGAGGGTGTCGTGGCCGCGCACCGCGTGGAGGTCGAGTTCGACGCCTCGCACCTCGCCGACGCCGCCGCCGTGGTGCCCACCGTGCAGCAGCTCGGGGTGCGCCGGGTCGGGTTCGACGCCGCGTCCATGACCGAGGCGATGAAGGCGTTCAAGATCGTCACGCACGTGGCGGCCGGTGCGGTCGAGGGCATCTACGGCTGACCCACCCACCCCTGGGCCGGGCTCCCGCGTCCCGGATCGTGGGTGTCGTGACCATCCCACCGGACGCGGGCGGTTACGGTGACCGCATGACGCTGGACGTGGCGCAGCTGTGCGCGCAGCTCATCCGGTTCGACACCACCAACCGCGGCGGCGGCGACTGCGCCGGTGAACGCGACGCCGCCGAGCACGTCGCGGCGGTGCTGAGCGACAGCGGTGTCGCGCCGACGCTGCTCGAACCCGCGCCGCGGCGCACCAACGTCCTGGCCCGCATCCCCGGCACCGACCCCACCCTGCCCGCCGTCCTGGTGCAGGCCCACCTCGACGTCGTGCCCGCCGACCCCGCCGAGTGGAGCTTCGACCCGTTCGCCGGCGAGATCCGCGACGGGTTCGTGCACGGCCGCGGCGCCGTGGACATGAAGGACATGGCCGCCATGACACTGGCCGTGGTCGACCGCTGGCACACCGAGGGCCGCCGGCCACGCCGCGACGTCGTGCTCGCGTTCGTCGCCGACGAGGAAGACCTGGGCGCCTACGGCGCGCACTGGCTGGTCGAGCACCACGCCGCCCACTTCGCGGGCGTGCAGGCGGCGATCAGCGAGTCCGGCGCGTTCTCCTACGACGTGGACGGCGTGCGGCTCTACCCGATCGGCACGGCCGAGCGCGGCACCTCGCACATGACGCTCACCGCCACCGGACGCGCCGGGCACGGTTCGCGCCGCAACCCCGACAACGCCGTCACCGCCCTGGTCACCACCCTCGCCAGGATCGCCGCCCACCGGCACCCGGTCGTGCTCACCCCGACCGCGGAGGCGTTCCTGGTCGGCGCGGGCAAGGCACTGGGCGTCGAGGTCGACCTCGACGACGTCGACGCCACCATCGCCCGCCTCGGCCCCGCCGCCAAGCTCGTCGAGAACACCGTGCGCTGCTCGACCACGCCGACCATGCTCAACGCCGGCTACAAGGTCAACGTCATCCCCGGCACCGCCACCGCCCGGCTCGACGTGCGCACCCTGCCCGGCACCGCCGACGAGCTCACCGCCACGATCGACTCCCTGCTCGAACCCGGCGTGACCTGGGAGTTCCTCGATCAGCAGCCGCCGGTCGAGGCACCGGTCGACACGCCCTGGTTCACCGCCATGGCCGAGGCGCTGCGCGACGAGGACCCCTCCGCCGTCGTCGTGCCGTACTGCCTGGGCGGCGGCACCGACGCCAAGGCGTTCAGCACGCTGGGCATCCACTGCTACGGCTACGCGCCGCTGCTGCTGCCGTCCGAGGGCTACGACTACCGCGCCATGGCCCACGGCGTCGACGAACGCGTTCCCGTCGAAGGCCTGGAGTTCGGCACCCGCGTGCTGGACCGGTTCCTGTCGTCCTAACGCGGCGGCAGGGGCAGTGGCACGGCGGGCAGGCCGTCGATGCTCGCGACGTTGGTCGGCTTCTTGCTGGTGTACTCGCGGAACTCCTCGTCGCTCTTGCGGCCGAAGTAGTCCTCGTGCAGCGTGCGCTCGGTGCGGTAGTCCATGAACGGCACCGCGAACCCGCACGTGTCGCTGATCAGCTCCGCGCGCACCACGACCACCGCCCGCACCCCCGGCCCGTCCGCCTCGCCGAACCCGGCGACCAGCTCGGCGAAGCGCGGGTCGTCACGGAAGACGGGCTCACCGCGGCCGTGGACGCGCACGATGGTGGGCGGTCCGTCGAAGGCGCACCACATCAGTGTGATCCGGCCGTTCTCCCGCAGGTGCGCGATCGTCTCCGCGTGGCTGCCCCCGAAGTCCAGGTACGCCACCGTCATCTCGTCGAGGACCCGCAACGTGCCCGCGCGGCCCTTGGGCGAGAGGTTCACGTGGCCGTCACCGGCCAACGGCGCCGTGGCCACGAAGAACACCTTCTGGTCCTCGATGAACTCCCGCAGTCGCGGCTCGATGCGCGCGTAGCTCTTACCCATGCCCGGCAGTATCGATGGCCCTGCGGAACCTGTCAGCCGTCTTTCCCAGGTGCTGAACGAGCTCCGGCGGCCCCTGCACCTCGAAGTCCGCGTCCAGCACCCCCAGGCACACCGCCAGCGCCTGCGGCGTGTCCGACCCCGCCGTCATCCGGCACGTGCCCGCGTCCACCGCCTCCACCAGCGCCGCAGGCACCTTCGCCGCGACCTCCTCGGCCGGCGCGTGCACCGTCACCGTCGTGCGGAACCGCCACGCCGCCGTCGCCAGCCCCTCCGCCAGATAGGTCTCCAGGTCCGGCACCTCGCGCGGCGTGAACGGAGGCCCGGCCGGCCCGCGCGGCCGCACCCGGTCGGCGCGGAACGTGCGCCAGTCCCGCTCGGCCACGTCCCACGCCACCAGGTGCCAGTGGCCACGCGCGTGCACCAGCCGGTAGGGCTCGGCCTCGCGGCACTCCTCGGCGCCGTCGAACCGGATGTAGTCGAACCGCAGCAGCTCCCGCGCGCGGCAGGCGTCCACGATCGCCGCCCGCACCCCCGCGTCGAGCTCCGCGCCCGTGCCGGAGGTGTGGTCGCGCACCGCGGCGACGCGGTGCCGCAGCCGGGAGGGCAGCACCTGCTCGAGCTTCGTGAGCGCCCGCTTCGCCGTCTCGGAGTCCTGCGTGCCCAGGCTCACCGCGATGGCCACCGCCTCGTCGTCGTCGAGCAGCAACGGCGGCAGACTCGCTCCCGCACCCAGCTTGTAGCCGCCGGCCGCACCGGGTGTCGCGTGCACCGGATAGCCCAGGTTGCGCAGCCGGTCCACGTCGTTGCGCACCGTCCTGGTCGTCACGCCCAGCCGCTCGGCCAGCTCCGGCCCCGTCCAGTCGCGCGGGGACTGCAGCAACGACAGCAGCTTGAACAGCCGCGCCGACGTCTCCAACACGAGCTCCACCCTCCCCACCAACGCGGAAAGAACCTTTCCGCAAACGGTCCCAGTGTGTCAGCCTCCAACACATTCCGCGTGGAGATTGCCCGGAGCCGCCTCCGAGTACGACGTGCGCAGACCGCTCACGCCGACCGGGACCAACCTGCTCGGCCTCGTCAAGCACGCCGCCGGCGTCGAGCTGAACTACTTCGGCCGCGTCTTCGACCGCCCGTTCCCCGACCTCCGCCGACGCGACCATCACCGCCTTACCCCTCGCCCCCCCGGCATGCAGCAGGGCAACGACAACATGCCCGCCGTCCCGTCCGGCTGGTGGACGGCCCACCACGCGAACCTGGAGGAGATCGCCCGCCGGTCGTGGCAGGGTGACGCCCATGTCCAGTGATCCCAAAGCCCACCTGCACCGCTACCTCAAGACAGCGCGCGAGGCGCTGCTGTGGAAGCTCGACGGGCTCTCCGAGTACGACGTGCGCAGGCCGCTCACGCCGACCGGCACGAACCTGCTCGGTCTCGTCAAGCACGTCGCGGGAGTGGAGCAGGAGTACTTCGGCGCCTGCCTGGGCCGCCCGTTCGGCGAGACCCTGCCGTGGATCGACAACGGCGACACGAACGCGGACATGTTCGCCACCGCCGACGAGTCCCGCGAGTCCATCCTTTCCCTGCACGCCCGCGTCACCGCGTTCGCCGACAGCTCCATCGAGGAACTGCCGCTGGACGCCCCCGGCGTCGTGCCCTGGTGGCCCGAGGACCGCAAGCACGTCACCCTGCACCTGCTGCTCGTGCACATGATCGCCGAGACCAACCGCCACTGCGGCCACGCCGACATCCTCCGCGAGGGCCTCGACGGTGCCGCCGGACTGCGCGCAGCCGTGTCGAACCTGCCCGACGAGGACTGGCCCGCCCACTGGAACCGCGTCGAACAGGCCGCGAAGGAGGCCGCCGCCCGCACCTAGCACCACGACCGCCAGAACCGCGCGACCGCCGGGCACCACACAGACCCGCGCCACGTCCGTGTCGACCCGGCCTCGGCGGCCGAACTTCGGTTGACTGTTATCCCGTTCCACCAGGTAGCCCCATACGGATGGCGGGATGACAGCGGGGCTTCACACGGACTACACCTGGCGGAGCCATGTCCCTGCCGTGGTCCGAAAGGGTTGCCCTGCATGCGAAAAAGCCATCTCAGACCCCTGATCGGGGTCACCGTCGCCGCCTCCGTGTGCTTCGCGATGGGAGGCGTCCCGACCGGCGCTGCCCCCGACCAGGCCGAATCGTCGACGAACTACCAGGTCAGCGGCGTGCGCACGGCCGAGCAGCGCACCAAGGTCGCGAAGTCCGGTGCGGCGATCGACTCGGTCGAGGAACACGGCATCGTCGTGATCACCGCGACCGGTCGTGAGGCCAGGAACCTGCGGGCCCAGGGGTTCGAGGTCACCGAGCTGCCCAAGCGGATGGAGGCGGGCGCACAGGTCGGCCCGTTCGACTTCCCGGCCGCCGACTCGAACTACCACAAGTACGCCGAGATGACGGCGGAGATCAACAACGCGGTCGCGGCCTACCCGAACCTGATCAGCAAGCAGGTCATCGGCAAGTCCTACGAGAACCGCGACATCATCGCGCTCAAGATCAGCGACAACGTCGCCGTGGACGAGGACGAGCCGGAGGTGCTGTTCACGCACCACCAGCACGCGCGTGAGCACCTCACCGTCGAGATGGCGCTGTACCTGGTCAACCAGTTCACGACCCAGTACGCGACCGACGCGCGGATCAAGGGACTCGTCGACACCCGCGAGATCTGGATCATCCCGGACGTCAACCCCGACGGCGGCGAGTACGACATCGCCACCGGCAGCTACCGGTCGTGGCGCAAGAACCGGCAGCCCAACGCCGGCTCCAGCAACGTCGGCACCGACCTCAACCGCAACTGGGCCTACAAGTGGGGCTGCTGCGGCGGTTCGTCGGGCAGCACCGGCAGTGAGACCTACCGCGGTCCGAGCGCGGAGTCCGCGCCCGAGGTCAAGGTCGTGGCCGACTTCGTGCGCGGCCGCAACGTCGGCGGCAAGCAGCAGATCAGCGCCTCCATCGACTTCCACACCTACAGCGAGCTCATCCTGTGGCCGTGGGGCTGGACCTACGACGACGTCGCACCGGGCCTGACCCAGGACCAGCGCGACACCTTCGCCACCATCGGCCAGTCGATGGCGCAGAGCAACGGCTACACCCCCGAGCAGTCCAGCGACCTCTACATCACCGACGGGTCCATCCCCGACTGGCTGTGGGGCACCCAGGGCGTGTTCGCCTACACCTTCGAGATGTACCCCGGCAGCTCCGGCGGCGGCGGTTTCTACCCGCCCGACGAGGTCATCCCCGCCCAGACCTCCCGCAACAAGGAGGCCGTGCTGCAGCTGCTCGAACGCGCCGACTGCCCCTACGAGGCCATCGGCAAGGAACAGCAGTACTGCGGCGTGACCCCGCCCAACCCCGGCAAGTACTTCGAGAACGCCACGGACTTCCAGATCGCGGACAACAGCACCGTCAACTCCCCGATCACGGTGTCCGGGGTGACGGGCAACGCCCCGGCCACGCTCAAGGTCGCCGTCGACATCAAGCACACCTACCAGGGCGACCTGCGCGTCGAGCTCATCGCCCCGGACGGCACCGCCTACGTCCTGCACAACCGCTCCGGCGGCAGCACGGACAACATCAACACCACCTACACCGTCAACGCCTCCAGCGAGGCCGCCAACGGCACCTGGCAGCTGCGGGTCAACGACAACGCCAACCAGGACACCGGCTACCTCGACAAGTGGAGCCTGCAGTTCTGATCGGACGACCCGGTCAGGGCGCCGGCACCACGCCGGCGCCCTGACGCCCGTAGTCGCGCACCACCATCGAGTCGTGCAGCCGCACGCCCTTCGAGTTCAGCTTGGCCAGCGGCCGCACCATCCACGTCGGCAACGACGTCGCGACCTGCATGCCGCGCACCAGCCCCGTCACCCCCAGCCGCGTCCGCGGGATCAGCGTCTTCGCCACCCCGAGCGCCAGCGCCCTGCTCGCGTGCACCACCGGCCGCATCTCCCGCTCGTAGCACGCGAAGCCCGCCACGTGGTCACCGCCGGCCAGCTCACCGGCCAGCACGTACGCGCCCAGCACCGCGAGGCTCGTGCTGCCGCCGATCGCGGGACCGGGGCAGTAGGCCGCGTCCCCGACCAGCGCCACCCGCCCGCGCGACCAGGTGTCCTCGCGCAGCTGGGTGATCGAGTCGAAGTAGAACGCCCGCCCGCCGTCGAGGTGCTCCAGCCACGAGTCCACCCGCGGGTGCAGGCCCGCGAACGCCTCGCGCAGCAGCTGCTTCTGCCGCGGCACGTCGCGGTGGTGGTAGTCCAGCTCCCGCTCGCTGCGGAACAGGAACACCGCCCGCGCGTCGTCGAGGTGCCGCGCCCCGTACAGCGCCGCGCTGCGCCCCGGCCCGATGTGCCCGGTCATCGCGCCGGGCACGCCCAGCTCCCGCGGCACCGACAGCACCGCCAGGTAGGCGCCCGTGAACGTCTTCGCGACCTCGCCGAACACCAGCCGCCGCACGTTCGAGTGCAACCCGTCCGCGCCGACCACCAGGTCGAACCGCCGCGGCGCCCCGACCTCGAACGTCACGTCCCCGTCCGTGCCGACCGAGGTGATCGAGTCGCCGAAGACGTACTCGACGTCCGCGCGGCCGGCGTCGTAGTAGATCTCGCTCAGGTCGTCGCGCATCACCTCGACGTGCCGGTCCGACGCGGCCGCGAACAGCTTCGTCGCGTCACCGCTGATCGGCCGCCGGGTGCCCTCCCGCAGGAACGTCAGCCGCTGGGTACCGGTCTTCATCGCCTCGACGCGGTCCAGCACGCCCATGCGTTCGGAGATCTCCATCGCCGGCTGGAACAGGTCCACCGCGTGCCCGCCGGTCTTGCGCAGCACCGGCGAGCGTTCCACCACCGTGACCTCGTGGCCGTACCGCGTCAGCCAGTACGCCAGCACCGGCCCGGCAATGCTCGCCCCGGACACCAGAACCCGCATGTCACGCCCCCTTACTTAACGGTCGGTAAGTCCCCTGGTGCCAGGCTAGCACCTCCACTTACCGACCGTTAAGCAAGTTATGCTGCGCGGGTGGCCCGACCCTCCGACACCAAGCAGCGCATCCTCACGACCGCGCGCGAGCTCTTCGCGACCCAGGGGGTCCAGCGGACCAGCCTGCAGGAGATCGCCGACCGCCTCGGCATCACCAAACCGGCGCTGTACTACCACTTCTCCTCACGCGAGGAGCTGGTGCGCAGCATCGTCGAGCCGCTGCTGTCCGACGGCCAGCGCTTCCTCGACGAGGTGGAGCGGCGCGGCGACGTCGCGCCGCGCGAGCTGCTCGAAGGGTTCTTCGACTTCAACCACCGCTACCGCGCCGACGTGCTGTTCCTGCTCACCGAGATGACCACGCTCGCCGAGCTCGGCCTCATCGACGTCGTGCTGTCGTGGCGCGCCCGTATGAGCAGGCTGCTGTTCGGCGAGAACCCGACGCTGGAACAGGAAGCCCGCGCCGTGCTGGCGTTCGGCGGCATGCAGGACTGCACGATGCAGTTCCCCGACGCCCCGGTGGACGAGCTGCGCGCCGCCACCGTCGCCGCCGCGTGGGACGCGCTGGGCCTGCGCGAGAAGCGCTAGACCAGCAGGCGCTGCTGGGCGACGGCACGCGCGAAGCCGTCGACGTTGTCGATCATGATGTTGTGCCCGGTGTCCGGCACCGCCACCAGCTGGACACCGGCCTGCGTCAGCTCCCGCGCACCGGCGGGCGGGCTGTCGGCCGGGTGCAGCAGCACGCACGGGATCTCCAGCTCCAGCAACAACTTCCGCATCGTCGGGTGCGTGCCGCGCACCAGCCCGACCGCACTGCGGTACAGCGCCTCGCGACCGGCCAGCCGCATCGTCGCCGCCCACTCGGGGCCCGCGTCGCGCAGCACCTGCTCGAAGCCCTGCGAAAGGAACTCGGCCTCACCGTAGGCGGCGATGCCCCGGCTGCCGTGCGCGCCCAGGAAGGGCTCCACCGGGTCGAGGTTCGGGTCGACGAGCACGAGCGAGCGCACCATCTCCGGGTGCCGCGCGGCCAGCACGATCGCGACGGCGCCGCCCATGCTGTGGCCGATGATCTCGCTGCGCCGCAGGCCGATCTTCGCCAGCGCGACGGCCAGCGCGTCGGCGTGGCCCTCCAGCGAGTAGGCGAACCCCGCGGGGCGGTCGCTGATGCCGAAGCCCAGCAGGTCCAGCATCAGGCTGCGGCGCCCGGCCAGCAGCGGGTGCGCGACGGCCTCCGCGTAGTACGGCGCGGAGGAGGCACCGAGTCCGTGCAGGTAGACGCGGGCAGGCGAGGCGCCAGGAACCTCGACCCACCGGATGTTGATCCCAGGTCTGATCTCGACGGCGCGCATGGATGGACATTACATCGCCGTCCCGCGAATGCGGACCGCTTTCGAGAGCAGCTTCTCACTAGTCGACCACGCGTGCCGACAACACCGCGAACAGCAACGACACCGCCGTGAACACGAAGGTGTAGCCGAAACCGATGGCCGCGTGCAGCCACCGCGACCGCGCTCCCTCGCACAGCGACAGCTGCCAGTACGCCGCACAGCACCCGAAGATCAACCACGGCACACCTACCGGCGCCACCGGCACAGCGCCGAGCACACCGCCCACCACGAACGGCGTGACGACCGTGCCCACCCCCGTGGCCGCCGCGAGCAGCCACGGCCGGCCGACCGGTTCCCCGGACAGCCGCCCGGCACCCACCGCCACGACCACCGCGAGCACCACGGCGGCGCCCACCACCCCCAGCAGCCACACCCGCTCACCCGGCGCGGCCGCCGACGTCACGGGAACGAGCGCGGCCGCGACCGCGAGCACGACAGCGACGGGCAGCACCGGCAACACCCAGGCGTGGCGAAAGGTCACGCGTGTGATGGTCGCCCACCACACACACGACTGTCTGCACATCCGCGCTATTCCACGCGGCCACCGCGCCGGCGCGTGCTCAGCAACGCTTGCTGCTCAGCCCCTGCCAGCCGTCCTCACCCACCGCGATCCAGCCCATGCCACGGGTGCACACGCCGGTCGTACCGGTGCCCTTCGACCAGATCTCCCGCTGGTCGAGCCGCCCCTGCACCTTGCCGTGCGCGACACCGTCCTCGGTGCGCACCGCCGCGAACGCGTGAAAGCCGGGGTGTGCGGCCGCCCAGTCCGCCCACACCCAGACGTAGCCGAAGTTCTGGCCGCAGCCCGCGTACTGCTTGACCGACGCCATGGTCTGGCCCGTGGGCCACTTCGCGTACCCCGTCGTCCCGATCTGCCTGGCCGACGAACACCCCGGCACGACCTCCGCGTGCGCGGGCGTCACGCCCAGCAGCGACAACACGGTGGCAGCGGTGATCAGCAGTGCCTTCTTCATGATCGGCACTCTCGCAGCGGCCGCTGACACCGCCCTGACACCTCAGCGGCGCGCGCCGGTCCGGCCCCAGTGAGCGGGACGGGTCAGCGCCGCGGGCAGCTTCGTCCGCGCGTCGCCCCGTGCCGCGTTGACCTGCGGCTGGGTCAAGAACAGGCACGTGCTCAGGTCCGCACCCGACACGTCGGCGCCGCGCAGGTCGGCTCCGATCAGGTCCGCACCCCGCAGGTCGGCACCGGTCAGGTCGGCCCCGATGAGGTAGGCGCCCCGCAGGTCGGCGTCGACGAGCTTCTTGTTGCGCAGCCGCGCGCCGATCAGGTCCGCACCCCGGTAGGACTTCGCACTCGACCGCAGCCGCTGGCTCGTGCGCAGCAACAGCACGTTCACCTTCGCGCGGATCTCCGCGACGTCCAGCCCGACAATGGTGTCCGGGTCCGCCGTCGCGAACCGGTCGACCTCCTCGTAGGCCGCCCGCAGGTCCTCGTGCGGGTCGAGGCGCTGCGCCTCGGCGAGGTACCAGAGCAGTTCGTGCAGCTGGCGGACCACGGGGAAGACGTCGAACATCCGCTGCCGGTCACCCTCGCGCCAGTCGACGCCCTTGAACACCGTCTGCGACACCCGTTGCCCCGCGCCGAAGCAGTCGTAGACCGTGCAGCCGGCGTACCCGGACGCGCGCAGTTTCGTGTGAATGCCGCAGCGGTGGTCGGCCAGCAGGTTCCGGCACGGCTTGCCCGCGTCCTTGCTGGCCGCGAAGTCAGCCGACTTCGCGAACGGCAGCGCCACGCAGCACAACCCGAAACAGCGGGCGCAGTCCCCCTTGAGCTCGTCCATCGGGTATCAGGATACGGACCCGGGCCAACGCCATTCGCACGGCACACGCTGCGGGGACTTACCGTCACGTCGCTGCGCGCAGACTCCTCAGCTCGGCCATCGCCTCGTCCAGCTGCCGCTCGGCGCGTTCCGCCCGCGCCAGCGTCTGCGCCCGCGCGTCCTCCACCGCCGCCAACGCCTGCCGCACCGCGGCGACCTGCTCCACACCCTCGGCCCGCACCTGCGTGATCCGCTCACCGAACTCGTCACGCGCCCGTTCCAGCTCAGCGCGCGCGTCCGCCGCCGTCTGCTCGGCACGCTCCGCCCGCACCACCGCCTGGTCCCGCGCCACCGCCGCCCGGCTGACGGTGTCCGCGGCGGCCTGGCGAGCCTGCTCGACCTGCGCGGCGGCATCCGATCGTGCCTGTTCAGCGGCCTGAACCGCCGCGGCGGACGCGGCCTGCGCCTGCTCGACCTGGCTCCGCGCCTCCGACCGCGCACGCTCGACCGCCGCACGCGCCTCCGCCTGCGCCCGCTCGACCTGAACCTGGGCTTCGGCACGGGCCTGCTCGATCTCCTTCGCCGCCTGCCGCCGTGCCTGCTCGGCGTGCTTCACCGCGTCCGCCCGCGCCTGGTCGGCGGCTTCGACGGCCTGCCGCACCTGCTCGTCCGCCGCGGCCCGGATCTCCTCGACCACGGCCGCCGCCTGCGCCCTGACCTCGGCGATCTCCGCCTCGGCCCGCTCCCGAGCCGCCCGCGCCGCGGCCTGGGCCTCGTCGCGTTCGGTCAACGCCCGGTCCACGGCCTCGTCCGCCTCCTCGGCCGCACGCACCGCCTGCTCGGTCGTCTCCTCGGCAGCCTTGCGCGCCTGCTCGGCATCGTGCCGGCGCCGTTCCGCGGCCGCGAGATCCGCCTGCGCCTCCGCGACCCGGCGCGCCGCCTCGGCTTCGGCGGCCTGCACCTGGCTCTCGGCCACGCTCGGGTCGGCCATCGCGTTGAGCTCGCCCACGGCCCGTCCGAGTGTCTGGGTCATCTGCTCAGACAGCACGCGGAAGCGGTCGAGGAGCTCTTCGGCCCTGATCTTGGCGGTACCGGAGACCCTGGGGAGATTCGTCACGGTGACGACCCCCAGGTTTTGCTCGCCACCCTTCTCGGCCGCTTCCTGCAGTCGTTGCCGCTCCCGCCACGCCCGCCAGCGCGTGTGCTCGGGCAGATCGCAGTACTCCGAGGGCCTGCCAGGCCCGCCACCTCGAAAAACAGGTCGTTCGCAGCCGGGGAAGTTACAGCTCGTCTCCACGGGCAATATCGTAGCAGGATTACGTATGCAGTTACGTTATTCAACGCAACGCTACTCAATCAGGGTGCACAAGGCTGGCCGCCGATAAGTGAACATTATCGGCGGCCAGGATTAGACAGGGCTGCCGACGAAACAGAGGCGTCAGCAGCCCGGAACAGGGCCTCGAAAACTGGGTACCGGAAACAAACTTCCCTTAAGGCCTGCGGTCGCGGAACGTGCGCCGCAGATCGCCGACCCAGGCCTCCGGGTTCTCCCACGGGATGAAGTGGCCCCCACGCTCGTGCGCGTTGACGTTCACGTGGTTGAACAGCCCGGCCAGCGGCCCGGACGTGAACGCCCGCACGCGCTCGTCGGCGGTGTGGACGCCCGGCGGGTTCTCGTAGGTGACGAAGGTGAGGCCGACCGGTGCCTCCACGACAGGGGTGCGGTCGTGCGACGGCGTCCACGGGTAGCGGTTGGCGTTGGCGTAATAGCGCATCGACGTCGCGATCGAGTTCGTGACCCAGTAGATCGTGGCGTGGGTGAGCAGGTCGTCCTTCGTGAAGACCGACTCCACGTCACCGCCGTTGTCGCTCCAGTCGGTCCAGCGCTTGAGCAGCCAGGCGAGCAGTCCGCCGGGTGAGTCGCTCAGCCCGTGGGCCAGGGTGGCGCCGTCGAGCATGTGCGCGGCGAGGTGGGTGGCCCACCGGTGGTCGAGCTCGATGACGCGGGCGCGGACGTCGGCGGGCTGGTCGTCGGTCAGTGGCCGGTTGCGGGCGAAGTCCCACGCGCGGGGGCCGGTGAAGAAGTCGAGCGGCAGCCCGGAGCCGATGTGGATGCCGTACAGCGCGTCGGCGTAGCGGTGGCCGAGCTGGCTGGAGACGATCCCGCCGATGTCGCAGCCGCCGGCGGCGTACTTCTCGTAGCCGAGGGTCTCGGTCATCAGGGTGTGCCAGAGGTCGGCGACCTTCCAGAAGTTGACGTCCGCGAAACCGGTCAGCGGGCCCGGGAAGCCGAAGCCGGGCAGCGACGGCACGATGACGTCGAACGCGTCGGCGGGGTCACCGCCGAACGCCGCCGGGTCGGCGAGCGGGTCGATCACCTTCGACCAGTGCCAGAACGTCCACGGCCAGCCGTGCGTGAGGATCAACGGGATCGGGCGGGGACCACGGCCGGGTTTGCGCATGAAGTGCACCGCGACACCGGCGACGTCGACCTGGTAGTGCTCGTGGGCGTTGATGGCCGCCTCGGCCGCGCGCCAGTCGTAGCCGTCACGCCAGTGGGCGACGAGCTCACCGAGGTAGGCGGCCGGGACGCCGTAGGACCAGTCCTCGTTCCCCTCGTCCACCGGCGCGCGGGTCAGCGCGAGCCGGGCGCGCAGGTCGGCGAGGATCTCGTCGGGCACGTGGATCGGGGTGGGCCGCAGCGGGAAGCTCATGACGTTGTTCTACTGGGTTGACCAAGAGGATTCCGCTGTGTGCTCAGACCGAGCGGCGCGACACCGGGAAGTCGAAGTAGGTGTCCGGGAACGGCTCGTCGTCGAGCGTGAAGTGCCACCACTCCTCGGGCAGGTTGCGGAACCCGGCCCGCTGCATCGCCGTCTTGAGCAGCTGCCGGTGCTCGCGTGCCGCCCCGGTGACGCGCGGGTCGTCGGTGTGCGCGAGCGTGTCGAAGCAGTCGTAGCCGGTGGCCATGTCGGCGGTGTTGTCGGGGAACCGGTCGGGCGCGTAGCAGTTCACCAGCGGCTCACCCGGCACGTACGGGCGCTGGTGTGGCACCGGCAACGGCACGATCGTCAGGTCCAGCGTCGAGCCCCTGCTGTGCCCGGACCGCTCGGCGATGTAGCCGTCCTCGAACAGCCGCGTCTTGTCGACGCGCGGGTAGAACTCAGTCTTCATCCGCTGGTCGGCGAGATCGCGGGCCCACCGGACGAAGTGGTCGACCGCCCGTTGCGGCCGGTAGCAGTCGTAGACCTTCAGCGTGTAGCCGCGGGTGAGGACCTCGCGCTGGGCCTTGCGCAGTGCCTTGGCGGCGGGCCTGGTGAGGATGCACAACGGTGCGCGGTAGCCGTCGATGCGCTCGCCGACGAAGTTGTGGGCGGTGTGGTAGCGGATGTCGTGGCGGATCGTCGGGTCGACGTCGCCCAGGACGACGAACCCGCTGGACGCGTGGGCGGGCGCGGCGATCGACACGGTCAGCAGCACGGAGAGCAACAGAGCGCGCACGGACCTCATCCAAGCAGCCGGCGGCTGCCCGGTGAAGGGTCACGCGGGCCAGGCGCGCAGCAGGGAGTCGAGTGCGTCGACCGTGCGGGTCCACGACGCCTCGACGCCGCGCGGGTGGCTGTGGAAGGCACCGGCCCGCTCCAGCGACACGTAGCCGTGGAAGGTGCTGTGCAGCAGCCGCACGGCGTCGGTCTGGTCCGGTTCCCACAGGTCGTAGCCCCGCAGCACGGCGCGCGTGAGCTCGGCGTGCCGCCCGGCCGCGCTGGTCGCCGCCGTGTCCGGGTCCAGTGCCAGCTGCGTCGCCGCGTACCGGCCGGGGTGGCGACGGGCGTAGCCGCGGTAGGCGTCGGCGAACGCCCGCAGTGCGTCCTTGCCCGCGCGTCCGGCGATGGCGTCGGCGACCTGGTCGGCCAGCTCGGCCAGCGACTGGACCGCGACGCGGGTGCGCAGCTCGTGGGCGTTGCGGATGTGCGAGTAGAGCGAGGCGTCCTTCACGCCGAAGTGCCGGGCCAGGGCGGAGACCGTCACGTTGTCGAAGCCGACCTCGTCCGCCAGCTCCGCTGCCGCCTGCGTGAGGCGGTCGGCGGTGATCCCCGCGCGTGCCATGCATCACCCTTCCTAGGGCCTATAATCATTTGCCTAGGACCTCTAGGTAAACCTACCGTCGAGGTCGTGAAGCCGCTGACCGAACCCGACATCCGCGCGTCCTTCGTCAATTCCACCAAGGGCGAGGCGAAGCGCATGCACGTGCCCCGCGATCTGGCCGACCGGCCGTGGGACGACCTCGACTTCCTGGGCTGGCGCGACCCGGCCGCACCGGAGCGCTCCTACGTCGTCGCCGTGCTCGACGACCGGCCCGTGGGCATGGCGCTGCGGCGCGCCACCCAGTCCGGGCTGCCGCGCAAGTCGATGTGCTCGTGGTGCCTGACCACGCACTCCGGCGACGGGGTGTCGTTGATGACCGCGCGCAAGGCCGGCAAGCAGGGACAGCTCGGCAACTCGGTCGGCGTCTACCTGTGCGCGGACCTCGACTGCTCGCTGTACCTGCGGGGGCGCAAGGACGCCGGGTTCGGCGGGCGGATCCACGAGTCGCTCACGCTGCAGGAGAAGGTCGACCGGATCCTCGCGAACGTCGCCGCGTTCTTCGCACGCGTCAGCTCATAGGCGGCACGCCACCGGCGTCACCAGGGACATCGGTGGCGTCGCGCTCGCCCCAGACGGCAGGCAGACCGCGCTGACCTGCCGGTTCCGCTTCTTCAGAGTTCGAGCACCAGTTCGGCGGTGCACGCGCGGGCACACGGCCACGGGTCGCCGCACTCGGTGCAGCCGGCCGTGGCGGGCAGGTGCGCCTCGAGCACGCTGACCGCACGGTTGCGGTAGCGCTCCAGGTCCGTCTCCCAGTTGTGGCGGGGCGACGCGGTCGCACTGGTCATGGTCATCAGTCCTCAGGTTGTGCTGTAGGACACAGGATGCACCCGCGCGGACCGTTTTGGGCGGGCATTGGGTGAACGGACCTGCGTAACCGCAGGAAAGGGCATGCGAACTGCCCGGAAGGTGCGGCGTGTCCCCGGCGCAACGCCCGGACCGGGCGGGACGTGACCCCCAGACACGCCCCGCCCACCCCGGTTCCCTGACCCACCGGCCCCCGGTCGGTGGGGTACCGGCGCCCCCAGAAACGCCGGTACCCCACCGTTGTAGCGGGCGGCGGTTCTTCACGCTCGGGCGTCGGTGAGTAATGAACGCCGAACGTTCCACCGACCGGGCGACATGCGGTGCCACAGCCGCGATCCGGGGCCGTGAACACGAATCTGGACAGGTCCGCGCGGCATCATGAGGACATGGACGTACCGGCGGCGCTGGCCGCGGCGGCTCGTGGCGACCAGGCGGCGTGGGACGCACTGGTCAGGCAGTTCAGCGGGCTGCTGTGGTCGATCGCCCGCGCCCACCGGCTCAGCGACGCCGACGCCGCCGACGCCGTGCAGTGCACGTGGATCAAGCTGGTCGAGCACCTCGACCGCATCGCCGAGCCGGAGCGGCTGGCCGGGTGGCTGGCCACCACGGCGCGGCACGAGTGCCTGCAGCTCATCCGGCGGTCGGGGCGGTTGCCCCTGCCGGCCGAGATCGAGGACTCCGCCGACCCCGCGCCACCGGTGGACCACGCGTTGCTGGTCGGTGAGCGCGACGCGGTGCTGTGGCGGGTGTTCGAGGAGCTGCCGCAGCGGTGCCGGCGGCTGCTGCGCGTGCTGATGGCGTCGCCACCACCCGCGTACGCCGAGGTCGCGGCGGCGTTGGACATGCCGGTGGGCAGCATCGGGCCGATCCGGCAGCGGTGCCTGAACCGGCTCAAGGCGCTCGTCCGCGGCGAGCCGGTGCTGGAGGAGCGGTCATGAGCGAGGACGACGACTTCCTGGCGGAGCTGCGGGCCGCGGCGGACCGGTTCGACCCGGTGCCGGCCGGGGTGCTGCGCGACGCGAGCGCGGCACTGGCGCTGCGGACGCTCGACACCGAGCTGGCCGTGCTGGTGCAGAGCGAGGCAGCGCTGGTGCGCGGCGACGACGGGCCGTTGCTGCTGGCGTTCGAGTCGGAGCGGGTGACGCTGAACCTGGAGATCAGCGGCGACACCGTGCGCGGGCTCGTCACCGGTGCGGTGGGCGAGGTGGTGGTGGAGACGCCGCGCTCACGCCGTTCCGCGCCGGTCGCCGACGGCTGGTTCACGCTCACGGAGGTGCCGTCCGGGCTGGTCAGGGTGCAGGTGACCGCCACGGACGGCACTGTGGTCGTGACCCAGTGGGCGCGTCTCTAGTCTCCGGGCAGGACGTCGACCTCACGGCTGCCGTTGATGCCCCACACGGTCCTCTTCACGCACGACCTGAGCAGCCGGTCGCGGGCGGGAACCGCCGCCAGGTCGTGATCGGCCATCAGCCGGGCGATGCGTCCCGTGACGGCGGCGGCCGCGAACGACGCGCCCGACCAGGTGGCGACCTTGTCGCGGTAGGGACCGAGCACGTCCTGGCCGACCGCGTACACGCTGATCCAGCTGCCGTGCGCGCTGAACTCCGCGATGTTGCCCTCGGCGTCGGTGGCACCCACCGACAGCACACCGCCGCGTGCGGCGGGGTAGGTGTGCAGCGGTGAGGCGTTGTTGGCGGCGGCCGCGACGACCACCACGTCGTCGTCCAGCGCCTGGAGCGCGGCCTCGATCGACGGCGGCGTGCGGTGTTCGAAGAGCCCGCCACCGAACGACAGGTTGATCACCTTCACCCCGGCCCACCCCAGCGCCCGGATCGCCTCGGCCACCTCCGCGTCGTCGTCCGAACCGGTGACGACCGCCCGGCGCATCATCACCGTGGCCGTCGGCGCGTGCCGCAGGACCACCCCGGCCACGAACGACCCGTGCCCGACCGCCGGGTCGTTGTCGTCGTCGTGTTCGACGTCCTGGGCGAGGTAGCTGACGTGGCCGTGCAGCCAGGGATGCGGCCGCTCGGCGCGGGTGTGGTAGACGCCGGTGTCGATCACGCCGACCCTCAGCCGCGGGTCGGCCGTCGGCAGCTCCGGCAGCTCGACGCTGCCCTCCTCCAGCTCGGTCACGGGCTTGGGCAAGCCGTACGCGTGCGGATCTCTGCCACCCACCGTGCCCTCCCCTCCTTCGCCACTCATCGTGGCTCCCCTTCCTGCGTCCGGATGAGCATCTCCAAACCCTGATGCCGCGGCAACGCGGAGCTGATACACACCGCCTATGACGCTCGCCCGTGCGGAGCAGGCGAAGGACCTCGCCTACACCTCACCGGCCCGCGCCCGTCGACTGGCCGAGGCCGTGCTCGACGGCGCTTCCGCGCGTGACCCGGAGACCGAGTCGGTGGCCCTGCACGCGCTGGGCATGGCGGCGTCGGCGGTCGGCCGGCTCGACGAGGCCGAACGGCACCTGCGCGCGGCGGTCTCGGTCGCGTCGTCGGCCGGCCTGGTGGTGCGGGCGGCGCAGGCGCGGGGCTCGTTCGGGTACGTGCTGACGCTGAGGGGCCGGACGGCGGAGGCGTTGCGTGCGCTGGAGGCCGTGCCCGCCCAGGTCGACGGCGTGACGGCGGCCCGGCTGCGGATGCAGCGGGCCCTGGTGCTGACCGAGATCGGCCGGTTCGACGAGGCCGCGGCCGGGTTCGCGGACGCACTGGCGTGCAACCCCGGCGACCCGCTGCTGGAGGCGACGATCCGCAACAACCGCGGCCTGCTGCGCGCGCAACGGCGCGACTGGCGCGGCGCGGCGGACGACCTGGACCGCGCCGAACAGCTCTACCTCGCCGCCGGGCACACCGGCCGGACCGCCATGGTCTTCCACAACCGCGGCGTGGCCTTCGAAGCCCGCGGCGACCTCCCCGCGGCACTGGCCGCGTTCGACGAGGCCGCCGCACGGTACGCGGCGGCGGGACGGGACCCCGGCCTGCTGCCGATCGAACGGGCCGAGGCGTTGCTGTCGGTGCGGCTCGTGGCGGAGGCACGCACGGCCGCGGCAGCCGCGGTGGC
Source organism: Nocardia sp. NRRL S-836 (assembly GCF_001279525.1). Taxonomy (GTDB): domain Bacteria; phylum Actinomycetota; class Actinomycetes; order Mycobacteriales; family Pseudonocardiaceae; genus Lentzea. The sequence goes on along the minus strand of NZ_LGDY01000001.1, from coordinate 103,447 downwards.
GGCGTTCGCCCGGCAACGCAACTCCGTGGACCTGGTGCAGGCCCGGCTGCTGCTCGCACGGGTCGCGCTGGTGGCGGGCGACCCGGCCGCGGCGCTGGCCGAGGCCGTGCGGGCCGGTCGGTCGGCACGGCGGCAGGACCGGCCGGGGTGGGCGGCGTTCGCGGGGTACCTGGCGTTGCGGGCGCGGTGGGAGCTGCGGGTGGCCGGGCGCGCCTCTGCCGAGAGCGGCCGTGGTGCGGCGGGCGGTGTCGGGGCGGGTGGCGGTGGGGAGGGCGGTGCTCAGGAGACGGTCGGCGCCGGGGCGGGCGGCGCTCGCGAGACAGGCGGTGCTGGGGCGGTCGCGGGGTCGGTGCCCGCTGAGGCTGCCGCACAAGCCACGTCGGGCGAGCTTGCCGCACAAGCCGTACCGGGCAACGGACGGGCCGCAGGCGGAAAGCCACAGGCCGCGCGACGGGCCAGCCGGTCCGGGCAGGTCGCGGCGCTGCGTTCCGCCCGCCGTGTCGTCGAAGCCCTGGTCCGCGAGGGCTGGGTGGTCGCCGCCCTCGACGCACGCCTGATCGTGGCACGGCTGGCCCTCGACCTCGCCGCGCACGACCCCGCAGCGCGCCCCCTCCCGGATCACGGCGTCGCGGCGGACTGTGACCCCGCAGCCCACGATCTCGCAACGCCACACGACCGCCCGGACCTCGACCTCGCGTCGCCCCGCGACCGCACAACCGCGCACAACCCCGCAGTAGCCGATGACCCTGCAGTAGCACGCAACCCCGCAACGGCACACAACCCGGCAGCAGCCCATCACCGCACAACGGCACACGACCCCGCGGCGGCCCACGCCTCGGCAGCTGACCACGGTTCCGCAGCTCACGGCACGCTCGCGCAGGGGTACCCCCGAACTGGGAACCCCTGCGTTTCAACGTACTCACCACCACCGACAAGATCGTCGCGCGAGCGGTTCCTCGCTCTGGCGCGGGCGGAGCTGACCGCGGTTGCCGGTGCCGCGCGCACGGGTCCGGCCGAGCTGCGGGCGCGGGCCTGGCACGCGACGGCGCTGTTGCGCCTCGCCGACGGGGACACCAGGGGTGCTGAGGCGGCGCTGCGGTCGGGGGTTGACGTGCTGGCGGCGTTTCGCAACGGGCTGGGCGCGACGGAGTTGCGCGCGCACGCGTCGGGGCTCGCGGGTGAGCTGGTCGCTACCGGGATGAAGCTCGCGCTGGACGGGGGCAAGGCGGCTGCCGTGTTCGGGTGGGCGGAGCGGTGGCGGGCGGGGGCGTTGCGGATGCGGCCGGTGCGGCCGCCCGGCGACGACCGGCTCGCCGACGACCTCGCCGAGCTGCGGCAGGTGATGGCCGCCGGTGACCTGCGCAGGCAGGCCGAGCTGGAGCAGGCGATCAGGGCGCGGGCCCGGCACGCCACCGGTATCAGGGCGGCCGATGCGCTGCCGTCGCGAAAGGAGCTCAGCGCGGCACTGCACGACCAGGTGCTGGTCGAGTACGTCGAGTCGGACGGGTGGTTGCACGCGCTCGTGCTCGAACGCGGCCGGTTCCGGCTGCGGGACGTCGGGCGTGCGCAGGACGTGGGCCGCGAGGTCGAGGCGCTGCGGTTCGGCATCAACCACCTCGCGCACCGCATCGGTTCCGAACGCACCCGCAAGGCCATCGAGGAACGTCTCGGCCAGGCCGCCGAACGGCTCGACCGGCTGGTGCCCTCGGGCAGCGCGCCGCTGGTGGTGGTACCGACCGGTGCACTGCACGCACTCCCCTGGCCCGCGCTGCCGAGCTGCCGCGGCCGTGCGGTGACCGTCGCGCCGTCCGCGGCGTTGTGGCTGCGGGCCGCGAACACCCGTCACGCCCCTGGACGCACGGTGCTGGCCGCCGGGCCGGGGCTCGGCCACGCGGTGGGCGAGGTCGAGGCGTTGAGCCGCCGCTACCCGCGCGCGGAGCGGTTCACCGGCCGCCGGGCCACCACGGCGAACCTGCTGACCGCCCTCGACGGCGCCGAGCTCGCGCACATCGCGGCGCACGGGCGGTTCCGCGCGGACAACCCGCTGTTCTCGACCCTCACGCTGGCCGACGGGCCGCTCACCGTCTACGACCTCGAAGGCCTGCACCGGCCACCCCGGCAGGTGATCCTGTCGGCGTGCGAGTCGGGCAGCTCGGGCATCCGGCCCGGTGACGAGCTGCTCGGCCTGGCCGCCGCGCTGCTGGCCCTCGGCACGCGAACGCTCATCGCATCGGCGGTGTCGGTGCCCGACGACACCAGCAAGGCGTTGATGCTGCGTTACCACCGCGAGCTCGCTGGCGGCCGCGAGCCGGCGCAAGCGCTGGCGAAAGCCCAGCGCACCTGGACCGAAGCGGTGTTCCAGTGCTACGGGGCGTCTTCTCCCCTGGTGCGAGCGGAGGAGGAACCATGACCTGTTTCATCCTGCCCACCCACCTGCTGATCGAGCTCGCGGAGGCGGGCAACGTCGAGCTGCGCGACGTCGTCCCGACCCTGCTGGCCTCGGCGGCGCTGCGGGCCCAGCGCACGACCCTGACCGAGGCCGTGCAGTTCCTCGGCCTCGACGCCGACCAGCTGCGGGGACCGGCGAGCGAGTTCAAGGCCGTGCACGACGTGCAACAGGGCGACGAACGCGGCCTGCCCGGCGTGCTGCGGCGCAAGGAGGGCGACGGCCCGGTGGCCGACCCCGCGGTCAACGACGCGTTCGACAACGCCGACCGCACCTACGACTTCTTCCGCGACGTCCTGGGCCGGCACAGCGTCGACGGCAACGGGCTGCGGCTCGTCAGCTCGGTGCACTTCGGCCGGGCCTTCGACAACGCGTTCTGGGACGGCACCCAGATGGTCTACGGCGACGGCAGCGGCAAGGTCTTCCAGCCGGGCGCACTGGCCCGCGACCTGTCCGTCGTCGGCCACGAGATCACCCACGGCGTCGTGCAGTACACCGCCGGCCTGCGGTACCGGACGCAGTCCGGCGCGCTCAACGAGTCGATGGCCGACGTGTTCGGCAGCCTGGTCAAGCAGCACGCCCTGGGCCACACCGCCGACCAGGCCGACTGGCTGATCGGCGCGGGCATCCTCGGCACGCAGCTGCAGGGCGTGGCGCTGCGCTCGCTCAAGGCACCCGGCACCGCCCACCAGCTCGACCGCCAGCCCGGCCACCTGCGCGACTACGCCGACCTGCCCGACGACGGCAACCCGCGCAACGACAGCGGCGGCGTGCACATCAACTCCGGCATCCCGAACAAGGCGTTCCACCTGGCCGCCACCCGGCTCGGCGGCCACGCCTGGGAGCGCGCGGGCCGGATCTGGTTCGACGCGCTCACCACCCGGCTCGGCGTGAGCTCGCAGTTCACCGACGCGGCCGCGGCCACCGTCGCGAGCGCGCAGGCGCTGTTCGGCGGCGAGGTCACGAACGTCGTGCGGTCGGCGTGGGCCGACGTCGGCATCGGCTGACACCCGAGGACACTTCTCCGGGAAGGCCGACGGGCTACAGAACGGCCCGCAGCCCGTCGATGCCGGTGAAGTGGTGCCCGCGCATCCCGGCGCGCTCCGCGGCCCGCACGTTCTCCAGCCGGTCGTCCACGAACAGGATCTCCCCGCCGCCGAGCCGGTCACGGCACCACTCGAACGCCTCCGGCGAGGGCTTGGCGTGCCCGATGCGGCACGAGAACGCGCGCAGCTCGAACAGGTCGAGCCACGGGTAGGTGTGCTCGAAGTTGCGGGCGTGGTCCTCGGGGATGTTGGACAGCAGCGCGATGCGGCGGCCGGCGGCGTGCAGGGAGCCCAGCAGCGCGACCATCTCGTCGTCGACCTCGGCCCAGCTCGCGACGTCCTGCTCGACCAGCGGCGGGTGGCCGACGCGCCGCCAGTACTCGGCCGCGGTCACGTCGCCGCGGTCGTAGGCGGGCCGGTGCGCCCAGTAGGCCTCCCAGAACGCCGGGTCGGTGCTCATCGCGTCCATCACCGCGCGCGACTGGTCGCGGGCGATCACCCCGAACATGTCGAACAGCACGATCACGCCGTCACCACCGTCACGCCCGCCGCCGCCAACCCGTCATCGCCGTCCGCGTCGGTCACCACGGCGTCCAGGGCGGACACCGGTGCCACGAACGCCAGCGCCGTGCGCGTCAGCTTCGACGCGTCCGCCACCGCGATCACCCGCCGGGCCGACGCGATGGCCGCCCGTTTCACCGCGGCGTCGTCGAGGTCGAACGCGGTCAGGCCCTGCTCGGCGGACAGCCCGCAGCAGCCGATCACCGCCGTGTCGAACCGCAGCGACTGCACCGACTGCAGGGCCAGCGGGCCGGTCAGCGCCAGCTCACCCGCCCGTGGCGTGCCGCCCGGCACCAGCAACGTCACCGACGGCGCGCCCACCAGCGCGTTGATCGCGTGCAGCGACAACGGCAGCACGGTCAGACGCCGCGCATGAAGCACGCGGGCGACCTCCACACACGTCGTGCCGCTGTCGAGCACCACCGACTCGCCGTCCGCGAGCAGACCCGCGACCACGTGCGCGATGCGGCGCTTGGCCTCCACCGCCTCCTCCGAACGCAACGCGTACGGTGGCTCGGAACCACGCAGCAGCAGACTGCGCGCACCGCCGCGATAACGCTCCAGCACTCCCTGCGCGGCGAGCACCTCCAGGTCGCGGCGGATCGTCATCTCGGACGCGCCGGTCAGCGACGCGAGCTCCGCCACACCGAGGGAGCCGGCGTCGCGCACGGCCTCGGTGATCTGCCTCAGTCGGGACACGAACGCGATTGAACACCAGCCGTGTTCGAAGTTCAAACTTTCAAACACGAGCTTTGTTCGTTAGCGTGCAGCATGTGAACGCTCTCAGGGCCGCACGGGTGGCCACCTTCACGTACTTCGCCCTCAACGGCTTCCTGCTCGGCATGTGGATCGTGCACATCCCCACCGTCGAGCGGCGCGTCGGCATCGACCACGCGGAACTCGGCCGGTTGCTCCTGGTCCTGGGACTGGGGGCGTTCATCGGCATGCGGATCGGCGGCTGGCTCACCGACCGGTTCGGCGCGCGCGTCATCACGCCGCTCGCGGGTGTGGTGTGCAGCGCGGCCGTCGTGCTGCCGGGACTCGCGACCGGTGAATGGGCGCTCGCGGCGGCACTGCTCGCGTTCGGCTTCGGCAACGGCGTGCTCGACATGGCGATGAACGGCCACGCGGTCGTCGTCGAACGCGAGTACGCCCGCCCGGTGATGTCGGCCTTCCACGCCACCTGGTCGCTGGGCGGGGTCGCGGCCTCGCTGGTGGGCGCGCGCACGTTGAGCTGGGAGCTGTCGCCGGCCACGACGCTCGGCGTGGCCGCCGTCGTCGGCGTGGTGATCAGCCTGGTCACGGCACCGGCGTTGTCGCACGGCGCCACGACCATCCCGCACGAGGGCGACGACCAGCCCAAGGCCAGGCGGAAGGTGCCCGTCCGGATCTGGGTGATGGCGGGGCTGGCGTTCATGGTGATGCTCAGCGAGGGCGTCGCGAACGACTGGAGCGTGCTGCACCTGCAGGACGTCCTCGACGCCGAACCGCAGATCGCGGCGCTCGCGTACGGCGCGTTCGCGACGACGATGACCGCCGGGCGGCTGCTCGCCGACCGGGTCGCCGCGAAGATCGGGCCGATGGCGGTGCTGCGCTGGGGCGCGGTGATCGCGGCGGCCGGGTTGCTGCTGGCGGCGTTCTCGCCGTGGACCGGTCTGGCGATCGTGGGCTGGGCGGTGGCCGGCGCCGGGCTGTCCGGCACGGTGCCGCAGCTGTTCAGCGCGGCCGGGCACACCGACCCGAGCTCCGCGGCGGTGAACATGTCGCGCGTGGCGGGCCTGGGCTACATCGGCGTGCTCGCCGGACCGGCGGTGATCGGCTGGCTGACGCACCTGGTGCCGCTCAACGTCGCGTTCGTGCTGCCGGTGGTGTTCTGCGTGGTCACGGCGTTCGCGGCCGGGGTGCTCAAGCCCGTGCCCGCCGACACCGAACGCACCGCCGACCCCGTCCACTGACCGGTCCACGTACCGACCGCGACGCGCCACGCCGGCCCCTGCCCGAAGCCGGTGTGGCGCGAACCGGCGGGTGATTCACTGTCGCCATGGATCTCCCCGAACTGGATCTCGCGGCGCTGGACCTCACCACCGCGCACGTGGCCGACGCCTGCATCCGCACCGGCATCCCGGTCCGCACCGCCACCCTCACCCCGGTCATCCCCGGCACGAGGGTCTCCGGCCGCGTGCTACCCGCGCGCCACGCCGGCAGCGTCGACATCTTCCTCGAGGCCATCGACCGCAGCGAGCCCGGTGACGTGCTGGTCGTCGACAACGGCGGCCGCACCGACGAGGCCTGCGTGGGCGACCTGATCGTGCTGGAGGCCAAGGCCGCCCAGCTCGGCGGCGTCGTCATCTGGGGCCTGCACCGCGACACCGCCGACATCCGCGCGATCGGCCTGCCGGTGTTCAGCCTCGGCGCGAACCCGACCGGCCCGCTGAGCCTGCGCGACCGGGCACCGGAGGCGTTGTCGACCGCCGAGGTCGACCAGTGGACGCTCACCACCGACGACGTGGTGTTCGGCGACGACGACGGCGTGCTGTTCGTGCCGGCGGACCAGGCCGCGAGCCTGCTCGCGAAAGCCAGGGGCATCCGCGACGTCGAACGAGCGCAGGCCGAGCGCGTGCGGCAGGGTGAGTCCCTGCGCAGCCAGCTGCGGTTCGGCGAGTACCTGGCGAGCGGGCTCACCTTCCGCGAGCACCTGCGCAAGATCGGCGGCGCGGTCGAGGAGTGAGGACCACGACCGCAGCAGTGGGCGCTCGGTATGTGGGCCGCGACCCCGTGTCGAAAAGATCGTGAGCGCTTCGACGCACGGGTGTCAACGCCAGCCGCGGAGAGGAAGCACAGAGATGGACTGGACCCTGGAAGTCGTCGTCGTACCGGTGTCGGACCTGGACCGGGCGAAGCACTTCTACTCGGAGCAGCTCGGTTTCCACGTCGACCACGACACGAGCTTCAGCGAGGACAGCCGGATCATGCAGTTCACGCCACCCGGTTCCGGGTGCTCGATCGTGATCGGCAAGGGGATCGTGAAGGGCGAGCCCGGCTCGCTCAAGGGCGTGCAGCTCGTCGTGTCCGACCTGGAGAAAGCACGCGCACAGCTCGTGGAACGCGGTGTCGAGGTCAGCGAGATCGTGCGGATGAGCGAGCGGGACGGCGGGTCGTTCGTGTTCTTCGACGACCCGGACGGCAACAGCTGGGCCGTGCAGGAGATCAGGGCCCGCGCTACCGGTGGGGAGTGGAAGTGAAGTACATGCTGGTCAGCTACGGCGGCAACCAGGAGGACTGGGAGGGGCTCGCGGCGTGGAACGACGAGGACATGCACCGCATGGTCACCTACATGCGCGACCTCAACGCCGAGCTCAGTGCCACCGGTGAGCTGCTGCACGCGGAGGGCCTGAGCGGTCCCGCGCGGGCGTTCGTGGTGCGCGGCGGCGAGGACGGCGTGCCGAACGTGGTCGACGGGCCGTTCGCGGAGTCCAAGGAGGTCATCGCCGGCTACTGGCTGGTCGACGTCGACAGCCGCGAACGACTGCTGGAGATCTGCCAGAAGGCCTCGGCCTGCCCCGGCCCCGGCGGGAAGATCCTCAACCAGCCGATCGAGGTGCACCCGGTCCTGGGCGCACCCGACGTCGACCAGGAGACCCTGGCGCCGTACCGGTAGAGCGGGATGGGGCCGGGCCACGCGGGCCCGGCCCACCGGCTCAGCTGTGCGGGTAGCCGCTGACGTAGAGGACCTGGCCGGTCACGAAGTCGGCGTCCTCGGCGGCGAAGAACAGCACCGCGCGGGCGATGTCGTGCGGCGTGCCGATGCGTCCCACCGGGATCGACCTGCGCACCACCTCCAGGTGCTCCTCCATCGTCCGCCCGGCACGGGCCGCGCTCACCTCCGTCATGCCGGTCTGCACGGTGCCCGGCCCGACTGCGTTGACCGTGATGCCGTGCGGGGCCAGGTCGAGCGCGGCGCCGCGGGTCAGGCCCTCGACACCGGCCTTGGCGGCGACGTAGTTGATCCGCTCGCCCTGCACGATCGCGGAGATGCTGGAGATGTTGACGATGCGGCCCCACCCGGCGTCGCGCATCGCCGGAGCGGTGGCCTTGAGCATCAGGAACGCGCCGCGCAGCAACGTGCCCTGCACCGCGTCCCAGTCCTCCAGCGGCATGTCCAGCGGGTGGTTGTCCCTGGCGAACCCGGCGTTGTTGACCAGGATCTCGACCGGGCCGAACGCGGCCGTCACCTCGGCGACCGCCGCGTCCACCGAGGCGGGGTCGCTGACGTCGCACCGCACCGCGACCGCCTGACCACCCGACTCGCCGATGCGCCCGGCGACCTCCCCGGCTGCCTCGGCGTTGCGGTCCACCACGGCGACGCGGTGGCCGAGCCCGGCCAGCTCCTGCGCGATTCCGGCGCCGATTCCCGATCCTGCGCCGGTGACCAGCGCGACACGTGACTGCATGCGATCAACCTGCGCGACGCCGGTCCCCGTCCGCAACCCGGTTTCGGCGCAACGGGGACCGGTCGTCACCTCACTTCAGGTCGTACGCGCGGATGATCGTCTGCTGCACCTCGCCGCCCGCGTCCGCCGCCCGTGCCTTGAACGACACGGACTTGGCGTTCTTCGGGTGCCACAGCGTGAGCAGCCACTTGCCGCGGACCTTGCGCAGCGGCATCGGTGTCCAGGTCGTGCCCTCGTCGTAGGACACCTGCACGGCCGGGTCCTTGAGGTCGGTGACCTCGCCGGTGCCGTTGCGCTCGACGGTCACCGGGATCGTGAGCGGACGGCCGGCGTGCGCCCGGTTGTGGTCGTCGAGCAGGGGCGTGAACCGCACGGCCAGCAGTGGGATGGACCGGTAGTCCTCTCCCGGCACGTGCTCGGACGTGAACGACCAGTCGACCGCCACCTGCGGCGACAGGCCTTCGCGGGCGGCCTCGGTGTGCACCTGGTAGCGGCGCTTCTCCGCGGGCACGCCCTGGATGCGGGCGTACCCGGCGGCCGGCTGGTCGGAGATGACCCGGCCGTCGACCGTCACCGTGGTGCGGCCGGTGTTCGGCGCGTAGCCGGCCATGCCGGCCGAGCTGTGCAGCGGAGTGTCCAGGCGCAGCAGGTCGCCCACGCGACTGGCGAACCGCACCGCACCGGGCGCGTGCGGCAGACCAGGGCCGTAGACGGCGCTGTTGCGGTGCTCGACCACCGTGCGACCACGTTCGTAGGTGCGCGGCGAACCGCTGTACTGGGCGCCCAGGGGCGGGTACTCGCCGAGCCTGGCGAACTCGGTGAGCGAGCCGAACCACGGCACGCCGGGCGTGTAGAGCTCCTCCACCCGCAACGGCACCGGGCCGGACGCACCCTGGCCGAGCTGGACGATGGAGCCCGGCACCCGCGCGTGGGTCACCGAGCTCACGCGCGCCAGCTCACGGTCTCGCACAGTCCGGTGGACGTCGGCGGGCACACGGGTGTTCTCGGTGATCCGCAGGTGGTACTGGTACGGGCTGCCGGCGAACCCGCCGGTGCCGTCCGGTTTGGCCAGGTCCGACTGCGCGTACCAGTCGAACCCGGGCCATGTCGAGGCGGACGGGCGGACGAAGATCCCGGTGAAGTCGCGCAGGATCAAGCTCGTCCCGGTGTCGCCCCAGTTCGCCCTCATCGCGAACGTCATCTCGGAGCTCGCCGGCGACGCTTCCCGGTCGATGCGGAACCCAGGCTGGTTGCCCTGGCGTGCGTCGACCACGAGCTCGGTGTGAGCGTTGACCTCGACCGCGGGCTCGACCGCGACGGTGACCCTGTTGTCGTCGCGGCCGGCGCCGGGAGTGCTGACCGAGGAGTCGAAGAAATACCTGCCCCTCGGCAGTCGCTGCACGATCGAGCCGGACGGGTCGTGCCGCAGGTGGGCGATCGGCTTGTCCAGGTCGACGAACCGGTAGGTGTAGTCGGGCGTGGGCAGGCCGTTGTGGTCGAGGAACGTGAGCTTCACGTCGTAGCTCTCGACCTCCTTGTCCACGCCGAGCGCGACCCGGCTGCCGTCGGACGAGACGACCGCGGCGCCGTAGAGGCCGTCGGGCACGTTCGCCGTGGTGTCGGCGGTGACGGTCGTGTCGGCGGTGCCGCCGGCCGGGATGGTGAGCGTGGCCGGGGAGACGCTGAACAGGCCGGTGACCGCGGGCTTCACGTCGGCGACGGTCAGGCCGACCGTGACCGGCGCGGTGCCGGTGTTGCGGTAGGTGAGCTTGCGGGTGATCGGCTGGTCGTCGTCGTGCGGCCACTTCGCGGTGCCCAGCGAGAGGCTGCCGGCGTCGGTGGACACGCTGCCGGACACGGCTTTGTCCACGTCGAGGCGGCCGGCGCCCTGGTCGTAGACGGTGAGTTCGGGATTCGGCTTGGCCGAGTTCATCAGCGCGGCCTTGAGGTCGCCGGCCTTCCACGTCGGGTGCTGCGCGGCGAGGACCGCCGCGGCCCCGGCCACGTGCGGGGTGGCCATCGAGGTGCCCGACAACGCCACGTGCCCCTCGTCCACCGGGGTGCCGATCCGGCCGTTCTTCGCCTTGGCCGCCGCGATGTCGACGCCGGGTGCGGTGATGTCGGGCTTGATGGCGTTGTTCGTCCAGCGCGGGCCGCGCGACGAGAAGTCGGCGAGCTCGTCGGCGCGGTTCACGGCACCGACGGTGAGGGCCTCGTCGGCGGCGCCGGGCGAGCCGATCGCGCCGCCGGAGTTGCCGGCCGCGACCACGAACAGCGCGCCGGTGTCCCGGGTGATCCGGTTGAGCGCCAGCGACATCGGGTCGGTGCCCTCGTCTGGCCACGGGCTGCCGAGGCTCATGTTGACGACCTTGGCCTTGCTCGCCGCCCACTCCATGCCGGCGATGATGTCCGACTCGAGGCCGCCGCCGTTGTCGCCCAGCACCTTGCCGCTGACGACCTTGGCGTCAGGTGCGATGCCCCGGTACCTGCCGTCGCCGGTGATGGTGGAGGCGACGTGCGTGCCGTGACCGTGCCGGTCGTCGGTGGTGTCGCTGTCGCTGAAGTTCTTGGCCTCGACCACGGCCCCCGCGAGGTCGGGGTGTGTCTCGTCGACGCCGGTGTCGAGCACCGCGACGGTGACGTCCTTGCCGGTGAAGCCCTTCGCCCACGCCTGTGGAGCGCCGACCTGCGCGGCGCTGCGGTCCAGGCTCGCGGTGACCTTGCCGTCCAGCCAGACCTTCCCGGTGCCCGCCGCACGGACACCGGCCCAGAAGCCGCCGTTCTTGTCGGCCTTGACCGCGTGCGCGCCGATGCTCGGCAACGACCTGGCGTCCGCCGCGCTGATCGCCTGCCCCTGCACGATCAGCGGGATGGTCTTGCCGGCCGCGTCGTCGTAACCGGACCTGGCCAGCAGCGAGATGTCGAACAGCCGGGCGTCGAGCTCACCGCTGCTGATCCGCTCCTGCGCGTCGAGCGGGACGACGTGCAGGTCTCCGCGCGGGTCGGTGAAGGCGCGGAACCCGACGCGCTCGCGGCCACGGGCGGCACGGGTGTGGACGGCACCGTTCGCGACGGTGACCTCGTCGCCGGTGAGGAGCGTGACCCTGGTGGCCGGACCGGCCGCGGCGACCTGCTGCCCGGCCGGCGCCGCGGTGGCCGGGGCGGCTGCCGCGGCCGCAACCACGGCAGCCGCGAGCCCCGCGGCGAGGTGTGATCGTTTCAACGCGAACTCCCCTGGTTCACTGTGCAGCCGAGACTGCTCTCAGTGAGGGAGACCTCTTGCTGGGTGACCGCGTTGCGTCGTGCGTCACATCAACAGATAAACAGCGGCGGTCAGCCCAGCGCCCGGTCGACGGCGGCCTCGACGTGCAGGCGGGTCGTCGGGAACACCGGCAGCGGCACGTCGTCCTGGCTGATCAGCAGCTCGATCTCGGTGCAGCCGAGGATCACGCCCTGCGCGCCGTCGAAGCGGCCGATGACGTCCTGGTAGGCGCGGCGCGACTCGTCCTTCACCACGCCCAGGCACAGCTCGTCGTAGATGATCCGGTGCACGGTCGCGCGGTCCTGCGCCGAGGGCACCAGCACCGTGAGGCCGTGCCGTTCCAGGCGTTCGCGGTAGAACGGCTGGTCCATCGTGAAGCCGGTGCCCAGCAGGCCGACCGTGGTGAGCCCGGCCCGCTTGATCGCCGCGGCGGTGGTGTCGCCGAGGTGGACCACCGGGATGTCGACGGCGGCCTGCACCTGGTCGAACACCTTGTGCATGGTGTTGGTGCAGATCAGCAGGAAGTCCGCGCCACCGGCCTGGACCTGCCGCGCGGCGTGCGCGAGCGCCGTCGCGGCGTCGTCCCACCTGGCCTCGGCCTGCATGCGTTCGATCTCGGCGAAGTCCACCGAGTGCAGCACGACCTTGGCCGAGTGCAGCCCGCCCAGGCGGTCCCTGACCGCGGTGTTGGCGAGCCGGTAGTACTCCGCGCTGCTCTCCCAGCTCATGCCGCCGAGCATCCCGATGGTCAACATGCGGTCAGTCAACACGGCACGGGTCAGGCGCTCCAGCGCGGGTCACGTCCGGTCCTGGCCAGCAGCTGCTCGAACGCCGTCGCGTCGGCGGGCGGCTGCGTGGGCGCCTTGAACACGTTCCACTCCAGCGCGGTCGGGCCCATCTGCTCGACCAGTCCCTCGACGGCGGTGAGCACCTCCGGGTCGGGCTCGAAGCGCTGCCCGGTCGCCTGGGCGAGGTCGGAGGCGTGGATGGTGAGGTCGAGCAACGCCAGCCCGCCGACCACGGACGCGGGCAGGTTCATGTTGCCGGCGATGCCCTCGTCCGCGCCGGGCCGTCCCCACGCCTCCACGAGCTTGGCGGACTCGGCCGGGTACTGAGCGCGCCAGTCCGGGTAGTGCGGGGTGGTGCTGAAGTCGGCGTCCTGCTTGACCGCGAGCTTCTGGAACTCCACGACCACGTGCAGCAGGTGGTCCAGCAGCGCGCGCACGTCGTAGTCGGCGCAGGGGGTGGGCTTGGTCAGGTCGTCGTCGGTGATGGCGGCGACGACGGGCAACGCGTGGTCGCGTGCGCGGTCGAGCAGAACGCTGAGCTTCATGGTGGCGACGCTAGGACCTCGCGCTGCGTCGTGCTTGAAAAAACGCGCCACCTAGGATTCGGGACGTGAACGGGCCGCGCCGCGACACCCGCGGAATCGTCGACGCACGCGAGCTCTTCGCCCGCGTCCGGTTCCGCCGCCGCCTGCCCGCCCCGGAGCTGCGGCCGTACCTGGAGCACTACTGGCTGGTCGACGGCACCCTCGACACGCCGTACACCACGCACGTCGTGCCGCACCCGTCGGTCAACGTCGTGTTCGAGCGCGGGTACGAGCACCCGGAGATCGCCGGGGTCGGGCTCGGGTTGTTCCGCCAGGTCCTCGACGGTCACGTGCGGGTCGCGGGCGTGCAGTTCCGGCCGGGCGGGTTCCGGCCGTTCCGCGCGGAGCCGGTGTCGGAGTGGACCGGGCGGCGCGTGCGGCTCACGGACGTGCCCGCCGGCCCGGTGCTGGACGCGGCGGACGAGGACGACCGGGTGGCGGCGCTGGACGCGTTCCTGCTCGGCCTCGGGCCGGTCGCCGATCCGCAGGCGACGCTGGCGATGGACCTGGTGCAGCGCATCCGCGACGACCGGGAGATCCGCCGGGTCGCCGACTTCGCGCGGGCGGCGGGCGTGGCGGTGCGGACGATGCAGCGGCTGTTCGCCGACCACGTCGGGGTGAGCCCGAAGTGGGTGATCCTGCGCTACCGCATCCACGAGGCGCTGGAGCGGGCCGAGACGGACGTCGAGTGGGCGCGGCTGGCGGCCGACCTGGGCTACAGCGACCAAGCGCACCTGGTCCGCGACTTCACGCAGACCGTCGGCGTCTCCCCCGCCGCGTACGCGAAAGCCCTTGCGTAAACGGTTCGACGCCCCGTCCGCGTCCTGCCACAGTGGCCCGCTGTGACCACCGATCTCCTCACCGCCGAGGACGTCCAGCTCATGCAGGACCTGGCCCGGCGGGTCACCGCCACCCACCCCGAGCTGGTCAACAGCGACGCCTCCTACGGTGAGCTGGCCTGGAACTGGGGCAAGGACCACGCCGCCCAGGGCCACACGTGGCGCCGCCGGCTGTGGTGCGCGGACGGTGACCTGGTGGCGTGGGGCTGGGCGCAACTGCCCCGCCAGGTCCGCCGCCGCGACGGGTCGGTCAGGGACGTCACCGACGCCTACCTGGCCTACCAGGTCCACCCCGGCCACGCCGCGCTGGTCGACGAGGTGATCGACTGGTTCGACGGGGTGGCGCCGGGCGTCGACCGCACGGTGCTGCCGGGCGCGGCCGACGAGTTCGGGCTGCGGCGGTGGGCGGCCCACGGCTACGAGACCGACCAGGACGCGCTGGGCGACTGGACCCAGCTCAACGAACGCGACCTCACCGACGTCGCGGAACCGGTGCTGCCCGCCGGGTTCCGGTTCCGCACCGCCGACGAGGCCGGTCCGGAGGCGGCGGTGCGGGCGCACGTGGACGCCTGGCCCGCGTCGACGTACTCCCTCGAGGCCTACGAAGGCGTTCGCGCAACGCCCGCCTACCGCGGTGACCTGCACGTTCTGGTGGAGGCACCGGACGCGACGATGGCGTGCTCGACGATCATGTGGCTGGACGAGGTGAACCGCAGCGTCGAGTTCGAACCGGTCGGGACGCACCCGCGCCACCGGCGCCAGGGGCTCGCACGGGCGGTGCTGCTGCACGGGATGCGGCTCGCGCGGGCGGCCGGAGCGGTGCACGCGACCGTGGCGTGCCTGGGCGCGGACGAGCACCCGGCGGCACGGGAGCTGTACTACGGCGTGGGGTTCCGGTTGCTGTCGCGGGACGTGCCGCTGCTCAAGCCGGCAGCGCGCGCCTGATCGCGGCGACCGCCGTCGCGATGTCGCCGGGTGTCGTCGACGCGTAGCCCAGCACCAGTCCCGGCGCGTGCTCCGCCTGGCAGTGCCACGACAGCGGCTGCACCTTCACCCCGCCGGCCAGCACGCGGGCCGCGAGTTCGACGTCGGAGAACCCGGCGTCGAACGTGATCGTCAGGTGCAGGCCCGCGGCCGCGCCGTGCACCCGCGCACCCGGCAGGTGGGCGCGCAGCGCGGCGATCATGGCGTCGCGGCGGTGGACGTGGCGGCGGCGCAGGAACCGCAGCTGGCGTTCCAGCTCGCCGGAGCTCATCAGCTCGGCCAGCACGAGCTGCGGCAGGGCGGCGTTGCCGAGGTCGGCCAGGCGTTTCGCGGCGATGATCGCGTCGCGGTGCTCGCCGGGCACGAGCAGCCAGCCGACCCGCAGCGCCGGGGCCAGCAGCTTCGAGACGCTGCCCGCGTAGCAGACCCGGTCGAGCATCGACCGCAGCGCGGGCACGGGCGGGCGGTCGTAGCGGTGCTCGGCGTCGTAGTCGTCCTCGATGACCAGGCCCGGCCAGCGCAGCAGCCGGCGGCGGCGCTGCGGGCCGAGCACCACGCCGGTCGGGAACTGGTGCGCGGGCGTGGTCATCACGGCCGGGGCACCACCGGCCTCCAGCAGGTCGACGCGCAGGCCGTCGTCGTCGACCGGGATCGGCGGGGTGGCCAGGCCCGCGTTGGCGAGGTGCTGGCGCACGCGGAGCGAGCCGGGGTCCTCGACGGCCACGGTGGTGATGCCGCCGGCCAGCAACGCCTTCGCGAGCAGGCCGAGTGCCTGGGAGACACCGGCGGTGATCAGCACGTCGTCCGGTGCGACGCGGATGCCGCGGCCGCGGGCGAGCCAGGCGGCGACGGCCTGGCGCAGCGGCAGCGCCCCGCGCGGGTCGCCGTAGCCGAACGCGGCGGGTTCCAGCGTGGCGAGCACCTCGCGTTCGGCGCGCAGCCAGGCCTGGCGCGGGAACGAGGCGAGGTCGGGCACGCCGGGCGAGAGGTCGATCGAGGCGCGCGCGGCCCGGAACGCCTCGAACACGTCGTCGCCGGGCCGCCGGGCGAACACGTCCCCCGGTGACGGCGGCGCCACCGGTCGCACGGGCGCAGCGGCCACCGGTACCGCGACCACGACGGTGCCGCCCCGGCCGCGGCCCGCGACGTGGCCGTCCTCGACGAGCCGCTGGTAGGCCTCGGTGACGACCCCGCGTGAGACCCGCAGGTCGGCGGCAAGGGTCCGGGTCGCGGGCAGCCGGGTCCCGACGGGCAGCCGGCCGTCGGCCATCGCCAGGCGCAGCTACTCGGCCAGCCACGTCGCGCGCCCGCCGTGGGGAGCGTCGGCCACGGACAGTTGGAGGAAGTCAGAGCCGGTTGTGGACCTGTCGGCAGGCAGCGGTTTGGCTCTGCTCATCGGGCCATTCTGGCAGCAGGCTGGCAGCCATGAGCATCGCTTTCCTGGTCACGACGCTGATCGCGGTCGCGACCCCCGGCACGGGAGTGCTGTACACGTTGTCCGCCGGACTGGCGCACGGGCGGCGGGCGAGCGTCATCGCCGCGTTCGGGTGCATGCTCGGGATCGTGCCGCACGTGCTGGCCACGGTCAGCGGCCTGGCCGCGTTGCTGCACACCAGCGCGCTGGCGTTCGGGATCGTGAAGTACCTGGGCGTGGCCTACCTGGTGTACCTGGCGTGGAGCACGCTGCGCGACCGCTCCGAGCTCGTCGTCAGTGCCCAGGCCGCCCCGGCCGACCTGTCCGCGCGCACGGTCGTCACCACCGCGGTGCTGGTCAACCTGCTCAACCCGAAGCTCACGATCTTCTTCGTGGCGTTCCTGCCGCAGTTCGCCTCCGCCACGGGCGAGATGGTGGTGCTCAGCGGGGTGTTCATGGCGCTGACGTTCGTGGTGTTCGCCGTTTACGGCGTGTTCGCGGCGGCCATGCGCGACCGGGTGCTGGGCCGGCCGCGGGTGGTGGTGTGGCTGCGCAGGTTCTTCGCGGTCTCGTTCGCCGCGCTCGGGGTGAAGCTCGCCCTCACGTGACGCAGGCGGCGGCGCGGTCGAGCAGCAGCGCCTTCTCGCGTTCGTTGCGGGTCAGGCCGGCGGCCTTCTCGAACTCGGCACGCGCCTCGGCGGTCCGGCCGAGCTTCATCAGGAAGTCACCGCGCACGCTGGGCAGCAGGTGGTATCCCCGCAACGCCTTCGCGCCGGCGATCTCGTCGACCAGCGCGAGCCCGGCGGCCGGCCCGTAGGCCATCGACAACGCCACCGCGCGGTTGAGCTCCACCACCGGCGACGGCGAGAGCTGCGCGAGCACCTCGTAGAGCGAGGCGATCCGCCGCCAGTCGGTGTCCTCCGGTCTGCGGGCGCGGGCGTGGCAGGCCGCGAGGGCGGCTTGCAGGTAGTAGGGACCGGGTGGCTGGTTGAGCGCCTCCGCCCGTTCCAGCGCCGTGAGCCCGCGGCCGATCAGCAGCCAGTCCCACCGCGCCCGGTCCTGCTCCAGCAGCAGGATCGGGGTGCCGTCGGCGGCGGTGCGCGCCTTCGACCGGGACGCTTGGATCTCCATCAACGCCACCAGCCCGTGGACCTCGGCCTCCTTCGGCGCGAGCTCGGCGAGCACCCGGCCCAGCCGCAACGCCTCCGCGCACAGCTCCGGCCGCATCCAGTGGTCGCCCTGCGTGGCGGAGTAGCCCTCGTTGAAGATCAGGTAGATGACCTCCAGGACGCTGGCCAGCCGCCCGGCCAGCTCGGGCCCCTCCGGTACCTCGAACGGCACCCCGGCGTCGGCCAGCGCCTTCTTCGCGCGCACGATCCGCTGCGCCACGGTCGAGTCGCTGACCAGGAACGCCCGCGCGATCTCCTCGGTCTTGAGGCCGCCGAGCATCTTGAGGGTGAGCGCCACCCGCGCCTCGGTGCCCAGCACCGGGTGGCACGCGGTGAACATGAGGCTCAGCAGGTCGTCGCCGATCTCGTCCTCGACGCCCTCGCTGGCGTCCGGTGTGGACTCCTGGACGTCGCGGCCGATCTCCTCGACCTTGCGGTTGAAGTTCTCCCTGCGCCGGATCTGGTCGATCGCCCGGCGCTTGGCCGTGGTCATCAGCCACGCGCCGGGGTTCTTCGGCACACCCTCGGCCGGCCACTGCTCCAGCGCCGCGACCAGCGCGTCCTGTGCCATCTCTTCGGCGAGGCCGACGTCGCGCACGTACCTGGCGAGCGCGGCGATGACCTTCGCCGACTCCATCCGCCAGACCGCGTCGATCGTCCGGTGCACCGAGGTCGTAGCCCCCATGGGGGCATCAGACCACAGCCACCTGCCGGATTTCCACGACGCACCCGGACACGGGTATGCGCCGCACGCGTTCCACCGCTTCCTCGTGGTCACGCACGTCGATCAGCCAGTACCCGCGCACCGGTGCGCCGTGCGTGCGCTGCCCTTCGGCGTCGAACGCGCTGGGGCGCAGGTCCGCCGCGTCGAGCAGCACCCCCGCGCGCACCAGCGCGTCGCAGTACACCGTGGCGAACGGCAGCTCGGCCGCCGCACGGACGATCACCAGAAACCGCATCGGGTCCTCCTCGTCGCACGTCCCCCGCAGCAACGTCGAACGAGCAGGACCGGAAATCGACAGGTGATCAGCCGACGTCGACCACCGTGCCGATCAACGGAAGTCCGCGGCGTGGTCACGCGCCCACGTCGCGAACGTCCGGTACCGCTTGCCGGTCACGGCCTCGAAGTCGGGCCGCACGACGAACTCGTAGTCGCTGAAGTCGTCCGGGTCGCCGCCCTCGTACCCGCCGAGCCCCAGCACGTACCGGGCGATCTCCTCCGGCCAGCCGACGCTCAGGTAGTACGTCAGCGCCTCGTCGCGGGTCACGTCGAGGAACCGCAGCTCCCGCCCGATCACCTCGCCGATCGCCCGTGCCATCTCGCGCTGCGTCAGCGGCGGCGGGCCGCTCAGCGTGTAGGCCTTGCCGTCGTGGCCGTCCTCCAGCAGCGCCGCGACCGCGACGTCGGCGATGTCGGCCTCGTGGATCGGCTGGCCGAGCTCGTCGGGGTTCGGGTGCACGATCGTGCCGTCGGCGCGGATCGACGGTGCCCACAGGTCGATCTTGTTGACCGCGAACTCGCCGGGCCGCACGTGCGTCCACGCGACGCCGGACGCCTCGACGGCCTGCTCGACCGGCAGGTGGTGGCTGTGGTCGTAGCCGTGGGTGACCGCGCCCGACGACAACGTCACGATCTTGCGCACGCCGGCTTTCGCGGCCAGCTCGACCACGCGCGCGGCCGTGGGCGGGTGCACGAACAGGTAGAGCTTCTCGACGCCGTCGAACGGGATGCCGTCCGGGTCGTCGAGGTCGGCGCGCACCACCTCGACACCGTCGGGGAAGTCCGCCTTGGCCGGGTCGCGGGTCACCGCCCGCACCCGCGCCCTGCCCGCGAGTCCCCGCACCACCAGCCGGCCGACGTTGCCGGTCGCCCCGGTCACCAGAACGGTCACCCCAGTCCCCCTTCGATTCCGTCGAGCAGCTTGGTCAGGCCGTAGTCGAACGAGCCGCGCACCTGTTCGGCGAGCGTGCCGCCGGTGTCGTAGGCCCCGGCGTTCCACAGGTGCGTCATCGTCGGGTAGCGCTCGACGTCGAAGTAGTCGTCCCAGAACAGCTGGCGGGCCCGCCACCACGAGTCGCCGGACTCGCCGGTGACCCGTTCCAACTGCTGGTCGTCCACCTCGGCGGCCGCGGCGCCGTGGACGAACCCCTCGACTGCGGTGTGCGCGACGGTCACCTGCCGCGGTTGCAGGCCGGAGTCGGCGAGCGCGGCCAGCACGAACTCCTGGCCGTCCATCAGTCCCGGCCCGAGCGGCGGCCGGACCATCGACACGTCCCGCATCCACGGATGCGCCTGGTAGACCGCACGGGTGCGGTCGGCGTAGTGCTGGATCCGCTCGCGCCAGGTGCCCGCGAAGTCGAGGTCGCGTTCCTGCAGCACGGTGTCGGCCATCAGGTCGATCAGCTCCGCCTTGCCGGGCACGTGGCCGTAGAGCGACATCGTGCCGACGTTGAGCTCCTGCGCGACGCGGGCCATCGACATCGCGGCGAGCCCCTCGCGGTCGGCGACGGCGATCGCGGCCGCCACGACCTGCTCGACGCTCACCTTCGCCTTCCTGCCGACCGCCTTGGGTTCCGGCGGTCTGCGCCACAGCAGCGCGAGGGTCTTGGCGACGTCTCCTCCGCCGCTGCGTTCGACGGCCATGCGTCCACCCCATTTCCGTAGGCCATACGGAAACAATACCGTACGACATACGGAAATGGGTGCAGCACCGGGACCTCGAAGATCCTGAGCTGGATGGTTGACTTAATCTACAGTCAGCGCTACAAAAAATATGTACCTGGTAGCTCTTCTTCGAGGAGTGACACGAGGTGCTGACGACCAGCGAGAGGGCGTTCGCGGACCTGGTGTGCGCCGACCCGGTGTGGGTGAGCGCGGAGTTCGAGGCGATCATCGACGCCAACTTCGGTCCGACACCGGCACCGCGTCCTCACCGGTACGTGGCTGCCGCCGGGTTCGCCGAGCCCGCGGTGCTGCGAGGGGTGTGGCGCGCCGGGTCCGCGAGGTCGCGACAGCGATATCCACCGGCCGGATGAGGCAGTTGCGCGTCCCGTCCAGCCGATGCGGAAGGAGCCCACACGACACCGAGGGGACGGCTGATGGCCGTCCCCTCGGTCGTTTTGCCGCGGACATCGGAAACGCCGCCCCGCAGGACGGCGTTTCCGATGTGGTGGGAGCTGGCTTTCAGGCCACGCGGTGCGCGGTTGTCATCGGGTGGTCACCCGCGCCAGGCGAGCTTGGTCAGCATGTCCTTGCCCTGCTCGGCGCTGCGCGGGTGGCTGAGCACGTCGTAGCGGCCCGCGACGAGCTGCGTGGTCGAGGCGAAGTCACGCCGGCCGCGCTGGGCGCCGTAGCGCATGGCCGCGGCGGTGACGCCGAAGACCGTACCGACGAGCAGGCCCGTGATGATCGGGGCGATCGCGCCACCGGTTGAGAACAGGCCGAGCAGCAGACCGACGAACAGACCGAACCAGGCACCCGACGCGGCACCCGCGCCGAGCACGCGGCCCCAGGTCAGCCGGCCGGTGACCCGTTCGACGATCATCGGCTCGACGCCGACGATGGTGACGTCGGCGACCGGGAAGTTGTTGTCCGCCAGGTGGTCGACGGCTCGCTGCGCCTCTTCGTAGGTGGCGTAGGAACCGATCGGCCAGCCGCTGGGCGGCGTGGGCAGCGCGTTGACGCCGGTGTTGGCTCCTGTGGCGAACGGAGTCGCGGTGGTCATGTGCAACACCTCCGAAGTGCGATTCCCTGCACCCTGTACTACGAACGGGCGCCCACCGGTGTTCCTGAAGTTGAGCGGATGTGACTCAGCTCCCCCTCGGTAAGTGCTATGTCCAGCGACTCCAGTGTGGCGGCCAGGTCGTCGACCTCGGTCCGCACCGGCTCCCCGCCCGCACGGTCGATCGTCAGCGTCCGGCCGACGAGCCGGCGGCTCAGTCCCGGCTGCAGGCGCATCACGACGAGCTGGCCGCTGAACGGCGACCTCGGATGCGTGGCCACGTAGTAGTTGGCCGCGAGGTAGTCCACAGGCAGCTGCTCGACGTCGTCCTCGAACGCGTGCTGCGCCTCCCAGCCGCCCGCGCCCTGCTTCTCCAGCACCCAGCGCCGGTCGGTGCGCCGCAGCCGGTGCGGCCACCCGGCCTGGTCCACGACCACGCCGTCGCGCAACGGCATCGGGTGCAGCATCCCGGCGCCGAACCCGACGTCGAGCAGGTGACCGTCCACGATGGACACCATGTGCGTGCGCGGCCCGGTCATCACCCGGCTCATCCGCCGCGTCACGGTGTGCCCCAGGCGTTCGAGCACCGCGGTGAACAGCAACTGGTGCTCGAAGCAGTACCCGCCACGGCGCCGGTGGACGAGCTTGTCCTGGATGTCGGCCATGTCCAGCGACGGCACGAGACCGAGCATCACGTCGATGTTCTCGAACGGGATGGCGCGCACATGCGCCTCGTGCAGTTCCGCCAGCGAACTCGACGCGCCGGCTCCCGTGCGCGCGAAGTAGGCGTCTAAGTCAACGACGTCCGTCTGCCACATGTGTGTCCCTTTGGTCCGCAAACCCCTCTTCCACCACCAACCCGGTCACGCGGACTCCCATTCCTGCCTGCTCAGCGCGTACTCGACGTCACCGTGCTCGGCGCCGGGCAGCGGGTCGTCCCAGTCGAGGAAGACCGTGCGCACGTACCGCAGCCCGCACTTCTCCAGCACCCGCCGCGACCCGGTGTTGACGGTCATCGTGGTGGCCACGACCCGCTGCGCGCCGCAGGCGGTGAACGCGTGCTCGACCAGTGCCGTGGCGCCCTCGGTGGCGTAGCCGCTGCCCCAGCAGTCGCGGTGCAGCCGGTAGCCGAGCTCCCAGTCACCGTTGCCGGCGTCGGCCAGTTCGAACCAGCCCAGCCACCGGCCGGTGCGATTCTCCCGTGCCGCGTGGAAACCGCCGGTCAGGTAGCGCTCGACGGGTGCGGGGTCGAGGTGGCGCATCACCTCGGGGTCGGCGTGCAGCCGCTCCAGCTCGTCCACATCGGACGCGACGAGGGGACGCAGCGTCAGGCGTTCCGTTTCCACAACGGCATCCTGTCCCGGCTGTCCACCGGTTTACCGCACAGCAGCGACGCCACCGCGCCGACCACGCTCAGCACGATCGCGAACCCGAACGCGATGGCCAGCCCGTGCGCGAACGGCGCGGAGATCAGGCTCGGGAAGAACCCGCGCCCGGTCAGGTAGGCGGCCTCACCGGGCGGCAGCGCCTGCAGGTGCGTCCCGAGCAGCTGCTGGATCGGGTTGTAGCCCAGGAACGCCGCGAACAGCACCGCCACCGCGGGCAGCGAGGCGACCTCGGCGGCCTGGGACGCCGGCACGCCGTGCTCGGTCAGGCCGGTCCGCAGCGCCCCCGGCAGCGACTGGGAGAACCCGACGATGATCAGGC
Source organism: Nocardia sp. NRRL S-836 (assembly GCF_001279525.1). Lineage (GTDB taxonomy): Bacteria > Actinomycetota > Actinomycetes > Mycobacteriales > Pseudonocardiaceae > Lentzea. The sequence goes on along the minus strand of NZ_LGDY01000001.1, from coordinate 80,474 downwards.
TGAAGAAGAACCCGATCGACAGCACCATCGCGGTGTTCTGGAACGTGGTCATCATCCCGCTGCCGGAGCCGCGGGCGTCGGCGGGCAGCGAGTTCATCACCTCGGCGCGGTTGGGCGAGGAGAACATGCCCATCCCGATCCCGGTGAGCACGAGGACCGCCGCGAACTCCCAGTAGGGGAAGTCGACCGGCAACGCGATCAGCAACGCGAACGTGCCCGCGGTCAGCAGGTTGCCGGTCGCGGCGAGCATCCGGGAGCCGATCCGGTCGGACAGGATCCCGGCGGCGGGAGCGGCGAGCAGGAACCCGACCGTCATCGGCAGCATGTAGATGCCCGCCCACAGCGGCGTCTCCTCGTAGCCGTAGCCGTGCAGGGGCAGCCAGATGCCCTGCAGCCAGATGATCAGGATGAACTGCAGCCCGCCGCGGCCCAGCGCGGAGGCGAAGTTCGCGACGTTGCCCCAGGTGAACGACCGCAGCCGGAACAGCCGCAGGTCGAACAGCGGGTTGGCCACCCGGCGCTCGATCACCACGAACACCGCCAGCACCGCCACACCGCCGGCCAGGCAGGTCAGCACGAGCGGGCTGCCCCAGCCGGTCTGCGCGGTGCCGTGCGGCTGGATGCCGTAGGTGATCCCGACCAGCACCGCGATCAGCCCGGCCGCGAACGTGACGTTGCCCCACCAGTCCATCTCCGCGTGCCTGCGCTCGCCGGTGTCGCGCAGCTTCAGGTACGCCCAGACCGTGCCGAACAGCCCGAACGGCACGCTCACGATGAAGATCAGGTTCCAGTTGACCGGGGCGAGCAGACCGCCGATCACGAGCCCGAGGAACGATCCGGCGATCGCGGCGACGCCGTTGATGCCCAGCGCCATGCCGCGCTGGTTGGCCGGGAACGCGTCGGCCAGGATCGCCGAGGAGTTCGCCATCAGGAACGCGCCGCCCACGCCCTGCACGACCCGCCAGCCGATCAGCCACAGCGCGGCCGCGTCGCCGTCGAACCAGGTGACCGCCAGCAGCACCGAGGACACGGTGAAGATCGCGAAGCCCAGGTTGTACATGCGGGCCCGGCCGTACATGTCGCCCAGCCGCCCGAAGCTCACCACCAGCACCGCGGTGACGACCAGGAACCCCATGATCATCCACAGCAGGTAGCCGGTGTTGGCCGGGTCCAGGGGGTTGATCCCGATGCCCTTGAAGATGTCGGGCAGCGCGATCAGCACGATGGAGGAGTTGATCGTCGCGATCAGCATGCCCAGCGTGGTGTTGGACAGCGCGATCCACCTGTACCCGGCCGGAGCCTCCAGCGTAGTCACTTCGCCATGCTAATCACCTGTCCGGCTCTTGGACACCGCTACGGCGCGGACTTCGGCTTGACCGTCTCCAGCACCGCCCCGGCCGCGTCCCGCACGACCACGCGGGCGTCGGGGTGCCGGTCGATCAGCGGCGCCGCGAGCACGAACGTGCCGTTGCCGACCCAGGCGGGCACGTCGGGCGCGCCCGGCCGGGTGTAGGTGACCGAGGCGACCCGCGGGTCCGTGAGCAGGCCGACCGCCGCGAAAGTGGTGCTGCCACCCGACTCCAGCTCGCCGTTCTCCCCGGCCGTGAAGGGCTTGAAGTCGTAGAACGCGGCCATCGACGCGATGGTCTCCCCACGCACCTCGTCCAGGTCGTCCAAGTCGTACACCGCGCCGGGTGACGGGTTGTGGTCCGAGTCGCGGCAGTAGACCAGCACGTCGCCGAAGCGGCCGACGGTCATCGTGTCGGTGGCGCTGACCCGGACCGTGAGCCCGTGCGCGAACTGGTCGGGATCCGGGACCGGCCGGCCCTTCAGGCACCCGGCGAACCGCGCGGCCTCCGGTGTGTCGCGGGCGGCGGGCGGCAACGGCCGGTCGACCACGGACGCGGTCGGCTTCGGCACGCCCCGCAGGGCGGACTCCTCGCCGTTGGCCAGCGCCTTCGTGCCGGTCTCGGCCAACAGGTAGCCGCTGGGGGCGAGGAACAGCCCGTCGACCAGCGCGGGCAGGGTGTTGTTCTGGCCGGGGTCCGCGATCAGCGACAGGCTGAGGAACCGCAGGTCCTGCGAGACCAGGCCCGCCATCGCGCCGGTCGGGGTGGTGAACAGGACCTTCACCTTGCGGCGGCCCTCCCCGATGCCGGCCGGGTCGGGCGCGGAGATCGTCGTCGTGGTCGCGGTGGTGGCGCAGAAGAACACGCCGGCGGGCACGCGGAACGCGGTGAGGACCGTGCCGTTCTTGCTGCTGGTCGCGACCGTCTGCCATTGCCCGGCCGGCGGGTGCGCCTTCGCGGCGGCGGCGCAGCGGCCCAGCACGTCGGGGGCGACCGTGCCGCGTTCCACGTGGTTGACCAGCGCGCGGTCCTTGCCGGCGAACTCGCCGTTGTACTGGGCGGCGGGGCCCGCGAGGTCCGCGGAACCGTAGAGGGCCTGACCCGCGTACACGGCTCCGGCGGCCAGGAGGCTGACCCCGGCGGCGATCAGGGCGGGCCTGCGGCGGCCGGCGGCGGGGCTCATGCCCTCGGACAACCGGCGGCGGGCCCGCAGGCGGACGTCGTCGGGGAGGGTGCGGGGCTCGGGCAGCTGGTCGATCATCGGAGGTCCTCGCAGGTCGGGCGGCACCGGGCGGGGCGAAGGGCCCGGAGGTGGTCGGCGCCCGCGGTGGGCTGGGGGGTGAGGTGCGCGACGGCGATGCGCGGCCCGGCACCGGGACAGGTCGACGACGGCACGCCAGTGGCGCGCGGCCTGGCACTGGACCGGGTCAACGACGGCACGCCCGCGATGCGCGGCCCGGCATCGGGCCAGGTCGACGACGGCACACCGGTGGCGCGCGGCCCGGCGCTGGGCCGGGGGCTGAGGTGCGCGACGGCGGCGCGCGGCCGGGGTGGCATCACGACTGCTCCTCCCCCGTCAGTGCGCGCAGCCGGGCGCGGGTGCGGGCGACACGGGACCGGACGCTCGACTCCGCGATGCCCAGCAGCGCGGCCGCGTCGGCGGTGGACACCTCGCCGAGCAGGCAGAGCTGGGCGATCTCGCGTTCGGACGGCGGGAGTTTCGCGATCGCGGCGACCACGGTGGCCAGGCGGCGCTGGGCGTCGGTGCGGGTGGCGACCTCGTCGGCGTGATCGCGTTCGTGCTGCGGGGCGAGCCGGCCGACCAGCCGCAGGGCGCGGCGGGAGGCGCGCCACTCGGTGCGGGCGCGGTTCGCGGTCACGGTGTAGAGCCACGGCAGGGCCGAGTCGCGGACCAGCCGGGCCTGGCCGCGGGTGCGCCACGCGGTCAGGAAGGTGGCCGACAGCAGGTCCTCGGCCTGCGACCAGGAGGCGGTGAGCCGGTAGGCGTAGTTCCACACCGCCTCGGCGTGCCGTTCGAACAGCTCGGTGAACGCGGCGTGGTCGCCCTGGGCGATCTGCTCCCACAGCCGCGGGTCCGGCGGCGGGCCCACGTCCGCTCGCTCGGTCGTCTCAGTCATCACACCCCGTCTGGCGCCACGACGGTCCAGTGTGCTGCGTGACCCGCGTCACGCCGCGGTGGGACGTCCGCCCCTCGTGTGGGGGATGGGAAAGCACGATGGCAAGATCTTCGGCGTGCCGATCGAGCAACAGTCCGGCAGTGCAGAGCCGGAGACCGACGTGTTCGCGAAGATCACGCCAGAGGACCTGAAAGCGGCACCCGCGCCGGCGCCCGTGCGCCAGCGCAAGTCGCTGTCACGGCGGCTCGCCCGCCGGATCCTCGGCCCTACTTTGTTGACCAGGAAAGACTGAGCTCACCTACCGGTCGGGGACCTGACCGAGCCCACCGCACGCACGGCAGGCGGTCCGGTCCTCGTTGAGCCCAGAACCATGGCATCGGCTGCACTCCTTCACGGAGGAACAGTGTCCGCTTCTACTCGGAGTGGCCGCAGCCGCCAAGCAGGCACCCTCCTGACAATAATGGGTGAACCCCATCATTCACGCTCAGTGATCACGCCTGGGTGGACGGTCCCGCCGGAATCTCGTTGGCACGTGCGACATTCCCTGCGACCACGCCCCTCTGCTCGGCTCTCGGGAGCCGCCACCAGCCTGCGCAGCCGCGCGGACACGGGTGGGACATCTCGTGCAGCACAAGACCTTCCGCACCGAACACCGGTTGTTGCCACGACATGGTTCCCGACCCCTTGCACAGCAGGCACGTGTGCTCTTCACCTTCCACAGGTGGTAACTACTCCACACCGGACATTGCGGGCAATCGCTGGATCGAGGGGAGCTCAACGATGGCGGTCGTGATCGTGACGGGAGCGGGATCGGGCGTGGGGCGCGCGGCCGCACGGACCCTGCTGGAGGCGGGGTTCCAGGTGGCGCTGGCTGGCCGCCGCGAGGACGCGCTGCGCGAGACCGCCGAGGGTTTCGCCGCGAGCACGCTGGTCGTGCCGGCCGACGTGTCGCGTGAGGACTCGGTGAGCGCTCTCTTCCGGGCGGTGGTGGACGAGTGGGGCCGGGTGGACGTGCTGTTCAACAACGCGGGCACCAACGTGGCGGCCACGCCGATCGAGGAGTTCAGCCTCAGCGCGTGGGAGGAGGTCGTCGGGGTGAACCTGACGGGCGCGTTCCTGTGCGCGCGGGAGGCGTTCAGGGTGATGAAGGCGCAGGGTGGTGGCCGGATCATCAACAACGGCTCCATCTCGGCGTCCGTGCCGCGCCCGCACGCCGTCGCCTACAATGCGACAAAGCACGCGATGACCGGGCTGACCAGGTCGTTGTCGCTGGAGGGCCGCGCGCACAACATCGCGTGCGGGCAGATCGACATCGGCAACGCGGCGACGGCGCTGACCGAGCGGATGGGCCAGGGCGTGCTGCAGGCGGACCTGGGGACGAGGCCGGAGCCGACGTTCGACGTGCGGCACGTGGCCGACGCGGTGCTGTACCAGGCCCGGCTGCCGCTCGACGCGAACGTGCAGTTCATGACCGTGATGGCCACGGCCATGCCCTACATCGGCCGGGGCTAGCCGCGCCTAGATCGGCAGGGGCTGGGCCTGGTAGAGGCCCCCGCCGCGTTCCAGCAGGCCGAGGTCGACGAGGTAGCGGCGGATCGTCACGTGGTCGACCTCTCCCCCGTCGCACCACGCCCGCAGCCGCTCGTTGATCTCCGTCTCCTCGTAGTAGGTGCGCGCGGTGAACGCGTGCGACGCGACGTGTTCGAGGATCTTGCGGCGGCGGTCGTGGGCGACGGGCAGGGAGATGAGCTTGTCGCCGCGCACGAACGGTGCGAGCCCGTCGGAGGGCATCGCCTCGGTGAGCGTGGCGGCCAGCGGCTTGAGGTCGGCCGGGCGGGCGGGGTCGCCCTCGACCAGCCCGGCCTCCCGCAGCTTGCGCAGCGCGGTGCCCGCGTCCTTGGGCGTGAGCCCGGAGGCGGCGGCGACGTCGGCGAGCGTGCCCGCGCCGAGGACGACGGCGGCGAACGCCCGCAGCCTCGACGGTTCGGCCAGCACGCGCACGACGGTCTCCGGAGTGGTCATGCCTGCGAACGTATCCGCCGCGTCCAGTCGTTTATCGCGCGGCGGCCGGTGCCCCGGTCCACTCGCTCACCGTCCCACCAGCCCTTCGGCCAGGGTGTCGGCGAGGTAGGCGGCGAAGTCCGGCTCGTCGGGCTCGAGCACGTGCCGCACCCACGCGGTGCGTTCGTGGGCCAGCGGCGGGAGCTCCCACACGCAGCCGATGAGGTCCTTCGGGATGACGGTGAAGCGGGTGAGGTCGGGGTCGGTCGAGCCGAGGAACGGCTGGTCGCCGGAGACCGCGGTGCGGCAGTGCAGGACGTTGTCCCAGACCCAGTTGTAGGCGTTGAGGTACATGCCGGCGGCGCTGCGGTGCAGCACGGTGACCGTGGCGGGCGGCGTCGGGTCGGCGAAGTCCGGGTAGAGCCGGGGCAGGAACTCGTACGCGGCCGCGCGGATGTCGTCGGTGATCTCCAGCCCTGGGGTGACCACCTCGTACCGCTTCACGTTCCTGCCCGCGACCACCAGCGGTTCGCGCACCGCCAGGTTCTTCTCGTAGAAGGACATGCGTCGAACATATGAGCTATCACTGACATCCTGTGGCAGTGTGTCCGCGTGCGTGCGAGCCGGTTGGTGTCGTTGTTGCTCCTGCTGCAGACCAAGGGGCGGATGACCGCGCAGGCGCTGGCCGATGAGCTGGAGGTGTCGGTCCGCACGATCTACCGCGACGTGGAGTCCCTGCACGCGGCCGGGGTGCCGCTCTACGGCGACGCGGGCCCGGGCGGCGGCTACCAGCTGCTCGACGGGTACCGCACCCGGCTGACGGGGCTGACCGAGCAGGAGGCCGAGTCGCTGTTCCTGGCCGGGCTGCCGGGACCGGCCGCTGACCTGGGCTTGGGCGCGGCGGTGTCGGCGGCGCACCTGAAGCTGATGGCGGCGTTGCCGTCGCCGATGCGCGACCGGGCCGCGCGGATGGCGACGCGGTTCCACCTGGACGCCCCGGCCTGGTACTACGACCCGGAGCGCTCGCCGTTCCTGGAGCTGGTCGCGGACGCGGTGTGGCAGGCGCGGCTGCTGGAGGTGTCGTACCGGCGCTGGCAGGCGCCGGAGGAGGTGACGCGGGTGCTGCGGCCGCTGGGCCTGGTGCTCAAGGCGGGGCGCTGGTACCTGGTGGCGCTGGGGTCGACGCGGATCTCCACCTACCGGGTGACGCAGATCCAGGCTGCTCGGGTGCTGGACGACACGTTCGACCGGCCGGCGGACTTCGACCTGGCGGCGCACTGGGCGGCGGCGCTGGAGGACTTCCAGTCCCGCCAGCACACCGGGACGGCGGTGCTGCGGCTGTCGCCGCGCGGGCTGGAGTCGTTCTCGTCGAACGTGCTGCCGGTGGTGGCGCGGGCGGCCGAGGAGTCGGCGGTGCCCGACGGCGGGTGGACGCGGGTGACGATCCCGATCGAGTCGGTCGGGCACGCGGCCGGGATGCTGCTGCGGATGGGCGCCGAGGTGGAGGTGCTCGAACCCCTGGAGCTGCGGGAGCGGGTCAGCTCGGTGGTCCGGGAGCTGTCAGCGCTCTACGCGCCAGGTGGTGCCACAGGTGTTTGCTGACCTGCGGGTCGGCGTCGGCCTGGGAGAGGATCCACGGGTCGAGCCAGCCGTCGCACGCGATGGCCAGTCCTAACGCGACGGACTCGGGGGTGCGGAAGCCGGGGTCGAGGTCTGCTGTGGACAGCCGGAAGCCGCTGTGCCACTCGACTTCGCACGGCAGGCCGCGCGCGACGTCCTCGACCTCGGTGCCGCGGAAGGACGGGTCGAGCACGAGCGCCTCGACGTCGGCGAGGGTGACCGGGCCGTGGACGTGAGCCTCGATGTAGTTGTCGAGCGGGTCGCGGTCGTCGGCGTCGGCGAGCTCGATCAGCGGCAGGTGCCGGGCGGTGCCGAAGTCGACGGGTTCGAAGACGCTGTCGGGGTAGCAGAACGTGCTGCGGTCCAGGACGTCCTCGCGCAGCCGCAGGTGCGCCGACCCGAACCGCGGTGCGCCGCCGAACTCGCTGCGGCGGTGGTTGAGCGCGCCGTACTTGGGCCGGTCGGCGGGCGGGACGTGGTCGTAGGCGCCACCGAACAGGCGGCTCTCCCACCCCCAGCGCGCGCCGCCGGGGTGGGCGGTGAGGCCGCCGTTGCTGGTGCCGGTCTCGAACTGCGACCGGTAGACGCCGTCACGGGCCAGGGACGCGAGGACGCCTCGGCCGGGGTGGAAGTTGAGCGTGACGCGCAGGTCGCGCGGCACGGGCGGCCCGGCAGCACGCGCGAAGTTGTCGGTGCTGGCTGCGATGATGGGAATGGGGGTCCGCGGCCCCCCGGTGGGGGTCGAGGCGGAATCGATCCAGCGGGAGCCGGTCGGCTCGGACCCCGTCCGCCCGGCGCGTTCAGAGCTCACGGACCACCCGGCACGGGTTGCCCACGGCCAGCACCCGCGGCGGGACGTCGCGGGTCACGACGCTGCCGGCCCCGATCACGCTGTTCTCCCCGATCGTCACCCCCGCGCACACGATGACGCCGCCGCCGAGCCAGACGTTGTCGCCGATGGTGATGGGCGCGGCGGTCTCGAACCGCTGCCGGCGGGCCTCGTGGTCGTCGATCGGGTGCAGTGCGGTGAGCAGCTGGGCGCGCGGGCCGATGGACACGTCGTCGCCGATGGTGATCGTGGCGCAGTCCATGAGGATCGCGTCGTAGTTGACGAAGCTGTTGGCGCCCAGGTGGATCTGGTAGCCGTAGTCGCACTGCAGGCGCGGCATGACCCACGAGCCCGCGCCGACCGACCCGAACAGCTCGGCGATGACGGCGTCGTCGCGGGTGGCGTTGAACGTGTCCACGAGCTGCTGGGCGCGGCGGCGTTCGGCGACCAGTTCGGGGTCGGAGTCGCGGTAGAGCTCGCCGGCCATCATCTTCTGCTTCTCGGTGATCACCCTTCGAGAGTGCCCGAACGCAGCAGTGCGCGGGCGCGGGACGCGGCGATCTCCATCAACGCCACCAGCTCCTCGGCGCTGAAACCCGGCGGCGGCTCGACCGCGAGCACCACAGGTGTGGTGGTCGGCAGAGCCGGGCGTGCGGGCAGCTCACCTGCGGGAACAGTGGAAACCACCACAGGTGTTCTGGTGCCGACGGGGCCTGCGACGCGGGAGCGCAGCGCGTCGAGCAGTTCCTGTTCCGGTTTTCCCTTCAGCAGCAGCAGGACGAACGGGTCGGCGTCGAGCAGCCAGCCGACCTGGAACGCCAGTGCGGCGGCGTGGCGGCAGGGCAGCTCCCAGCCGGGGCAGTCGCAGTCGGGGTCGAGGTCGCCGATGCCGGGCAGCAGGTCCACGCCGACGTCGGCGGCGGAGGTGACCAGGGAGCGGGGCATGTCGTTGTCCAGCAGGGCGGCGATGTGGCCGGACTGCTCGGCGACGCGGTCGAGGAACCGTCCCCAGTGGACCTCGCTGAGCTCGGGGACGTGGACGGTGGTGCTGTAGGCGGTGTCGTCGTCGTGGACCTGGGCGTGCAGGCGGCCGGGGCTGACGGTGATCGGACCGACGACACCGGCGTGGGCGTAGCGGCGGCCCATGCGGATGACGGCGGCGTCGAGTGCGGTGTCCTCCAGGGCTTTCACCCAGGCCTTGCCCCACCAGGTGGTGGCGACGCGGCGTTTGGTCCTGGGGAACGCGGCGAACCCGCGTGCGGTCATCAGGTGCTCCTCAGCTGCACGAGCTCGGCGAGCTCCGCGTCGGTCAGTTCGGTGAAGGCGGACTCGCCCGCGGTGAGCACGGCGTCGGCCAGGGAGCGCTTCTCGGCCAGCAGCGCGGCGATGCGTTCCTCGACGGTGCCCTCGGTGACGAGCTTGTGGACCTGCACGGGCCGGATCTGGCCGATGCGGTAGGCGCGGTCGGTGGCCTGGTCCTCCACGGCGGGGTTCCACCAGCGGTCGAAGTGGATCACGTGGTCGGCGCGGGTGAGGTTGAGGCCGGTGCCGGCGGCCTTGAGCGACAACAGGAACACCGGGGCGCGGCCGGCCTGGAAGTCCTCGACCATCCGCTCGCGCTGGGCCACGGGCGTGCCGCCGTGCAGGAACCGGGTGGGTGCCTTCACGTGCTGTTCCAGCAGGCGGGCCATGGCGACGTACTGGGTGAAGATGAGCACGGAGCCGTCCTCGGCGAGGATGGTGCCGAGCAGCTCGTCGAGCAGGTCGAGCTTGCCCGAGGTGCCGCGCAGCGTGTCGTGGCCGAGGTAGTGCGACGGGTGGTTGCAGATCTGCTTGAGCCCGGTGAGCAGCTTGAGCACCAGTCCCCTGCGGGCCATGCCGTCGGCGGCGGCGATGCGGTCGAGCGTCTCGCGGGTCAGCGCCTCGTACAGGGCGGCCTGGTCGGTGGTGAGCGGGACGGGCAGGTCGGTCTCGGTCTTCGGGGGCAGCTCGGGTGCGACGCCGGGGTCGGACTTGCGGCGGCGCAGCAGGAACGGCCGCACGACGCGGACCAGCGTGTCGTCGGGTTCGGGCCAGCGGGCGCGGAACGCGCGGTGCGTGCCCAGCAGGCCCGGTGTCGTCCAGTCCAGGATGGACCACAGCTCCGACAGCGAGTTCTCCACCGGCGTGCCGGACAACGCCACGCGGGCCTGCGCGGGGATGGCGCGCAACGCCGTGGCGGTGCCGGAGTGCGGGTTCTTGACGTGCTGGGCCTCGTCGGCGACGACCATGCCCCACGTGTGCTCGCGCAGCGCGTCCACGTCCAGGCGCATGGTGCCGTAGGTGGTGAGCACGACGCCGTCGGCGGGCAGGGTCCGGTGTGGACCGTGGTAGCGGGTCACCGGCACGCCGGGTGCGAACCGGTGGATCTCGCGTTCCCAGTTGCCCAGCAGCGACGCCGGGCAGACGACCAGCGTGGGCGCGTCGAGGGCTTTGTGCAGGTGCAGTGCGATGAGCGTGATGGTCTTGCCCAGGCCCATGTCGTCGGCCAGGCAGGCGCCCAAGCCGAGCGAGGTCAGGTGGGCGAGCCAGCGCAGGCCGTGCAGCTGGTAGTCGCGCAGGGTCGCTCGCAGCGCGGGTGGCTGCGGAATCTCGGGGATGTGCGTGATGGTCCTGGCGAGGGAGTGCGGGGCGACCTCGACGCGGTCGCCGTCGATCACCGCGACCCCGGTGAGGGCGGCGGTGACGGCCTGTACGGCGGAGATCGGGGCGAGTCGCTGCCGGGCCTTGCGCGCGAGCCTCGGGTCCAGGAGCACCCACTGGTCGCGCAGCCGCACGACGGGGCGGCTGGCTTCGGCGATGAGGTCCATCTCGGCCTGGGTCAGCGGGTCGCCGCCCAGTGCGAGCTGCCAGTCGAACGTCAGCAGCTCGCCGGCGCCGAACTGCCCACTGGGTTCGCCGATGACCGCCTTGGCGCCGAGCGTGGTGTTGAGCTCCCTGGGCCAGTGGACCTCGACGTCGCTGTCGAGCAGCGAGGCGACGTCGTCGTCGGTGAGGTCGAGGTGGTGCGGGCTGGCCTGGTCGAGCAGCCGGTGCAGCGGCGCCCAGCTCGACCGCCGGATCGCCCGCAGCACGTCGAGCTCGCGGCCGGATCCGGCGACGTCCTGCGGGTGGGCGTCGGTGACCGCGCGGACCTGCACGGTCGCGCGGAGGTCGAGGTCGACGCGCAGGGAGAGGGTGATCTGCTCGTCGGCCCACGCCTTGAGCTCCGGCACGGAGCACGGCCGCACCGCCGCGAACGGTCGTGCGCCGGTCTCGTCGGCCCAGTCGCGGGGCAGGGCGTCCGCGATCGCGTCCATGAACGCCCGTAGTTGCTCGTAGGACCCGTGCGCGGCCAACGCGCGCAGGTGCAGCTCGTCGGCGTGGTCGAGCGGCCCGATCCGCCACGTGTCACAGCCCGCGGCGCTCACGCCCGGCACGATCCGGCCACGGGCGACGAGGGTCAGCGCGGTCGCGGCGGCCACTGCCCAGTAGTCGTCCCGGCCCAGCACCGCTGGCAGGCTTTCGAGCAGGGGTTTTCCGTCGAGCTGACCGAGACGGGGTGGGTCGGCAGGCGCGAACATACCCTGTACCGTACAGCATACGGTACGGTAGTGTGGCCGTCGTGATCGAACACACGGGCAGCGGTGACCCGGCGCGGACGCTGGCGTTGCTGTGGCGCACCCAGGAGCGGACCAGCCGCAGGGGCAAGCCGGACCTGAGCGTGGACCGGATTGTGCAGGCGGGTATCGCCCTGGCCGACGCCGAGGGCCTGCGGGCGTTGTCGATGCGCCGCGTGGCCGAGGCGCTGGGTGTGGGCACGATGTCGCTCTACACCTACGTGCCCGGCAAGGGCGAGCTGATCGACGTCATGGTCGACACCGTGCAGCAGACCACCGGCCGCGAGGCGAGCGAGGGCTGGCGGGCGCACCTGGTGTACGTGGCGCGGGAGAACCTGGCGCTGCACCGGCGGCACCCGTGGTTGCTGCAGGTGGCGCCCTCGCGCACGGTGCTGGGCCCGCAGGTGGCGGCGAAGTACGACTTCGAGCTGCGGGGGCTGGAGGGCATCGGCCTGTCCGACGTGGAGATGGACTCGGTGCTGAACCTGGTGCTCGGCCACGTGCAGAACTCGGCGCGCGGGCTGACGGCGGCGGCGCTGACCGAGAAGGAGACCGGGCTGACCGACCGGCAGTGGTGGGACGCGGCGGCGCCGGTGCTGATGACGGTGTTCGACCCGGCCCGCTACCCGGTCGCCGCGCGGGTCGGCGGCGCGGTGGGTGAGCAGCACCAGAGCGCGTACAGCCCGGAGCACTCGTTCGACTTCGGCCTGGAGATGATCCTCGACGGGGTGGCGAAGCTGGTCGCCGCACGCCAGGGAGCGTGAGCGCGGCTGTCCGGCGTGTCGGCACCCGCACGGTGGCAGACCCGCGCGGAACCCGGCCGGCAACGCTCTGACCAGCGCGTCTGCGCCGCACGTCGGGCCCGGTGGGTGATCTCCGCGGTTACGGCCTGGTGACAGCTGCACCGATGAGCGGTGAATTCCCGCGCCGTGTGGACGAGGTGCCTACAGTTACGCCACGCGGCGTGGTGACGATCAACGGATGGGTGGCCGGGCCGTGGAGCAGGCACCGCCGCAGGAGGGCAGATCGTGGTGATCGACGCGCACCCCCGGCAGGCGCTCGTGCGCCGGGTCACCGGTCTCGCGCGGTCGACGCCGGGGCGGTTGAGCCTGATCATCCTGCTGCTGGTGCTGGCGAGTCTGACCAGCGGCGCGCTGACCACCTACAGCGTGGTGCGGCACTCGCAGGCGCTCGAGGACCTGTCCACCCAGTCCGAGCCGCTCTCGCACGCCGCGCAGGAGGTCTACCGGGCGTTGCAGGACGCGGACGCCACGGCGGCGAGCGCGTTCCTGTCCGGCGGGCTGGAGCCGGCGCGGCTGCGGGAGCGCTACGAGAAGGACATCGCGCAGGCCCAGGCGGCGCTGTCGGTGGCGACGGCCTCCTCCCCCGAGCTCACCGCGAACCTGGCCGCGCAGCTGCCGGTCTACACGGGGCTGATCGAGACCGCGCGCAGCAACAACCGCCAGGGCTACCCGGTCGGTGCCGCCTACCTGCGGGAGGCGTCGAACCTGATGCGCACCGAGCTGCTGCCGGCCGCGCAGGAGCTGTACCGGGCGGAGACGGGCCGGGTGACGCAGGCGCAGGACGAGGCGCGGTTCCCCGTCGGCGAGGTGCTCATCGCGCTGGCGTTCGTGATCGCGTTGCTGCTGACCCAGCGGTACCTGACCCGCAAGACCAACCGGGTGCTCAACATCGGCCTGCTGGTCGCCACGGCCGCGGCGGTGCTGTCGCTGCTGTGGGTGACGACGGTGTCGGTGCTGGTCATGCGGGACGTCGGCGACAGCCGCACGGCCTCGCAGCAGGTCGACGTGCTGGCGCGGGCGCGGATCGCGACGCTGACCGCGCGCGGCGACGAGACGCTCACGCTGGTGGCGCGCGGTGCCGGGCAGACGTACGAGAAGAGCTTCGTGGAGACCTCCGACCGCCTCAAGGGGCTCCTGGAGCAGGCGCGTCCCGGTGACGGTGGTGCGGTGGACGAGGCCAGGCAGGCGTTCGCGCAGTGGCAGCAGGTGCACCGGCGGATCCGGGAGGCCGACGACGCCGGGCAGTACGCCGAGGCGGTGAAGCTGATCGACAACTCGTTCTTCGACTCGCTGGACCAGGCGCTGGTGCGGGCGATCGGTGAGGCCAGGCAGGACTTCAGCGACGAGGTGGCGGTGGCGCGTTCGACGCTGGCGGGCACGGTCGTGGGGTTGCTGGTGCTGTCGCTGATCAGCGCGGCCGGGTCGACGGCGGGTCTGTGGCAGCGGCTCAAGGAGTACCGATGAGGCGGCTGGTGCTCGCGGCGGTCCTGCTGGTGGGTGCCTGCACGAGCGGGCCGGTCCCCAGCGAGGTGATCCCGAGGGAGGCGCCGGTTCCGGTGCCGGCGGGTGCGAGCACGGTGACGGCCGCGCCGACGACCTCCCCCGGTCCGGCGCCGCGGTGTGACGCCACGGCGAGCCTGCGTCCCGGCCCGCTGCCGCCTGCCGGGCAGATGCCGGCGGGGTCGGCCATGGACCGCATCCTCCAGCGCGGCCGCCTGATCGCCGGGGTGGACCAGAACTCGTACCTGATGGGGTTCCGCAACTCGTTCACCGGCGAGATCGAGGGCTTCGACGTCGACGTGGCCCGCCAGATCGCGCGGGCGATCTTCGGCGACGCGACGAAGGTGCAGTTCAAGGTGGTCACGGCCGCGGAACGGATCGGGGTGCTGCAGCGCGGCGAGGTCGACGTGGTGGCCAGGACGATGACGATCACCTGCGAGCGGCTCAAGGATGTCGACTTCTCGGCGGTGTACTACCAGGCGGGGCAGCGGGTGCTGGTGCGCCGCAACGCCGGCATCGCCGGTGTCGACGCGCTGGGTGACAAGAAGGTGTGCGTGGCGTCCGGGTCGACCTCGCTGGGCAACGTGGTGGGCAGGGCGCGCACGCTGGTGTCGGTGCCGAACTGGACGGACTGCCTGGTGATGCTGCAGCAGGGGCAGGTGGACGCGATCTCCACCGACGACACGATCCTGGCCGGTCTGGCCGCGCAGGACCCGTACACCGAGGTGGTGGGGGCGCGGTTCACCGACGAGTCCTACGGGATCGGGGTGCCCAAGGGGCAGGAGGACCTGGTGCGGTTCGTCAACGGGGTGCTGGAGCGCATGCGCGCCGACGGCACGTGGGCGGAGACCTACCGGCGGTGGCTGGGCACGCTGGGGCCGGCACCGCAGCCGCCGGTCGCGCGTTATCGGGACTGAAAGGGGGCGGCGATGAGCGAGGAGCTGGACCTGCCGGTGACCGGGCCCGCGACCTCTCCCGGGACGGCGCCGTGGTCGGTGTCGCAGCCGGCGACGGGGTCGGGCCGGTCGCGGCGTGCCTCGGCGCGGTCGACGAGCCGGGGCCGGTTGGGCGCGGGGCTGGTGGAGGTGCCGCGGGTGCCCTACCGCGACCCGAAGACCGCCGTGCTGCCCGACCCGGAGGTGCCGGAGGCGAAGCGGTTCTGCTCGCGGTGCGGCAAGGAGGTCGGCCGGGCCAGGGACGGCAAGCCGGGCCGGGTGGAGGGATTCTGCCCGCAGTGCGGTCACCGCTACTCCTTCACGCCCAAGCTCGCGCCCGGTGAGGTGCTGCACGACCAGTACGAGGTGCTGGGGTGTCTGGCGCACGGCGGCCTGGGGTGGCTGTACCTGGCGCTCGACCACGCGGTGAGCGACCGGTGGGTGGTGCTCAAGGGCCTGCTCGACTCCGGTGACGCCGACGCGATGGCGGCGGCGCTGGCGGAGCGGCGGTTCCTGGCCGAGGTCGAGCACCCGAACATCGTGAAGATCCACAACTTCATCCGGCACGCGGACCGGGAGACCGGCAGCCTCGTCGAGTACATCGTGATGGAGTACGTCGGCGGCGAGTCGATCAAGGAGATGATCACGCGCAGCCGCCGGGAGGGCCGCGGCGACGAGGTGTTGCCGCTGGCGCAGGCGATCGCGTACGTGCTGGAGATCCTGCCGGCGCTGGGCTACCTGCACGGTGTGGGGCTGCTGTACTGCGACTTCAAGCCGGACAACATGATCCACACCGAGGAGCAGCTCAAGCTGATCGACCTGGGCGCGGTGCGCCGCGTCGACGACCACCACTCGCCGATCTACGGCACGGTCGGCTACCAGGCGCCGGAGATCGGCACGATCGGGCCGTCGGTGTTCTCCGACATCTACACCGTCGGCAGGGCGCTGGCGGTGATGAGCTTCCCGTTCGACTTCCGCGGCCGCTACAAGGACCGGTTGCCCACCGCCGACGAGGAGCCGCTGCTGGCGCGGTTCTCCTCGTTCCACCGGCTGCTGCTGCGCGCGACGAACCCGAACCCGGAGCTGCGGTTCTGCACCGCCGAGGACATGGCCGAGCAGCTCACCGGTGTGCTGCGCGAGGTGCTGGCGATCGAGGACGGCGTGCAGCGGCCGGGCATGTCGCGGCAGTTCACGCCGGAACGGCGCCGCTTCGGCGTCGAGGGGGGCCTGGACCTGCGGGAGGTGGCCTCGGCGTTGCCGGCGCCGAGCGTGAGCACCTCCGACGCGGCGGCCTCGTGGCTGGCGACGGCGACGACGTCGGACCCGGCGGGGCTGCGCAAGGCACCGGAGTACACGGTGGAGGTGCGGTTCCGCATCGTGCGGGTGCTGATCGAGTCCGGTGACACCGCGGCGGCGCTGCGGGAGCTGGAGGCGCTGACGACGCCGTCGCTGTTCGACGAGCCGGACGTCGACCCGGAGGACTGGCGGCCCGACTGGTACCGGGGGCTGGCGGCGCTGGCCGACGGCCACGCGGACGAGGCGCTGGGGTTCTTCGACGCGGTGTGCTCGGCGGTGCCCGGTGAGGCGGCGCCGAAGCTGGCGCTGGGGGTGTGCGCGGAGGCCACCGGGGACCTGCGCTCGGCGGCGCGGTGGTACGAGCTGGTGTGGCGCACCGACCACGCGTACGTGTCGGCGGCGTTCGGTCTGGCGCGGGTGCTGCTGGCGTGTGGTGACCGTGCGCAAGCGGTGCGGGTGCTGCTGGCGGTGCCGGACACCTCCTCGCAGCACCTGGCCGCGCAGATCGCCGCGGTGCGCGCGCAGCTGGGCGACTGCGCCGCGGAGGACCTCGTGGCGGCCGGGGAACGGTTGGGGGCCTTGGACATCGACGTCCACTCGCACACCCAGCTGTCGGCCGAGGTGCTGGAGGCGGCGTTCCACTACGTGACCCGCAATCAGGCCGCCGAGGGCAAGGTGCTGGACTGTGCACTCTCCGAACACGAGCTTCGGCTGGGTCTCGAGCGGCGCTACCGCACGCTGGCCCGGTTCGCGGCCACGCCGGAGGAACGGATCGCATTGGTGGACCGCGCGAACGCGGTAAGGCCTAGGACGTTGGTTTGATGGACACCCTGAAGTGCCCGGACTGCTTCGCCCCGATCGCCGCGGAGGACCGGTTCTGCGAGGCGTGCGGCCGCAACCTGCTGGTGCGGCGCACGCCCATCGGCGGACCGACCGGTCCGGCGCAGGCTTCGTGCATCCTGTGCGGATCACCCGACATCGACGACGAGGACTACTGCACCCAGTGCGGGCGTCACCAGCCCTCGGCGCGTGACCGGGTGGAGTACTCCCTCGGCGCGGTGTCGGGGGTGAGCGACCGGGGCAAGCGGCGGGCGCGCAACGAGGACTCGATGGCGTTCGGCCAGGTCGCGGGCGCGGGTGTGGCCGCGGTGGTGTGCGACGGGGTGGCGTCGTCCGAACGCGCGGAGCAGGCCTCGCAGGCCGCTGCCGACGCGGCGGTGGACGTGCTGCTCAACGCGTTGATCGAGTCCGCGGACGCCGAGCAGGCGATGGTGGACGCGGTGGCGGCGGCATGCCTGGCGGTGGAGCAGCTGGTCGAGATCGAGCCGGTCGAGTCCGGTGGCCGGGGTGTGGCGCCGTCGTGCACGTTCGTCGCGGTGGTGGTCACGCCGTCGTCGGTGACGGTGGGCTGGGTGGGTGACTCGCGCGCGTACTGGCTGGCCGGGGAGGGCTCCACGCAGCTCACGGCGGACGACACGTGGGCGGCGCAGCTGGTGGCCGAGGGTGTGCTGACCGAGGAGCAGGCGCGCACGGACCGGCGCGCGCACGTGCTGTCGCGGTGGATCGGCGCGGACGCGGGCCCGGTGGTGCCGCAGGTGGCGACGTTGCGGCCGGCCACGGCGGGGACGTTCCTGCTGTGCTCGGACGGGCTGCACAACTACCGGCCGCAGCCGGAGGACCTGCAGCCGCTGCTGCCGTGCGGGCCGGAGGACTTCGTGAAGGTCGCGCTGGACGCCGGTGGGCACGACAACATCACGGTGGTGCTGGTGCCGTTCGTCCCGGGCGACTGAGCAGTCCGTGCAGGGCCAGGTCGACGAGCCGGTCGGCCTGGTCCGCGCCGGTGTGCTCGCGGGTCCAGGCGGCGGCGTTGACCAGCGCGAACACGTCGTCGCCGCTGACCCCTGCCCGCACGACGCCGGCCTCGGCCGCGCGGTCGAGCAGCCGCTGGCCGATGGCGGTCATGCGCACGCACGAGTCGTGCAGCTCGTCGTCGCCGCCTTCGGCGAGCAGGCCCGCGAGGCCCCGGTAGGTGGCGGCGTGGGCGACGACCAGGTCGATCCACCGCCGCAGTGCACCGGCCGGGTCGGTGGCCGGCAGCGCCTCGCCGCGGGCGAAGAGCTCCTCGTTGCGCTGCGCCAGCAGAGCGCCGACCAGGGCGCGGCGGTGCGGGAAGTGGCCGTAGAGGGTGCCGATCGCGACGCCGGCGCGGCGGGCGATGCCCTCCAGCGAGGCGCCGGTGCCCAGCTCGGCGAACGCGGCGTCGGCCGCGGCGAGCAGGTTCTCGCGGTTGCGGCGCCCGTCGGCGCGCGGTCGTCGTCCGGTGGTCACCGTTGCCCGCCCCCTTAAGTCGAGGTAGCCTCGGTGTATAAGTCGAGGCTGCCTCATTCTAGGTTGCCTCAGGTGGGCTGGCCTTTTCAGGGGGAACGGCATGATCCTCGTGTTCGGTGCCACCGGGACCATCGGCCGTCACCTGGTGCGGCAGCTGCCGGCCGGTGAGGTGACGGCGTTCGTGCGCGATCGGGCCGCCGGTGCGCGGCTGGGGTGCCGGTTCGTGGTGGGTGACCTGGACGACCCGGCGTCGGTGGCGGCGGCGCTCGCGGGGGTGGACCGGGTGTTCCTCAACTCCGGTGGCGCGGTGCCGGTGCCGGGTGAGCAGCCGTTGGTGCGTCAGCAGCGCACCGTGATCGACGCCGCGTCCGCCGCGGGCGTGGAGCACGTGGTGAAGCTGTCGGTGTGGCACGCGGGGGTGGGCCGGCGGCTGGCCGAGGGAGCGCACGGGGTCGTGGAGCGGCACCTGGCGGCGTCCGGACTGCGGTGGAGCGTGCTGCGGCCCAACGGGTTCATGCAGAACTTCCACACCGGCGGCGGCACGTTCACCCGGGACGGTGACCTGCTGGGCGCGTACGGCGCGGCGCGCATCTCCTACGTCGACTGCGTGGACGTCGCGGCGGCCGCGGCGGTGCTACTGACCGGCGAGGCCCGTGACGGCGCGACGTTCGTCCTCACGGGACCGCGGGCGCTGACGCAGGCGGAGATCGCGGCCAGGCTGTCGGCGGTGGCCGGGCGAGAGATCCGCTACCGCGACCTGCCCGCGCCGCGGTTCGCGCGGGAGCTGGTCGCGCTGGGGGTGCCGGAGGGCTTCGCGGCGGACGTGGCGGCGATGTTCGCCGAGATCTCCGACGGGCGGCTGGCGGACGTCACGCCCGACCTGCCGGAGCTGATCGGCCGGTCGTCGCGCACGTTCGAGGAGTTCCTGCGCGACGAACGGGACGCGGTGCGCCGCACCTGGGCGGCCTGATTCACCGCAGTGTGATTCACCGCGGCCTGATTTACCGCGACCTGATTTACCGCCGGCTAACCGGGCGGGGTCACGGTGGGCGGGTGAGAATCGTTTCTGTCGCGGCGGCGGCCGCGTTCATGCTGGCCGGGTTGTCCTCGGGCGTCGCGCACGCCGAAAGCGCGCCCGGTTGTGGCCCGGTCGCGCAGATCGGCAAGACCGCCTACATCGGCTGGGAGGCCGGCGCGCAGTGGGCGTCGGTGAAGCAGTTCAAGGGCTGCAACAAGAACTGGGCGTACGTGTACGTGTGGGACAGCTACCACAACGGCGGCTACGACTACCAGGTCTCGGCGGGGATCCTGACCTCCAGTGGCACGAAGGGCTACCGCAAGGGCTCGAACCGGCAGCGGGAGGTGTGGTCGGCGGGCACCGCCACGTTGACGGTGTGCACGCAGGCGCAGGGGCACCTGTACGACAACCCGGAGTACGCGCACTTCGCGAACACCGAGAAGCGGTGCTGAGATGAGCTGATGCGAGGGTCGGTGTTGATCGCGGTGGCGGTGGTTGTCACCATCGTCGCCGTGGTCTTCTCGTTCCAGCGCAAGCTGGTCTACTTCCCCTCCCCCGGTCCGCTGCCGTCCGCCGGGGAGGTCCTGCCCGGCGGGCGGGACGTGCGGCTGGTGACGGCGGACGGCCTGGTGCTGCAGGGCTGGCACGTCGAGGTGCGCGACGCGCCGGCGACGGTGCTGGTGTTCCCCGGCAACGGCGGCAACCGGCTGGGCCGGGTGCCGCTGGCACGGGAGCTGGCCGACGCCGGGTTGTCGGTGCTGCTGTTCGACTACCGCGGCTACGGCGGCAACCCCGGCACGCCGTCGGAGGAGGGCCTGGCGATGGACGCGCGGGCCGCGCTGGACCTCGTCGACGGGCCGGTGGTCTACTTCGGCGAGTCGCTGGGCGCGGCGGTGGCCGTCGAGCTCGCCACCCACCGCGCCCCCGCGGGGCTGGTGCTGCGCTCGCCGTTCGTGTCGCTGGCCGAGGTCGGTTCGCACCACTACCCGTGGCTGCCGGTGCGGATGCTGTTGCAGGACAAGTACCCGGTGACCGAACGGGTGTCCGGTGTGGACGCGCCGGCGGTGGTGCTGCTGGGCACCGCGGACTCGGTGGTGCCGCCTGACCAGAGCCGCGCGGTGGCGGCGGCCGCGCGGGCGAGGCTGCTCGAGGTGGCCGGGGCGGACCACAACGACGAGGTGCTCGTGTCAGGGCGTGCGGTCATCGACGCGGTGGTGTCGGTGAGCCCACGGCCCTAGACACCGGTGCCGAACGGGTTGTCGATCACGTACCGCCAGCGGCCGTCGGCGCCGAGGCGCGCCACGTCGGTGGCGGTGCCGGTGAGGTCGCCGATGGCCCAGTCGACGATGAGCAACGCGATGCCGTCGCAGCGGTACACGTGCCGCGGTGCCACCTCGATCGGCCGGCCGGTGTCGAGGAACGCCTGGTTGGCGCCGCGCCGGTCGGGGCCGGTGACGGTGCGGCCGGGTTCGGGCACGAACAGGGCGCCGGGTTCGTAGACCGCGTCGACGGCGTCGGCGTCGCGGGAGTTGAAGGCGGCGGCGAAGGCGTGGGCCACACTGGCGGGGTGGATGGTCATGAGGCCAGCGTGGCGAGCGAGCGCGTGGGTCACCAAACGGTGACCTGGGACGAGGAGCTGGTGCCCTCGGAGCGGGGCCGCACGGTGGCGCCGTCGCCGCGGTGCCCGGTCGAGGTGGCGCTGGCGGCGGTCAGCGGCCGGTGGGCGACGCTGGTGCTGCGGGACCTGATGGGCGGGCCGCGGTCGTTCAGCGCGCTGCGGACCGGGTTGCCGCAGCTCAGCGCGAAGGTGCTGACCGAGCGGCTCGACGGGCTGGTGGCGCAGGGGCTGGTGCGCCGCGACCGCTCCCCCGGTTTCCCGGCGCGCACCGAGTACGCGCTGACCGACGCGGGCCGGGCGCTGCGGCCGTTGCTGGTGGAGCTCTACCGCACGGGTGAGGCGCTACTGCGGCGGCGCGATCTCGCCTGATCCGCGGCGCACGAGCGCGGCGGGCACGACGGCGTGCACGGGTGGTGAGGTGTCGCCGTCGATGCGGGCGAAGATGAGCTCGGCGGCTTTGCGGCCCAGGCCCGGCACGTCCTGGCGCACGACGGTGACGCCGGGTTCGAGCATGTCGGCCAGGGGGAAGTCGTCGAAGCCGATGAGTGCGACGCGGTGGTGCAGGCCGTGCGCGCGCAGCACGCGCATGGCGCCGACGGTGACGAGGTTCTGGGCGGTGAACAACGCCGTGGGCGGCCTGTGCAGCTCCAGCAGCGCGGTGGTGGCCTGCGCTGCGAGGTCGGCGCCGTGCAGGTCGGTGCGCACGAGCTCCTCGCGCAGGGTGAGCCCGGCCTGGGCGAGGCCTTCCAGGTAGCCGGTGTAGCGCTCCTGGCTGGTCCACAGGGTGCGGCGGTCGCCGAGGAAGGCGATGTCGCGGTGGCCGAGCGCGGCGAGGCGGGCGACGGCGTCGCGGGAGCTGTCGCGGTTGGTGGTGGTGACGCAGTCGGTGCCGCCGAAGGTGGGCGGCCGGTCGACCAGGACCATCGGGGTGCCGCGTTCGCGTTCCTGCTGCAGGGCGTCCTGGTGGCCGCCGGCGGCCATGACGACGACGCCGTCGACGCGGCGCGCGGCCAGCGAGACGAGCAGCTCGTGCTGCAGGGTGCGGTCGTCCTCGCTGCTGCCGGCCAGGACCAGCACGCCGCTGTGGCGGGCGCGGTCCTCGACGGCGCGCAGCAGGGCGGAGTCGAAGGGGTTGGACAGGTCCTCGAACAGCACGCCGATGGTGGCGCTGCGGCGGTCGGAGCGGCGCAGGCTGCTGGCGGTGAGGTTGGGCCGGTAGCCCAGGGTGCGGGCGGCGGCGCGGACGCGGTCGACGACCTCGGCGCCGGCGCCGGGCAGGCCGTTGATGACGCGGGAGACGGTCTTGGTGCTCACGCCCGCGAGGGCGGCGACGTCTCTCATCGTCGGTTCGCGTCGATCTGCTGCGTGGTCCATCCGCACCCACTTCCCGGTAACGCTTGGGTAACGCCCGCTTGTCGCCCGTTTTGCGGGAAGGCTAGCGTCATCGATGACGTAGCGAAATACCGCTGATTCTCATCGCGTAACCGCGTTCTCCCCACACTGTCGAGCACCTCTGGGCGCACGGTTACGTCAACGTTGACGTAGGGAGTTTGTCATGCGCAGGACTGTCGGTGTGACCGCTGCTGCGGTGCTGGGCCTGGTCACGGCGTGCGGTGGCGGCGGTGGTTCGTCCGGTGACGCGACACTGGTCGGGCTGGTGACCAAGACCGACACGAACCCGTTCTTCGTGAAGATGAAGGAGGGCGCGCAGCAGGCGGCGTCCTCGACGGGTGCGCGGGTGCAGTCGTTCGCGGGCAAGCAGGACGGCGACAACCAGACGCAGGTGGACGCGGTGGAGAACCTGATCGCCTCGGGCGCGAAGGGCATCCTGATCACGCCGAACGACTCGAAGGCGATCGTGCCCTCCATCGACAAGGCACGTGCCGCGGGTCTGCTGGTGATCGCGCTGGACACGCAGCTGGAACCGGCGAACGCCGCGGACGCGACGTTCGCGACCGACAACTACCGGGCGGGGCTGCTGATCGGGCAGTGGGCGAAGGCGAAGTTCGCCAAGGACGGCAAGCAGGCCAAGATCGCGCTGCTGGACCTCAACCCCAACCAGGTGTCGGTCGACGTGCAGCGCGACCAGGGGTTCCTGGAGGGCTTCGGCGTGGACGTGAAGGACAAGAACCGCATCGGTGACGAGTCCGACCCGCGGATCGTGGGCCACGACGTGACCAACGGCGACCCCTCCGGTGGCCGCACGGCGATGGAGAACCTGTTGCAGAAGGATCCGGGCGTCAACCTGGTCTACACGATCAACGAGCCCGCGGCGGCCGGTGCGTTCGAGGCGTTGAAGGCGGCGGGCAAGGAGAAGGACGTCGTGATCGTGTCGGTCGACGGCGGGTGTCCCGGGGTGAACAACGTCAAGGCCGGCGTGATCGGCGCGACCTCGCAGCAGTACCCGTTGAAGATGGCGCAGCTGGGTGTGGAGGCGGTGGCGGCGTTCGCGAAGGACGGGTCGAAGCCGAAGGACACCGACACGGGCGTCACGTTGATCACCGACCAGCCGGCGGACGGGGTCTCCTCGAAGGACTCCGCGTGGGGCCTGCAGAACTGCTGGGGCTGAGCGATGACGACGACCACTCCCACCCGTCCGGCCGGCGGCGGCCCGGTCCCCGAGCAGCACCGGTCGGTGCTCACGCGCGTGCAGCACCTGTTGCACGCCCAGGCCACGATCGGCCCGGCGGTGGTGCTGCTGCTGGCGGTGATCGTGTTCGCGCTGCTGTCGGACCGGTTCCTCACGCCGGGCAACATCTCGCTGGTCCTGCAGCAGGTCGCGGTCGTGGGCACGCTCGCGGTCGGGCAGACGATCGTGATCCTGACGGCGGGTATCGACCTGTCGTGCGGGGCGATCATGGTGCTCACGTCGGTCGTGATGGCGAAGGTGGCGGCCAAGACCGGCCTGCCGGGGTTGCCGGCGCTGCTGCTGGGCTTCGCGGTGGGCACGCTGTGCGGGCTGCTCAACGGGGTGCTGGTGACGCGGCTGAAGCTGCCGCCGTTCATCGTCACCCTGGGCACGCTCAACGTGTTCTTCGCGCTGAACCTCTGGTACTCGGGCAGTGCGACGATCCGCGGCACCGACATGCCCGATCTGCTGCTGTGGACCGGTCAGACGTTCACCGTGGGCGGCACGCGCATCACCTACGGCTCGATCATGATGGTCGTGCTGGTGGCGGCGATGGCGTTCGTGCTGAAGAACACCGCGTGGGGCCGGCACGTCTACGCCACCGGTGACGACGCGGAGGCGGCCCGGCTGTCGGGCATCCGCACGACGCGGGTGCTGCTCAGCGTCTACGCGGTGGCGGGGCTGGTGTACGCGATGGCGGCGTGGACGTTGATCGGCCGCATCGCCTCGGCCAGCCCGCAGGCGGGACAGACCGACAACCTGGACTCGATCACCGCGGTGGTGATCGGCGGGACGTCGCTGTTCGGCGGGCGGGGCGCGATCGTGGGGTCGCTGATTGGGGCGTTGATCGTCGGGGTGTTCCGCAACGGCCTGGCCCTGGCGGGCGTGGACGTGCTGTGGCAGACGATGGCGGTGGGTGTGCTGATCATCGTGGCGGTGTCGCTGGACCAGTGGATCAGGAAGGTCAAGTCATGACCACGCCGGTGTTGCGGGCCGAGGGCCTGGTCAAGCGGTACGGCAAGGTCACGGCGCTGGCGGGCGCGGACCTGGAGCTGCTGCCCGGTGAGATCCTGGCGGTGATCGGCGACAACGGCGCGGGCAAGTCGTCGCTGATCAAGGCGTTGTCGGGGGCGGTGGTGCCGGACGAGGGCACGATCTTCGTCGACGGCGAGCCGGTGTCGTTCTCCACGCCGATCGACGCGCGCCGGGCGGGCATCGAGACGGTGCACCAGTCGCTGGCGGTCTCCCCGTCGCTCGACATCGCGACGAACCTGTTCCTGGGCCGGGAGCTGCGCCGCAAGGGCGTGCTGGGCTCGGTGTTCCGGATGCTGGACCGGGCCGGGATGCGGGAGGAGGCGCGCCGGCAGCTCGACGCGCTGGGGATCATGACGATCCAGAACCCCGGCCAGGCCGTGGAGACCCTCTCGGGCGGTCAGCGGCAGGCGGTGGCGGTGGCGCGGGCGGCGGCGTTCGGCAGCCGCGTGGTGATCATGGACGAGCCGACGGCGGCGCTGGGGGTGCGGGAGTCGCGTGCGGTGCTGGACCTGATCCTGCAGGTCCGCGACCGGGGCCTGCCGGTGATCCTGATCAGCCACAACATGCCGCACGTGTTCGAGGTGGCCGACCGCATCCACATCCAGCGGCTGGGGCGGCGCAAGGCGGTGGTGGACCCGGCGTCGGTGTCGATGTCGGACGCGGTGGCGATCATGACCGGCGCGCTGGAACCACCGCAGGCCGCCTGAGGGCCGCGTGGGTCTCGTCCGGTGCCGCACCGGACGAGACCCACGCTGTCACAGCGGTACGGCGTCGAGTGCCTTGTAGATGCGTTTGTCGCTGACGGTGTAGCGGGTGCCGATGGTCTGCGCGAAGTACGACAGCCGCAGCTCCTCGATCATCCAGCGGATCTCGTCGAGCTCGGGCGCGGGTTCGTCGGCCGGGCTCTGGGCGCGCAGCTCGCGGTACTCGGCGTGGACCTGGTGGACCTTCTCGGTCCACTCCAGGTCGCGGCGCGGGTTCTCGGGCAGCTTCTCGACGCGCCGCACGATGCCCTTGAGGTAGCGCACGAGGTCGGGCAGCCGGTCGTAGCCGGTGTGGGTGACGAATCCCTTGTACACCAGCGAGTTGAGCTGTGCGCGGATGTCGTTGACCGAGTCCGGGGCGCCCTTGAGGCCGGTGAGCGCGAGCTCGGCCTCGTGGGCGGCTTCGAGGACCTTGCGGACCTGCTGCACGACGACCCAGGTGGTGTCGTTGAGGGCGGCCTGGACCTTCTTCAGCTGCGCGGCATAGGTTTTCTGGTCCCACGCGGGTTCGCCCATGAGTCGGTCGACGGCGGCCATGATGCAGTCGGCGAGCAGGTTCGCGACGCCGCCGTGCGGGTTGCGGGTCAGCGCGAGCTTGGCGGCGTTGTCGAGGTGCCGTTGCAGGTGCTTGACCGGCGAGTTCAACCCCAGCAGCAACAGCCGGCGCACGCCGCGGCGGTGGGCGTACGCCTGCCGTCCGGGGGTGTCGAGGACCTTGATCGCCACGGTGTCGCCGCGGTCGACCAGCGACGGGTAGGCGGTGACGGTGATACCGGACTGGCGCTGCTCGATGGTCTGGGGCAGGGCGTCGAAGTCCCAGGTCGTGAGCCCGGTGCGTTCGAGGTGGCCGGCGGCCTGGCTGAGCGACTCGCGGACCTCGTCGCGCAGCTTCTCCTTCAGCGCGGCGATGTCCTTGCCCTCGGCGAGGGTGCGGTTGTGCTCGTCGACGACCTGGAAGGTGAGCTTGAGGTGGTCGGGCACGGCGGCGAACTGCCAGTCCTCGCGGTGCACGGTGACACCGGTGAGGGCTTTGAGCTCGCGTTCGACGCCGGTGAGCAGGCTGGTGTCCTTGGGGTCGATGCGGGCCAGCACGGCGGTGGCGACGTCGGGGACGGGCACGAAGTTGCGGCGGATCTGCTTGGGCAGCGACCGGATGAGGGCGACGACGAGGTCGTGGCGCAGGCCGGGGATCTGCCAGGAGAACGCGTCGTCGTCCAGCGCGGTCAGCGCGGGCAGGGGCAGCTGCACGGTGACGCCGTCGTTGCTGCTGCCGGGTTCGAAGTGGTAGCTCAGCGGCAGCGTGAGCTCGCCCTGGCGCCACTGGTCGGGGTAGGCCTCCGGCCGCACGTCGGCGCGGTCGTTGACCAGCATGTCCTTGGTGAAGGTCAGCAGGTTCTTGTCCTTCTGCTTCTTCCACCAGGTGTCGAAGTGCCGCGCCGAGACGACGTCGGGCCCGACGCGCTGGTCGTAGAACTCGTAGAGCGTCTCCTCGTCCACGACGATGTCGCGGCGCCGCGCCCGGTTCTCGAGCTCCTCGACCTCCTCGAGCAGGGCGCGGTTGGTGTGGAAGAACCGGTGGTGAGTGGTCCACTCCCCCTGCACCAGCGCGTGGCGGATGAACAGCTCACGCGACAGCTCGGGGTCGATGCGCCCGTAGTTGACCTTGCGGCCGGCGACGATCGGCACCCCGTAGAGCGTCACCTTCTCCAGCGCGACGACGGAACCGCGTCTGGTCTCCCAGTGCGGTTCGGAGTAGCTGCGTTTGACGACGTGCTCGCCGAGCCGTTCGGCCCACTCGGGTTCGATCTTGGCGACGATGCGCCCCCACAGGCGGCTGGTCTCCACGAGCTCGGCGGCCATGACCCACTGGGGTGGTTTCTTCGCGAGCGCGGAGCCGGGGAAGATCGCGAACTTGGCGTTGCGGGCGCCGATGAACTCCGTGAGCGGCCGGCGTTTCTCGCCCGGCGCCTGCTTTTTGAGCACGTCCTTGACGCCGATGTGGCTGAGCAGGCCCGACAGCAGCGCGATGTGGATGTTGCGCGGGTCGCCGGGGGTGTCGCCGGGGGTCATGCCGATCTGCTTGGCGACCTGCCGCAGCTGCAGGTAGATGTCCTGCCATTCGCGCACGCGCAGGTAGTTGAGGAACTCGTTCTTGCACAGCTTGCGGAACTGGTTGCCGCTCAGTTCCTTCTGCTTGTCCTTGAGGTACTGCCACAGGTTGAGGAACGTGACGAAGTCGGACTCGGCGTCGACGAACCGCGCGTGCTGCCCGGTGGCGGCTTCCTGCTGGTCGGCGGGCCGTTCGCGGGGGTCCTGGATGGACAGCGCGGCGGCAATGATCATGACCTCTTTGAGGCAGCCGGTGGTGTCGGCCTCCAGCACCATGCGGCCCAGGCGCGGGTCGACAGGCAGCTGCGCGAGCTTGCGGCCGGTCGGCGTGAGCGTCTGCTGTCCGGCGACCTTCTGCCCGGAGTCCAGGGCGCCGAGCTCCTGCAGCAGGCCGATGCCGTCGTTGATGTTGCGCGAGTCGGGCGGGTCGATGAACGGGAACTTCGCGACATCGCCCAGGCCGATGTTGGTCATCTGCAGGATGACGCTGGCGAGGTTGGTGCGCAGGATCTCCGCGTCGGTGAACTCGGGCCGTGCCTCGAAGTCCTCCTCGGAGTACAGGCGGATGCAGATGCCTTCGCTGACGCGCCCGCAGCGGCCCTTGCGCTGGTTGGCCGAGGCCTGGCTGATGGGTTCGATCGGCAGCCGCTGGACCTTGAGGCGGTGGCTGTAGCGGGAGATGCGGGCGTTGCCGGGGTCGATGACGTACTTGATGCCCGGCACGGTGAGACTGGTCTCGGCGACGTTGGTGGCGAGCACGACCCGCCGGCCGGTGTGGCGCTGGAAGACCCGGTGCTGCTCCCCCACCGACAGCCGCGCGTACAGCGGCAGGATCTCGGTGTCGCGCAGGTCCTCCTGCTTGAGGGCGTCGGCGGTGTCGCGGATCTCGCGTTCGCCGGACAGGAACACCAGCACGTCGCCGGGCCCCTCGGCCTGCAGCTCGTGGACGGCGTTGATGATGCCCTGGGTCTGGTCGTCGTCCTCCTCCAGCGGCCGGTACCGGGTCTCGACGGGGTAGGTGCGGCCGGAGACCTCGATGATCGGCGCGTCACCGAAGTGCGCGCTGAACCGCTGCGGGTCGATCGTGGCGGAGGTGATGACGACCTTGAGGTCGGGGCGGCGTGGCAGCAGCTGCTTGAGGTAGCCGAGCAGGAAGTCGACGTTGAGGCTGCGTTCGTGCGCCTCGTCGATGATGATCGTGTCGTAGCGGCTGAGCGTGCGGTCGGTCTGGATCTCGGCGAGCAGGATGCCGTCGGTCATGAGCTTGACCAGCGTGTCGTCACCGGACTGGTCGGTGAACCGCACCTTGTACCCGATCGTGTCACCGAGCTTGGTGCCGAGCTCCTCCGCGACCCGCTCCGCGACGGTGCGCGCGGCGATGCGGCGCGGCTGGGTGTGCCCGATCTGCCCGATCACACCCCGGCCCAGCTCCAGGCAGATCTTGGGCAGCTGGGTGGTCTTGCCCGACCCGGTCTCGCCCGCGACGATCACGACCTGGTGGTGCGCGATCAGGTCCTTGATCTCGTCCTTGTGCTGGCTGACCGGCAGCTCTTCGGGATAGCTGATCTTGGGAACGGACTCCCTGCGCAGCGCGACCTTGACCGCGGCCTCGTCGATCAGGCCGGCGATCTCCTCGGTGATCTTGCGGCGTGCCATCGGGTCTTTGACCTTGCGTACGCCGTCGAGGCGCCTGGCCAGCCTGCGTTGATCACGCGGCATGAGCTCGGGCAGGCGTTTGTGCAGTTCAGCGAGCGGGGTGTCCATTTGGGCTCAAGGATAGTCAGGCGGGTGCGAATCGCTCGCGTCAATAACCGGTGGCCTCGCTCACCAGCCGGTTTGCCGCACCCGGTCCCGGTCCGCGTCTGCATGGCCGGTCCCGCGCCTGTGTGTTCCGACCGCCCTGTCGTCTCGACCGCCCGTCACGCCCCGCCGCCTGACCGTTCTCCACCCCGGCCGCCTTCGCGGTCTGCCGCCGTCCTCACGGTCGCTTCTACGGCCTGCCCGCCGTTTCTCCGCTCATCGCCCTGCTGACGCGTCGTCCCTGCCTGACCTCCGCCGTTCCGCCCCAGTTCCGCGCCCCGGCCCGCGGCATCTGACCCCCCTCACCCCACCCGAAACCCGCCTCTGACCTGCGGCGACGCGAAATTGTCAGACCCCCTCGCTAGCGTGCTCGGCATGGACCTGAACGCGTTGTGGGCCCTGTTCGGCCGGTCCGCCTCGCAGACCGCCGATCAGGAGGCTCGCCTGGAGTGGCTGACGTCGGCCGGGGCGTCGGTGCCGGCCGCGCGGATCGCGTGGCCGGACCGGGAGGGCGTGGAGCACGTGGCGGGCGAGGCGTTACCGGGTGTGTGGGACTCGGCCGAGCCGCAGTCGCTGCGGGTTCGTGAGCTGGTGCGCTCGCCGGAGCGGGTCGGTGAGCGGTGGGACTTCGCGGACCCGCGGGAGATGGCGCGCCGGGTTCCGCGGTCGGGTGCGGTGTTCGGGGAGGTGGCGTGATGGACGTCCCGTTCGACGTGGTGGTGTGGCGGGCGCCGGGGCCGGGGTCGTTCGCGGAGGCGGCGGCGCGGTACGCGGAGCTGCGGGCGTCGCCGTTGGGTGCGTTCGACCGGCAGGTGGCGGCGTTCGTGCGGGAGCTGCGGCAGACCTCGCCGGATCCGTCGTCGCCGACGGTGTGGGACGAGGCGCTGACGGTGGGCACCGACGCGGTGATCGTGCACGTGGTGTGGCCGCAGTGGCGCCGGGTGGTGGAGCTGGTGTCGTTGCTGGCGGCCAAGCACGGGCTGGTGTGTTACGAGCCGTCGCGCCAGGTGGCGATGTCCTGACGCAGCCGGGTCTTGAGTTCTGCGGGCGCGAAGGAGGCGTCGACGGCGGCGAGGGCGAAGTCGGCCATGCGGTCGTCGGTGTAGCCGAAGGTGGCGCGCACGAGTGAGTACTCCTCGGTGAGGGTGGTGCCGGTCGAGGAGGGGATGTCGGTGTTGAGCGTGACGGTCAGCCCGGCGTCGACGAGCAGCGGAAGCGGATGAGAGGAGAGCGATTCGACCAGTCCCAGCGCGACGTTGGACGACGGGCACACTTCGAGCGGAACGGCACGATCACGCAGCATTGCGACGACCGACGGGTCGTCGAGTGCGCGGATGCCGTGCCCGATCCGGTCGGCCAGCCCGACGGTGACCGCTTCGGCGACACTCGGCGCTCCGCACGACTCCCCTGCGTGGTGCACGAGCCCGATCCCGGCGTCTCGCGCGGCGCGGAACACGGCGGCGAACGGGGTGAGGGCGTGGTCCTCCGCACCGGCCATCCCGATCGCGACGACCTGTGGGTGCTGTCGCGCGAGCCGCAGTGAGTCCTCGAACCGTTGCACCGACCGCCGCCTGGGGTGGTCCACGATCACACGGCATTCGATGCCGTGGGCGGTCTGTCCTGCGGCGAGCCCGGCGAGTACCGCCTCGAGCGGCATGTCCGGATCACCGAGCCGTTCCCCGTGCGCTGCCGCGGTGAACGTGACCTCGGCGTAGCGGGTCCCCTGCGCTGCTTCCTCGGCGCAGAACTCGTAGGCGATCCGGGCGAAGTCGCCGGGCTCCCGCAGGCAGTCCCGTACCGCGCCGTTGTGCGCGGCGAACGGCCCGAACCCGTCGAAGGTCCCGGTGTGCGCGGGAACGTCGACGCCGTAGCGGTCCGCGAGCTCGGCTGCGGTGCCGGGTCGCACGGTGCTTTCGAGGTGCACGTGCAGGTGCGCTTTGGGCAACGTCGCAAGATCACGCATGGACGCGACCGTACGACGGTGTGCCGTCGCGGCGCCTGCGGATTTTCGTGCGTGGCACGGGCGGATGCGGGCGCCACCACAGACGGGCACACGCGGTCACGCCGCACCGCGTGCGGGCACTGTCGCGCGTCGGCGGTCCTAGTTGCCATGCGCGTCTTCCGGGCGTGGGGCGAAGGCCGCCCGCCTGGCCTTCGCCCCGCGCCCGGTTCAGACCGTGCGCCCGTAGAAGGCCAGGCGGGCGGTTCAGGCCGCGCGCGCGTAGAAGGCTGGGTGGCAGGGGCCGCCCGCGCGTAGAAGGCCAGGTGGGTGGTTCAGGCCGGGCGGTACCAGCGGTGGTGCACCACCGGTTCCACGGCCAGTACGCCGAGCCCGGACGTGAGCGCGACCGTCCACACGAGCCAGTCACCCGATCCGGCCACGGCCCAGGTCACGGCGGACAGCACGACCAGCGGGCGGGCGAGCGTCATCGGTCCGAGTCCGACGAGGATCACGAACGTGCTCTCGCGCATCGGCAGCACCCAGTAGGCGATGAGCGAGAGGGCCACGACCGCCGCGTAGGGGGTCAGGACCTGCAGCATGCGGGTGCCGGCGGCGACCAGTTCGCCGGTGTGGGTGGTGAGGTCGGCTGCCAGGGCGGCCAGTGCGACGAGGGCGACGGCCGTGAGCCAGAGCGTGCCGACGGCGAGTCCGCGGCGGGCGGCCTGGCGGTGCAGGGCGCGTTTGTCGATGCGGGCGTCGCGGCCGGTGCAGGCGCGGAATCCGGCGAACGCGGCGTCGACCAGGCCGACGACGGCAAGCGCGGCCGCGATGGTGCCCACGGTCGCGAATGTGCTCGCGTCTGCGGCCACGCCGGCGGCCGCGGCTGTGTTTGTCACGGTCACCGGACGAGGCCTTTCGCGCGGCGGCCGAGTGCGGTGCGGAACTCGGCGGTCAGCGCGGGGGCGAGGCCGACGACGGGGCGCATGGAGGCGCAGAACGGGTTGGTGTGGCGGGGTGGTTCGAACAGGAACGTGTCCATGCCGTCGATCCGCGCGGCCGCGCGCAGCACGTCGTCGGGGTGGGCGCGGCGGGCGCTGGCCACGCCGTCGTGGCGGCCCAGCGGTTCGCGCATGCGGGCGCGGTGGAACAGCCAGGCGCCGAACGGGGCGAGGGTGGTGGCGGCGATGTCGTAGTGCACGAACGCCTGGGCGTGGTGCTGGGCGGCGAAGAAGTCCGGCAGCCGGTCGACCGGGATGTGGTGCAGCACGCCGCACGACAGGTAGACGGTGGCCTGTTCGGCCAGGGCGAAGGCGTCTTGGCAGACAAACGTGCACGGGAGGTTCTCGAGTGCGGCCAGGCGGGTGGCTTCGGCGACCAGTGCGGGGTTGAAGTCGGCGCCCACGAGGTCGACGTCGTGGCCGAGCACCTGGGAGGCGGCGAGGCTGCGCACGACGTAGCCGAGTCCGCAGCCGATGTCGACCACGCGCGGGCGGTGGCCGTGGGCGCGCAGCACGTCGAGCAGTGGCACGAGCAGTTCGGCGAAGCGTTGTGCCATGTGCAGTTCTTCGGTGAGGCGCTGCAGTTCGGTGTGGACGCGGACGAGGAGCCGGTCGACCGCGTGCGGGTCGAGGTGCTCGCCGCGGACCGGGATGCGGGCGACGATCCTGGCGGCGCGGTGGTCGCCGGCGGCGGTCAGCTGATCGATGACGTGGTCGCGGCGGACGGGCAGGCGGGCGCCGGTGACGGGATCGCGGGCGATGATCAGATCCGAGATCTCCAGCACGGGCACGGTCCGGACAGTAGCGGTGGCGGGCCGCGGCGGTGCCGAGCGGGTCCTCGGCGGAACCCGGCAGCGGGCACCAGGCGTTTGCGTGGCACCACGCGGATGCGGCAGCGGGTGCCAGGCAAGTACGCGGCGCCAGGCGCGTGCGGCAGCGGGTGCCAGGCGCATGCGGCGACCGGACGGGATGCGGGCGCGTGATGCGGATCAGCGCGATCCGGTGGAGCGTGTCGCGGGAGTAACGGCGCTGGCTGCCGCTGGGCGGAAGCAGGGAGTGGGTGGGAGCCGTTCCGCCGGCAGCGGGACCTGGGCGGGTTATTCCGCGCGACGGCGGGCGCTGGTCGCGGCTAATTTGCTCGGCATGTCTGATGTTGTGGGGACCCGCCATGGTGTGACGGTCCTGATGTGTGCCCCGGACGGCCCGCCGATCGCGGACGAGCAGGCCGCTGTCGACCTGATCGGCACCCTGTGGGGGCAGGACGTGGCGTGGATCGCGGTGCCGACGGCGCGGTTGACGGAGGACTTCTTCCGGTTGCGCACGCGGGTGGCGGGTGCGGTGGTGCAGAAGATCCAGCAGTACGGCTTCGGCATGGTCGTGGTCGGGGACATCAGCGAGCACGTGGCGGGCAGCACGGCGTTGCGGGACTTCGTGCACGAGTCGAACCAGGGGCGTCAGCTGTGGTTCGTGGCGGACGAGGCGGAACTGGACGAGCGGTTCTCCGCGCTGGCGGGCCGCACCTGAGGGTTGTTGCGACTCCGTTGCGGCGCTCGCCGGGCTGGAGCAGCGGATAGCGCGGCTGCGGGCAAGCAGCGGGCGTTGGGCTTCCCGTCGGGAACGATGGCCCAGCAGGTGGCGCTCGGAGTGCACACCGAGCGGAGCGGGGGCACGCATTCGCCGAGACGGGTCGCTCGCGCGGATCGCGGAGCTGTTCGGCGCGGCGCGAGAGTCGCTCCACAAAGGACGCGGAGGCGTGCGCAGGCGGTTCCACGCGGTGACGGGACTTCGTGGCCGAGCGGCATTCCCGCGCCGCCGGGCCACGTCCACCTGCCGCCCCGCGCCGACCGCCCCGCCCCGCGCCGACCGGTCCACGCCGACGCGTGCAGCCCGACCCGCGCAGGCTGACGTGCGGCGGGCGAGATCGGCCGTGGCGCGGGGTTGCGGGGTGAGGTTGTCGCGGTACCCCCGCCCAAATCCAGGCCGGTGTGCCGCCGAGGCTGGGGCGGTGCGTCGCGGGAGGCGGCGGAGTTGATCAGAGGGCTAGGATCGCGGGTGTGAGCTTGCCGGAGCCCGTCCAGAACGCGCTGGTGCGGGTGTCGGCGTCGGTGCTGGTGGACACCGAGGCGTTGGCGGCGGTGCGGGCGCGGTTCGACGACGAGCAGGCGGCGTCGCTGGCGACGTATCTGCGCAACGCCCAGTCCCCGAACACGGTGCGGGCGTACCGGTCGGACTGGATCGCGTGGGCCGGGTGGTGTGCGGCGGAGGGCAGGCAGGCGTTGCCGGCGGATCCGCTGGACGTGGCGGTGTACCTGGCGGCCGCGGCGGACACGGTGCGCGAGGACGGGTCGCCGGCGTTCGGGGCCTCGACGCTGGAGCGCAAGTCGGCGGCGATCTCGGCGGTGCACGCGGCGAACGGGTTGCCGAGTCCGACGCGCAGTGATGTGGTGCGGCTGACGTTGCGTGGTGTCCGGCGCTCGCGCAAGGCGCAGCCGCGGCGCAAGCGGCCGGTGCTGCTCGACACGCTGGAGGCGTTGCTGGCCGAGCGGCCGCAGGAGGGTCCGGCGCGGGCCCGGGACGCGGTGCTGTTGCTGGTGGGGTTCGCGGGGGCGTTGCGGCGCAGCGAGCTGGCGGCGATCGAGTTCGAGGACGTGACGGTCGATGTCGACCCACGTACGCACGAGCCGTTGCTGCTGATCGCGCTGGGGACGACGAAGACCGACCAGACGGGACGGCACCAGCAGACGGTGGTGCTGCCGCGCGGGAGCCGGCGGCCGACGTGCCCGGTGTGCGCGTTCGCGGACTGGGCCGACGTGCTGGAGGGCCGGGTGCCCGCGGACACGGGGTTGCACCGCTGTCACGGCTACCGGGGCACGCAGCGCACGGGGCCGGTGTTCCCGGTGATCAACCGGCACGGCGGTGTGGGCGCGCGGGCGATGTCGGGGCGTGCGGTGGCGGAGCTGGTGAAGCGGTACGCGGTGCGGGCGGGGCTGGATCCGGACCTGTTCGGCGGGCATTCGCTGCGGGCCGGGTTCGCGACGCAGGCGGCGCTGGGCGGGGCGAGCGACCGGGAGATCATGCGGCAGGGCCGGTGGACGAACCCGCGCACGGTGCACCGCTACATCCGGACCGCGAACCCGCTGGAGGACAACGCGGTCACCCGCCTGGGACTGTGAACCTGTGACCCAGGTCTCAGATCATCGCGTTAACTGTAAACACCATCCCCGCCGGTAGGGCTGCGCTGAACGGAATAGCGCGCTGCGCCGTCGGAATGAGCGGCGCCGTCTGTTTCCGCCGCGTTTCCATGGTGGTTGAGCTGCCGTTTTGTTCCACCATTCGGACAAATCCCGGCGTCGTGACCAGCGGATCAGCCCAAATTGTGAACTGGTCTCGCATTCTGGGAGTGAATGGACCCATGCACTCTGCGCAATACGATCGCCACGCCCGGTCATCGAACGGAGGCCGGGCTGTTCCACGGTGTTCGGTCCGGCACCCCTGTAACGCCGGATCGAGCTCCCCCTGTGTGCGAACAAGGAGCGTTCATGAAGCGCAAGACCTTGGGCATCACCACTGCCCTGGTGACGGCGGCGGCGTTTGCCTCCGCCGGAACCCTGGGAGCCAACGCGGCACCGCAGCCGGTGAACCCGTTGCTCGCCAAGTCCGAAGCACTGCAGGTGGCGGCCGAGCAGGCGGGGACGATCTCCTCGGCGCTCGGTCTGTCCGGCGGTGAGCGGCTGGTCCCCCGTGACGTCGTGCGCGACGCCGACGGCACGGCCCACATCCGCTACGACCGCACCCTCAACGGCCTGAAGGTCGTCGGCGGTGACCTCGTCGTCGAGCAGAAGGCCGGGAAGGTCACCGGTGTCACGAAGGCGTCGGAGGCCACCCTCGCGGGCCTCGACACCGCCGCGCCGGCCGCGAAGTCCGACGCCACGCTCGTGGTGTTCGCCCTCGACCGCGCCCCGGTGCTGGCGTGGGAGAGCGTCACCCACTCGGTGAAGGCCGACCAGACCCCCAGCGTGCTGCACACGTTCACCGACGCCCGCACCGGGCAGACGCTGCTGTCCTACGACGACGTCCACGTCGCCGAGGGCACCGGCCAGTCCACCTTCAGCGGCACGGTCACGCTGAACACCACCCAGTCCGGGACGGTGTTCCAGCTCAAGGACCCCGCCCGCGGCAACCAGGCGGTGAACAACCTCAACAACGGCACCGGCACCGGCACGCTGTTCACCGACGCCGACAACAGGTGGGGCAACGGCACCTACACCGACAAGGCCACCGCCGGTGTCGACGCCGCCTACGGCGCCGCGCAGACGTGGGACTACTACAAGAACGTCCACGGCCGCAACGGCATCAAGAACAACGGCGTGGGCGCGCTGAGCAAGGTCCACTACGGCAGCAACTACAGCAACGCCTTCTGGACCGACTCCTGCTTCTGCATGACCTACGGCGACGGCGCGCAGAACCGCAACCCGCTGACCTCCCTGGACGTGGCCGCGCACGAGATGTCGCACGGCGTCACCTCCGCGACCGCGGGCCTGGTCTACTCCGGTGAGTCCGGCGGCCTCAACGAGGCCACCAGCGACATCTTCGGCTCCACCACCGAGTTCTACGCCGCCAACTCCTCCGACGTCGGCGACTACCTGATCGGCGAGGAGATCAACATCCGCGGCGACGGCACGCCGTTGCGCTACATGGACAAGCCCTCCAAGGACGGCCGCAGCCTCGACTACTGGACCTCCTCCGCGGGCAACGTCGACGTGCACTACTCCTCCGGTATCGCCAACCACTTCTTCTACCTGCTCGCCGAGGGCAGCGGCCAGAAGACGATCAACGGCGTCACCTACAACTCCCCCACCGTCGACAACCAGCCCGTCACCGGCATCGGCCGCGCCAAGGCCGAGAAGATCTGGTACCGGGCGCTGACCACCAAGTTCACCTCCAGCACCAGGTACGCCGCCGCCCGCACCGGCACCCTCGCCGCCGCGGCCGACCTCTACGGCGCCTCGTCGCCGGAGTACGCGGCGGTCAACCGGGCCTGGGCCGCGGTGAACGTCAAGTAGTGAGAACCCGCCAGTGAGAACCGGGGCCCGGACCGCACCCCTGCACGGTCCGGGCCCCGGCGCATTCCAAGACCCGGCCGGGAAGGTGTCCCCGGCAGGTGCAGGCAGCCGCCGGCGAACCGCGCCACGATGAAGCGGTGATCGACACGACCGACCTCGGCGGCTTCCTGCGCAGCCGCCGCGAACGCCTCACCCCCGACGCGGCCGGCATCCGGCCCGGCCTGACCCACCGCCGCGTCCCCGGCCTGCGCCGCGAAGAGCTCGCCGAGCTCGCCGGCGTCAGCGTCGGCTACTACACCCGCCTCGAACAGGGCGTCAGCACCAGCGCCTCCCCCGCCGTCCTCGACGCGCTCGCCACCGCGCTGCGCCTGGACCCGGCCGAGCACGACCACCTGCGGCTGCTGGCCGCACCACCCCGGCCCGCCACACCGCGCGCCCGCAGGACCAGACCACGCCCGGAGGTCCGCGACCTGCTCGCCGCACTGACCACGACACCGGCGATCCTGCTCGACCACCGCGCCGACGTGCTCGCCTGGAACCCGCTGGGCCACGCACTGCTCGCCGGCCACCTCGACCCCGGCGCCCCCGACCAGCGGGTGCGGCCCAACCTCGCCCGCATGCTGTTCCTCGACCCGCACCACCGCGCCCTGTACCGCGACTGGCACGCCAAGGCCCAGGTCACCGTCGCCGCCCTGCACCACGCGGCCGCACGCCACCGCGACGACCCGCTGCTGCAGCAGCTCCTGGGCCGGCTCGCCGCCGACAGCCCCGAGTTCGCCCGCCTGTGGGCCCGCCGCCCGGTGCGGACGTGCTCGCACTACGTCCGCGAGCTCGACCACCCGGTCGTCGGGTACGTGCGGCTGTCCAACGAGACGGTCAGCCTGCCCGGCGACGACCAGCAGCTCGGCCTGTTCCACGCCCGTCCCGGCACCCCGGCCGCCGACGCCCTCACCCTGCTGGCCCAGGGAGCCGTCCGATGAGGGCCCTCGTCGTCGGCACCGGCACGCTCGGCGCCCCGCTCGCCGCCGCCCTGCGCTCCCGCGGTCACGACGTCGTCACCGCCGCACGCACCTCGGGCGATGTGCACGTCGACCTGACCGACCACGCGACGATCGAGGCCCTGTACCGCGAGGTCGGCGCCGTCGACGCGGTGGTGTGCGTGGCCGCGCACGGCGCGCTGGACGAGTTCGCGACGCTGACCGCACAGCAGCTGGCCGAGAACATGCGGGCCAAGTTCCTCGGCCAGGCCGACCTCGTGCTCACCGGCCAGCACCACTGCGCCGACGCCGCCTCGTTCACCCTGACCTCGGGCATCTTCGCCGACCAGCCGTCCCCCGGTGTCACCGGCGGCGGCGTCATCAGCGGCGCCCTGCACAGCTTCGTGCTGTCCGCGGCCATCGAACTGCCCCGCTCGATGCGGATCAACGCCGTCAGCCCCGGCATGATCGGCGACACCCACGCCGACCGGTTCCCCGCACTGCGGCCGATCCCGGTCGACGAGGTCCTCACCCACTACCTCGACTGCGTCGAGCACGGCACCGGCCGCATCGTCCGGGTCTACTAGGGCTGCAGATCCGTGGCCGCCAGGAACGACCCGTCCATGTGGAACGGCACCGACTGGTGCTCGTGCGTCACCCGCCACCGCCCGTCCCGCCGCCGCAGCCCCACCGTCACGCGCATCCACAGCGAGAACCCCTCCGGATAGCCGACCGGCACCGCCGCCATCCGCGCCAGCCCGTGCACGAACGCCACGTCACCGCACACCGCGACCTCCAGGTCACGGTGCTCCACCGTGATCGGCCCGGTGAACCCGGCCATCCACCCCGCCAGCGCCTCCGGATCACGCGCGGCCAGACCCGTGTGCCGCAACGGCGGCGCGAGCGTGCACGTCACAGCGTCATCCGCGTAACGGGCCACGACCCGCTCGGGAGAGCGGTCCCGCATGCCCTCCTCCAGGTCGGTGAACAACGCCAGGATCTCCTCATGCGCCAACGTGGCGGTCATCGCGAAAACCTCCAGAACCAGAAAGTGACTGACACACCCATGTCGAGACACCGCCCGCGGTCTCGACATGACGGTGAGAGGATTTTTCGCAGCCCGTCCGAGCGGAGGCCGCAAGTGAAGTACCTGATCCTGATCTACAGCAACCCGAAGTCGCGTGCGGCGTGGGAGAAGCTCACCGAAGAGCAGCAGATGCGGTTCGGCCAGGCCCACTACGACCTCAGCGACAAGCTGCGCGCCTCCGGTGAGCTCGTCGTCAGCGAAGGCCTGCCCGGACCGGAGACCGGCAAGGGCGTGAGCATCCGCGACGGCGAGGTCGTCGTCACCGACGGCCCGTTCGCCGAGGCCAAGGAGTACCTGGCCGGCTTCTACCTCGTCGAGGCCGACACCATCGACCAGGTCATCGCCCACGCCGCCACCCTGCCCGACGCCCACAACGACGGCATCGAGATCCGCCCGGTGTGGGACAGGTCAATGCTGGACGACCTGTGACCACCCGCCGAGTCGAGGACCTGCTGCGTGAGCTCGCGCCGCAGGTCCTCGGCGTGCTCGTCCGCCGCCACGGCCAGTTCGACGTCTGCGAGGACGCCGTGCAGGAAGCACTGCTGCACGCCGCCCAGCAGTGGCCCGCCGACGGCGTCCCCGACAACCCCAAGGGCTGGCTCATCACCGCCGCCGGCCGCAGGTGGATCGAGCAGTACCGCTCCGACACCGCACGCCGCCACCGCGAGGACAAGGCCGCCGCCCTCACACCCCCACCGGCCGACCCCGTGCCCGCCCGCGACGACACCCTCACCATCCTCGCGCTGTGCTGCCACGACAGCCTCACCACGGCCTCGCAGATCGCCCTCACCCTGCGCGCCGTCGGCGGCCTGACCACCGCGGAGATCGCCAGGGCGTTCCTCGTCCCCGAAACCACCGTCGCCCAGCGCATCAGCCGCGCCAAACAGAAGATCAAACAGTCCGGCGCCCGGTTCCGCCCACCCCGCGACCTCACCGCCGTCCTGCACGTGCTCTACCTGATCTTCACCGAGGGCTCCACCGCCAGCTCCGGCGACGACCTCGTCCGCGTCGACCTCACCGCCGAAGCCCTCCGCCTCACCCGCCAGCTGCACCACACCCGCCCCGACGACGGCGAACTCACCGGCCTGCTGGCATTGATGCTGCTCACCGACGCACGCCGGCCCGCCCGCACCAACGACCACGGCACCCTCGTCCCACTGGCCGAACAAGACCGCCGACTCTGGGACACCACCGCGATCGAGGAAGGCACCCGCCTCATCCAGCACGCCCTGCGAACCACCCGGGTCGGCCCCTACCAGCTGCAAGCCGCCATCGCCGCCGTCCACGCCGACGCCCCCACCGCCGCCGACACCGACTGGCCCGAAATCCTCGGCCTCTACGAACTGCTCACCGCGATCGCACCCGGCCCCATGGTCGCCCTCAACCGCATCGTCGCCCTCGCCATGGTCCACGGACCCGACCAGGCCCTCACCGAACTGTCCACACTCAAGCTCGACCACCACCGCGTCCACGCCGTCAAAGCACACCTGCTCGACCTGCGCGGAGACCACGACCACGCCCGCGACGAATACGACAAAGCCGCCACACTCACGCTGAACGCCCAGGAACAGCGCTACCTCAAGCTCCGGTCGCGCCACCCACGGTAGCGTCCGACGACGGCTCCTCCTGCGGCGGCGCCTTCGGCACCACACCCGCCAGATCCCCACCGTTGTCGTTCACCCGCAACACGAACGGCCGCGTCTGCGTGTACTGCACCACCGACACCGAACACGGATCCACCACAATCCGCTGGAACCCGTCCAGGTGCACACCCAGCGCATCCGCCAGAACCGACTTGATCACATCACCGTGCGAGCACAACACCCACACCGCACCCGGACCGTGCTCCTCGGCGATCCGCGCATCATGCGCCCGCACCGCGGCCACCGCACGCGCCTGCACGTGCGCCAACCCCTCGCCCTCGGGGAACACCGCCGCCGACGGGTGCTGCTGCACCACCGTCCACAACGGCTCGGTCAACAGGTCCTTGAGCGCCTTACCGGTCCACGCCCCGTAATCCACCTCGGACACATCCGGCTCCGCGACCGCTTCGAGCTCCCTGTCCGCCAGCAACGGCGCCAGCGTCTCCTCGCACCGCTGCAACGGCGAGGACACCACCGCCGCCACCGGGACGTCCTTCAACCGCGCGACGAGAGCCGCGGCCTGGGCCCGCCCCCGCTCGTCCAAACCCACACCCAACATCCGCCCGGCGAGCACACCGGAACCGTTGGCGGTCGAACGAGCATGTCGAAGCAGGATCACCGTGGCCACGGCACCCACCTTAGATCGGCTGGATCAACCCCATCGACAGCAGCCCCATCAGCACCAGCCCCAGCATCAACCGGTACCACACGAACGCCGAGTACGAATGCTTCGACACGTACTTCAACAACCACGCGATCGTGGCATACCCGACGACGAACGAGATCACCGTCGCCACCACCATCTGCGCCACCGACGCCTGCACACCCTCACCCGAACGCTCCAGCACGTCCGGAATGGAGAACAACCCCGCCCCGAACACCGCCGGAATCGCCAACAGGAACGAGTACCGCGCCGCCGACTCCCGCGTCAGCCCCAAGAACAGACCCGCCGTCAACGTGCCACCCGAACGCGACACACCCGGAATCAACGCCAGCGCCTGCGCCAGCCCCATCCCGATCGCATCCTTCATCCGCAGCTCATCCCGCTGCTGCTTCGCCAGGTGATCCGCCAAACCCAGCAGCAGACCGAACACCACCAGCATCGTCGCCGTGATCCACAGATTCCGCGCCGACGTCCGGATCTCGTCCTTCAACAGGTACCCGAGCACCGAGATCGGCACCGAACCGATGATCACATACCACGCGAGCCGGTAGTCCTTCTCCTTGCGCGCCTCAGCGTTGAACAAACCGCGGAACCACGCCGAGATGAACCGCCCGATGTCCTTGGCGAAGTAGATCAGCACCGCCACCTCGGTACCCAGCTGGATCACCGCGGTGAACGAAGCACCCGCGTCGTTGCCGAAGAACAACGTCGACGTGATGCGCAGATGCGCACTGCTGGAAATCGGCAGGAATTCCGTCAGTCCTTGGACCAGTCCGAGGACCAGAGCCTGCAACCAGCTCAACTACCCACTCCTGCCAGATCCAAAGCCTCGGCCGCGGTCCGAAGACCCGCGATCCCCTGCTCCAGATCTTGCAGCATCGGCGAAACGGACAGCGTGGTGACCCCCGCAGCGGCAAGCGCCCGCATCCGGTCTGCTATGCGCTCCTTCGGCCCCAGCAACGACGTCGCGTCCAGGAACTCCAGCGGAATCGCCGCCATCGCCCCCGCGTAGTCCCGCGCCAGGTACTTCTCCTGGATCTCCTCCGCCTGAGCCGGGAACCCCATCCGCACCATCAGGTTGTTGTAGAAGTTCTGCTTACGGCTCCCCATGCCACCCACGTACAACGCCGTGTACGCACGCACCGGATCCGCACACGCCTTCCAGTCCTCACCCACGATCAACGGCACCGTCGGCACGACGTCGAACCCGTCCATCGACTTCCCGGCCCGCTCCCGGCCCGCCCTCACGCTCGCAAGCGACTCCGCGGAGAACTCCGGCGAGAAGAAGATCGCCAACCACCCATCCGCGATCTCACCCGTCAGCTCCAGGTTCTTCGGACCCACCGCCGCCAGGTACACCGGAATCCGCTCCCGCACCGGGTGCACCGTCAGCTGCAACGCCTTGCCCGGACCATCCGGCAACGGCAACGTGTAATGCTCACCCTCGTACCGCAGCTTCTCCCGCGACAACGCCCGCCGCACGATCTCCACGTACTCACGCGTCCGCGC
Organism: Nocardia sp. NRRL S-836; assembly: GCF_001279525.1. Taxonomy (GTDB): domain Bacteria; phylum Actinomycetota; class Actinomycetes; order Mycobacteriales; family Pseudonocardiaceae; genus Lentzea. Next base: position 37,181 of record NZ_LGDY01000001.1, on the reverse strand, counting down.
CAACGGCTTGTCGAACCGCACACCGTGCCACCCCTCCGACACCTGCGGACCCGACACCCCCAACCCCATCCGGAACCGGCCACCCGACAACGTGTCCAGCGTCGCCGCCGTCATCGCCGCCATCGCAGGCGTCCGCGCCGGAATCTGGAAGATCGCGCTACCGACGTCGATCCGTTCCGTCTGCGCAGCCACCCACGCCAGCACCGTCGGCGCATCGGAGCCATAGGCCTCCGCGGCCCACACCACCGAAAAGCCGAGCCGATCAGCCTCCTTGGCCAGCTCAAGGTTCGCAGCGTCGTTGCCGGCGCCCCAGTATCCGAGGTTCAGTCCGAGCTTCACGGCCGAGACCCTACCGGCCAGTAACACCGATTGCCAGGCCCAGCCGATGATCACCCCTTAGCATCGCGCACGTGGAACAGCGATACCTCGGCCGCAGCGGCCTCCGCGTCTCCCGCCTCGCACTGGGCACGATGACATGGGGCCGCGACACCGACGCGGACGAGGCCGCCACCCAACTCATGGCCTTCACCGACGCCGGCGGCACCCTCGTCGACACCGCCGACGTCTACGTCGAAGGCGAATCCGAACGCATCCTCGGCGGCCTCCTCGGCGAAATCGCCCCCCGCGACGAACTCGTCATCGCCACCAAAGCCGTCGCCCGCCGCACCGAAGGCCCCTTCGGCGGCGGCGCCTCCCGCGGCGCCCTCCTCACCGCACTCGACGGCTCCCTCCGCCGCCTCGCCGTCGACCACATCGACCTCTGGCAACTCCACGCCTGGGACACCAACGTCCCACTCGAAGAAACCCTCTCCGCCACGGACACCGCCATCACCGCCGGCAAAGTCCGCTACGCCGGCATCTCCAACTACAGCGGCTGGCAACTCGCCACCGCCGCCATGACCCCCACCACCCACCCCCTCATCTCCACCCAGCACGAATACTCCCTGCTCGAACGCGGCATCGAACGCGAAGTCGCCCCCGCCGCCGCCCACCACGGCCTGGGCCTGCTCCCCTGGGCACCACTCGGCCGCGGCGTCCTCACCGGCAAGTACCGCAACGGCACCCCACCCGACTCCCGCGGCGCTTCCGCCCACTTCGCCGGCTACGTCGAACAACACCGCACCGACCGCGCCGCCCGCATCGTCCAGGCCGTCAGCACCGCGGCCGAAGGCCTCGGCACCTCACCGCTGTGCGTCGCTCTCGCCTGGGTCCGCGACCGCCCCGGAGTCGTCGCACCCGTCGTCGGCGCCCGTGACACCAACCAGCTCATCGCCTCACTCGACGCCGAACAGCTCACCCTCCCGCCCGCGATCAGGGCCGCACTCGACGACGTCAGCGCCATCGAGCTTTCCTACCCCGAACGCCCAATGCCCTGACCAGCGCTTGTCTGGCTTCTGGGCTTCTTTTGGATCGTTAGATGTTGCTGGGTCGGTTTGTGGTGGATGGTTTAATTTTAGTCAACACTGAAGCTATCGAGATAACAGAGCGGTGAGTCCGACCGAGGTTTCACCCCACCCCTTGCGTGACCTTCACGAGCCGTCCAGGCATGCTGGAAGACCACGCAGATCCACGGAGGAACGACCTTGCACCGGCTCGCAGCTCTGATCCTGGCCACCGCGGCGCTGACAGCGTGCGGACAGAGCGACAGGTCGCAGGACCCGCTGCAGGTCGCCGAAACGCTCGAAGCCGCCAAACCGGCCCACTCCCCCGCCCAGAACACCGACCTCAAGGGCGAGATCACGCCGGGCGGCTCGTTCACCGAGGGCGACACCACCCTCAAGTTCAAGGTCAACGGCCGCGACGTCGAGCTCGACCGGCTGCGCAGCGCGGTGTTCGAGATGACCACCGACGACAAGGGCGCCCCCATGCGCGGCGCCGGCCTGCGAGCAGGCGACGGCGCCACCAACGCCGCCACCGACCGCTTCGGCCGCCTGCTCGTCGTCGACACCCGCGGCGGCGAGTTCATCGCGTTCTCGATCGACCCGCTGATCATGCGCCAGCGCTTCCCCCTGCCCGGCGCGCCCTACGGCATCGCCTACGACGCCAAGCGCGACCTCGCGTGGATCACGCTCACCGAACGCAACGAGGTCGTCGGCCTCGACGTCGCCGCCGGCGAACCGGCCGAGAAGTACCGGTTCGCCACGGTCCGCCAACCCAACACGGTCAGCGTCGACCAGGAGACCGGACGCGTCACCATCACGTCCGGCGACAACGGAGGGACACAGGTGATCGCGCCATGAACGAAGGGGTGATCGACGGGGACTGGGAGTACCGGCCGCTGCGCCTGCCGCCCGGCATCTCCCGCCGCACCGCGACCACGCAGCTGGCCATCCACGCCGAGTTCGCGGGCTGGGAACTGTCCCGCACGCTGCTCTACGGCGACGGCTCCCGCAAGGTCTGGCTCCGCCGCAAACGCGTCCCCGGCGTCCTGCCCGGCCTCATCACCTGACCGCGCCGTGGCCGCCACCGCGGTGGCGCGGGCCACGACACGGCCGAGGTTCACGCGGCCTGGGCGGCAGCCCGCAGCGGCTCACCAGGACCTGGTGGTGCTGCCTGACCCAGCTGTCGACAGCCAGCCGGCCATGCCGGCCTCAGCTCACACCACCACCCCGGAGCCGAACGCGAACGGACCGGCCTCGCACTCGGCGATGAAATCCGCCGGAAAGCCCCGTTCGAACGGGGCCGCCGCCTCCAGGCGCGCGACCGCCTCCGGCGGCAGCACCACGCCGAGCCCGGCCACGGCGTCCGTCACCTGCTCCACCGTCCGTGCCCCCACCAGCGGCAACGCCCCCTGCTGCCGCACCCACGCCAGCGCCACCTGTGCCGCCGTGACCCCCATCTCGGCCGCCACCCGGTGCACTTCCTCCCGCACCGCCCGCTCCCCCGAGGACAGGCTCGCCGGATCCACCCGCCGCTGACCCGCGAGCTTCCCGCCGCCCAGCGGCGCCCACGCCGCCACGCTCAACCCCAGCGCCACCGCCATCGGCAGCAGCTCGCGTTCCACGTCCCGCCGCACCAGGCTGTACGGCACCTGCAGCCCCGCGAACGGCGTCCACCCCCGCCACTCCGCCAGCGTGTTGGCCCGCGCCACAAACCACGACGGCGCGTCCGACACCCCGACGTGCAACACCTTCCCCGCCCGCACCGCGTCGTCCAGCGCCCGCATCGTCTCCTCCGCCGGCGTGTGCCGGTCCCACAGGTGCACCCACAGCACGTCCACGTGGTCCGTCCGCAACCGGCGCAGGCTCCGTTCCAGCGACCCCACGAGGTTCTTGCGGTGGCTTCCGCCCGCGTTCGGATCCGCCTGGTCGCGCGACAACGAGTACTTCGTCGCCAGCACGAACCGGTCGCGGCGCTCCAGCACCGCCCCCAGCACCTCCTCGCTCTCCCCGTACGCCGACGCCGTGTCCAGGAAGTTCCCACCCTCGTCCGCGTACTGCCCGACCACACGCCGCGCCTCCTCCTCCGTGCGCAGCGTCATGCACCCCAGCAGCAGCTCGGAGACACGCAACCCGGTACGGCCGAACAGTCGATATCGCATGACCGACAGCATCACCCGCCTCCCCTGCACCGAGGGAGACCCGCCCAGAGCCCCTCTACAGTCACCCGCGATGCCCGACAACGCCCTCGGCCGCTTCCTGCGCGCCCGCCGCGAAGCCACCACCCCGCCCACCACCGGTCCCCGCCGCCGCACCCCCGGCCTGCGCCGCGGCGAGCTCGCCGACCGCGCCGGCATCAGCGTCGAGTACCTCACCCGGCTCGAACGCGGCACCGACCGCTCCCCCTCCGGCCAGGTCCTCATCGCCCTCGCCAACGCCCTGGACCTCACCGCGGGCGAACGCGTCCACCTCCACCGCCTCGTCAAGGCAGGCAGCACCTGCGCGCCGCCGCGACCGGCTCCCCTGCGCCCCACGGTCCACAGGGTTCTCGACGCCCTCTCCCCCACCCCGGCGTGCGTGCTCAGCCCGGCCGGCGACGTCCTCGCCCACACCGACGCCTTCCGCGACGTCGCCGGCACCGACGAACCCAACCTGATCCGGTTCGCCTTCAGCCAGGACGCGAAAGCCCACTACCCCGACTGGGACGCCATCGCCACCGACCGCGCCGCCGCCCTGCGCACGGCCGCCGACCTCGGTGACCACGCCGCGACCGCGCTGGCGTTCGAGCTCTCCCTCACCGCGGGAGCCGCCTTCACCGACCGCTACGACACGGTCGCCTCCCTGCCACCCACCACCGGCACCGAACGCTGGGGTGCTCATCTCTTCGTCTTTGAGACGCTGTACCTGCCTGGTGACGACGAGAACCGGTTGATTGTTTATTTTAGTCAACACTGAAGCTATCGAGATAGCTGGCTTGTCCCTAAGCCCATCGAACAGTTCGACGGCGGCCGATCCAAGCGCAGAGCGAACCCCGACTCCCCGGCGATCATCAGCCGACTCGCGCTAGCGCGACCAGCCCGAGAAGCCGAGTTATCAGTCAACACTGAAGCAATAAAATGCGCCGAACTTGTTGTAGATGTGATCAGATTCCTGGTCATGGAGCTCGTGCCGCAACAAGTCGGGGTCGCGCACAGCGCACTGCCGCACGACGAACAGTCCACCCGTGCCCTGCTCGCGGAAGCCGCGGCGCAGGGCCTGCACACCGTGGTCGTCACGGCACCGGAGAACGACGAACGCGCCCTCGCCGTGCTGCGCGAGCTGCGCGCCGAGTGGCACACCGAGAACGGCCAGGTCACCGCCCAGCTCGACACCGACGCACAGGGTCAGCTGGCGCACCTCTGGGGACTGTCGACAGCGGACAGAGCGGCGTGGCTGGCCGCGTTCCCCCGCGCCGACGACCCGAACTGGTGGATGCACCGGCTGCTGGTGCTCAACCACCACCCGGAGTGGGCGCCGCTGAAGGAGTGGCTCGTCGGCGAGCACGTGCGGCTCTTCGGTCGGCCACCGGGACGGCGCCGAGCACCGGCGTCCTGACCTCCGGCAAGCTGTGTCGAGATCGCGCCGGCAGCTTCGACGTGTCTGTGGAACGACCACGGACACTCGGAGGACACCATGTCGAACGCGCAGCCCGGCCGCCCGCCCGTCGTCGACCTCGCCGCCTGGCAGGCCGCACGGGACGAGCTCCTGGTCCGCGAGAAGGCCCACACCCGTGAGGGGGACGCCATCGCCGCCGCACGCCGCCGGCTGCCGATGGTGGAGTTCGACCCGCAGGTCGAGGTCGTCGGGCCGGACGGGCCGGTGCCGTTCCTCGACCTGTTCGACGGCCGCGACGAGCTGGTCGTCTACAAGCACATGTGGTGGGACGGTGTTCCGCACCAGGGCCAGTGCGAGGGCTGCACCCATGTGCCCTGGCACCTCCGGGACGCCGCGTACCTGCACGCGCGCGGTGTCTCGTTCGCGATCGTGACCTCGGGCGCGTGGGACGAGGTGGCGCCGTTCGTCGAGTTCATGGGCTACACCCAGCCCTGGTACTCGGTGCGCGGCGTCGACGGGCCCGCCGGGGGCGACATGGGCTACCTCACGAGCTACCTGCGCGACGGCGACCGCGCGTTCCTCACCTACTCCACGACCGGTCGTGGCTGCGAGATGGTCAACGGGTCGCTGCAGCTGCTCGACATCACGCCCTACGGTCGTGGCGAGCGCTGGCAGGACACGCCGGAAGGGTGGCCGGAGGGCCGTGACGCCGGCTGGTTCTGGCGGGTGGACGCCGACGGCAACGCGACCTGGGGTGAGACCGGCCGGCCCGCTCCACAGTGGACGCGTCCGGGCGCGGGTCCGGTCGAGACGCTCGGCCGCGGGGGCCGCTGCCACTGAAAGCCGGCGGGGGCACGGTGACGTGCCCCCGCCGGTCGTCAGGCCTTGGCCACCTCGCGGATCAGGTTCGCGATCTCCGCGGGACGTTCGAGCGGCAGCATGTGCCCGGCGTCGGGCAGCACCACCGAGGTTCCGCCGAACTTGGCGGCGTCCGACTCGGACACCAGCCGGTCCTCGTCGCCCACCACCGCGACGACGGCTTTCTCCTGCGCCACGGTCAGTCCCGCCTCGCGGTCGTAGCGGTCCACGGCCGGGCGGAACAACGCCACCGTCTCCGGCCACTCCCCCCACACCATGTCCGCGGTCAGCTCGACGTCGTCGTCGGACGGCTCGTCACCGAAGAGCCACCACCGCAGGCCCGCGGTCTTCGTGGGCTCGATCTTCTCCCTGACCGCCCGCACGATGGGCCCGAACGCCCGTTCCAGCTCGCGCACCAGTTTGCCGAGCGACTTGGGCCACGCGAGCGAGGTCTCCGACAGCCCGCTCGCCGCCGTCGACACGAACACGATGCCCAGCACCCGCTGCCGGAACAGCCGCGGCCTGCGTTCGGCCATCGCCAGCGCCGCCATGCCGCCCATCGAGTGCCCGGCGATCACCACGTCACCGCTGGGCACCGCGCGTTCGATCAGCTCACCCAGGTCGTCGCCGAGCTGCTCGATCGTCGCGGACTCCTTGTCGGCCTTCGAGGACCCGCCGTGGCCGCGGTGGTCGTAGGCGATCACCTGGAAGTCGCCGCTGAGCTGGTCGACGACCTTGTGCCAGCTGCGGTGGTCGAGCGCGTACCCGTGCGCCAGCACGATCGTGGTCCGCGCGTCGGGATCGCCCGCCCGCAGCACGTTGAGCTCGGTCCCGTCCTCCAGCCGCACCATGCCGTTCCTTTCGCCGTGTCACCTGCATGACCCAACGAGGCGACACGCCGAAAGGACACGGTCCAATTGCGACCCGGCACGACGTCCGGGGGCGAGGTCTGTTGTGGATTTCCCTTCACTGGAACGGGTGACACAGCGCGTGGGCCCACATTTCAAGTGGTATTCCGGATAGACGAAGCGAACGAGGAGGTTGTGATGATGCGAACATTGGCCCGTCCGGTTGTGGCACCGGAAGACATGGCCGAACTGATGATGGCGGTGGCAGAGCCCGAGGCCGAGCTCGCCGACCCGCCGCTGCACGTGCCCACGGCCGGCGGCGCGCTCCTGGCCGGTCTGCTGTTGATCGTTTCCCCCGGTAACCCGACGGAGCCGGAGAAGCGGTGACCGCAGGTGGCGCGATCGACCGCACGTCTCGTGCGGACGCGGTCGCCGCACTGGCCGGACACCTCGTCGGCGCACTCGGGGAAGGTGTGCCGGCGGGGCTTGCCGACTTCCTCGACTGCTGCGCCGACGGCGTGGCCGGCCTGTGGGCGGTCCGCCTGGTGGGCGCCGACGCCTTGGCGCCGCACCTGCTGGCGGACCGCCCCCTGGCGGGCCGGGACGCCGCTGTCGTCGCCGACGCCTTCGAGGCGTTCCCGCCCGTCCACCAGCCGGAGACGCACCAGCAGCGCGTGCTGGCGCACCGGGACCAGGCCACCTCCGAGCTGCTGGTGCGGCTCACCCACGGGCGGTCCGCGCCGCCCGGAACCGTCGAGGCGTGGGGCAACCGGGAGACCTCGGCCCACCTCGGCACGCCACCGGCCGACGCCGTGCTCGGCCCGGCCGAGCAGTGGGCGCACTGGTCGGTGGTCGTCGCCCAGCTCTCGCCGCTGGCACTGCCGGGCTTGGACGGCCCGGTGTTCGAGGCGGTGGCGGGTGCGCCGCTCGCCCTGGCCAGGGGCACCACCCGGGCTGTGCTGCGCCGGGACTACGCCACCGCCGCACGCCTGGTCCGCTGGGTGGCCCTGCTCGCCGACCGGGTTCCGCTGGACGCGGCCCTGCTGTTGGAGCACCTCAGGCTGCACGCGGGCGCCGACGCCCGGCTGCTGCTGGACCTGGCCATCGCTGAACGCGTCCTCGCGGCCAAGCCGATGTTCTCGCCCCCGGCGCTCCCTTCCCCGGCTCCCCCGCCGCCCTCGGCACCGACCGCGGTGGTCCACGACGTGGCGAGCCGGGCGATGGCCTGGCTGCACGAGCACCACGAGCTGGGGGCCTTCACCGACACGGCGACCGCCGACCTCGACGACCCCAACAGCGTCTACAAGCCCCTGTGCGAGGTGGCCCTGGCGTCGGCGTTCGTGCTGCGCGAGGGCGTGGCCGGTGCCACGCAGCTGCGGCACGCGCGAGAGCTGCTCGACTTCTCCTGGGAACAGATGCGCCGCGGCGACCTGCTCTACGAGCGCCAGCTCCGGCATGCCCTGCTCACCGACCCGGTGGAGACCTACGCGTCGTTCGCCCGCTCCGGGTACCGGCACGCCGCCCTGGAACGGGTCGCCGCGCACAGCGCGGCCGCTGACGCGGTGAACGAGGTGGTGCCCAACCGGCGGCTCGCCGTGGCCAACGCGCACCGCGTCGTGGGCATCCCGCGCGACGACGACTGGGACGCGCTGACCGCCGCGACCTGGCTCGGTCGCGAGCCCGAGCCGTGGGTGATCGACTGGTACACCGGCTACTGCGCCACGCACACCGTCTTCCACCTCACCGACTGGGGCGCGCGTCTGGAGGGTCTGCCGGCCGGCACGGCGCGCTACCTCGACGCGTGGCTGCCGGTGTGGATCGACGTGTGGACCGAGGCCCGGCAGTGGGACCTGGTGGGCGAACTGCTCCTCGTGGGTGCGTGCCTGCCCGAGCCGCGCATCGAGGCCGCCGAGTGGGAGCCGTTCGCCGCGGCCCAGCACGAGGACGGCCTGGTGCCCCGTGATGGCGACCCCGTGTCCGACGACCCGCGCACCCGGTTCCTCGACCACCAGCACACCGCCGTGGTCGCGACCGCGGCGGGCACGCTCGCGCTGTCCCGGCTGCTCGCCGGGTGAACGCGGACCGGATCACCGCCCTGCTGTCCGCCGCGCCCGGTGTCGCCGTCGCCGCGCGGGTGGGCGACGAGGAGACCGTGCTGGTCGCGGGCGTCACCGCACTGGACGACCCACACCCGGTCACCGCTGCCACCCGGTTCGAGATCGGCTCGCTGACCAAGACGTTCACCGCGCTGCTGCTGGCCGAGCTGGTGGCGCGCGGGGAGGTGCGGCACGACGACCCGGTGGACCGCTTCCTGGGCACCGACCTGGGTCCCGGCGTCACGCTGGCGCGCCTGGCCACGCACACCTCCGGCCTGCCCCGGCTGCCACCGGGCGTGCTGCGCGCGGCCCTGCCGGCCTGGCGCACGAACCCCTACCAGGCGTTCGGGCCCGCGCACCTGGCGGCGGCGCTGCGCCGCACCCGCGTCCGCCCCGACCACCGCACGCGGTACTCGAACTTCGGCGTCGCCGTGCTCGGCCTGGCACTGGCCCGCGCGACCGGCCGGCCGTTCGAGGACCTGCTCGCCGACCGCGTCCTGGGTCCCCTCGGCCTGACCGACACCGGCTTCGACACCGCGCCGCAGGCCACCGGTCACCTGCGCGGCCGCCCGCGCCCGCCGTGGGAGATGCCCGGGATGCCCGCCGCCGGCGCGCTCCGCTCCTCCGCCCGCGACCTGCTCACCCTGCTCACCGCCCTCCTCGACGGCCGCCCGGCCGCCCTCGCGCCCGCGCTCGCCGACGTCGTCGCGCCCCGCGTCGCCGTCTCCGCCACCGACCACCTGTGCCTGGTGTGGAACCTGCGCCGCCTCCCCGACCACGACCTGCTGTTCCACTCCGGGGGCACGCGCGGCTGCACCGCGTTCGCCGGGTTCAGCCCGCAGCGCCGCACCGCGCTCGTGGTCCTCGCCAACGCGGGCCCGACCATGCGAGCCACGCTCGTCCAGGACTCGTACAACGCCCTGCGCGCCCTCGACGACCCGGCCGCCGCACAACGTCCCGGGACGGGAGGGAGGGGCAGCGGTGCCACGCGGGAGACGTCCGCTTGAGCCGTCGGACGGGAGCCAGGCACTCGACCGCTTCCGCCGCAGGCGGGCGTGACCGGCACCGCCGAGCCGGGATGGGCGGTGGCGATCGGGTTGACCGCCACCGCGCAGGTCGGTCCACGGCCGGTGCGGCGTCACCTCGACAGAAGATTCACCGCAGGCACTCGACCTGACGACGTCCCGTCAGCTGTTGCGCAGGAACCGGTCCAGCACGCGCACACCGAACTTCAGCGCCTCCACCGGCACGCGCTCGTCCACGCCGTGGAAGAGCCCGGAGAAGTCGAGGTCGGCCGGCAGCTTCAACGGCGCGAAGCCGAAGTTGCGGATGCCGAGTTGCTGGAACGACTTCGCGTCGGTGCCGCCGGAGAGCATGTACGGCAGCACGCGCGCTCCGGGGTCCTCGGCGGTGATGGACGCGGTCATGGCGTCGACCAGCGCGCCGTCGAAGGTCGTCTCCACCGGCGGCAGGCCGATCCACTCGCGTTCCACGTCCGGGCCGAGCAGCTCGGCCAGCTCGCGGTCGAACGCCTCCTCGCGGCCGGGCAGGATGCGGCAGTCGACGGTGGCCTCGGCGGTGGACGGGATGACGTTGGCCTTGTAGCCCGCCGTCAGCATGGTCGGGTTGGCCGTGTCGCGCAGCGTCGCGCCGATCATCCGGGACAGGGCGCCGAGCTTGCCGATCGAGCCCTCGACGTCGTCGTCGGGGAAGTCGAGGCCGGTGATCTCGGTGACGCCGTCGAGGAACTCCCGCACCGACGGCCTGATGATCAGCGGCCACTGGTGCTGGTCGAGCTTCGTGACGGCGGCGGCGAGCTTCGCCACGGCGTTGTCGCGGTGGATCATGCTGCCGTGGCCCGCGGTGCCCTTGACCCGCAGCTTCAGCCAGCGGATGCCCTTCTCGGCGGTCTCCACGAGGTAGGCGCGCACGTCGTCCTTGAGCGTGATCGAGAACCCGCCGACCTCGCTGATCGCCTCGGTGACGCCCTCGAACAGCTCCGGCCGGTGGTCGACCAGCCACTTCGCCCCGTACAGGCCACCGGCCTCCTCGTCGGCGAGGAACGCGAACACGATGTCGCGCGGCGGTACGACGTTCTCCCGCTTGAAGTGCCTGGCCAGCGCGAGCGTCATGCCGACCATGTCCTTCATGTCGACGGCGCCGCGGCCCCACACGTACCCGTCCTGCACCGCACCGGAGAACGGGTGCACCGACCACTCCGACGCGTCGGCGGGCACGACGTCGAGGTGCCCGTGCACGAGCAGCGCCCCACGGCTCGGGTCCGCTCCGGCGAGCCGCGCGACCACGTTGCCGCGGCCCTTCGCGCCCGACTCGACGTACGTGGTCTCGTAGCCGACCTCTCCGAGCTTCTCGGCCACCCACTCGGCGGCCTTGCGCTCCCCCACCACCGTCGCGGGATCACCGGTGTTCGTGGTGTCGATCCTGATCAGCTCGCTGACGAGCGTGACGGCCTCGTCCTCAGCGCGTGCCAGCGCGTTCCCCAATGTGCTCACCCCGTCTTCCTATCACCCTTCAGAACACGGACCACCCTGTGAGAGTGGTGAACCTGTCCAGCGCGTCGACGCCGGCCACCGAGTTGCCGCGCGCGTCCAGCCCCGGACCCCACACGCAGATCGCGCACCGGCCCGGCACGACCGCCACGATGCCGCCGCCCACACCGCTCTTGCCCGGCAGCCCGACCCGGTAGGCGAACTGCCCGGCCGCGTCGTAGGTGCCGCAGGTCAGCATCACCGCGTTGACCCGCTTCGCCCCGCTGACGTCGAGCAGCCTGCTGCCGTCGTTGCGCACCCCGTGCCGCGCCAGGAACAACGCGCTCCTGGCGAGGTCCGCGCAGCTCATGGCGATCGAACACTGCCGGACGTACTCGTGCAGCACGACGTCGACCGGGTTGCGCATGTTGCCGTAGGAGGCCATGAAGTGCGCGAGCGCCCGGTTGCGGTCGCCGTGGTCCAGTTCGGACTTCGCGACCTCCTCGTCGACGCCGATGCCGGGGTTCCCGCTCTCCTCCCGCAGGAACCGCAGCAGCCGCTGCGACGCGCCGGGGCCGAGGTGGTCGGTGACCACGAGGGCACCGGCGTTGATGAACGGGTTGCGCGGGATGCCGTTCTCGGTCTCCAGCTGCACGAGCGAGTTGAACGGCGACCCGGACGGCTCGCGCCCGACCCGTTCCCACAGCTCGTCGCCAACGGCGAGTGCCAGCGTGAACGCCTTCGAGATGCTTTGGATCGAGAACGGCGCCCGGTACTCCCCCGCCCCGCTGACCTCGCCGTCAAGCGTGGCGACCGCCATCCCGAACCGCCGCGCGTCGACCCGCGCGAGCGCCGGGATGTAGTCGGCGGCCGCACCGCCGGGCATGACCTCGGTGGCGATGCGGTCCACCAGCTGCTGGAGCTCCATGGCCGCAATCCCACCACGTCAGCGCACGAGCGACTCGGCCACTTCCTCGACCGTGCGCCCGGAGGTGTCGACCGCCGTGCCGGTTCCGCGCAGCCGCTCGGCCAGCGCCACGGCCTCGGCGACGACCTGGTCCAGCTCCTCCTCGGACCGCCCCCGCAACCGGTCACCCGGCTCGGCCCAGCCCTCTCCCCTGCCCCGCCGCCGGATCCGTTCCGCGAGGTCCTCACGGGACGCCTCCAACCGGTAGACCGTCGCCGTGGGGAACACGTCCGCGTACGGCCCGACCACGACGAGCGCCCGTGCACCGGCCTCCCGGTAGGTCCGCCACACGGCCACCAGGTTGGCCGCCCGCGTCTGCTCCCCCACCCCGAACCCGAGCTGGCCGGCGTCGATGAACCCGGCACGCACCCCGGTGCCCAGCAACCGCTGGTACACCGCGAACCCGACCGCGGACTTGCCGACGCCGGTCGTCCCGCAGAGCCACAGCACCCGCTCCGGTGCCCGGACGGCCTGCTCGACCCGTTCCACCACCTCGGCGACCGACAGCCCGGTCGTGTCGACGCACACGTCGCCGACTCCGCGCGCGTCGAGCTCGTCGGCTTCGCGCAGCACCTGGTCGATCAGCTCAGCTCCGGCGCCGCGTCCGAGGTACCGCTGCCGCAGCACCTCGCGGTCCGCCCGCAACCGGCACACGGTCAGCGTCGCACCGGGGATCGGCTCGACCCCGTTCGGATCGACCACACCGGACACGACGACGCGGCGCACCCCGCTCCCCCGCGCGTTGGCCACGACCTCGGCGAGGTTGCGCACCTTCATCCGGTACCGGCCGGGGTCGTCGGCCGGCTCCGGGTAGCAGATGCCGAGCTGGTCGACGTCGACGTACGCACCGCCGTTCCTGCGGTGCACCTCCCACCCGACCGCGGTCTTGCCGACGCCGGGAGGTCCACAGATCCACAACACGCTCACCACGACCGAAGTCTCGCGGCGCCGTCAACGCGGTCAGAGGAAGAACAGCCGCGCCACCGCGTCCCGTGCCACCAGGAACCCGGCGATCCCGAGGATCCACCCGGTCGCACTCGCCCCCTTCTCCGCGAACCAGGTGCTGATCCGCCGCAGCACCGGCTCGACCCGCGCCCGCAACGCCATCCGGCCGGCCAGCAGCACCACCGCGGGCAGGACCATGACCAGGCAGTAGCCCGCCAGCAACAACCCGGTCTGCGCCGGCGTGAGGTCCGCGGCGCTCATCATCCCGATCGCGCCGAGGTAGGGCAGCATCGTCGCCAGCTCCACGACCCCGGCCAGCAGCGCGACGCCGACGAGCGCCGCCGTGGACCCGTTGACCCGGCTGGTCCACTTCGTCGTGTCGGTCTTCTTCTTGCTGTCGAACCGGAAGCTGACGGCGAACAACCCGACGCCGATCACCAGCTGGATCCACAGCGCCACCCGCCCGTCGAGGTGGCCGAGCACCCGCGACGCCCCCAGCACGAGCAGGACCCCGACCACGAGGTAGAACACCGTGATCGTCCCCAGGTAGACGGCGAACCGCCCGATCCGCACCCGTCCGGGTGTCAGCATCAGCCAGATCGGGATGAACAACGTCCCGATGCTCGTCGAGTCCAGCAACGCCAGCCCCGCCAACGCGAGCAACAGCCCCGCACCCACTTCAGTCCCCCCAGATCCGCGCGAGGTACCCGCCGATCACCCGCCGGGCCACCTCCGCCGTCATCACGTCCGGTTCCAGCGCCCGTTGCGCCGTCACCCCGTCCACCAGCGCGGCGAGCGCCACGGCCTCCGCGCCGTCGCGCTCGCCCTCCTCCAGCACGTCCCGGCACAGGTCCCTGATGACCTGCGCGCCTACGACGTGCCGCTCCAGCAACACCGGGTTCGCCGCCGCACGGGCAGCGAACGCCAGCCACACCCGTGCCCGCGCCGGGTCGTCCACCAGCGCGATGGCGCACAGCGCGGCGTGCAGGCGGTCCCGGAGGCTCCCCTCCTGCCCCAGGACCTCCCGCACCCGCGCCGTGAGCTCCTCCACGAGCTGGTCCTGCGCGAACAGCAGCAGCTCGTCCTTGCTGCGGAAGTACTTCTGCAGCAACCCGGTGGTCGCCTTCAGCTCGCGGGCGATCCGCGGCAGCGAGGCCGCGTCCAGCCCTTCGGCGTCCACCACCCGGTAGAGGGCGGCGACCACCTGCTGCCGGCGTTCCACCGGGTCGGCGTGTTTTGGCACAGTCGTGAGATTACGGTCTTAATCTGATCTCGCGCAACTCGCGTTGCGTGGGTGGACGACCGAGCCCGTCGCCGCCGCGCGGGCCCGGCGACCTCTAGAACTCCGGGGGCGCCTGCAGGTCGTGCGCCCGGAACAGCACCGCGTGCTCCACGCCCAGCAGCTCGCCGCCCATCGCCGTGAACCTCGGGATGAAGTCCGCGGGAGCCGGGTGGTCCGGCAGCGCGGCGAGATAGGCGGCGTGCGCTTGGAGCGAGGCGACACCACGGCGCAGCGGCTCGCCGGTGACGTCGACGCCGTGGGTCGCGGAGTCGCCGAGCGTGGGAACGATGTACCAGCGCACCGAGTGCGGTTAGAGGCCGTCGTCCTCGACCTGCTCCGGGAAGACCTTCTCCTCACGCCACCCGGCCGTCTGTCGATTTCGAACACCGGCGGCCGACCCCGCACAGCGCTGCCATGACATCTGTCATCACGTTCTGATGTGTCCTGGCACTGCCGCGACCTCGGATTTCACGCGATCGTGGGAACCATGACAGCGATCGAGGTGAAAGACCTGACCCGGCGCTACGCAGGGGGATTCGAGGCGGTGCGCGGCGTCTCGTTCGAAGTCGAGCGCGGCGAGATGTTCGCGCTGCTCGGCACGAACGGCGCGGGCAAGACCTCGACCGTCGAGGTGGTGGAGGGCCTGTCCCGGCCGGCGGAGGGAACCGTCCGGGTGCTGGGCCACGACCCGTTCCTGGAGCGCAAGGCCGTGCGCCCGCGGATGGGCGTGATGTTGCAGGAGGGCGGCTTTCCCCCTGACCTGACCGTGCACGAGGCGGCCGCGATGTGGGCGGGCACGCTGTCCCGGCCCCGTCCGGTCGCCGAGGCGCTCGACCTGGTCTCGCTCGGCCACCGGTCCGCGGTGCGGGTGAAGCAGCTCTCCGGCGGTGAGCGGCGGCGTCTGGACCTGGCGCTGGCGTTGCTCGGCCAGCCCGAGGTGCTGTTCCTGGACGAGCCGACCACCGGCCTCGACCCCGAGAGCCGGCGCAACACGTGGCAGCTGATCCGCACCCTCCTGCACGAGGGCACGACCGTGCTGCTGACGACGCACTATCTGGAAGAAGCGCAGGAACTGGCCGATCGGCTGGCCATCATGCACCGCGGCCGCATCGTGGCGCACGGCACCGTGTCCGACGTGGTCGACGCCTACCCGGCGCGGATCTCGTTCACGCCACCGGCCGGGATCTCGTTGCCCGTGGTGGCGGACGTCGACGAGACGGGGCGCGCGACCGTGCGGACGAACACCCTGCAGGAGACGCTGCACGAGCTGCTGACGTGGGCCCACGCGCAGGACGTCGTCCTGTCCGGACTGGACGCCCGTTCGGCGTCCCTCGAAGAAGCGTTCCTGGCGATCGCGGAGGAGGCGGCATGAGGGCCGTGGCCATCGGGCAGGCGGAGCTGAAGCTGTTCTGGCGCAACCGCACCGCCCTGTTCAACTCGCTCGTCGTGCCACTGCTGGTGGTGCCGCTGCTGCTGTCGGTCGATGCCGAGGGCGTGCCGCTGGTCGTCGGCCTGACCGGCTTCGTGCTGATCATGGCGGTCTACTACAACCTGGTCACCGTGTTCGTCGCACGCCGCGAAGAGCTCGTGCTGAAACGCCTCCGCGTCGGCGAGCTGACCGACCCCGAGGTGCTGTTCGGCGCCGCGTTGCCGTCGATGGTCGTCGCGATCGGGCAGATGGTGCTGTTCGCGGTGTTCATCGGGGTGATCACGGGCATCGAGCTGCCGTCGAAGCCGTGGTTCCTGGTGTTCGGCGTTCTGGGCGGAGTGGTGTTGTTCGCATTGCTGGCGGCGGCATCGGCGGCGTTTACGCGCACGGTCGAGATGGCGCAGGTGACGTCGTTGCCGGTCCTGATGGCGTGCGTCATCGGCAGCGGCCTGATGTTCCCGCTGTCGGTGTTCCCGCCGGAGGTCCAGTCGGCCCTGCGGTTCCTGCCGCTCACGCCGGTCCTGGACCTGCTGCGGGCGGGGTGGCACGACGGCCCGGTGCTGCAGCCGTTGATCGTCCTGGCCGCGTGGATCGTGGTGGGCGCCTACGCTGTCCGGCGATGGTTCCGCTGGGAGCCGCGGAGGTGACCTTGCTTTCCTGGTGGCGCTCGCGCAGCAGTGCGGCGAGGTTCGACTACTTCACGCGGTCGTCGTTCTACCTGTCCCTGATCGCGCTGCCGATCCTGCCGGCGGTCAACCTCGCGAGCGTCGACACGGTGAGCCGGACCGCCGCCGTCACCGCCATCGCCGCGATCGTCGTGCACGCGGCGTGCTGCATGTGGCTCATCCACCAGGGCATCGAGCACTACCTGGGCCAGGCGCCGTTCCCGCGCCTGGCCGTGATCGTCACCACCGCGATCACCACGGCGGTGGTCACGGGCGGCCTGGCGCTCCTCCCCGGCGTGCCACCCGGCAGGTCCGACACCGTCGTGCTGTTCGTGCCGATCATCTTCGTGACCTCGCTGGCGTGCACCTTGCGCCCCAGGGTGACCGCGGCCGTCGTGGCGGCGACGGCCCTGCTCCTCGTCCTGACCGTGCCGCTGGGCTCCGCCATCACGATGACGGCCACCCTGGTCTTCCTCACCATCGTCTACCGCACCTCGGTGTGGATGATCGGCACGATGTGGGAGCTCGAACGCTCCCGCGAGGTCCGAGCGAGCCTCGCCGTGGCCGAGGAACGCCTGCGCTTCGCCCGCGACCTGCACGACGTCGTGGGCCGCAACCTCTCCGTGGTGGCCCTGAAAGCCGAACTGGCCGCGAAACTCGCCCAGCGCGGCCGCGACGAGGCCGTCGAGGAGATGCTCGAGGTCCGCCGCATCGCCCAGGAGTCCCTCGACGAGCTCCGCGCCGTCGTCTCCGGCTACCGCACCGCGGACCTGACCGTGGAACTGGCCGGTGCCCGCTCCCTGCTCTCCTCCGCAGGCATCGACTGCCGCGTGATCGGCGAGGCCTCGTTCAACGGCGAGGCCGCAGGCGCCCTCGGCTGGGCCGTCCGCGAGGGCGTGACCAACGTCCTGCGCCACAGCGAGGCCCGCACGTGCACGATCTCGTTGCGCGGCAAGATCCTCACCATGTCCAACGACGGCGTCCCCACCACCCCGCTCCGCTTCGGCAGCGGCCTCACCGGCCTGCGCGAACGCGTGGCAGCCCTCGGCGGCACCGTCACCGCCACCCAAGAGCCCCCGAACCGCTTCGTGCTGACCGTGGAGCTCCCGTGATCCGCATCTTGCTGGCCGACGACGAACACCTCATCCGCGGCGCCCTGGCCGCCCTCCTGGCCCTGGAAGACGACCTCGAGGTGGTCGCCCAGGCCGCCACCGGCGCCGAAGCCCTGGCCACCGCCCGCGCCGTCCGCCCCGACGTGGCCGTGATCGACCTGCAGATGCCCGACCTGGACGGCGTCACGGTGGCCCGAACCCTGGCCCAGGACCTCCCGTCGTGCTCAACCATGATCGTCACCTCCCACGGCCGCCCCGGCCACCTGAAACGAGCCCTGGCCGCCGGCGTGCGCGGCTTCCTCCCGAAAACCGTCTCAGCGGACGTCCTGGCCACGGTGGTCCGCACCGTCCACTCCGGCGGCCGCTACGTCGACCCGGCCCTGGCCGCAGAAGCCATCAGCGCCGGCGACAGCCCCCTCACCCCCAGAGAAGCCGACGTCCTGGAGTTGGCCCTGAGCGGCGCCCCGATCGACGAAATCGCCCGCCGCGCCTCCCTCTCCCCCGGCACAGTCCGCAACTACCTCTCCTCAGCAGTCGGCAAAACCGGCGCCTCGAACCGCCACGAGGCCGCCCGCCTGGCCCGAGCCCACGGCTGGATCTAGCCGTTGTCCCACCACTCCAGCACCCGAGCCCCGTACAACGTCACCCACTTCGACCGCTCCCCCGCCGCCACGTCCACCTCGAACCACATCCGCCCCGGATGCCGCCCCGCCTGCACCCACGTCCCATCCGGCTGCCGCTGCGCTTCAATCCGCCCAACCGCTTCTTCCACCCGCGGCTCCGGCGCCGTCCCGTCGTGCAGCGCGGCCCGCCTGAAGTAGTCGGCGGCGTTCAACACGCTGTACTGCCACCGCAACGGATACCGAAAGACGTCCACCCACTCCGCGACAGGCTCCCCAGTGGACAGTCGCCGGAACAGATTCCGCTTCAGCAGGTACTCCTCCCCCTGCTTCCGCGCCTCCTTCGACTCCTCGGTGCCACCCGTGGCCACCTCGTAGTCCAGCAACCCCTTGAGCGAGTTGAGCGTCGAGTGAAACGACGACCGCGTCGCCCCTTCCACCCACTCGCAGTTCCACCCACCATCTTCAAGCTGGTGCTCCACGAACCACGCGACGTTGTCGTGCACGTCCACCCCAAGCCACAGCCCGTTCGACACCGTCATCGCGTTGATGCAGCAATCCACCTCGCCACCCCAGTACGGCAGCCCGTCGTAGTCCCACCGACTGTTCTCCGCGAGCAACGCCGCAGTCCGCCCCAACGCCGCCGCGTCCGTCCCCCACTCGCGCAAGGTCGTCAACGTCCAGGTGGTCGCAGTCCACGGCTGCCCTGCCTCCGCCCCGCGCATGTCGTAGCCGCCTGGAAAGTAGGCCCCACCCGCCCACTGCCCATCCGCGTCCTGCAACTCCAGCAGCCGCTTCCCGAACCCTTCGGTGGCCACCTTCGCCTTGGTCGCCTTCCACACCTCTTCCGGCTCGTGCAGCAGGTCGCGCTCAACCTTCCACCGCAACGCCGGGTCCGCGTCCTCCAGCAACCACTCCACCACCGCAGTCGTCACCACCCGGCGACCTTAGCGCCGCACCCGCTCCTGTCGCGCTCCCTGCCGTTGAGCTGATCACGTCTCTACCTGCGCAAATGCTTGTCTTGCCACCCGATTTTGGCCGCTGCCGACGATCATGTAATCTATGCACGCACCACGGCGCGAGCCGCGGTGACAACTGAGCAGGTCCGGGGTGGCGGAATGGCAGACGCGCTAGCTTGAGGTGCTAGTCCCCGAAAGGGGGTGGGGGTTCAAGTCCCCCCTCGGACACCAGCACTATTCACCCCCACGGGGTTGATGGAAAAATCAACTTCGTGGGGATTTTGCTTGTAGCGGACCTGCAGGTCGATCGCGTCGTACAACTCCTCCAGCCCCGTCGGGGTGTGACCTCGCAGCGCAGCCCCGACGTCTCCTATCGAGTCGATCGCCGCATAGATCTCGGCGATGTCCCGCTCGACTGGTGCCGGGATGTTGTCCAGGGCAGCCCGTGCCGCCAGCCTCTCGGCCTGCGCGTCGTTGATCGCCTCGACCAGCGCAGCTGGATCGACGCCGGCCATGATGGCGTTCTGGAACCTCGTCAGTTTGGCTTCCGCGTCAGCGAGCCTCCTCTTCGCGGCATCACGGCTGACCTCGATCACCGGTTCTTGTGAATCCATCAGCGCCGCGACGGTCCGCTCCCGGTTCTTCCGGTCGAACAGATGCCCGAGCCAGCCGTTGATGGCGTCCTGAAGAAGGTCCTCCCGCAAATAGACCGCTCCGGGATGCGACGCGAGCACCGGAGAGCCCGGAGCCAGGGTGCGTGCCGGGCACCGGTAGTACATGGCTTTCTTACGCGGGCTGCCCTCCATCTTCCGCCCGCAGATGTCACACCGAATCCGCCCGCGGAACAGATAGCGGTGCTTCACCGCCCGTTCGGACCGCTCCGTCTTCCGCGCGGTCCGCAGGCTGCCCTTTGATTTTCGCAGGAGCTGAGCAGCCGTGAAGTCGTTGATCTCCACGATGCCACCCACCTGCGCATGAAGCTCAGCGTCCTTCCGCTGATGTCTTCTTGGATTCCAGCAAACGGCGAACATCCGCTGCTGTGGGGTCGTCGAGTTGTTCGAAATACTCGAGCGCGGAGCCGAGGACAGCGGTCGCGTCATCTACTCGACCGAGTTCCAGCAGCGTCTCCCCCAGACTCCGCAACGTGAACCCACGCCCGTAGTGGTCTCCGATGGTTCGGCGTTCTACAAGTACGCGCTCGTAGATGTTCACCGCCTCGACCAACTCGCCACGGGCGCGCCGGACGTTGGCCAGGTTGTTCAACGCCCATGCTTTCGAGTAGGCGTCTGCAACGCCGGAGAAGGCCGCCACCGCCTGGTTCGACGCAGTGAGCGCGGCGTCCAGATCACCTGACTGGCTGAGAATGCCGCTGAGACTGTTGAGCGCCATGCCCTGGCCGTAGCGGTCACCGAGCCGGGTCCACGCCTCCAGGGAGCGCCGAGCGAGAACAGTCGCCTCCTCACCGCGCCCGAGTTCTCGGCACATCTGGCTGAAGCCGTTGCACACCCACGCTTCGCCGTAGGTGTCCCCCAGAGAGGTCCAGATGTCCAACGCACGGGTGAAGAGCGACTCCGCCTCCTCATAGCGACGGAGTTCGCGCTCGGCGACGGCGAGACCGCCGGCGATCGTGGCCGTCGCGAAAGGGTCCTCCAGGCATGTCGCTGAGGACAACGCGGTCCGATGGGTCCCGATCCAGTCGGCCCACGGCTTGCGCTGGTAGTAGAAGCCCCACAGGACGGCCGCGAGCCGCCACGCCAGGTCGTGTTCAGCCAATGCGGACGCCAGACGGACCGCTGCCGCGAGGCCCGGCTGTTCCTGGACGCACCAATCGAGAGCCGCGTCCGCGCTAGCGAACTCCAGACCACCGCTCACGTCAACAGGAACACGCCGCCGGAACGGGGTGAGAACTCTGTCGGCGTTGGCGGCGGAGCTGAGGTACCAGGTCAGCACGTCGCGCTGTGCCCGTTGCCGATCCGGCGCCGGCTCATCCGCCTCGGCGCACTCGGCGGCGTACACGCGGATCAGATCGTGCAGCCGGTACCTGTCCGCTTGCAGACGTTCGACGAGGTTCGCTTTGCACAGGACATCTAGGGACTTGCGCAGCTGCACGGGCCGCAAGCCGGTCAGCACGGCCGCGGTGGTGAGACTGAACCGGGAGCCGGGGTGCAGTCCGAGCAGCCGGAACATCCGAGCCTCGGCATGCGGCAGGCTCCGGTAGGAGACGGAGAACACCGTCCGCACCGCCGTGGCGGGGTCATCGCTGTCCAGCAGATCGAGGCGGTCGCGCTCGTTCCGCAGATCCGCGACGAGGTCGGTGATGGTCAAGTACGTGTGGCCGGCCACACGGTCGGCCGCAATCCGGAGCGGCAGTGGAAGACACGAACACAGCTCGGCCAGCTCGCGTGCCGCGGCGATCTCGGCGTCCACCGCCGACTCGCCGATCGTGCGGCGCAGCAGTTCGACTGCCTCACCTGCGGGCAACGGAGCGATGTCCACTGAGACTGCCCCTTCCCTCGTGTGCAGGCCGGTCAGTCTCGTGCGACTCGTGATCAGTACAGGCGTTTGCGACACACCGGGCAACAGCGGCCGCACCTGTTCCGCGCTCACGGCGTCGTCGAGCACCACGAGCATCTTCTTGCTGTGCAGAGCCGAGCGGTAGAGGCTCGTCTTCGCCTCAAGCGTGCGCGACACGGCGGGATCGAGCAACCCGAGTGCGTCGAGGAACCCGTCCAGCACCTCGTCGGGACTCGCCGGCGACGTGGCGTCTTCGTGCCCGCGCAGGTTGACGTAGAGGATGCCGTCCGGGAAACGATCACGGCGCTGGTGCGCCCAATGCACCACAAGAGCGGTCTTCCCCACCCCCGGTGCGCCCTCGATGGTGCACAGCGCACCGGCGCCGTCCGTGGCCGTGCAGGTGTCCAACGCCGCCAGGGTCTGCAGCCGGTTCACGAAAGTCGTGCTGGGTCTGGGCAGTTGCTGCGGCGGGGGAACCACCGGACGCTCAGGCTGTTGCAGAATCAACGTGTTGATCGAGCCCGCCTGCACCACGTTCGTCGCGCTGCCGGCGAAGTCGTTGCGCACCTTGTTGATCAGCGGCTCGCGCGTCATCTCTGCTCCAGCTCCGCGAGCTTCTTGTGGATCTCGGTCGCACGCGCGTCGTCGCGCCCGGAGAAGTAGTCCGCCGCAGCGGCCCACTCGTCGCATGCCGAGGCATCGTCTCCCAGCGCCGCCAGCACGTCGCCGAGCTCCGCTCGGCTCACGGCTACCCCGTACTCGTCGCCCTGCGCCGACCGCTCGGACACCGCCGCGCGATAGCACGACTCGGCTTCGCCGTGCTGCCCGGCGCGGTGGTGAATATTGCCCTTCACCGACAGCGCCCAGGCACGGCCCCGGTCGTATTCGTCCTTCACGAACAGGTCGAGGGCCTTGTCAACGTGGGCCACCGCCTCCTCGTGCCGGCCGGCACGGCAGCAGATACCGGCCAGGTTGTTGAGAATCTTACCGTGCACCCTGGGCTCGTCCAGTTCCTGGACCAGGGTGATGGCGTCGGCACAGGTCTGGACGGCACGATCCGCCTCGCCGACTTCCTCCAGCGCGAATGCCAAGTGGTTGAGCAGCTCAGCCTCACCGACGCGGTTCTCGAGCTCGCCCAAGATCAGGCGTGCGGCCGCGAAAAGCTCCAGGGCGATATCAAAGTTGCCCAGCTCGCGCTGCACCACCGCCGAGCTGGTGAGCAGGGCGGCCTCCGCCTCGTGGTCGCCGGCCTGCCGCGCCGCGATCACCGCCAGCGAGGTCACCTCGATCCACTCCGTGCGAGACTTGCTGCGGTAGAAGAACTCCAGCATCGCCATCGAACGGCGCAATGCGGTGGCCGGGGCGCCTTGGTCCACCGCTTCCTTGATCGATGCGACCAGCATCGTCCGCTCTTGGTCGATCCACCGCAACGCGGTGTTCTCGTCGAACGACATGGTGGGGAAGACCCGATTGCTGGTGCAGTCCACTGGCACCGGCCGGGACGACAACGCCTGCTGGGCAACGTTCAACACCTGTTCGTGCCATTCGTCGAGCTCGCGCGCCACCACGTGCATAAGCGCCACACCGGACGGAAGATGCCTGGGGTCGGCGGGCACGCGATCCATGCCCAGCTGCCGGGAGTAGTCGGACAGCAACACATTCGCGCCTGCGTCCTCCTCCCCGAGTTCAAGGAGCAGGACCTCCAAGCGCAGCGCGGCCAAGCGGGCCCGCTCGGTCAGCACCGCCGTCTCGCGCCGGCCGAGCCCCTCAGACCCCAGCTTGCCGACGCAGGTGTGGAGGTCAAGCACGGCGATGGAGACCTTGCTCATCAGGACGACATACGAGTTCAAGGCGAACGACTCGGCGCCGACGTACAACGTCGCCGCCCCGTTCTCCTCGCTCACCGCTACGACCGGGTAAGTGATCTCCCTGGCCGTGCTGGCCGCTGCCAGGTGGCGGGCTCCAGACCCCTGCGTAGCCAGGAACGCGGACGGCGTGAGAGTGGCGTTCGAGCGCAGGATCGTGGTGTCGTCGGCCGACACCACGACAGCGAGGTCCATTTTGGACAGCTGGTTGATGTTGTCCGACGACACGGGCACATCGGTGTGGACGAACCCTCCCCCACAGACGGACTCCACCGCGGAGTCCCAGCCGAGGATGTAGAGACCTCCACCGCGCGCTTGGCTCACCCGCTCGATACCCTGTCGCAGGGCTGTGTGCAGCGCCAGGCGCGTCAACGCCTGGCGAACCGGTTCCGCCAACTGGCCGTCGGCCATCCCACCTCCAAGGACGCTGATCATTGTGCTTGGCCGACGCACTGCCTCCAACCCTGCCCCTACGCGGGTTCACAGGTGGGACAACCACTCCGTGGAGGGAAACCGGGCATCCACCGCACGGAGCCCGCTCTCTCCACGTCATACGGTGGGGCCCAGCCTGGCCGGGGACGAAGCGCGACGACCGCGTGTTCCGCGTCGATGCGCTGGTCGTGATGGCCTTTGTCGTGCAGCAGCGTCGCGAGCGCGACCTTTGCGGCGAACGAGCCGATGAGGTGCAGATCCGAGCCGACCGCTGTCATCGGGCGATGAAACGAACCCGTGCCGTAGTCCGCGGCGAGCATGGATTCCGGCCGCATCCCGCCTTCGGCGAACAGCGCATCGCGGCGGCACTGCAGGCAACCGTGGCCCTGCCAGGGCCGCAGCCTGATGAGCTCGCCGACCTGACCGTTCTCCAGCACGCACGCGAGGATTGCAGGAACGCCAGCTCGCCGTACGAGGTGGCTGACGACCCGGCGTGGCACCACACCGTCTGCGGCACACAGCACAATGTCGGTGTCCTGCAGCAGGTCGCGCACCTTATCCGCTTCGAGGACGACGTCGGTGGCGTGAGCACGAACCTCTGTCTGCTCGCGCAGCAGTGTGAGGTCCTCACGAAGGGCATTGACCTTCAGCCTCCCGACGTGCCGGGGGCCGCAGATGTGCCGCGGCAGATTCCGCCAGCGCAGCCGGCCGGGGTCCACGAGGTCGAGCCGCCCAACGCCGGCGAGGGCCAGGTCGCGCGCGGCCGCTCCGCCGATGCTTCCACACCCGACGACCAGCACTCGCGCGGACTCCAGGTCTGCCACCGGCCAGTGCGGCGCCAAGGCCCGAGCGCCGGTGACATCCGGTTCGACATCGATGGAGAGCGGCTCGGCACCGTCCGCGCTGACCCGCCACAGCGCGAACTCCGGAAGCTGCAGATCGGAGTACTTGTCCTGCCCACCAGCGACATGCGTGATGGCCAGGTGCGCGTTGCCGCCCGGACTTTGGAAACCGGACCCGACCAGCCCACGGAAACCTTCTACCGTCACCACCGCTCGCTGCGCACGCGCAAGCAACCAATGGGCGTGCAGTTCAGCGCTCACCCGATACCAGTAGCCCCAGGGTTTGTTGTCGCACGACTTGAGGAAGTGGCCAGGCACGTCGAGATCGACCGGAAACCGGCCGCCCGAGCCGTGCGAGATGGCCACGACCGCGCCGATCGACTCGGGTGTCGACACCTTCAGCACGACCTGCCCCCAGACCGCACCCTTCCTAATCGCCTCAGCGGCCTTGTGCGTCAGGAGGACGGAGAAGTCGGGCACTCCGGCACCTTTCCGGCATCGGCGATCAGATGGTCGTGGACGGGGTCACCGACGATGCCGTTCTCGCTCATGGCCTCCAGCGCTCCCGATCTCATGAGCGCGTACTCGATCCGCCATCCCGCAGCCTTGAGCAGCAGGTCCACCACCGATTCCCGGCCGGTCCACTGCTCGGGGGTCATAAGCAGGCACAGGCTTCCGTCACCGGACAGGTGCCAGCGGTGCTGCGTCCTCAGGAGCAGGTCCGGTTCCGGATCCAGTGGGAAGATCGCGGGCGGCACCATCGGGTAGGACTGGTAGTACCGCAACTCCATCAGCAACCCACGGTCCGACGTCAGGACGTCGAGACCCTCTGGACGAGGACGGTCGAACGGCCACACGGGCAAGTCTCCCCTCCACCCGCCCGCGTCCCCCTCGATCCAGGTGAGCGACGGGCACCAGTCGAGGACCTCACGACGCTCGCGCTCGTACCGCTTCGGTTCGCTCTCCCACCAGACAGCCACTGGACCTCACCCCTGCGGGGTGTCCCGCACGACACCCGATGTGACCAGTGCCGGTGCGCCGAAGATCTTGCTCGCCTTGGACTCCACCGGGGCGGGGAAGTTCCAACCGAGGACCTCCTGCCAGAGCCGCATCGCCTTGTCCTCGGCACCGTTGTCCTGAGCGGCGCACGCTGCGGCGGCGAGGTCGTCCGCCCTGCTCAAAGCGTCGCGCAACTCGGTGATGTCGAGGTCTGGCTGGATCGGGCCGCACAGCCCGGCCGGGTCCTCGATAGACTGGTTCACTCGGACTGCCGCCCTGGTGAAGAACCTGCTCAACGCCTGCGGACGCTCCAGACCGGTCGGGAGGCACTCCAGAGCCAACACCTCCATGAACAGGGACTTGATCGCGACGCCGTCCTTGACCTGGAACCGCCAGTCCTTGATCAGCCTGATCATCGGCACGTAGAAGTCCCAGGTCTCCTGCCTGGTCCCGACTTCGCGGATGAGGTGTTCCGGGTCCGCGTTGATCCAGTCCGCGTCGTCAGCCGCGGGGATCAGCAACGTTCCGTCGGTCTTGCGCAGGGCGGGCATCACGTCCACGGTGAACGCGTCGGGCTCGTCCGGATCGTCGATGAAGCACTTGACCGCGCGGTTGCCCGGCCTGGCCAGTCTGACCAGTTGGGCGTGAGCGCCGTCCGGATCGCCCAGCTGCTCCTTGACCCACGACCGAGTGAACTCCACCGCTTCCGCGGAGGAGGAGCCAGGCAAGCCCCAGCCTGGGTAGGCCTCCGGGCTTACCTCGAGTACCAGGTCCACGTCGTGCACTGGGTCCAGCTGGGTCAGCCGCCGCAACGAGCCGGAAAGCCAGACGTCCACGACGCCCTCGCCTCCCGACAGCCCAGCGACGAAATGGTTCTTGCGGTCACGGGCGATCTTGACCAGGTCCGGGTCTGCGTTCACGTGCTGCTGGAACTGGTCGAACGCGGTCTTCAGGTTCACGATCACTCCTGGCGGCAGCTCGGGTGAACACCACGTTAACCGCCACCCCTGACAATTTCGGCGGCCATCCCTCCGTGGTCACCCGCGAAGCGGTTCGATCAGGCGTGGGAGGGATCCGGCCGCGGTCCGACCGCGAAGGTCCGCGACCGAATGCGGATGTCGTCATGGATCTGCTGCACGACTCCGTCAGGAACCTCCCGTTCGAGCAGAGCTGCCAGATCGGGGCGAAGCGTCGTGAAGTTCTCCTGCGCCGCTGCGGCGACCACCATCCGCCCCAGCGTCTGCGGCAGCTCGGGCACACGGGCGAGTAGTTCACGTTGAAGACCGAGCGCGCGGACCTCACGACTGTACTGATCGGAGTCCTGAACTTGTTCGCAAGTCGGTTCTCCCGTTGGACCGCAGCTCGGCCCTCTCGGCGATCGCCGCTATCTCGGTCAGGATCAAGGCGGCCGACCCGGTGTCTTTCTGCTGAGAGAGCGCGAGGACGTAGCGGCCTCCGCCCCGAGCCTGGCGCGCCCGCTCGATGCGGACCGGTTCCACCACCTGGCCGTCGACCATTCCATCTCCCCACCGATGCTGATCATTGTGCTCGGCAGGCGCCCGCACTCCGAGTTTCCCCTCCACGAGGAAAACCCACGCGCCCCTTGCCCGTGCCAAGGTCCAGTGCGAGCCTTTGTTCCCGGCTGATCCGGCGGCGGGCGCCACTCGTCGCCGGGTGCGGAGAAGGTGGCACGCGGAGGGGCAATGGCCGAGTACCGGGAGCTGCCCGATCCGTTCCGCACCGAGCTGGCATTCGGGCGTCCTCTGCGCGATGGTCTCGAACTCGTCCGCGCACAACAGCACCTCGGCACGACGGTCGTGCTGGGTTGCGGTCCATGCCACGAGCAGTTCCTCGACGGAGGAGACAGCGTCGACCGCGACCTCACCGGTGAGGCGATTCTCCGTGCCGCCAGGGATGACAACGCGTTGGTGGTCGACTTGAGTTTGAGCCGGATCATCTGGAAACACACCGAGCTCCGCACACTGCCGACGACTCGGGCGACGAGTACTGGGACGAGGCACAAAAGCGCGGAAAGGTTCTCCATCGAGAACGGCCACCCGGTGGTGGTCGTCAGCGAGGAGCGTAAAACGATCACCGTTTTCCACGGCGGGCGGACGTACTTCCTCCTCAAGCGGTCGGAGCTGAACGAAAAGATCGCCCACCTGAGGTACGCCGTCGACCACGAACCCGACAGGTTCAGGAAGCGGTTCCTGCAGTCCGCGCTCGATGACCGTTTGGCCGAACTCAACGACACGGACCTGCAGCGGGTCGCTTGGGCACCGACCGAAGACGCTCAAGTGACCGGTCGTTCGTCGCGCGATGCGACCAGCCAAGCACCATCTACCAACACCGGTATGGTCGACCGGCACGATTACCTCCTCGACCTCGGAAAGCGGCTCACCGAAGGCCCGTGGGGCGTGACCGTGCTGCGCGGTATACGCGGCATCGGCAAGACGAAGCTCACCGAAGCGGTGCTGGCGGATCTGGAACGGCAACAGGCCGATGGGGCGTTACTCCGGGTCAGTCGCCACGACGTGCATCCTGGCTCCAAGTTCGACGTCGCCACTCTCGTCGATCACCTGGAGGGCGGTCCGGACCCACACCGTACGACCGGGAAGTCGTCGCTCGTACGGCTGGAAGTCGCCTTGCGCCGACTGGGCGGGGCCAGGGTCGTTCTCGTGGTCGACTCCGCCGAGAACCTCCTCGACCGCAATGGCGAACTCGCCGACGCTGACCTGGACGAGGCGCTGCAGATGCTCACGACCGGGTACGAGCACCGCGTCTCTGTGCTGATGGTCAGCCGTCGTGAGCCGGCATCACCGAACGGCGGCACCTGGCCGACCGCCGAGCCGCCCATCATCCTGGGCAAGCTGCCAGAGCCACACTTCTTCACCTATCTCGCCAGGCTCGCCCCCGCCGGCAGTGGGAAGCTCGACAACCTGTCCGCAGCTGATCGCTTCGCGCTTTACGGCAAGTTGCAGGGCAACCCCAGGCTGGGCGAACTGGCGCACGCGGTCGCCACTGTCAAGGACAACCCATACGACCTGGTCTCGTTGACGGACTACCTGCAGCGGGTAGACCACAGGACCGTTCCCGCCGAACTCACCCACCTCCTGGTCGAAGGGGCGAATCCGGTACGAAGGAGGATCCTCGAAGCTCTTGCCGCTCTCGACACACCGGTACACGAGGTAACGGTGGCCGGCATGGTCAAGGGAGCCAAGCCGGCCCTGATCGGCGCGGAGCTAGCCGTGCTCGTCGCCCAGCGGATCGTTTACCGCATGGAGCAGGGCCAGTACGTCCTGCCTTCCGAGGACGGCAAGGTAGTCATGGCGGCCATGCCCCGTGCGAAGGCCCGCTCGTTGTATTTCCGCGCGGCTGACCACCTGACGCCGCTGCGGCACCCCAACCCTCGCGAGGTAGACCACCTGCGGGTGTATTTCGCGGAGGTGGACGCCATGCTGCGCTCCGGCGAGTTCGGTGCTGCCGTCGAGACGATGCAGGGACTCCACGACATCCTAGGCGAGTGGAACTGTCGCCACCTGCTGTTCGAGCGACGCAAGAAGCTGGTCGGGAAGTTCAGGAACGACCTCCACGCCGAGTTGGTCAACCTCGACGCACTCGTCGACATCTACGTGTCCTGTGGGAAGTACGAGGACGCGGACACGGCGATCGGAGACGCGCTGAGGATCGCGAAAGGCAAGCAGGACGACCTGAGCACGGCGAAGCTGCACACCAACCTCGGCGCGCTGTACTGGGAGAAGAACGAGACGGTACGCGCGCTCGGCTACTTCGAGCTCGCCCGGACGCAGAACGAGCGCCTGCACGATCCGAAGATCGACATCGCCACCGCAGAAGGAGTCGCCGACTGTCACCGGCGGCAAGGCCACTACGACGAAGCGATCCGGCACGCCGAACTGGCGCTGGAAGCGGCTCAGCACAGCAACGTGGACGACCTCCGGGGCTTCGCCGTGTCCCGGACTGTCACCATCGCCCTTAAACTCGCTCGATGGCTCGGCGAACTCGGGAACAGTTCCGGAACCGACAGGTACGTGGAGCTGGCTCGGGCCACCTCGGTCACCGACGACACCGTGCCGCTGCGCGCGGCCTACCTCAACGGTTTCGCGATCGCCCTGCACCACCGCGGCGAGAACGAGTTGGCACACGGCAGGGCCCTCGAAGCGGTCGACCTGGCGTTGCGGCAGTGCGATCCGGTGATCCTCCTGGAGGCACGGACCACCCTGTGTTTGCTCCACCTCGAATCGGGTGAAGTCGTACGCGCAAGAACGGAGATCGAACTGGCGCGACCCTACCGCCGCAAGTACCGGTCGCTGATCGTGCAGGCGCTCCGCGCGTTGACCGCCCATCGGATTGGGGACCACAGGACGGCGGTGAAGGCGTTCCGCCGGTTGTTCGACGAAGCAGACAAGCGAGCCGGGCGCGACGAACTGGACTTCGCCGCGTTGGACATGCGAGGGTTCGCGACATGTGGTCTGCACCTCCACAAAGGTGACGACCTCGGGCCCGCGGTCACCGACGTCACGAAAGCCAGACTGCTCACCCCTCCGACGCCTCCGCTCGTCGACCGGTTGCGGCTCATGGTCCGGGAGCTTGACCGATCCGACGCGCTACGGCCTGTTCTCGACGTGCTGAGGAGGCCGTCCACCTAAAGGCTCTCTCGTAACTCGGTGACGGGCCGAGGCTGTCGATCGCTGTGGATGAAACGTCGCGGAAACGACGTCTCCCGATCACATTGACCCGGCGCCGCCGACTCTGCGCCCGCTTGCGCCAGCCTCGCAGAACCTTGCCATCAACCGTCTAGACGTCTCACAACCAGTGCAGCTCCTGGGCTCGAATGACGGCTTGGAGCCTGCCATTGACGCCCATCTGCTGATACAGCGCCCGCAACAGCCGAAACATCGCCCGCTCGGAGTAGCCGGCCCGGCTCGCCAACCGCGCCACAGTCGTACCACGCGCCAGATCTCGCAACCAGGACAGTTGCTCGGCTGACAGCGGGCTTTGCGTGTCCGTGTGGGAGCCGGCGGCCAGGACCGCGGCAACAGCGGCCGGCATCACGGCCTGGCCGCCGATCGTCGCCTCCACCGTCTGTCGGAGCGCGTCCACGGTCGTCGAACGCGGCAGCACCGACCTCGCACCGAGCCGCACGGCCCTGGCTCCCGAGGCGGCGGGATCACCTTCCAGCACCGCAATCACGACCTGGGAGCCCAACGTACCGCACAGGCGGTCGAGAACGTCCCAGTCCTCCTCCGACAGCAACGTCAACAGCACGATCGACACCTTCGCGCGCCGAACCCACGCCACCACGTCCACCGGCATCTCGACCACGTATCCCGCTCCAGCCAGAATCCCGGAAACGCCTTGCTGGAACACGGGTAGCGGATCCACGACCGCGACGCGGACAACCACGGTGACAGATGATTCCTTCCCAGTTCACATCCTCACGCTCGACGGTGCACGACGGAGCCCGGACGGCAAGCGCCCGGAGATCATCCCTCTTCGGCGCGGGGAAGTGCAGCGTGCCCGTCAGGGTCGTGCCAGCGTTGGTCGGCACCCTGCCAGCGGATTCGTCATGGACCCGCAGGAGCACCGGTTCATAGCTTCGTGTGGAGGGGGCGATACGGATGACGTACGACGACGACACCGGCCGACGCGTGCACCTCGACATCCGGCCAGAGGACAGGCCCGATGAACCCGGAAAGCCATTACAGCCACCGTCACAGCAGGTGCAGGATCTGATCCTCGAACACGCCCGACGCCACCGCGAGTGGGGCCCGGACCGCATCCACGCCCACTTCCGCAAGATCCACAACCGCCACGACATCACGCTAAACGTCGTCCGATGGGTGCTGTCTCAGAAGAAGTCAAAGCAGCGCGGGTAACGACGGCGAGATCGTTTCCGGTCAAGATCCTAGTGAGCGGGAGATGAACCGTCGCGGATTTGAGACCGGCCTCGGTTTCAGACCAGCGCCGGTCGGCGTGGCGGGTGTTGAACATAGAACGCGGCTTCGTACTGGGCCGGAGTCAGGTAATTCAGACGCGAGTGCAGGCGGGCGTTTTTGTATCAGTTCGCACATTCCATGAGCGCGAAGCTGCACCTGGCCGTTGACGCGGCCAGTGTGCCCTGGCGGTAATCCTCACGCCAGGGCAGGCCGGAGACAAACCCGCAGTTGTTGCGTCTGCTCGACGACCTCGGTGACATCGACGTGGACGGGCAGCGGGTGCAAGTCGGAGGGTGACCGCCGTCAAGGCCTACACCCACCCGAGCACCCGCACCTCGTTACGACAGCGATGAATCAAGGCCCTGATTCTCGAGCGCACAGACCAGATCGCCGGACATAAGGCGAAAGACTCAACCGGTGACAGGCTCTGCGACGTCGTCGAGCGCTGCTCCAAACGGTCCAAGCAGTTCCGCACATCGGTTCAGCGAGAAACTACGACGTGATATGGCGGGTTCCCCCTCGAGGATCCGGCCGTCGTGCCCGACCGCCTCGCCGAGCTCGCGCACGCGCTGCAGACCGCAGCTCGGCGTCGGTGACGCAGCTGTTCGGGCAGCTGCGACAGCTCGACCGCTGGTTGATCATCTTCGCCATGTCACAAACCCGGACACGCTGGCGAAGTTCTTGCCGCACGGGCCTGGACACGTCCTGATCCCGTCGCGGAACCCGAACTGGCAGGCGGTCGACACGCCGATCCCCGTGGAAGAACTCATCTGTGGGGAGGCGGTGAACCTGCTGCGGAAGCTGGCCCCGCTCTCAACGAGGACGACGCGGAGCTCATCGCCGACGCGTTAAACAACCTGCCGCTCGCCCTCGAACAGGCGGCGTCGCTCGTGAACAACTACGACGTCCCCGCGCGGTCCTCCTCGAACTGCTTTGCGATTAGGAAAGGAACGTTCTAGCCGCCGAGCGAGATGGGGACCGCAAGTCCGCGGCGGGGCGTTCAAGGTGACTTTCGAGGTGCTGCCGGTCCTGTCGCCGGCAGCGATGCAGCTGGTTGTCTGCTGGCTCAGCTCCGCGAGAACGACAACACCGGCCTGTTCGTTGACGCGTCCGACCGCCTCCAGGCCTGGCCGTGGGCACTGCAGAAGTGCAGTTCACTCTTACGGCCCGCCTGATCGATCGAGCCATCAGGACCCAGCACCCGATCAGGTGAATTTCTGGGTAAGAGGCACACAAAACGTGAGCATTCGGCGATGAACGATGCACCCGCCGATCACAGAGGACCCGCCGATGAGCGCCAAGGGCAAGGACAGACGGAATCGCAGCGATGTGCGCGGTGACGGCAACCTGACGATCACCTCCCAGGTCACCGGCGACATGCACGTAAGAGTCGGCCGCCAGCTCTTCCAGAACAAGAAGGTGCGCATCTCCGTCACAGTCGGAGCAGCCGCGTTGCTGATCATCGGAGGAACGATCGGTTTCGTCCAGTACCGCAAGGCTTCGAGCGAATCTCCGCTCACAGTCGCCGCGGATCCAGTCACCCCGACGTGCGGCACCTCGTGGATCGTACCGAGGCCACCCGCACAGGTGGACGTCTCCCAGTTCGCCACCAACACTGCCATGCAGCATGGGTGGCGTGACTGGTCCGCGGGTGCGGATGGCGCCGCGGCGGCAAGCGCGATCGGTGGGGCGCACGTGCAGTTCGCCATCCAGGGCCGCACGGCGACGCAGGTGGTGCTGACCAACATGCAGGTGCGGGTGGTGCAGCGGGGCGCGCCCATCACCGGAACCCTCGTGCACAGGCAGTGCGGGGACCAATGGGCGTGGCGGTGGATGAACGTCGACCTCGACGCGGAGCCGCCGAAATCGGTGTCTACCAGCGTCCTGGAGCCGGGTGTCACCATGGAGGGGATGCAGGAATTCGACAGCAAACCCATCAAGTTCCCCTACCGGGTCGCGGAGTCGGACGCGGAGACGTTCATGTTCAACGCCATGACGGTGAAGTGCGACTGCAAGTGGGTGGTCGACGTCTACTGGTCGTCCGCGGGCGAATCCGGCGTGCTGACCGTCGACGACCACGGCAAGCCATTCCGCACGAGCAGTGACGCGAACGCCGTCCGGTGCACGATCGGCCCAAGCCTGGAGTGCGAGTAGCCAGCTCGCCTCATGTGGACAGTTAGATGACAAATATGGGACAAAGTCCAGTATTCGCGCACCTGACCAGGAAAATCAGGCTGACCGAGGCAGTCCAATGAGGAGCAGCATCCGACCACGAGGCGCACCATGACAGCTGTTAACCCTCCCGCGCTCCTGCGCTGGAACGCCGTGCGCCCGTACATCTCCATGACCGTGCTCGAATGCGACTCAGTCAACCTTCCCGCCGCCTTCGCGACCCTCATGGCCTTCCTGCGCACGCCGGGACGCTCCTTGCCGGGGCGCAGTGTGAGCATCGTGGCGGCCAGCGCGGAGGAAGAACCCGCCGACGCGGCCATGGTTGCGCTCGGCGCACCCGAGCTGGGCATCGACAACCTCGAAGGCTTCGTCACCCAGCTGCAGAAGCCGCCTGCCTGGGCGGGGCTCGACACGAACTTCACCGACATCGTCCACCATCTGAGCGTCGCCCTGCGCAGAGGCCGGCTCGTGGCCGTGCACACCGACGGCTCCACCGAGGACCGGCTGCTGAACTGGCTCGACAAGGAGCCGCGGCCGCCGTTTCGCCGCGTTCCGCCTGCCGTGCTCAAGAGCGCGCTACTTCGTGGGCAGGCCAAAGGCTTCTGGCTCAAGGGAACGCACCCTCGGCTCACGACCAAGCCGGACACCAAGAACACCAGCGGCATACAGCTCCAGGACACGATCCGCCCGCACGAGGACGCGTCGTTCGCGGTGAGCGCGGCACGTGCGGAACTGCCCGAGCAACCTGATCTCCAGGTACTCAAGGGTACGGTCGGCTGCAACCCCGGTGACTCCTCGGTGTGGTGGAGGGCCACAGCGGACTTCCGCACGTTCCTAGCCGCAGTGTCGGAACTACTCGTCCTGCTCGAGAAAGAGCTTGCCGCCGGGACGCATCACGACGTGCTGCCGCACTTCGCCAACGAGGTCACGGACCTGTCGCTGCTGCAGGGTGCCTTCGAGGTCATGGTCACCGGCCCGGACAATCTGCCACCGAACGCGTCCGACGAGTTGCGCGAAGCCGCCGGGTTCCTCCAAGACGCCGTCCTCACCGTCGAGGGAAGTCCCACCTCGGCTCGGTTCCGGTTGCACGTCGACTCCCCAGGGGGCGGCTGGACCGCGATCAAACCGAAGAAGACGCAGACGTCCACGAACGTCGTCCTCGACCTCGGCGTCGACCGCACCTGCCCCGCGTCGCTCACACCGCAACGTCACGTGCTCGACGCACTTGACCACGCCGGCAGGCTGCTGACCGTTTACTACCGGACCGGTCACACGTACAACGGAGGCCAAGTCTGGGAGACAAAGCTGCCCGAGACCCCGTTCCCCCGATGGAAGTTCCAGGACTTTACCGGCTTCGCGATCGACGAGGAGAAACCGCCGGGCGCGTCCGCACAAGAGATCCATGCGAACACCGGAGGACCGCAGGACAACTCTTTGTTCGGGTGGGTCGTCGAGCACTTTCGCGACGGCTGGCTCATCTGCGACGACGGCCCGGGCGAGGTGGCCGACTTCGTACACATCGCGCACGACGGATTGCTCAGCCTCATCCACGTGAAGGGCGCCAACTCCGCCGTGGCCGGACGCCGGGTGTCGGTGCACGCGTTCGAGGTCGTCGTCAGCCAGGCCACCAAGAACATCGGTTTCCTCGATCCCCGGCTGTTGCGGCCGCGACTGGAGCCACCGAAGGCACATCGGCTCGCCTGCTGGAGCGATGGCGTCCGCGTCCCCGACCGCGCCGACTTCCTCGAGTCGCTCGAATGCAGGGATGCCATGGACAAGAGGCAGGTGGTGATCATCCAGCCGCACGTCAGCGAACTCACCTACCAACGGCTGCGGAAGAGCTCGGGCAGTCCAAGCGATGACCTGCTCCGGTTGAGGCTACTGGAGGATCTGCTCAACTCGGCGTGGTCATCGGTCGCGGGATCTGGCGCGGATCTCATCGTGATCGGGAGCAAGACGTGACCGATCAGTCGAGAGATGATTGCGAGGTTTGCCGGACGGCAGACTCGCTATCTTCTACGCCTCCTGCACCCACAGCACGGTCACCCCGTTGGCAAAACCGAGCAGAAGCGCATCGAGAACCTTGGCGCGATCCGAGAAAGGGTGACGGCGAACTGCCTGTCCCCTCACCGGATACGTCACTGTCACCAGCAAGCTCGCGAACTTGTCCAGCTGTGCGACTCATCCTCGGCCGCTCGCGGTGTCCGCGAGAGCGCGCTCGATTCGGACATAAAGGTATCGCGGTTCGCGTCGGAGCGGCGCTTGGCGCTGCTGGAGCCATGTCGACATCGATAGCCCGCTCGCCCGCGAACCCAGCGCCCATCCATCAGTCGCCATACAGCCCACATACAACGAGACCTGCAAGCAGACAGCGCTGGACCTTGCCGTACTTGGCAGGCTTCGCCACTCGCATTTCCGCACCGCGACGAACGTCTCGTCATCCACGAGTGGCTCGTGCGCGATCTGCTCGGACACCTCCCACTCGCTAACCGGGTTGTGCTGCAACGCTCGTGCGTCGCGGCCACTAGTAAGCCCACCCGGTTTGTGGCCGGTCGTACTACTTCGATTCCACACTTGTCGGCCAGCATAACGCAGATTCCCCAGAATAATCGCCACCGTCCGCCCCCGAGCACGTTTGGCGGACACCACCGCACCCACGAAGAAGTCACCGGATCCGGTGCTGATACGTGCACCCGCCTACCCCGCATGCACCGGATTCGGATGCTGACCACCATCAACTAAACGATACCCAGACGGCGGATGACCCCCCAGAAACCGACCCTGCAACCGCGTCTGAGACCGCATCGCCGCCAGCACCCGCTGCCGCGCCACCCCACGCTGCGGCTGCGCACCCAGCAACACCATCAACGCCTCATGCACAGGACTACCCAACTCCACCGGACCCCACCCCCGCCTCCGGCCACCACAACGTGTTCCGCGCCGCTGACACCGTCCTAGGGCCTGTCCTCAAAGCCAGAGTGTGAGAGTGGCCAGGTCGATCATGGCTTGGTAGGACAGGGCGGTCTTGTCGTAGCGGGTGGCGATCGCGCGGAACTGTTTGAGCCGGTTGAAGCAGCGTTCGACGACGTTGCGGCGCTTGTAGATCACCGGATCGAAGGCGGGTGGGCGGCCTCCGGCCCGGCCGCGGCGGGCTCGG